>NZ_CP125957.1:2400000-3600000 GCF_030064125.1 Pseudomonas sp. G2-4 | reverse complement strand
CTGGAGGCTGGATTTCTGTTGCCTTGCAGCGTGTCGATGATGGTTCCAAATAACAGTGGCGGGGCGAGTGTGATTAGTTTGAGTGCGATGATTGTGACTATGGTCGCTGTTAGGAGTTTGGTGTGTTTCTTATAGGCGTTTTTTATCATTGTTCGGATGCTGTGCATGTACTCGCTCCTGATGGCTTCGTGTTTCATTAGTTCAGCCGCGTAATACGTACTGAGGCGCTACCAAGCGACCGTTCCTAATGATATTGAAGCGCTCAAGTCCTGGAATGTAAATTTGAGTGACGATGCTGTTGCTTGAAAAGCGTGCTACGGTTCGACGGAATATTTTCATTCCTGTATCTGATAGATTTCTTTGCAGTGTTTCTAATTGTGCGGAAACTGTCGCGGAGTCGGTATGTCCAGGGGTGTCAATTGTAGGGAATGTTGCTCTTGTGACTGGTGCGAAGTCAATCAAGTGTTTCAGGTTCTTTGATTTGGATAGTAAATCAAAGGTTTCTCTATCTATGGATTCTTCAGTGGCATCATATAAGTCCTCGGACTGGAACTGTTCAGTAATTGCCCTTTGGATTGCAGTTTGGATTTCAAGTGAGCATCCGGAGCCGATGGGTGAAAGGTGGTGAGGTCCAGGGCCCGCCTTGGGAAATGCCACAGCGAAATAAACTGACAGCACATCCTTGATAATAATCACTTGCAGTCTGTTTGCT
This sequence comes from Pseudomonas sp. G2-4, assembly GCF_030064125.1. Lineage (NCBI taxonomy): Bacteria > Pseudomonadati > Pseudomonadota > Gammaproteobacteria > Pseudomonadales > Pseudomonadaceae > Pseudomonas > Pseudomonas sp. G2-4. The sequence goes on along the minus strand of NZ_CP125957.1, from coordinate 3,599,288 downwards.
GACGCCAAGGCGGAAGGATGGCTCTTCAGCGCTGCTTCAAGCAACGCGGTCGAAGGAGTGTACAGTTCCATTGCCGGACCGAGGCCACAGACAGTCATGTAGAAAAGAGACAGGATATGCCTCTCGATTGACTCGTGGATACCATGTAGCAGTGCTTCGTTCTCTGTGCAACCAAAAGCAATTCCTGAGTTAGATGAGTAGCGAGATAAAAAATGCAGTGCGGAACTAGTCTCTTCTTGGGTGGTTTGCGTCGTTTCAGGGCATAGAAGGGCGCACGGAGCGAATAGCTCTTCATTGTTGCTGAGCGACGTAAGCCTAAAGCATTCTATTAATTTTTCGGTGTGGGGCAGGCTGGTAAAAATTCCATCTTCTTTGACTGCTTTTTGAGTAGCTATCTCGTCGGAGCGGTACCGTGTGGGAGGATCAGCAAGAGGCTGAAACGTGCTGAAGTGTTCAATGCTTTCTGCCAGTGCGCCTATCAGTGAGTCTGGTCCTTTGCCAGCCCCCGATTCAACGAGGTTATCGTTGCCATCAAACAGTTCGGCCGTAGCTACTAGTTTGGAGGTTGTCGTGTACCGTGTTACTGCACTGAGGCCCAGTGTATGGAGCGTGGACATGATGTTGAACAGCGCTTCGGTGGGTGTTAGTTCTCGTTCAGACATAGGGATCTCCGTTAATGGATGCCGAAAGGAGATCCTTTCGGCATCTGTTCGTCGATATTTAATCGATCACTGGCTTAATTGGTCAGCGACGCAAAAAAATCGGCTTCCGTTGCGAGGAGGCCTTTAGAAAAGCCCAATGCCTGTGGCAGACTAAAAAAGGTATTATTTATTTCAGAACGTTTCCTGCCCATGTCGATTTACTCCAATGTAGTTAATGGACGTCGCGACGCGAGCGCCCAACTTGCGTGTGTTCGCAAGTGATTAATTAATAGCATTGGGGTGAAGTGAAGGCTATTGCGCGACTTCCGAGGCTGGCGTAGGTTCGTTCTTGCCGTTGAGTAGGAGGGGGATGTAGGAATGTGGCAGTTTTGTTGAAGATTTTGGTTTTCTCTACTATTTTCGTCGTTTGGGATGTTTATTATTTTAAGAAAGGGTCGAAAGAGTTGCTGGAAAGGTTACAGACGTGTATTGGAGGTGTCTTAGTGTGCGGATTTGTGATCGGTTGGATTCAAGAAGCGGGGGCGAACCTGATCTGTGACGGTTACAAAGTCAGCATTTGATGCAGGCTGAACCACCGCCATCGCGAGCAAGCTCGCTCCCACAGGGGATTTGTGGTGAGCGGCGTTTTTTTGGTTGTTCTCAGGGCAAATTTTGAATCTCAGGTAATGAGTGATTCAAAAATGATGAGCGCTCTCATACTGGAGATAATTTGAATTGCTGATGGGCTTTTTTTCCTGACGCTGGAAGGGGCCAAACGACAATGTTAGTATTATTCTCCGTGCTGCCTCCTGCTACATCCATAACCAAACCATCATATTTGTTTTCAAAATAGAAATAACCGTTGCCAACCTCCTTTAATATCCAATATTGGGCCGGTCTTCGGGTGAGTGCTGAGGCTATTACGTTGTCATTGGTCGCCTCTCCAAGCGCTAGATTTTCATCCCTCTGGTTGAGGATTAAGTAATAACCGTCGGAGGTTCGCCCGGTAAATCTCCACTGGGACGCTTTGTCGGCGCTTGTGGTAAATAACTTTATGTTGTGCATGCCGTTATTGCTTTGATGGCTCATATCAACAAGTTTGGCGGCTGGATTTAAACATGAGTAGATTCTGTATATGCGTCCTTCGTCTACTATGACAACTTTTCCTGGAGCGCCTTTGCCTGCTATATCGAGGGCTTCGCCGTCACGGGGTCTGGCATCGTTTTTCATGATCAGAGTCTCCATTGATTCGGGCCAACGGATAGGACGTTTGCTCGCACCATAAGTTAGGACCCAATGGTCCGGGTGCGTCAGCTGTCAGAGTTGACAGTGCCGACAAGCGGCATTTCCTCCAAGCCGATAATTAAACTCGCATAATCCATTCTGGGCAGAACCCTGTGGCGAGGGGATTTATCCCCGTTGGGCTGCGGAGCAGCCCCTACATTGTCGATTCAATAAGCCAGGCGCACCGGGTCAGGTTTTCAAGGTTGCTGTGCAGCTCTGCGAGGATAAATCCCCTCGCCACAAAAGGAAGGACAATTCAGCCCTTCCACGCCCCCGCATTCACCAGATTCACCGGCCGCTCACCCGCCAATGCCGCCAGCAGATTATCCACCGCACCACGCGCCATCGCCTCCCGTGTCTCATGCGTGGCCGAGCCCATGTGCGGCGTTGCCACCACGTTATCCATTTGCAACAGCGGCGAATCCGCACTCAAGGGTTCGCGCTCGAACACGTCCAGCCCCGCGCCACGGATCTGCCCGTTGCGCAGGGCGTCGATCAGTGCCGCTTCGTCCACCACTTTGCCTCGGGAAATATTGATGAAAATGGTCTCGGGACGCATGCGGGCAAACGCCTGCGTATCGATCAGCCCTTGGGTTTCAGCCGTCAAGGGCAAGGTCAGGCAAACGAAGTCGGCCTGCTGCAACAGCGTTTCAAGGCTGCAATAGCGTGCGTTGAACCGCTGCTCAACCTCAGGCTTGGGCGAGTGGCTGTGGTAAAGCACCGGCATGCCGAAGCCGAAGTGCCCGCGCTGGGCCAAGGCTTCGCCGATGCGGCCCATGCCGATGATGCCCAGGGTCTTGCCATGGACGTCGCTGCCAAAATGCTTGGGGCCTATGCTCTGTTGCCAGCCGCCGGCACGCACCAGGTTGGCCAGTTCCACCACGCGTCGGGCCGTTGCCAGGATCAGGGCAAAACCGGTGTCTGCGGTGGTTTCGGTCAGCACGTCCGGGGTATTGGTGAGCAGGATCCGGCGGTCGGTGAGGTAGTCGATGTCGTAGTTGTCGACCCCCACCGAGACGCTGGCAATGGCTTGCAGGTTCGGCGCCAGGTCCAGCAACGGCGCGTCCAGCTTGAGACTGGCCCCCAGCAGGCCATGGGCGCTCGGCAAGGCCTCGCGCAGTTGCACCAGGCCCTGGGCGTCGAGGCGCTCAATGAGGGTGACTTGGGCCTGCGCTTGCAAACGGGCCATCAATTGCGCTGACAGCGCTTTGTATAACACCACGTGCTTTTTCATGGGTGGGTCTCGATTCAGGAATGGGCGGGCGCCGAGTGCGGCGTCGCGGTTTTCGGCACGGCCCGGTCACTGGCGCCGGGCTTGAGGGCGAGGGTCAGCACCACGGCCACCAGCAAGGCGCCGCTCATCAGCAGAAAGGACATGCCAGGGGAGCCGGTGGAGCCGTTGAGGTAACCGACCAGGTACGAGCCGCCGAACGAACCCAGCGCGCCCATGCTGTTGATCAGCGCCATGGCGCCGCCGGCAACGTTGGCGGGGAGGATTTCCGGAACGATGGCAAAAAACGGCCCGTACGGCGCGTACATGCAGGCTCCGGCGACCACCAGCAGGCTGTAGGACCACCAGAAGTGTTCAGGCCCTAGCAGGTAGGAGGCATAAAACGCGATGGAAGCGACCAGCAGCGGCGGCCAGACGAAGCGCTTGCGCTTCTGGGCCTTGTCCGACGCCCAGGACACCACCAGCATGCCAACCACCGCCGCCAGGTACGGCAACGACGACAGCCAGCCGGCCTCGACCATGCTCATCTGCAAGCCAGCCTTGAGGATGGACGGCAACCACAGCACGAACCCGTAGACCCCAATACTCCAGCAGAAAAACTGCAACGCCAGGATGATGACCTTGGGCGAGCGGAAGGCCTCGGCATAGTTCTTCACGGCCTTGATGCCGACCTGTTCGGCTGCCAGTGCACTTTCCAGGTCGTGTTTTTCCTGGTCGCTGAGCCACTTGGCCTGGGACGGACGATCATCGGCCAGGCGCCACCAGATAAAGGCCCAGAGCACCGCCGGCAGGCCTTCGATGATGAACATCCAGCGCCAGTCGAATTGCTGCACCAGATAACCCGACACCACCGACATCCACAGCATGGTCACCGGGTTGCCGAGGATCAGGAAGGTATTGGCGCGTGAGCGTTCGGCCCGGGTGAACCAATGACACAGGTACACCAGCATGGCCGGCATCACGGCGGCCTCGACCACGCCGAGCATGAAGCGGATCACGATCAGCCAGTACGCGTTGGAAACGACCCCGGTCAACGTCGCCAGGGAGCCCCAGAGGATCAGGCTGACGAAAATCAGCTTCTTCACGCTGTGTTTCTGCGCGTAGATCGCCCCCGGCACCTGGAAGAAAAAGTAGCCGAGGAAAAACAGCGCGCCCAGCAAGGACGACAGCCCTGGGGTGATCATCAGGTCTTCGGCCATGCCCGAGGCAGCGGCAAATCCGTAGTTGGCCCGGTCCAGGTAAGCCAGGCTGTAGGTGATGAACACAATGGGCATGATGTACCACCAGCGGCGGGTGGCGAGGTTGAGCGTTTGCATGTCTTTGATTCCTGAGCTTGTTGTTTTTGTTTGCAGCAGGTGTGTTTTGCGGTGGCGTCTATCGCGAGCAAGCTCGCTCCCACATGGGATCGAGTTAACCCCTGTGGGAGCGAGCTTGCTCGCGATAGGCGGTTTCAAATTCAGCCAATAACTCAAGGCGCGTCGGCAACCCTTCCATGTCCCCACGGCTCTGTACCGCGCGGCTGCCGATCCAGTTGGCGCGCTGCACCGCCTCGGTGATACCGCGGTTTTCCAACAGACCGCTGATCAGGCCGACGGCAAAGCCGTCGCCGGCGCCCACGGTGTCCACCACCCGGGCCACCGGCACGCCGGCGACAACACCCTGGTCCAGCGGCGTGCGGTAATAGGCACCGTCCGCGCCGAGCTTGATCACCACGGCTTCGGCGCCTTGGTCCAGGTAGAACGCAGCGATGTCGGCCGGCTCGTCGAACCCGGTCAGCAACCGGCCTTCGCTGAGGCCCGGCAAGACCCAGTGGGCGAGGGCGGCGAGGCGATTGATTTCGCGAATCATCATCGACTCGCTGGGCCACAGGCTCGGGCGCAGGTTGGGGTCGAACGACAGGCTGCGGCCGGCCTCGCGCATGCGGGTCATCAGCTCCAGGGACATTTCCCGGGCGGTGACCGACAGCGCCGGGACAATGCCGGTGGCGTGCAAGTGACGGGCGCCAAGCAGCGGCGGCGCGATGGATTCGAACGACAGCTGACTGGCCGCCGAGCTGCGACGAAAATACTCGACTTGCGGATCGCTGCCATCGTCGGTGCGAGATTTGAACTGGAAGCCGGTGGGGCGCTCGGGATCGACTGCCACGTGACGGCAATCCAGGCCTTCGTTCTCCAGCGTCTCGACAATGAAGCGTCCCAGGGAATCGGCACCGACCCGGCTCAGCCACGCGACGTTGAAGCCCAGGCGCGACAGGCCGATGGCTACGTTGCTGTCGGCCCCGGCGATGCGTTTGTGAAACTGATTGACGCAGGCCAGGTCGCCGTTCTGGTCGGCCACCAGCATCGCCATGGTTTCGCCGAACGACAGCACATCGAACTCAGACATGGGCAGGCTCCCGACGTGGTTGACCGAGGCGGGCAAGGGTGGCGACATGTTCAGCGGTCAATTGCAGCAAGTCATCGCCCTGCAACGGGTACTCGGCGGCACGCATCACGCCGGCTGGCATCTGTTTGAGCAGTTGCTCCCACAGATGCAGGTCCACCATCGCCGGAGGCACGGCAATCAGTTTGCCGTCGGTGCGTCGGGCCACGGCCTTGCAATGCACATAAACCACATGCCGTCCGAGCTGCCGAGCCGCCACGGCCGCCGATTGGTCCTGCCATTGCCAGTTGCCAATGTCGAAGGTCATGCCGATGGGCAACGCTTGCTGCTCGGCGGCGGCGAAGAACCGCTGCAGGGGTTCGATTCGACCGCCCTGCAAGGTCTGGTCGTTTTCCACCAGTAGCTGCACCGGGCTTGCGGCGAGCGCATCCGCCAGGGCCGACAGGTCATGGGAGTCGGTGAAATGACCGAGAGAGACTTTCAGCCATGTCGAGCCGAACGCCTCGGCACGTTGCAAGGTCAGCACCAGGGCTGGATTAGGCTTGGACCGGCCCGCGAGCCACAGCTCAAGGGGTGACGAAAAAATGCTTTGCAAACCTTGGGCCTGGGCGCCCGTGGCCAGTTCGGCGGGCTGTTCGGTGGTGAGCAACTCTTCGCGCCATTCGATGCGCGAGGCACCGGCGGCCGCCAGCAGACTGATGAAGCTGCCTTGGCCATGTTGCCGCACCAGGTCGGCGCCGTAGCTGGAAAGGCTGATGGAAACGGGTGGTTTGGTCATTGTCCTTGTACCTCTGAAACCGGTTTCAGTTTTGTTTAAAAAAAAAGCATTCAAAAAAAATTTATAGGGATGTGCTTCAGGGCCTCATCGCGAGCAAGCTCGCTCCCACAGGGATTTTCAGTGCGACGCAGGTCCAGTGTGGGAGCGAGCTTGCTCGCGATAGGGCCCTCACCATCACCGACCATTCCCAAGCGTCGACCCGCGCTCAATCAACCGCGCCGCAAAATCCAGGGTCCGCACCGGCCCGTTGTCGCCGCGCAAGCGCTTGAGCAAACACTCGAATGCACTGGCGCCGATCTCGGCGGTCGGTTGGGCCAGGGCAGTGATGCCGCTGCCCACCAACGGGTACCAATCCAGATCGTCGAGGGCGATCAGGCCCACGTCGTCGAACAAGTGGCAACCCAGGTCGCGCAAAACTTGAGTGGCGGCCAACGCGGCAATGCCGTTGGCGCAGAACAACGCCTTGGGGCCATGGCCCGGTTGAGCCAGGAAGGTCTTGATACGCGCGGCCAGCTGATCGCCGGTTTCCACCACGGCGCCGGTCAGGGCAGGGCGGCGCTCGATGCCAGCCTTGAAACTGTCGACCCGCTCGATCCGCGAGCTGGTGCCGTCGAACGGCTCGGTCACCAGGAGCAGGTCGCTGTAGCCTCGTTGCTGCAGGTGGTCTAGCGCCATCTCGACGGCGGCGGGGTTGTCCAGGCCCACCAGATCGCTTTCGAGCCGATCGACCTTGCGATCCACCAACACCAGCGGCATTTCATCGCGCAATTCGAGCAGTTCCTCACGGTGATGACCGAGGGTGTTCACGATCAGCCCTTCGATGTTGTAGGCGCGCAACAACGCCAGGTGCTGGCGTTCCTGTTCGTCATCGCGGTCGGTGTTACACACCACCAGGCTGTAGCCATGGCGACGGCAGGCGGTTTCCACGCCATGCATCACGGCTATTGAATAGGGGTTGCGGATATCGGCCACCAGCATGCCGATCAGGCGTGTGCGTCCGCGCTTGAGGCCACGGGCCATCTGGTTTGGGCGATAGCCCAGCTCACTGATCGCCTGCTCGATGCGCCGGGCGATGGCCTCGGAGAGCAGGGCGCGGTCCTCGCCGATGAAACGCGAGACGCTGGCCTTGGAGACCCCGGCGCGCTCGGCGACATCAAGCATGGTCACGCGGCTGCGCTGGGCGGCGGAGAAAGAATTCACGGATAGAAACCTGCTTATTGGATTTATTGAGCGGCTCTGAAACCGGTTTCAGGAAACATCAGAATCCGGGCGGTCGTCAAGGGCGTCTTGATACGAGAGCGACCGACGGTGGTTCACCTGGTGGTAAGAAGTCGCGGCGTCGGCAAGGTGCGGTGGGGAGATGCTCGCAAACCCGTGTGGCGAGGGAGCTTGCTCCCGCTCGGCTGCGCAGCAGTCGCAATTGATGCTGCCGCGGTTTACCTGTCAGATCGCGGTGTGTGGTTTTGGGGTTGCTGCGCAACCCAGCGGGAGCAAGCTCCCTCGCCACAAGAGCTACCCGACTCCTATCGCCATTCCTCTGTGGGAGCGAGCTTGCTCGTGATGGCGTCCATGAAAACGCTGGAATCAGACCTGTCTTACATAGGTCCCCGTACCCCTGAGAATGTTCTGCAACGTCAGTTCCACTTCCGCCAGATCCGCCGCATCGCTGTTATGAATGATCTCCAGCACATCATCGCCATTAAGCGCATCGGCGTCCGCTGCGGCGATTTCGATCTTCAGCAGGGTCGGGCTCAGCGTCACCTTCACGCCATCAAGCGTCGAAGGCTCGCCATCCAGGGTGATTTCCAGTTCGTCTTCGTCGGGGTAGCGGGTCATCAGGAACATGTCGCCCTGGGCGCTGTGGCAGCAGAGCATGGCCATGTTGTCTTCTTCGTCGTCGCACGGGTTGGCGATCAGAAGGGCGGTGGTCATTTGCATGGTGATGGCTCCTGGCTCGATGAGCCCTGCGGGGGAGTAAAAGGTCGATTTTGCCAGCCGGGAGGAATTTCTGCTGGATTACCGCTGGCAGACCCAGGATCCAGCGCTGATTTCACTCCGCCAGGTGCCGTTTGGCCCTTGGGCTGCTAGGGTTGTTCGGTGCGCAGGGGCTGTTTAGCTAGCCGATGACCGAATATGTCGCAGCGCTGCAAGCAGGCACATTGTCGCACTCGGTAAGCTGCGCAACGGATGTGCACCTGCAAAGGCCACCCCACGGGTGTTTTTTGCAGGTGTCCATGACATGAAATTACATGGAAAAGGATGTGACCTGCGGGGCTCGTCCAGCTTCACCCACCTGTCATCCTGTTTCCTCTGCCCGAGAATCAGGAACGGGATGGCCAATAGCCCCGCGAGGGGTTGCACGCGACGCTTTCATCAATAACAAGCCCAAGCGGAGTACCACAGATGGCGTTCTTCACCGCAGCCAGCAAAGCCGACTTCCAGCATCAACTGCAAGCGGCACTGGCGCAGCACATCAGTGAACAGGCACTGCCACAAGTGGCGCTGTTCGCTGAACAATTCTTCGGCATCATTTCCCTCGATGAACTTACCCAGCGCCGGTTGTCCGACCTCGCCGGCTGCACTTTGTCTGCCTGGCGCCTGCTTGAGCGCTTCGATCACGCGCAACCGCAGGTGCGCGTCTACAACCCCGATTACGAACGCCACGGCTGGCAGTCGACCCACACGGCTGTGGAAGTGTTGCACCACGACCTGCCGTTCCTGGTGGATTCGGTCCGCACCGAACTGAACCGTCGCGGCTACAGCATCCATACCCTGCAAACCACCGTGCTGAGCGTGCGTCGCGGCAGCAAGGGCGAGTTGCTGGAAGTCCTGCCCAAAGGCACCCAAGGCGACGACATCCTGCAAGAGTCGTTGATGTATCTGGAAATCGACCGCTGCGCCAACGCCGCCGAACTCAACGTCCTGAGCAAGGAGCTTGAGCAAGTGCTGGGCGAAGTGCGCGTGGCCGTGGCTGATTTCGAACCGATGAAAGCCAAGGTCCAGGAAATCCTGGTTGGCCTGGACGAAAGCGCCTACGCCATCGACACCGATGAAAAAAACGAAATCAAGAGCTTCCTGGAATGGCTGGTGGGCAACCACTTTACCTTCCTCGGCTACGAAGAGTTCGTGGTGCGCGATGAAGCCGATGGCGGCCACATCGAGTACAACCCTGACTCGTTCCTCGGCCTGACCAAACTGCTGCGCGCCGGCCTCACCGCCGATGACCTGCGCATCGAAGACTACGCCGTCAACTACCTGCGCGAACCGACCCCGCTGTCGTTCGCCAAGGCCGCGCACCCGAGTCGCGTACACCGTCCAGCCTACCCGGACTACGTGTCGATCCGCGTGATCGACGCTGACGGCAAGGTCATCAAGGAATGCCGCTTCATGGGCCTTTACACCTCCTCGGTGTATGGCGAGAGCGTGCGGGTCATCCCGTACATCCGCCGCAAGGTCGAGGAAGTCGAACGTCGTTCGGGCTTCCAGGCCAAGGCGCACTTGGGCAAGGAACTGGCCCAGGTGGTCGAAGTGCTGCCCCGTGACGACCTGTTCCAGACCCCGGTGGACGAGCTGTTCAGCACTGTGATGTCCATCGTGCAGATCCAGGAACGCAACAAGATCCGCGTGTTCCTGCGCAAAGACCCCTACGGCCGTTTCTGCTACTGCCTGGCCTATGTGCCTCGCGACATCTATTCCACCGAAGTGCGCCAGAAGATCCAGCAAGTGCTGATGGATCGCCTGAAGGCGTCGGACTGCGAATTCTGGACCTTCTTCTCCGAATCCGTGCTGGCCCGCGTACAGCTGATCCTGCGGGTGGACCCGAAGAACCGTCTCGACATCGATCCGGTCCTGCTGGAAAAAGAAGTGGTGCAGGCCTGCCGCAGCTGGAAGGACGACTACGCCAACCTGGTGATCGAAAGCTTCGGCGAAGCCCAGGGCACCAACGTGCTGTCTGATTTCCCGAAAGGCTTCCCGGCCGGCTACCGTGAGCGTTTTGCCGCGCACTCGGCCGTGGTCGACATGCAACACTTGCTGAGCCTGAACGAAAAAAATCCGCTGGTCATGAGCTTCTACCAGCCACTGGGCCAGGTCTCCGGCCAGCGCGAGCTGCATTGCAAGCTGTATCACGCCGACACGCCGCTGGCGCTGTCCGACGTCTTGCCGATCCTGGAAAACCTCGGCTTGCGTGTGCTGGGCGAGTTCCCGTACCGCCTGCGCCACACCAATGGCCGCGAGTTCTGGATTCATGATTTCGCGTTCACCGCCGCCGAAGGCCTGGACCTGGATATCCAGCAGCTCAACGACACTTTGCAGGACGCCTTCGTCCACATCGTGCGCGGCGATGCCGAGAACGATGCGTTCAACCGCCTGGTGCTGACCGCCGGCTTGCCATGGCGTGACGTGGCGCTGCTGCGTGCCTACGCCCGTTACCTGAAGCAGATCCGCCTCGGCTTCGACCTGGGTTACATCGCCAGCACCCTGAACAACCACACCGACATCGCTCGCGAGTTGACCCGGTTGTTCAAGACCCGCTTCTACCTGGCGCGCAAACTCAGCGGCGACGACCTGGAAGACAAGCAGCTGCGCCTGGAACAGGCGATCCTCACGGCGCTGGACGACGTCCAGGTGCTCAACGAAGACCGCATCCTGCGTCGCTACCTGGACCTGATCAAGGCCACCCTGCGGACCAACTTCTACCAGACCGACGCCAACGGCCAGAACAAGTCCTACTTCAGCTTCAAGTTCAACCCGCACCTGATCCCGGAGCTGCCAAAGCCGGTACCGAAGTTCGAAATCTTCGTCTACTCGCCACGGGTCGAAGGCGTGCACCTGCGCTTCGGCAACGTTGCCCGAGGCGGCTTGCGCTGGTCCGACCGTGAAGAAGACTACCGCACCGAAGTGCTTGGCCTGGTGAAGGCCCAGCAAGTGAAGAACTCGGTGATCGTGCCGGTGGGCGCCAAGGGCGGTTTCCTGCCGCGTCGCCTGCCATTGGGCGGCAGCCGGGACGAGATCGCGGCCGAGGGCATCGCCTGCTACCGCATCTTTATCTCGGGCCTGTTGGACATCACCGACAACCTCAAGGACGGCGCCCTGGTGCCACCGGCCAACGTCGTGCGCCATGACGACGATGACCCGTACCTGGTGGTGGCGGCGGACAAAGGCACGGCGACCTTCTCTGACATCGCCAACGGCATTGCCATCGACTACGGCTTCTGGCTCGGCGATGCGTTCGCCTCCGGCGGTTCGGCCGGCTACGACCACAAGAAAATGGGCATCACCGCCAAAGGCGCGTGGGTCGGCGTTCAGCGCCACTTCCGCGAGCGCGGCATCAATGTCCAGGAAGACAGCATCACCGTGGTGGGCGTCGGCGACATGGCCGGCGACGTGTTCGGCAACGGCTTGCTGATGTCGGACAAACTGCAACTGGTCGCGGCCTTCAACCACTTGCACATCTTCATCGATCCGAACCCTGAGCCTGCCAGCAGCTTCGCCGAGCGCCAGCGCCTGTTCGACCTGCCGCGTTCGGCCTGGACCGACTACGACACCAGCATCATGTCCGAAGGCGGCGGTATCTTCTCGCGCAGCGCGAAGAGTATTGCCATCTCGCCACAGATGAAAGAACGCTTCGACATCAAGGCCGACAAGCTGACCCCGACCGAACTGCTCAACGCCTTGCTCAAGGCGCCGGTGGACCTGTTGTGGAACGGCGGTATCGGCACCTACGTCAAGGCCAGCAGCGAAAGCCACGCCGATGTCGGCGACAAGGCCAACGATGCACTGCGCGTGAACGGTAACGAACTGCGCTGCAAGGTGGTGGGCGAGGGCGGCAACCTGGGCATGACCCAACTGGGTCGCGTCGAGTTCGGCCTCAATGGCGGCGGTTCCAACACCGACTTCATCGACAACGCCGGCGGCGTGGACTGCTCCGACCACGAAGTGAACATCAAGATCCTGCTCAACGAAGTGGTGCAGGCCGGCGACATGACCGACAAGCAACGCAACCAGTTGCTGGCGAGCATGACCGACGAAGTCGGTGGCCTGGTGTTGGGCAACAACTACAAGCAGACCCAGGCCCTGTCCCTGGCGGCCCGTCGCGCTTTCGTGCGGATCGCCGAGTACAAGCGCCTGATGAACGACCTGGAGGCCCGCGGCAAGCTGGATCGCGCCATCGAGTTCCTGCCCGCCGAAGAACAGCTGGCTGAGCGTGTCGCGGCGGGCCATGGCCTGACCCGTGCCGAACTGTCGGTGCTGATCTCCTACAGCAAGATCGACCTCAAGGAAGCGCTGCTCAACTCCCAGGTGCCGGATGACGACTACCTGACCCGTGACATGGAGACTGCGTTCCCGCCGACCCTGGTGAGCAAGTTCTCCGAGGCCATGCGTCGCCATCGCCTGAAGCGCGAGATCGTCAGCACCCAGATCGCCAACGACCTGGTCAACCACATGGGCATCACCTTCGTTCAAAGGCTCAAGGAGTCTACGGGCATGAGCCCGGCGAACGTGGCCGGTGCCTATGTGATCGTGCGCGACATCTTCCACCTCCCGCACTGGTTCCGCCAAATAGAAGCCCTGGACCACCAGGTGTCGGCGGACGTGCAACTGGAGTTGATGGACGAGTTGATGCGCTTGGGTCGTCGCGCGACGCGCTGGTTCCTGCGCAGCCGCCGCAACGAGCAGAACGCTGCCCGTGACGTGGCGCACTTCGGTCCGCACCTGGCGGCGTTGGGCCTCAAGCTCGACGAGTTGCTGGAAGGTCCGACCCGCGAAGGCTGGCAGACCCGCTACCAGGCCTACGTGGCGGCCGGCGTGCCGGAGCTGCTGGCGCGCATGGTTGCAGGCACCACCCACCTGTACACCTTGCTGCCGATCATCGAGGCCTCCGACGTTACCGGTCAGAACGCCGCCGATGTGGCCAAGGCCTACTTTGCCGTGGGCAGCGCCCTGGACATCACCTGGTACCTGCAACAGATCAGCGCCTTGCCGGTGGAAAACAACTGGCAGGCACTGGCCCGTGAAGCGTTCCGCGATGACATCGACTGGCAGCAACGGGCGATCACCATCTCGGTCCTGCAGGAAGGCGATGGCAGTCAGGAGGTGGAAGCCCGCCTGGCGCTGTGGCTGGAGCAGCATGCCAGCATGGTTGACCGTTGGCGTGCGATGCTGGTGGACATCCGTGCCGCCAGCGGCACCGACTACGCCATGTACGCGGTCGCCAACCGCGAACTGCTGGACCTGGCGTTGAGTGGTCAGGCGGTCGTGACGGCCAACTGATCCGGCGTTGAGTGAAAAAAAGCCCCGCATTGAGAGATGCGGGGTTTTTTTTGCTTTCAAGATTCACTGTGGACCCCTGTGGGAGCGAGCTTGCTCGCGATGGCGTTGAATCAGCCACATTGATATTGGCTGACACACCGCTATCGCGAGCAAGCTCGCTCCCACAGGTACACCATTGCCAGTGCTCAGTTCTTCAGCGGAATCAACACCGCCTCCTTCTCTCCCATCACCATGAACACCAGCAGTTTCGCCGGCTCTGTCGCACTGGCATTTTTCGAAACCAGGTGCTCGGATCCCGCCGCTTCGTACCAGAATTCCCCGGCCTTGTAGGTGATCGCCGGCTCGCCTTTGACTTGGGAGGTGATGGCACCTTCGAGCACGTAGGCCATGGCCGTGCCTTCATGTTTGTGGGCGATGGACGATTGGCCAGGGGCATAGTCGACGGTCAGCATCATGGCTTTTTTACCGGGCAGGTTTTTCAGCATTTTTTCCTGCAACACCGTGACCTTCTCCGAAGGCGCGGCTTCGTGGGCGTAGGTGTGGGCGACGGGCAGCAGGCCGAGGGCGGCGATCAGGCAGAGGGTTTTCATGAGGGTATGACCTGTGTGGTTTTGAGTGGATTCGCGCTGTCGCGGCGATGGATTCACCCTAAGCCCCCAGGTGGAGCAAGCAAACGTCCAATCTTTCGGAAGGTGGGTAGACCAATGGGTGGGCGGCGAATTTACACCAGGCTGGCCCATACCCCCGTGGCGAGGGAGCTTGCTCCCGCTGGGTGGCGAAGCCACCCCCATCGGAACACCGCCACTGTCCAGGCAGACCACGTCAGCCGATTTACGACTGCTGCGCAGCCGAGCGGGAGCAAGCTCCCTCGCCACGGAGTAAGGCTTTAGCGCTCATACAACCGGAAAACTATTGAAATCCACGCTTCTGGCCAGATGGCTGTCGATCAGGCCGATGAAGCTCTGCACTTCAGGGCAGTTGAAGTGGGCCTGCATGGCCGCTTCCGATTGCCAGCGGGCGCTGACGTTCCAGCGGTCGCCATCGTCAGGGCAACGGTCAACCAGATAGGCGTCGCAGCCCGGCATGGCGCGCAGGGTCTCGACGATCTGCTGTAATTGCCGGCCCAGTTCTTCCGAGCGTCCGGCGGCGGCCTGCACCTGGACGGTATTGATCACTTGGCGAGACATTGTTCAGGCTCCTGAATCAAGTCGAATGGGGTTTGCTCAACACTCAACGACACCCGTGCAGAATAGGCCCGTCGGGGCGAGGCTCAAACAGCCAATGGGCGGATAAATGCCCAGACCAATCGGTCAGGCGACCTGCTGCAAAATGTCCCGCAGACGGTCGAGGGCGATGTCGATGTCCAGGGTCTCGATGGCCCCGAAACCGAAGAACAACCCCGGCCGCACCGGCGTCTCGTTGAAAAAACCTTCAAGGCTGTACAGCCCGACTTCGGCCTTTTTCGCCAGATCGATCACCAGCGCCAAGTCGATTGGCACCTTGCACAGCACCGCCATGTGGAAGCCCGCAGTGGTGGGCACGGCCTCGAACCAGGGCGACAGGTCGCCGGCCATGCGGGCCAGGAGCCGCTCGCGCCGACCGGCATACAGGGTGTGGCAGCGGCGGATGTGCTTGAGCAGGCAGCCCTCGGCAATGAACTTGGCCAGTGCCCACTGGGGCAGGGTGGAGGTGTGCTGGTCGGTGAGGCGCTTGGCCAGGATCACCGCTTCGAGGATCGCCGGCGGCAGGATCGCGTAACCGAGCCGCAACTCTGGCAACAGGGTCTTGGAGAAGGTCCCGACGTACGCCACGATCCCGCGTTCGTCCATGCTTTGCAGTGAATCGGCGGGCCGGCCTTCGTAGCGGAATTCGCTGTCGTAGTCGTCCTCGATGATGATCGCCCCCAACTCATAGGCCCGCGCCAGCAAGGCTTCGCGGCGGGCCTGGCTCATGGGCATGCCCAGGGGGAACTGGTGGGAAGGCGTTACATAAATCAGGCGCGTGCCATCGGGAATCAAATCCACGCGCATGCCTTGCTCGTCCACCGGCACACCAGCCACCGTGGCGCCCTGGGAGCCGAACAGCAGCCGCGCCGGCGGATAACCCGGATCTTCCATCGCCACCAAACTACCGGGCCGGGTCAACACCCGGGAGATCAGGTCCAGGGCCTGCTGCGCGCCGTTGCACACCACCACGTCTTCATCCTGGCAATTGACCCCGCGGGAAAACGCGATGTGCCGGGCAATGGCATTGCGCAACGCCGGCAAGCCTTCGGGCTGACTGTAGAAGCCCTTGGCGCTGGCGATCTGGCGCAGGGCATGGGCGGTGCAACGGCGCCAGTCGTCCAGGGGGAACTGGCCTTTGCCGGTGGCGCCGCCGATGAAGTCATACCGCAACGCGCCCTCGAGGGTGGGATGGCGCATCAGGTCCGGCATGGTGCGCCAGGCCTCGACGACGTCGGCCCCAGCCAGTTCGCGGTGGCTTTGTTTGCGCACGATCCTGGCGGGCCGCGCATTGACGTAGGTGCCTTTGCCGATAATGCCGGTGAGGAAGTTTTCGTAGGTCAGTTGGGCGTAGGTGTCGGAAACGGTCTTGCGCGAAACCCCCAGTTGTTCGGCGAGCAAACGGCTGGGCGGCAGTTGCGTGCCGGCGGTCAGGCGCCCGCTTTCGATGGCGCTGCGCAATTGTTGATACAACTGGCCCGCCAGGTCCTTGCGGCCGTTGATGACAACATGAAGTTCCATACCCGCAGGCTCCTGGGCGATTGTTTGGCGGCCAGCGTCAAAGGCGCAAGATTACTCGCATTGTGCGGTTGCATAGAAGTTGCGTGGAGAAAATCCCGTCCATTGGCCTATGTACGATGTGGCCCCAGGTTTTTCGACAAATTGGACCTGTCGCTCGCCGACCCCGGGGCCTACCTTTGAAGGTATCAATCGCTACGGAGCGCGCCATGAGCCCGCGTCTGGATTACTACAGTGCGTCCCCCGGGGCGATGAAAGCGATGATCGGCCTGGAAGCGCTGACCAGCCGCCTGAGCATCGAGCCTGCGTTGCTGCACCTGATCAAGATCCGCGCTTCGCAACTCAACGGTTGTGCGTTCTGTACTGACATGCATTCGGTGGACGCACGGCGCCTGGGCGAGACCGAGCGGCGTCTGTACGCCGTGGCGGTATGGCGCGACAGTGGCTTTTTCACCCCCCGTGAACGCGCCGCCCTGGCCTGGACCGAGGCGGTGACGCTGCTAGCGGAAAGCCAGGTGCCGGATGAGGTTTATGCCCAGGCCCGTGGGGTGTTCAGCGAGGAAGAACTGGTGGACTTGACCCTGGCGATCAGCACCATCAACAGCTGGAACCGGCTGGCGGTGAGTTTTCGCCAGAGTCCCAGCGGCTGATTGGCAAGTCATGCGGCGCCTGGTAGATCGCCATCGCGAGCAAGCTCGCTCCCACAGGGGACTGGGGTGGATATAGGTCTTGCGCTCCTCCGGAACAATGTGGGAGCGAGCTTGCTCGCGATGGCGTCGGATCAGCAATAGAGAGGTTGACTGACCCACTGCTATCGCGAGCAAGCTCGCTCCCACAGGTTTTTTGTCTGTCTGGCTGAACCACGCCCAACCTAATGAGAGGTGCCCTCGGCAAATTCGATCTTGTTGCCAACGTTGTACTTGCCCGACGGTTTGTTCATGGGCAGGCGCTTGATCTCCTGGAGGGTATTGCTGTCGTAGACGATCAGCGCGCCGTCGGTGTCCCAGATGCTCAGCAGCAGGTAGCGGCCGTCGCGGGTGAATTCGACGTGGGCGGCGGTTTTGCCGGGCATGGGGCGCAGGGTGTGGGCGATTTCCAGGGTTTGTTTGTCGATCAGGTGAATGGCGTCGTTGTCCGGGCCGAAGAACACGTCGGTCCAGGCGTAGCGGGAATTGACGTGGCTGCGCAGGAAGAAACCCGGCCCCAGGGTGGGGATCTGCTTGATGACTTTCCAGGTACTGAAGTCGATGACCGAAATCAGGCCTTTGCTGATATTGGGTGTGGCAAACACCCAGTGCCCATCGTGTTTCCAATAAGTCCCCGAGCCCAGGTGCGGCATGCCCGGCAGCGCAATGTCCGTGACCACCCGGCCATTGTCGAGGTCGATCACTTGGCCGCCCTGGGCTTTGCGCGAGGTGGCGAGCAACTGCCGGTAATCGGGCGAGAAGGAAAAGTCGTCCAGATAATCCTGGACTTCGATGCGCCTGGGCACGAAGTCCGGGTTCGGACCGGTGGACAGTTCCCAAACCTCTTTCACGTCCTTCAATGCGACGATGAAGCTGTTGCGCGGCGGAGCGGTGTAGACCGCGCTGACCCGCGAAGCCTGACCGTCAGCGCCCACCGTGGCGACGGTCTTGACCAATGACAGGTCCCGGGCATCGAACACCGCCAGGTTGCCGGGCAGGTAATTACCCACCAGCACCCAGCGACCGTCCTTGCTCACCGCCAGGTTGCGGGTATTGATTCCGGCCCGCACTTCGGCGATCAACTTGAGGTTGTGCAGGTCATACAGGCTGATCCAACCGTCCCGGGAGGCCAGGTAGACAAAGCGCCCGTCCGGCGAGAACTTCGGTCCGCCGTGCACCGCGAAGTGTGAGGCGAAACGGGCGATCACCTCGAAGCGATCGCCGTCGACGATGTCGATGTGATGGTCGCCGGCCTCCACCACCACGAACAGGTTCAGCGGGTCAGCCGTGTGCTGGGGTTTGGTGGGCAATTTGGCGACATCCGCCAGCACCCGATGGCTCTGGCGAATGTCGTCTTCATTCCAGGTCGGTTCGACGGCGGGCGGGCGCTGGAGGTACAGCGCCAGGCCGTCGATCTGCGCCGGTTCCAGTATCGCGCCGAACGCCGCCATCTGACTCGCTGGCCGGCCATTCTCGATCACCTGGCGGACTTCAGCGGGCTTGATCCGGCTCAGGCTCTGGGGCAACAGCGCGGGCCCGGCGCCGCCGATGCGATTCACCCCGTGGCATTGCTGACAATGCTGCTGGTAGTCGCGCTCGGCCAGTGCCATGTCCGGCGCCGTCGCGACCGTCCCATGGGCAGTTCCAACCCACAGCAACGGAACGAGCCACCAGCGACTCACGACGCCACCTTCGAGGCGAAGGGGAGAGCATGTACGGGGTGCAGGCGCGCCGGATGCTCCAGCGACTGATGGGCGAACAAGCCGACCACCTTGCCGATCACCGTCAAGGTCGGCAGGCCGTCGGCGCACTGCATGGCCAGGGTGGGTAATTGCTGCAGAGTGCCGCGAAGCACCTGCTGGTCGGGGCGCGTACCGTTGCTGATCAACGCTGCCGGGGTATCGGCGGCCAGGCCGGCCTCCATCAGCCGCGCGGCGATAGTGCCCAGGTTGGACAACCCCATGTAGAACACCAGGGTCTGGCTGTCATCCGCCAGGCTTTGCCAGGGCAAACTCAGATCGCCTTCGCGTTGCAGGTGACCGGTAATGAAACGGCAGGAGTTGACCAAGTCGCGATGGGTCAGCGGGATGCCGGCGTAGGCACTGCAACCGGCCGCCGCGGTGATGCCGGGCACCACCTGGCAATCGATACCGCGGGCGAGCAAGTACTCCAGTTCTTCGGCACCACGCCCGAAGATGAACGGATCGCCGCCCTTGAGCCGGACCACCCGTTGCCCCTGGTCGGCGAGGTCGGCCAGCAACTCGTTGATCTGCGCCTGGGGCAGGCTGTGGCAGCCGGCAGCCTTGCCCACGTAGTGCCGGGCGCACGTCAGCGGGATCAGGCTCAACAACTGCGAGCTGATCAAGCGGTCGTAGACCACCGCGTCGGCCTGCAGCAACAGGCTCCAGGCGCGCAACGTCAGCAGGCCGGGGTCACCGGGGCCGGCGCCGACCAGGGCGACCTCCCCCGGTCTGAGGGTCGATTGCAGGGCAGCAGGCAAAACGAGAGGGGCTGGCATGGGATTTCCTTGGTTCGGAATCAGGTTCGGCATCAGGTTCGCCATTGGGTTATCGGGCGCAGGGCAATGCGTCGCTGGGCATCGCAACGCTGGGGATCGCGTGCAAACCAATTTCGTTATCGCTGAGATGGCAGCCGGGGTCCTGGCCCCACAAGTCGCCGTCGGCCCAGGCGCGGGTGCGGGTATTGCCGTTGCAGATCGCCAGCCAGCGGCATTGGCCGCAGCGACCGCCCACGGCCCGTGGATGCTCGCGCAGCTTCAGCAGCAGGGCGTCGGGGCGCTCTAGCCAGAGGGTCTTGAAGGGTGTCTGGCGGACATTACCCACCGAGTGCTGCCACCAGTAAGTGTCGGGATGGACCTCGCCGGTGTTGTCGATATTGGCGATGCCGCTGCCCGAAGCATTGCCGCCCCAGGCCCGCAGCATCTGCTCCAGGGCGGTGTAGTGCTGGGGTAGGCGCCGGGCGACCCATTGCAGCAGCAGGATCGCATCGGCGTCGTTGTTGCCGCTGACGAAATCACTCTCGCGACCCTGCTCGATGTCCCGCCAGGCCCGCTCGAAGATCAGCGTCATTGCCTCGCGGCTCATCTGCTGCTGGGCATCGAGCTTGCGGCTGCGCTTGCCCCGGCCGCTGTAGTTGAGGTGCGACAGGTAGAATTTCTGCACGTCATATTCAGTCATCAAGTCCAGCAATTGCGGCAACTGGGCATGGTTCTGCTGGGTGAGGGTGGTGCGCAAGCCGATGCGGATCCCGCGCTCACGGCAGAGCCGGATGGCCGCCATGGAGCTGGCGAAACTGCCCTTGAGCTGGCGGAACTCATCGTGGGTCGCTTCCAGGCCATCGATGCTGATGCCCACGTAATCGAAGCATGCCGCGTCGATCTGCTGGATATTGCCCGCATCGATCAGCGTACCGTTGGTGGACAGGGCGAGGAAAAAACCTTTGTCGCGGGCATAGGCGCTGAGCTGGAACAGATCCTCGCGCAGCAACGGTTCGCCACCGGAGAGGATCAATACGCGCACACCGGCGTCATGCAGGTCATCGATGACCTGGAGCGCCGCCGCCGTGTCCAACTCATCGCGAAATACGCTGTCGGCCGACGTCGCGTAGCAGTGCTTGCAGGTCAGGTTACAGCGCCTGAGCAGGTTCCAGATCACCACGGGTGGCCGTGTGCTGCCCGGTGATGCGGTGCGTGGGGCGGGGCATTGGCCGGCCAGGGCTCGCAGGTAGTGGCTGATCCTCAACATAAGGCGCTCCTTCGGTCGACGGGCGGGTTCAGCGCAAGGATGGCGACAGGCGCAGGCCGGTTTTTTTCAGGATGCGGCTGCTCACCAGCATGTCGTCGGCGCCACAGGCGTCCCCCAATAGGTAGCGCAGGTGCTCGCGGTAGCTGTCGATTTCTTCGCGGCTGCGGCCATGGACCATGGCGAACAGGTTGTAGCGCCAGCCCGGCCGGCGCGGGCGGCGGTAGCAATGGCTGACGAAGGGCTGCGCACCCAGCAGGGCGCCGAGGCGCGGCATGTCGGTGTCGGCCACGTCCCAGACGGTCATGCCGTTGTGGCGATAGCCCAGGCGATAGTGATTGGGCACGGCCGCGATGCGGCGGATCGCGCCTTCGGCCTGCAAGCGTTTGATCAGGTCGAGGGTCGATTCCACGCTCAGCCCCAGTTGTTCACCGAGCCAGGCCCAGGGATCTTCGAGCAAAGGCAGGCCGGCCTGGGTCAGTTCCACCAGCCGCAGCGCCAATGGCGTTTCATCCAGCGCTTGCGGCGCGTGCAGCCGCGGTTCAGACGGGGAAATACAGGCCGACATGGTAAGTCTCCTCTTTGGGCAGGTTCAGCGGCACCAGGCCGGTCAGGTGCTCGATGCGTGTCAGGGTGTCGCTGATGGCTTGTTCGCCAGGGCAAGCGAGCACGAACCACATGTTCCAGGCGTGCTCGCGGCGGTAGTTGTGGGCCACTTCGGGCATGGCCCCGAGCAGCTCGGCGATGGTGTCGAAACGTGGTTCGGGCACTGCCAGGGCGGCGAGGGTGAACGCACCGCCGAGGCGATCAATATCGAACATCGGGCCGAAACGGGTGAGCACGCCGTCGTTGAGCAGTTCGTGCAGCCGGTCGAGTAGCTCGGTGCTGCTGCTGTTCAGTTCATGGGCCAGTGCCTGCCAAGGGTGACGCACCAGCGGCAGGCCCAGTTGCAGGCGATTGATCAGGCGTCGGTCGAGGTCATCCATTGACACGGGCTCCGGCCGGTGGCGCGAAGCGTCCGCCGCACTGCTTGAACAGATGGGTACTGAACAGCAACTGGTGGGGCAGGTCGCTCAGCAAATGCTGGTCAAGCAACACCTGGACCTGCGCTTCCACACGGTCACGCTGGCGACCGTGGATCATGCAGAACAGGTTGTATTGCCATTGGGGCAGGCGTCGAGGGCGCTGGTAGCACAGGCTGATCCCTGGGGCTTGCCCGAGGCGGCGCCCGACTTCATCGACCAACGCATCCGGCACATCCAGCACCAGCATGGCGTTGGCGGCAAACCCCAGGGCGCGATGGTTGACCACCAGGCCGACGCGGCGGAACAGGCCCTGTTCATGCCAATCCTGCATCTGCTCGAGGACCTGTTGTTCGCTGGCGTCGATCTGCTCGGCCAGGGCCTGGAAGGGCCGTGATGTCAGGGGCAGGCCGGTCTCCAGCAGACGGCGCAGCGCCAGTGACTGTTGCTCACTCAAGGCGATTTTCATGGGGTGGCCTCCAGGGCAAAGCCCAGGTCGATGCGGTAGGCGGTCAGCATGGGCAGGTCCAACGGCGTGAGACCGGTGTCGCTTTCCAGTTCCTGGAGAATGTTTTCCAGGTGGGCGCGGTTGGGGCCGGTCAGCACGAACCACAGGTTGTAGCGGTGCTCCCGGGCGTAGTTGTGATTGACCTCCGGGTATTGGCTGACGCGCGCCGCCACCTGCTGCAATCGGTCCTGGGGCACCGCCAGGGCGGCGAGGGTACTGGCGCCGGCCCGGGAGTGTTCGAACACCGGGCCGACCCGTGACAAGGTGCCGGCCACTTGCAGGTGTTGCAGGCATTCGAGCACCTGGGGCTCGGTGCAACCCAGGGCGTTGGCCATGGCCCGGTAGGGTTCGGCGCACAACGGCATGCCATGCTGGAATTGATCGATCAGGCGCCGGGCCAGTGAGTGGGAGGTCATGGTCAATACCCCGGCTTGTGCGCACGGCTGCTGAAAAAAATGCCGCTGGGACTCAGGGCCGGCAGCGTACTCAGGCGTTCGAGGGTGTAGGGGTTCCAGACCTGGACTTCGCCACCGTCCCGGGCGGACAGCCACAGTTGATCACCCCGTGCGGTGAACTCCATGTGCAGCACCGCAGGGCCGGGGCGCAGGTCCGCGACGATGGCGTGGGTCTGGGTGTCGATGACCTGGACGCGGTCGTTGTCCGGATAGGCGAAGTTGACCCACACCTGTCGACCGTCCGGGCGTGCGGTGACGAACACCGGCTGGCCGGCGACGGCGATGGCGTCGGTCAACTGCCAGGTGCGCGCGTTCATCACCAATACCTGATGGTGACCGACGGCGGGCACGAAGGCTTGCTGATCAGCCAGGGCCCACCCTTCCAGATGGGGCATCTTGTACACCGGGAGCCTGGCCTGGCCGCGTCCGTAATGGCCCAGGACTCGCTTCACCCCGTGCTCGGGGTGCCAGAGGTCGAGTTGCGCCATGCCGTCTTCGCCGAACAACCCGGCCATGTAATAGCGTCCATCGGGGGTGATCAGGGCGTCATAAGGTTGCTGGCCGATGGCGGTGAAACGCTCGATGCGTGGCGTGTGGCCCTGGCTGAAATCGGCGGTCCAGATCTCGCCCGTGTCGAACAGGCTGAACACGAAACGTTGCCCCGGCGCATCCACCAGGCCCACGACCCGTGAACGTTTCTGGCCGTCAGGCAACCGCGTGGCGGGGATGTCGGCGACCTGCTCCAGGGTCAGGGCATCGAACACCTTGACGCCACCGGGCTCGTAGTTAGAGACGGCAATCAGCTTGCCATCCTGGCTGATCGCACCGCCGATGCTGTTGCCGCCCTGGATGATGCGCCGGTCGATGCGCGCAGTGAGCAGGTCAACCTTGCTCAAGCCGCCATCGCGGCCGAACACATAGGCGTAGCGCTGGTCACGGGAGAACACCACCGAGGCATGGGACAGATCCCCCAGGCCTTCGACGCGGGCGAGGGCGGTGCGGGTGTCGCTTTCGATGATTTGCAGGCTGCCGGTGGCGCGCTCCACCACCACACCCAGGTCGCCGGTGCCGCGCAGTGGTGCCTGGGCGCAAGCTGACAGCAGCACGGCGATGGCCGTGAAGGACAGGAGAGAACGGATCATGAGGCGGGTTTTCCTTGAAGGAGCCGGTCCACCAGCCAGCGGATGTCGTTGGGATCGAGCAGCGCTGCCCAACCGGGCATGGCACTGCCGGGTCGCCCGAGGGTGACGGTGGCGATGAGGCTGTCGCGGGACTTTCCGGCCAGGGCTTGCTGGGTCAGGGGTGGGCCGAGACCGCCGGTCAGGTACAGGCCGTGGCAGGCGCCACAGTCCTGCTCCAGCAGGTGTTGCAGTTGGGCCTGGCGTTGGGGGGCGGGAGCGGCCAGCACGCAGGAAGAAAAGGCAAAGAGCAGGGCGGTCGCCAAGGTTGTTGAGCTGTGTCGTTCCATGACGCCTCCTGAACTAAAGTCATGCGCGTTCCTGTGGCGAGGGAGCTTGCTCCCGCTGGGCTGCGAAGCAGTCCCAATAGCAACCTGACGACTCAGTGTGTCAGGCAAAACCAGGGGGCTGCTGCGCAGCCCAGCGGGAGCAAGCTCCCTCGCCACAGGGTTTGTGTCAGGCAGGTCTTGCCTGGGTTTATTTAAGGGTCAAGACCCACGCCGCCAGGATCTTGGCTTCTTCATCGGTCACCGGGTTGGCCGGCATCGGCATCGGTCCCCAGTTGCCTTGCGTACCTTCCTTGATGTGCTTGGCAAGCACGTCTTGTGCCCCGGCGACGCCGGCATTTTTTGCCGCTACTTCCTTGAGCGCCGGGCCGACCACCTTGGTATCGATGGCGTGGCACGCTGCGCAGGGCTTGCTCTTGAACAACGTCGGGCCGTCTTGTGCCAGCGCCGGTTGCAGGCACGCCGCAGCGGCCAGGGTCAGGGCAATCAGAATAGGCTTCATGGTTTTTCCTCTTATTGATGGGGCTCAATAGATGTCGTGTTGGGTGTTGTAGACGTTGAACTTCCCGGTGGGGGTAATCAGGCGTTTGTCCTTGATCACGCTCTTGAGCTTGAGGGTCTTGTCGTCGATCACCACCAGCGCCGACTCGTCTTCCTGGCCACTCCAGACCGAGAACCAGACTTCATCGCCAGCCTTGTTGTATTCCGGTTGCACCACGCGCATCGCGCCTTTCTTGAGGCCGGCGTACTCGGCAATCGGCAGCACGGTGTAGCCGGCGTCGAGCTTGTTGATGTCGAATACCGCCACTGACTGGCTGAGCTTGGTGTCGGGGCTGAGGGTGGTGTCGACATAGAGGTGGCTGGACGCGGGGTGGGTCTTGATGAACAGCGAACCGCCACCCTGGCCCTGGAGCGAGCCGACCTGCTTCCAGGCGTATTGCGGGTGTTTGACCGGGTCGGTGCCGATCAGCGAAACCCCGGCATCACCCAGGTGGCTGGTGGCCCAGACCGGTCCGTAGAGCGGATGGTTGAAGTTGGCGCCGCGCCCTGGGTGGGGCGTCTTGCCCACGTCCACGAGGGCGGTGAGCTTGCGTTCCTTGGAGTCGATCACCGCGACTTTGTTGGAGTTGTTGGCCGCCGTCATGAAGTAGCGATGGCTGCTGTCCCAACCGCCGTCGTGCAGGAACGGTGCGGCGTCGATGCTGGTGATGGTGAGGTTCTTGATGTCCTGGTAGTTGACCAGCATCACCTTGCCGGTTTCCTTGACGTTGACGATGAACTCCGGCCATTCGTGGGACGCGATGATGGCCGCAACCCGAGGTTCCGGGTGGTATTGCTGGGTGTCGACGGTCATGCCACGGGTCGAGACGATCTGCTTGGGCTCCAGGGTCTCGCCGTCCATGATGGTGAACTGCGGCGGCCAGTACGAACCGGCGATGGTGTACTTGTCTTCGTAGCCCTTGAATTTGGAGGTTTCCACCGAGCGGGCTTCGATGCCCACCTTGATTTCGGCGACTTTGGTCGGCTCCTTCGGCCACAGGTCGATCATGTCGATCTTGGCATCGCGGCCGATCACCAGCAGGTAGCGCCCCGACGCCGAAATGCGCGAGATGTGCACCGCGTAACCGGTGTCGATCAGCTTGACGATCTTCTTGGTGTCGCCGTCGATCAAGGCGATCTTGCCGTCGTCGCGCAGGGTCACCGAAAACAGGTTCTGCAGGTTGAGTGAGTTGAGTTGCTTGCTCGGCCGGTCTTCAGGCTTGACCAGGACTTTCCAGGTCTTGAGGGTTTCGGCCATGCCCCACTCCGGCGGCGTGGGTGGGGTGTGCTGGATGAACTTGGCCATCACCGTGATCTGGTCTTTGGTCAGGGCATTGGAGGTCCCCCAGTTCGGCATGCCGGCGGCCGAGCCGTAGGTGATCAGGGCCTCCAGGTAAGGCTGGCCGCGGGCCTGGGTGATGTCGGGTGTCAGCGGTTTGCCGGTGGCGCCCTTGCGCAGCACGCCATGGCAGCCGGCGCAGCGCTGGAAGTAGATTTCCTTGGCCGAGTCGAAGTCGGTCTGGCTCAGGTCCGGTGCGCCTTCGGTCTTGACCAGGCGAGGCTGGTCCGGTGCGGCAGTGGAGTCGGCGAAGGCGTGGGGGGCGGCCAACGCTGTACAGAGCGCCGTGACCCTCAGGGCCCACGATTTTTTGTGGCTGATCAGCATTCCATTTCTCCTCAGGCGTGACCCGCGCTGCGCTAATTGACGTTCGGCGCGCAGGTTCTTGGTGCGGTGCAAGGCTATGCCCAGGCCGGTGGTTACCCGCTTGACGGCGATCAAGTTTGCCCGCCGCAGCCCTTGCCAGGTTGTCGCAGGGGCCCGTAGCGTGGCCTGCAATCGCGTTCTCTGATCAGGCCCTGTCATGAACACTCTCCATACCCTGCAGCACCCCGACGAACCCTTTTATCAACCCCAGGACAACGAACAGGCGCTGTTCGAACAGGCCTGGCATCACGGCATGCCGGTGCTGATCAAAGGCCCCACGGGTTGCGGCAAGACCCGTTTCGTCCAGCACATGGCCCACCGCTTGAAGCTGCCGCTGTACACCGTGGCGTGCCACGATGATTTGAGCGCGGCGGATCTGGTCGGGCGTCACCTGATCGGTGCCCAGGGCACCTGGTGGCAGGACGGGCCCCTGACCCGGGCCGTGCGCGAGGGCGGCATCTGTTACCTGGACGAGGTGGTCGAGGCGCGCCAGGACACGGCGGTGGTGTTGCATCCGCTGGCCGATGACCGGCGGCAGTTGTACCTGGAGCGCACGGGCGAGGTGCTCCAGGCGCCGCCGTCCTTCATGCTGGTGGTGTCTTACAACCCGGGTTACCAGAACCTGCTCAAAGGCATGAAACCCAGCACCCGCCAGCGTTTCGTGGCGATGCGATTCGGTTATCCGGCGGTGGCCGATGAGGAACGCATCGTGGCCCGCGAGGCTGGCGTGGATATGGCCCTGGCGGCCCAGGTGGTACGGCTGGGGCAGGCGCTGCGTCGCCTCGATCAGCATGATCTGGAGGAGGTGGCCTCTACGCGCCTGCTGATTTTCGCGGCGCGCATGATCGGCTCCGGCATGAACCCACGCCAAGCGTGCCTGGCCTGCCTTGCCGAGCCATTGAGCGATGACCCCCAGACGGTGGCGGCCTTGATGGATGTGGTCGATGTCCACTTCGGCTGAAACCGCGACCACGTCCCGGCGCTTGCCGGGAGACTTGGCGATGTGGTTTTTCATCCTTGCCGAACTGACGGTGTTTGCGCTGCTGCTCCTGGCCTTCGCCGTCGCCCAGGCCTTGCATCCGCAGATGTTCAGCGAAGGCCGGCACCTGTTGGATCGCTCCACCGGGCTGGCGATGACCCTCAGCCTGCTGACTGCCGGGTTGTTCGCTGCCCTGGCCCAAGAGCAGGTCAGGCAAGACCGGCCGCGCCGAGGCGCGCTGTTCTTGTGCGTGGCGTTGTTGCTCGCTTCGGGCTATGTGGGGATCAAACTCACTGAGTACGCCCATCTGTTGGCGAACGGCCTGGGCATGGAGCACAACACCTTCTTCACCCTGTATTGGATCCTCACGGCGTTTCATTTCCTGCACGTGTTGCTGGGCATGGTGATCCTCGGCTGGCTGGCCGAGGGCTGCCGGCACCGTCGCTATGATTCGCAGCGGTGCAGTGGGTTGGAATCCGGCGTGCTGTATTGGCACATGGTGGATCTGATCTGGGTGCTCTTGTTTCCCTTGGTCTACATCCTCGATTGAGATGAGGTGCGCATGTCGGTTTCCCGTGTCCTGATCGTCTGCTGGACGGCGTTGGCCATGCTCAGTGTGGGCACCGTGGCGCTGGGCCAGGCCGCTGGCACCGGGCTGATCTCGGTGGCCATATTGATGGTGGCGGTTGCCAAGGCCTGGGTGATTGCCGATGGCTTCATGGAACTGCGCCATGCGCCGCGTTTGTGGCGGTGGTTGATATTGAGCTGGGCGGTGCTGTTGGCGGTACTGATTGCCTCGGCACTCCTGTCAAGCACATAACCCGTGGCGAGGGAGCTTGCTCCCGCTGGGCTGCGCAGCAGCCCCTCCCGCGACAACAACCTTCTTATACCTGACACACCCTGCCAGCAGGTTTTGGGGCCGCTTCGCGACCCAGCGGGAGCAAGCTCCCTCGCCACGGTGGATCGGTGCTGCTGGAACAACCCACCAAAACCATCGGAGATTCTTGATCGCCATCAAGCGGTTTTCGAGCCCTTGCTTCCTAGAATGAACACGCCAAGCAATGAGGAAGTGACCATGTCAGATACCTTCACCAAAGGCATGGCCAGGAATATTTACTTCGGGGGAAGCATCTTCTTCTTCCTGATATTCCTGGCCCTGACCTATCACACGGAACAGACCTTTCCAGAACGCAGCAACCAGGCGCAATTGACCGAATCGGTGATTCGCGGCAAGGGCGTCTGGGAGCGCAACAACTGCATCGGCTGCCATACCCTGCTGGGCGAGGGCGCGTATTTTGCGCCGGAGCTGGGCAATGTGGTCAACCGGCGTGGCGGCGAGGAAGCCTTCACACCGTTCCTTCACGCCTGGATGAAAATGCAGCCCCTGGGGGTTCCCGGTCGTCGGGCCATGCCGCAGTTCAACTTGAGCGAGCAGGAAGTCGACGACATCGCCGAGTTCCTCAAGTGGAGTTCGAAAATCAACACCAATGGCTGGCCGCCAAACAAGGAGGGCTGAGAGATGAGCATGGCTAATCCGCATCTGAAATTCGCCTCGCAGGCCGTTGCCAAACCCTACTTCGTGTTTGCCCTGATACTGTTTTTGGGACAGGTGTTGTTCGGTTTGATCATGGGCTTGCAGTACGTGGTCGGCGACTTCCTGTTCCCGCTGATCCCCTTCAACGTGGCCCGCATGGTCCACACCAACCTGCTGATCGTGTGGCTGTTGTTCGGCTTCATGGGCGCGGCGTATTACCTGATCCCCGAGGAGGCCGACCGCGAACTGCACAGCCCGAAACTGGCGCTCGTGCTGTTCTGGGTGTTCGCCGCCGCGGGTGTGGCGACGATCCTGGGCTACCTCTCGGTACCCTATGCCACGCTGGCAAAAGTCACCGGCAACGACTTGCTGCCCACCATGGGCCGTGAGTTCCTCGAGCAACCGACCATCACCAAGATGGGCATCGTGGTGGTGTGCCTGGGGTTCCTCTACAACATCGGCATGACGATGCTCAAGGGGCGCAAGACCACCGTCAGCATGGTGATGATGACTGGGCTGATCGGCCTGGCGGTGTTCTTCCTGTTCTCCTTCTACAACCCGGAAAACCTCGTTCGCGATAAGTACTACTGGTGGTGGGTGGTGCATCTTTGGGTGGAAGGCGTCTGGGAACTGATCATGGGTTCGATGCTCGCCTTTGTCCTGATCAAGGTCACCGGCGTGGACCGGGAAGTTGTCGAGAAGTGGCTTTACGTGATCATCGCCATGGCGCTGATCACCGGGATCATCGGCACTGGCCACCACTTCTTTTGGATCGGCGCCCCCGAGGTGTGGTTGTGGGTCGGTTCGATCTTCTCGGCGCTGGAGCCGCTGCCGTTCCTGGCGATGGTGATTTTCGCCTTCAGCATGGTCAAGAACCGTCGCCGGCAACACCCCAACCGCGCCGCCACATTGTGGGCCAAGGGCACCACGGTTACCGCGTTCTTCGGTGCGGGTGTCTGGGGTTTCCTGCATACCCTGGCGCCGGTCAACTTCTACACCCACGGTTCGCAACTGACGGCGGCCCACGGTCACCTGGCCTTCTACGGGGCCTACGCAATGATCGTGATGACGCTGATCAGCTACGCCATGCCACGTTTGCGTGGATTGGGTGAAGCAGCGGACGAACGTTCCCAGCGGCTGGAGATCTGGGGCTTCTGGCTGATGACCCTGTCGATGGTGATGATCACCTTGTTCCTCACGGCGGCCGGTGTCGTCCAGGTGTGGTTGCAACGTTGGGCAGTGGACGGCAGTGCCTTGCCCTTCATGGCGACGATGGATCACTTGAAGCCGCTGTTCTGGGCGCGCCTGGTCGCTGGTGTCGGGTTCCTGGCCGGGTTGCTCTGCTACCTGTTCAGCTTCCGTCAACGTGGCCGTGCCGCCCTGCGGGCACCGGCGGCGGTGGTGGCTTCGTGAGTGATCACAACCACTAAACCTGTGGCGAGGGAGCTTGCTCCCGCTGGGCTGCGCAGCAGACCCCCTTTTTTGTGGGCGCTGCGCACCCAAGCGGGAGCAAGCTCCCTCGCCACAAAAGCGGTGTGAGCCAGTCCCTTCAGTGCAACGGCTTAAGAGGAGATAAGCATGGCATTCACCCTAGAGCTGGAAGAGTGGGTCGGCAGTGTCTGGCACCGTTTCATCACCCGCCGCGCCAGTGTGGATTTTCCCGAAGCACGGGTGGAGCTGATCGCTCGGCAACGTTCCCTTCAAGTGCTGTTTCACGCCACGGGAGGTTCTCGCCAGTTGGGTGTGGAGGCGGTCAGCGATCGTGAGCTGTTGCTGCGTCGCAACCTGTTGCAGCAGATCGCCGGCACCTGCAAGCAAGTGCCCCTGGCCTGTTGCGATGGCGATAACCTGCGTCTGCCGGCGAGCCTGGCGGCGTTCCCCGATGTCGGTCTGAACGAAGAGTTGTATCGCTGGCTCGCGTTGCTGGCCGCGCAATCGGGACCGATGAAGCATTGGGGGCGGGACAATCAGCGCTGGACCCAAGCGGTGCTGGAGCGCTACCCGGCGCTGCGTCCTCGCTACCGGCGACTGGTGGACGCGCATCTGTCCCTGCGCCCCGACCCGGCCACGCTCAACCCCGCCGAAGGCGCCCTCGAACGCGCGCTGTGCCAAGCCCTGCGCGCGCCAGGCAGCGTCGAGCAGTTTCCCCGCAGTGAGCGGGCGGCCTGGCCGTTGCCGTTGTGGCTATACCCACCCCAGCATCTGGCCAATCCCCAGGCGGCCAACCTTGAAGAGTCCGAGCAATACCTGGCGACGCCGCCGGGTGAGCAACAGGGCGGTCGCAAACGCGCCGAGCGCATCGATGACAGCAACCGTGACGGTGGATTGTTGATCGTGCGCCTGGAGAATCTGTTCAGCTGGACCGAACACGTGGACCTGGATCGTTGGGCGGACGACAGCGAAGATCCCGACGCCGCCCGCGTCGCCGACGACCTGGACCAATTGACCCTGTCACGCACTCGCTTGCGCAAGGGCGGCGGCCTGAAGCTGCACCTTGACCTGCCGCCGGCCGATGTTGATGACATTCCCCTGGGCGAGGGCATGCGGTTGCCCGAATGGGACTACCGCAAACAACGGCTTCTAGACGATTTCGTCAGCCTGCAGACCTTCACCCCTCGCGATTGCCAGCCCCAGCCACTGCCGGCACGCCTGCGCAGTTCGGCCCAGCGCTTGCGTCGCCAGTTCGAGCACCTGCGCAACGATCGACAGTGGCTGCGCCATCAAACCCAGGGTTCGGAACTGGACCTGCAAGCCTGGCTGGATTTCCACGTCGAACGCCAGCACGGCCAGTGCAGCGAACGCGGTCTGTTCATGGAGCAACGCCAGACCCGCCGCGACCTGGCGTGCCTGCTGCTGGCCGATCTGTCGATGTCCACCGACGCCCACCTCAACGACGAGCATCGGGTGATCGATGTGATCCGCGACAGCCTGTTGCTGTTCGGTGAAACCCTCTCGGTGCTGGGGGACGATTTCGCCTTGTACGGGTTTTCCTCGCTGCGGCGCCAGCAGGTGCGGATGCATGAACTCAAGGCTTTCGACCAACGCTACGACGACTACACCCGGGGCCGCATCCAGGGACTCAAGCCCGGTTACTACACGCGCATGGGCGCGGCGATCCGCCAGGCCACGCAACGGTTGGCTGGCTGCAAGCGGCGGCGCAAATTGTTGTTGCTGCTCAGCGATGGCAAGCCCAATGACCTGGACCTTTACGAAGGGCGCTACGGCGTGGAGGACACCCGCCAGGCGGTGCTGGAGGCTCGGCGCCAAGGGTTGACACCGTTCTGTATCACCATCGATCGGGAAGCGGGGGATTACCTGCCGTACATGTTCGGAGCCAATGGCTACACCTTGATTCGCCAGCCCGAGCAACTGCCGCTGCGTCTACCGCAGTTGTACCGACAACTGACTCAGGACTGAGGGTTCAGGCGATGCTGCGAGGCAGCCAGAAAAACATGACGATGCAGAAGATCGTCAGCCCGACGCAGAACCAGGTGAAGCGCCGCAGCCGGCGCTCGCCGGCCTGTGCGGCCTCGGCTGGCAGGGGCATGCCGCACTGACGGCATTCGGTTTCGCTTGCAGGGTTGGCGTGTTGGCAATAAAGGCAGATGGGCTGTGCAGTCATTCGAACTGTTCCAGACGCAGGCGATCGAGAATGGCGATCTGGCGACCATCCTGAGTAATGATTTTTTCATCGATCAGGCGTCGGATGATCCGCGAAAAGGTTTCCGGCTGGATGGACAGGTGCCCGGCGATCAATTGCTTGGCCATCGGCAGTTCGAACTGGCTGTCCACGGTTTGCAGGCGCACCAGTTGCGTCAGCAGGTAGCGCACCACGCGGTGGGTGGCATTTTTCAGCGACAGGGTTTCAATCTCGTTGACCCGCTGGTGCAGACGCACGCAGAGCTTGCCGAGCAGGGCAAAGGTCAACTGGCTGTTGCTGTGCAACAGGCGCATGTAGGTGGCATTGGACAGCCGGTACACCTGGGTCGGGCCGACGGCTTCGGCGGAGGCCACGTAGTTGGGGGTGTCCATCAGCATCATGGCTTCGGCGAAGGTCTGGCGCTCGCCGATCACCTCGAAGACTTTTTCCTGGCCGTCCGGGGTCAGGCGGTAGATTTTCACCGCCCCGGAGATCACGAAATAAAACGCCTGCGCCGGTTCTCCCTGGCGGAACAGCGGGTTCCCCTTGTCAATGTTCAGCAGTTGACTGGTACTCATCAATTCGTCGAGTTGTTCGTCGTTCAATGGCTCGAACAGGTGATGGCTGCGCAGAATCTGGTGATGGACACGGTGGAGCACCATGGCATGAATCCTTGTGGCAAGAAGGTAATCGGCTTCAGACGAGGCTGAGGGACAGGCTGCTGGCCAGCGCCACGACGCAAGAGAGCACTATGAACCAGGTCAGTGGCAGAGCGACGTTTTTCATGGGTTACCTCGGGCTTAAGTCTATGCCCTGCTTGAGCAAGAGACGGGCCATGCCGGCCGTCCTTGTATTTCGAGGGTTGCCGGGAGTTAGGGTATAAATAACCCTGGCGCATTAGGGTTCGAATGACCCTGTCAGGGTGATAAATACCCTGATGCCTGTGGGAGCGAGCTTGCTCGCGATGGCGTCGGATCAGTCAGTATTGAGTTGTCTGACCCACCGTCATCGCGAGCAAGCTCGCTCCCACAGGGGGGAATGGGCTTTTTTGGAGAACTGCACTCGGCGCGGAGCAGTTTCGGCAGGCCCCTTGCAAGTATCTGTCCGGGCAGGTAGTGGGCTTGATCTGAGACAAGGCCTGCCAGCATCGATAGCCGATCATCCGAACCCTGATTTGTCGTACCTCGCTAGCGGGCCAGATCCCCGGTGAGGCAGAGGAGTGGTGTATGCAAGTGCTTGACCGTCGCAAGGCCATGGCCATTTTGCCGCTGTGGCGCCTGGCGTTTCGGCCGTTGTTCTTGGCGGGCTGTGGGTTGGCGCTGGTGGCCGTTCCCCTTTGGCTCCTGGCGTTCACCGGGCGGTTGTCGGCCTGGCAGCCGGCCGGCGGTTGGTTGGGCTGGCATCGCCATGAACTGTTGTTCGGCTTCGGCCTGGCAATAATCGCCGGGTTCCTGCTGACGGCGGTGCAGACCTGGACGGGTACCCCGGGTATCAGCGGCAAGCGCTTGGCGGCGCTGGCGTCATTGTGGTTGGGCGCGCGGTTGGCCTGGTTGGTCGATGCGCCCTGGCCATTGCTGACCGTGCTGGAGCTGGGTTTCGCCCTGGCGGTCGCGGCATTGATGGGCGTGACGTTGTGGCGCGTGCGGCAGAAGCGCAATTATCCCATTGTGTTGGTCCTGCTGCTGTTGGCCGCCGCCGATGCGCTGTCGATGTACGGCCTGGTGCAGCACAACGAGGGCTTGCAACGCCAAAGCGTGCTCACCGGCTTGTGGCTGGTGGCGGCGATGATGGGGTTGATCGGCGGGCGAGTCATTCCATTCTTCACCCAGCGCGGCTTGGGCCGGGTAGAGGGCGTCGCTCCCTGGCCGTGGCTCGATCGCCTGTTGCTGGCGGGGTCGGCGCTGGTGGCGCTGCTCTATGCCTTTGGTCCGGCGCTGTCGGCCAGTGCCTGGGTCGGCCTGTTGTTCGCCGCGTTGGCGGTGGGGCACGGGATTCGACTGGTGCGTTGGCATGATCGGGACTTGTGGCGGGTGCCGCTGCTGTGGTCGCTGCATCTCGCCTACGGCTGGCTGGCGGTGGCGTGCCTGGGTATGGCGCTGTGGCACTTCGGCGTGCCGGTGAATCCGAGCCTCGCGGTGCATGGCCTGACCATCGGCGCCATGGCCGGGTTGATCCTGGCGATGATTGCCCGCGTCAGCCTGGGCCATACCGGACGTCCCCTCGAGCCGCCGGCGGGCATGACCCTGGCCTTCGTCCTGCTGAATCTGGCGTGTGTGAGCCGTGTGCTGTTGGTGCTGGTGTTCCCGTTGGGCGCATTGTGGCTGGCGGGGCTGTGCTGGACGTTGGCGTTCGGCCTTTATGCCTGGCGCTATGGCCCGATGCTGTTGAAGGCCCGGGTGGATGGGCATCCGGGATGAGTCGATGGGGCGGAGGGGGACGATGATGTATGGGGTCTTGCTGGTCACGCACTTGTTGGCTGCCATCGCTTTTATTGGCACGTTGTTTTTCGAGGTTTTCATCTGGCATGCCGCCCGCCGGCCCCTGGCCCAAGGCATCCGGGACGCCGCTGACCAGGCAATCGCCAAGCGCTCGCGGCAGGTGCTGCACGGTGTGGTGCTGTTGCTATACGGCGCCGGCATCGCCCTGGCCTGGCAACATCGCGGCGCATTGAGCCAACCGTTGAGCAACAGCTTCGGGCTGCTGCTGAGCCTGAAGATCCTGTTGGCCCTGAGCATCATCGGGCACTACTTGTGGCTGGCGTACTGGCTCAAGAGCGGCCGGTTGACCCCGGCTCGGGCCTGCTGGTTGCGCCGCAGTATCCTTGGGCACATGGTGTTGATCGTGATGTTGGCCAAGGCGATGTTTTATTGGCAGTTTTAGATGGAACGCTCCATGGCAATCCCTGTGGGAGCGAGCTTGCTCGCGATGGCGTCGGATCAGTCAGTATTGAGTTGTCTGAGCCACCGTCATCGCGAGCAAGCTCGCTCCCACAGGGGGTAATGCAATGTTTGAGGATCAGCGAGCAGTGGGCTTCATCGCATTGACGAACAGCACATTGTTTTCCAGATGAATGTGCTGCATCAGGTCGTCACGAAATTCCACCAGCCCGCGATACAGGGCGCGCCAAGTGTTGCAGGCGTCGGCGGGCGGGGTGATCTGGTCGGTCAGGGCGAGCATGGTTTCCAGGGCTTCACCGTGTTGCTCGTGTTCGTAGCGCAGCACCTGGATCGGCGCCAAGGCCCGTTCGCCCAGGCCCTGTTGCAGCATCGGGAACAGCACCTGTTCTTCCTTGAGCATGTGGCCTTCGAGTTCCTGATACATGTCCTGCAAGTGATCGGTCAGGCCGTTTGGGCAACTGGCCCGCGCGCCATGGACCTGTTCGACGCGACGGGCCAGGCGGATCAGCTCTGGCAGTTGTTCGCGATGGCGGGCGTGGTAGCGTTCCAGGATGTGCGCGATCAACAGCGCCTGGGGCTCGTCGCGCCAGTCATGGCCCAGTTCGCCGGCGGCTTGCAAAGTGCGCAGGGCATCGGCGATCAGCAGTGGGTTCAGGCCTTTGCCCAGGGCCGCTTCGCGCAAGGATTTTTGCCCGCCGCAACAGAAGTCGAGGTTGTAATGATGGAAGGTACGGGTGGCACCGGGAATGTCGCAGGCCAGTTGGCCGAGGCTTTGTTCCAGCAGTTCTAGGCTCATCATGTTTCCTTGGGTTGAATCCCGGGAGGGACAGATGACCCGGACTTTGCAGCCGGCGTGCCAGATTTAACTGGTTGAAAATAAACCAATAATTTTTTACCTGGGTGATTGTCACCCTGGTTGCCAAGGGTCAAACGAACCCTGGAGGGTCTTCATTACCATGCTGCGTGAAAGCCTGGCCGCCGACCTGATCGTCGAGCTGCCCAATGCGGTGCGATTGCAGCGTCTGGTGCAGACCCTGCGCGAATACTTCAACAGCGGCGCCGTGGGGTTGTTGCGCCTGGACGATGACAGCCTCAGGCCCGTGGCGACCGTAGGCCTGGTCCACGAGGCATTGGGCCGTCGATTCGTGATTGCCCAGCACCCACGCCTGGCGGCGATCATGGCTTCGCGCGAACCCACCTGGTTCGAGCCCGACAGTCGCCTGCCGGATCCTTATGACGGCTTGCTCGACGACCACGTCGGCGAGCCGCTACCGGTGCACGACTGCATGGGCGTGAGCCTGTATGTGGAAGGCCGGCTATGGGGCGCGATCACCCTGGATGCGTTGCACGCCGGTACGTTCGACAGCCGCGCCCGAGAGGAGCTCAAGCGCTGCACCTTGCAGATCGAGGCGGCGGTGCGGGTGACTCGACTCGAGCAGGAGAACCGTAGCCTGCGGGCCTCGCGCAGTGACCCGGCGGACCTGCGGCTGCCGGCCGAAGAGGGCGAAATCCTCGGGCGCAGCGAGGGGCTGCAACAGCTGCTCAACGAGCTCGATGTACTGGCCGACTCCGAACTGCCGGTGCTGTTGCTGGGCGAAACCGGGGTGGGCAAGGAGTTGTTCGCCCGGCGTCTGCATCGCTTGTCCCGGCGCGGCCACAAGCCGTTGGTCCAGGTCAATTGCGCGGCGTTGCCGGAGTCCCTGGCCGAAAGCGAGTTGTTCGGTCACGTCAAAGGCGCGTTTTCCGGGGCGACGACCGACCGCGCCGGGCGTTTCGACGCGGCCAATGGCGGCACGCTGTTTCTCGACGAGGTCGGCGAGTTGCCGCTGAGTGTGCAGGCCAAGCTGCTGCGCACCCTGCAAAACGGTGAGATTCAGCGCCTGGGGGCGGACAAGCCGTTGCACGTCGATGTGCGGATCATCGCCGCCACCAACCGGCATCTGCCCGACAGCATTCGCGATGGCCTGTTTCGCGCCGATTTGTACCACCGGCTTTCGGTCTACCCGGTGCCGATCCCTCCGTTGCGCGAGCGCGGCCACGATGTGTTGATGCTGGCCGGGCACTTCCTCGAACTGAACCGCACACGCCTGGGCTTGCGCGGGTTGCGCCTGTCACCGGCGGCCGAACAGGCGCTGCTGGCGTACAGCTGGCCGGGTAATGTGCGGGAACTGGAGCACGTGATCAGTCGTGCTGCGCTGAAACAACTCAGCCGGGGCGCCAGTCGCAGCCTGATCATGACCCTGGAACCGCAGGTGCTGGATCTGGATGTCAATGCCAACACCTCCATGACGCACGCGCTGCTCGAGGCGCCTCCGGAAGCGCTCGATACACCGTCCCAGCCCTTGAGCGAAGCGGTCGATGGTTGCCAGCGGCAGGCGATCCTCAAGGCCCTGGAACGCTGCGGGCAGAACTGGGCGGGGGCGGCGCGGTTGTTGGAGGTTGACCCGAGCAACCTGCATAAGCTGGCGCGGCGGTTGGGGCTCAAGTAGCGGTTCACCTGTACGCGGTCCCGCAAGAGAAACGCCGGCTGTCAGGTCGTATGAGCTTATGCCACGTGGGGGCGCGCAGGTTATAGTGCTTGGCCTTGTCACGCTCCAGGGAGGAGCCGCATGCCTGAATCCACGATAACCCTCGCACGCTTTACTGAAGCCCACATCGCCGGTGTCACCGCGCTCTACAACGACCCAGTGGTCACCCGCCAGGTATTGCAGATGCCTTTCCAATCCACTGAGGTCTGGCGCAAGCGCCTGGCAACAGATGACGAACGCCAGGTGAAACTGGTTGCCCTGCACGGGGGCGAAGTGATCGGCAATCTGGGGCTGGAACAGTACACCCGTGTCCGTCGCGCCCATTGCGCAAGTCTGGGCATGGGGGTGGCGCAGGCCTGGCAGGGCAAAGGCGTGGGTTCGATGCTGTTGGCCGCTGCGCTGGACGTGGCGGACAACTGGATGAACCTGCGGCGGGTCGAGTTGACGGTCTACGCCGACAACGAAGCCGCCATCGGACTGTATCGAAAGTTCGGCTTCGAAACCGAAGGCCTGATGCGCGACTATGCCGTACGTGACGGGCGCTGGGTGGACACCCTGGCCATGGCACGGCTGCGCTGAAGAACCCGTCGCCCGGGCAAAGTGGCTTTTGCATACGTCGGCGTCTTTAACCTGTCATCATCCAGCTTTGCAGTACGGCCTTAATCGAGGAACAGCGCATGGACGATGTACAGCAATTGGGCGAGATGCTTCGTCACTACGCCGACAGCGAGGCGCACAAGAAACAGCAGCACCAGGCCCAGGCGGCGGTGTGGGCAAAACAGATCGAGGCGTTGTACGGGCAAATCGAACAATGGCTGGCGCCCGTCATTGCGCCGAACCTCCTGGAGGTGAAGCGGGAGGCGTATGTGGCTCATGGGCCGAGTGTTCCGGCAGAAACGTCCAGTTTCAAGACTGAAAAACTGACGGTGTCCATTACCGGCAAACCGGTGGAGTTCGTGCCGGATGTGATGGGAGCCGGTGGCCAGATATCCTTGTCGATCATGGGGTTGACCGCCACCCGCTACGGCAGCATCTCGCTGGTTTGCCAGCCACCTTCGTTGCAGTGGCAATGGCGGCGCACCAACGGATTGAAGGACCCGGACACTTTTGCCTTTGACGCCGACTTTCTCGCGCAGCAGTTGCAGAGCCTGATACCGCGCGAACGAGGCTGATGACTTCTTCTGTCCAGCACAGGCAAAAACCTGTCCATTGGCTATACCTGTAATTCGCGCCTCCATCTCGTGTGGCTTACAGGAGTGACAGCATGAAGTTCGCGTCAATGATAGGCTCCGTATGCATTGTCTCGCTCGCCTTGGCGGGTTGCTCCAGCAAGGTCACCCAGCCGGATGAATACTCCGGTTTCCTGGGGGATTACACCCGGCTCAAGGAAGAGAAATCACCGTCGGGTGCCGAGGTGATGCGCTGGGTCGATCCGCAAATTGATCTTGGCAAGTACACCAGCCTTTATATCGAGCCGACACAGCTCTATCCCAAACCGCAGCCGACCGTGAAGATCCCCCAGGCCACCTTGGCCGGCATCACGGGTTATTACGACCAGGCACTCCAGCGAGAAGCGGGAAAGTCCTTGCCCTTGGCAACCAGCCCCGGGCCAGGCGTATTGGTGATGCGCGCCGCCATTACCGCGGTCAGCAGCAAAACTGAAGGCCTGAAGCCTTATGAAGTAGTGCCGATTGCGCTGGTGGCGGCTGCCGTCAGCACCGCCAGCGGCATTCGCGACCAGGAGACCACCCTGGGCACCGAAGCGGTATTTCTCGACGGTGCCAGCAATCAAGTGGTCGCACAGGTGGTGCGCAAGGGCACGGGCAAGCCGTTGTCCAATGAGTCCCAGGTGATGAAACCCGATGATGTCAAAGGCGTGATCGATGGCTGGGCGTCGGATTTGCACCAGTCGTTTCTACAGCTCAAGGCCAGGTAGGCCCGGTGATACCTGTAGGAGGCCTTCGGCTGCGCCTACAGGCGGCACCCAAGCCATGACTTTTTATGTCCGACCATAGGTCGTTCGGCGATTTCATGGTTAACTCCGCCCTCGACCATTTTCAAACCTGTCAGAAGGAATCCGTTCATGGCTACAGTCACGCTCAAAGGCAATCCGGTTCAAGTCAACGGCCAATTGCCACAAGCCGGTTCCAAGGCGCCAGCCTTTTCCCTGGTGGCCGGCAATCTGTCCGACGTTACCCTGGCGAGCCTCGCCGGCAAGCGCAAAGTGCTGAACATCTTCCCAAGCGTCGATACCCCGACCTGCGCCACCTCCGTGCGCAAGTTCAACGCCCAGGCCAACGAACTGAACAACACTGTGGTGCTGTGCATCTCCGCCGACCTGCCATTCGCACAGGCGCGTTTCTGCGGTGCCGAAGGCCTGGAAAACGTCCAGAACCTGTCGACCCTGCGCGGTCGTGAGTTCATCGAAAACTACGGCGTTGCCATCGCCGATGGTCCGCTGGCAGGCCTGACGGCACGTGCCGTGGTGGTGCTGGATGAAAACGACACTGTGCTGCACAGCGAGCTGGTCAAGGAAATCGCGGAAGAGCCGAACTACGACGCTGCGCTCGCCGTCCTGAAGTAACGCATTTATTACAATTGTTAACGGCCTGGCCCCTTCCAGGCCGTTTTTATTTGTGCTTCAAGGCTTTAGCCGACTCTGCGATGCGTAAGCCCAAGGTAAATTGCCGGTAAAGGCGCTTTGCTAAATACCCGCCAGTGCTTATCGTTCAGCCTCCTGTAAAAGAAGCCCACGCGCCCAATGGTTGATCACTCCATGCAATCCTCTGTTTCCCGTCATTCCCGTCGCTGGCTGTTCGGTCTGCTCATCGTATTGGTCGTCGCGCTACTGGCCTGGAAGTTCTGGCCCGCAGGCCCGGACAAGTCCGGAGCAGAGCATAAAGCCGCGGCTGGCCACATGGGGCGCTCGGGCGGCATGCGGCCTGGGTTTGGCGGCGCAGCGGGGGCGATTCCGGTTCGGGTGGCGCCAGCGGTCACCGGGGATTTCCCGCTGTATTACAAGGCGCTTGGCACGGTCACGGCCCTTAATACCATCAACGTGCGCAGCCGCGTGGGCGGTGAACTGATCAAGATCGCTTTTGAAGAAGGGCAGATGGTCAAGGCCGGGGACCTGCTGGCCGAGATCGATCCACGTCCGTACCAGAACGCTTTGCTCCAGGCCGAAGGCACGCTGTTGCAGAACCAGGCCCAACTGAAGAATGCCCAGGTGGACCTTGAGCGCTATCGCGGCTTGTATGCCGAGGACAGCATTGCCAAGCAGACGCTCGACACTGCGGCTGCGCTGGTGGGCCAGTACCAGGGCACGGTGAAGACCAACCAGGCGGCGGTCAACGACGCCAAGCTCAACCTCGAATTCACCAAGATCCGTGCACCGATTTCCGGGCGGGTAGGCCTGCGGCAACTGGACGTTGGCAATCTGGTGGCGGCCAATGACACTGCAGCCCTGGCAGTCATCACCCAGACCCAACCCATCAGCGTCGTGTTCACCCTGCCGGAAAACAACCTCGACACTGTGCTCGCTCGCTACCGCAGCGGGGCGAAACTGCCGGTCGAAGCCTGGGACCGTGGCGATGTGAAACTCCAGGCCAGCGGTGTGCTGCAGAGCCTGGACAACCAGATCGACATCACCACCGGCACCCTGAAATTCAAGGCCCGCTACGATAACCGCGACCAGTCGCTGTTCCCCAACCAGTTCGTCAATGTCCATCTACTGGCCGACACCCTCAAGGGCGTGGTCCTGGCGCCGACGGCGGCCATTCAGTTCGGCACCAACGGCACCTTCGTCTATGCGCTGGAAGGGGATAAGAAAGTCACCATCAGGAAGTTGAAGATCGGTGCCAACGACGGTGAAAACACCGTGGTCACCGAAGGCCTGGCGGCGGGTGATCGAGTCGTGCTTGAAGGCACTGATCGCTTGAAGGAGGGCAGCGAAGTGGAAGTGGTCAACGACAGCCAGGACGTGCCCACCACACCGACCGAGCACCTGCAAGGCAAAACCGCGGCGACCCCGACTGAACCGGCTGCGGCCGACAAGGCGAAAAAGGGCGGCGCATGAATTTCTCGCGGCTGTTCATCCTTCGCCCGGTCGCCACCACCCTGAGCATGCTGGCCATCGTCCTGGCCGGCCTGATCGCCTATCGGTTGTTGCCGGTATCGGCATTGCCCCAGGTCGATTACCCGACCATCCGCGTGATGACCCTGTACCCGGGCGCCAGCCCCGATGTCATGACCAGCGCGGTGACCGCCCCGCTGGAACGGCAGTTCGGGCAGATGCCAGGCCTGACGCAGATGGCGTCCACCAGTTCTGGTGGCGCATCGGTGATTACCCTGCGCTTCAATCTCGACATCAACATGGATGTTGCCGAGCAGCAGGTACAGGCGGCGATCAACGCGGCCACCAATCTGCTGCCCAATGACCTGCCGGCACCGCCGGTGTACAACAAGGTCAACCCGGCCGACACCCCGGTGCTGACCCTGGCGATCACTTCCAAGACCATGCTGCTGCCCAAGCTCAACGACTTGGTGGACACCCGCATGGCGCAGAAAATCGCCCAGATCAGCGGCGTCGGCATGGTCACCATCGCCGGTGGCCAGCGCCAGGCCGTGCGGATCAAGGTCAACCCCGAGGCCCTGGCGGCCAACGGCTTGAACCTGGCGGATGTGCGCACGCTGGTCGGCGCCTCCAACGTCAACCAGCCCAAGGGCAACTTCGACGGCCCGACCCGGGTCTCGATGCTCGACGCCAATGACCAGTTGACCTCGCCCAAAGACTACGCCGAACTGATCCTGGCCTACGCCAACGGCGCGCCGTTGCGCCTCAAGGACGTCGCGCAGATCGTCGACGGCGCCGAAAACGAACGCCTTGCCGCCTGGGCCAATGAAAACCAGGCCGTGCTGCTGAACATCCAGCGCCAGCCCGGGGCCAACGTCATCGAGGTGGTGGACCGGATCAAGGCCCTGCTGCCGAGCATCACCGACAACCTGCCGGCCGGCCTGGACGTCACGGTGCTGACTGATCGTACCCAGACCATCCGCGCTTCGGTCACCGACGTGCAACATGAATTGCTGATCGCCATCGTCCTGGTGGTCATGGTGACGTTCCTGTTCCTGCGCCGTGTCAGCGCCACCATCATTCCCTCGGTGGCCGTGCCGCTGTCGCTGATCGGCACGTTCGGCGTCATGTACCTGGCCGGGTTTTCCATCAACAACCTGACCCTGATGGCCCTGACTATCGCTACCGGTTTCGTGGTGGACGATGCCATTGTCATGCTGGAGAACATCGCCC
This sequence comes from Pseudomonas sp. G2-4, assembly GCF_030064125.1. Taxonomy (NCBI): domain Bacteria; kingdom Pseudomonadati; phylum Pseudomonadota; class Gammaproteobacteria; order Pseudomonadales; family Pseudomonadaceae; genus Pseudomonas; species Pseudomonas sp. G2-4. The sequence continues at coordinate 3,555,934 of NZ_CP125957.1, read as the reverse complement.
GTTATATCGAGGAGGGCGACAGCCCGTTGCAGGCCGCGCTCAAGGGCGCGAAGCAGATCGGCTTCACGCTGATTTCCCTGACGCTGTCGCTGATTGCGGTGTTGATCCCGCTGCTGTTCATGGCGGACGTGGTGGGGCGGCTGTTCCGCGAGTTCGCCATCACCCTGGCGGTGGCGATCCTGATTTCCCTGGTGGTGTCCCTGACGCTGACGCCGATGATGTGCGCCCGATTGCTCAAGCGTGAGCCCAAGGAAGCAGAGCAGGGCCGTTTCTACCGCGCCAGCGGGGCCTGGATCGACTGGCTCATCGCCGCCTACGGGCGCAAGTTGCAGTGGGTGCTCAAGCATCAGCCGCTGACCCTACTGGTGGCCGTGGGCAGCCTGGTACTGACGGTGGTGTTGTACCTGGCCGTGCCCAAGGGCTTTTTTCCGGTGCAGGACACCGGAGTGATCCAAGGCATTTCCGAGGCGCCGCAATCGATTTCCTTTGCGGCCATGAGCGAGCGCCAGCAGCAACTGGCCAAGGTGATCCTCGCTGACCCGGCGGTGGAGAGCCTATCGTCCTACATCGGCGTCGATGGCGACAACGCCACGCTCAACAGCGGGCGGCTGCTGATCAACCTCAAGCCCCACAGCGAACGGGATGACAGTGCCACCGAGATCATTACCCGTTTGCAGCCACAGTTGGATCGCCTGGTGGGCATCCGTCTGTTCATGCAGCCGGTGCAGGACCTGACCATTGAAGACCGCGTCAGCCGAACGCAGTACCAATTCAGCCTGTCCTCGCCGGACGCCGAGTTGCTCAGCCTCTGGAGCGGGCGCCTTGTCGAAGCCCTGAGCCACCAGCCGGAACTGACTGACGTCGCCAGCGATTTGCAGGACAAGGGCCTGCAGGTCTACCTGGTGATCGACCGCGATGCCGCCTCGCGCCTGGGCGTATCCGTCTCGAACATCACCGATGCGCTGTATGACGCTTTTGGCCAGCGACAGATTTCCACCATCTACACCCAGGCCAGCCAGTATCGCGTGGTATTGCAGGCCCAGGCCGGGGAGCGGATCGGGCCGCAGGCGCTGGACCAGATTCACGTCAAGACCACCGACGGCGGTCAGGTCCGGCTGTCGAGCCTGGCCCGTGTCGAAGAGCGTCAGGCCCAACTGGCGATCGCTCACATCGGTCAGTTTCCGGCGGTGATGATGTCGTTCAACCTCGCGCCGGGCGTGGCCCTCGGCCATGCAGTGGAGGCGATTGAAAAGGTCCAGCAGGACATCGGCATGCCGGTGGGCGTGCAGACCGAGTTCCAGGGCGCAGCCCAGGCGTTCCAGGCGTCGCTGTCGAGTACCTTGCTGCTGGTCCTGGCGGCGGTGGTGACCATGTACATCGTCCTGGGCGTTTTGTATGAGAGCTATATCCACCCGATCACCATTCTCTCCACATTACCTTCGGCGGCCATCGGCGCCTTGCTGGCATTGATCCTCAGCGGCAATGACTTGGGCATGATCGCGATCATCGGCATCATCCTGCTGATCGGCATCGTCAAGAAGAACGCGATCATGATGATCGACTTCGCCCTCGACGCCGAACGCAACCAGGGCCTGGACCCGCAGACGGCGATCTACCAGGCCGCGCTGCTGCGCTTCCGGCCGATCCTGATGACCACCCTGGCAGCCTTGTTCGGAGCCGTGCCACTGATGCTCGCCACCGGTTCCGGCGCCGAACTGCGCCAGCCCCTGGGCCTGGTGATGGTGGGTGGGCTGTTGGTGAGCCAGGTGCTGACGTTGTTCACCACGCCGGTGATCTACCTGTACTTCGATCGCTTGGGACGCCGCTTTGCCAAGCCTGATGGGAAAGAGGTGGGGGTATGACAGCAACGCCCGACAACCTGGGCAGAACGGGCTTCCTGTGGCGAGGGAGCTTGCTCCCGCTGGGCTGCGCAGCAGCCCCTTTTGTGAGCGCTGCGCACTCAAGCGGGAGCAAGCTCCCTCGTCACAAAAGCCCGGCGACTTCTCTCGGCCTTTGGTCTGAAGTCTGGAGCGGTTGCTGATGAACCTCTCCGGCCCCTTCATCCGCCGCCCCGTAGCAACCATGCTCCTGAGCTTCGCCATCATGCTGCTCGGCGGCGTGTGCTTCGGCCTGCTGCCGGTTTCACCGCTGCCGCAGATGGATTTCCCGGTGATCGTGGTCCAGGCCAACTTGCCAGGGGCCAGCCCCGAGGTGATGGCTTCGACGGTGGCGACCCCGCTGGAACGCTCCTTCGGCGCCATCGCCGGGGTCAACACCATGAGCAGTCGCTCCAGCCAGGGTTCTACCCGCGTCATCCTGCAGTTTGACCTGGACCGTGATATCAACGGCGCTGCCCGGGAAGTGCAGGCCGCCATCAATGCCTCGCGCAACCTTTTGCCCAGCGGCATGCGCAGCATGCCCACCTACAAGAAGGTCAACCCGTCCCAGGCGCCGATCATGGTGCTGTCGCTGACCTCGGATGTGTTGGAAAAAGGCCAGCTTTACGACCTGGCTTCCACCATCCTGTCCCAGAGCCTGTCCCAGGTCTCGGGTGTCGGCGAGGTGCAGATCGGCGGCAGTTCCCTGCCAGCGGTACGCATCGAGCTGGAACCGCAATTGCTCAACCAATACGGCGTGGCACTGGACGATGTGCGCACCGCCATTGCTGACAGCAACGTACGCCGGCCCAAGGGTTCGGTGGAAGACGACCAGCGCATGTGGCAGGTCCAGGCCAACGACCAGCTGGAGAAAGCCAAGGATTACGAAACCCTCATCATCCGTTACCAGGACGGCTCGGTGCTGCGGCTCAAGGACGTGGCGAAGGTCACCGACAGCGTCGAGGACCGCTACAACAGCGGCTTCTTCAATAACGATGCGGCCGTGTTGCTGGTGATCAACCGCCAGGCCGGGGCCAATATCATCGAGACGGTCAACGAGATCAAGGCCCAGTTGCCAGCGTTGCAGGCTGTACTGCCGGCCAGCGTCAAGCTGAACCTGGCCATGGATCGCTCGCCAGTGATCAAGGCCACCTTGCACGAAGCGGAAATGACCCTGCTGATTGCCGTGGCCCTGGTGGTGCTGGTGGTGTTCCTGTTCCTCGGCAACTTCCGCGCTTCGCTGATCCCGACCCTGGCGGTGCCGGTGTCGCTGGTGGGCACCTTCGCGGTGATGTACCTCTACGGCTTTTCCCTGAATAACCTCTCGTTGATGGCGCTGATCCTCGCCACCGGTTTGGTGGTGGATGATGCCATCGTGGTGCTGGAGAACATCTCCCGGCACATCGACGAAGGCGTACCGCCGATGAAGGCGGCTTACCTGGGCGCCGAAGAGGTGGGCTTTACGTTGCTGTCGATGAACGTCTCGCTGGTGGCGGTGTTCCTGTCGATCCTGTTCATGGGCGGGATCATCGAGAGCCTGTTCCGGGAATTTTCCATCACCCTGGCGGCGTCCATCGTGGTCTCGCTGGTGGTCTCGCTGACCCTCACGCCAATGCTCTGCGCCCGTTGGCTCAAGCCCCACGTGCCTGGGCAGGAGAACCGCTTGCAGCGCTGGAGCCAGGATCTCAACGAGCGGATGGTTCGTGGTTATGCCACCAGCCTGGATTGGGTGCTGCGCCATCGGCGCCTGACCTTGCTGAGCCTGTTGGTGACCATCGGGGTGAACGTCGCGTTGTACGTGGTGGTGCCGAAAACCTTCATGCCGCAGCAGGACACCGGCCAACTGATCGGTTTCGTGCGCGGCGACGATGGGCTGTCGTTCAACGTGATGCAACCGAAGATGGAAATCTTCCGCCGCGCCGTGCTCAAGGATGAGGCGGTGGAGAGCGTCGCCGGCTTCATCGGTGGCAACAACGGCACCAACAACGCCTTCATGCTGGTGCGCCTCAAACCGATCAAGGAGCGCGGGATTTCCGCGCAGAAAGTCATTGAACGCCTGCGCAAGGAAATGCCCAAGGTCCCCGGTGGCCAACTGATGCTCATGGCCGATCAGGACCTGCAGTTTGGCGGTGGCCGCGAGCAGACCACTTCGCAATATTCCTACATCCTCCAGAGCGGCGACCTGGCCTCCCTGCGCACGTGGTATCCCAAGGTGGTGGCCGCCTTCCGTGCCTTGCCGGAACTGACCGCCATCGACGCCCGTGACGGTGGCGGCGCCCAGCAGGTGACGCTGGTGGTGGACCGCGACCAGGCCAAGCGCCTGGGCATCGACATGGATATGGTCACCGCCGTGCTGAACAACGCCTACAGTCAGCGGCAGATTTCCACCATCTACGATAGCCTCAACCAATATCAGGTGGTGATGGAGGTCAACCCCAAGTATGCCCAGGACCCCAAGACCCTCGAACAGGTCCAGGTGATTACCGCCGACGGGGCGCGGGTGCCGCTGTCGGCCATTGCCCATTATGAAAACAGCCTGGAGGACGACCGGGTCAGCCATGAGGGCCAGTTCGCTTCCGAGGGCATCTCCTTCGACATGACCGAAGGCGTGACGGTGGAGCAGGGCACCGCCGCCATCGAACGGGCCATCGCCAAGCTCGGCTTGCCCGAGGATGTCATCGCCAAAATGGCCGGTACCGCCGATGCGTTCGCCGCCACCCAGAAGAGCCAGCCGTTCATGATCCTCGGGGCATTGCTGGCGGTGTACCTGGTGCTCGGTGTGCTGTACGAAAGCTACATTCATCCGCTGACCATCCTGTCCACCTTGCCGTCGGCCGGGGTCGGTGCGTTGCTGTCGATCTACGCGCTGGGCGGTGAGTTCAGCCTGATTTCCCTGTTGGGGTTGTTCCTGTTGATTGGCGTGGTGAAGAAAAACGCGATCCTGATGATCGACCTGGCGCTACAACTGGAGCGTGGCGGCCAAACGCCGTTGGAATCGATCCGCAGCGCCTGCCTGCTGCGACTGCGGCCGATCCTGATGACGACCGTGGCGGCGATCCTTGGCGCCTTGCCGCTATTGCTGGGCGCCGCCGAAGGTTCGGAAATGCGCCAGCCGCTGGGCCTGACCATCATCGGCGGGCTGGTGTTCAGCCAGGTCCTGACCCTTTACACCACCCCGGTGGTTTACCTTTATCTTGACAACCTGCGCCATCGCTTCAACCGCTGGCGCGGCGTGCGCACTGATGCTGCCCTGGAAACTCCGCTATGACCGATCGTTCGCTTTCCAACCTTGCCTCTGCGCTGATCACCGCTCGTGGTTCGCGGGCGCTGAGCCTGGCGTTGTGCGTGGCGCTGCTTAGCGCCTGCGCCATCGGCCCGGACTATCAGCGCCCGCCAGCCGCCGCACCGGTGCAGTACAAGGAGGCCCAGGGCTGGCGCCAGGCCAACCCCAGTGACGCCTTGGCCCGTGGTGCCTGGTGGGAACTGTACGGTGATGCGCAGCTCAATGGCCTGGTCGACCAGCTCAACACCTCCAACCAGACCGTGGCCCAGGCCGAAGCCCAGTACCGTCAGGCCCGGGCGCTGGTGCGCAGTGCCCGGGGCGCCTTCTTCCCAACGGTGGACCTGACCGTCGGCAAGAACCGCTCCAGCCAGGGCACCGGCAGCAGCAGTTCGAGCCTGAGCAGTTCCTCCAGCGGCATTCGCGACACCTACAGTGCCCAGGCGGGTGTCAGTTGGGAGGCGGACGTCTGGGGCAAGCTGCGTCGAACCCTGGAAGCCGATGAGGCCAGCGCGCAAGCGAGTTTCGCCGACCTGGCCGCGATGCGCCTGAGCCAGCAATCGGAGCTGGTGCAGAACTACCTGCAATTACGGGTGATCGATGAACAGAAGCGCCTGTTGCAGACCACCGTGGACAACTATCAGCGTTCGCTGAAGATGACCGAAAACCAGTACCGCGCGGGTGTGTCCGGCAAGGATGCGGTGGCCCAGGCCCAAAACCAGCTCAAGACCACCCAGGGCGACCTGATCGACCTGATCTGGCAGCGGGCCCAGTTCGAAAACGCTATCGCCGTGCTGATGGGCCTGCCGCCGGCCGAGTTCAACCTGGCTGAAACCCAGGACATCCCGTCGCTGCCGCAGATCCCGGTGGCGCTGCCGTCGCAACTGCTCGAACGCCGGCCGGACATCGCCTCGGCGGAACGCTCGGTGATGGCCGCCAATGCCAACATCGGTGTGGCCAAGGCCGCTTATTACCCGGACTTGACCCTGAGCCTGAGCGGCGGCTACAGCAGCAGTACCTACGATAATTGGGTCAGCGTGCCGAACCGCTTCTGGTCGGTGGGGCCGCAACTGGCGATGACGCTGTTCGATGGCGGCCAGCGTTCGGCGGAAGTCGACCGCTCTGTCGCCGCCTACGACCAGACCGTCGCCACCTATCGCCAGACCGTGCTCGACGGTTTTCGCGAGGTGGAAAACTACATGATCCAGCTCAAGGTGCTGGAAGACGAAGCCCGCGTGCGCCAGGAAGCTCTCGATGCCGCTCGTGAGTCCCTGCGCCTGACCCAGAATCAGTACAAGGCCGGGTTGATTGCTTACCTCGATGTGGTCACGGTCCAGGCCACCGCCCTGAGCAACGAACGCAGCATGCTGAGCTTGCAACAGAGCCGATTGATTGCCAGCGTGCAGTTGATAGCGGCGCTGGGCGGTGGTTGGGATGGGCAGCTAAAGGCGGATGAATAAGCAGGAGCGAAGCAGGACCTTGTGGCGAGGGGATAAATCCCCTCGCCACAGATAAATCCCCTTATGCAGGTTCGCCTTTGTTTGGTCGGCAGGCAGTCCCGCTTTTGGCCGATGCACTGTCTACGACCTGTCGTGCTGACTTGCTATAGTTCAGGCCTCTTTTCAGCCGGTAAAGGATCACTGCCATGTCGCAATATCAAGCGTTCACCGTCGAGCTTGCCGACAACATCGCCCATGTGCAGATCAATCGCCCGGAAAAGATCAACGCGATGAACGCCGCGTTCTGGAGCGAGATCATCGAGATTTTCCAGTGGATCGACGACACCGACGCCGTGCGAGTGGTGGTGCTCAGCGGTGCCGGCAAGCATTTTTCCTCCGGCATCGACCTGATGATGCTGGCGGGGGTGGCCAATGAACTGGGCAAGGACGTCGGCCGCAACGCACGCCTGTTGCGGCGCAAGATCCTGCAACTGCAAGCCTCGTTCAATGCCGTGGACAACTGCCGCAAACCCGTGCTCGCCGCGATCCAGGGCTATTGCCTGGGTGGGGCTATCGACCTGGTTTCAGCCTGCGACATGCGCTACGCAGCCGAAGACGCCCAGTTCTCCATCAAGGAAATCGATATCGGCATGGCCGCCGATGTTGGCACATTGCAACGCTTGCCCCGGATCATCGGGGACGGCATGCTGCGTGAACTCGCTTATACGGGGCGCACCTTCGGTGCCGACGAAGCGCGCAGCATCGGCTTGGTCAATCGTGTCTACAGTGATGCCGCCAGCCTGCTCGACGGCGTGATGGGCATCGCCCGGGACATCGCCGCGAAGTCGCCGATTGCCGTGACCGGCACCAAGGCAATGATCAGCTACATGCGCGACCACCGCATCGACGACGGGCTGGAATACGTCGCCACGTGGAACGCCGCCATGCTGCAATCGCCCGACCTGCGCGTGGCCATGGCCGCCCATATGAGCAAACAGAAACCCGAATTTCTGGATTGACTGACCATGATTTCACGCTGGACCACCGCAGTACTCGATACCGATCTTCCTGGCGGCTGGGCCGTGGCCCGCAGCCCCGAAGGCTTTCTGTTCGACGACAACGGCGCGCTGTTCCCCCGCGATTGGCTCAAGCGCCAGGACTTGTCGATTCTCGCCGAACACGGCATCGGCCATCTGGATGGCGAGCCGGTCTACCTGCTGGAACTGCACAGTCCCTTGGACATCCCCGGTTGCAACTGGAAAGGCCTGCGGGCCTTCATGCTCGAGGGCGACCACACGCTGTACAAAGTGCTGGGCTACGCGGCGCAGATCGGCACTTGGGCCCGGGAGCATCGTTTCTGCGGCAGTTGCGGCAAGCGCATGGGCCAGATTCCGCTGGAGCGGGCGATGTACTGCGATGCCTGCGACTTACGGCATTACCCGCGGATTTCGCCGAGCATGATTGTGCTGATTACCCGCGGCGATGAAGTCCTGCTGGCCCGTTCGCCGCGTTTCGTCACAGGTGTCTACAGCACCCTGGCCGGCTTTGCCGAGCCGGGCGAGTCGGCGGAGGATTGCCTGATTCGCGAGGTGCGCGAAGAAGTCAGCATCGAGGTGAAGAACATCCAGTACATGGGCAGCCAGTGCTGGCCGTTCCCCCATTCGATGATGCTGGGCTTTCACGCCGAATACGCCAGTGGCGACATCGTGCCCCAGGAAGATGAAATCGAGGACGCGCAGTGGTTCAACGTCCACGACCTGCCGCCCCTGCCGGCCTCGCGTTCCATCGCCCGTTACCTGATCGACCTCTATGTGGCGCGGCGTCTAGGCCACGCTGAACCAGTGCTGCCAGGCTAGGCGTACGGTCAGGCCCAGCACCACGGTGATGAACACCGGCCGGATGAACTTGGCACCGCCGCTGATGGCGGTGCGGGCACCAAAGAACGCGCCGACCATCACCGACAGGCCCATGCTCAGGCCAATGATCCAATCCACCTGCCCCGAAAAGATGAACACCGACAGCGCCGCAATGTTGCTGACGAAGTTCATGCTACGGGCCACGCCACTGGCCTTGACCAGGTCGATGGGGTAGAGCAGCAGGCTGCTGACGGTCCAGAACGCACCCGTGCCTGGGCCGGCCACGCCGTCATAGAAACCCAGGCTGAAGCCCTGGGTCGATTGCCAGGTCTTCTTGATCGGTGCGTCGCTGTCCAGCGGCGCCTTGGGCGTGCCACCGAACAGCAGGTAGAGGCCGCAGGCGAAGACGATCACCGGCAGCATCTTGTTCAGCCATTCGGCCGGCAAGTAATGGGCGACGACTGCGCCAGTCAGGGCACCCACCAGCGTGCCAACGATGGCGTGGGTCCATTGCCGGGGATGGAACAGCTTGCGCTTGTAGAAGGTGAAGCTGGCCGTGGCCGAGCCGAAGGTCGAACTGAGCTTGTTGGTGCCCAGGACCAGATGGGGCGGCAGGCCGGCCGTCAGCAGGGCGGGCGTGGTCAGCAGGCCGCCCCCTCCGGCAATGGCATCGATGAAACCGGCAATGAACGCGACAACGGCAAGGATAGCGAGGGTGGTGAGGTCAACGCTGAGTTCAAAAGGCATGGAATGGGCTTATTCGGCAGGTCGCAGAAGGGCTGCGGGAAGGCCGGTATGTTACCCATAATGGCGGTGGGCTGCGACTGCCCCTTAGTTCGCTCCTCCTAGGCACCTGAATTTCCCCCGTGGCGAGGGAGCTTGCTCCCGCTGGGCTGCGCAGCAGCCCTAAACCAGCCACCTGCAATGTTCAGACTGAGGCTAGTCAAGGGACAATTTTTTTTGAAATCAAGGGGTTGTCAGCCTAGGCAAATGAGTACATAATTGCGCCCATCGAACGCGCTGAGACGTAAAAAATCTCAATGTTTTCAAGGGGATAGCGCTTACTAAGAGTCCTGTTTCCTGATCAGGTTTGTACGCGGTTGATGTGGCTGCATTGCATCAAGCGTCTTGAGGCCGAATAGCAAAATGGTTATGCAGTGGATTGCAAATCCACCTACGCCGGTTCGATTCCGACTTCGGCCTCCACTTTAAAATAGCTCCGTAGATCTTTGATTTACGGAGCTTTTTTATTTTAGAAGCGCTGCAAGGTTTTGTCTTGAAAAGGACTGGGGCCTTCTTGCTTCGGCGGGGAGGGATGTATATATTCCTCCCTCTGCTGCACCCGGCTGGATCCGGCAAACCCGACGTTTGCCCACTTCCAGACGGCTTGACCGCGCTACCGCCCGAATGGCGAAACTGGTAGACGCATGGGACTTAAAATCCCCCGCTCGTAAGGGCGTGCCGGTTCGATTCCGGCTTCGGGCACCATACGAAACAAAGGGTTGCATGAGATATCTCATGCAACCCTTTTTGTTGCGCTTCTTTTTTTTCGGCGCTACCGCCAGGCTCACAACCGCCGCCGAAACGCCTCAAGAATCTCCCGCGTCCCTCTTTTCATCTGCAGCTGCGCAATGGCGTCCAGTGGATGCCAAAGGCAATCGCTGATTTCATTCTGTGGCCTGGCCGCCGTTGAGTCGCTGACCGAGGCTTCGAATACGTGGTGTTCGGTTTCACCGTCATGGATTCGCATCAGGTAGAGCAGATTTTCGACGTCCAGGCCGGTTTCTTCCGCCAGTTCTCTAATGGCTGCTCCGGCGTGGGTTTCACCGCGCTCAACGGAACCGCCAGGTAATGCCCAGCGGCTCTTGGCTTTGCGAACCAGGAGGATATGGCGATTCTCCTCGCAGATGACGGTCGCTCGAATTTTCATAAGCCTTGCTCGATCAGTGACTGTCATATAATTGCAATATAACTGCAATATTTGAGCCCGGCATCACCCGCGCGTTCAAATAACAGTTTTTCGGTAGCCCTATCAATACGACCGTGGCGGGACGGGAATGACTGAGTTCATTTCAAGCCTCATGACGGCTGCCAGGCCCTGCATCAATTCGAGCGCCAGCGCTGTATGCGCTACCGGTCATCGCCTCGAATGAATCAGATTCAAAAAAATGAATCCATGTCTCATTGGGTGGATGGCCAGCCCCGGGCAGTGGGGAGAGAGAGATGACCACCGTTGAAGACTTCAAAATCAAATCCCATGAGCTTCTCGTGGAGCTCGATGCGGCGACATCAGAGATGATGACGCTTATTTGTGTTCATCAAATGACCGGAGCGGCCTGGGAAGAGGCGGTTCAGCGTCAACACGAAGCCTATGAGCAGTGGGTAGCTCATCTGAATGATGGCGCGCCCGCCAGGACGTAAATTCTTTGAACAGTCCCTGAGCGTTCATGCCTAATCCTTAGACCGACAAGAGGATAAGGCCATGTCTGAATTAGCCAGTTATTTCTGGATCGCTGTTGCGGTGCTTTTGCTGCTGGTGGATCTGTGGGCAATCATCAGCGTCTTTCGAAGCGACAAGTCGGCAGGGACCAAGGCCGGTTGGGCCTTGCTGCTGATAATCCTGCCCGTGTTGGGCTTGATCATCTGGGGGGTGGCCGGGCCTCGAGGCATCAAGGAAGGCCCGTCATCGCCGGAACACAGCAAGGGCTGACAGCAGGAGAGTGCATGGATCGCGAGATCACTGGTTCTTCCAGCGGCCGCCGGTGGTTTCGCAGTCCTTTTGTGCCTGGCCCAAGTCCTCGGCACTATAGTAGTACTGGGTGACTTGCGCATTGTCAGGAATGTTGGCGGACCCGCCCGTGCGGTCCTTGCTGGTCGAGCGCGGATTGGCCAGGGCTTCTTGCGTCAGTCTGGCTTGGCACGTGGCCACATACCCCTCGTCGCAGCGCTCCACTTTACGCTTCTGGGTGCTTACTGTTCCCTTGCTCTCATTGCTGCAGGACCAGTCCAAGGTCTCGGCGGGCATGCCGTTGTATTCATAGCAGCTGTGGGATTCAATCGCCGGTACAGACGGACTCTGGGAGCGCGTGATGACATCACAACCTTGCGCCATGACGGTGGCCGGGCTGGTGCAGGCAATCAACAGCAGGACTTTGGCATTCATGATGGGTTCTCCCTTTCGCGGTTCTTTACGCCGATACATATCAATATCGAGGCGCAAAGAACGCCCTCGTTCCATCGGTTTTCCAACCGGTAGAGTTCAGGGGAACGTGTCTGCCGCAAAGCGTTAGCGGAATTTGGGTAATGGCCGCTCAACAGGCTTGAGCGAGGTCAATGCGCTCTGGATCGACGGAGCATCTTTGTCGATGTCGTTCAGCCGGTCGCGGATGCGCAGCGCGGTGGGATGTCCGCCCTGGTGATCGACCCAGTCGGCGATTTCCTTGCAGGCGGCCGTGAGCCTGGCCTGGCGCGATTCCAGTAAAGTGAGCAGCGTGGTGATGGACTCTTTTTCGGACATGTCACACCTCCATTCAGGGTTGATGAGGCAGCACTAAGCCCGCGAGATGCGGGTTTATGGTGTTATACAAGCGTAGTTGAGTTATTTCGGGTCTGTCGAAGAATCCGGCGCACGGCTGGACAACCGGTACGCCGGAAACTGTGTTCTCTAAGTCAGCCGGACTCCTTGATCCAGGACGGTGCGACGCTCGCTCGCCAGCGCACGTCGGTAATACCGTATTTTTCAGCCAGGGGTTTTGAAACCCGCTTGACCTTTTCCCGCCCGAATTTGGGTATGCGCCCGACACCCGCATCGCAACTGGCCCAATGCCAAGCTTCGGAGTTATTCATCAGTTCAGCGCGAATGATGAATGACTTGGGCTCGCCATGGAGCACGTAGTCGATGATGTAAAGCGATGGCCCGCCCATAAATCCTCCCTAATTAGTTCTATACGGATGGATGCGGAGCGGTGCGGAAAATTCCATCGGATTTCCAGGCGGTCATGAACAGACCGGTGCTCCCTGTCAGGAACCAAACCCAGTTAACCTTCTCCAAGGTGAGCTTCAAGACCGTGGGCCAGGGATCAAAGGCACAGCAGTGCGGCATCTTATTTAAGGCAAAACATGAAAATCTTCGCCAGGGCCCTGGCTCTCGTAGCGCTTGCCACCGGTCTGTCGGGATGTATCGGTCGACCCATCGAACTGACTCCGCAGACCGAGCAAAACCTGCGGGCACAACCGCCGATTCGTTTCTTGCTCACATTCGATGATGGCCCCAGCGCTTCGCGCTTCTGGAATCCTAGCCAGGCGGTCTTGGACGCACTCATGGATAATCCGGTGCAGCCGGGGATCAAGGCGGTCTTCTTTGTTCAAACCCGTGCGCCACGGGCTGGCGGAAGTGATATCGGCCGTTCATTGATGCGCCGTGAGCAGCAAGAAGGCCACGTGCTGGGCTTTCATACGGCGACCTATTGGCACACCAATCACCGGTTCCTGAATCCTGACGAGCTGGAGCAGTCACTGGTCAATGGCGCTGCCGACATCGCGGCGGTCACCGGTGCGGCGCCTAGCCTGGTGAGGCCGCCGTTCTGGAGCTACGACAGACGTACCTTTGCCGCCTACAAGCGCCATGGACTGCACGTATTGCTCACCGACCTGAGCGCCAACGATGGCAAGGTCTGGGGGATCACCCTCAGCCCGCGACGGCGAATGAACCTGACGCGCCAGCTCTCCGAAGTACGCGAGCGCATCGCCGCAGGACAGCTGCCGACGGTTGATGGGGTGATTCCGGTGGTCGTCACCTTCCACGACCTCAACCGCTATACCGCCCGTCACACTCGGGAGTACCTGCAGATCCTGCTCGACGCTGCCCGTGCCACGGGCGTGAGGACCGACGCCAGGCCATTCTATGATGACCGCCAGGCGTTGGAGCGAGCGGCTATGGTTCGCACGGTCAAGAACACCACCCAGCCTGTGCACTTGCCGGGTTTGTGGGATTGGCTGTGGGATTCGGATTCCCACTGAGACGCTTTCATGCATGTGGTTGTCAGGTTCAACCCTGATCAGGGGCGCGCCAGTTCCAGCGGAATTTCCAGGGTGAACTGCGCTCCGTGCCCCGGCCCGTCGCTATGGACGTGGAGCCGCCCATTCATTTCAACCGCTGCCAACGCACAACTGTGCAGGCCGAATCCGTGGCCGTCCTTGCGGGTGGTGAACCCGTGGTTGAAGATTCGTGCCAGGTTATCGGGCGCAATGCCTTCGCCGCGATCCTGAACGCTGAGGCACAGCGTCGTTTGATCGAGGGTCCGGATGCCCAATGTCATTTCCCGCGGGTGGCCGCTAACGTGAGACATCGCGAATTTGGCATTGCTGATGAGGTTGATCAGGATCAACAGCAACCGGTGCTTGTCACCCCGTATGGGAGGGATGTCCTGGTAATCCTTGATAACGGTGACGTGATGCCGGCTCAGTGCACCCGAGTTCATGCGTAGCGCATCTTCGAACAGGTCACTGACATTGAGCTCTTCGATTAGCCTGGCGGCTCCGGCATAGGTTTGTTGGGTGGTGACGATTTCCTTGATGTGGTCGATGCTTTTGGTCAGTTGCGCCAGCTCTTCGATCAGCAGTGTTTGTTCGGCAGCGATGGAGTCGACCAGTTCATTGAAGTAGCGGGGCAACAACCGGCCCTTTTCGTCCTGGGTGATGAAACGGCCCAGGTCGTCGGCGTGTTCATTCATCATTTTTACTGCTTTTCCGAGGCCCAGGGTCTTACTGCTCCTTAACTTGCGCGTTACAAGGTCCGCTGAAATATTTACGCTGTTGAGCACATTCCCGACGTTGTGCAGCACGTTCGTGGCAATCTCGGCCATGCCCGCCATCCGTGCGGCGTCCATCAGTTCGCGTTCGGCCTCCTTCAGCTCGCGAGTGCGCTCTTGTACTCGCTCCTCAAGCCGCTCATTGGACGATTGCAGTTCGTGATTGATCTGGTTGATGACGGCGTAGCTGCGAACCAGCCGCACGGCCAGATAGATCATGAAAAACGCCATGAGGCTGGCACACACGGCCAGATAACTATGATATTGACGGTCCGTTGCGGCTGTCCTGCGTTGGGTCTCGTTCAACAGCTCATTGATGTTGTCCAGTTCCTGGGCAACTGGAATAACGCTGATGCGGTCAAGCAGGTCATTGACGACGGGTTGTTCCTCGATAATGGATTTGACGTGCTGGGTCAGGGTGATGAAAAGGGGGCGAGAGGTCGTAGGCAACTGGTCGATGTATTGTTCCAGTTCGCTGAGTTGGCGCTGCGCTTCCCGGGCCTTGTCCGAAGTGACATAAAGTGCGTATTCCAGCGTCGTCAACGTCAGCTCAAGAACACTGGAGGCCGCGGTTTGACGTTCTGCAGGACTTTCGAACGTCATCTCTTTAAGCAGGGTTTGAATGTTGTCTTCAGTAATTGGCAGTGCATCGAGGGCGGTGCGTAGATTGGCGTTGTGTTGCTGGAATTGATCGACCAGTGCAGTTTTGTTCTTCACCGCATCCACATAACCTTGTCGCCTCGACGCCCAAAGAGCCGCCAGGGGGCCAGAATTATTGAGCTGTTCCAACTGCAGCCATCGATCGGCCGCCGCTGGAGGCGGTACCAGCGACAGGTTGTTGCTGACGCCGATTTTTTTCCTGAGGATTTTGACGTTCCAGTTGGCGTCGGATTGCTTGAGCTGGCGAATGAAGTCACGGGATTCAAAGTAGGTCGATGAGTCGTACGTGTATGACTTGATCAAAAAGAATATCAGCGCGGAAAAGGCAACAAGCGCAACAGCCAATAAGGCGGGCCATTTATATTTTTTGATAATGGTCGTCACACTATTCTCCCGTTCAGAACGATTGGCGAAGGAGTCGGTGAGTTCCCGAGTAGGGAGAAGTGCTCAAGACGTGAGTCGCAGAGGGGGCAATCTAATCGGCGTATCGATGGTTGCGTCAGCTTGCTTTGGCCTGGGTACACGTTGAGCTCCCTGCAAACGGTGAACGTCGTGTTCATTAGTCAGGTGAGTGTAGCGTTAGCGAGACGGTTACTGCCGTGGGGGGGCTTCGCCAGGAAGGGGGGCGCGGCCAGGACTGGCCGCGCCTGGGGTTACTTGATGTCGATGAAGGGGAGGGTGCTGTTCGGCAGTACGGTGGTGGGTAGCACACCATTCCAGCGCTCGGCCTTGGTCAGTTCCACCAGGTTCTGGTTGCTGGCCAGGGCCTGGGCCCGTGCCTTGATAGCCTCGGCCTCAGCCTTTCCGCGCAATTCGGTGGCCTGTGCATCCGCTTTGGCCTGGGCCACTTGCGAGTCGGCCTCCGCCTGGGCCTGGGTCACACGAATCTGGGCTTGAACCTGCTCGGTGGCGAGTTGTTGCTCGCGGGTCTTCACCTGTACTTCCGCCGCCATGCGCGCCTCGATGGCTTTTTCATAGGCGTCACTGAAGTCGATGTTCTCGACTTGGACGCTGTCGATGATCACAGGCCCGGTAATGGTGGCCTTGATGGCGCTGGAAATATCGTTGACCAGTTGCACGCGGTTCTGCACGGCGGCCACGGCGTTGAATTTGCCGAATACGTTTTCCACCTGTGTCGGCACCTGGCGGCTGATCATCCGGTCGCGGATGCCTTCAAGGTCCTTGAACTGGGTATAGACCTTCGCCACATCGGAAGGCGCGATGTGCCAGGAGACGGATACTTTCAGCTGCGCGGACTGTTGGTCCTTGCTGTAGGCCTGGAGGTCTTCATAGGAGGTGACCTGGCTCTGCGTACTGATCAAGCGTACCGACTCGATAAACGGCATTTTGAATGACAACCCCGGTTCCACCACCCCGACCAATGCACCGTTGCGCAGCAGCACGCCGCGCTCGGTTTCGTCGACCGTGTACCAACTGCCAAAGAAGACGCATAGCAGGACGACGCCTATGACTGCTGCAACAAGAGAGCTGATGGTTTTACTGGTCACGTTTCTTTCCTTGAGCGGTTGGGTAGGTTTTGCCATAGCTGTGTACCTATGCTGGAGCCGGGCTGGCATTCTGAACGCCAGACACGAAAAAGCCCTGAATAATCAGGGCTTTTTCGTATAAAGATGGCGGAGGCGATGGGATTCGAACTCATGGACCTGTTACAGTCGACGGTTTTCAAGACCGTTGCCTTAAACCACTCGGCCACACCTCCGTGTTGCGTTGCGGGCGCCATAATACCGGAATGAAACACACTGTCAAACTCTCTACGTAGCTTGTTACAGAGCGTCTGTTATGATCCTTGCCACTGAATGTTTCAAAACCGGAGGAGTGTCGCCATGCGCGAACAGGATTACGCAGTGAACAACAGCGTGCAGGCTGAGCAGCTAGAGGTTAGCCGCGTCCTGCGCAACACATATGGCCTGCTGGCACTCACGCTCGCTTTCAGCGGTGTGATGGCCTACGTCGCACAACAGATGCGTGTGGGTTACCCAAACATCTTCGTGGTGCTGATCGGTTTCTATGGCCTTTTCTTCCTCACCAACAAGCTTCGCGATTCGGCCTGGGGCCTGGTATCGGCCTTCGCCCTGACCGGTTTCATGGGCTTCCTGCTCGGCCCGATCCTCAACCGCTACCTGCAGATGCAGGGCGGCGCCGAAGTGGTCAGTTCGGCCTTCGCCATGACCGCGCTGGTATTTGGCGGACTGTCGGCCTACGTGCTGATCTCCCGCAAGGACATGAGCTTCCTGGGTGGTTTCATCACCGCCGGGTTCTTCGTGTTGATGGGCGCTGTGCTGGCCAGCTTCTTCTTCCAGATCAGCGGCCTGCAACTGGCGATCAGCGCCGGCTTCGTGCTGTTCTCGTCGGTCTGCATCCTGTACCAGACCAGCGCCATCATCCATGGCGGCGAGCGCAACTACATCATGGCGACCGTCAGCCTGTATGTATCGATCTACAACCTGTTCGTCAGCTTGCTGCAGCTGTTCGGCCTGATGGGTCGCGACGACTGATTGCATTTACGATGAGGGAAAAGCCCGCTTCGCAGGCTGCGTGACAACCTGGCAATCTGGTGGCTGGTTAAAGAAAATGCCCGTATCGAAAGATTACGGGCATTTTTTTATGGACTATACCCAAGTTTGGCTGGGCACCAAGTCGCAATACAGCTTAATCCTGAAAGTAACGGGTTAGGTGTCAACCATGTCCCCGCACATTTCCGATTCCGGTTATTTCTGTACAACCTCGGTCACTGGTGTCTTGGGTTTCATCAGACTGAAGTCGATCAGCCCTTTACGCTGGCTTTCATAGGGGTTGCCGATCAGCAGCGGCCGGGCCGTGAAGTTGTCGCTGACCAGGCTCTTGCTACGGTCCAGCTCATCAAAGCTCAAGCCCGCCATGTCTGCCCAGGTGTGGATCAGGTGAGAGCTGCTGTAGGGCCGTGACAAGTCGCCAGCAAAGTTCCAGTCATGGCTTTCGCGCCACTTGGGCGAGGCCCAGGCCATGAACGGAATGGTGTACATCGGCGCGGTCGGCTTGGCTTCGTTGCGGCCCAAGGTGCTATGGCCCAGCGAATCGAACACGTCTTCACCATGGTCCGACAGATACAGCAGGAAGCCGTTAGGGTCGGTCTTGGCGTAGTCCTTGATCAGGCTGGACACCACGAAATCGTTGTACAGCACCGCGTTATCGTAGCTGTTGTAGGTCGGGACCTGATTGTCCCGTACACCGGCTGGCACGCCTTGGCGATCAGTGAACTTGTTGAAGGTCGGCGGATACCGGTACTGATAGCTCATGTGGGTGCCGAGCAGATGCACCACGATCAGCTTGCGCGGTGCGCTGTCGGTCAGGGCCTTGTTGAACGGCTCGATCACGTCGCCATCGTACTGCGCGGCGTTCTGGTTGCGGTTGTTGTTCAGGTACACCTGCTCATCGGCCTGTTGAGAGAAGGTCGTGAGCATGGTGTTGCGCTTGGTCATCGTCTGCTGGTTGGTTATCCAGAACGTCTTGTAGCCGGCCTGCTTCATCATGCTCACCAGCGATGGCGTGCTCAGGTACAGATCCGGGTTCTCCTCGTCAGCGAACGTCAGCACTTGCTGCAGCGCTTCGATGGTGTAGGGGCGCGGGGTGATGACGTTGTCGAAAACCGAAAGCTGGTCCTTGAGCTTGTCCAGCTCCGGCGTGGTTTCCCTTGGATAACCATAAAGGCTCATGCGCTGGCGGTTGGTGGATTCGCCGATCACCAGCACCAGGGTCGCCGGCTGGTTGGCCGTGGCATCCTTGAGGTGGCTTAATGGCTTGATCTTGCTGGCGCTGTGCAGCATGCCTTGCATGTTTTCCAGCTGTTCGCCGTAGCGACGATAAGCCACCAGCATCTGCCATGGCACCGCGGGCTCGATGCGATCTTCGAATTTCTCCAGGCCGCGGGCGAAGGTGCCGGTGCGCAGGGTCTGCTTGGTCAGCGGATAGCCGACCACAGCCACTATGATCACGACCGCTGCCACCCAGGCCCGCCCTCGGGACAGGTACACCGGACGCAGCCGAGTCCAGAGCCAGTACCCGACAGCGGTGTGAGCCAGGAAGGCCGCTACCATCCACCAGGCAAAATACTGAGTCATGTACTCGCCAGCTTCAGAGATGTTCGATTCGAACATGATGAAGATGACGCTTTGGGAGAATTCCTGCTGATAAATGAAGAAGTAACCCAGGCTGGCCATGGAGCAGGCCCACAGCACCACGCCAATCAATGCAGCGAGCACGCGCGTACGGGCGGGGAATAGCAGCATGGGCGCCAGCCACACGGCACTCATCAGGAGCGCCTGGCGAAACCCCGTGAAGCCAGAAGTGCCGGTCAGCAGAATGAGCAGTTGGGTAATACCCGAGAAGTACCAGAAAAACAGAAAAAGCCAGCCGAACCCGGCCCAGTCGAAACTTTTCGCAGTCGTTTTGCTGCGTTTGAACAAACTCATCAAGCGCTCCAGCCGTCATTGACGAAGCCTTTGGCACCCCGATGGGGGTCCACAGGCATACGCCGAACTATCTTAAGAGGCCGGGAGTATCGCGGTAGGGGTGTGAAAACTTTGTGAGTTTTTTTGATACAAAATGATGGGCCGGACGCGAATCACCCGAGGTGATTTATCTGTAGCGGGGGCTTATCTGTGGCCAGGGGATTTATCCCCGTCGGGATGCGCAGCAACCCTAACAGGTCGCTGATCAGCCTGGCAGGCTGAACACGCAGGATCGGGACCGCTACGCAGTCCAGCGGGAATAAAATCCCCGCGCCACCAGTGCGCATGCCGGGCTTACAGGGAAGTGACACCGATGTGGCCAGGGTCACTTCCTGATGCTGTACCTCTAGGGTGCAGTTACCGAGCCAGCGACTGGCTTTGGTGGGGTAGCTGTGCGTGTTGCAACTGCATGCGCAACTGCATCACTTCATCAAGCAGTAGATCACGCTCTTCCTTGAGTAGGCGTAATTCGTCGCGACGAATGGTCACATAAAGGGTTTGGGGAGGACGTGCGGTAACGACAGGGCCCATTGCTCACCTCGCAAATGGCTACATCAACTATAGAGATGCCGCCAGTTTTTGGTCGACACCTCTACTATCGGCGCCGATTCTGATTTCTTTTGCTTGTGATTGGAACTTTTTTATTTTTCATGGTCGCTGTGTCTTCGGCCGGATCTTGAGCGTTATCCCTTGTGATCGCTCGAATTACCCGGAAACTATGCAGCAATGCTCTGGACTAACCTCCACCTGTCGTACGAGCTAAATTTTTGTCTTACCTTTATTTGTAGTAGGGAGCATCAGTACATGCAACTCGGGATTATTGGACTGGGCCGCATGGGCGGCAATATTGCGCGGCGCCTGATGCTCAATGGGCACACCACCGTGGTCTATGACCGCAATGCCGCTTTTGTCGAAAACCTGAGCCAGGAAGGCGCCACAGGCGTAACCGATCTGCCTGCGTTGGTCGCCGGCCTCGAGAAACCGCGGGCGGTCTGGGTCATGCTGCCGGCGGGGGCGCCCACGGAGGACACAATCACCGTCCTCAGCGGATTGCTTGAGCCAGGCGATGTGATCATCGACGGCGGTAATACGTACTACAAGGACGACATCCGTCGCGCCCATGCCCTGCTGGAAAAAGGCCTGAGCTACATTGACGTCGGTACCTCCGGCGGCGTTTGGGGACTGGAACGCGGCTACTGCATGATGATCGGTGGTGACGCCGAAGTGGTTAAGCGCCTGGACCCACTGTTCGCCAGTTTGGCGCCAGGCATGGGCGATATCCCGCGCACCCGCGACCGTCAGTCCGACGACGACCGTGCCGAACGCGGCTACATCCACGCGGGCCCGGCGGGCGCCGGGCATTTTGTGAAGATGATTCACAACGGCATTGAATACGGCATGATGCAGGCCTTCGCCGAAGGCTTTGACATCCTCAAGACCAAAGCCAGTGAAAGCCTGCCGCCGGAACAACGTTTCGACCTGAATGTGGCCGATATCGCCGAAGTCTGGCGGCGCGGCAGTGTGGTTTCCTCCTGGTTGCTGGACCTGACTGCCGACGCACTGGCCAGCGATCCGCAACTGGACGGTTTTTCCGGTGAGGTCGCCGACAGCGGAGAAGGGCGCTGGACCATCGAGGCAGCCATTGAGCAAGCGGTGCCGGTCCCGGTGCTGTCCAGCTCGCTCTTTGCCCGTTTCCGCTCGCGCCAGCAAAGCACCTATGGCGACAAAATGCTCTCGGCCATGCGCTTCGGCTTTGGCGGCCACGTGGAGACGCCTAAAAAATGACCTCGATCGGCAGCAAATCCAAGGCAGAACCCGCGCCGCCGACCACGCTGTTCCTGTTCGGTGCCCATGGTGATCTGGTCAAGCGCCTGCTGATGCCGGCGCTTTACCACCTCAGTCGTGATGGTTTGCTCGGCGATGGGCTGCGGATCATCGGGGTCGACCACAACGCCATAAGCGATGTGGACTTTGCCAGGAAACTCGAGGACTTCATCCGTCACGAAGCGGCGAACAAGGGCGGCGATGCCGACCGGGCGCTCGACCCGGTGCTGTGGGCCAAATTGGCCACGGGCATCAGCTACGTCCAGGGTGATTTTCTCGATGACAGCACGTATCAGGCGCTGGCGGCGAAAATCGCCGCCAGCGGCACCGGCAATGCGGTTTTCTACCTGGCGACCGCGCCGCGCTTTTTCAGTGAAGTGGTTAGTCGCCTTGGCGCGGCCGGATTGCTTCAGGAGCAGGAGGATGCCTTCCGGCGGGTGGTGATCGAGAAGCCATTCGGCTCCGACTTGCAAACCGCAGAAGCGCTGAACGCCTGCCTGCTCAAGGTCATGAGCGAGAAACAGATCTATCGGATCGACCATTACTTGGGCAAGGAGACGGTGCAGAATATTCTGGTCAGCCGCTTCTCAAACAGTTTGTTCGAGGCCTTCTGGAATAACCACTACATCGATCACGTTCAAATCACCGCTGCCGAAACCGTCGGCGTGGAAACCCGTGGCAGTTTTTATGAACACACCGGCGCCCTGCGGGACATGGTGCCCAACCACTTGTTCCAGTTGCTCGCGATGGTGGCCATGGAGCCGCCCGCAGCGTTTGGTGCAGACGCGGTACGCGGCGAAAAGGCCAAGGTGGTCGGAGCTATCCGGCCTTGGTCGTTGGAACAGGCGCGCGCCAACTCCATACGAGGCCAGTACACAGCGGGTGAAGTCGCAGGCAAGGCGGTCAAAGGCTATCGTGAGGAAGCGAATGTGGCCTCCGACAGCAGCACCGAAACCTATGTCGCCCTCAAGGTCATGATCGATAACTGGCGGTGGGTGGGTGTGCCGTTTTACCTGCGCACTGGCAAACGCATGAGCGTGCGGGATACGGAAATCGTCATCTGCTTCAAGCCGGCACCTTACGCGCAGTTCCGTGATACCGAGGTCGACGAATTGGAACCTACGTACTTGAGAATCCAGATTCAACCCAATGAAGGCATGTGGTTCGACCTGCTGGCCAAGCGGCCGGGGCCGGCTCTCGACATGGCGAACATAGAATTGGGCTTTGCCTATAAGGACTTTTTCGAAATGCAGCCGTCCACGGGTTACGAAACCCTGATCTACGATTGCCTGACCGGTGATCAAACGCTGTTCCAGCGCGCCGACAACATTGAAAACGGCTGGCGCGCCGTACAACCATTCCTCGATGCCTGGCAGCAGGACGCCACGGTCCAGCCCTATCAGGCCGGTGAAGACGGTCCATCGACCGCCAATGACCTGCTGACCCGCGACGGCCGCGTCTGGCATGGCCTCGGATGAGTGATCAGGTGAAGTACCCCATTCGCTTCTTGCTCAGTGACATGGACGGCACTTTGCTGCTGCCGGACCACAGCCTCAACCAGCGCACCGTCGAAGCCGTTCGCTCATTGCGTGAGGCTGGTGTGCTGTTCAGCCTGGCCACCGGGCGGCCGCCCCGGGCGATGCTGCAGCAGATCGAGGCCCTGGGCGTCGACCTGCCCACGGCGGCGTTCAATGGCGGTACGCTGGTTCATCCTGACGGCAGTTTCCTGGCCGTGCATTACCTGCCACCTGAGGCCGCACTGACCACGCTGGCGTTGTACGCCGATCAACCTGGCATTGAGGTCTGGGTATTTGCCGACGGCGACTGGCTGGTGCGTGACGCCAATGGGCCGATGGTTCCGATTGAAACCCGGGGCCTGGGCTATCCGCCGGTGCAGGTCGACAGCTTCGAACCCTACCTGGAGCGTATCGACAAGATCGTTGCCACCAGTGCCAACACGGATCTATTGGTGGAGCTGGAGGCGCGGTTGCATCCGCTGCTCAAGGGCCAGGCCCAGGTATCGCGTTCGCAACCGATCTATCTGGATGTGACAGCGATGCAGGCCAACAAAGGCGAAGCGCTGTCGACCCTGGCGGCGTTCCTGGATGTGCCGCTGGAGCAAACAGCTGCCATGGGCGACGGTGGTAATGATCCGGCGATGTTCCATCGCGCGGGATTGTCGATTGCCATGGGGCAGGCGGAGGAGGCGATCAAGCGTCAGGCCGATGTCATTACCGCAGCCGTTACCGAAGATGGCGCTGCCTTGGCGATAGAGCGCTACATTCTGGCTCGATAAGCATCAAGCACATCCCTTGCGTGAGCCGCCGCGGCTGGCGATGCCGCAGACATGCCCAGCATTTACATCGCTTAACTGCCGCCATCGCGAGCAGGCCCGCTTGCACAGTGGGTTTGCCTGCGCGCAGTCAGCCAGGGATTGCGCCTCGGCCAGCATTGTTCCGACAAGTTATAAGACAACTACACGAATCGCCTGAGTATTGAGTAGAATCCGGTGCAGATTGGATTATGGGAGGAAATAATGGGGAATAGCTCAACTCAAGGCGGTGGTTCGCGCACGGCCACGCGGCTGGAACGCTTCATGCGGTCCGAGTCCTCGGGCGGTATCGTGCTCATGCTTTCAGCGCTCGCCGCGCTGATCGTGGCCAACAGCCCCCTTTACTCGACTTACACCAGTGCACTGCATGCCACCTTTTTGGGAATGTCCTTGGAACACTGGGTCAACGATGCGTTGATGGCAGTGTTCTTCCTGTTGGTAGGCCTTGAAATCAAGCGCGAGATGCAGATAGGTGAGTTGGCCAAATGGAGCCAGAGGGCGCTGCCGGGATTCGCTGCGCTGGGGGGGATGGCTGTTCCTGCAATTATCTACGCCTGGATCAATAGACACTCCGCTGAGACGTTGGCAGGTTGGGCCATTCCGGCAGCCACCGACATCGCGTTTGCGTTGGGCGTGCTCTCGCTGCTGGGCAGCAGGGTGCCGATATCGCTGAAGATTTTCCTCTCTGCCCTCGCCATCCTGGATGATTTGGGTGCAGTCGCAATTATCGCTGTGTTTTATACCGCCGGCCTGGATGTGACCATGCTTGCGGCTTCGGCGGGTGTTATCGCTGTAATGCTCATCATGAACAAGGCAGGGGTCATCCGGCTGCTGCCCTACCTGTTACTTGGGGTGTTGTTGTGGGTGCTGGTACTGAAGTCAGGCGTACACGCGACGTTGGCGGGCGTTGCACTCGCATTTTGCATACCGCTGAACAAAGACGCCGATGAAGCGGCGTCACCGTCCCTCAGGCTGGAACAAAAACTGTCGCCTTGGGTTGCGTTCGTCGTCATGCCAATTTTTGGTTTCGCCAATGCCGGTGTGTCTCTGGCTGGGGTATCTATCGGCAATCTGCTTGACCCGGTACCGTTGGGCGTTGCTGCAGGGTTGCTGCTCGGTAAACAAATAGGCGTCTTCACCTTCGCGCTGATTGCAATCAAGACAGGGTTGGGTCAAATGCCGACTCACAGTTCGTGGCGACAGGTATATGGAGTGTCACTGTTGTGCGGGATCGGTTTCACGATGAGCTTGTTCATAGGCAACCTGGCATTTCCCGGCTCTCAGCTCTTGATTGATGAGGTCAAGGTGGGCGTTTTGGCCGGTTCTACGCTGGCCGCTTTGGCGGGCATATTCGTGCTGCGGTTTTGCGTCACTTCGAAGGCATGAATGAAGCCCGCCTGATGGCGGGCTTTTAGTTCATATCAACGTCACTTGAGGAAGCGCAAGAGGCCGGGCACGGGGTATAGCGACTGGCCGGCGCGGTCTGCTCATGCCCAATACCGAGCAACCACTGCTCGATAGTTGCCATGGAGCGAATAGCCGCCTACCAGGATTTTTTCGTCAGCCTGAACGGCGAGGGTGGTGGCGGTGTCCAGGCTGTAACCCATGCGTGTACGGACCCAGCCTTTGCCCTGGGCGAAATCCGGATCAAGGCTGGCGTCCGGCAGATGTCGGGCCAGCACGAAGTCGGCCTCGATACCGCCAATGGTGGCGCCAGCGGTCAGCAGTTTTCCGTCGGGCTGGACGTGGGCTGCGGTCCATTGACTGGCGTTGTTTGCAATCTCCAGAAGCTGGCATTGTCCCTGATTGCAGTGGCGGTCCGGCCTGCCGTCCTGGCTTACTTTCAGGGAGAGGCAATGCATCGGATCGCGGCTGCTGCCGAACGCCTGCAAATCTCCGTTTTTATGTTGGACGACCTGGCTGATCATGACGCTGTGTCCTTGCGTCATGATCGCCAGCATGCCGTCCTCGCCGAAGCTGTCATCCAGTTTGCCGCAGGGATCGTAGCGGGCCATCAAGCCATGCTGGGGCAGGTCGATGGCTCCGCCGACCACGATGTTGCCATCGGCCTGGAGTGTCAGGCAGCCCAGCCAGGTGTTTTTCAGTAAACGCCGGACCATCACAAAGCCGCGACTGTTGAACGAGATATCCAATGCGCCATCGGGCAACAGGCGGATCAGGACGCCGACATGGTCAGACAATTGGTAATGATGGTTAGCCAGCAGGAGAATACGGCCGTCGTCCTGCACGCACATGTCACAGGCTTCAAGGCCCGGTACGCCGGGTGGCAGCCATGGGTCGCGCAGGCCTTGGGAGAGATTGCCGCAGAGCCGGATGACCTGTCGCCCGACGTTGCCGAAGCTGTGGACGGCACGGCCCTGGGGGTCGAACAGCGCCAGGGCCGGAAGGGTGTGGTCGGTGCTTTCGTAATGCAGGCCTGACAACAGGATATGCCCGTCGGGCAATTCAATCACTTTGCCCGCGGTTGCTTCGAAGTCGTGTTCAAAAGAGCCGATGACGCAGCCGCGGCTTCCGAAGCTCGGATCGGTCGAGCCGTCATGATTGAGCCGTGCCAGCCCGAACCGGCTGCCGTGGGCCGTATCGACCCTGGCCGCCACCAGGATCCGCCCAGCGCGGTCAATGGTCAGCCCAGTGGTCCGGCTCGAGGTGCTGTTGGCGAAATGAACCCAGGCTTTACCGCTACTGGCAAAGCCTGGATCAAGCTGCCCGGCGTGAGCCGCGGCCATCGGAAGCGCAAACGCGGATTGATCGAGCATGCATGCCTCTCCTTGCGCGTCGACCGGGCCGGGAGGGCGCGACGTCTGCATGAGGGCAACATTCAATCCTTGAATGCGGCAGTGCACAACTGTCAGGTTCTACAGATGCAGGGGCGATTCGTGCCATAACGATGGCTTTTCGACCCAATACCAAGTCTTCAATCAATAACCGGCTGCCACAGCGTGTTATTCAGGCATGGACCAGGATTGCAGTTTGTAACCTTCCTGGCTCAATTCGGCACGGGCCTGTTTTAACAGGATGGCCAGTTGGGCAGGGTCGGTATAGGCGCTGCTAGGAATCTGAGTGCGGCCAATATGAGTATTGGTGCGGTCGATGACGGTCAGGCTCAATTCGCCGTTACCGTCTTGTGGAGCCCAGGCCACGCATTGAAAAGGACGGAATGCGCGGTCGGCAATCAAAAGAGCTTCGTTGATACGGAGCGGGGCGTTCATGGCATTTTCTCTTAAGTGTGCCCAATCAAATGATCTGCCGCCGGTTGGGCGTACCGTGCGGCTGGTTACTTGTACTGATGCCCTCAACAGGGGGACAGGTCACACAATCTTCAAATAAATTTCGACTTTCTTTCAGACAAGGCTCGCCGGCTTTTGTTTGAAAGCTCCATGAAAGATTTAAGAGGCGGTAACTAACGAACGGGTTGCTTATAACCACTTTGGGGCAGTGTCGATAATCAATTGATACAAGGATGTGTCAAGTTCTTGCTACTGTTACATGCAGGTTAGCCAAACGACTGTTTCTACTCATATTTCTTAATTTTGGCGCCAAGGATCAGTCATGCTCGAAGTCAGTACGTCGCGTCGTCTGCTCGTGGTTGATCCTTGCGATGATTGTCATCGCCTATTGCCCGGTCTACGTACTATCGGTTGGGATGTCGACAGCTGCTCGCTCGAACACGCTGGCGATCGAACCTGCGACGTGGGGCTCTTGCGGTTGCAGCCTTTTCACTTGGAGCGCCCGGAAGCGGTCAAGGAACTGATCAGCCGCAGCGGCACCGAGTGGATCGCCGTGCTTAGCCAGGAAGTGTTGCGCCTGCAAAACGTGGGTGATTTTGTCTGCGAATGGTTCTTCGACTTCCATACCTTGCCGTTCGACGTTTCCCGGGTCCAGGTGACGCTGGGGCGGGCGTTCGGCATGGCCCGCCTGCGAGGGCAGGGTTCAATTCACATTGATCAGCCCGAACATGAACTGCTGGGCGATAGCAAACCGATTCGCGAGTTGCGCAAGTTGTTGAGCAAACTGGCGCCTGCCGAGTCCCCGGTGTTGATTCGAGGCGAGAGTGGCACCGGTAAGGAATTGGTGGCGCGCACGCTGCATTTCCAGTCTCATCGTCGCAATAAACCTTTCATCGCCATCAACTGTGGCGCCATCCCGGAGCACCTTATCCAGTCCGAGTTGTTCGGTCATGAAAAAGGCGCTTTCACTGGCGCTCACCAGCGCAAAATCGGGCGGATTGAAGCGGCCCACGGCGGCACGCTGTTTCTGGATGAAATCGGTGATTTGCCGTTAGAGCTACAGGCTAATCTGCTGCGCTTTTTGCAGGAAAAACATATTGAGCGGGTGGGTGGCAGCCAGCCGATTGCAGTCGATGTGCGGATACTGGCGGCCACGCATGTGGATCTGGAGGCGGCCATCGAACACAAACATTTTCGCGAGGATTTGTACTATCGCCTGAACGTGCTGCAGGTGGCCATGGCGCCCTTGCGTGAACGCCATGGCGACTTGTCGATGCTGGCCCGGCACTTTTCCCATTTCTATAGCCAGGAAACCGGCCGCCGGCCTAGAAGTTTCAGTGAGGATGCGTTGGTGGCCATGGGCAAGCATGATTGGCCGGGCAACGTACGGGAGCTGGCCAACCGAGTTCGTCGCGGCCTGGTGCTGGCCGAAGGGCGGCAGATCGAAGCCCGCGACCTTGGCCTGGCCAGCCCGCACGGTGTCGTTGCACCGATGGGCACCCTCGAGGATTACAAGACCCGCGCCGAGCGCCAAGCGTTGAGCGACGTGCTCAATCGCCATAGCGATAACCTCAGCGTGGCGGCCAGAGTGCTGGGTGTGTCCCGGCCGACTTTTTATCGTCTGCTGCACAAGCATCAAATTCGCTAAGCCAAGCCTGCCTTGCACATTCCATAAATATGGGAGCGAGCTTGCTCGCGATAGCGGTCGTTCAGTGACATGATTGTGACTGATACCCCGCTATCGCGAGCAAGCTCGCTCCCACAAGGGCCTGTCAGGCCCTGATCTTGCGCTAGAAGTAATACGGAAACTTCAGGCTAAAGGTGAAATCCGGCGCATCGTCGGTCAGCCCGATGGACAGGTTGGGCACGATGGTCAGGTTGTCGCTGGCTGCCACGGTCATGCCGATATTGAAGTAGCCGGCATTCGCATCGCTGGAGACCACCGACTGCCAATCCCCGCCGTCCTGCTTGAGCTTGCTCTTCTTCTGTATCAGGTCAGAAACCGAGAAGGACATGCTCATCTTCTCGTTCAAGGCAAAGGCGACGCCCGCACCAATCTGGAAGCTGTCGCCGATGCGCACCTTGCCCGGTGTCTTCTGGTTGACGGTTGAGCTGATATCGTCGAACGACTCTTCTAGGTTATGGGTGTAGGACAGGCTGCCGAACAGCACAGCCGGGTCGAAGGTCTTGACCAGCGAGAGCCCAGGCGTGATCGACCAGACGCCGTTGCCGGTGGGCAGCTCGTCAGGCACGAACAGGTTGGTATTGGCCTGGGATTGGCGCAGCTTGATGCCGAACGGCTCCTCGCCGGTAGGTGCCTTGATGCGCAGGGTGACCACCGCGTCCGGGGTGTTGATCGATTCATCCATGAATTTGTAGGCGACGCCGAAGTTGACGTCACCGATGGTGGGATCGCGGGTAACGGTTTCTTCGCTGGTGACGCCAGCGGCTCCATTGTTGGCGCCTCCCGACTGGTAGGTGGACTCGCGGTAGACCACCGGCACGTTAAGGTCGAACTGCCAGCGATTGTCGAAGTTATAGCGGCCGGTCAGATCCAGCGTCCAGGTGTCGGCCTTGATCCGGTCGAGGTTGATATTGCCCAGGAAAATCGAATCCAGGGCCAGGAAACCGTTGAGAATCAGTTGCCGCGTGTCGTAGCGCGAATAGGTCACACCGGTTTCGAAGCTGAATTTTCCGCCGCCGAAGAAGCCGCTGGCTTCGTCATAGAGGTTGGAGACGCTCTGGGCCGGTTGAGAATCATCGGCCAGGGATTGCCCATAGCCGCTGCCGCCGGCCGCTGCCGCACCGCTGCCGGCCACGGTCTGGTTGCCCTTCATGTCGGCCGGAGATTTGGCCAAGCGCTTGGGGGCTGGGACGGCGGGCTGGTCCTCCACCTGTCGGACCCGCTGTTCGAGTACCGCCAGGGCTTTTTGTTGGACCTCGTATCGTTGCTTGAGCTCGAGAAGTTCCTGTTTGAGAGCCTCGATGTCAGCGTCCGGTGCCGCTTGCAACACGGTCGCCGGGAACAACGTGCTTAAACACATTACAGCGCGCAACGATACGGATCGATACATGAAATATGCCGTCCCTATTTGCCCAATGGTCGCAAATCAGCGTAGTTCAATAACCGAGGTTACGAAGGCCGCGTAATTGGGTCAGGTTGCAGTCCAGTGCGCCGGCACTGGGGCCGTTATTGTTCAGCACCACGTTCAGCTGCGTCATGTTGTTGACCAGATTGCTGTTGCCCAGCAGGCGGGTGTTTTGCAACAAGCCACCCTGGGCGACTTGTTGCAGGGCGTTGCCCTGGTTGTGGCTGGCCTGGATCGCCATCTGCACACCGCTGCCGGTGGCGGTGACCGCAACGCTGCCGGCAGCGTTGCTGCCGCTGATGGTCTGGCCCTTGGTCAGCAACTGACCTTGGGACGGCGCCAATGCGGGTGCGTGGCTGCTCTCCTTCACGTTGATGCTGACGTTGTTGTAGGCGGTGTTGCCGTCGCCGGCGGCCCGTACGCTTTGGGTCACGCCTTGGCCGGTGCCAAGGCCCGCGCCACCGGTGATATTGCCGCTGCCCTGTTCCGGGACGCTGCCGTTGCCGGTCTGCTTGATGGTCGAGACGTAGAACTCGGGTTTGACGGTGGCAGCCTGGATCTGCATGGAACTGCTCGCGCCGATCAGGTCGCCGCTGGCGTTGCGCCAGGTGCTGCTCATGACGATGCCGAAGCTGATGACTCGGCCGGGCATGACATAACGACCACGCAGCTCGGCGAGCTCCTGGTCCTTGACTTCGATGGGTTTGAATCCGGCATGGGCATAGCCCGAGACGGTCGCAGCCAGGCAGGCGAGCGACAGCCAGTGTGAAGTTTTCATGTGTTGCTCCCGGAGCGTCCTGCCCCTTGTGGTACTTATTGTTGTTGGCAGTGGTCGGCGATTAAAAGAAGTCGCTCTGTATGAAGCCGAAATCCATCAGTTCTGCATCCTTGACCGGGTTGAAGCCGTCCAGCTTGTTACGCGCTGTCAGCGGTTGTGGAGGGCTGCGCAATGCGTTGGTTTTGTCATAGCCCGGGCCGACGATGGCAAAGACGATGCCGTTCCAGCCTTTGACGAAATCCTCGTGGGAGTAACGTTTGTGACCTAGCACCGGGTCGCCGATGTAGACCCATTGCTTGTCGGCTCGCTGCAACACCACGAAGTGCTTGTAGCCGCGTATTTCCATCAGGACCACCACCGGAATAGTCACCGCCTCGAGTTTCTCAGGCGGTATCCGGTAGCCCCGGGCGCGCATGCCGATGGTTTCCACGTAGCGTTTCATGTCCAGCATGGAAAACCCTTGGGTGCGAACCAGGTTCTGGTCGGCATTGACCAACATGCCCTTGATGACCTGTTCTTCATCGACGTCCAGCCAATAGGCCTGGCGCAGCACCGTGGCCAGCGCGGCGGCACCGCAACTGAAATCGGTTTTCTGTTCGACGATGTCGCTGAACTTGCGCTCGCGTACGCTTTGCACCGGTTTGTAGACCAGCATGCCGCCAGGCAGGGCGGCGACTGGCATCTGCGCGGCTTCAGCTACGCAGGCCATGCAGAGCAGCAGGGAAAGGGCAATCGTATGCATGATCGATACGCCTTGAGGGAACCCTGGAAAAAAAGCCCCGTTTCCGGGGCTTCGTTTCATGCGCGCTTACATGCAGGCTTTGCAGCCGGCTGCAATGGACAGCGAGTTGCTTTGCTGGTTGCCCACGCCTGCCGACACGTTGGCGCCGCCGTTGCCGGAGAAGCCGTTCATGGAGTTGGTCATGGTTGCGTTGTTGATCACAGGGTTTTTCCAACCGTCGCGGGTCAGCACTTGCTGGGTGTTGCTGCCGGCCAGTTCGAAAGTACCCACGGCGGAGAACTTGAACTTGTCGTCATCGTGACCGCCGCCGTAGCCGCCTTTGTTGCCCCAGCCACCGTGGTCGTCGTCTTCGACGGTGCCGGTACCCTTGGCCTTGAAGGTGCCAGAAGCGGCGTAGGTGCTGGTGAGGGTGTCGGTTTTGTAGGTCCGCACGCCTTTGTTGTCAACGACAAGGCCGGTGGAGGACTGGTCGGCTGCGGCAGAGGCTTGTGCGACACGGCCGCCCGATACAGCAATGGCCAGGTTGTTTTTCTGTTGGTTGAAGTTGCCGGCGGTCACGTTGATGCCGATGTTGCCGGAGCCATCGTTGCCCGCATTGCTCATCGAAGCGTTGTTTTGAGTCGAGTTGTTTTTGACGTAGTTGTTGTTATTGACTTGCGTGGCGCTGGACATGGCGACAGCCGAGCCGAAGATGAAGCTTTCATCAGCCGTGGCCAGGGCTGCGGCGTTGTCTTGCTGGTTGCCATCGCCGCCCGCGATGTTGGCACCCATGTTGCCGTTGCTGCCATTGAGTGAGTCAGTGGCTTCAGCGGTGTTTCGGGTGGCCTGGTTGGTCACTACGTTGCCGTCGCTGTTCTGCTCGTCCAGCACCGTGGCCCCGGCGCCGGCACTGATTGACAACAGTTGGTCCAGGGTTGGCCCTTGCTGATGGCCATTGCCATGGCCGTTGCCATGACCATTGTTGTTACCGTTTCCTCCAGCCTGTGCAGCCATTGCCATGACAGCGGCGAGAGCAAAAACCAATGGTTTGAGTGCCATTGTAGGTTTCATGGTGTTTCTCCTTGCGTGTCGTTGGTTAAGTGTCAGTACTTTCTTATGCTTGCTGTGTCGGGTCAGTCAGCGACCCGGATGCTCAGGGTGTTGGCCATTCGGTTCCCCACCCCGGCACTCTGGTTCACCTGGATGACCCCTCGGCTGCCGGTGAAGGCCTGGTCGCTGGTGACGACCTGGCGACTGCCGGTTGGGGTGCCAGTTGCTCCTGAGCTTGGTAGCAACGCCACGTTCTGTTGAGAAAGGGCGCTGTCGTCAATGCTCTGCGGATGGGCGCTGATGCCCACTCGCATGACATTGGCCATCTGGTTATTGGCCCCGGCGGACTGGTTGACGCCCAGTACTCCGTTGCCGTTGGTGAAGGTGTTGCCGCCAATACGAGCGGTTGCGTTCATGGACGGGTTGGCCTGCGTGTCAAGGCGTTGGTGCACGCGGGTGGTGACCTGTGCGTGGGTACCGATGGCGATGGCCCGGGTATTGGTCTGCTGGGTCTGGTCGCCAGCCGCCTGGTTGACGTTGAAGTTGCCGGTGTAGTGGCTGCCGGAATCCTGCAGGTCAGCGCTATTGATCACCGCCACGCCTTGATCGGCGAGCGCAATGGAAGAGCCGAGCAGGGCGAGTAGCAACAGGGAGAGCTGCATGTCATTGCCCTCCCGCCAGCCGACCCAGCGGGGCCAGGCCGGAACTCAGCGAACGGTTGATGGTGCCGGAGATCGCGCCACCGCTGCCGCCACCGTGACCGGCGTTCATGCCCGGCATGCCGTTGGGGTTGGTGACGACATTCAGGCCCTGCACGCCTGTGTTCGGGTTGAAGGTGTTGCGGATCGACGAGCCACTGGCGACGCTGGCGAATTCGCCGTCACTCAGTTCGGTGCTGGTGGTCGCTTGATTGATTCGATCGGATGGGTTGGCGCTGACGGTAGTCGGGTAGGGGTCTTTGCCGCCATTACGACCGATGTGAATGGGTTGCACGTCACGGTTGAGCACAATGACGCCGTTGCCCTCGGCCTGTGCTGGCAGGCTGAACGTTGCGCTGGCAGCGCAGCCGATCAACAGCAGACAAGTCAAACTTCTCTCGAAAGTCCCCACGGCATCGATTCCTTCTTCGGTGGGCTGGCCCTGGTCCAGCGTTGCGATGAGAGGCAGAGCAGGTGTTGTGCCGGGTTTTTAAACACTTTTAGAATCAATGGCTTGTGGTTTTTTAGTGCGCCAGCGATGCGGATCTGTTTCATCCGTGAGACGGGGCTCGCTACAGCTAATGGCCGTGCGCTATCGCTTGGCTGGGGAACAAGGCCTGCAAGAAGGGTGTTTCAGTAAGTTAACAACAGTGATGACAATCCCGTTGATGCGCTCTGGGGCCGGGTTTGACGCGGTTAAGCTGTATCAGGAGTGAAACAGCACAGCCGGTGGGAGAGGGTCAGGACTGGAGCAGGCGGGTTACGGTTGCAAACACCTGCTCTCGCCGTTGCGCCCAATTACCTTCAATCACCTGGTGGGGTTGCTGATGGCGGACCAGCCAGTTCTTGAGCGCTTCGAAAAACTTCATTCGCTCCTCCAGCGCAGGCTGGCAACGCAGGCCGTCACCGGTCCATTCCACCTGTTCAGGACTCAGCAGCAGGTGCACGTCGTAATGGCGCGCCAGTAAGGCCGGTTCGAGCCAGGTTGGGCAGTCGCCAAACAGGGTCTGGCTCCAGAGGAGATTGCTCAGTAGATGAGTATCGAGGACCAGCAACGCCGGTTGACGGGCACGGGCGGCGTCCTCCCAGGCCAATTGGCCGGTGGCGATGTCGGTGATGTCATCCAGGCAGGTATCACGCTGGGTCTGCTCCATGAAGTGGCGAACGTATTCGTCCACCCGCAAACCGCCAAAATGCGCCTGCAGTTGCGCCGCCAGCCAGCTTTTGCCGCTGGATTCCGGGCCGGTCAGCACGACCACTTTCATGCGCGCAGGGCCGGGTCGGCACGCCATTCGCGCCAACCTTGCACTGCCAACAGGGTAAACAGGGCATAGAGCGCGGCGGTCAGGTGCAGGCCTTTGTAGATGAACAGCCCAACGAAGATGATGTCCAGGGCGATCCACAGTGGCCAGCATTGCACACGTTTCTGCGCCATCCACCACTGAGCCACGAGGCTGAAACCGGTGAGCGCGGCGTCGAGCCAGGGCTGGGCGGCGTCGGTCCAGTGCGCCATGGCAGCGCCCAGCAGCAAGCTGCCCGCGGCTCCGATGGCCAGGCCGAGCAGCACCGATGGCCCGCCCAGGCGCGTCACCTGGCGTCCCTCGTGATGCTGTCCGGCGCGGGTCCATTGCCACCAGCCATAGAGTTGCAGCACGGCATAGATCACCTGCAGCAACATGTCCGAGTACAACTTCACCTCGAAGAAAATCCAGCTGTACAGGAGCACCATGACCAGGCCGATGGGCCAGCACCAGGGGTTCTGCTTGACGGTCAACCAGACAGCAATCACGCCGAGGGCTGCGGCAAACAGTTCAAGCCCGGACATGGCGGTTCCTTGGGGAAGTAAAAGAGGGCGGGGATTGTAAACGTTATGGCGTGGGCAGCTCCAACATCAATGCTGAATGTGCCGTGGCGAGGGAGCTTGCTCCCGCTGGGCTGCGTAGCGGCCCCTTTTTTGTGAGTGCTTCGCACTCAAGCGGGAGCAGCTCCCTCGCCATAATGAATCACAACAGTTCCCACTTAGACGCGAAACTGCTTGAGCAGCCCGTTCAACTCTTCGCTCAGCGCCTTGAGGCGTGTGCTCGCCAGGCTGGACTGTTCGGCCGCCACGGCGGTGCTGTGGGACAGGCCCGCCGCCTGGGTGACGTTCTGGTTGATGTCTTCCACCACATGGGCTTGTTGCAGGGTGGCGCTGGCGATGGACGCGTTCAGGCTGTTGAGGTTACGCAGGGCCTGGCCGATAGCGCTGAGGCTGGCACCCGCGAGGCCGGCCTGTTCGATGGTCAACTGCGAGGCGCGGCTGCTGTCGCTGATGACTTTCACCGCGGCTTCGGAATGGTTCTGCAGGCGTTCGATCATCGCCTGGATTTCGGCGGTGGATTTTTGCGTGCGCTGGGCCAGCAGCCGCACTTCATCGGCCACTACCGCAAAGCCCCGGCCTTGCTCACCGGCGCGAGCGGCTTCGATGGCGGCGTTGAGGGCCAACAGATTGGTCTGCTCGGCAATGGAGCGGATCACCTCCAGCACACTGCCGATCTGGGTGCTTTCGCTCGCCAGGGTGCGGATCACTTCCACGGCCTGGTCAATGGTCTGGGAGAGGCGGTCGATCTGTTGCAAGCTGCCGTCGATATTGACCTGGCCTTGCTGGGCCTGGGATTCGGCGTCACGCATCTCACTGGCGGCGTGTTCGGCGTTTTTCGCCACATCCTGCACGCCATAGGTCACTTCGTTGATCGCGGTGGCCACCAGTTCCATTTGCTGTGACTGCTGCTGGCTGCGCTCCTGGGCCTGGGCGGCGTCGTTGCCCATCTCGTTGGAGGATTGCCCCAGCGCGCCGGCCGAGGCTTGCAACTGCGTCACCACTTGGCGCAACTTGGCGGTAAAGGCGTTGAAATGCCGCGCCAGTTGAGTCACCTCGTCCTGGCCGTGGGTGTCGAGGGTCCGGGTCAGGTCGCTTTCGCCGCTGGCGATGTTGGCCATGGCGTTGACCGTTTCCTGCAGGGGGCGAACGATGCTACGCACGATCAGGGTCAATAACAGTGCCATGACCAGGGTAATCACCAGTCCGATCACCGAGGCCTTGATCACTTGAGACTGGAATTCAATCTGAACGTCATCCACGTACACGCCCGAGCCGATGATCCAGCCCCAGGGTTCGAACAGTTGGACGTAGGAGGTTTTTTCCACCGGCGCCTCGGCGCCCGGCTTCGGCCAGAGGTAATTAACCATGCCGGCACCCTTGGCCTTGGCAATGGCGACCATCTCGTTGAACAGCGCAAAGCCGTTTGGGTCGCGAATGGCCGAGAGGTTTTGGCCTTCGAGTTTCGGATTGGTCGGGTGCATGACCATGACCGGGGTCAGGTCGTTGATCCAGAAATAGTCGCTCTGGTTATAGCGAAGGCCACGCACGGCACTGAGGGCCTGCTTTTGTGCAGCATCGCGGGTCAGGGTCCCGGCAGTTTCCAGGCCATGGTAGTAGGTCAGTACGCCATTGGCGGTCTGCACCACATGCTGGGTTTTTTGCACCTTGGCTTGATAAAGGTCGGTATGGATCTGTTTAAGCATAAAAGCGCCTAACGTGAACAACATCACGATGGCCACGACCAAGATGAGCCACAAGCGTCGACTGATCGACACACTGCGCAAGCTATTCATACGCTGTCACTCCGGTTTTTTATTCTTGTCATAACGACGGCCGGCACTGTAGCGCCCGGCAGTTATCCGTAATTGACCTGAGTCATAACGCGGCAGCGTTATCAGGGCTTGTCTGATAGGATTTCGGCCCCGCAGCGCAAAACCTGAGCCCTAGTTGATTTTTCATTGGTTTTTTTCGCGCGGTCGCAGTTATCTTGCACCCGCTGCGCGTACCTGCACGACACTTGAATATTAAATGAGACCTGCACAAACAAGGTCTTTTTTGGGGGATGAATGGATTTGTGGACCGCCTTTTCGGCACTGATTCTTGGCGTGGTAGAAGGTTTGACGGAGTTCCTGCCGATTTCCAGCACGGGGCACCAGATCATTGTCGCTGACTTGCTCGAGTTTGGCGGCGAGCGTTCGATGGCGTTCAACATTATCATCCAGCTGGGTGCGATCCTGGCCGTGGTCTGGGAGTTTCGGCGCAAAATCTTCGACGTGGTACTGGGCCTGCCGACTCAACCCAGCGCCCGTCGGTTTACCGCCAACCTGCTGATCGCCTTCCTGCCGGCCGTGGTGTTGGGCGTACTGTTTGCCGACCTGATCCACCAATACCTGTTCAATCCGATCACCGTGGCCGCGGCGCTGGTGGTGGGTGGCTTGGTCATGCTCTGGGCGGAGAAGCGCCAGCACCAGGTGCACGCCGAAACAGTGGACGAGATCACTTGGAAGGATTCGCTGAAAGTCGGTCTGGCCCAGTGCATTGCGATGATCCCCGGCACTTCCCGTTCAGGCGCGACCATTATTGGCGGGTTGTTGTTCGGGCTGTCGCGCAAGACCGCGACCGAGTTCTCGTTCTTCCTGGCGATGCCGACCATGGTCGGGGCGGCCGTCTACTCCGGCTATAAGTACCGGGAGCTATTCGTTCCGGCGGACTTCCCGGTGTTCGCCATCGGTTTCGTCACCGCGTTCATTTTCGCCATGATTGCGGTCAAAGGCCTGCTGCGATTCATCGCCAGCCACAGCTATGCGGTGTTCGCCTGGTACCGGATCGCTTTCGGCCTGCTGATTCTGGCCACCTGGCAGTTCGGTTGGGTGGACTGGACGGCTGCCAAGCCATGACCGATCCGGGCGCCCGCAAACACGCCGCGCGCAACGCCAATGGGGCCGTGCAGAATCTGCGACTCAAGCTGATCGTGTTTGCGCTGCTGTGTGCCTTGCCGCTGTTCGGGTCGATTTTGCTCGGCGTGCGAGCGGTGTCCTGGGTGCCGATGACAGCCTATGGGCTCGTCAGTCTGGTGGCGTTTCTGCTGTACTGGAGCGACAAGCGTAAGGCCCGTGCCGACGTCTGGCGCATTCCAGAGAACGTGTTGCATGCCGTGGCGCTGGCGGGTGGTTGGCCGGGGGCACTGCTGGCCCAGCAGCTGTTTCGCCACAAGACCCGCAAAGTGTCGTTCCAGGTGGTGTTCTGGTTCATCGTGCTGCTGCACCAAGTGTTCTGGATTGACCAGCTGTTCCTGGGGCGTCTGCTGACTTTGTTCTAGAGCAGCAACCCGATCTGCACGCGCTTGGGCAATTTGCTGACCACCAATTGGTGAGAGCGTTGCAGCAGGCCACGCAGTTCTTCGGCACCCAGCGGGTAGGGCACCTCCATGATGATCCACTGGGCCCGTGCCAGATAAGGCGCCGGATGAATACCCGGGCGGTCGCAATGACCGAGGAACAAGTCCTTGTCGACCTTGAACGCCAACGAATCCCCGCGCAGGCCTTGGAGGGCGAACATCTTGTTCCCGGCGACGGAGAACACCCGCACGCCGCCCCATTTGTAGTCTTCCCGGGCGCCGGGCAAACTCAGGCAAAACCGCGCGACATCCTCTTCGCTCAAACTCATAGCTTTCTATCTCCACAGCTCTCAAACGCTTCCACCAGATGGTCGATCCATGCGCGCACCGCCGGCAGCATGCCGCGACGATGCGGGTAGACCGCCTGCAGCCAACCATCGGGCAGCGACCATCCGGGCAATAATTCCACCAGTGTGCCGTCCTGCAATTCCTGCTCGCAATACATGCCGGGTAATAAGGTAAAACCCAGGCCAGCGAGGACACAGGCTTGACGCACGACGAAGTCATCGATGCCCAGGCGTGCTTCAAGGGCCAGTTCGACACGTTGTCCATCGGTATTGAGCAGGCGCAGGTGTACCAGGCGATCAGCCTCCAGCGCTCCTAGCACGGGCAGTTGCTTGAGATCTTCTGGGGTTTCGATCCGCCGTCCTTCGATGAGTGCCGGGCTGGCGACCACGATCAGGCGCGCCTGGCGCAAGCGCCGGGTCAGTAGCAACGGGTCTTCGTCGCCCACATCGCGCACGCGCAAGGCGACATCGATGCCTTCACTTACCAAGTCCACGCGGCGATTCACCAGGATCATTTCCAGTTGTACCTGGGGGTATTTGGCCAGGAAGGCGCTGATCGCTACCGGCAGAACCTGATGGGCCAACCCCACGGGGCTCGATACCCGCAGGCGCCCGCGGGGCTCGCTGGACATGCTCGCCACCGCCTCGTCGGCCATTTCGGCCTCCAGCAGCATGGCTTGGCAATGGCGCAGATACCGCTCGCCGACAGCCGTCAGTTTCAACTGGCGGGTGGTGCGCTGCAGGAGGCGGGCACCGAGGCGTGCTTCCAGCTCGGCGATACGCCGGGAAAGCCGCGACTTGGGGATGCCCAGCAGGCGCCCGGCGGCGGCGAATCCACCGGATTCGACGACTTTGGCGAAATAGTAGAGATCGTTGAGGTCTTGCATGCCGGGCTCGATTGTCCTGTCAGTGGAACGAACTATCGCATTTTTGCCGTCTTATCGACTATTGGTTTCATCGATAGGATTGTCCGCAATTGATCGCCAGGTCGCGATCCTCACTTGGAGAGCACACATATGAAACTTTTACACATCGATTCGAGCATCCTTGGCGACAATTCCGCTTCTCGCCAATTGAGCCGTGAAGTGGTCCAGGCCTGGCAAGCCGCCGAGGCGGACGTGGTCGTAACCTACCGTGACCTGGCCGCCGACGCCATCAGCCACTTTTCCGCCCAGACCCTGGTCGCCGCCGGGACCAGCGCTGAACTGCGCGACGCCGCCCAACAACACGAGGCTGAGCTCAGCACGACCACGATGGCCGAATTCCTGGCAGCAGACGCCGTGGTCATCGCCGCGCCCATGTACAACTTCACCATTCCGACCCAGCTCAAGGCCTGGATCGATCGCATCGCGGTGGCCGGGCAGACGTTTCGCTACACTGAAAGCGGTTATGAAGGCCTGTGCGGTGGCAAGAAGCTGGTGATTGTTTCGACCGCAGGCGGCCTGCATTCTGGCAAACCCAGTGGCGTGGCCCATGAGGACTACCTCAAGCATATGTTCAGTTTCCTGGGAATCACCGACATCGAGTTCGTCCGCGCCGAGGGCCTGGCTTACGGTGACGACATGCGCACCAAGGCCATGAGCGAAGCCAAGGCGCAAATTGGCGAGCAGTTCGCCGCTGCGTAAGGCTTGTGTAAAAACACCGAGCCCGTTCGGGCAACCTTGGGAAAACTCTGTATTCTGGTCGTCATGAATGGCCAGGGTGCGGAGTTTTCCTGCATCTGGCATCAGCCTTTTGGCACAGGTTATGCGCGACCAAATCGGCGAGCGACAAGAGCCTCTCTCTGCTGGTGAGGATAAGAATCGATGACACGTCTTGGTGCAGGGCTACTGCTGTGCTTGCTCGCCAGCCTGGGTTCGGTGCAGGCCGCGCCGGCACCGCATCCGCATTGGAGCGCCGGTTTCCATGAGCTGAGCTTTCTCGATCCGCTGGATCAGCAGCCCATGCACGCCATTGCTTTCTATCCCTCCATCGATAAGGAACAGTCCAGCCAGTTGGGCGGCTACCAGATCGACGCCGCACCAGAGGCGCAGATCGCCATCGGCCGCTTTCCGTTGTTGATGCTGTCCCATGGCAACACCGGCACACCGCTGGCCCTGCATGACCTGGCCACCGCCCTGGCGCGCAAGGGGTTTGTGGTGGTGGCGGTGATTCATCCTGGTGATAACGCCCAGGATCACAGCCGGCTCGGTACCCTCAGTAACCTGTACGGTCGGCCGATCCAGATTTCCGAAGCGATCACCGCGACGCTGAATGATCCGATGCTCTCACCGTTCGTCAATGCCGGGCAGGTCGGGGTGATCGGATATTCCGCCGGTGGTGAAACTGCGCTGATCCTGTCTGGTGCGACGCCGGACCTCAATCGCCTGCGCCATTACTGCCAGGAGCGGCCGGATGACCGTGACGCCTGTAACACCCAGGGTGAACTGATCGCTGACCGTGACGACCTGCAGCCCGTGTCCGACCCTCGCGTTCGGGCGTTGTTGCTCATGGCACCGTTGAGCTTGAAGTTCGGTCGTCATACCCTGGCTGACGTGCATGTGCCGGTGTTGTTGTACAGCGGGGATGGGGACAAGCTGGTGGCCTTTGATAAGAATGCTGCAGCGTTGGCTCGCAAACTGCCCACGGCACCGGATTTCAAGACGCTGGCGGGGGCGGGGCATTTTGTGTTTTTGGCGCCGTGTACTGATGAGCAGATTGTTGCGATGCCTGCGTTGTGTACTGATGCTGATGGCGTTGATCGTAAGGATATTCATCGCACGATGATTTCGGAGGCTAGCCGTTTTTTCAGCGATGCCTTGGGCAAATCGACCCGGGCGGGGTTGAGGACGGTTGATCAATGATGGTGGCTTTGAGGTTGATCTTTTGTTCTGAGGTTTGTGTGTATATCCGTTTTTTGTAACGGCGGCTGGCGGAACCCTAAGTAGCCGTGACCGCAGCAACGGATATACACACGAGCTATAAAACGCCGGGAGCTCAGGAATCTACGTCTCCAGCTCAACCAACCGGCGTCAACAACCGGATCGGCTTCCCCGCCGCCCAGGCCCGCAGATCCTCAATCATCAACGAATAGAACTGCCGATAATTCTGCCGGCTGACGTACCCCACATGCGGCGTGGCCAGCACGTTATCCAAGGTCCGGAACGGGTGGTCGGACGGCAAGGGCTCCTGAGCAAACACGTCCAGGGCCGCGCCGCCCAGGCGCTTATGCTGGAGGGCATCGATCAGGGCGGGCTCATCGACGATCGGCCCGCGCGCGGTATTGACCAGCAGCGCCCCAGGTTTCATCCAACCCAGTGCCTGGGCATCCACCAGGCCACGGGTGCGTTCGCTGAGCACCAGATGGACCGAGAGAATGTCGGCCTGCTCGAACAGTGCCTGCTTGCTGACGTAGGTCACGCCGGC
The DNA here is from genome assembly GCF_030064125.1 of Pseudomonas sp. G2-4. Taxonomy (NCBI): domain Bacteria; kingdom Pseudomonadati; phylum Pseudomonadota; class Gammaproteobacteria; order Pseudomonadales; family Pseudomonadaceae; genus Pseudomonas; species Pseudomonas sp. G2-4. Next base: position 3,513,814 of record NZ_CP125957.1, on the reverse strand, counting down.
TTCAGCGGCTTTTTCAGCGGTGAGGTTCTGGCTCCAGGCGATCACCCGCATGCCGAACACCTGGCCGAACTGCGCCACCCGCGTACCGATGCTCCCCAGGCCGAGGATCGCCAGGGTCTTGCCGTGCAGATCACCGCCCAAACCTTGCTGCCACAGGCCGGCGCGCAGGGCATTGGCTTCCTGGACCAGGTTGCGGGTCAGGGCCATGACCAGCGCCCAGGTCAATTCGGGGGCGGCGTGCTTATAGCTGTCGGTACCGCACACCTGGATGCCCAGCTTGGCGGCAGTTTTCAGGTCCAGGGCGGCATTGCGCATGCCGCCGGTGAGCAACAGCTTGAGATTCGGCAGGCGCCGCAGCAGGCCTTCGTCGAACACTGTGCGTTCGCGCATCACACAGATCACCTCGAAGCGCTGCAAGCGCTCGGCGAGGGTGTCGTGGTCGGCGGGAAAGTCGTGGATAAAGGTCACCTGGCCGATGCTGTCCAGCACCGACCAGTCCACCACGTCGCGGGCCACGTCTTGCCAATCGTCGATGACTGCTATTTGCACCGCCATGGAACACCTCGTCAGGGGATGGGTTTGTTCAGCCAGCCCAGCAAGGCCTGGTGGAACCGGCCTGGCTCTTCCATCTGCGGGGCATGCCCCAGATTGGGGAACTCCACCAGGGTCGAGCGCGGAATCAGTTGGGCAACCTGTTTGCCCAGCACTTCATAACGGCCCAGTTTGGCTTTCACCGCTGGCGGTGCGATATCGCTGCCGATGGCGGTGGTGTCAGAGGTGCCGATCAGCAGCAGGGTGGGCACTGTCAGGTCCTTGAACTCGTAATAGACCGGCTGGGTGAAGATCATGTCGTAGATCAGCGCCGAGTTCCAGGCTACTTGCGTGTGGCCAGGCCCTTTGTTCAGTCCGGCGAGCATGTCCACCCAGCGGTCGAACTCCGGCTTCCAGCGGCCGCCGTAATAAGTCGTGCGCTCGTAATTGCGAATGCCATCGGCGTTGAGTTTCAGCTCGCGCTCATACCACTGGTCCACGGTGCGGTAGGGCACGCCGAGGGCTTTCCAGTCCTCCAGGCCGATGGGATTGACCATCGCCAGGCGCTCGACCTGATCGGGAAACTGCAAGGCATAACGGGTGGCGAGCATGCCGCCGGTGGAGTGACCCACCACGATGGCTTTCTGCACGCCGAGGGCCTTGAGCAGGGCCTGGGTGTTGCTTGCCAGTTGCTGGAAACTGTACTGGTAATAGTCCGGTTTGCTCGATGTGCAGAAGCCGATCTGGTCCGGGGCAATCACCCGGTAACCGGCCTCGCTGAGGGTCTTGATCGAGTCGCCCCAGGTCGCGGCGCAGAAGTTCTTGCCGTGCATCAGTACCACGCTGCGGCCATTGACCTTGCCTTGGGCCGGCACGTCCATGTAGCCCATCTGCAATGCTTGACCCTGGGACTGGAGGGCGAAGTGCTTGAGGGTATAAGGATATTCGAACCCCTGGAGTTCCGGGCCATAGGCTGGACCTTCAGGCGGATTGGCGGCCTGGGCATACAGGGGCAGGGCGGCGGTCAGGAACAGGCTGGGCAACCAGCGAGCGGTGGAATGTGACATGGTCAACTCTCCTTGGGCATCCGGCCGATCCTGGGACGGCCCGATTATGGCGACATTAACCACAGGCAACCGAACGGCGCGAACGTTCAACCCATCCAGCCCAGGGTCGCGAGGGCGAGTGCGCCGTAACGCAGACCCTTGGCAAGTGTCACGATCAATAGAAAGCGCCGCCAGGGTTCGCCCATGACGCCTGCCACCAGGGTCAGCGGGTCGCCAATAATCGGTACCCAACTGAGCAGCAGCGACCAACGTCCATAGCGTCGGTAGTGCACGCGGGCCTTGTCCAAGTGGGCGGGGCTGATGGGGAACCAGCGACGGTCCTTGAACTGCTCCAAGCGTGTGCCCAGCCACCAGTTCACCAGCGAACCCAAGACATTGCCGAGCGTGGCGACCCCCAGCAACAGCCAGGGCGCATAGCGCTCACTGAGCAAAAGACCGACCAACAATGCTTCGGATTGCAGCGGCAACAAGGTCGCCGCCCCGAATGCGGCCAGGAACAAGCCGATGTAGGCCTCGCCCATCAGTGGGCCGGGTAATCCGCCACCACGGTTTGAGTCCCGTCTTTTTTCAGGCCGATCACTTGGTACGCATCGCTCATGCCATCCATCTCCATGCCGGGCGAGCCCATGGGCATGCCTGGCGCCGCCACGCCGAGCAGATCAGCGCGCTTGCTCAAGGCCAACACCTGATCGGCAGGAACATGGCCTTCGACGAATTTGCCGTTGATTTCGGCGGTATGACAGGAGCGCAGGTTCGGTGCCACGCCCAGGCGTTGCTTGACCGAACTCATGTCGGCCTCGACGTGGTCGTTGACCTTGAAGCCGTTTTCTTGCAAATGCGAAATCCACTTTTTGCAGCAGCCGCAATTGGCATCACGGTGCACATCGATGGTCAGTGGTTCGGCGGCCTGGGCCAGTGTGGTCACGAACAGGGCGCTCAGGGCGAGCAAGTGCAGGGGGTTGGCCATGGGAAGGTCTCGTGTCGAACGGTTTGGAGGGAGGATAACAGAGTAGCGAGGGCGAGCTGACAGGGGGCTGAGGGGGGGATTACAGAATTGTCAGGTTGGAGTGATGGCGGCTGCGAAAATGATCCCGTGGCGAGGGAGCTTGCTCCCGCTGGAGCGCGAAGCGCTCCCCTGAGCTGACAATCCAGTGTGTCAGACAGATCCAAAGGGCTGCTTCGCAGCCCAGCGGGAGCAAGCTCCCTCGCCACGGGGGATTGGTGTATCAGCGGACCTTGAACCGCCCCATGATCGCATTCACCCGGCTGTTGGCGTCCAGTAGCTGGCGGGTGTTGTTCTCGCTGTCCAGGCCGCTTTCCACCAGTTCCTCCACCATGTGGCGGATCTGCACCATGCTGCGGTTGATTTCCTCGGTCACGGCGCTTTGTTGCTCGGCGGCGGTGGCGATCTGGGTGCTCAGGCTGTTGATCTGGCTGACGGAGCCGGCCATTTCATCCAGGCCCGAGTTCACGCGGGAGGTGGCGTCGGCGGCCGACTGGCAGCTGGCCTGGGTGTTTTCCATGGCCGCGACCGACGAACTCACGCCCTGGGTCAGGCGGGTCAGCATTTCATTGATTTCCGACGTGCTGGCCTGGGTGCGCGCGGCGAGGGCGCGGACTTCGTCCGCCACGACCGCGAAGCCACGACCCTGCTCACCGGCCCGGGCGGCTTCGATGGCCGCGTTGAGGGCCAGCAGGTTGGTTTGCCCGGCAATGGCACCGATGACACCGAGGATCTCAGTGATGCGATGGGCGTCCTGCTGCATGCTTTCGACCTTGCGGGTGGCGCTGGCCACTTCATCGATCAACGCCACCACGCTATTGGATGCCTCGCCGACCACCACGCGAGAACGGTCGGCATGCTCGTTGGCGCGCTGGGTGAACGCCGCGGTTTCGGCAGCATTTTGCGCGACACTTTCTGCCGTGGAGCTCATTTCGGTAATGGCTGTCACGGTCTGGTCGGTTTCTGAGGCGTGGCGCATCAGGATCTCGCTGGTGTGGGCCGAGGTCCGCTGCAGGTTATCCAGGCTCGACGCCATGGCGCCGGTGGCCTGGGTAACTTCGCCGATCATGTCTTGCAGGTAAGCGATGAACCGGTTGACCGAGTGACCGATAGCCCCCAGCTCGTCCTCGGCACGAATGGTAATGCGTCGGGTCAGGTCGGCATCACCCGTGGACAGCGAGTCGATGTTGCCTTTGAGGACTTTCATGCGGTGGGTCAATTGACGGATCGCATACAGCTGCATCAACACCAGCAGGATCACCATCGGGATTTGCAGCAGGCTCAGTGTGCTCAGTACGTCGTCGCGCTGGGCGGTGATCAGGCGGGTAGGCAAGACGGTAGCCAGGAACCACGGCGAACCTTCGATAGGCCGCATGAAAAACGTACTGGCCTCGCCTTTGTTGTCGAACTCGACCCGGTGCAGCGGCTGGTCACGTTTGGCCAGGCCGGCCTTGACCTGAGCGGCGAAGGGCGAGGTTGCCGCCAGTTCGCTGATGTTCTTCAGTACGATTGGGCCGCTGATGCGCGAGCTGTTGCTGATGATCTTGCCGTCGCCTTCGACGATCAGCATCTCGGCACTCAGCTCCGCTTCCTTGCGCGCGATCAGTTCGTTGAAGAAACCCAAGGTCACGTCGATGGTGGAAACGCCATACGGCACGCCGTTTTTCTGAATGGCCATGGCGCAGTTGGTACGCGGTTCGGCGCTGGCGTCATCCTTATACGCGGCGGCCCAGGCGCATTTGCCGGCAGGGGTGGCCATGCCGCCCTTGTGCCAGGGTTGTTCGTAGTAGTTCGGCGCGGCATCGCTGTTCCAGAAGGTGTTGACCACCAGTTTGCCGGAGGCATCGCGGTGCCAGAACGTGCTGAATTTGCTGCGTCCCTCGGCGCGCTGGTTGGGCAGCGGCCAGATCCCGCCGCCGAAGACTTTCAGCTCGCCATATTGATCGACAAGCCCGGGCAGCACTTTGTCGATGGCATCGCTGTCGAGCAACGGGATGGTTTGGGTGATGCTGCGTTGCTGCGCCTGCACCTTGTTCAGTTCGCCCTGGATCTGCTCGGCGACCTCGGCGATACGGTTGAGGGCTACTTGTTCTTCGGTCTGGCGCAGCTTGGGCGCGACCAGATAGCTGATGCCTGCCACCGTCAGAATGGACAGCACCAACATGAAGAGAACCAGGAACAGCGTATAGCGAGCCTGAATGGTGCGGAATGCGGGCATGTGGAGGTCCTTGCACGGAGGCGTCTTTTGCAGCAGGCACGATGGGAAGTCCTGTTTTTTATCGGCCTGTCGCGATAGAGCTTTAGTGCCACATCCTCAAGGTTAAACACCGCAGTTGCGCGAAAACGCTCCTTGGGCTGTACCATGGGACCTCATTTGCGGCCTCTCATCCCCAAAACAAGGTATGAGCCAGGCAAGCATGTGGATACAGAACGGATACATTCGGGAAATTGGCAATGACTCAATCGCAACGCTTGAAATACTCGATCCTGATCGTCCTGGTTGTTCTGGCAATCATGCTGGGACTGTCTTGGATGCAGAACAACGGCATGATCAGCGAGCAGCTGTTTCAATACATCGCCATTGCCGTGGCGGTCATCGTGGTGGTGATCAACGGCGTGATGCGGCGCAAGGTCAAGTCCTGAGCGTCGATCTCATTCACCCGCCGCGAGCACGCTCATGGCGCTGGGGTGCAGACAGTAGCTCTTGTCGGGATTGAGGGTGACGACGCCCTCGCTGCACAAGCGCTTCAACACCTCGCGCACGCTGAGAAAGGACAATGGAATGTCCAGTCCCAGCAATTGACTGTGCACGCCCCGCACACCCAGGCAGCGGTCTTCATCGGCGGCCTTGAGCAATGCGTCGATGACTTTGAGGCGAATCAAACTGGTCCTGAGCCCGTAGCTTTTGAGCAAACGCCTGATGTGTTCATTGCCGCCTCGTTCCGCTGGGCTGCCGAACACGCTGTTCGTGGCGCTCATCGAGACGCCGGTCGATCTTGACTTACCGTCCATTGGCAGTTGCGTGTCATGCATGCAAAAACTCCTTACCAGCCTGATCAGAAAAGGTCGAAAAAATGCTCTCCTGTAATAGGACGAACGAGGACGACCAATCATAAGGGCCTTGGGGTGAAAAAAATGTCTGGGCGGTTCAATCTCCCATAGGAAAGCCGCTGACAAGCCATTAATTTTTTTTCATCCTGTTCGTTTTTAGGGAAGGCGCACCCCGTTTCAGTACGCGGCGTGTGATTTTCCAGGCGGGCCACATGGGTGGCTTTTATGTCATACCGGCAGCCGTCCTGGTTCTGAAAGTTTCGATCAGGAGTGAACGCAAGAATGTCCGGTCAGTTATCGAGGATTGGCCTCGCAGGCGTGTTTTTGGGGATGAGCCTGGGGCTCAGCCCCGCTGCCAGCGCTCAAGGCGATGCAGGGCAGGCCAGTGCCGAGATCGGTCGCACCCGTTTTGGCGTGCCCCATATCCGGGCTCAGGATGAGCGCGGGTTGGGTTACGGCATCGGGTATGCGTACGCCCAGGATAATCTTTGCCTGCTGGCCAATGAAATCGTCACGGTCAACGGCCAGCGCTCCCGTTATTTCGGGCCTGAACAGGTCACGGTCGAGCAGCGGGAGAACCGCGCCAGCGATCTGTTCTTCAGTTGGCTCAACACGCCGCAAGCGGTGTCCGGTTTCTGGCAGGCCCAGACGCCTGAAGTGCAGCAATTGGTCGAAGGCTACGTGGCGGGCTACAACCGCGTACTGGCTGAACGCAAGGTCAAAGGCTTGCCCGAGCAATGCGCGAGCGAGTGGGTGCGGCCGATCACCGCGTTGGACCTGGTCAAGTTGACCCGACGCCTGTTGGTGGAAGGCGGCGTCGGCCAGTTCGCCGAAGCCTTGGCCGGAGCGCAGCCGCCCCAGGCAACGGCCCTCACAGGGGTTGCACCGTCGAGCTTTGCCGTCGCGGCGACCCGCCAGCAACGTTTCGCCCTGGAGCGCGGTAGCAATGCCCTGGCCATCGGCAGCGAGCGTTCGTTCAACGGCCGCGGGATGTTACTGGCGAACCCGCATTTTCCATGGGTGGGGGGCATGCGGTTTTATCAAATGCACTTGACCATCCCCGGCAAACTGGACGTCATGGGCGCGGCCTTGCCCGGCCTGCCGATGATCAACATCGGTTTCAGCCGGCACCTGGCCTGGACCCACACCGTCGACACCTCCAAGCATTTCACCCTGTACCGTCTGCAGCTCGATCCGAAGGACCCGACCCGCTACCTGCTCGATGGCCAGTCTGTGCCTATGAGCCAGCAGGCGGTCACGGTGGAGGTCAAGCAACCCGACGGCCGGGTGAAAACGATTTCTCGCATGGTCTACGGGTCGCAGTTCGGTCCGGTCGTGCAATGGCCCGGTCAGTTGGACTGGGACAATCGCTTCGCCTACAGCCTGCGGGATGCCAACCTGGAGAACGATCGGGTGTTGGCCCAGTGGTACGCCATGAACAAGGCCGTCACGCTCAAGGATTTGCAGAATGCGGTCCATGAGATCCAGGGCATTCCCTGGGTCAATACCTTGGCGGTGGACGACCAAGGCCAAAGCCTCTACATGAACCTGTCGGTGGTGCCTAACGTCGATAACGTCAAGCTGGCCCGGTGCAGCGACCCCAGGGCCGGGCTGAAGATGATCGTGCTGGATGGCTCGCGCAGTGAATGCGCCTGGGACATTGATGCCAAAGCCGCGCAAAAGGGTATCTACGCCGCCGACCAGCTTCCGCAACTGTTGCGCCGCGATTATGTGCAGAACTCCAACGATTCCGCTTGGATGGTCAACCCTTCGCAACCCCTGTCCGGTTATTCGCCGTTGATCAGCCAGCACGACCAGCCACTGGGCTTGCGCTCACGTTTTGCCCTGGATCGACTGGGCCAACTGGCCAAAAGCGGGTCGGTGAAGGTGGAGGATTTGCAGGGCATGGTCATGGACGACCAGGTCTACCTGGCTGACCAAGTGATGCCAGACTTGCTCGGTTTTTGTGCCGGTGACCTGGGGCCCGATGCCTCGGCATTGCTCGAGGCCTGTAGCCGCCTCAAGTCCTGGGATCGCACCGCCGGCCTGGACAGTGGGCTGGGTTTCATTCATTTCCAGCACATCATGCAGCGGTTGCAGACTGTGCCGGATTCATGGCGTGTCGCGTTCGATCCAAAGGATCCGCAACATACCCCCCGGGGCCTGGCGATTGAGCGGGCTCCCGTGCTAAAGGCGCTGCGCGAAGCCATGCTCGCCTCGGTGGACGCGGTGAAGGCGGCCGGATTGACGAAAGACAGCCGCTGGCAAGACGTTCAAGTTGCCAGCAGCGGCGGTCGCGAAACGCCCATCCACGGCGGGCCGGGGGAGCTGGGCATCTATAACGCGATCCAGAGCGTGCCGGGCGCGAACGGTAAGCAGGAAGTGGTCAGCGGTACCAGCTATCTGCAAATGGTGACGTTTGACAACAAAGGTCCCCAGGCCCAGGGATTGCTGGCGTTTTCTATCTCCAGCGATCCAGCATCGCCTTACTCGGCCGACCAGACCCAGGCCTTTTCGAAGAAGCAGTGGAGTGTGCTGCCATTCACCGAACAGCAGATCAAGGCCGATCCGAACTATCAGGCCGTGATTATCCGTGAGCGTGATGAGGCGGGCAGGGTGGTGACGCAATAACCGTTGTCGTCATCGACGAAAGCCGCGACCCGAAAGGGTGGCGGCTTTTTCAGTTATTGGCTGGCTGTTGGCCGATAGAGTTGAGGACCGGGTTGCCGTCCTTGTTGCGCGTCAGATAAACCGGCAGGACTTTGGACAGCGAAGGCACAAGGTTCTGCACTTCGCTGAGGTTGTAGATACCACCGATACGCAGGGCACCGGTGCTGTTGTCGGCCAACATGACGGGATGGTCGAGGTAGCGGTTGATCAACGGCAGCGCATCGCTCAGGGCAAGGTTGTCCAGCACGAGCTTGCCGTTGCGCCACGCCAGCGAGCTGTCATCGGGATCGACCTGCCGAATCTGCGGTTGGTAGTCGCCGGTCTTGTAGCTCGCCTGCATGCCCGGCGAAAGGGGTGAGCCGTTACTGGCAAGCGCCTGGTTGCTGGTGACCCAGACCGAGCCCTCTACCAGCGTGACCCGCACTTGATCCTGGTACATCCATACGTTGAAGCGCGTGCCGGTCACGCGCACCTGGCCCTTTCCCGCACGAACGACGAACGGATGCTGTTTGTCATGGCTGACGTCGAAAAACGCCTCGCCCTTTTTCAGCGTAACCCGGCGTTCATTTTTGTAGTTGGCATAGACCAGCTCGCTGCCCAGGTTGAGCTCTACCTGGCTGCCGTCGCTCAGGGTGACATGACGCACGCTCGCGCCGGCTTCAAAGTGTTGGTACGAATTGGCAACCCAGCCCAGGTTCCAGCCCGTGAAAGCGGCCAGGGGCAAGCCCAGCGCAAGCACCGCCGCCGCGACAGCCAACCGGCTCCAGCGCGACCGAGGGCGGGACGCTGGGATGGCTGGGGTCGCCGTTTCTACCCGGGGCAGATGATCGGCAACAGCCCAGATTTCCAGCATGGCTTCGTATTCGAAGGCGTGTATCGGATCGGCATCGTGCCATTGCTTGAACGCCAGCCGTTCGGCTTCCGTGCAGTCAACCGAATGCAAACGCATGCACCAATGGGCGGCTGCATCGGTAATGGCGTCGTATTCAGCTTCCGAGAGTGTAGGTTCGGTCATTGACTCTTCCTGGTTTGCCGCATTCTAACCTTCGGCATGACCTGCCGAGAACAACCATCATGGCGTTTACATATCAAATGAGCCTGTTTTTTTCGGTCAAAGGTTCAAACACCGGTCTGTCGTCGCTATAGCGTCCCATAAACGTCGTGAAAAAAAGATCAACGACTCGCGCGCCTGTGTCGTCAAGACGAGGTAGTGGGAGAAGAGGATGGCGGGTCGAGCTGGCGCCCCAACTCACAAATAAGCAGCGTCAGGGAGTCCGCGTTTCGAAGCATGACGTCGATGCGTTTGTCCGGCAGATTGGGATCCAGAAACGCATCACGTGCTTCGTCCATGGTCTTGGCGCCGGTCACTTTCAGGATTTCCCTGGCGGTGGCCTTAAGCCCGGGAAGATGCTCCAGGCCCTTGAGCACGTGGGCTTCGCTATCCCATCCCATGAACAGCCTGGACCGTGATGTGGTTAAGGAAAGGCCATTGGATTGCTGTTTTTTTTGATGGTCATATTTCATTTGTCCGACATGAGTGGCTGTCGAAATCAGGTCCAGGAAGGGCAGGGTCGCTTCCAGATAGACGATATCGTACGTATCGAAAAGCTGATGGGAAATTTCGTGGATCAGGGTCGCTGCCTGGGCATGGGCATCGACGTTGAAGGAGTCCGGGACGAGGTCCTTGTAATGATCCAGGCCCACGTCGAAGAAAAACTGCGTGAGATAAATTCTTCCCGCTGTGTCAGGTTCAAGCACAAAGGCTGTCGCTGTATCGTTGGCCTCTTTAAGGTTGCCGATCACGATGCGGTTCGCGTTCAGCAACTCCCAGGATGGATCAGCCAATGCCTGGCAGATGGGTGAAACGGCAGAGTTTATTTTCCTGATCAGACTGGCATCGACCTTGTCGACACCAAAAAATGCCTTTAGGAAAGTATCCAGCCGAGAACCCGAAGGTACCTGTCGTTTGAGTTGAGCGAGGTTATGGAGGGCATTGGAAGAGTAATAGCGCGCTGCCTCCAGGGCCTGCACGATTGCATTTGCACAATGAGGGTATTTGCGGCGTATTTGCGCCATGCCCTTGGCTTCGATATTGAGGGATTGCGAAGCCTTGTGGTCACTGTATGAATTGGCCAGCGTCGACATGACCTTGCCATAGCGAATGGTCTGGCGCTGTGGGTCAATCGTCCAGTCCTGGCTGCCAGGCGTTCGTTGCAGTATCGGCCCCTCTGCGTCCTCATGGACAACGCGCCAGGCCTGGCTGGTTTTCACCACCTGAAAGACTTTACCGGCAACGTGGACGTAGAGCTTGCCGGATTCTATTGACTTATAGGTTCCGTCGATTGGGTTTTTCTGCAGGTCGTGAAGGCTGACCCCGGTGGCTTCGAAGACTTGCAGGTTAGTGCGCGTCGGAGCGGTGGAGGCAGTGTTTTTCCAATGGGTCGGAGCGGCGGTCGGGGTGTTGTGCGAGCCTGGCCCGACCGGCGCCAGCAGGCCGAATGTATCGTCGGGGTTCAGTTGCCCCAGTGAGATCATTTCCGCGGCGCCGGCGATGAAATCGTGCAGGCCTGCTTTCCAATCATGCTGTTGCAGGGATTCGGCAGAGGCCTTGAAGTCCTGATAGCTTTCCCAGAGCGTCTCGATAAAAGTCAGCTTGCCTGGCAGCTGCCTGCCCACCAGCTTGACCCCGGCGCTGAACAGATGCAGGACCGCTTCCCAGTCGAACGGGTTTTTTTTGTCGGTTTGCGTGGCAAGCATGTTCGACAACAACGTTGTGTTGTCGTTGAACAACGTATCGAGCAGATTGGTCCTGATCGGATTCGAGGCCAGGGTGATCTCCGACAGAGACCCGGCTGTGGAGGCGAACAGATTTTTGAAGGTGGCCCGCTGATTCTCGGGAAGTCGGCGAATCAGCAAGTCCTGAAGGGCTCCCGGCGTATTGAATGCTGCCATAACACTCGCTTCATCCTTGAATTCGGCAAAGGAATGGCCAGCATGGTAGGGCGCGTACAAAACATGGGGGGCCTTGGCATCGGCGCTTGATCCGATCAGGTAAAGCCCCAGTGCCTTGATCGCAGTCGTGCCCCCGGTCTTGATCAGCTCCAGTGGCCGAATCAACGCGCTAGCGCCTTCCACCGCTTGGCGAGCGATGGCATCCGGCATGTCCAGCACCTGGCGAATCAAGTCAAACCCCGTCGGCGAAAGATGCTGCTGCAGATGCCGTGCATGGGCGTGCTGCAACAGTTGCCAGGGCAGTTGTCGGCGAAAACGCTGCTGTCTTTGCTGGCCCTCGGCGCTGGTGCCGGACAGGTGGTCCTTCAGGTTCTCTTGATAGGTGGTCGCAATATCCAGGGACAGCAACATTTTTCGGACAGCCGCCTCGTTCAAGCTGTCCGGCAGCGTTTGCCGGGTAGTCGAGGACACCTTGAAACCGGTCGTTTGCATGACGTTGACATGATTCAGGGCAAAATCGGTCAATGTGCTGGCGGGGCCGGCCAATGCGAGGTTCGGTGTGATCTGGATCGTCTCGGGGTCGAGGTTTTTCGCGGCGAAGCGCGTGGTCAACAGCGCCTTCAGTTTTTTACTCACGTAGGCACGCAGGGGTTCGATACCGTCCAGGTAATCCTTGCCATCGCTGACGCTGTTTTTATATTGCTCAAGCAGATCAATATGCAGACGTTGATCTTCAAGGGCGGCCGTGCCAAGCCAGGCCGGCAGTTTCTGTTGCCATCGGATGGCCTGGGCGATCCGTGCGGCGCGTGTCAGGTTGGTAGGCGCGCCTTCCTGGCGCAGCGCTTCAAGGCTTTTTACCAAGGCCGCCCCGGTCAGTTGCCAGTCCCCGGCTTTCAATGTGCGCAAATACCCGTGCTCGGCCTCGAAGTGTTTGAGGAACGAGTGCATCCGGTTAAGCAGCACGTTGTCTTCGATCAGCTCGAACGCCTCGAGTTGATAACGCCTGTGGGGCTTGCGCTGAGTGGGCGTGAGGTTGGCGAGCAGTTCAAAGCGCTTGCGGGAGTCGAGCAGATGTCGGTTCAGGTGCTGCATGGCCAGCTCGACGGAACCGAAAACCTGCAGGCCAGCGGCGGGCGTCCAGAGGATTCCCAGGCCCGAATAGGGCGTATCCAACCCGCCGCGCTCGGTCAGCAGAAAACAATTGGCCAGGGGCAGGGAGACGGTTTTACCGTCTGCGGTACCGGTCAGCTTCAACGCATAGACATCGGGGCGAAAGCCTTTGACCCCCATGCGTTGCTGGCGGTCCGGATAGGCGGGGTTGTGGGCAAAAACGCTGCTGATGAGATCGCGGGCGGCGGGCGGCAAGGTTTCATTGAGCTCTCTGAGCTCGGCCTCCGCCCGTATCCCGAGGGAAAAAACATTGGCCAGTTTGAGCAGCAGGCCCCTCAGTTCGTTACGCAGCGAAACTTCGTTGGACAGTGGCAGCTGCATGAACTCGCTATTGAAGGCGTCTTCGACACTGGCATAGCTCTTGACCTTTCTCTCCAGCGTATCGGCCAGGAAGTTGGACGGTCGCAGATTTCCGTAAAATGCCGGTTGCGTGCCCCAGTGTCCGTTGGTTTTCTGATTCAACAGGCTTCGGTTGATCAAGGCGCGTATGTCCAGTGCCTTGTCGACGAGGGCGTGGATGTTCACCTCGCCCTGGCGGGACATTTCCAGTGCGTAATGCAAGTTGCTCAGTTGCTTGTCGATGATGGGGTCAGCCAATGAATCGGAGACGGGCCAACTCACCGGTTTCCCCGACATTCGTGGCTCCTCCAGGCGTAGGAAGCGGTTGCGTTCCTCCAGGCTCAGAAGGCTATAGAGCGCTTCTTTGCGAGCGGCGCTGGGTGGGTTATCGAGCAGCGCATCCTTGAAACCCAGGTAATTGTCCACCTTCTGCAGGCCGTGACTGGGGGTATAGAGGTAGTGGTTCTTGCCGCTGATCATCAAGGCGCCGGCGAGTTCTACGTATAGCGGTTCATATTCCCAGAGACGAACCGTTTCGATGAACAGCAGCGGTTCGTCCACTCGAGACGGCCTGAACAGTCGCAGCAGTTCCCGGCTTTGCGTTTCGCTCAGTTGCCTTTTTTCCCGTTGGATCAGAATGGTTGCCCGCAGTGAATCCTCAATGACCAGGGAAAGAAGCTTTCGGCGAGAAATATGGAAGGGCCCCGTGGCGTCCCAATAGCTGCCGAGGCATCGGCTGAGCTTGGGAATCAGGTTTCTGGCGGTGCCCCTCAAGATGCTTTCCCACTGGCGGGTATTCTGGGGTGATGCGTTTATCCCAGGGTGAATGAAATCGACGTCATGCCCAGAGGGCCGGCCTTGATTGTGGAAGTAGACCAGCACCGCATCGGCCAGCGACAGGTTCCTGGTCACCTGGTTTGCCTTCGGATCGCCCATGCTGACACCGGTGCTGAATGTCACGCGCGCCTGCTTATGATCAAAGTTCGAGAGCACCTCGTTCAATGCCTCGTCGAGCATCGAGGTCAGCGAGGGCAATTTGATCAATTCATCCACCATGGCCACAGCATTGAGGTTTTGCGCGTGTTCAATGGACTCGACCTGGGTTTTGAAGACATCACCGGTGATGGTCTGCCGGGTCTTTGTGAGGGCGCTTGTGCTGTTCAGCTCGGCACGCTGGGAGATCGACAGGAGTCGAAACAGGTCGTCACGCGCTGTCGGGGTGTTCAGCATGGCCTCAATCTGCTTGTCGAGGGAGGCTGGGCTGTCGAGTTTTGTGAGGCCACCCAGGGGCGTGTAGAGGAACGCGGGTTTGGGGTCTGACGCGGCGGCTTTTGGCAAGGCGCTGAGGGTAAAGCAGCCGGCCAGCGGGATCGGGGTCTTGCCCTCGGCTTGCAGGAGGATCGTTTCGGCGTACATCGCCGGCGTCTGTGCGGCGCGCAGGGTGTGGCTGGGCAAGGAAGTGTGATGCAGCCAGTCGAGGTCGGCCTGCGTCAGCTGATGGGGTACGGTCAACTCGTCCAGGCGCTTGGCGGCCAATACTTCGGGAAATAAGAGTGGCGTAGTCTCTGTGGTCATCGTTGCTTCTCGATCAAGGCGCCGCAGGGCGGCATGCCCGTGGATGAAGCAACCAGACTAAAAAAAGCCGAATGAGCCAAGGTGGTACATAGTTACCGCACGCAGGGCTGCAAGCCTGTCAGGCTGAGAGAGCACCGGGCAGGCTTTGCTCCCACGAGGAAGCAGTGTTTAATCACTGAGCTGGTTCCTACGCTGTTGCTACCTCCAACAATCACTCCGGAGCTTCAGATGTCTGCGCTATCCGATCATGCTGGTTCGTCAACCCTGTCCTTTGATGCATTGGTGAGCTTGCTGGAGAACATTTTCCTGCGTCACGGCACGTCGCTCGAAGTCGCCCGAATCCTGGCCGCAAACTGCGCTGGAGCAGAGCGCGACGGTGCCCACAGCCACGGGGTGTTCCGCATCCCGGGTTATGTCTCGACCCTGAACAGCGGTTGGGTCAACGGCAAGGCGGTGCCAGCGGTTGAGGATGTCGCGTCAGGCTTTGTCGCGGTGGACGCCGGTAACGGATTTGCCCAACCCGCCCTGGCCGCCGCGCGCCCATTGCTGGTGGCAAAGGCCCGCAGCGCCGGGATTGCGGTGTTGGCCATTCGCAACTCCCATCACTTCGCCGCCCTGTGGCCGGATGTCGAGCCGTTTGCCTACGAAGGCCTGGTGGCGTTGAGCGTGGTCAACAGCATGACCTGTGTGGTGCCCCATGGCGCGGACCGTCCCTTGTTTGGCACCAATCCCATCGCCTTCGCCGCGCCACGGGCCGACGGCGAGCCGATAGTTTTCGACTTGGCCACCAGTGCCATTGCCCATGGTGATGTCCAGATTGCTGCGCGCAAGGGCGAGTTGTTGCCCCCGGGCATGGGCGTGGACAGCCTCGGCCAGCCGACCTGCGATCCAAAGGCGATTCTCGAAGGTGGGGCGCTGCTGCCGTTTGGCGGGCACAAGGGGTCTGCGTTGTCGATGATGGTCGAGTTGCTGGCTGCGGCCCTGACCGGTGGCAATTTTTCCTTCGAGTTCGACTGGAGCAATCATCCAGGGGCCAAGACGCCGTGGACCGGCCAGTTACTGATCGTGATCGATCCGAGCAAGGCCGCCGGCCAGAACTTCGCCGAGCGTAGCCAGGAGCTGGTCAGGCAGATGCATGGCGTCGGATTGCGCCGGTTGCCGGGGGATCGTCGGCATCGTGAGCGCAGTAAATCCAATGAGCGCGGGATTGCTCTGGATGAGCAGACGTTGGTGCAGTTGCGGGAGCTGACTGGACAATAAGCCGTTGTCGGTGTGTGGCGAGGGAGCTTGCTCCCGCTGGGCTGCGAAGCGGCCCTCGCTTTTTTTGCGGTTGTTTCACAACCGAGCGGGAGCAAGCTCCCTCGCCACGGATAACCGTCCTTCTGGATGTCGCTCAACGCCGTCCGAGCAACAAACCCACCACCAGCCCGAAACCGGCAGAAATCGCTACGGTTTGCCAAGGATGACCACCGATATAGACTTCAGTGGCGTCGACCATCGGACGGGTGCGCTCCCGAACCTCGGTGACCGAATCCAGGGCCTGTTGCAGTTTCTGGGAGATCTGGTCCCGCAGGTTTTCCGCGTCTTCGCCGACCAGCGAAGCGCTGCTCTTGAGCAGCTTTTCCGATTCTTCGATCAATGCCTTCAGCTCGCTGAACGCTTGATCCTTGATTTGCTCTCCGTTTGCTTGCAGGGTGCTTTTGCGAGCCATTGGGGTACTCCTTGTGGATGATGGCAGTGAACAATGGAGTGTTGCGCGCCTGCAAAAGTTGCAGCGTGTGGCATTGGTAGCACAACCCTTCATAAATCGTGGTTAAGCCGTTTCCCTGCAAGGTGTAAGATGGCGCCTATTTACGCAACAGGTAATTCCCATGAGTTTCAATCTGGCAGACAGGCCCCTGGCCGAGCGTGCGGCGCTGGAAGACGAGAAATCCCGACTCTTTGAGCTGTGGCAAAACAACTTGGGCAAGGCCAAGGGCGATGCGGCCCGGCTGTTTGGCGAGCGGTCAAAGCGCAAGGGCAAGTGGTCTGAGTGGGTGCGTGCCGAGCTGGACGGCATGTCGCCACCGGAGTACGCCAACATGGTACGCAGTGAAGTCAATCGGCTGATGGCCGCCAACAAGTAATCCCTACGTGAAGGCGATGACAATGGCCTCGCGAACCTTGGCCACTGCCGGGTCCATTTGTGTGTGGGTTCGCCAGCCCAGTTCGATGGGATAACGAGGCAAGGCCAGAGGGCAGGGCAGCAACGCGAGGCCGCTGAGCGAGGCGATGGCCCGGGCGGCATGGGCCGGAATGGTCGCCACCGCCTGACTGCCCTTGAGCAGGAATGGCAGTGCGGCAAAATGGGTCGTGGAAGCGCACACCCGCCGGCTCAGACCGAGCGCGGCCAGCCCTTCGTCAGTGATACCGATGAAACCAGCCGACGACACCAGCAAATGTTCACGGGCCACAAATGCCTCCAGGGACAGGCTCTGCTGGCCCTCCGCCAAGCTGGCCGGGTCTACGAGGCAGGCGTAGTCGCCTTCGCCCAATATCTGGCGACTGAGCAGCCTTTCTGCGAAACCGCCCGCCGTGATCGCCAGGTCGAGACTGCGCTCCATCAGGGCCCGGCCGACGATCTGGCTGTGGGTCTGGCGAAAAATCAAGCGCAGCCCCGGTGCACGTCGCGCTACTTCCTCGATCAAGCGTCGTCCATGGGCAATCTCGAAATCATCGGACAGCCCGACGATGACCGAACGGCCCACGTAATGGCTAATATGTGGGTCGACCATCGCCAGGCTTTGGCGACATTTGTCCAGTGCATCGCTGATCACCGGTTTCAGCTGGTTGGCCCGCAAGGTCGGCGCCAGGCCGCGCCCGGTGCGCACGAATAACTGATCGTCATACAGGTGTCGAAGCCTGCGCAGGGCTGCGCTGATGGCCGACTGGGTCACCCCCAGGCGCAATGCGGCGCGACTGGCGCTGGATTCATCGTGCAAGGCTTCGAAAGTCTTGAGCAGATTGAGGTCGACGTCGGCGATATTCATAAGGCTCATATCATTTAGCAGCATCTGGGGCTTTATTCATGATCGGCCGACGCCTGAGAATCAGCAACACCTGATGATCAAGGAGTTAAAAGACCATGCCCAAATCCATTGTGGCGGCCCTGCAAATCGGCTCGTTGCCCGGCGGCAAGGACGAGACCCTGGCGCAGATCCTGTCTTATGAAGACGCCATACGCCAAGCCGGTGTCCAGTTGGTGGTGATGCCCGAAGCGCTGTTGGGCGGGTATCCCAAGGGCGAGACTTTTGGCACTCAGTTGGGTTACCGCCTACCGGAGGGGCGCGAGGCGTTTGCCCGTTATTTTGCCAATGCCATTGACGTGCCCGGCGCCGAGACCGAGGCGCTGGCCGGGCTGTCGGCCCGCACCCGGTCCAGTCTGGTGTTGGGTGTCATTGAACGGGCCGGCAGCACCCTGTACTGCACGGCGCTGTACTTCGAGCCCGAAGCCGGCCTGGTGGCCAAGCACCGCAAACTGATGCCTACCGGCACCGAGCGCCTGATCTGGGGCAAGGGCGACGGCTCGACCCTGCCGGTGATCGACAGCCAGGTCGGTCGTTTGGGCGCAGCGGTGTGTTGGGAAAACATGATGCCGCTTCTGCGCACCGCGATGTACGCCAAAGGCGTAGAGGTTTGGTGTGCGCCGACGGTGGATGAGCGAGAGATGTGGCAGGTGACCATGCGCCACATCGCACACGAAGGCCGTTGCTTTGTGATCAGCGCTTGCCAGGTCCAGGCCTCGCCACAGGCATTGGGCATCGACGTCGCCCATTGGCCGGCCGAACGTCCGTTGATTGCGGGTGGCAGTGTGATTGTGGGCCCCATGGGGGATGTGCTGGCCGGGCCGCTGAAAGGCTCGGCCGGTTTACTGACCGCCGAAATCGATACCGATGAACTGGTGCGGGCACGCTACGATTATGACGTCGTCGGGCATTACGCCCGGCCGGACGTGTTCGAACTGGTGGTGGACGAGCGGGCCAAGCCCGGTGTGCGGTTTACCGCCTGATTACCAAGTCGCTGCGGAACCTGGCAGGTCGAGGGTGCCGCGGTCGACGAAGCGCATGGTGCCGAACAACCCTCCCGCGAGTTTGCCCTTGAGTACATAGGGCAGGTTGTTCAGGCTTTGGGTCTGGCTCAGGCCCAGAGTCTGACGCAGCACGGAAAAAGCCGAAATGCTCACCGGCACGCTCAGCACCGCCTCGGAAAATCGTGGAATGGAACCGGACTGGTCACTGACGCCCGAGGCCAGCGTACGTCCGTTGACCTCCAGATCCAGGGCCACGCCGTTGTAATCAATGGCGGTTTCGTTGGGGTTCTGTAAGCGCAACTTCACGGCAAAACGCATCTCCAGCTCCTGGCTGGGCAACGGTTCGATGCCGACGACGTTGATATTCAGCGGGTCACGGTGCGGAAAAAGGGCGCAGGCGCTCAAACTGAGTAGCATCATGAAGAGGGACAAACCGAGGAATCTGCGCATGGATAAACTCTCAAAAAGTGAGAAAACTCGGGAAACTGCTGGGTACGATAACCCACAATACATTCAAGACCACCGCAACCCCTGTGGCGAGGGAGCTTGCTCCCGCTGGGCTGCGAAGCAGCCCCTCATCCAAGAATTCAAGCAATCCACCCCCTACCGAGGTGCCTGGTTTCAGGGCTGCTTCACACCCCAGCGGGAGCAAGCTCCCTCGCCACGACCGCTTAGGCCACACCTCGGTAAATGGCTCCTGACACTTTCTGACACCAGCCTCTGCTAATCTGCGTCAACTTTTTCCTCCCGGATCGTCATCGTGTCGCGTACCACTCGGCTGCTCACTTTGCTGCAAGTCTTGCGGGGCAAACGCTGCCCGGTCACCGCCGCGACCTTGGCGGCCGAACTGAAAGTGTCCGAGCGCACGCTGTATCGCGACATCGCCGAACTCACGGCCCTGGGCGCGCCGATCCAGGGGGAGGCGGGCATTGGCTATGTGTTGCGCAGTGGCCTGTTCCTGCCGCCGCTGATGTTCACTGCCGATGAAATCGAGGCCATTGTGCTGGGCCTGCGCTACGTCGATCAGCGCGGCGACGAGGTGTTGGGCAAGGCCGCCGCCGATGCGTTGGCGAAAGTCGCAGCGGTGCTGGCCCCCGACGTCCGGGACGCCCTGCGCAACCCCACGGTGCTGCCCGGCCCGCCAGGCTATGGCTATCCGCAGAATACGGTGGAGTTGAATGTCTATCGCCAGGCCATTCGCGCTCAAGCCAAACTGCACATCGATTACGCCGACGTGAACAAAATCCCGAGCCAACGATTGATCTGGCCGCTGGCACTGGGCTTTTTCAATGAGGCACGGGTGGTGGTGGCGTGGTGCGAATTGCGCGGCGCCTATCGGACCTTTCGCACTGACCGGATCGCCTCTGCTACCGAGCAGGGCGAGCGCTATCCCGGCCGGCGCAGTGACTGGCTGCGTGCCTGGTTCAAGCTGATGAAGTTGGATGAATCGGGGCGCTTCACTCCTGACAAAAACTGACACAAGGCTGTTCTAGCATGGTGCCAGATCGATAAAACAAGGAGCCCTGCCATGTCCAATCCCGTCTCTTCCCTGGCCCCAGCCATCGCCGGCTACATTGCAGCCGCCAATGCCCGTGACAGTTCGGCGGTGACGCGTTTCTTCGCCGAGGACGCCAACGTGTTCGATGAAGGCCTGCATCGGGCCGGCACCCAGGCCATCGCCCAGTGGATGGAAGACACTGCCCGGCGTTTTCAGCCACGGGTGGAAGTGCTCAACGTGCAACAACGCACTGGCAAGGTGTTGGTGCAGAACCTGATTTCCGGGACCTTCCCCGGCAGCCCGCTGGAGTTGCGCTATACTTTCCGGCTCGATGAGCAGGGGAAGATCAGTCGGTTGGATATCTCGATTTAGCGTTTTTAGGCGAACGCTGTCGTGGCGAGGGAGCTTGCTCCCGCTGGGCTGCGTAGCGGCCCCAAGCTTTTGCGGTTGCTGCGCAACCGAGCGGGAGCAAGCTCCCTCGCCACAGGGTTTTGTGTTGTGGTGTGATCGCTCACTTCAACGGCATGGCATACTCCCCACCTTCGTTTTCCAGACTTGGGCCGTATGACTTTCGACTCTCCCTTGAGTGCCTGGCAGCATGCCATCGAACACCACGGCTTCGTTCAGGACGAAGCCCAGGAGTTGGCCATCATGGCCCTGGAGCAATGCCACCAGGCGTTGCACGACGGCCGCAAGTCGATCAAGGGCGTTTACCTCTGGGGCCCGGTCGGGCGCGGCAAGACCTGGCTGATGGACCGTTTCTATGAAAGCCTCAAGGTCCCGGCCCGCCGCCAGCACTTTCATCATTTCATGGCCTGGGTGCACCAGCGCTCGTTCCAGCTCACCGGCACGCCGGACCCTTTGCACGCCTTGGCCCGCGAGTTGAGTCGAGAGGTACGGGTACTGTGTTTCGACGAATTGTTTGTCAGTGACATTGGCGATGCCATCATCCTCGGTCGTCTGTTCCAGGTGATGTTCGAGCAAGGCATGGTGGTGGTGAGCACCTCCAACCTGCCGCCGGAGGAGCTCTACGCCAACGGCCATAACCGTGAGCGCTTCATCCCGACCATCACCGCGATCAAGCAGCACATGCAGGTTGTGCCGGTCAATGGATGGCAAGACCATCGCCAGCACCCGGGCACGTTGCAGCAGCGTTACTGGCTGCGTGAAGCCGGGAAGCCCGATCCGTTGAGCGATGTCTTCGGTCAGTTGACAACAGGACAGACGCTGAGCGGCGAGCCGATCGAAGTCGGTCATCGACTGATTGCACCGGTCCAGGCCAGTGAAAAGGTGCTCTGGAGCCGTTATCCGGATTTATGCGAGCAACCGTTCTCGGCCCTGGATTTCATGGCCCTGTGCGACCGCTTCAAGTTCATCCTGCTCAGTGATGTGCCCAACCTGAGCGCCGAGCAGCGCGAAGGGCGCATTGCCCGTGGTACGGAAGACGGCGTCGAGCGGGTTGTGGCGGGGGATCGCGAGCTGCCGCAACTGTCTGTTCACGACGACGGTGTACGGCGTTTCATCGCCCTGGTCGACGAATGCTATGACCGCAAGGTGCCGCTGTACCTGTCGGCTCAGGTGCCGATGGATGAGTTGTACACCGAGGGCTATCTGCAATTTCCGTTTCGCCGTACTCTCAGTCGCCTCCAGGAAATGCAGCTGCAACGTTTTGGTCAGCCCAACTGACCTGTATCCCGTATCCCGCCGACAGCCTCGGGCCGTCGGTACTACCGAAGTGAGATGGAAGGTCATGGAAGAAGCCAAGGACATCCTTGTACTGCAAGCCAGCTACACCAATCCGGTCCATGCTGAAGCGATCTGTCATGTGCTCAATGGTTATGCGGAGGACCCGATGGGGGGTGGCCATTCGCTGCCGGCCGAGGTGCTGCTGCATCTGCCCGAGGAACTGGCCAAGCGTCCCCATGCGTTCAGCGTGCTGGCGTTCGTCAATGGCGAACCGGCGGGGCTGGTCAATTGTTTCGAGGGTTTTTCAACCTTTGCCTGCCGACCACTGGTCAATATCCACGACGTGGCGGTGATGGAGGCTTTCCGCGGGCTCGGGCTGAGCCAGAAGATGCTGCAAAAGGTCGAGGACATCGCCCGCCAGCGCGGTTGCTGCAAAATCACCCTGGAGGTGCTTGAAGGCAATGCCGTGGCCCAGGGCAGTTATGCCAAGTTCGGTTTTGCCGCCGGCATGTTCGACCCGGCCCACGGACGTATGCTGTTTTGGACGAAGCCCCTGTAAAAGCGTGATGCGGTTGGGGGCTCTCGATATATGCCCGTCTTTCATGGCACTGGCCCTGACCGGCGCCTTGCCCTCCGGCCTCGGACAGAAAACCGAGGCCGGATCTCTCTCACGCCATCGGCGGCAATCGCCGTTTGACCGGCGTCTTCTTGACGATCGCGGTGTTGGTTTCGGCCAGGACATTGAGCTTGTCCAAGAGCGTGTCCAGCTGTTCCATCGAACGCACGTGCAACCGGGCGATGAAGCAGTCATCGCCGGTCACCTTGTCGCACTCGGTAAACTCGGCGATGGCTTGGATCTGCCGTTCGACTTCCTGCAACTGTCCCGGTAACGGGCGGATACGCACAATGGCCTGGAGTTGATAGCCGAAGCACTTCGGGTCCACCTCGACGGTGTAGCCCCTGAGCACGCCACGCTCTTCGAGCCGGCGAAGTCGTTCGGCAACGCTGGGGGAGGACAGGCCGCTCAGGTTGGCCAGGGCTTTGAGGGAACGCCGGGAGTCTTCCATCAGGGCGCTGATGAGGATCTGGTCAATATCGTCAGTCATTCCCGCTCCGTTAGGCGAATTATAAAAACTGCCTTGATAAAAAAGGTTGAAACGCAGTTTAGCCTTTTTCAAGCCATGGAGCAGGGACCCGCAGGCTCGGCATACTGTGCCCACTTGCTGAAGGAGCCTGACGATGGACAAGACCTTACGCCGCGGTTCGCTCGAAATGACGGCCGCCATGCTGATTTCCGGAACCATAGGTTGGTTCGTGCTGGTCTCGGGCCAGCCGGTGCTGGATGTGGTGTTCTGGCGTTGCGTCTTCGGTGCCGCCACCTTGCTGCTGATTTGCGCCGGGTTCGGATTTTTGCGGCGAGACATTCTGACGCGCACCACCTTCTTGTTGGCGGTGCTCAGTGGTGTGGCGATCGTGGGCAACTGGGTATTGTTGTTCGCCTCTTACTCCCGCGCTTCGATTGCCATCGGTACGGCGGTGTACAACGTTCAACCATTCATGTTGGTAGGGCTGGCGGCGTTGTTCCTGGGAGAAAAAATCACCGCGCAAAAACTGTTCTGGCTGGCGGTGTCGTTTCTCGGCATGCTGGCAATTGTCAGCGCCCACGGAGAGCAAGGGCAGGGTGGTGACGACTATCTGGTGGGCATTGCCTTGGCGTTGGGCGCGGCGTTGCTGTATGCCATCGCGGCGTTGATCATCAAGCGCTTGACCGGCACACCGCCGCATTTGATCGCACTGATTCAGGTCAGTACCGGCGTCTTGCTGTTGGCGCCTTGGGCAAACTTCTCGGCGTTGCCGCAACACGCCGAGGCCTGGGCCAGCCTGCTGACCCTGGGAATGGTGCACACCGGCGTGATGTACGTGTTGTTGTACAGCGCGATCCAACGATTGCCGACCGCGTTGACCGGTGCACTGTCGTTCATTTATCCGATTGCGGCGATCTTTGTCGACTGGTTCGCCTTCGGCCATCGCCTCGAGCCGCTGCAATGGCTGGGCGTGGCGGCGATCCTGCTGGCGGCTGCCGGCATGCAACAGGGCTGGGGCATCAAGGTGCGCCGCGCAGCCCTGCCGTAATACACCGCTCGGTGCGGCTCAGAAGATGTAGTCGGTGGTCAGGAAGTTCGAATCCCGCTCGCGGATGATGTCGCTGATCAATGCCTTATTGCTGTCCTGGAACTTGGTCGCCACCAGCGTGCGGATCGAAAACGTGCGCAGCGCATCGTGAACGGACAAAGTGCCCTCGGCGGAGTTTTTCCTGCCGTTGAACGGGAAGGTGTCCGGGCCGCGCTGGCACTGGGCGTTGATGTTGATGCGTCCGACCTGGTTGGCGAAGGTGTCCACGAGCTTGCCGATTTCGGCCGGGTTGGTACCGAAAATGCTGAGCTGCTGGCCGAAGTCGGATTCGAGTACATAATCGATCACGGTATTGAGGTCCCGGTACGGCACGATGGGGACGACGGGACCGAACTGTTCTTCGTGGTAGACCCGCATCGCGGTGTTCACCGGATAGAGCACGGCCGGGTAGAAGAACGAACTGCGCGATTCGCCACCGTGTGCATTCGTCACCGCGGCGCCTTTGGCGGTCGCATCGGCCACCAGCGAATGCAGGTAATCGACCTTGCTTGCCTCGGGCAACGGCGTCAGCGCCACGCCGTCTTCCCACGGCATGCCGGGCTTCAGGGCGGCGAGTCGGGCGTTGAATTTCTCGATGAACGCCGGTGCCACGTCTTCATGGACAAAGAGGATTTTCAATGCCGTGCAGCGCTGGCCGTTGAATGACAGCGAGCCGGTCAACGCCTCGCTGACCGCGTTGTCCAGGTCGACTTCCGGCAACACCAGCCCGGGATTCTTCGCGTCCAGCCCCAGGGCAGCACGCAAGCGATGCGGGCGCGGGTGGAGCTTCTTCAAGTCACTGGCAGCCTTGTTAGTGCCGATGAAGGCGAAGATGTCGACCTTGCCGCTGGCCATCAACGCGCTGACGGTTTCCCGGCCGCTGCCGTAGATCACATTGATCACGCCCGCCGGGAAGCTGTCGCGGAAGGCCTCCAGCAGTGGACGGATCAGCAGTACGCCGAGTTTGGCCGGTTTGAACACCACGGTGTTGCCCATGATCAAGGCGGGAATCAGCGTGGTGAAGGTCTCGTTCAGCGGATAGTTGTAAGGCCCCATGCACAAGGCTACGCCCAGCGGCACACGACGGATCTGGCCGAGGGTGTCTTGTTCCAGCTCGAAGCGACTGGAGCGGCGGTCCAATTCCTTGAGGGCATTGATGGTGTCGACGATGTAGTCGCAGGTACGGTCGAATTCCTTCTGGGAGTCCTTGAGGTTCTTGCCGATTTCCCACATCAGCAACTTGACCACCGCTTCGCGTTGCTCACGCATGCGCGCCAGGAAGGTTTCAACGTGACGGATGCGTTCGGCGACGCGCATCGTTGGCCACTGGCCCTGGCCGCGGTCATAGGCCCGGACGGCCGCATCCAGTGCGGTGAGGGCGGTCTCGGCATCCAGCAGCGGCGTACCGCCGAGTATCACCTGCTCGTCACCCAGTTCGCCGGCCAGGTAGACCGGACTGCGCACCACGGCCAAGGGGCCCTGCCAGGTTTTCAAGACACCATCGACCAGGTATTCGCGCTGCTCGATCTGTCCCTCGAGGCGGTAAGCGTCCGGGATGTCGGCGGCACTGGGGAACAGGTTGGCAAGAAAGGGGGCTGTGGTCATGTCGTTACTCCATCAATGAAATGAGCCATGGGCTTGCAAGCATAAAGCGCTTCTAGCGTTATACGCCTTAATGGAGGTTTTTTTTAAGCAGGCATGGGCAGGCCATACTGTTCTCTCAAGCACGCAGATGATCCCGTGGCGAGGGAGCTTGCTCCCGCTGGGCCGGGCTGGCGCTCCAGTACGAAGCGCGCTCACAAAATAGGGCTGCTGCGCAGCCCAGCGGGAGCAAGCTCCCTCGCCACAGGGCTTATTTCTCTCTCTACGGGGTCTTCGTTTACTTGAATGAACAGCATTTTTACCAACGCATCCGCACACCCATGCTGGTAATGATGCCGTTCAGGTCATTGTCGTCGACATCGCTGCTGTAATCGGCACTGACATACAGGCTCACCACCGGCGTGACCCGAGCCACCAGGCCCAGTCCTACTTCGACGGTGGAGGATTTTCGGCTGCTGCTGATCTTGTCGACCTTGTCCAGGGTCAAGGTGCCGGTGCTCTGGACCGTGTGCCACAGGTTGGTACGCACGTAAGGTTCCACACCCAGGCCGTTGATCTGGTAACTGCCTTTGAGCCGTGCGCCAACGCGACCGCTCCAGCTGCTCAGCTCATTGCCGGTGCCGCTGTCAGCGGTCGGTGAGTCGAGGGTGACGCGCTGGTTGATCAATTGCGCCTGGGGTTCGACCACCCAGTGGGTGCTGATACCGATAGGAAAACCACCTTCGACCGACAGTGTCACAGCGTTGCCTTCGGCCGCCTGGCGCTGGCCTTGTTCGGTACGGCTGTAGCCGTTGACCCGACCGCCGCTGGCACTCAGGTCGACATGCCAGCCGGCAGGTCCAGTCAGGCTCCAGTAGGCACCCAGGCTGCGGCCTTGCAGGTTCAACGCGTCTTTTCCCTGTTCGGCCATGGCGGGTGTGACCAGCATGCCCCCGTCCGTGGAGATGACTTGGTTGTGTCCACTGATCAAGCCCATGCGTTGGGTGTGCCCGCTGTCGTTGCGCAGCGTGAACAGGGCGGGGCTCTTGTTCGATGGGGCGTCGTTGCCGATGAAGGTGCCGTTCAGGCTGTCGGAGGGGGTTCGACCGTACCAGGGTTGCGCTGTTTCCTCGGCAGGCCAGGCCTGCACCTCCATGGACGAAAGCAACAGCAACGACGTCGAGACGCTGCAGAAGGTGGTGGTGATCTCTTGTGGGCGGAAGGAGGTTTTCATGGAGGCCTGCCTTGCAATCGCATGGGTTTCTCGCTTTTGGCGTCTCTCCTACCCCGAATGAGGGGCGACCGAATGGATTGAGGCAAGCCTCTGGCGGCCCGATCTAGCGGGTTCCAGAGGCCTGCCCCTGACTGTATTTCCGGGGGTAGTAAGGTGTAGTCAAGAAGACCGATACCGTCGCGTCAAGAAACTGAACGATGAATGGCAATCTGAAATCAGGCGTTATAAATAACTGATTTTTTGACGTTATCCGGTTGTTGGTTTCGAGGCAAAAAATCCAATGGAAACTGGGTAAGTCGCCCTACCAAGTGACCCGTACGCCAAGATTGCCGGCCACGCTGCGTTGCTGACTGCTGTCGAGATTGTTGCTGTAGTCCGCGCCCGCATAGATGCTGACCGTAGGTGCCAGACTCACTATGACGCCGACGCCCAAGTCGGCCGTCGAGGCGCGCTGTTGGGTTTCGATCCGTTGGGCGTTGTCGAACGTCACCGTGTCAGTGCCGGAAAAGGTGTGCCAGAGGTTGGCGCGCAGGTACGGCTCCACCGGCGTGCCGCTGACCTGATAGCGACCCTTGAGGCGAGTACCGAGGCGGCCGGTCCAACTGCTGTCGGAATCGAATTCAACCCTGGAGATCCCATCGTCCTGGGTATCCAGGGACACCTTCTGGTGAATGATCTGGACCTGGGGTTCGAGAACCCAGTCAGCGGCCACGGCGAATGGATAGCCGGCCTCCGCCGAAAGGGTCAAGGCATGCCCACGATTATCGATTTTGACCCCGCGTTCGGAGCGGTTGTCGCCATCCAGTCGTGTCCCCATGACTACCGCGTCGACGTAGCCGCCGGTGGGATCGGTGAGGGTCCAGTACAGCCCGTAACTGTCGCCGTCGAGTTCGATCTTGCCGGCGCGCCGGCCTTCGAAGCCCAGGTTGAAGCCATCGACATTGCCGTTCAATTCGGTATGGCCGACAAAGCAGCCGATGCGCTGGGTCTGGCCCCCGGAAAGGGTTGAGCCGTACAAGTCGTTGCCCACCTGAAAGCCCTTGATGGACCCGTCGAACCGCGGGGTCACGGTGCCGGCCCAGGTCTGATCCAGGTCCTTGCCGTAGACCCGACCCCAACCCGCGCCGAACGCCCCGTTTTCCGTAAGCAGGCGCTGGTCACCCTGACGGTCATGAAACGTGCCCAGAGCCATCAGGGTCAGTTGCGCCGCCGCCGGAGGCAATACTGACCAGGTCGGTACTTCCGGGCGATACAAGGGAATCGGCGCCGCGCCAGGTGCCGGGACCGGCAAGGGCGGCAACGTTGGGTTGGGGGGCGCTACCGGGCCTGCGACCACGGTGGAACGCAAGTACCAGCTGTTTTCATTGCCGCTCACGCCGCCCTTGAACAAACGGTAATCGAATGCGCCGGCCGACACGGCCTGCGCCAGTGAAAATGCACCGCTGTCGCTGACCGCACCGCCCTGGGCCTGGACCACTTCGATGCCGTTTTGGGTGGTCAATGCCCCCGCGCCGCCCAGGTTCGTGATGGCGATGGCGGTACTGCCCGTGAGTGTTCCGCCATTGACCACCAGCCGGTCGCTGGGGGAGTCGTCCGCGCCGAGTGCCGTTTGCAGGCGCAACTGGCCGTTGGTGCCGACATAGTTGCCCTGCACGGTGAGGGTATCGTTGGTGCGGGTGTTGTCGAGGCTGAGGTCGATTGTTCCGTTGTTGTTGAGCGTGACCCGTTGGCCTGCGGTAAACGGGTTGACGCTGCCCTGGGTAGACGTCAGCACGCTGCTGGTGTCGATATTGAGTACGCCCGTGGCGGTGGCGCTGTCGCCCAGTACCAGCGTGTCAGTCAGATCCAGGCGTGAGCCTTGGGTGAGGTCGACGGTTTCCCAGTTTATGTAGCGGGCGCCAGTGCCGGGGGTACTGGCCTCAAAGGTCAATGTGTCCTGGCCCAATCCGCCATCGAGGCTAGGGGTGGTGGCGAGCACGGTTTCATCAAGGTTGCTCAGTAGCGCCGTATCGTTGCCTTCACCCATCAAGACAGCCGAGCGAATAAGGCCGCCGCTCCACTGGAACTGGTCATCGCCGAAACTGGTACGGACTTCGCCGACGATTTCGCCACCGCTCACGGTAATGCTGTCGTTGCCGCCGCTGACACTCACGTTGCCGCCGATGCGTCCGGCGGAAAGGATGATGGTGTCCTGGCCAAAACCAGTCACCAGGTTGCCGATAATCTGCCCGCCGGACATTCTGAAGATGTTGTCATCGAGTTTCATGTCGACCCGGCCGATGGTGCCGCCGGTCATGGTGGCATCATCGCCGTCTTCAAACGCTCCGACAATGGTGCCGCCGGTCATCAGGAACGTATCGAGGCCGTCGCCTTGGGCCAGGGACTGGATGCTGCCGCCACGCATGATGAAGTCGTCAATGCCGGAGCCTTGTTGTACGTCACCTTGAATCACCCCGTTGGCGTCGATCTGGATCTTATCGATTCCGGCGCCAAAGGTGACGTCACCCTGGATGACACCGCTGCCATTGGCCGGCATCGTGAGCTGGTTATCGCCCAAAAGGTCCGTCAGCCCGGGACTGTTGCCGCTGTCGCAGACGTAGGCGTCATTGCCTATCGTCGGCGTCAGTGTGCACGCCGCCATGGCGGACGGGGCGGGTAACAGCAAGGGGACCGCTACCCATAGGGCGTTGAACAATCGATTGAATCCGTGCTCGCGCAAGCTCATGTGCTATCCCTCTGCATCGGCATCCCAGGTATGCCGGTTTCAGCATCGGTTGCACGACAGATGGCACACAGGGCCTGGCAACGCTCGCTGTATGGATCGCACCGTAACAACGAATAGTAACCGTCGCTACTGTCAGAACTTACAGGTAGTGCGGCGCTTCTGAAGGGCAAAACCAGGAATCACAAATGCACTTCCACCGAAAGCGGCAGATGATCGCTCAGGTGGGTCCAGGGTTTGCTGCCCAGGATTTGCGGCGCGTGGCTGGTGGCGTTGCGCAGGTAAATGCGGTCCAGGCGCAGCAGGGGGAAGCGGGCCGGATAGGTCCGGGCGGGGCGGCCGTGATGGTGTTCGAAGACTTCGTGCAGGTATTGGCGACGGGCCAGGGTGAGGTTGCCACGCAGCTGCCAGTCGTTGAAGTCCCCGGCGATGATCACCGGGGCGTCGTCGGGCAGCGATTCAAGCAGTTGGCAAAGCAGTTTGAGCTGTAGCTGACGATGGCTTTCCAACAGGCTCAGGTGTACGCAGATCCCATGGACTTCGGCGTGGCCCGGCACGTCCAGCACGCAATGGAGCAGCCCGCGTCGCTCGGGACCGGTGATGGAAACGTCGAGGTTGCGGAACTGGCGGATCGGGTATTTGGACAGTAACGCATTGCCGTGATGGCCGTCGGGGTATACCGCGTTGCGGCCGTAGGCGAAGTCGCTCCACATGCTGTCGGCGAGAAATTCGTACTGCGACGTCTGCGGCCAGTTGTCGTAGCGCGATGCGTGGCGGTCGTGTTCGCCCAGCACCTCTTGCAGGAACACCAGGTCAGCGCCGGTACTGCGTACCGCTTCACGTAATTCAGGCAGGATGAAACGACGGTTGAGGGCGGTGAACCCCTTATGCGTGTTGACCGTCAGAACCCGAAGCCGGTGGACCGCCGTGGGCGGGTCCAATGGCACTGATTCGACGGCCCGCCGGTCGGGATCGTGAGTCACGGTTACTCCTGAGTCAGACGTATCTGTTCATGCGACTGACGGGAGGCTTTGGCAGTTCCGGATTTTTTCGGGTTTGCATTCAAACGCATCGCAAGCTGATCCACCGCTATCGCGAGCAAGCTCGTTCCCACAAAGAGGCTGTGGCGATTGCTGAATTCATGAGCACCCGCGAATCCATTGTGGGAGCGAGCCTGCTCGCGAAGGCGGCGTCAGTAACGAATCATCACCGATTTCAGTTCGGTGTAGTCGTCGATAAACGCACTGCCAAATTCCCGGCCTATCCCTGAAGACTTGCTGCCGCCAAAGGGTACCGCCGGATCGAGCAGGGTGTGCATGTTCACCCAGACGGTACCGGCTTCGATGGCGGGCACCATGCGCAGGGCTTTGCCGAGGTCGTTGGTCCAAAGGCTGGCGCTCAGGCCGTACGGCGTGTCGTTCATCAATTCCAGTAACTCGTCCTCTGTGTCGTAAGGGAAGAACGTGGCAATCGGGCCGAAGGTTTCTTCGTTGAGCAGCGTGTCGTCGCGGCGGTTGGCGAGGATGATGGTGGGTTCGACGTAACAGCCCGGGCCATCGATCAGTTTGCCGCCGTGGACGATGGTGTTGTTTTGCGCCCGGGCCTTGGCGAAGAATTCCCCGAGTTTCTGTTGGTGCTGGCGGTTGGTGACGGGGCCGAACTCGGTGCGTTCGTCCAGCGGCGAGCCGATGTGGAGCTTGTCCAGGCGTTGGGCCAGTTTGTCCATGATCGGTTCAAGTTGCGAGCGATGGACAAAGAACCGCTCGGCCGCCGCACAGATTTGCCCCGAGTGCAGGAAACCCGCTTCGATGATGCCGTTCACCGCCACGTCCGGATCCACGTCCCGCAGGAATCCCGCCGCATTCTTGCCGCCAAGCTCCAGGGTGGCACGGGTCAGCCCGGCGCCCATGGCGCCCTGGCCGACGGCGATACCGGTGGCCACGGAACCGGTGAACGACACCTTGTTGGTGCCCGGATGCTCGATCAAGCCTTTGCCCACGTGGCCGCCACCGGTTACCACGTTCAGGGCACCCGCCGGCAGCCCGGCCTCCATGGCCAGTTCAGCGATGCGCAGGATCGTCAGCGGGGTGAACTCGCTGGGTTTGATGATGATGCTGCAGCCGGTCACCAGCGCGGACGCGAGTTTCCAGATGGCGATCATGGTGGAAAAATTCCACGGCACAATGCCGACCACCACCCCGACCGGTTCGCGCAGGGTGAATGCGGTGTAGCGCTCACCGGCAAAGGAGGGCAGCGACGGGGTGATTGTCTCGCCGCCGATCTTGGTCGCCCAACCGGCGTAATAACGCAGGAAATGCGCAGCCTGGTCGACCTCAAAGGCGCGGGAGATATGGATGATCTTCCCCGATTGGCAGGTTTCGATCTGCGCCAGCTCTTCGCGGTTGTGCTCCAACAGGTCCGCCAACTTGAGCAACACATGCCCCCGGACCGCCGGCGCCGCTTGGGACCATTGCTTGAAGCCGCGCCGGGCCGACTCCACCGCTGCATCGATATCACTGGAAGACGCGTCGCTGACCTGGGCGATGACCTGGCCGGTGGCGGGGTTGACGACGTCCAGGGTCTGGCCGCTTTGGCTTTCGACGTAGCGGCCATCGATGAACAGCGCGTGGTGTCGACTGAGAAAGGCTTCGACCTGAGGCAGCAGGGCAATATCGCTCATGAGGGTTTCCTGATCGCGAACAAGGGAAAGCCCCGAGGTTAATCCCCGGGACGTGGGGTCGCTTGACTGTGTCTGCCGCACGCTATGTCTATGGCTGCCAAGGCTGGGGCTGGCAGCCAGGAGCAAACAGACCCATCTACCCGCCATCCTTAGAACGGCACCGCCACCACCAGTTGGCTGTAGACGTTGGTGCCATTGCCCCCCACCTGGTTACCACCGTTGCTTCCATCCTTTTCCGGCTTGTACAGGCCCAGCAGCGGCGTGACGATCAGGTGCTCGTTCACCGCCCACTCCACATACAGGTCCATTTCGCGTCCATCGAGGTTCAACGCGTCGCGGGTGTGCAGGGTCTTGTAGTCGAAGAACAGCGCGCCGATGGTCACTGTTTCCGTCGGCTTGAGTTTCAGCCCCAGGTGATGGATTTCGGTGTTGCTGTTGAACGGTCCGGAATAGTTAGCGGTCACTTCGCCCTGGAACCAGGTGCCGTAGCCACGGCTGAAACCGTTGAACATCGAATCCCAGTTTTTCGAATAACGGCTGTAGCGATAGGTCAGGTCCGGTGTCCAGGGCAAGTCGGCAAAGGTGTAGCCGGCTTCGGTGTACCAGGCTTTTTCGGGGCCGGCATCTTTGTCTTGCCAGGCATATTCGAAGGCGAAGTGGGCGTTTTCGATACCCGCATTCCCGGCGCCGCGCAGGCTATAGATATTCATGCCTTCGCGCTGCTTCTGGAAGTCGCTGGCGTAGTGCTCGTCGACATCGACGCCATGGATGTAGGTCAGCCCCAAGGTGCCAGGCGCGGCGGTGTATTCCAGGGTGCCGGCGGCCATTTCGGTGTTGGCCTGGGCACGGTTGTCCGACTTGATCCACATCAGGCTGCCGTGTGTGCCTTCCTTGCCGCCCAAGCGCAGAACGGCCGTCTTGTCGAAGGCATGACGGGCGGCCAGGTAATAGGCGCCGCCGCGGTTGAATTCGCCATCGGCCACACCTTTGCCCAGGTTCAGGCCGTCGTCATTGATGATGAAGCCATCGCCGAGGGTGATCACCTGGCGGCCGTAGGACAGGTCAACGCCGTCCTTGCCCAGCACCGGGAACAGATCCCCCGAGCGCCAGCCAGCGAACGCTTCATCGAACTTTGTGGTGCGTTCGGAGCCATCGCTCAGTCCGGCTGCATCGCCATCGCCCCATGTCCCGGAGCTGACCAGGTTGGCCGTCCCGTAGACACTGCCCAGGCTGCCGAGTGTCTGGTCGATACTCAGGCCATACTTGATGAAACCTTCGCGCCAGCTTGAGCCGCCGGCGGTGCCGTCGTAGTTCTTGCGGCTGTTGAACATCCCGTAGACCGCCAGGAAGTTACCCGTGACGGTGGTGTCTTCGTCGGCGTAAAGCTCATAAGCCTGGGCCGACGAATCGGCGACCAGCAGGGCGATGCCCAGGCCGATGGCGTTACGCAGCGAAGGTGTATGACGTGTGCGCTCCATAGTGGTTTCCCCGTGTGATAGGACAGCAGAGCGCGCATTAAGGGGAGCAGCGCCAGGGGAAGTCTTTCACCTGCCTGCCATGGAATTGATCCAGCCCGCCAGGGGGCGAACTCTGGCAGGCAGCAACAAAACCGGCGGCAGACATGGGCAAGACGCCCAGGGCGAGAGCGGCGCACAGTTAATCCTGCACGCGACGCCGTTTTGATCAGGGACAGGCTGGGGAGGGCTTGAACGCCGGCTCCTGAACGGCTGTGGCATCCATACTAAAAATCCGCTTTCGAGGATCTGCACGATGTCGATCAATGACAGGCTCACCGAGCACTTGAACCGGGGAACGGTGGGCTTCCCCACCGCGTTGGCCAGCACCATTGGCCTGATCATGGCAAGCCCGGTGATTCTCACCGCCACCATGGGTTTCGGCATCGGCGGCAGCGCCTTTGCCGTGGCGATGCTGATCGCCCTGGTGATGATGCTGGCCCAGGCGACCACCTTCGCCGAGGCCGCCTCGATCCTGCCCACCACGGGTTCGGTCTATGACTACATCAACTGTGGCATGGGCCGTTTTTTCGCAATCACCGGTACGTTGTCGGCCTACTTGATTGTCCACGTCTTCGCCGGCACCGCCGAGACCATCCTGGCCGGCGTCATGGCCCTGGTGAACTTCGAGCACCTCAATACCCTGGCCGAATCGGCGGGCGGATCCTGGTTGCTGGGCGTGGGGTTCGTGGTGGTCTTTGGCGTGCTCAACGGCTTCGGCGTCAGCGCCTTTGGCCGGGCCGAGATTATCCTTACCTTCGGCATGTGGACGACCCTGATGGTGTTCGGCGTGTTGGGGTTGATTGCCGCACCGGCGGTGGAGCTGGAAGGCTGGTTCGGTGCGTCCGTGGTCGGCACTGACCTGGTCACCGTGTTGTCGCTGGTGGGCATGGCGATGTTCATGTTCGTCGGTTGCGAATTCGTCACGCCGCTGGCACCGGACCTGCGCCGTTCGGCCAGGACGATGCCCCGGGCCATGATGCTGGGTCTGTTCAGCGTCGCCACCTGCATGTTCATCTACGGCGCGGCGATGAAGCGCCAGGTGGAAAACGTGCTGTTGGATGCCAGCAGCGGCGTGCACTTGCTGGACACGCCCATGGCGATTCCGCGCTTCGCCGAGCAAGTCATGGGGGATGTCGGTCCGATATGGCTGGGGATAGGCTTTCTGTTTGCCGGGGCGGCGACCATCAATACCCTGATGGCCGGCGTGCCGCGGATTCTGTACGGCATGGCGGTGGACGGTGCATTGCCCAAGGTGTTCACCTACCTGCACCCACGCTTCAAGACACCGTTGCTGTGCATCCTGGTGGCGATGCTGATTCCTTGTTTGCACGCGCTGTGGCTCGGTGGCAACGCCGACAACATCATGCACCTGGTGCTGGCGGCGGTGTGCGCCTGGAGTTTTGCCTACCTGCTGGTGACCGTGTCGGTGGTGAGCCTGCGGATTCGTCGTCCGGACTTGCCCCGGGCCTATCGCTCGCCGTTTTTCCCGCTGC
Organism: Pseudomonas sp. G2-4; assembly: GCF_030064125.1. Classification (NCBI taxonomy): domain Bacteria; kingdom Pseudomonadati; phylum Pseudomonadota; class Gammaproteobacteria; order Pseudomonadales; family Pseudomonadaceae; genus Pseudomonas; species Pseudomonas sp. G2-4. The sequence continues at coordinate 3,478,804 of NZ_CP125957.1, read as the reverse complement.
CGCAGATCCTCTCCAGCGTCGGCATCGTCATCGGCATGTGGTTCATCACCCCGCCCGGCATGAACCCGGCGGACATCTATATCCCCTTCGCCGTGATGCTCGGTGGCACTGCGGTGTATGCCTTGTTCTGGACCCTGGTGGTGCAGAAGGTCAATCCATTCAAGCCGGCGTCGGTAGAAGACGTGCTGGCCAAGGAGTTTTCCCATGAGCCAGGGCAACCTGCCGGCGAGTTTGTCGACCGTGCTGCAAAAGCTGTCTGAACTGTTCAGCGCCCAGCGTGCCCCGGCCGGTTATCGGCCCGGGGTGACCCTGGAGCTTTTGCGGCGCAACCTCGGGCTGGCGCGGTTCGAGGTCTCGGGGCCGGCGACGGGGACGGTTGTCACCGACGATGGCAGCCTGCAACTGGAGATCGTCGAGCGCACCGAATCACAGTTGCTGATGCACTTGGTGATGACCGAGTTCGTGCTACGGGTACCTGCGTCGAGAGAGGGCACGGCACGTTTGGAGGTGCACCACAGCGGGGCCGTGCGACGCAGCGGCATACGTTGTCGGCAGCGGGACGGGGAGGCTGGGTTGTCGACCCGTCTGAAGGCGGCGATAGAGAACGATCCGGCGCTGTATCAAGCCCTCATGCCACTGGACTTCAAACGCCTGCGCATCGATCTGCAAGGGCGACAGTGGTGTGTGCGCCTGGAACACATGGGCGGCAGTGAAGTGGTGAACCGCATGCCGGCCTTTCGTCGTTACATTCCTCTGAGCCGCGAGCAGCGCAGTGCTCTACTGGCGGCCTTGAGCGGCTTGCAGCGGGTGTTGGGAACCTTCTGATTTTTTGGCTCTACTCTGGCATCGATCCTGCTACTGCTTTGGCGATCAGGTACTTGTTGCGCGTATATAGATAACATGTTAACTATTGCCCAACAAAAACAATAAGCCATCGTGGAGAGACCCATGAGCATGCAACAGGTTGGGCAAGACGGGCTGGAGACCTGGAACCGGGATCTGCGCGCCACTTGCGGTCACTTCGATACAGAACTGGCCTTCAATCGCGCGCTGTTTATCGGCGAGGTGTCCAATTTCTCCCGCGGCGGCCTTGCGCTTGCCAGCCTGCGCACCAATGCCGGCGCCATCAAGCGACACTCGCCCAATCCGGATCATGACGACGACCAGGATTGTTTTCTGGTCAGCCAGCGCAGCGGCTTTTCCCGGATCACCCAGAACGGCCTGAGCATTCAGCTGGCACCCGGCGAGCTGTTGTTGATGGATTCAGTGGGCTCTCTTGAAATCAGCCCGTTCGGGTTGATTGAACACGCCGTCCTGTCCCTGTCTCGCCATGACGTGTCCAGGCAACTGGGCGGGGAAACCAAGACTTTTGGCAAGATCTCCTCGAGCAAGGCCTGCGGGCGGATGCTGCATGTGTTGATGGATCAACTGTGCAAGGACACCCCGGACGGTGAGGGTGCCGCGGGAGAGGGCGCTGCGTTGCAGAGTGCCTTTGTTTCGCTGTTGGGCTCGGCCCTGGAACAGGACGGCGATGCCCGTGACGATGGCTCGGCGTTGCAGGGCAGCCACTTGCGCAGCTATGTGCAGAAGGTCATCGATGAATCCCTGACCCAGCCCGGCCTGAGCCCGGTGGGCCTGGCCAATCGCCTGAACATTTCGGTGCGGCACCTGTACCGTTTGTTCGAAGAGCAGGATGACAGCGTCTGCCGCTACATCCAGCGGGCGCGGCTCAAGCGCAGCGCCGACGACCTGACCAACCCGTTTCTGCGGGACGAGTCCATTACCTCGATCGCCTACAAGTGGGGCTTCACCGACTCGGCCCACTTCAGCCGTTCGTTCAAGAAGCAGTTCGAACTCTCGCCCAAGGATTTTCGCTCCAGCCATTTGCAGCAGGCGCAAGGCGTGGCTTGAGAAAGGGTCCATCGAGTCCGGGGTGTGCTGAACAAAAAAAAGCCCCGTTTCCAAATGAGAAACGGGGCAAAAATTTGGCTGGTTGCGGCCAACCAAAGGAGCTCGGTTGAGCAGGACGGGTCAGTTGCTGGCGACGGTTTCCGGTTTCCAGCCGCCACCCAAGGCTTTGTAGATCGAGACGATGCCGCGATACAGATCCACTTCGGCCTGGGCCTGAGTGTCTTCGGCTGCCAGGCGTTCACGCTGGGCGTCGAGCAACACGAGGAAATCCACGGTGCCTTCGCGGTAGCGAATCTCGGCCAGATCGGCGGCGGCACGGCTTGATTCGCTCTGACGGATCAGGGAAATCAGGCGTTGTTGGCGCTTGCCGTAATCGCTGAAGGCGTTTTCCGATTCTTCCAGGGCCAACAGCACTTGCTGTTCGTAAGTCGCCAGGGCGCCATCCGCCTCGGCGCCGGCACCGCGCAGGCGAGCCCGCACACTGCCGAGGTCGAAGGCGGCCCAGGTAATGCTCGGGCCCAGCGCCCAGGCGTTGGCCGCCGAGGAGCCGATCTGCGAACCGCGCCCGGCGGTAAAGCCGAGGAAACCGCTGAGGCTGACCCGTGGAAACAGGTCGGCCTTGGCCACGCCGATGCGTGCAGTGGCAGCGGCCAATTGGCGTTCGGCGCTGAGAATGTCCGGACGCCGTTGCAGCAGTTCACCCGGGTCGCCGATCGGCAGGGCCTTGGCGATGGCTGGCAGCTGTTTGGGGCTCAGGTCCACGTCCAGTTTGTCCGGGCGCTCGCCCAGTAGCGTGGCGATGCGATTGCGTTGGCGCACCTGTTCGGCCTGCAACTGCGGCACGCTGGCTTCCACCGAGGCCAGGCGCGCATCGGCGCGAACCACGTCGAGCTGATCGCCGACGCCGGCATCACGCAGGCTTTCGGTGATCTTGCGTGAGTCCTGCTGGTTCTTCAGGTTCGCCAGGGCGATTTTTTCCCGCAGTTGGGCGCCGCGCAGTTGACCGTAGGCGTCCACCAGTTCGGCGATCATTGTCACCTGCAACTGATAGAGGTCGGCTTCGACGGCCTGCTGATCGGCATCGGTGGCTTCCAGGTTGCGCCGGATGCGCCCGAACAGATCCAGCTCCCAGGCCATGTCCAGCCCTAGGTCGTAGCGTTCGGTGCTGACCCGGTCGGTGGTTTGCCCTGGAATCTGGCCTTTGCCCAAATCACTGCTGGCGCGGCTGGTGATGGTGGGCATAACGTCATTGCTGGCGTCATCGCGAATCGCCCGGGCGGCCCGCAGACGGGCGAAGGCTACGCGCAACTCGCGGTTGCCTTCCAGGGATCGGGTCACCAACGCGTTGAGGGTCGGGTCTTCGAATTGCTGCCACCAGATGCCTTCGAAACGGGCCCGGTCGAAATTCTTCTGGCCGGTGGCGCCGTCGGTGGCGGTGGTGATATTCGCCGCCTCCGTTTGCGGTGCCTGGTAGTCCGGGCCTACGGCGCAGGCGCTCAGCGCCAAGACCAGCAAGCTCGGTACGAACGCTTTCAAACTCATTGTTGCGCCTCCAGTTTCAAAGCCCGGGCCGCCTTGCGGGCCTCGCTGCGCTCGACGAAGTTGCGGATCAGTACATAGAACACTGGGGTGAGCAGCAGGCCGAAGAAGGTTACGCCAAGCATCCCGGAGAACACCGCCACACCCATGGCATGGCGCATTTCGGCACCGGCACCGCTGGAGAACACCAGGGGCACCACGCCCATGATGAAGGCGAAGGAGGTCATCAGGATCGGCCGCAGACGCAGGCGGCAGGCCTCCAGCACCGCAGCCAGCGGGTTCATGCCTTCGAGCTGTTTATCCTTGGCGAACTCGACGATCAGAATGGCGTTCTTGCAGGCAAGTCCCACTAGGACGATCAAGCCGATCTGGGTAAAGATGTTGTTGTCGCCGCCGGAGAGAATCACCCCGGTGATGGCCGACAACAGGGTCATCGGTACGATCAGGATCACCGCCAGCGGCAGGCTCCAGCTTTCGTACTGTGCCGCGAGTACCAGGAACGCCAGTAGTACGCAGAGTGGGAACACGAACAGCGCGGTGTTGCCCGAAAGGATCTGCTGGTACGTCAGGTCGGTCCACTCGTAGGTCATGCCGTTGGGCAGTTCGTCCTTGAGCAGTTTCTCGATGGCTTTTTCCGCCTGGCCCGAGCTGTAGCCCGGCGCGGCGGCACCGTTGATTTCAGCGGTGATGAAGCCGTTGTAGTGCATGACACGGTCAGGCCCCGAGGTGTCGCTGACCTTGATGAAGGTCGCCAGCGGGATCATCTCGCCACGGTTGTTTCGCACTTTGAGCTGGCCGATCTGGTCCGACTCGAGGCGGAACTGTTGCTCGGCCTGGACGTTGACCTGATAGGTACGACCGAAGCGGTTGAAGTCGTTGGCATACAGCGAACCCAGGTAGATCTGCAGGGTGTCGAAGATGTCACTGACGGCCACGCCATGGGTCTTGGCTTTTTCACGGTCGATGGCGGCATCGACCTGGGGCACGTTCACGGTGTAGCTGGTGAACAACCCGGCCAGTTCCGGCACGTTGTGGCTCTTGGTGATGATGTTCATGGTTTCTTTGTACAGCTCGTCGTAGCCCAGGTTGCCCCGGTCTTCGATTTGCAGGCGGAAACCACCGATGGTGCCCAGGCCCTGTACCGGCGGCGGTGGGAAGATCGCCATGTAGGCTTCCTGGATTTCCGAATACTTGCCGTTCAAGGCTCCGGCAATGGCGCCGGCGGACATGCTCGGATCCTTTCGCTCGTTGAAAGGCTTGAGGGTCACGAACACGATGCCGGCGTTCGGGCTGTTGGTGAAGCCGTTGATCGACAGGCCGGGGAAGGCCACCGCGCTTTGCACGCCCGGTTGCTTGAGGGCCAGGTCGGACATGCGCTTGATCACGTCTTCGGTGCGGTCCAGGCTCGCGGCATCCGGCAGTTGTGCGAAGGCCACCAGGTATTGCTTGTCCTGGCCGGGCACGAAACCGGTCGGGGTGTTGGAGAACCCGAAGAAAGTCAGCACCATCAGGCCCGCGTAGAGCAGCAGGGCGATGCCGCTGCTGCGGATCACGCGGGCGACGGTGCCCACATAACCGTGGCTGGCGCGGTCGAAGAAACGGTTGAACGGACGGAACAACCAGCCACCGAAGACCTTGTCCAGGAACCGCGAGAAACGGTCCTTGGGTGCGTCGTGGCTCTTGAGCAACACGGCGGCCAGGGCGGGCGACAGGGTCAGGGAGTTGATCGCCGAGATCACCGTGGAGATGGCAATGGTCAGGGCGAACTGCTTATAGAACTGCCCGGTCAAGCCGCTGATGAACGCCGCCGGAATGAACACCGCGCACAGCACCAGGGCCGTGGCAATGATCGGGCCGGTCACCTCGCCCATGGCTTGTTTGGTGGCTTCCACCGGTGTGAGTCCCAGGCCGATGTTACGTTCGACGTTCTCCACCACCACGATGGCGTCGTCCACCACGATACCGATGGCCAGTACCAGGCCGAACAGTGAAAGGGCGTTCAGCGAGAAGCCGAACAGGTGCATCACGGCGAACGTACCAATCAACGACACCGGCACGGCGACCAACGGAATGATCGAGGCGCGCCAGGTCTGCAGGAACAGGATCACCACCAACACCACGAGAATCAGTGCTTCGAACAGGGTGTGGACCACCGCCTCAATGGAACCGCGGACGAAGATCGTCGGGTCATAGACGATGCTGTAGTCCATTCCCGCCGGGAAGCCTTTCTTCAGTTCGTCCATCTTGGCGCGAACGTCGTTGGAGATCTGGATGGCGTTGGAGCCTGGGCGCTGGAAGATCGGGATCGCCACCGCTGGCTGGTTGTCGAGCAACGAGCGCAGGGCGTATTGGCTGGAGCCCAGCTCGACCCGGGCGATGTCCTTCAGGCGAGTGATCTCGCCGTCGGCACCGGAACGAATGATGATGTTCTCGAACTCTTCTTCACTCACCAGGCGCCCCTGGGTGTTGATCGAGAGCTGGAACGCCTGGGCATTCGGCGCGGGTGGCGCACCCAGCGCACCGGCAGCCACCTGACGGTTCTGCTCACGGATGGCCGTGACCACATCGGTGGCGGTCAGGTTGCGCGAAGCGGTCTTGTTCGGGTCCAGCCAGACCCGCAGGGAATAATCACCCATGCCGAACAACTGCACATCCCCCACGCCACCCAGGCGCGCCAGCTCATCCTTGATGTTGAGCAGGGCGTAGTTGGACAGGTAGAGCATGTCGTAGCGCTGGTCCGGCGAGGTCAAGTGCACGACCATGGTCAGGTCGGGCGATGCCTTGTCCACCGTGATGCCGATCCGGGTCACTTCTTCCGGCAGCTTGGGCTCGGTGCGGGTCACGCGGTTCTGCACCTGCACCTGGGCGTTGTCCAGGTCGGTGCCCAGGGCAAAGGTGATGGTCAGGGTAATCTTGCCGTCAGCGGTGGACTGCGAGGACATGTACAGCATGTTCTCGACACCAGTGATGGCTTGCTCCAACGGAGCGGCCACGGTTTCGCCGATGACCTTGGGGTTGGCGCCCGGGAAGTTGGCACGCACGACCACGGTCGGCGGCACGACTTCCGGGTATTCGCTGATGGGTAGCTGGAACAGCGAGATGGCGCCGGCGATCAGGATCAGCAGCGAAAGCACCGCTGCGAAGATCGGCCGCGAAATGAAGAACTGGGAAAATTTCATCTTGGATTCAGTCCCTTAACCGCGTGGGGTCGCAGCGGCCAGTTTGCCTGCCGATCCAGACGCCGCCTTGGACGGCGCGACTTGGGGCAGGTTGCTGGCTTCGAGCGCTTTACGTTGTTGTGCCAGGGCGGCGAGTGTTTCGTCGCTGGCCATGGGTATGGTTTCAGGCGTCACCGGCGAACCCGGACGAGCCCGTTGCAGCCCCTTGACGATGATGGTGTCGTCCTTGCTCAAGCCGTTACGCACGATGCGCAGGCCTTCGATCTTCGGTCCCAGCTCAACGGCGCGATAAGCCGGCTTGTTGTCGCCGTCCATCACCAGCACGAACTTCTTGCCCAGGTCAGTGCCCACGGCTTCGTCGTTGATCAACACAGCGGAATAAGTGCCGCTGCCCACCAGCTTCAGTCGGGCATACAGGCCTGGGGTATAGGCGCCGTCCTTGTTGTCGAACACCGCGCGACCACGGATGGTGCCGGTCTGCGGGTTGACCTGGTTGTCGACGAAGTTCATCTGGCCCTGGTGCGGGTTGCCGTCCTCGTTGGACAGCCCCATGTAGACCGGTGTGGCTTGGCCGCGCTGGCCCTGACGGGCGAGTTGGTTGTACTTGAGGAAGACACGCTCGTCGGCGTCGAAGTAGGCGTAGACCTTGTCGGTGGACACCACGCTGGTCAGCGGTGTGACGTCGGCGGTCACCAGGTTGCCGGCGGTGATGTCTGCGCGGCTGACACGGCCGCTGATGGGCGAGCTGACGCGGGTGAAGCTCAGGTTCAGCTTGGCCAGGTCCAGTTGCGCCTGGATGGCTGCTGCGGCGGCGCGGGCTTCCTGGGCAGCGCTGGTGCGCGAATCGGCCAACTCGGCGGAAATGGCGTTGCTCAAACGCAGGCGTTCACCACGCTGGGCTTCGTTTTCGCTGCGGGTGGCGGTGGCGCGGGCCTGGGCCAATTGGGCTTCGAGACGACGTACTTCAGCCTGGAAGGGGCGTGGGTCGATCTGGAACAGCAGGTCGCCTTTCTTGACCAGCGCGCCTTCGGTGAAGGCCACTTCATCGATCTGCCCGGAAACCCGGGGACGAATTTCGACGGTTTCCGGTGCTTCGAGGCGTCCGGTGAATTCATCCCATTCGTTGACGGGTTGCTCCAATACCTTGGCCACACTGACTTTGGCCGGCGGCATGGAGGCTGCTGTGTCGGGAGTCTTGCCGCAGGCGCTCATCACCAGCACCGACAGCAGTGCGAGGGGAAAGCGCAGTTTTGAAAGTGAATGTTCCATGGATAGCATCCGCCAATGTATTGAGAATGGGCGGATGATGCGTGGCTGAACGCAGGGGAACGAATCGAATGAAGCAAAGGTAACTATCATTCGGAATGATATAAGCCATCGACAGACCCTCTAGTGCGGGGCTTTCGTTAGGCTGCTATCAATCCAATTGATGGTCGCTGGATGACAGGAACTGTCCTTGGGTAGCGTCTAGTCTGGCAAATAGACGTCATGGATACGCTTAAGTTCGCCCTCTGCGCGAAGGGTGTCAACCGCCTCGCGCAAGTCCTGAACCATTTTTGGAGAACATTGCTTCGAGCAGGCCAGGTAGAGATCCGCAGTGCTTTTGACTGAGCTCATGAGCAGTTTGCGCTTGGACACCTTTGGCCAAATGTAGCGACTCTCCGGGACGCCGTTGAACCAGGCATCGATGCGTCCCATCAAGAGCATCTGGGCGGGGTTGTCGCCGATGGCCAGCGGATAGATCTGGTCGTCCCTGAATCCTTCGGTGCGCAGGATCTCCTCCTGTGCACTGCCCAGGCCGACGCCGATCTTTCGGTAGGTTTCTTTCGCTTGGGCGAAGCTGCTCACCCGCTTGTCGAGGCTGAAAAAGGCGCGCTCCATGGGCATGACCATGGCAATCCAGGTAAAACGATCTTCACGCCCGGGTATGCGCGACAAAGGTGTAATCAAATAGTCATGTTCTTCACTGACGTGTTTCTGTGCCCGGGCCCAGGGGAGCACATGGATTTTCACGGCATACCCGGCCTTGGTCATGGCTGCCACGGCGACATCGCCAACGATGCCGTGCCCCCTGGGGTCGTCGACAAACGTCAGCGGAGGCGCGTCCAGGATGTGCAGTTCAATCGTCGGGGGTTCACCCCACGCGTTATGGGCAACCACTAGCGGTAACAACAGACAAAGCCTGGGAAGCGCTTTGGTACCGGCATTCAAAACGCGTGTGATCGGGCTCATGGTCGATACTTCAGGCATGGAAAAGTGGTGCGCCATTCTACGTGCTCGGCGTCGGGAAACATCGTCCGGCAGGCCATGGTGTTCGAACCACCAGCAGGTTCGCCACCGTGTTTTTATTGGAACACGTCAACGTTATCGTCTTGGCCTTTGTTGCGTGTTTCTGAAGGTATAGATCATCCCATCGACAAAAACCCAGGGTTTGCGATTTGATGGCGTTTAAATAGATGGGAGGGTGACGAAGCCATTTTGTCGTCGAAGACATGCCCTGAAATGCACGATTTGTGACTAAATTACATAATGGTCACAAGTTGTCAACCGTCTTCAGGATGCGTAAGCTGCCTCCATGAACCAGTCATCCATACCTACGCCCAGTACCCGCGGCCCAGCCGATCATGACATCCGAGACCAGATTGTCGCGGCGGCCAACGAGCATTTCAGTCAATACGGCTACGCCAAGACCACCGTGTCCGACCTGGCCAAGGCCATCGGCTTTTCCAAGGCGTACATCTACAAGTTCTTCGACTCCAAGCAGGCGATTGGCGAGGCCATTTGCTCCAGCTGTCTTGCGAAGATCGTTGAGGCCGTGGAGCTGGCCATCAACGAGGAAGGGCTTTCTTCGACAGAGCGCTTTCGCCGTCTGGTCAAGACATTGATTACCACGGGAATCGATCTGTTCTTCAATGATCGCAAGCTCTACGACATTGCCGCATTCTCCGCGTCGGAGCGCTGGCCCAGCTCCCAGGTGTATGACGCACGAATCAAGCAATTCGTCGTGCAGGTGGTGCGCGAAGGGCGTGAAAGCGGAGAGTTCGAGCGCAAGACGCCCCTGGATGAAACCGTTGAAGCGATTCACCTGACCCTTCGGCCTTTCGTCAATCCTCTATTGCTGCAATACAGCCTCGATCACGTCGAGGTCGCGCCGACGCTGACCGCGAACCTCATCCTGCGCAGCCTGATGCCCTGAGGGAAGGCTGCAGCGCGCAGCCGTCCCGATCCAAAAAACGACTTCCTTGCATTCGGGTTGTAACTGACTGAGGGGTCGATTTTTGCCTGATTAGTGACTATTGACACAAATGGTCACATGAGTAAGTATGGCATCAAGTTTCCCGTGATCCCTTTGAATGTGTGTCGCCATTACTCGCGACGCTTCTGCGGGCTCACGTTCAGGCCGGTCGGAGGACGTTGAAATGAGCGGTTTTGCCCAAGTGCTGGCGCAGTTTGATCCGAGCGTCGCGTTTGTTGCTCCGGCCAATTGGCAGCAGGGCCGAACGATCTTTGGCGGCCTGTCGGCGGCGTTGTCGTTGGAGGCGGTTCTGCGTGAGCGTCCGAAGGGCTTCCCGCCGTTCAAGTCTGCGCAGGTGTCATTCATAGGGCCGGTCACGCAGCCACAGACCTTCGAGACAAGCGTGTTACGCGAAGGGCGATCCGTGACTTCGGTGTCGGTTGACTGTAAGTCCGGTAATGAGTTGGCGTTGCGCACGACCTTGTTGTTCGCTCAACCACGAGCCAGCAGGATTACCCATGAGGCGTGGGGATGCCCATCGGTGGAGGGGCCGTCGCGGTATGCCACGTTGGCGCTGGACAGCAGCATTGCGCCCGCCTGCGCCTTCAACTTTGAAATGCGCCCCGCGGGCGGTTCGTTGCCGGTGTCCGGTGCGGAGAATCCGGAGCTACTGATGTGGGTCCGTCACCTGGATGCCCAAGGCGCGGACCCGGCGGTGGCGCTGATTGCCCTCGCTGACAGTCTGCCGCCCGCCGCCATGACGTGTTTTACCGAACCGGCCGCCATCAGCTCGGCTTCCTGGACAATCGATCTGCCGCAGCCAGCCGTTACCGGCGAATGGTTCCTCATCAGCTCTTTCAGTCAGCAAGCTTTGGAAGGCTACTCGCTACAGGATATGGAGATCTGGGACGAAAGCGGTCGGCGAGTGCTTTGGGCGCGCCAGACCGTGGCGATTTTTACCTAGTAGAAAAACAAACCGTTCCATCCCCCCAGCAATTGTTCCTAGAGTTCTAATCGGGAGATCGGACGGTTCTGAGCTTCGGTGCGGGCTGGACGCCGGTGGAAGATGTCACGATCGACGTGGCTTATTCCTACTTGCAGGAAGAGAGCGTGCGAGTCGATCAGTCCTCTGCGGCTCGCGGGTCATACAGTTCCAAATGCCGGAACAGTGCCAGCGGTTTCGGCACTTCAGTCAGCTATCGCTTCTAACGCAATATGCATGTGCCGGGAGCCAGTGCGCTCCCGGCCCTTCGCAACACCGCATTCATGCACCCATGACAGTCGCCATGAGACGCTGGTGAAATCGGCGTGGCGTGGCCCAGGTTAACGCCGTAAGCGCCTTGTTGCCGAAACCGGGTACGACACTCATGCGCCCGGCTTGCAGCGCGCGGATGCCGGCGCGAACCACCGGTTGAGGTTGCATCATCACCATTTTCAGCGCTGGGGTGAGTTTCTGGTTGGCGCTCTGCGCAAACCCGGTATCCGACATGCCCGGGCATAGCGCGGTCACGACGATGCCGTCGCCCTTGAGTTCCTGATGCAGCGCCTCGGAGAAGCGAAGCACGTAGGCCTTGGCCGCTGAATAGACCGCGAAATTCTTCACGCCCTGATAGGAAAGCAAGCTGGCGATCTGCAAAATGTAGCCGCGGCGGCGAATACGCATGTCCTGCGCAAAGAGGCGAGTCATGGTGGTCAGGCTGGCGATGTCCAGATTGATCATTGCCAGGGATTGGTCAATGGCGTGGTCCAGGAACGGGCCTTGCAATCCATGGCCGGCGTTGTTGATGAGCACATCGACCGCAATACCCTGTTGAACCAGCCGCTTGTGCAGTTCGATGACTGCCGGAATCGAAGACAGGTCGACTTGTTCGTTGATCACCTCGATGCCGAAACGCTCACGCAGTTCTTTTGACAGCGCTTCGAGCTTGTCCAGCCTGCGGGCTACCAGAACGAGGGATTTTCCCTGCGCTGCGTATTGCCGGGCGAACTCCTCGCCAAAGCCGCTCGAAGCGCCCGTGATGAGCACCCAGGAATTCTCGTTGTTTTTCATGTAGCTGGACTCCGGTTGTAATGATTGACAGGGACTGTGGTTGGGGCCAGGAGAAGCGCTTGCGTTCATCTCCAGTCATCGACTCGCTACGGGCTGCGGCGCTTGCCAGCCGCCACCCAGGGCCTTGAATGCCGCGACCGCCGCGCGCGCCGATTCGGTTCGTGCTTGTGCTCGGGCATCGGACGCTTGGAGCAATGTCTGGTCGGCGTTGAGGACGTCGATCAGGCTGGCCGTACCTTTCTGATAGGCAATAAAGGACGACTGGCGCGCCTCGCTCAGTGACGTTTCGCCTGCGGTGAGCGTGGTGGCCTGGGATTCGCGGTTTACCAGGGCAGAGAATGCGTTCTCGACATCCTCGGTGGCCCGTAGCGCGGACTGACGATAGGCGGCCAGCGCTTCGGCTTCCTGTCCCTTTGCTTGGTCGATCTGGGCGTTGATCCGGCCAAAATCGAACAGCCTCCAGCGCAGACCCAGCGCCCCCGACGCCTGGCTGGCGCCGCCGGAGAACAGGTGTCCGGCCGATACAGCAGTGGCACTGCCGAGCAACGCGCTGAGGGAAAATTTCGGGTAGTACTCGGCGATGGCCTCGCCGATGCGGGCATTGGAGGCGGCAAGACGGCGTTCGGCGACGATGAGATCCGGCCGACGGCGCAACAGATCAGCCGGCGTACCCATCCCGCTGATTTGTGGGGGCAGGGGAATGCTGCCGGTCTCGGCCAGTTGCTGGCGATGGGTGCCTGGCGGTGTGCCGAGCATGACATCCAACGCGTTCATGGCTGAATCCAGACCGGTCTGCAGGACGGGCACCGTTGCCTGGACCTGAGCCAGTGCGCCCTCGGTCTGGCGGACCTGATAGCTGGCAGCGAGGCCTTTGCTGTAGAGCAACTGGACTTTCTCCAGCAGGTCCTGCTGAGTCCTGAGCTGGCGGTTCGCAATGTCCAGCCGCGCTTGCAAGCCGCGCAGGGTGATGTAGATGTCAGCGGTCTGCGCGGCCACGGCCAGCCTCGTGGCTGTGGCCCCGGCCTCGGAGGCCTGGTATTCAGCCAATGCGGCTTCGTGTCCGCGTCGCAGGCCGCCAAAGACGTCCAATTCCCAGCTCGCGCCCAGGTCCAGTTCGTAGGCATTTCCGTATCGATCAAAGCCGGGCGTCGAATCAAGCACCTGGCCCAGCGGCGTCTCGACGGACTGGTAGGCGCGGGCGGCCTGGCCGCTGATATTTCCCGAAGGCAGCAGGGCGGCATTGGCTGCGCCAAGGCCTGCCCGCGCCTGGGCAACGCGCGCCGACGCCTGGGCAAGGTCGAGGTTTTGCTCCAGGGCCTTTGCGATGAAATCGCTCAGCACCGGGTCGCGAAAACCCTCCCACCAATTTGTGAGACTGGCCTGCGTAGCGTCGCTCCTTTGTTCGACAGAAGACTGGCCCAGGAAACGATCCGACAGTACAGCGTCCGGGCGCTGGTAGTCCGGGCCAACCGCGCAGCCGGCCATCAAGCTGGCGCCTACTAATAACGCAAGGGGACGGAAGGCTGGCATTGAGGTTTCCTCGGGATCGATATTTGTGACCATATTATAGAATGGTCACAAGCTGTCAATTGATGATGGAAACTGCCGCATGGATCCAAGATCCTTTGTTTTGCTCGGGTTGTCGGGAAATCAGGCTGGCTGAAAACAAATCTTAGCTTTGTGACCATTGACAGTATTGGTCACAAGTGGCAAAAATGTGCTCCCAGTCCACTGTTCAGTAAAGGGAACCTATGCTCCGGCTCCGACCCACCTCCATTGCCGCTTGCTTGTTGCCTCTAGTCCTCACGGCGTGTGGCGGCTCATCCACTGCCACCGATCCGCGCACGCTGGCTCCCCTGGTGAGGGTTGCGCAAGTGCAGGGTTCGTCAGCCAACGCTCGCTCTTTCACCGGCGTCGTGGCTGCTCGCGTACAGAGCGACTTGGGCTTTCGCGTGTCAGGCAAGGTGTTGGAACGCCTGGTGGACGCCGGTCAGAGCGTTAAAAAGGGGCAGTCGCTCATGCGCCTGGATCCGGTCGATCTGGGGTTGCAGGCGCGAGCGCAGCAAGAGGCGGTCACTGCCGCGCGGGCTCGGGCCAAGCAGACAGCGGATGACGAGGCCCGGTATCGCGAACTGGTCGCCGCCGGGGCTATCTCCGCGTCGGGCTACGACCAGATCAAAGCCGCCGCCGATACGGCCAAGGCGCAACTCAGCGCGGCCGAAGCGCAAGCTGACGTGGCCCGTAACGCGTCCAGCTATGCCGTGCTAGTCGCGGATGCCGACGGCGTTGTGATGGAGACGCTCGCCGAGCCCGGGCAAGTCGTCAGCCCGGGGCAGCCGGTGGTTCGACTGGCGCGAGCCGGGCAGCGTGAAGCCGTTGTGCAACTGCCCGAAACCTTGCGGCCAGCCCCTGGATCCAGCGCGCAGGCGACGCTTTATGGCAACACCACTGGGACTGTCACGGCGAAGCTCAGGCTGCTTTCGGATTCGGCCGACCGGGTGACACGTACCTTTGAGGCGCGCTATGTGTTGGAAGGGGCGCTGGCCAATGCGCCGCTGGGCTCCACTGTCACACTGCGCATTGCCGAAGGTGCCGCCCCAGGGCCGGTGTTACAAGTGCCGATCGCTGCTTTGTACGACCCGGGCAACGGTACCGGCGTGTGGGTCATTGACGGTGAGCCCGCAAAAGTCACCTGGCGACCTGTCCAGGTCCTGGGCTTGAGCGACGACGCCGCGCGCGTCGCAGGCCCTCTCAAGGTAGGCGAGCGCATCGTCGGACTGGGCGCGCATCTGCTGCGGGATGGCGAGTCAGTGAGACTGATCCAACACGATGGTGTGAAGGTTGCCGGGGGCAGCCAATGAGCCTCAATCTCTCGGCCATTGCCGTGCGCGAGCGCTCCATCACGGTGTTCCTGATCTTCCTGATCGCCGTCGCGGGGACCCTGGCATTCTTCAAGTTGGGGCGCGCAGAGGATCCTCCGTTTACGGTCAAGCAGTTGACCGTCATCACTGCATGGCCGGGCGCGACAGCCCAGGAGATGCAGGACCAGGTCGCTGAGCCACTGGAAAAACGCCTGCAAGAGTTAAAATGGTACGACCGCTCGGAAACCTATACCCGACCCGGCCTGGCCTTCACCATGGTGTCGTTGCTGGACCGCACGCCGCCTTCACAGGTGCAGGAAGAGTTCTATCAGGCGCGCAAAAAGCTTGACGATGAAGGCACCAAGCTACCGGCGGGTGTGATCGGGCCGTTGGTCAACGACGAGTATTCGGACGTGACGTTTGCGCTGTTCGCGCTGAAAGCCAAGGGCGAGCCGCAGCGTTTGCTGGTACGTGATGCTGAATCCTTGCGCCAGCGTCTGTTGCATGTGGCCGGCGTGAAGAAGGTCAACATCATCGGTGAGCAAGCCGAGCGCATCTTTGTGTCCTTCTCCCACGACCGGCTGGCCACCTTGGGCGTTTCACCCCAGGACATCTTCGCCGCGCTGAACAGCCAGAACGTGCTCACACCCGCCGGCTCCATCGACACCAACGGGCCGCAGGTTTTCCTGCGGGTGGATGGCGCTTTCGATAAGTTGGAGAAAATTCGTGATACGCCGTTGGCGATCCAGGGGCGTACGTTGAAGCTCTCGGACGTGGCGACGGTTGAACGAGGCTACGAAGACCCGGCCACCTTCCTGGTGCGCAATAACGGCGAAGAGGCCTTGTTGCTCGGGGTCATCATGCGCGAAGGCTGGAACGGCCTGGACCTGGGCAAGGCACTGGACGCCGAGACGACCAAGATCAACGAAGGCATGCCGCTGGGCATGACGCTGACCAAAGTCACCGATCAAGCCGTGAACATTGATTCGGCCGTTGGCGAGTTCATGGTCAAGTTTTTTGTCGCGCTGCTGGTGGTCATGCTCGTGTGCTTCATCAGCATGGGCTGGCGCGTAGGCGTTGTGGTCGCAACGGCCGTACCGCTGACACTGGCGATCGTGTTTGTGGTGATGGCGGCCAGCGGAAAGAACTTCGACCGGATCACCCTGGGCTCGCTGATCCTGGCACTCGGGCTGCTGGTGGACGACGCGATCATCGCGATCGAAATGATGGTGGTGAAAATGGAGGAGGGCTACGACCGCATCAAAGCCTCCGCCTACGCATGGAGTCACACGGCCGCACCGATGCTGTCGGGTACGCTGGTGACGGCGATTGGCTTCATGCCCAACGGCTTCGCGCAATCGACGGCCGGCGAATACACCAGCAACATGTTCTGGATCGTCGGCATCGCGCTGATCGCCTCCTGGGTGGTCGCGGTGGTCTTTACCCCTTACCTGGGGGTGAAAATGTTGCCGGACATCAAGCCGGTCGAGGGCGGGCATGCCGCCATTTACAACACCCGCCACTACAATCGCTTCCGCCACGTCCTGACGCGGGTCATCGGCCACAAATGGCTGGTGGCCGGCACGGTGATCGCGCTGTTTGTCGTGGCCATCCTGGGCATGGGGCTGGTCAAGAAACAGTTCTTTCCGACATCGGATCGCCCCGAGGTGATGATCGAGGTGCAAATGCCCTATGGAACGTCCATCGAGCAAACCAGCGCCGCCACGGCCAAGGTCGAAGCCTGGCTGCAAAAACAGGCGGAAGCGAAAATCGTCACGGCCTATATCGGACAGGGCGCGCCGCGTTTCTTCCTGGCGATTGCGCCAGAACTCCCTGATCCGTCGTTCGCCAAGATCGTCGTGCTGACGGAGAGCCAGGAGGCACGGGAAACCCTCAAGGTCCGTCTTCGCGAAGCGGTTGCCGCAGGGCTCGCCCCGGAGGCCCGGGTCAGGGCGACCCAGATTGTGTTCGGTCCGTACTCACCGTTCCCGGTGGCCTACCGGGTGATGGGGCCTGACCCATCGAAACTGCGGGAAATTGCCGGCCGCGTACAGGACGTCATGCAAGCCAGTCCGATGATGAGGACGGTCAACGCCGATTGGGGACCGTTGGTGCCAACGCTGCATTTCAGTCTGGATCAGGATCGCTTGCAGGCGGTTGGGCTGACATCCAGCGCCATCGCCCAGCAACTGCAATTCCTGCTGGCCGGCGTGCCGATCACGGCGGTTCGCGAGGATATCCGTTCGGTGCAGGTGGTCGGTCGAGCGGGGGGTGATATCCGTCTCGATCCTGCCCGGATCGAAGGCTTTACGCTGGTGGGGGCTGCGGGGCAGCGTATCCCGCTGTCCCAGGTCGGCGAGGTGGATGTGCGCATGGAGGATCCGATCCTTCGGCGACGTGATCGTACGCCGACCATTACCGTGCGCGGCGACATTGCCGAAGGCTTGCAGCCACCGGACGTCTCGGGCGCGATGATCAAGCAATTGCAGCCGATCATCGACACGCTCCCTGACGGCTACCGGATCGAGCAGGCAGGGGCCATCGAGGAATCGGGCAAGGCCGGCCAGGCGATCTTGCCCCTATTGCCGATCATGGTGGCGCTGACGCTGCTGATCATCATTGTCCAGGTGCGCTCGATCTCGGCGATGATCATGGTGTTCTTCACCGCGCCGCTCGGGCTGATTGGCGTAGTGCCGGTGCTGCTGATATTTCACCAGCCGTTCGGCATCAACGCCCTGGTCGGCCTGATCGCACTGTCGGGCATCCTGATGCGCAATACGCTGATCCTGATCGGGCAGATCCATCACAACGCCCAGGAAGGGCTGGATCCGTTCAATGCCGTCATCGAAGCCACCGTACAACGGGCCCGCCCCGTGCTGCTGACGGCGCTGGCCGCGATCCTGGCGTTTATTCCCCTGACACACTCCGTGTTCTGGGGCACGCTGGCCTACACGCTGATCGGCGGTACGTTCGTCGGCACCCTCATGACGCTGGTGTTCCTGCCGGCGATGTATTCCATCTGGTTCAAGATCCGTCCTGACCATCCTGCTCAACGTGAAACAGCACGGCTGGCATAAGCGAGTGATTGCTTTCGGCTGGCAGTGAGCGGCGACTGAAAAATGAAGAGGTTCTTATGAGTACTCCCGAAGGTCAAAAGCGAATCGTTGTCACGGGCGTCGGCATTGTCGGCCCCTTGGGCTGCGGCGTAGAAGAGGTATGGCAACGGTTGCTGGCCGGACGCTCGGGCATTCGTATCCTGCCCGGCGATGTCACCGAGGGTACCGGTGTGGCGGTGGGCGGACAGGTACCGTCGCTGGAAGAAGACGCCAGCGCCGGTTACGACCCGGAGCGCGTCATTTCGGTGAAGGATCGCAAGAAAATGGATCGCTTCATCGAGTTTGCACTGGTCGCCGCCGACGAGGCCCTGGCACAGGCCGACTGGCATCCGACTGAAGCGGCCGACCAGGAACGGACCGCCACGATCATCTCATCGGGGGTGGGTGGCTTCGGCGCGATCGCCGATGCGGTACGCACCACCGATACGCGTGGTCCGCGGCGCTTGTCACCGTTCACTGCACCGGCCTTTCTCGCCAACATGGCGGCGGGGCATGTCTCCATCCGCCACGGTTTCAAGGGGCCGCTCGGTGCGCCGGTAACGGCCTGCGCCGCCGGGGTCCAGGCCATCGGCGATGCGGCCAGGCTGATCAGGAGCGGTGAGGCAGATATTGCCTTGTGCGGTGGCACCGAAGCGGCGATTGATCGGGTGACCCTGGGGTGTTTTGCGGCGGCTCGCGCGCTGTCCACGGGATTTGCCGAGCGCCCGCAGGAGGCCTCGCGCCCCTTCGACCGTGACCGCGACGGCTTCGTCATGGCCGAGGGCGCCGGGGTGCTGGTGATCGAATCACTGGAACACGCCCTGGCGCGTGGGGCCAAGCCCCTGGCGGAACTGGTCGGCTATGGCACCAGTGCCGATGCCTACCACCTGACGGCAGGTCCGGAAGACGGCAATGGCGCACGGCGGGCGATGGAGCAAGCGCTGCGCCAGGCAGATGTCAGCCCTGCTGACGTGCAGCACATCAACGCCCACGCGACCTCCACCCAGGTCGGCGACAGCGGGGAACTGGCCGCCATTCGCGCGGTGTTTGGCACAGGCTCTGGCGTGGCGATTACCTCGACCAAATCCGCCACTGGGCATTTGCTGGGCGCGGCCGGGGGCATTGAAGCCGTCTTCACGGTATTGGCGTTGCGCGACCAAGTCGTACCGCCAACCTTGAACCTGATTCATCCCGATGAAGCCGCCGACGGGCTCGACCTGGTCGGTTTGAGTGCCCGGAAGATGCCGATCACCCACGCGCTTTCCAATGGGTTTGGGTTCGGTGGGGTCAACGCCAGTGTGTTGTTCCGTCGTTGGGCACCTTGAGCCCACGTGAATGCCGGTCAGTTAATCGAAATAACAGCGAACACCCTTTGTGATTTTGTGACTTTGTGGCGAGGGGATTTATCCTCGCTGGGCTGCGTAGCAGCCCCAAAGCTCAATCAATCAGGCACACAGAGTGGTCTGGTTTCAGGGGGCTACTTCAGCCCACGGGGATAAATCCCCTCGCCACAGGACCGCATCCGCGACCAACGTATCGAGGTCTGTGGAGGCTCGCTAGTCCAGCACCGGTACCCGGGTGACCGCCTTGATCTCCCTTAGTGCCAGGCTCGACTGGATCGAGGCGATGCCGGGTTGCCGACGCAGCACGTCCTCCACGAAGCGGCCATAACTTTCCAGATCGGTAGCCAGCACCGTCAACACGTAGTCGGCTTCGCCCGTCACCTTGTGGCAGGACAGCACCTGCGGCAGCTTCAAAATCACCTGCTCGAAGTCGTCCGGTGCGTTGGCCGAGTGATTGCCGAAACGCACCTGGGCGAAGGCCATCACGTCGAAGCCGAGCTTTCGTCGGTCCAGGTTGGCCTGGTAGTCCTTGATGATCCCCAACTCCTCCAGACGCTTGCGCCGCCGCCAGCAGGGCGTGACGGTCATGGACAGCCGTTCGCCCAGTGCGGCGCTGGACAAGGTGCCGTCCTCCTGTAGCAGGCGCAGCAGATTGCGATCGACCCCGTCCAGTTCGTTCATAGCAATACTTTTGCTCATATAGGTCGCCATCCCGGGTGATTTTGCTCAATGGTCTGGAATTACTGAGCATAAAGCAAAGCATTTTCAGGCTCGTGACGAGAAAATTAGCTCATCCAATCACACCCAGAAAAAAGGACATTCGCGTGCTGACAGTCTTCAGCTCCAACCATCGACTGCACCATGGCTCCGAGCTCAAGGACGGAGCGGTGACCCCGTCGTTCGAAAACCCGCAACGCGCCGAAACCGTGCTGGCACGTGTGCACAGCACGGGCCTGGGAGACGTCATCGCGGAGCAGTCGTTTGACCGTTCCTGCTATGTCGCGGCCCACAGCGAGCGATATGTCAGTTTCCTGGAAAATGCCTGGGCAGAGTGGACCGCTACAGGCAAGACCCATGACGCGCTGCCTCTGGTCTGGCCGGTGCGTGACCTGGCCATTGACCTTGAGCCTGGCTTCATCGATGGCAAGCTCGGTTTCTACGCCATGGACGCCGGCGCGCCGATCACCGGTGGTACCTGGGAGGCCGTACGCAGCAGCGCCAATGTGGCGCTCACCGGCATGCAGCGGGTCATCGACGGCGCTCATGGTGCCTTCGCCCTGTGCCGTCCACCGGGACACCATGCCGCCCGCGAATACATGGGCGGTTATTGCTACCTGAACAACGCCGCTATAGCCGCCGAACGTTGCCTGAGCCAAGGGGCAAAACGCGTGGCCGTGCTGGATGTCGACTTCCACCACGGTAATGGCACGCAGAACATTTTCTACGACCGTCCCGACGTGTTTTTTGTCTCGATCCATGGCGACCCTCATGTGTCGTACCCGTATTTCGCCGGTTATGTGCACGAGAAGGGTGTCGGGGCGGGTGAGGGCTTTACCGCGAACTACCCACTGGCCAAAGGGACCGCCTGGGCGCAGTACCAGAGCGCGTTGAAGGATGCGCTGGCCCGCATTGTCGCTCAGCGCCCCGATTTCCTGGTGGTCTCGCTCGGCGTCGACACGTTCGAAGACGACCCCATCAGCCACTTCAAACTCACCAGTGAAGACTTCCTGCGCATGGGCGCCGAGATCGGCAGTGCGGGCATCCCGACCCTGTTCGTCATGGAAGGCGGCTACATGGTCGACGAGATCGGCATCAATGCCGTGAACACCTTGCAAGGGTTCGAAAGCCGAACCTGACGCGGCTTGCTTCAACACCTGTGACACCTACGGAGGGCTCGCTTCGGGCCTTCGTTCGGCTACGCAATGCACCTACCAACAATAATAAGAGGTCGATCATGGAAAACATTACCGGGAGCCTTGAGAAAAGCTCCGTTGTCGAACCCGGCCGTGACGGGCATCTGAAACGAACGCTGGAGAACCGCCACATCCAGCTGCTTGCCATTGGTGGTGCAATCGGCACCGGGCTGTTCATGGGCTCGGGCAAGGTTATTGCGCTGTCCGGCACTTCGATCCTGCTGGTGTATACGATCCTCGGGTTTTTCCTGTTCTTCGTCATGCGGGCAATGGGCGAGCTGCTGCTGTCCGACCTTCGGTTCAAGTCCTTCGCTGACATCGTCGCCCATTATCTGGGACCACGCGCGGGGTTCGTGCTGAGCTGGTCCTACTGGCTGAGTTGGAGCGTCGCGGTGGTCGGCGATGTGGTCGTGGTGGCTGGATTCTTCCAGTACTGGTACCCGGACGCTCCCGCCTGGATGCCGGCATTCGCCACGCTGTTCGTGCTGCTGGGGTTGAACATGCTGGCGGTGAGGGTCTTTGGTGAGGTGGAGTTCTGGTTCGCCATTATCAAGATCGTTGCCATCGTCATATTGATCCTTACTGCTGCGGTAATGATCGCCACTTCCTTCACCTCACCCAACGGTGTTGTCGCCTCACTCTCGAACGTGGTGGCGCCGGGGACTATCTTTCCCCATGGCATCAGCGGCTTCTTCGCCGGGTTCCAGATCGCCGTGTTCTCGTTCGCCGGCACCGAGCTGATCGGCACCACCGCCGCGGAAGCGAAGAACCCGGAGCGCACGCTGCCCAAAGCGATCAACACCATCCCGGTGCGGATCCTGTTGTTCTACATCCTGGCCCTGGTGTGCATCATCAGTGTGGTGTCCTGGGCCGAGGTGCCGGCGAACCGCAGTCCCTTCGTCGAGCTGTTTCTGCTGGCCGGTTTTCCGGCGGCAGCGGGGATGATCAATTTCGTCGTATTGACCTCGGCCGCTTCGTCGGCAAACAGCGGCGTCTACTCCGGTTGCCGGATGCTCTTCGGGTTGGCCGAACGGCGCAATGCACCGGCCATCTTCGCCCGGCTTTCGGCGCTCAGCGTGCCGGTCTACAGCCTGCTGTTCTCGGGGGTGTGCATGCTGACCGGGCTGGCGTTGCTGTTCATCATTCCCGAAGTGATGACGGTGTTCACTCTGATCTCAACCATCTCGGCAATCCTGGTGATCTTCACCTGGTCGATGATCCTGGCGTCCTATATCGCTTATCGCAAAAAGAATCCCGCGGCTCATCAAGCCTCGCGCTTCAAATCCCCGGGCGGCGTACCCATGGCTGTCGCCACGCTGGTTTTCCTGGGTTTTGTGCTGGTGCTGCTGGCCTTGGAACCCGACACCCGGATAGCCCTGTGCGCCATGCCGCTGTGGTTCATCTTCCTGCTCCTCGCTTACCGTCGCCGCAAGGCCGCGTAGTCTCATTCCTGATTTTCACGGAGGTATTTCATGACGCGTTTCGTAGATGTTCCCACCATGTCCCGGCTGGTCGAACATATCGGCATTTCCAGGTTCATCGGCGAGCTGGCAGACGCCATTCGCGATGATTTCATCGACTGGCTGGCCTTCGACAAATCGCCACGGGTCGCCAATCACTCGGAGATCGGCGTGATTGAGCTGATGCCAGTGTCCAACGCTCAGCGTTACGCCTTCAAGTACGTCAATGGCCATCCGAAGAACACCCAACGCGGCTTGTACACGGTGATGGCGTTCGGTGTGCTGGCCGATGTCGAGACCGGCTATCCGGTGTTGCTCTCGGAGTTGACCGTGGCCACCGCGCTGCGCACCTGCGCGACCTCCCTGATGGCTGCCCGAGCGCTGGCCCGGCCCGATTCCCGGCGCATGGCCCTGATCGGCAATGGTGCACAAAGCGAATTCCAGGCCCTGGCCTTCCACTATCACCTGGGCATCCAAGAGGTCGTGGTCTTTGACGTCGATCCGTTGGCTACCGAGAAATTCATCCGCAATCTGGCCGGGCACCCCTCGCTGAAGATCATTCGAGCGGCCTCGATCGCCGACGCCGTACGCGGCGCCGATATCGTCACCACGGTGACCGCCGACAAAACCTACGCGACCATTATCACCCCGGAGATGATCGAGCCGGGCATGCATATCAACGGCGTCGGTGGCGATTGCCCGGGCAAGACCGAACTCCATGCCGATGTGCTGCGTGCCGGCAAGGTGTTCGTCGAGTACGAACCCCAGACGCGCATCGAGGGCGACATCCAGCAAATGCCGGCGGACTTCCCGACGGTCGATCTCTGGCGTGTGTTGGCGGGCCAGATTGTCGGGCGGGACGACCGTGAGCAGATCACCATCTTCGACTCGGTAGGCTTCGCACTGGAGGACTACTCGGTGCTGCGTTACATCAACGAGCAGGCCGAGGCGGGTAACCTGGGGGTTGGCATCGAGTTGGTGCCGTGGGGCGAGGATGACGATGATAACGACCCCAAGGACTTGTTCCGCTACACACGGTCCAGCAGGTCGCGCAAGTCGGTACGACGAATAGCCTGACCGCTTTTCCCTTCCGGTAGAGACTCGCCTGCGGGAAAACAAGTACCGCTTGCCCGATCATCCCAGCGGATCCAGTCCGGCATGGAAGGGGGCCAACCTGCAGTTGGCCCCCTTCGCACATCTTCACTCGCCTGGTTATCCCCGCCTTAAGAATCCCTTGAACGTGCCGATACAGCGCGGTAGATCCGATTGCGCAGGCGCTCCAGAGGTGCCCCGCTAAAGATAATCCAGGCATTCGTACGCCTGTATTCCTTCCGTTTTTTCAGGTTTGTACATAAGCGGACCTCAGGTAATAAACCATGTCAGCCCACCCCAGGACCGAGCTGGAAAGCGCCCTTGCCGCATGCAAAGGCAGTTTTCTATCCGTTGGTTTTTTCAGCTTTTTCGTCAACTTGCTGATGTTGGTTCCATCGTTCTACATGCTCCAGGTATACGACCGCGCCGTAGCCAGCGCGAGCCTGTCGACGCTGTTGATGCTGACGCTGATCATGATGCTGTTGATGATCACGATGGGTGGCCTGGAATGGGTTCGCTCGCGGATTATGGTGCGCATCAGTACGCGCCTGGACACGCTGTTGGGCCAGCGCTTGTTCGATGCCAGTTTCAGACAGGCACTCAATACCTGCGGTATGAACGCCACAGCCCAGCCACTGAGCGATTTGAATGCGTTGCGCCAGTTCCTGACGGGTAACGGCCTGTTTGCGTTTTTCGACACGCCCTGGATCCCTATCTACCTCGCCGTCATGTTCATTTTTCACCCTTGGTTCGGCTGGATGGGGTTATTGAGTGCGGTGTTGCTGGGCGCGCTGGCCTTCGTCAACGAAAAGCTCACGCATGCACCGTTGCAGGCTGCCAACCGTGAGCAGATGGCCGCTACTGCCTTCACCAACAAAAGTTTACGCAATGCCGAAGTGGTTGAGTCCATGGGCATGCTGGCGAGTCTGCGCCAGCGCTGGAGCGGGCAAACCCATAAGGTCCTGACCCTGCAAAGCCTGGCCAGCGACCGCGCCACGAGCATTTCGGCGGTGTCCCGAACGTTTCGTCAGATCGTCCAGTCGCTGGTGCTGGGCCTGGGCGCCTACTTGACGATCAATCATGAAATTTCGCCCGGACTGATGATTGCCGGCTCTATCTTGTTGGGCCGTGCGCTAGCGCCCATCGATCAGTTGATCGGCGTGTGGAAAGGCTTTCTGGGCGCACGCTCGCAATATGCCCGGCTGCACGAATTGCTAGCCAGGATTGCCGCCGAGCCTGAGCGTATGTCGTTGCCGGCACCTGAGGGGGCGATCCGTGTCGAGGGGCTTTCGGTAGGGTCTCCGGATAGCCGCAAGCCGATTATTCGTGGGCTGGACTTTCAAGTGCTCGCCGGTGAGGCAGTGGGCATCATTGGTCCCAGCGGCGCCGGAAAGTCGACCCTGGCCAGGGCATTGCTGGGGATCTGGCCAAGCCTGAGCGGTACCGTGCGGCTGGACGGTGCGGACATCAGTCAATGGCGTCGGGACGAACTGGGCCAATACATCGGCTATTTGCCGCAGGACATCGAGCTGTTCGAGGGCACCATCAGCCAGAACATCTCACGCTTCGGCCCCGTGAATGCACCTGCGGTAGTCGCTGCCGCGCGCATGGCCGGCGTACACGAGCTGGTGCTGCAACTGCCCGATGGCTACGACACGGTGATTGGCGCCAATGGCGGTGGCTTGTCCGGCGGCCAGCGGCAACGCATCGGCCTGGCCCGCGCCTTGTACGGCGAGCCGCGCCTGGTGGTGCTCGATGAACCGAACTCCAACCTCGATGATGCCGGTGAAAAAATGCTTGCCGAAGCGCTGCAAAAGCTCAAGCAGAGCCGTGCCACGGTGTTTGTCATTACCCATCGCTCCGGGGTGTTGGCGCAGGTGGATAAATTGCTGGTTCTCAATCAAGGCGAGCTAAGCCTGTTTGGGCCGCGCGACAAGGTCCTGGCGCGACTGCGGGGCGTTACGCCCGCTACCGCGATTCAATCGTAGAAACGGATGAGCAACTTCATGCAAAGCACTCACTCCTCATCCGCCGATACGTCCGGGCTGCCAATCGATGACGCACCGATACGTCGCATCGGTTACCTCATGCTGTTGGTCACCTTTGGCTTGTTCGGCGGCTGGGCTACCCTGGCGCCGCTCGACAGCGCGGCACTCGCGCCGGGTGTGGTCACGGTCAAAAGCTACCGCAAGACCGTTCAACACCTTGAAGGCGGCATCGTGCGCGAACTGCGCGTGCATGACGGCGACCAGGTGAAGGCTGGCGATGTGTTACTGGTGCTCGACAACACCCAGGCGCGCTCGGAAATGGAAGCCATGCGCAGCCAGTTGATCGCCGCCCTCGAACTGCAAGCCCGGTTGGTGGCTGAACGTGATTCGCTACCCGAGCCTGCGCCTGAGCCGACCCTGGACTCGGCTGACCCACGAGTACGCGAGGCCCGTGACAGTGAAGCGCGAATCTTCCAGACCCGCCGGACCTCGTTGCTGGGTGAAATCGGCTTGCAAGAGAAGTCCATCGGACAGATCGAGGAGCAGATTCGCGGACTCAAGGCCGTCATCGCCAGCAAGCAAACACTGGCCACGTCCTATGAGGAAGAGATTGTCGACTTGCGTGCGCTGTTGGCCGAGGGCTACGTAGACAAGCAGCGCCTGCGCGAGCAAGAGCGCAGCCTCTCTCGCTTGCAGGCCGAAATCGCCGAAAGCCAATCCGAGATCGCTCGAGCGCGGGTCCATATCGACGAGGCGCAGTTGAAAATACTGCAACTGAAAAAGACCTTTGCCACCGAGGTCGCCGGCCTGCTGGGGGATGCACGGAGCAAGGTCTATGAATTGCGCGAGCGACTGGCGACCCTGCAAGACCGCGACCAACGCACCGATATCCTGGCGCCCGAGTCGGGCATGGTCATGGGCATGACCGTGCACACCCTGGGCGCGGTGGTCAGCCCAGGCACTGCGCTGCTGGACATCGTCCCGGTCAACGAAGAACTGATCATCGAAGCACAGGTTTCACCGATGGACATCGACCGTATCGCCCTGGGCAAGCTGGCGCACATTCGCTTCAGTGCGTTCAAGAGCAGCACCACACCGGTCATCGAAGGGCAATTGGTGCAGATATCCGCAGACCGCCTGACCAACAAGGACACCGGCACAGCCTATTACCTGGCACGCGTGGCCCTGACCGACAAAGGCCGTCAGGCACTGGGCAATCTCACCCTGGTGCCGGGAATGCCGGTCGAAGTGTTGATCAATACGGGGGAGCGGACGCTGTTGCAGTACTTGATGCAGCCTGCCAGCAATGCTTTCGCCCGCTCGATGATCGAGGACTGACATGAAGTTCCTGATCGCGATATGCCTGGCTGTCATGCCGCTTGGCACCCTTGCTGGCAGCGGGATAACGGGCTCTTACATAGACCTGTGGCAGTTACATCAGGAGGCGCAGGGTGCTGATCCGCGCATCTTGCGGGCTCAAGCCCTGATCCGTAGCGGCGAGGGCAACGAGCGTGCGGCCTTGGGTCAACTGTTGCCGCAGCTCAACGCCAGCGGCAGTGTCAATCGCAGCCGCCGTGACGACGACCTGAACCGCATCCAGTACAACGGCAAACGCATGGCGGTGATGCTCAACCAGGTGATCTACGACCCTCAGGTCTGGCGCAGTTACCAGAAGTACATAGAGCTGGCCCGGCAGGGCGAATACGAATCCGATGACACCCAAGTGCAGGCCAGCATTGACCTGTCCGAGCGCTACTTCGCCGTGCTGGCGGCGGAGGATGAACTGTCCCTGGTGCGCAGCGAGCTGGACGCGACCGAGCGCAACCTCAAGCGCGTCAATGCCCTGTATGCGCGGCAGATGGCGATGGTGACCGACACACTGGATCTTGAGGCGCGAGTGGATGCGCTCAAGGCTGATGAGATCGAAGCCAGCAACAAGGTCCAGGTCAGTCGTGAAGCCATCTCCGAACTGGTGGGGCGCGACGTCCAGGAACCGCTCAAGCGCATCGGCGACAATCCGGCCTTCAGCCTGCCGGCCCAGGCGCAGGATTATTGGGTGCAGACTGCACTGGACAGCAACCCGGCATTGCATGCCCGCGAACACAGTATCCGTGCCGCGGATGCGGCGATTGGTGAGGCCAAGGCCGGCCATCTGCCCCGGCTGGGCCTGAACTTGACGGCGCAACGCAGTGACATCGGCTATGAGGGTGCATTGGCGCCTCGCTCGGACAATCTAGTCGCTTCCCTCGACTTGCAGGTGCCGCTTTACAGTGGCGGCTCCACCCGTGCCCGAGTGTCGACTTCCGAAAGCGACAAGGAAGTCGCCCAGCAGGAGCTGGAAGCCCTGCGGCGCCAGGTCGTCAAGGAAACCCGCACGGCGTACCTCGGCATGACCGCTGAACTGAGCCGAATCAAGGCAACGCGTCGCGCACTGGAATCCGCTGAGAAGTCACGGATAGCGACCGAGAAAGCCTTCGCCTATGGCGTCAAGAATGCCGTCGATGTGCTGGACAGCATCAAGGAAGAGTTTCGCGCACGGCGGGATTTCTATCAGTCCCAGTACAAGTTCGTGACCAGCTTGCTCGTATTGCACCGCTGGAGCGGAAGATTGGGGGAGGGGGATATTCGCCGGGCCAATGATTGGCTGGTGGCGCCGGCCTCTTCGGATTAACGGTTAAAAAAACAGTGGCCAACTGATATCAAACGCCCTGTTTCTCATGCAAAATAACCCTTTGTAGCGGTCGCATCCCAGGAATGGCCGCAGATTGATCTCAGGAAGCTCGTATGCCCAGTCCACTTGGTTACTCCTCTATTTCGTACGCAAAGCTGACCGCTAACGCGCAGGTCAACAGTTTGCTTTACGGCACTTATTGGAGCGGCAGCGCGATCACGGGTACGTCCCTGACGTACAGCTTCATGACGGCGGATTCATATTTCTCCACCCAGTACAGCGGTGAGCGCGAATACCTGGGCGGCTACGAGGTGACGTCGGCGCAGCAAGACGGCATTATCAGTTCGCTCGGCGCGTGGAGTTCGGTCGCCAACCTTAAGTTCACTGAGGTTGCCGAATCCTCTACCAATGTCGGTGACTTGCGGTTCGGCGGCTATCAATGGATGGATGACGACACCGCTGCGTGGGGCTATTACCCCGGCAGGACGGCCGCCGCTGGCGATGTCTGGTTGGGACCGATCACGAACGATCCGACACCCGACAAGGGCTCCTACGACTACCTGGTCTTTATGCATGAGATCGGCCACGCGCTGGGCCTCAAGCATCCGTTCTCCCAAGGCCTGGCAAACCCCACGGTGCTTTCCGCCCAGTTCGATGACGTGCGCTACACGATCATGAGTTACAACAGTGGGTACTCCTATGAGCCAACCACGCCCATGTTGTTGGACATCGCCGCCATCCAGAGCCTCTATGGTGCCAACACCCAGTGGCAGACTGGCAACAACACGTATAGCTGGGCTGCTGGTCAGTCGGTGTTCGAGACTATCTGGGACGCGGGCGGCAATGACACCATTGATGCAAGCAATCAGGCGGGTGCCGTTCGCATCAACCTGAATGAAGGCCAGTTCAGTAAAATCGGCCAGGCCTTCACCAACCTCAAGACCGGGGCGGCTTTCAATGAAGGGCTGGCGATTGCCTACGGCGCTAAAATCGAAAACGCTATTGGCTCGGCTAATGACGACACCCTGATTGGCAATGCACTGGGCAACCTTCTAAATGGTGGTGTCGGCAAAGACACCATGACCGGCGGGGCAGGCAACGATACCTACGTCGTCGACAACCTCACGGATATCGTCAGCGAAACCAGTACCCTGGCCAGCGAAATCGATACCGTGCGTTCCTCGGTGACCTGGACCCTGGGCGCCAATCTGGAAAACCTTACGCTGATCGGGAGTGCCAACCTCACTGGCACCGGCAACGCCCTGAACAACGTGCTGACCGGTAATGCCGGCAACAACCTGCTGAACGGCGGCGTCGGGCGGGACACGCTGGCGGGTGGCGCCGGCAACGACACCTATATGCTCGACAACCTCGGCGACCAGGTCATCGAGCTCGCGGGCCAAGGCCGCGACCTGGTACGTACAACCGTCAGCCATACCTTGTCCGCCAACGTCGAGGACGGCCAGTTGCTCGGCGTTGCCGCCCTTAATCTTGTTGGCAATACCCTGGACAACAGCTTGGTTGGTAACACTGCCGCCAACGTGCTCAATGGACTGGGCGGCGCGGATACCCTGGACGGCGGCGCCGGCAATGACACTTATGTCGTCGACAACATAGGTGACACAGTCATTGAGCGGGGCGCTTCGCTCACAGAAATCGACAGCGTCATCTCTTCAGTCAATTACACGCTCGGTAGCAATCTTGAGGTCCTGTCACTCAGCGGCAGCGGTAACCTCAGCGGTACCGGCAACGCGTTGAACAATCGCATCACCGGCAATGCGGGCGCCAACGTTCTGGACGGCGGCAGCGGTATCGACACACTGGTCGGCGGTGCGGGCAACGACACCTACGTGGTCGACAACCTCAAGGACGTCATTACCGAAACCAGCACCCTGGCCAGCGAAATCGACACCGTGCGCGCCTCCTTGAGCTGGAGCCTGGGCGCCAACCTGGAAAACCTTACACTGCTCGGCGGCGCCCATCTCAATGGCACCGGTAACGCGCTGGCGAACGTGCTGACCGGCAACGTTGGCAGTAACGTGCTGAATGGCGGTGCTGGACGGGACACGCTGATTGGCGGGGCCGGTAATGACATCTATCTGCTGGACAACCTTGGCGACAACGTCATCGAGCGCGCCGACGAAGGCCGCGACCAGGTACGTACAACCGTCAGTCATACCCTGTCGGCCAATGTCGAGGATGGGCAACTGCTCGGCATTGCCGCCCTCAATCTTGTCGGCAATGCCCTGGGCAACGTGCTGATCGGCAACAGTGCGGCCAACGTGCTCAATGGCTTGGGCGGTGCCGACACTCTGGACGGCGGTGCCGGTATTGACACGCTCATCGGCGGCACCGGCAATGACACATACGTGGTCGACAACCTCAAGGACATCGTCAGCGAAACCAGTACCCTGGGCAGCGAAATCGACACCGTGCGTTCCTCGGTGAGTTGGACCCTGGGTGCCAACCTGGAGAACCTCACACTGCTTGGCAGCGCCAGCCTCAATGGCACCGGCAACACCCTGAAAAACCTGTTGATCGGCAACGCCGCAAGCAATGTATTGAACGGTGGCGCAGGCAGCGATCACCTTGACGGTGGCGCGGGCAATGACACCTATGTCATCGACAACCTTGGCGACACGGTCATTGAGCGGGGCGCTTCGCTCACAGAAATCGACAGTGTCATCTCTTCAGTCAGCTACACGCTCGGGACCAACCTTGAGGTCCTGACTCTCAGCGGCAGCGGCAACCTCAATGGTACCGGCAACGCGCTGAACAATCGCATCACCGGCAATGCGGGCGCCAACGTTCTGGACGGTGGCAGCGGCATCGATACCCTGATCGGCGGCGCAGGCAATGACACTTACGTGGTCGACAATCTCAAGGATGTCATCAGCGAAACCCGCACCCTGGCCAGCGAAATCGACACCGTGCGCGCTTCGGTGAGCTGGATCCTTGGCGCCAATCTGGAAAATCTCACGCTGCTCGGCAGTGCCAACCTCAATGGCACCGGCAACGCGCTGGCGAACTTGCTGACCGGCAACACTGGCAATAACGTGCTGAACGGCGGTGCCGGACGGGACACGCTGATGGGGGGTGCCGGCAATGACACCTATCTGCTGGATAACCTTGGCGACAACGTCATCGAGCGCGCCAGCGAAGGCCGCGACCTGG
Source organism: Pseudomonas sp. G2-4 (assembly GCF_030064125.1). Lineage (NCBI taxonomy): Bacteria > Pseudomonadati > Pseudomonadota > Gammaproteobacteria > Pseudomonadales > Pseudomonadaceae > Pseudomonas > Pseudomonas sp. G2-4. Next base: position 3,447,293 of record NZ_CP125957.1, on the reverse strand, counting down.
TACGTACAACCGTCAGTCATACCTTGTCCGCCAACGTCGAGGACGGCCAGTTGCTCGGTGTCGCCGCGCTCAATCTGGTCGGCAACGCCCTGGACAACAGCCTGATCGGCAACAGCGCCGCCAACGTGCTCAATGGCCTGGGTGGCGCGGATACCCTGGACGGCGGTGCCGGTATCGACACCCTTATCGGTGGCACCGGAAACGACACCTACGTCGTTGACAATCTCAAGGATATCGTCAGCGAAACCAGCACCCTGGCCAGCGAAATCGATACCGTGCGTTCCTCGGTGAATTGGACCCTGGGCGCCAACCTGGAAAACCTCACGCTCACCGGTATCACTCACCTGAATGGTTCTGGCAATGCCTTGGATAACGTATTGCTCGGCAATACCGGCAACAACACGCTGAATGGTGGGGCGGGTAACGATCAACTCAACGGCGGTGCCGGCAATGACCTGCTGATCGGTGGCATCGGCACTGACAGCCTCATCGGCGGTGCCGGGGCCGATCGATTCATCTTCAGTGCCTTGGGTGAGCTGGGCCTGGATAGCGCTCGCGACGTCATTTTCGATTTCAGCCGCCTGCAGGGTGATAAGATCGACCTGACGAAACTGGACGCGAGTCTCCTGACTGCGGGGATAAACAAGTTCAGTTTCATTGATTCGAGTGACTTCACGGGCGCAGGGCAATTGCGCTTTGTCGATCAGGTGCTTTCCGGCAACGTCAACGGCGATCTGGGCGCCGATTTCGAGATCCAGTTGCTGGGTGTCAACACCTTCAGCGCCAACGATCTGGTTGCTTGATACAGCAGTTCAGAACTCTACAGGGTAAAACCAACAGCGCCGCTCATTGAGCGGCGTTTTTGTATGCGATTTTCGCGCTGAATTATCCACCCTCAGAAGATAAGACCAAGCGATTTACAACGACGCCCTAACCACCAACGGACAATCCACCCGCTGGGCCCCCGACACCTCAAGCCCCTCGATCAGGTGTCGGGCCGCCTGGCGACCGATCTCGTAGTAGGGCAGTTGCACCGTGGTCAATGGCGGGATGAACAGTTCGGCGATGCCGATCATGTTGTCATAGCCAAGCACGGCGACGTCGCCCGGGATTTTCAGGCCTCGGCCCAACAACAGCTGATAGGCGCAAAAGGCAATGCGGTCGTTGCCACAGATCAGGATGTCGAATTGCGGGCGGCCGTCGATGATGTGCCGGTCGAGGATGGCGGCGGTTTCACCGTAGGCATCGTGGTCGGAAAGGTCGTATTGCAGGAGGGCGTCAGGTGCCACTCCGAATGCCTGGCAGGCGCGCTGCAAGCCTTGTTGTCGCAGGCCCCAGGCGAGGCTCTTTTTCGGCAGGTTGATGCACAGCGGGCGTCGATAACCTTGGCCCAAGGCGTGATGCACGGCGCGATGCTGCCCGGCCTCATCATCGGGTACATAACTGACCAGTCGACTGTCATCGGCCAGGCAATTGGCGAGTACCAGCGGTTTGCTCTTCAATCGCTCGGGAATGCTCACTTGGCGCAAGCCCATGGCGCTGAAAATCAAACCGTCGGGACGGTGCGACAGCATCAAATCGATGTTCTGGTCGGTGGGCGGATTGCTCAACAGGTTGAGGATGAAGACATTCCAACCCGCTTGCTGCGCAGTCTGTTCGATGGACAGTAGCAGCTCGACCGCGAACGGTGTGGTCGCGGTGTCCAATGCGAACACCCCGATGGTGCGCGACTGCAAGTTGTCGCCGCGCATCTTGCGCGCCGACAGGCTCGGTACGAATTGCAGTTCGTCAATGGCGCGACGCACCCGCTGAAGGGTTTCGGGGCTCAGCTTTTCCGGATTGTTGAGCGCTCGAGAAACCGTCATCAAGGACACGCCGGCCAGCTGTGCAACGTCTTTCACTGAAGTCATGCGAGGGGCGGCCAGTCAGGTTGACGCCGAATCATGACACAGGGCCCGGGCTTCTCGCGACTCGAATGGCGACGTTCATAACCATCCCGAGGCCAGGGGCCATGCCTGGGAAATGGAGACACTCCCGCCAGTCCCGTTTGCCAGGAGCTTCACCCCCAGACTGTCGGGCCGGGGATAGAGGCGGCTGCTGAGGCTGAAGCGCCCGTTTTCATCAAACACCTCGATGGACGAGCGATCCAGGAACACCCGCAGTTGCAGGGGCCCTTGTGCCGAGTCTATCGACACACTGCGCTGGCCGGTCACTTGCTCGCCCGAACGACTGCGGTCGAGCACCAGGCGTTGCAGGGATGCATCGTAATAAAGCAGGGTTTCTTCATGACCATCGACACTGCAGCGCAGGGCGACGCCCAGGTGGCCCTCGGTGCAGCCGAGCAAATCCAGGTGCACACGGATTTCAAGGCGGTCACCGTGCACCTGCGGCACCCATTGGCTGCCCGACTCACTCCATGGGGAGGTGACCGGCAACGGCGCCTTGCGCAGAGCCGTCAGTTCCCGGGCCGGAAACACGCACAGTCGATCACCCTGCAATTGCAATTCACGCGGCAAGCCGAGCATCCCGCACCAGTGATGAGCCTGGCTCGGCATCGGGCTTTCCCACATGTCGAGCCAGGCCCACACCAGGCGTCGACCGTCGGCAGCCTCCAGCGTTTGCGCGGCGTAGAAGTCGTGGCCGTTATCCAGCTCGATGAAAGGCCCGCCGGTGAAGTGCCATTGGCTGTCGAGTTGGCCCACGCGGTAGCCGGTCTGGTACTTGTTGAGCCGCTCGTACCCCTCGGGCTGCATGCCCTGGGGCGAGTACAGCAGCACATCGCGCCCGTTCAGGCGAAACAGATCCGGGCATTCCCACATATAGCCATCGCCCTCATTGCCGCGGGCCACATAGTCGAGGAACTCCCAGTTGCGCAGATCCGTGGAACGGTACAGCGGCAGCAGTGGCGTATCGTCCAGGCGTGCGCCGGCAATCAGGTACCAGTGACCATCGTCCTTCCATACCTTGGGATCACGAAAGTGCATGATCGTGTCTTGCGGCGCGGTGTCGATGACGGCGCCATGCTTGACGAAGTGGATGCCGTCGACACTGGTGGCCAGGCACTGGACTTGACGGATCAGGCGTTCATCCCCGACGTCCCCCAGCCAGGTGTGGCCCGTGTAAATCAGCGCCAAGGTATCGCCATCCACCACCGCGCTCCCGGAAAAACACCCGTCGCGGTCAAAGTCATCGCCCGGCGCCAGCGCAATGGGCAGGTGCTGCCAATGGACCAGGTCGGCACTCTTGGCGTGCCCCCAATACATCGGGCCCCATTTCGCGTCGAAGGGGTGATATTGATAGAACACGTGATATTCGCCACGAAAGTAGACCACCCCATTCGGGTCGTTCATCCAGCCCACTGGCGGGGCAAGATGATAGTCAGGTCGATAGTCGTGGATGACGCGAGACAGACCTTCACTCAGCGCTTGCTGCGCCAGTTCGAGGGCGGTGGACATGGGGATGTTCATGGGATTCAAAGACACAGTCATAGGGCGTTTGCTCGTACCGAGCGCAGGGTCACGTTTTCCGGCGGGGTTTGCGGGTGACGCGTCAAGGCCGTACCGTCGGCGGCGAACAGGTGCAGATTGTCGAACGCCAGCTCCAGTTCGACCCGATCGCCCACCTGCCATCCAGCGTTGACTTCACAACGGCAGATCAAGGGTTCCTCCTGGCCGGTATCGAGGTGCACATAGGTTTCGCTGCCCAGGTATTCGACAACGGTCACGGTCACGGTGACGCCAGCGCTGCCTTGCGCCGCCTTGAGCCCGACGTGTTCCGGACGAATCCCCAGCGTCAGCGCAGTGTTCTCCGCCAGCGCCGAGCTGTCGAAGGGCAGGGAGGTCATCCCCAATACGAGGCTTTCAACCAGACTGGTTGCGCCTGGGGTGTGCAGGAACGCTGGAAGAAAATTCATTCTGGGCGAACCGAGGAAACCGGCGACAAAACGGCTGGCCGGACGCTCGTAGAGTGCTCGTGGTGAACCGACTTGCTCGATGCGCCCGCCGTTGAGCACGACAATCTTGTCGGCCAGGGTCATCGCTTCAACCTGATCGTGGGTGACGTAGATCATGGTTGAGCCCAGTCGTGCGTGCAGCCGGGCGATTTCGTTGCGCATCTGCACCCGCAACGAGGCATCCAGGTTTGACAGCGGTTCATCGAACAGCAAGATGTCCGGCTCCCGGGCCATGGCCCTGCCCATTGCTACCCGTTGACGCTGCCCGCCGGACAGTTCCTTGGGCTTGCGTTGCAGGAGCTTGTCCAATTGCAGGATTTGCGCGGTTTTCAGCACGCGCTCGCGCAGGGTGGTCTTTTCGGTCTTGGCCAGTTTGAGGCCAAAGCTGATGTTGTCGTAAACACTCATGTGCGGGTACAGCGCATAAGATTGAAACACCATGCCGACGCCACGCTCCCGGGGCTCCAGGTCGTTGACCCGGCGCCCATCGATCAGCAGGTCGCCGCCGCAGATCGAATCCAGGCCGGCGATCAGGCGCAGCAGGGTCGATTTTCCGCAGCCCGAAGGACCGACGAACACCACGAACTCACCCGCGGCGATTTCCAGGCTGACATCGCGAAGAATGCGCGCGCCGCCCAATTGTTTGTTCACGCTGTCTAGCTTCAACTTGATCACGATGCTGTTCCTTGTCTTTGTTGGGCATCAACCCTTTAACGCGCCGGTAGTGAGACCGGAAACGATTCGGCGCTGGAAGATCAGCACCAGAATCACCAATGGGACGGTGACCAGCACCGATGCGGCCATCAGCAGCCCCCAAGGCAACTCATGGGGGCTGCCGCCGGAAATCAGGGCGATGGCAACCGGGACCGTGCGCTGCGTGTCGGTGAGGGTGAAGGTCAGGGCAAACAGAAACTCGTTCCATGCGGCGATGAACGCCAACAGACCGGTGGTGACCAGCGCGGGCCAGAGCAGCGGCAGCAGCACGCGGGTCAAAGTGACCCAAGGGGAAGCGCCATCCATGATGGCCGCCTCTTCCAGCTCATGGGGCAGTTGGCCCATGAAGGTGGTCAGCACCCAGACGGTGAAGGGCAGGGTGAAGATCGTGTAGCTCAGGATCAATGCCCAGGACGTGTTGTACAGGCCCAGGGCCCGAATCACTTCGAACAATCCCGACAGCACCGCGACCTGGGGAAACATCGACACGCCAAGAACCATCATCAAGACTGTGCCACGCCCTCGGAACTTCACCCGTCCCAGGGCATAGGCGGCGGTCAGGCTGAGGAACAGCGCCAACGTGACCACGCACAGCGCCACCACCAGCGAGTTACCAATCGCCCGCAGGAATGAGGCTTGGCTGAGTACCGCCGCATAGTTGGAGAAGTCGGGGCTGTCGACCCAGTAGCTCACCTGGAACAAGGCGCTGGAGGGTTTCAGCGAGGTCACGATGGCGTAGTAGAAAGGGAAGACCGCATACAGCAGCAAAACCCCGATCAGGCACCAGAACCCCAGGCGCAGCAGCGCTTTTTTCAGCAGGCGCGGGCTCATGAGCGCACCTCCAGCTGACGGCGTCCGAGGTACAAATAAACCACGGCGATCACCGCAACCACCAGAAACAACAGGGTCGAGGCCGCGCTGCCGTAGCCGACGTCCTGGAACTCCACCAGGTGCTGGCGGGCATACACCGACATGCTCATGGTGCTCGATGAGTTCGAGGTCAGCACATAGATGACGTCAAACACTCGCAATGAATCGAGAATGCGGAAGATCGCCGCCACCAGCAGCGCCGGCATCAGCAGGGGCAGGGTGACCCGCCAGAACACCTTCAACGGATGAATGCCATCGACCCTGGCGGCTTCGTAGCAATCGCCCGGCAACATCTGCAAGGCCGCCAGCATCAGCAGCGTCACAAAGGGAACGGTCTTCCAGACGTCGACGATGATCACCGCCCACATCGACAGGCCGGCATCCGCCGTCCAGGCCAGGGGCGCGTCAATCAGGCCGAGGCTCAGCATCAGGTGATTGATGATGCCGAACTGGTCGTTGAGCATCCAGGACCAGATCTTCGCCGAGACAATGGTCGGGATCGCCCAGGGAATCAGGATCAGCGCCCGCACCAGGGCGCGCCCGGTGAACTGAATGTTCAGCAGCAACGCCACCAGTAATCCCAGTACGATCTCCAAGCCCACCGACACCACGGTGAAATGCAAGGTGTTGCGCACCGCGTTCCACCATTGTGGATCGACCAGGATGCCTGACCAGCCGGCGCTGCTGTGGAACAAGTAGTTGCTCAAACCTATAAAGGTTGCGTCACCGGTTTCCGCGAGGCTGGCATCGGTCAGGCTGAACCAGAATGTACGCAGCAACGGCCAGGCCGCGACCAGGGCCAGACACAGTAACATCGGCGTCAGGAACAGCCAGGCGGCGCGGACTCGACGGCGTTGAACCGGCGTTTCCCGGGTGAGCAACAGCTCGTCAGAGGGGGCAACGGCAGTGGAGACAGACATGGCGATTTCCTTCCTTGTGGCTTACCAGTTCCGGCGTTTGATGCGCGTGAGTTCGCTTTCCAGATCGGCCAGCGCCTGATCGACAGGCCGTTCTCCGGCGAGAACGCCGTGCACCTGATCGAAGAAGGCATTGGAGACCCGTGGGTAGCGATCAGCAGTGACTGAGGCAGGGCGCATGACCCCATCATTGAGAATGCTGTGCAGCTGGCTGTAATAAGGCATCGCCGCGAGTAAGTCGGGATCTTGGTAGAGCGATTCGATCACCGGGTTGTAGGCACCGACCAGGGCACGATGTTTCTGCTGCTGGGCACTGCTCAGGTAGCTCACCAGTTCTGCGGCAAGCTTTGGATGGGTGCTATAGCGCGATACCGCCAAGCCCCAGCCACCGAGGGTGGAGGCATGGGTACCGGCCTCGCCGCCGCGGGGCAGGGGAGCGACACCGACCTTGTCTTTCACGGCACTGTCCGGGCTTTGCACCAACGCCCAGACATACGGCCAGTTACGCATGAACAGCGCATTGCCCGACTGGAATACGCCGCGGCCTTCTTCCTCGGTGTAATTGAGCACGCCCCGTGGAGAGATGTCGCCTACCCAGCTTTTTGCCAGGGTCAAAGCCGTTCTTGAGGCCTGGTTGTTGACCACAATGTCGCCTTTTTCGTTGACCAGCCCACCGTCCGGGTGACTGCTGATCCACTCCAGCGCATTACACGTCAGGCCTTCGTAGGCGCGGCCCTGGAATATGTAGCCCCAGGCATTGGCGTTGCCGGCGTTGCGCTCGGCCAGTTGAACGTCCCTGGCGGTGGCGGTCATTTCCTCCCAGGTCTGGGGTACCTGTTTGTTGTATTTCTCGAGCAAGTCCTTGCGGTAATACAGCAGGCCCGAATCGGTGAACCACGGCATCGTCACCAAGCGTCCGTTCACCGTGGCGTTATCCACCTGGGCCTGGAAGTAGCCCTGGGTCGCGTTGGCGGGAAGCACCTCGCGCAGATCCATCAGATGCTTGGCCAGCATTCCCGGCCACACCATGTCGATTTGAATGATGTCGATGTCGCTGGACTGCGCACTCAGGATCTGTTGGTAAAACGACAATCGCTCAGTCGCCGAGTTAGGCGTGGAAACCACTTCCACGCTGTTGCCGGTCTGTTTCGACCACGCTTCAACAGCCTCCTTGCACAGCTGCAGTTCCGCGCCCACCGCGCCGCAGGAGATCGTCAGATTGGCGGCAGTCGAGAGGGATGGAAGCCCTCCACAAAGTACGAGAAATGCTGCTGGAAGGAGCGATTTGAGCTGTTTCATAAAGCCCTCTTTATTTTTGTTTTTAGAAAAGTTAACGTTAACATCGCCAAATGTAGCAGCGTATTTGCGATGAGGCATCCTTTTTTTCGTGGAGTCTGACAATTCGGGAGTCACGGGAAGACGGCAGTCGCGGGAACAAAAAAATAAAAACAAAACAGGGAAATCCACATGCAGAAAGCATCAAGCTGGCTTCTCGCGGGCGTGCTCGGCACCTCGGCGGCCACCGCTCAAGCCGCGACGTTGGAGGAGCGCATGGCCGCGTTCGAGGCCCGCACCAGCGCCGCCGAAAAACGCGCCGCCGCCGCCGAACAGCAAACCCAGGCCCTGGCCAGGGAACTGGAACAACTCAAACGCGCCGCTCCTGCTCTTCAACCGGCGGCGTCCACTGCGACTGTCCCAGCGCCCACTCTGGACACGCGCCTGGCAAAGCTCGAAGCCCGCCAGCAAAGCCTGGAAAAACAGGACAGCAGCCCACATCTCACGGACGGCTTCAGCTTCAAGGGCTACGCTCGCTCCGGATTGCTGGTCAACGATGGGCTGGGCGGAGGCCGTGGCGGCCCGTATACCACCCCGGCCGGTTCGGTGGGTGGCGCCGTCGGGCGACTGGGTAACGAAGACGACACCTACATGCGCATCGACCTGTCGAAAGAGCAGTACGCGCAGAACGGCACCCACTCCAAATTCACAGTGTCCATTGCCGATGGCGTGGAAAGCTCCAATGATTGGACCGCCGACGAAAGCAACCTGAACGTGCGCCAGGTGTTTACCGAACTGGATCATATCGCCGCGTTCAAGGGCAACTCGGTGTTCGAGAATTCCACCCTGTGGGCCGGCAAGCGATTTGATCGGGACAATTTCGACATCCACTGGCTGGACTCGGACGTCGTCTACCTCGCCGGGACCGGCGGTGGTATCTACGATGTGCAGATGAATAAGAACTGGCGCTCGAATTACTCGTTGATGGGGCGTAACTACGGAGAGTTCAGTGAGGGCGGGGTCAATGCCGATGTGGAAAGCTACATCCTGACTTCCAACCAGTTTTTCGACAATGGCCAGTGGCAGTGGATGTTCAATGCCATCGGGTCAAAGAAAAACGACATCGGTGTCCGCAGCAACGAAGCGGGCCTGACGCCAGCGGACTCCGGTCTGCACAGCATGGTGGCCAACCACCAGAAGAACTTCTTCGGCCGGGAAGGCTTCACCAAGGCGGCGCTGCTCTATGGGCAAGGCCTGGGGGCGGAGGTCAAGAACATCGGCTCCGATGGCGAGCTGATCGACGATGCCCGTGCGCTACGCCTGGCGCTTTACGGCGAGACTCCCATCGCACCCGGCTGGCGCATCGGCCCCAGCTTGCTGGCCGAACAGAGCAAGGACCGCTACGTCAAGGGTGACGACTACCGCTGGATGACGCTGAACGTGCGGTTGGCCAATGAAATCAACAGCAATTTCGAAATGGCCTACGAGATGAGCTGGCAAACCATGGACCTCGATCCCAAGGGCTACCAGCAACGCAATGCGGTCGACGGTAACTTCTGGAAATTCACCATCGCCCCGACCTTCAAGCCGGACTTCGGCGACCTGCTCACGCGCCCTGAGTTGCGTGTGTTTGCGAGTGTCATGGATTGGTCTTCGGATCTGGACCGCTACAGCGCCTCGGATTCATTCGGTAAATCTGACTTCAGTGCCGGCGGCGTGTGGCAATACGGGATACAGATGGAGACCTGGTTCTAGAGAGCGGTATTTGTTGCTAGTTCTACAGACTTGATTCTCAGCCCTTCACGGTTGCTGAGCGCAACGTTGCGCTCAGCAACCGTGAGCGGGGTCCGAAGGTGCCGTGAGGATAGGTCTGTAGGAGTTCGGTACTACAGCGGGTAGGCCTATTCTTTTTTTCGATCGTTACGCTTCGCAACGTTCCGTATTCCGAGTCGCAGTGTTCATATGCCGCGCCAATCGTACTGGCTGGAGCAGGGCAACAATGATCGAGGATAAAAACACGGAGTCCTACCCCAGGGCTCGACTGGAAGATCGACGCGCGTCAGGCCAACGTCTGCGAACGTTGTTGGATGAGTACGCTGTTGCACCCACGTCGTTCGCCGAAGTGCTTGGCGTTAGCCCCCAATGCTTGACGAATTGGTTCGCTCGAGGCGTGCCTCCATCTCGAATAAAACAGCTCGCGCGGTTATTGAGCGTCAGTGAGCTGTGGCTGGCGAATGGGGAAGGCGGGCGGGCGCTGCGGTTGGCGAGTTTTAGAACGAACTGACTACAGGTGTATCGATGACCGCCAGGGCCTGCAGCAACCAGCGGGTCTGATACACCTCTACCGAACGGAAGCTGTCAGCCAGGGCGTCCTCGACATAACGAACGGTGAAGTTCGCCAGTTCAGGAGGTACTTGCATCGCGCTGCGCTCGGGTGGCAGTAGATGCCTGCTAGGTAGACGGCCTGGGTTGGCATGACTCCAAGCCACTGCTGCGCTAGCCATGCACCTTCTTACTTGGGTGATCAATCCACTCTTAACCAATCGTGCTTAAGATTTGGAGCTTGGTCGGCCCGGGATATGACTCAGTATCGATTTGGAGAAGCCGCCATCGACACAAATATCCTGTCCCGTGACATACCCGGATAAAGGGCTAACGAGAAACTCGATCACATTCGCGATATCCATGGGGTCGCCGATTCTCGCCAGCGGGATGATTGCTTCCCGTGCTTTCTTGATCTGGGGATCGGCGTACATTTTTTCCGACATCGGCGTGTGCGTCATCCCAGGGGATACCACGTTGACACGGATCCCGTCAGGCGCCCATTCCAGCGCGAGCGTCTGGGCGAGCATCGTCAATGCCGCTTTGGTGGGGCTGTAGGCGCCTGAGCCGGCATGCGGAAGCTGGCCAGACATCGACGAGGTGAAGCACGCCGAGCCTCGGCTCTCGCGCAAATGCGGGTAGCTGGCTTTGGCAAGCAGCCAGGCGCCGCGAAGATTGACCGAGAACATGTCGTCCCAGTCCTTGATGGACAAATCACAGATCGCGCCAGGGCTGGCAATGCCGGCATTCGCCACCAGCACATCGAGCCCGCCAACCTCGGCTACTTCATCGGCAAGGAAGACGGCAACGCCCTGGCCGGCGATCTGGACAACAAAACCGCCTTCGCCATGCTCTCGGCCAAATACGGCGGAAACACCTTCTACGTCGGCCTGCAAAAACTCAGCGGCGATGACGCCCAGGAAAAATCCTGGCAAGTGCGCCACGACTTCAACAATGAGTTTGATGAAAACCGGATTTTCATCAGTTATCCCATCTCGCTGCTATAAAACGTCACTGGTTCGTCACTGATGGCACGTTATGAACTGACAAGAAACATGGATGTATCAGTCAATGTGAACAATGTGTTTGATAAAAAATATGCAATGCAGAAAGGCGATTTCGATACTGTCAGTTATGGGGCGCCGCGTAATGCACTGATGACATTTAACTATAAACTGTAGCGCGCGCGGCTAACCGAATCACACCGTCAGCTTATCCTCCGCGGCTTCGTCAAACTTCGACCGGGCCGCTTCAACCTCAGGCAATTTGTCGAGCGTCCATTTATGCAATTCGCGAAATGGCTGCTGCAGTGTTCGACCCAGTGGGGTGATCTGATACTGCACTGCCACAGGCGAAAACGAAATGACCTGGCGCGAGACGAGACCATTTCGTTCCAGCCGCCGGAGGCACTGTGTAAGTGCCTTCTGGGTGACGCCTTCCAGGCGGCGTCTGATGGCATTGAAGCGATGCGGCCCGTCATCAAGCACCGCCAGAACCATCATTGACCATTTATCTGCGATTTGGTCGAACAGCGCCCGGCTTGGGCACTCCGACGAAAAACATTGCGGCTTTAATTCCAGCATCGAAGTTTCCTCATGTATGCCTAGGCGACTCTAGGTGCCTAATTGACATTTGGTTTACAAAATATACTTATATGGCTTCCGAAAGCAAATGGAGTCCATCCAATGTCGAACCCTGATACCAGCGTTTTATTTCATCCTCTTTCCATCCGGTCACTTGAACTGAAAAACCGGATTGTCATGGCGCCGATGACGCGGCTGTTCTCACCCGAAGGCATCCCGGGTGAAGCGAGCACCGCCTATTACCGGCGGCGGGCAGAGGGAGGTGTCGGGCTGATTTTGTCGGAAGGCACCGTGATTGATCGCCCAGCATCACGCAATGACGCAGGCATCCCTTTTTTTCATGGCGAAGCGGCGCTGGCTGGGTGGAAAAACGTGATCGATGCGGTCCACAACGCTGGCGGGCGCATGGCACCGCAGATCTGGCACACTGGGTCCACGCGTTACATCAACGACTGGGAGCCTGATGCGCCAGTGGAAAGCCCGTCGGGCCTTGTTTCGCCAGGTGACCTGCGTGGCGTGGTGATGAGTGAAGAGGACATTGCAGACACGGTCGCAGCGTTCGCCAAGGCCGCAGCAGATGCCAAACGACTGGGCTTCGATACCGTCGAGATCCACGGAGCCCATGGCTATTTAATCGATCAGTTTTTCTGGGCTGGTAGCAATCTGCGCACTGACCGCTACGGCGGCCCGACAATCAAGGAACGCTCGCGTTTTGCCAGTGAGATCGTATCTGCTGTTCGTCAGGCTGTTGGCCCTGAATTTCCGATCATCATGCGCGTCAGCCAGTGGAAGCAACAGGACTACGGCGTACGCGTCGCTGACACGCCAGCGGTGATGGAGGACTGGCTGCTGCCACTGGTCGAGGCCGGTGTGGACGTCCTGCACTGCTCGCAGCGGCGCTTCTGGGAACCTGAGTTTCCCGAAATTGACGGTGAGAACGGGTTGAACTGCGCGGGTTGGGCGAAGAAAGTCACTGGCGCCACAACCATTAGCGTCGGTTCGGTTGGGCTGGATAATGATGTCACTAACGCCTTCGCCGGCAAAGGATCAACCCCTGCGAGGCTGGATCGGCTCGTCGAGCGTATGGAGCGCGAAGAGTTTGATCTGATCGCAGTAGGGCGCGTTCTGCTGAGTGACACGGATTGGGTCGCCAAAGTGGAAAAAGGCGATTACGCGGATCTGAAGGGCTTCAATCCGGCATCTTTAGCTGAATTGGTTTGAGCCTCAAAATTCGTTTCGAGTCAATTCCGCTGCCCCGTTTCCAAAAACGGGGCAGTTTCGTATTTCTTACTTGTTTACCCAAGGCATGGAGAGGTCAATGTCAGAGACCAGCTTGCCGCCGCCGAAGCTCATGTTCTCCAAGGGAACGGCATACATGATCAGGCTGATATCGTCCTGGCTGACGCCCACCTTTTCTACCGCGTAACGGGTGACCAACTCCGCGAGCTTGCGTTTCTGCTCCACTGTCCTGCTCGTGCCTATCGTCACCGTTACGACCATGCGCTTGTCAGATCTCTTCATGTCAGGAAAAGTCGGATGGATGAAAAGCTCATCGTCCTTGTGCTCACTGATGATGACGAAACGGTCATCCCTGGGCGTATCCATGGCTTCATGAAGAGCGAGATTCAAGGCGTCCGCCAGTGCGCGTTTCTCTTCACTAGAGAACTTTTGAGCTGGGATGTGGGCGTGAAAAATTGGCATGAGTGCTTCCTCAGTTGTGTCGTTCAGCTACTACGCGGCGACGAACTGGCCCGGCTTAGCTAAAGAAGTCTTGACCGAGTGTTTCTTCGAGTCGCTCTTTCAGGCCAGCCGAGAACTCACGGACGACGTGGAACGGGCTTTGAAAGAGCTTGATATTGTGGACGAGGCCAGCCTCATTCCGAGTGATGATGGTGGTGCCGGCGACCGGCTTACCACCGTGGGTGGCATCCCACTCAAGGTAAGTCTTCGTACCGTCAACCGTCTCCGCAGTGAACACGAAGTTTTCGTACATCGTGCTCGTCGCGGCAAAGAATGCCCCGATGGATGTCGGGCCGATCACGGTCTTGCTTAGGGCTGAGGTCTGAAGGCTGGCGTCAGCAGTGAACGACGTCGCGAAGTCGCTTGTTCCTTTCTTCTTGACGATTTGCATCCATGCTGTTCCCGGTGGGGTGGTGTCAGTAGTCATTACAATCTCCTATCTAATGTCTGCAGTTTTTGCAGTGTGCGTGCGCGTGCTAGTCAGCGAGGTGCCCGATGAGAAACTCGCCGGCTCTCTGGAGCGCGTCGTGGGCCTGAGGCAAAGAGGCTGTCTGAATGTGCCAGACGTGCAGCATCTCCGGCCAGACCTCAAGGTGTGACTCGCCGCCGGCAGCGCGCACCTTTCGGTCAATTTCAAGCGCGTCGTCGAGAAGTACTTCGTCGCTTCCGACATGTATGAGCAGCGGAGGAAAACCATGCATGTCGGCGAACAAAGGTGAGATGAGCGGATCCTTCAAATCGTGGTTGCCAGCGTAAGCCTCTACCATGTCCCGCATCCCGCTCACGTTGACCATGGGGTCTCGGTGGGCCAGCTGAGTTAACGAGGGCAGCGTCAGCGTTAAGTCTGCCCACGGGCTAATTAGGAGCGCTGCTCGCGCGTCCTTGTGGCCCTTCGAGGCTGCATAGGCCAGAACGTTGAGAGCCATGCCGCCGCCACTGGAATCACCTGTCACGGCAAACGGCTTGCCAAGCGCACGCACGGCTTCGTAGCCGCGGATGGACTCGTCGTAGGAGGCTGGAAATGGGTGCTCGGGTGCCTTGGAGTGGTCCAGAACGATGACCTGGGACTTTGCCGCTCGAGACAGCTCCCCAAGCATGCCCAAATGCGAGGCAGGAGAGCCAGCCACCCAGCCACCACCATGGAAATGGTAGATGACTCGATCTTTGGATGCGCCGGGAGCCGTAATCGCCACCGCGGCTACGCCATCGAGCTCGATCGTCTCGACGGTTAGGTCGGCCGCCGGCGGGTTCGCTTGTGAAATTGCCTCCATGCCGACGCGGAGCGTCTCGATGGTGCGTACAGGATGCGCAAAGTCGAAGGCGAACATCGCATCCCGAAGCTCACGGACGGAAGATGAATCGTAAGTCATGATCAGCTCACTCCAGGTTGAGGAAAGTCGTCGGTACCCAGTCATAGCCCTCGCTGTTGTCGGCTTTGCGAAGACGGCCCAGGCCAGGGAACGGCATGTGGGCTGCGGCAATCATCGTCTTGTCCGCAGCGAGTTTCACCAGCAGGTCTTCACGCGTTTTGATGGCCGACGCGCTGTCTGAGTCGAAGGCGATGCTGATTTCCGGATGCGGCATTTGGACGGCGCCAACATGAGCTACGTCGCCCCAGATGAGCAGCGACTGACCCTTTGAGGAAATCATGTAGCCGGTGTGACCGGGCGTGTGGCCGGGAATGGCATACGGTGCGATACCGGGGACGATTTCGGCCATGCCTTCGTACGGCTTCCATTTGCCTGCGGCGATGTAAGGCGCGGCGCCATCCTGTGCGACTTTGAAGAAGATTTTTGCGTCCTCCGGGGCCTGGGCCATGATTTCCTTCGACAGCCAAAAGTCGGCGTCGGCCTTCGTCATCATCACGGTCGCGTTCGGAAAGACGCGTTTCCCGTTTTGGTAAATACCGCCAGCATGGTCAGCGTGGAGATGAGTCAGTAGAACCAGGTCGATCTGCTCCGGTTTGTAGCCGGAGGCCTTCAAGTTCTGCGCGAGCTTGCCCAAAGTGGGAGGGCCCCAGTGGCCGCCTGCACCGGTATCAATGAGAAGGAGTTTGGAGCCAGTGTTGACGAGGAAGCCTTGGACGGTTGCCGAAACATGCTTGGGATCGTTTTGGAAGGAGCGTGCCAAGAGGGACTGAATGAGCGCGGGATCACCGTGTAGGAGACTGGAGTCGATACTACCGCCGCCGTCATAGAGCGCAGTGACTTCATAGTCGCCAATCATCGTGCGATAGAAGCCCGGAACCTGCTTGTGCTGCATCGGCGCTGCAGCTTGGACCGGAGCTACAGCAGCGAAGGCGCCGGCGAATGCTAACGATAGCGCGAGCAGGGTACGCGAAGTGATGGTGGAGAATTTCATAGTGTTCTTAACCATTGTGTGTGGTGGGTATGTAGGTACGTACAGCTGTAATGATCTTTAGCAAAACGCCAGCTGTTACCGCCTTTCCGGCCATACGCAGCATCGAATTGCCGGTGTTACCCGTGATGAAAGCCCGGATGTTCGATTCTTTTACCGATTCGCCTGAGCTGTCATAGTGCTTGCAATGTGCAAGTGGTTGAATAATATTCGAGCACCTTGCACAATGCAAGTGGAAATTCAAGGAGAGTAGCTGTGCAACAAACAAGACGATCGGGCTGCCCGATCAACCTGACGCTTGAGCAGATCGGCGACCGCTGGAGCCTGATCGTTATCCGCGATGTCATGTTCGAGAACAGACGCACTTATGGCGTCCTGCTGGAGAAAAACCAGGAAGGCATCGCCACGAACATCCTCGCGAGTAGGCTGAAACACTTGACCGCGTCTGGCCTGCTGACACGATGCCCGGATCCGAGTCACCAGCAGAAAGTGATTTACAGCCTCACGGAAGCGGCGATACAGCTTGTCCCTCTGCTCTCGCATGTGGCTGCCTGGGGTGTTCGGCATACGCATCCGAGCAAGGAAGCGTCTTTGCGCGCGGAGGTGCTGGAAAAGGGCGGCCCTTCACTTTGGAGTGCCTTTATGGATGAACTACGTTACTTGCATCTCGGTGCACCGCGTCCGGAGCGCTCAGTATTGGACAAGCTCCGGGCCGACGACGAGCAGGCGATCGCTACTTAGTACCAATTTTTGGCCTCATGACATACAACATGTGGTGCAAAGCTATCCATGCTCGAATAGCTTTAGCCTTGTGCGAGATGTACAAAAGCGCCACGGGCCGAAGGGGTTGCAGCTTTGAATTGCGTCGTAAAGAAAGCAGCCTGACCTCGGGCACGGCCATCAGCAGAGAAGAGCCGCTTCCCAAAAAAACATGCCACGAAATAGGAAGCGGAGGAGCGGCAGTTGAGGGGAGACTTCATCCCGCCTAGCCATACAACCGCTGTTCAATCTCCTCGAGCGTGCTGCCTCGTGTCTCCGGTACCCACACCGCGACGAAAGTCAGAGACAGGAGTCCTGCCCCCACAAACACAAAGAAGGTTTGGCCGATCCCGATCGTTGCAACCAAAGACGGAAAGAACATGCCGATCATCACGTTGGTCAACCAGAACGCTGCGATCGCCATTCCCATGCATCCGCCGCGGATGCGCATTGGGAAAATTTCCGCCAAAAGTACCCAAAAGGCGGGCCCGATCAGCCCTTGCATTGAGGCAAGGAACATCGCCATGGCCCCGAGGATGAGCATGGCGCGTGTGACGGAGGGATCGACAAAAACTGAAACCAAGCCAATCAACAGTAAAGACAATGTGGTGCCAGTGAAACCGAGCAGCATCATCGGGCGACGGCCCACGCGGTCCAGCAGAGCAATGCCCACGAAGGTTGCGCCAATCGAAATAATGCCGTTTACGACATTAGCGATCAGTGCGCTGCGTTGCTCCAGACCCGCTTCTGTAAGGATCTGCGTGCCGAAGTACATGATTGAATTGACTCCGGTCAACTGCGACGTAACAGCGATACCGATGCCAATCAAAAAGATTCGCCGCGCGCCCTTTTGAGACAGGTCGCGCCAGCCGCCTTTTCTGATGAATCGTTCGTTGCTGATCTGCTGCGTGATCGCCTCCATCTCAGCCTTGGCGTAGTACTCTTCCCGTACCAGTTTGAGTACTTCCAGGCCCTCTCTGAAGCGGCCTTTGGTGGCCAGCCAGCGCGGGCTTTCCGGCATATAGAGCATTCCCAACCAGAGTGCCACTGCTGGCAGGGTTGCCAAGGCAAGCATCCATCTCCAAACACCGTCGAGATCGCTAAACAAATTGCCCAGTGTGGCGTTAGTGGTGAAGGCCAGGAATTGCCCAGTGACGATCATCAACTCGTTGCGGGTAATGATGCGGCCGCGAATGCTGGATGGAGCCATTTCTGCAAGGTACGCCGGCACGACGACCGATGCGCCGCCCACCGCTAACCCCAGCGTGAAGCGGGCGGCCACCATCACGTTGAGAGTGGGCGCCAGCGCACAAGCCAACGCGCCAAGAAAAAACACTACGGCGAGGAAAAGAATGATACGGCGGCGACCCTTGAGGTCCGATAGGCGACCGCTGAACAGCGCCCCCATCATTGCGCCGATCAATAGGGCGCTGGCGACCAAACCTTCTGTGAATGGTGTCAGGCCCAGGTCATCTTTCATGTAGAGCAAGGCGCCATTGATGACGCCGGTATCGAAGCCGAAGAGCAGGCCGCCAAATGTGGCAATCCAAGTGATTTTTTGCAGGTAGCGCTGTGCCTGGTGTTTTTCAGGACTGACATAGGCGGCTGAAGTGTCTGCCGTATTTCCGTAGGAATTAATTGTCATTGTGATATTCCTGACTGGAACTCATGGGTTGATGCTCACTCGCCATCGCGGTGAGCGTTTTAATACGCAATTACATTGGTTTTTCTCGTGGTGCGATTCAGATGGGTTGGGGTTTGAAATCGCTGGTGGCAACCGGCATGACGCTCTGTAGCAGTCTTACGGATTTTTCCAAACCCTCGAGGCTGTTGAGTAAAACGTCCTCATGCTCGATCGATAGCCAGCCATCGTAGCCAGCCATCTTCAAGCGGTAGCAGAACTGCCGCCACCATTGCTCACCGTGGCCGAATCCAAGTGTGATGTACGACCAGCTTCGGGATGAGATGTCCATCAATGAGCCATTTTCCAGGAGTGAATCCACGGCCTGGACTGGCGCATTAAGCAAAGTGTCTTTGGCGTGCACGTGGTAAATGGCGTCGCCCAGCGCCTCGGCGGCGACCAGCGGGTCAGCGCCCATCCAGAACAGATGAGAGGGATCGAGGTTGGCGCCAATCACCGGTCCGATTGCATTGCGTAGTTTCAGGAGCGAGCGGACGTTGTAGACGCACTGGTTACCGTGCAATTCCAGAGCGATACGCTCCACGCCATTTTCCTTGGCCAGATCAGCGATCTCGCTCCAGAAGGGCAGCAGACGTTCTTCCCATTGATAGCGCAGCATTGTCTGGGTTTCGGGAGGCCATGAGGCAATAACCCAGTTCGGCATACTGTCGCCGGCCTGACCTTCAGGTAACCCAGACATGGTGCAGACGGTCTTGACTCCCAACTCACCGGCCACGCGGATCGTGTCCTTGAGGCACTGGCCTTGTGCAGGCTGCGTGGGATGCAAAGGGTTGCCGTTGGCGTTCAGGGAAATGATTTCTAGGTTGTGCTCCTGGAAGCTGCGTTTGAGTGCCTGGCGGTCGTCGGCGCAGGCGAGCATCTGCGCCAAGTTAAAGTGTGGTGCAGTCGACCATCCGCCGGTGTTGATTTCCAGGCCCGACACGCCCAGCCGTTCAGCCTGCTTGAGCATCTCCCGCAGGGGCAGGTTACCGAGGCTATCGGTGACGAATCCCAGCTTCATGGCATCGCTCCTTCTCTCGAACGGTAGAGGGGCGGTGCTTGCAGCGTTGGCAAAACTACCCGGCGACGTTGGTTGAGTGCCTCGATGCCGGCTTGGGCGACGATGGCTGCGCAATAGCCGTCCCAGGCATTTGCGGCATGGACTGGGAAAATACCTGTGTTGATGAACTCTACAAATGCTTTGTTCTGCAGGCGGTAGGCGTCGGCGAAACGCGGCCGCCAATCGGCAGCGTACCTTTCAAAACCCTGAAGGCGGGTGTTGAAACGAGCATGTACGGGTGTGGCCAGTTGCACGGAACCTTGCTCGCCCACCAGCTCGCCACGTACGTCGTACCCGTAATGGGCGTTATTGTTGATTTCGATGTTCACCAGATGGCCTTCCCGGGTTTCCAGCACCATGAATACCGGGGCGCCGACGCCGTCCTTGGACGTGTGGGCGGGTTGGAACACTGAAATGGCAACGTATTCAGTGTCGAGCACGTGACGTGCCACATCGAACTCATGGGGCGCGGAGTTACTGATCGCCATTTGCCCGCTGAAGTTGGCGGGGGCTTCTACGTTGCGGTGGAAATTGTGCATCATCACAGCCCGACCTATCACACCGGCGCTCAAGGCACTTTTCATTTCCCTGTACGAAGGGTCAAACCGGCGCATGAAGCCCAGTTGCACGAATTGGCGACCCCGGGATGCCTCTTTGTCGATGACCGCCAGGCACTGGTCCGGGCTTTGAGACAGCGGCTTTTCACACAGTGCGGGTTTCCCTGCATCAATGGCAGCCATGGTCAGGACTGCATGGGTTTCGTCCGGGCTGGCGATGATGATTGCATCTACATCGGACCTTGAAAGCGTGAACAGTGGATCAGTGGAAACGTCAGCGGCTCCATAACGGTCAGCTATCAGCTTCGCTCGCTCTGGCGACGCATCACACACCACATGCAAAGTGGTTCCCGGAAGGTCCTGGGCAATGATGCGGGCGTGATCCTCCCCCATAATTCCCGCGCCGATAACGGCGATTCGTATGCTCATATTCAACTACCTATCAATGGGCGAAAGTCATCTACGCAGCGTCAAACTCGCGAGGGTGTTGACTGAGAAAGGAGGTGCACAGTGGGCCACGAGCGGCTTGGCCGTGGCGGTCGAAACCAACCGATGAGGCGAGTTGTTCATGGGACTATCCTGGCGGTTTGTTGTGTTTGTTATGCCTCGATTATTAGCGCCGAAAAAGCAAGCTTCAAGGAGCACCATAGGCAGTTTATGATGTGAAAAACCTCAAATTTAAGAGTGAAGTGCCATTTTCCATTGCTCTTGAAGCCGACCATCGGGAATGTTTATATGGTGTAAATAACATCAAAAGAGGGCGTGCCATATGACCACGCAAACATCGGCGCGCTTATGGAAGGGCCCCACTGTTCAACAGGTCGCTAAGGTGGCCAGGGTCGGGCCAGCGACCGTCGATCGTGTGCTGAACAACCGTCCTGGCGTTCGGGAAAACACCCGTCTGAAAGTGCTGGCTGCACTGGATAAGCTAAAGAAAGATTTGGCTGACGGCATGGCAACGTTGCAGATCAAGCTCTTTTGCGACTCGGGCGAAACCTTCAATGCGACGTTGGCCGGCGCCGAGGCGTTGGTGAATGCTTCGACACCAGGCGTCGTGGTGCATGGCTACTATGTACCGACTAATCAGGTCGATCCCGCCACTTTTGCCGATCAGGTTCAGGCGCAGGGCGCCTCAGCGGATGGTGTGATCGTCGTATCGCGCGAGCATCCCGCGATCAACAGAGCGATTCGCAAACTGTGCAGCCTGGGTATTCCAGTCGTTTGCCTGACCACCGACCTGCCTAATTCCGGGCGAAGCGCTTATGTTGGCAATGATCAATATGCGGCGGGCAGTGTCGCCGGGTTGCTGATAGGCAATGCGTTACCTAAAGAGCCCGCGAAGATCCTGCTGGTGACCAGTGTGCCGTTTCGCTGTCAGCAAGAGCGGGAGATGGGGTTTCGCAGGGTGCTCCGTTCCGAGTTTCCGTATCTGAAAATCGACGAACGAGTGATGTCCGACGATCGCCCTCAGACCACGACTGAACAATTGACGCGTTATTTTTCCAAGCACGACTACCCGGCAGCCATCTACAACGTGGCCGGCGCCAATCGGGGCGTTGCTCAGGCAATAGATACTATTGCGGCTGAGGATCGGCCTATTTTCGTCGGTCATGAGCTTACGGTTCATACGCGGGCGATGCTTGAGTCCGGCGTCATGGATTATGTTATCTCTCATGATTTCGTTGGCGAGACTGCCGCAGCGGTGCGCTGGATACGAGGAGCGATTGAGGGAGCGACGGCGACGCCACCCTCAACACAGATCTTGATTCACACTCGATACAACTGTGGTGCGTAAGGCCACGTTGCGTTCTATTCAGCCGTGTCCCTCTGCAAAGCCAAGGATGGAAACCTATGTCGGAGTCAGTATCGATGGAGAAGCGCTGCTCCTTGCCATGCAGCGATACCATTACAAGCTATCCGGATCCCCAAAGAACATTTTGACATGGCTCTAGCGCGGCGGTTTTAGCCTGAATTAAACGAACTGTGCCCCCAGTTTTGCCCCCATTGACATCGGGTGTGCGAGCGATCGCGAATGGCGATTTCCGACACGGACCTGGGTGGCCGTGGCTGGTATTCAGTGCGCCTCCGTATACTGGATGAGCAACCCGAATGTGGCAAATCCGTGGTCGCTCGGAAGAGGGATATGGGTTATGAGTTGATATCCCTAAGCGGACTTTTCGGGTCTGTCTCTCTGCATCTATCCAGAAATTGGCTCGCGAGATGCTCATGCTCTGCGCGATGTTGCAATGGCGCGGTTGCCAGGGGGATCGACCCGCGTGTCCATCGGCAGTTGGGGCGTAATGCCAGGCGCCTAGACACGGAATCAGCATTGAGACGGGGCCGCTGATCTCCGATAGTTCGGAGTCGCTTTTACAGGCTGCTGTGGAGGGCGCTGGGATCATTCTGACGCCTGATTGGCTGGCCGGTGCGGCGGTGCGCGATGGCACGCTTGTACAAATACTGACGCAATGGGAAGGCCCGGAACCGGGTGGGATCTATGCCGTGATGCCTCCGGGGCGGTTGGTTCCGACGAAGACAAGGGTGTTTGTCGATCAAATTACCCATGCGATTCAGGCGGGCTGGGAGCAGTAAAAAGAGATCGCCGATTAACAAAATAAAATTGTGTTTGTGAAAAATTTATATTGATTTTTTTTAAGGTGGTTCGGCTTTAGCATAAATCCACCTTCAAAAAGCCGTCGGGCAGCGACCACGGTGTCCGGCACCACAAACCAATAAAAAATTGTTATCGGAGTCCTGATGAGCCTTTCTCCTTTCCACCTCGCAATCCCTGTATATGACCTGGCAGCTACGCGCACCTTTTACGGTGAGGTATTCGGCCTTGCCGAAGGCCGCTCAAGCGAGCAGTGGGTAGATTTCGATTTCTACGGCCACCAGTTGGTCATCCATGAACACCCTAAGACTGCTTCGCAGGAAAGCGTGCACAGCAACCCGGTAGATGGCCACGACGTACCGGTTCCGCACTTCGGCATCATCCTGGAGTGGGCGCAATGGGAAGCGCTGGCCGAGCGTTTGAAAGCGCGCGCAACCAAGTTTGTGATCGAACCCTACATTCGCTTCAAAGGCCAGGTCGGCGAGCAGGCCACCATGTTTCTGTTCGACCCGTGCGGCAACGCGCTGGAGTTCAAGGCGTTCAAGGATATGAGCCAGCTGTTCGCTAAATAATAAAAAAACCTGGCGCACGTTAAAGAGTGCGCCCAGGAAATTTAAATGAGCTGGAAGCTCATGAATCTAGCTACTGCGCTTACGCAGTCCTTTCATTCCAACAAAAAGGCTAGACATGAAACGTATCCCCTTAGTTTGGCAAATAGTTGCCGGGCTGTTGCTTGGCGTGCTCGTGGGTTGGTATTTCAATACCCACCCGGAAAATCAAGTGTGGGTCAGTACAGAAATCCTTAAACCGCTCGGTGATATTTTCATCAAGATGATGAAGATGGTCGTCGTGCCGATTGTTTTCTGCTGCATGATCCTCGGCATAGCCGGAGGCGGCGATAACAAATCGTTCGGTCGCATGGGCGCAAAGTCGTTGATCTACTTCTTTGCAATCACCAGCCTTGCCATCGTGCTTGGCTTGTGCTTCGCCAATCTTTTCGAGCCGGGTAAGGGCACCGAAATCGCTGGCATTGCACACAACGCTGCAGCCGTGCACATGGAGCCGTCGAAAGGTGCGCTGATCATCCTGCAAAACATCGTGCCCGATAACGTGATTGTCGCGATGTCAGAAGCGAAGTTGCTGTCGGTGCTGTTCTTTGCTGTGCTGCTGGGTATGGCGTTGAACACGTTGCCTAAAGAGAAAAGCGCACCGGTTATTGCGGTGGTGCAGGGTTTCTCCGACGCAATGTTCAAAGTCGTATCATTTGTCATGGCCTACGCACCGATCGGTGTATTCGGCATGATTGGCGCCACTGTAGCGACCTTCGGATTTGCCTCGTTGCTACCGTTGCTCAAGTTGATCGGCGTGGTGTATCTGGCGCTAATTACCTTTGCCCTGGTGATGCTCGGCGGCATTTGCTACTTGATCGGCGAAAACGTCTTCAAGTTGATCAAGTACTTCCGCGATGAGCTGATTCTGGCTTTCTCCAGTGCTGCCTCTGCGGCCGTCATGCCACAGTTGATGACCAAGCTGGAAGCCTATGGCGTGCCTCGACGCATCGTCAGCTTCGTGGTGCCGGTGGGTTATGCGTTTAACTTGGACGGTGCTTCGATCTTCCTCGGTGTGGCGACGATCTTCATTGCCCAACTCTATGGCATCGATCTGTCGTTGACTCAGCAAATTCTGCTGGTGGTCACTATGGTGCTGACGTCCAAGGGCGCTGCGGGTGTGCCTGGGTTTGCCATCATCATCCTGTCGGCCACATTGGCGTCTGCCGGCCTGCCGCTGGAAGGGGTCGCGTTGATTGCCGGGATCTTCCGGATAATCGACAGCGGCACCACTACCTTGAACGTGCTGGGTAATGCAATTGCACCTCTGGTCATCGCCAAGTGGGAGAAAGCGCCCTTGGAGCGAAAAGGGTCTGTAGGGGGCGAGCAGAACGCTTAATCAGCGACACACAAGAGCCCCGCGTCGAGGGCTCTTTTTTTGGGTGATCAATAAATAAGAAGTTGTTGCGTGTTGATTATTTTCAGACGCCGCAGGGATGGGTTCAGATAACGAATCGCGCCCTGTTAAGTCCCACTGTGCTGCCATTATTTATAAAAAAACAGGTAGCCTATGTGCAAGACATCAGAGTTCTATCGGACGCGTCGCTGCGTCGCGCTATGGATGGTGTTGCTATTTATGGGCGTTTATCAACTGGCAACCGCCAGCCCACGCGCGGCGTTGACGCATTCTGCGGTGGCCGTACCTGACCGATTCGCTGCGGACACCGCCAACACGATCCTCTGGGGGCCTTACGCGCCAATTTCCGGGCAACTCTGGCGGCGGACCTAGACGTCGCTGGCTACTACCTGGCCAACCAGGGCTTCAATGGTGATATGCAAGCAATCAGGGTTGAGCATGGCGTGCCTGAGCCCGTTTCAGATCCCATGGGGAGGGGGGACGTCCATTGCAAACTGGCTTGAGACCCACCCAACCCACGCCCCAGAGCCGGCTCTTTTTCCAGCGCCGGGGCGTTAGCCTGCCTGACAAAAGTCTAAAGCTAGGCGAGCGATTCAAGTGGGTTGGCATTGATCTCAGCGCGCCTGAACGCTAGGATTGCACCCTCATGTACCGCTCCCCATTCGCGCATTGCACTGATCAATGGCGCAAGCGTGTTACCTAACTCTGTGAGCGAATATTCAACCTTGGGCGGCACCTCACGATAGATTTCGCGATGGATAACCCGGTCAGTCTCCAGCTCTCTGAGTTGCAAGGTGAGCATCCGCTGCGTCACATCGGGGATCAGCCGGCGCAACTCGTTGAAGCGCTTTGTTCCGGACATCAGATGGAACAGGATCAGCGATTTCCATTTCCCGCCAATGACATCGACTGTAAAGGAGACAGGGCAAGCGAATGCTTCAACTTCATTCTGGGGGATGCATTTTTTCACAGGAAATCTCGTTGGTATAAAAAATGTGCCTACCGCACAAAAATGTGCGTACTTACGCATCTGTTGTGCGTACGCTAACATTATTCCGTATCGACCACTACGGAAATACTGAAAATGAGCTTGTTGCTTTTCCCCCATGAAATAAAAGGCATGAAACTGAAAAACCGCGTGGTCATGTCACCTATGTGCATGCATATGGCTGCCGATGACGGCTTCGTTACTGAGTGGCACCGAGTGCATTACGGTGCTCGCGCCTTGGGCCAGGCGGGGCTGATTTTCCCCGAGACGCTGGCAGTTCACGCCGATGGCCGTATCGGGGCCGGTGACCTCGGTATCTGGAGCGATGCGCACATCGTCGGCTTGAAAGCGCTGACCGAACTGCTTCACAGCTTTGGTGCCAAAGCCGGTGCTCAGATCGGCCATGCGGGGCGCAATGCTGACCTGCCCAACCTTATTCACATTGCGCCGTCGGCTATCCCGTTCACGGATACCAGCCCCGTGCCTCGCGCACTCGCGGCTGACGAAATTCCGGGTTTGGTGAAGCTCTATGGCGATGCCGCACGACGCGCCAGTGAAGCGGGCTTTGATGTGCTTGAGATCCATGCCGCTCATGGTTATTTGCTGAATGAGTTCCTCTCCCCACTCGCCAATACCCGCGACGACGAATATGGCGGTGATGCCAAGCGTCGCTACCGCTTCCTGCGCGAAGTGCTGGAGGAAGTCAAAACCCATTGGGGCGATCGTCCTCTGTTTGTTCGTATCTCCAGCTCTGATTACGCCGAAGGCGGAAATACCCCCGAGTCGTTCCTTGAATACGGTCGCTGGATGAAGGAGCAGGGCGTCGATCTGATCGACTGCAGCTCCGGCGGCATCAAGATGATCAAGGTTCAGACCTATCCTGGTTACCAAGTCCCGGCCGCTGAGTTGCTGCGCAAAGAATTGCATATTGCGACGGGGGCCGTGGGTGTCATCCAGAGTGGGCGTCAGGCCGAAGAAATCCTGCAGAACGGTCGAGCTGACCTGGTGTTTGTCGGGCGGCAAATGTTGCGTGATCCATTCTGGGTGCGCACTGCAGCAGATGATCTGAAAGAAATCATTGAGATTCCTGCTGCCTACACGCGCTACGGGTCTGTATGGCTTGATACCAAAGCGTGAATCAGCCCACGTCATAAGCGGGTGGCTGGACGGTCCTAATTCTCAATCCAATCCAATCCAATTCAATTCAATGAAGCAGGAGCAAAACTATGAGCAAACCTACTTACGTGCACGAATACCAAGCCATCACCGAGGTGCTGAACCTGTACATCGAGGGCTGCAAGCAAGCGAAAAGCAGCCTCATGAAGCCTGCTTTCAATGAGCTAGCGACCATGTTTAGCGTCGATGGCGACGGTAAGCTGGCCGGCGGTGCAATTCCAATCCTGTTCAAGGGTATCGACGAGGGTTTTCGCCCTTCTCCCGACGCACCGGCAGCCATCGTACGCATTGAAATCGTCGGTACGGCGGCTAGCGCACGCATCGACGCCAACGACATGTCAGGCATTTCCTTCACCGACTTTTTCCATCTGTTGAAAGTCGATGGCAAGTGGACGGTCGTCAGCAAGATCTTTCATACCCACGTCGCGCCTTGAACCTCTGTCGTCCTTGAGTCTGCGGTAGTTGAGGCTTCCCAGCACACAGATATAAAAATGGAAACGTCATGAAAACCCTTACCTCTGCTCTCGCTCTTACGGTCGTTACTCTTGCGCCCGGTACTGCCTCCGCCACCACATACCCGGGAGTTGAGCACAACACCGCGAAACTCTTGCAATCGCTTGAAGGTGTCCCGACGCTCGACTCCATGACGCCGGTCGATGCCCGTGCGGCATTGGCGGGTGCCCAGGCTGCCCCCCAAGTGGCCTTGCCGGCAGCCGATGTCAGCGAGAAGACGATACGCGTCAACGGCAGCGATCTGAAGTTGACCATCGTGCGCCCGGTCGGTAGCCAACAGAAGACCCTACCCGCGTTCATGTATTTCCATGGCGGCGGCTGGGTGTTGGGCGACTTCCCGACCCACGAACGACTGGTGCGTGACCTGGTGGTAGGCTCGGGTGCGGTGGCGGTCTTCGTCAACTACAGCCTCTCGCCAGAGGCGGCATATGGCGTCGCCACCGAGCAAGCCTATGCCGCGACAAAATGGGTTGCTGAACATGGCGAAGAGATCAAGGTAGACGGCACGCGCCTCGCCGTCGCGGGCAACAGCGCAGGTGGGAATATTGCCGCCGTGGTTGCCTTGATGGCCAACGAGAAGGGTGGACCCGCACTGCGTTCGCAAGTGTTGCTGTGCCCGGTGACTGATGCTGACTTCGACACGCCGTCGTACAAGGAGTTTGCCAGCGGCTATTACCTGACGAAGGACTTGATGGTGTGGTTCTGGGACAATTACACGCGCGACGCCGAGGCACGTAAGCAGATTTACGCTTCGCCGCTGCAGGCGAAGACCGAGCAGTTGAAGGGCTTGCCGCCGACGCTGATCCAGACTGCCGAATTCGATGTCCTGCGCGATGAAGCTGAGGCTTACGGCCGCAAGCTCGACGCTGCGGGTGTACCTGTGAAGACGGTCCGCTACAACGGAATGATTCACGACTTCGGGTTGTCGAACGCGTTCAGCCATCTACCGACGCCGCGCAGCGCAATTGCGCAGGCATCTCAGGAACTCAAGAGCAACCTGAGCAAGTAATTTCAAAAACAACGAACCCGCAGGTCACGGTGAAACTGCGGGCGTCGTTATTGAAACATATCGTTATCTCACTGCGCGGCTGCCTGCGCACAGCAAATTCCATGAGCGTCTGCTGGATTTTTGTGGTTGAGATATTTCAATAATTACACTCCTTGTGAAGAGCGACTAAATGAAATTTATATCTATTAAGCAGTTGTTTTTTGTCGGCTTGATTTCGAGCCTTGGCGCGCTGGCTCAAGCAGACAACTCACCGAGCAATCCGCAAGTTGTCAGTGGTAAAACAGTCAGCAAAGCTACTTATGTAGAAGACTATCAAGCTATCACTAAGGTGCTTAATACGTATATTGAGGGTTGCAAGCAGGCGAAGAGCAGTATCATGAAACCCGCTTTCAATGAACAGGCGACAATGTACAGCGTCAGCACTGATGGCAAGCTGGAAGGCGGCGCGATTCCAATCCTGTTCGAGGGGATTGACAAGGGTTTCCGCCCGTCTCCGGATGCGCAAGCTGCTATTACTCGTATTGAAATCGTCGGTAATGCCGCGAGTGCTCGCATTGACGCCAACGGCATGTCCGGCCTCTCTTTCACCGACTTCTTCCATCTGCTGAAAGTAGAGGGCAAGTGGACGGTTGTTAGCAAGATTTTCCAAACGCATGCAGCGCCTTAATTGCTGTTTACTCCGTTCGGCATGCTCTCCAATATTCCAATGATGTTTGGCGTCTAATGCTTCTTCACGGCCTGCTCAATAATCAGCTGAGCCAGTAATTTTACTGGCTCGGTAAGGCTGCGGCGTGCACGATGAATCAGCCCTATGTCGCGATGGAATGTGCGTTGTTTCAGGTCGATCGCGCGCACTTCAGCAGGCCATTCCTTACGAGTGGCCGTTTCCGGTACCAGGGCCACACCGACGCCATTCGCAACCAGTTTGATGATCGCGTCCAGCTCATCGAGTTCGCAGACTTCATGCAATGAAAAATGGGTTTGACGCAAGAACCTATCAACCTGGCGCCCGCCAAAAGATGAACGGTCATAGCGGATAAAGGGTTGGCTCGATACCAATTCAGCCCAATCGTCTCCCTGCATATCGGCGGGGACGATCAGCCGGTAAGGTTCTCGTGCCAAGGTTGTCCAGCGCAGATCACTGTGAAGCGAGAAGGGCGGGCGGATGATCGCGGCCATATCGATTTCGCCTGAATCGACTTGGTTCACCAACTCCATCGACAAGCCGGGGAGGACTCGCGTCCTGCATTGCGCAGATCGTTGATGAAATTCAGCCAGGGCTTCTGGCAAGAAGGAGCGCTGAACCGAGGCAATCGCTCCAATGGTGACCAAAACGTTCGCAGGAAGACCCACCGATGTCGAGCCCAGATCTTTAAATTGGCGTACCAGTTCCTGACCCTGCGCCAAAACCTGGTGACCCATTCGATTGAGCTGAGCCGAGCGTCCCTTACGGTCGAACAGCTCTACCCCTAGCTCTGCCTCAAGGCGTTGCATCTGGGCGCTGACGGCGGCTTGGGTGAGGCCGATTTTGCTGCCGGCAGCCGCAAACGTGCCTTCTCTCGCCACAGCGATAAGTGTTTTCAGTTCTTTGATCATGCTCAAATAATAATTATGTTTTACTTCGAAATATATTTATATTTTTGTCGCTGAAGCGCTGCATAAAATTGCCTCCGATGCAGGTGAACAAACGGCAGGCGCTCTAACGGGCGCCTGACGCTAGATCATTTTTTTGCTAGCATGCGCCGCATTATGAAGAAACCCGCCCATGACATGCGCCAGCACATCATCGATGTCGCCAGGTCGCTTATGACCCAAAAAGGTTACACCGCCGTCGGCCTTACCGAGTTGCTCGCGGCCGCGGGTGTACCTAAAGGGTCGTTCTATCACTACTTTCGTTCCAAGGACGAGTTCGGCCAAGCGCTGCTCGAAGAGTACTTTGAAGAGTACCTCACGCGGGTCGATGTGCAATTGGCCAGCGAGGGCTCCGGCGCTGAACGTTTGCTGAGCTATCTACGCTATTGGGCCGAGACGCAGGCGTTTGATCACACTGATCAAAAATGCCTGGTGGTCAAATTGGGTGCGGAAGTGTGTGACCTGTCCGAAAACATGCGCGGTGTGCTTGAAAAAGGGACTGCCCTGATCATCGAGCGGATGGTTCGTTGTGTTGAGCAGGGTAAAGCAGATGGCTCCATAAGTGCGTCGGTTGACTCAGCAATATTGGCTGAGGCGCTCTACCAGATGTGGTTGGGCGCCTCGTTGCTGGTCAAGGTCAACAGAACACGCGAGCCTTTTGATGCTGCGCTTGATATGAGCCGACGCTTGTTGGCTTAGTGTTGATCGGCAGGCTTGGTCATGCTGCTCGATGGCACAACATGAATGCCAGGGGCCTGACTGATCGCGGCTTGAAGCAATGCCCGCGCAATCAGCGCCGGGGGATTGAGACGCCAGCGTTCCGGTAACAGCGGCGACGCAAGCTTGAGCATCAGAATCAGTGCACGTTCGGCATGGCGCACCTCCTCACGCTTGCCCCCGATGACACCGGGCCGCACATAGGTAAGCGATTTAAACCCCACCTTCGCCAAATCCTTCTCCAGGCGGCCTTTGACCTGGTTATAGAAAAACGAAGATCCCGCGTCTGCGCCGATAGCTGAATTGAGCACATAGGCCGACGTTCCGTGAGCGCGCGCAAGCTTGGCCACTGCCAATGGGTAGGTGTGGTCGACTCGCTCGAAGGCGGCTCTGGAACCGGCTGTTTTGAGCGTGGTGCCCAATGTGCAGATCACCGCATCCGCGTGCCAGAGATCTGCCTGTTCGTCCAAGCGATCAAAATCGGTGGGCGTGGCGATGAGTTTAGGGTGCACCGCCAAGGCCTTGCGTGTTGGCGCGTAGACCTTGCCGACGCGCGGATCCGACAGGGCCAGATCCAATACATGGCTGCCAACCAGCCCGCTTGCACCGACCAGTAGCAGCTTGAATGTTGTGGGTTCGTTCATCCTTGAGTGCTATCCCGCACAAAACTCTGGAAAGCCTCATTGACCGGTGTGCTGCCTTGGGTCAGTTCGATAATGACGCGACTCACGCCGGGCTGTTCGATGATCTGCAACAGGGCTGCGGCCACATCCTCGCGTGGCACGTCGCCATAGGGGATAGCCAGGCCGGCGTGGACTTTGCCTGTGCCCGGCGAGTCCAGCAAGTTGCCTGGGCGCAGGATGACCCAGTCGAGATCGGTTGCGGCCAAGTGCACGTCGGCGCGCTTTTTCACGACCATGTAATTTTCGAAGGTCTCGGAAACCGATCTGCCACGCGATGCTTCTGGAAACGCCGACACTAAGATGAAACGCCGGATACCCGCCAACTGAGCTGCGGCTACAGACAGCTCCAAGCCGTGACCGTCGATGGCATCCGTCATCTGCGCGCCGCCTTTGCCGCCGGCACCGGCCGCGAAGACCACGATGTCACTGCCCGTCATCAACTTGGCCAGAGCCTCTGTGTCAAGCTCAAGCAAGTTACCTGCAACGGGGCTGGCGCCGAGCGCTTTGAGCCCCTCGGCCTGTTCATCATGCCGGTACAACGAACGTGGTTGATGGCCTCGTTCTGCCAGCTGTTGAGCCAGGCTTCGGGCCACTTTACCCGAACCACCGACGATAAAAACTGAGTGCATAGCTCCTCCAGATCAGGCGATGTTTCAAAAATGGCCCGCTCAAGCGAACCTGCAAACGCTGTTGGCGAATGCACGCTGAGGGTTATTCTATATTGCTCACTACAGAATATGTCAAGCGCTTGGGAGATTTGGCCCGGGGCACTTACCTGTTGATCAATCTGCGCAAGAGGCCAAAAAAACGGCCAGGAATAAACAAATAAAATTGATTTTCTGCATCCATTTATATTGTTTTAATTGTCTGCCAGAGGCCGCTAGCATTGATGCTCTATCAACAAAAGCTGAAAGAGTGGCCCCATGCAATTGCTCGGAAATCTGCTGAAAGCAGTTAAACCCTCGCCAACGCTGGCAATCACGCGCAAGGCTGCAGAGCTGCGCCGCAATGGGGCCGATATCATTAGCCTGTCCACGGGCGAGCCGGACTTTCCCACCCCTGACCACATCAATGCAGCGGCCAAAACGGCGATTGATGCAGGCCAGACTCGCTACACCGATGTGGATGGTACGCCCGAACTCAAGGCGGCGATCGTTCGAAAGTTTCAGCGTGAAAACGGCATCACCTACGCCATCGACGAAATCAGCGTCGGCACTGGCGGCAAGCAAGTACTGATCAATGCGCTGCAGGCCACCCTTAACCCCGGGGATGAAGTCATCATTCCTGCGCCTTACTGGGTGTCCTATCCGGACATGGTGCGCCTGGCGGGGGGCACGCCCGTGGAAATCCCCTGCGCGTCCCATCAGCATTTCAAGATCACCGCCGAGCAACTCCAGCAAGCCATCACGCCGCGTACCGTTGGGTGTTTTCCACGCTGGCTTCGCAGGTGCCGGCGTTACATGGTCGCGTGCTGACCGTGAATGGCGTTTCAAAGGCCTATTCTATGACGGGCTGGCGCATTGGTTATGCGGGCGGTCCTAAACCTCTAATTGCTGCCATGGCCACCATTCAATCGCAGACCACGAGCAACCCCTGCGCGATATCCCAGGCGGCTGCCGTGGCAGCGCTGGACGGGCCTATCGATTTTCTGGCTGAGCGCGTTGAAGTGTTTCGTCAGCGCAGGGATCTTTGCCTGGACGCTTTTAACACCACTCCCGGCCTGGTATGTCGCCGTCCGGAGGGCGCTTTTTATCTCTTCCCTTCATGCTCGGGGCTGTTCGGGCGCAAAACGCCTGCAGGTGTGATGCTGACTAATGACGTGGATGTCTGCCAGTACCTGCTCGAAGCCGCACAGGTGGCGGTGGTACCGGGGAGTGCGTTTGGGTTGGAGGGGTATTTCCGCATCTCCTTTGCGACCTCCACCGTGCAGCTGGAGCAGGTGTGCGCGCGCATCAAGGCCTCGTGTGAACAGCTTGCTTGAATGCAGCGCCGGGTTTAGTCACGTTGAGAGGGAAGGGCTCAGCATCGCTACGGCTGTTGCGCCGATGCCTTGCAGATCTTCCCGGCTGGCAGCGTCATGTGCCTGCAGGGACATGCCTTCGAGCAATGTATTCAAGGCCGCGGCGAGCAGGCGAGTGTTGGTTTCCGGTTTGAGCTGACCTTGTTCCACTGCGCGATCCAAGCGCTGCTGTAAGTAGTCACGGCCTTCCTGGCGCAAGGCCTTGAGGGTCGCGGTGACTTCACCGGCATCGTCGGAGACATTGACTGCCGCGAGGACGACCATGCAGCCACAGGGCGCCTCGGGTTCGGTCAGGATCGACGCTGAGGTGTGGAAGAACTCGCTGATGGCGCGCACGATGTCCGGCTCGGTGTCCATGCGCTCCCACGTGGCATCCCAGAACGTCGCTTCGTAGTAGGCAACCGCTTCCAGAAACAACTTGGCTTTGTTGCCGAACGCCGCATACAGGCTGGGAGGGCTGATGCTCATGGCTGAACACAATTCCGCCACAGAGGCCGGCTCGTAGCCACGCCTCCAAAACACTGCCAGCGCCTGCAGCAGAGCCTGGTCTCGATCAAACGCGCGCGGGCGTCCTTTTGCGCGTGGAACAGAGATTGGAGGGGAGTTGGTCATTGAGTGCAGCACCTTGGGGGCGTATCGCCAGACGAGCATGCCTGGAAGAAAGTTCTGCCCAATGATACACAAAATGAAATTTTCGGTTGCGCAGCGTAATTTTGAGAGTTCAGGTCGGCGCGTTACGCGTGCGCAAGGGGCGGTACGTTGTAGCGCTCAAGCACGTGGCCAATACCGCTCAATAGCGGTATCACATGCTTCGCAATGTCATCAGCGACTGCGGTGGGCACCATCTCAGCGTTTCGGCGAAAAAACAACGGATCCTGAAAAAGCAGCCTGAGCTTGGACAGACTGTTGCTGACTGCGGGCTGTCCAATGTTCAAGCGCTCGGACGCCCTGGTGACACTTTTTTCCTGATAAAGCGCAGCGAAGATCACCAGGCAATTGAGGTTGAATTGCGCAAGGCACTCGGTGTTGAACGTTGACGTGGGGGGAGGGGTGTTCATGAGCTTGACCCTGTCATTTGTCTTCGTTCGCCGTTGGTCGTAGAACGTGAGGCTATTCTAAAATTTACTAGACGACCGGTCTAGTTTTAATTAGAGTGGCTGCATTATGAAAAAGCATCATTCTGAGACACGCCAACACATCCTGGATGTCGCCAGGACGTTGATGACTCGCAAAGGCTACACCAGCGTAGGGTTAGCTGAGGTGGTAGCGGCTGCGAGCGTGCCGAAAGGTTCGTTCTACCACTACTTCAAATCCAAGGAAGAATTTGGTCAGGCATTGCTTGAACAGTATTTTTCCGACTACCTCGAAACAGTCGACACGCTGTTGATGGGCTCTGCACCCGCCGCGCAAAGGTTGCTGAGTTACTTCCAGTATTGGGCGCAAACCCAGTGCTCTGATTTGCCGACCGACAAGTGCCTGGTGGTCAAATTGGGCGCCGAGGTCTGTGACCTCTCGGAGGGCATGCGCCTGGTGCTCGACCGAGGTACGCAGGCCATCCATGCAAAACTTGAGCGCTGTATTGAGCAGGGGCTTGTCGATGGTTCGATCACGTCCACAGCGCCCAGCGCGACGCTTGCGCAATCGCTCTATCAGGTTTGGCTCGGTGCTTCGTTGATGATGAAGATCGGCAAGCGCGATGACGCCTTTGAAACATCCCTGACTCTGGCAAAGCGACTTTTGTCGTAACTATTTTTTTACCAACTTACTAGACGACCGGTCTATTTAAATGAGGTCTATCATGACAGACAATGCCACTCGTACCGACTTATTCACCCCCATCGACCTGGGCGCGATGAAACTCGCCAACCGTATTTTGATGGCGCCTGTAACCCGCAGCCGCTACGCCGAAGATGGCATTCCCAACGAACTGCACGCCGAGTATTACGCTCAACGCGCCACGGCGGGCTTGATCGTCGCCGAGGCCACCAATATTTCCGCGCAAGGGCGCGGTTACGCGGCCACCCCTGGCATCTGGAGCGAAGAGCAGGTTGCGGGCTGGAAGAAAGTCACGGATGCCGTGCATGCAGCCGGCGGCAAGATCGTCAGCCAGCTGTGGCACGTGGGGCGGTTCTCCAGTGTCGAGTTGCAACCTGACGGTGCCGCACCGGTCGCGCCTTCCGCGATCAAGGCTGAAGGTGACACCTACACCACCAACGGTTTCGTCCCGGTGTCGATGCCACGGGCGCTCGAAACCGATGAGATCCCGGGGATCATCGAGCAGTACAAGCGTGCTGCCGAGAATGCCAAGCGTGCCGGTTTTGACGGGGTCGAGGTTCACTCGGCCAACAGCTACCTGCTGGACCAGTTCCTGCGGGACTCGACCAACCATCGCACCGACCAGTACGGCGGCTCCATCGAGAACCGTGCGCGCCTGACCCTGGAAGTTACCGACGCAATCGTCAAGATCTGGGGCAACGACCGGGTTGGCATTCGTTTGTCGCCGGTGACGCCTGATGCCGGCAACACGCCGCCCGACAGCAATGTCATGGCGATGCATGGCTACCTGATCCAGCAACTGAATGCATTCGATCTGGCTTACCTGCACTTCGTTGAAGGCGCTACCGCCACCTCGCGTGAAGTGCCGGAAGGCGTGGACATGGACGCATTGAGCGCACAGTTCAACGGGCCCTTCATCGGCAACAACAACTACGACCTGGACATGGCTATTGAGCGCCGCGCCGAAGGCAAGATCGACGCCGTTGCGTTTGGTCGCCTGTTTATCTCCAACCCGGACCTGATTGAGCGCTTGCGTCGTGGGGCCGAGCTGACCATTGCACCGCGTGAGTCGTATTACGGAGGCGGCGCCAAGGGCTACACCGATTGGCCAGTCGGCAACTACTGATCCCCTTATATCCGCGATAACCCCAAAAACTGCCCGCATAGACGGGCAGTCACCAACGAGAGGAACGCCCATGAACTATCTGCAGAATAAAACCGCGATCATCACTGGCGCATCGTCCGGCCTGGGTGCTGCATCGGCACGTGCCTTGTCCGACAAAGGCGTTCGAATTGTCGCAGCAGCCTTGGACCAGCAAGGCCTGGACGCCATCGTCAGCGAGTTGAAAGGCAAGGGCGGTGAAGCGGTAGGTCGCGTCAGCGACGTTACCAACCCTGAGGATATGAAAGCGCTCGCGCAATTCGCCCAGGACTCTTTCGGTTCGGTGGATATCCTGATCAACAACGCAGGCTTGATGCTGTTTTCTAACTGGGTCGACCTGGCCACCGATGATTGGGAAAAGATGATCAACGTGAACATCAAAGGCTACCTGCATGGTATCGCGGCGGTGTTGCCGTTCATGCTGAAACAGAAGTCGGGCCAGATCCTGAATATGGATTCGGTCGCCGGTCACCAGGTCGGGCCTGCTGCGGGTATCTACAGCGCCACTAAGTTCTTCGTGCAGGCCATGACTGAGTCGATGCGTAAAGAACTCGGCGTGCAGCACGGCATCCGTGTCAACACGGTCAGCCCGGGTGTGATCAACACCGGTTGGGCCGATAAAGTCACCGACCCGGCAGGCCGTAAAGCGGCGCAAGAGCTGAATAAAATCGCTATCTCGCCGGACGATATTGGACGCGCAGTGGTGTATGCACTAAATCAGCCTGAAAACGTCACCGTCAACGACCTGATCATTTCGCCGACCCGCCAGGATTGGTAAGTCATAAGCGTTGAAATCACCCTACCCAGGCACCGGCGCAACGCCATGTGCCTGGGCGCTACAGGATCCGTCCTGTCCCCCCAAGTAAAAGCAATGAGAGCCTTCAATGACACTCGTATTTTGATTGTCGACGGTGGCGCTGGCGAAGAGCCTGCAAGCCCGGTTTGAAGGCAAAGCCCTGCCGACCTATGTCTACAGGGACCATGGCTTGCTGGTCTCGCTGTCACTCTATTCGGCGGTGGGTAACCTGATGGGTAAACTCACGGGCAGTGTGACGCTGGAAGGATGGTTGGCGCGGGCGTTCTATGCATCGCTGTCCCGCATGCCCCAAGTCGCGCTCTATGGCCTGGTACCCTCGGCATTACTGATGTTGGGTAACCACCTGGGGCCAGGCACCGAGCCTCGGTTGAAACTGCACTAGATCACTGATGGGGTTAGCGCTTCGCCGATCGCATAAAAGTGGCCGCCTGCGATGTAGTGCAGGCTACGAAAATCCGGGTGCGCACGCTCATAGTGCCAATGGCCGTCGCTGAATACCCGTGTGTCGGCCCAGGCAGCGACGACTTCACCGATAAACAGGTCGTAGGTCGACTGGTTGTGCGGTTCGGGCAGTAGTTTGCACGCAAGCCAGGCCGAGCATCCGGCCACGAATGGCACGTCATGGCCGCTGATACTGAATAGCTCGACGCCGCTATGAGCCAGCTTCCGTGGATCTGCCTGCAGGCTGACGCTGCCGACATCGCGGGTCAATTGCAGCTGTGCCACAGTCGGAACCTGAATCACAAACACGCCGCTACGCTCTACCAGTTCGCGGGTTTTGGCGATCTTGTCCAGCACCACAGTAACTTTGGGCGGTAAGAAATCCAATGCACAGGCCCATGCCGCGGCCATCACATTTCGAGTCTCCTCGTGTTGAGCAGATACCAGCACGGTGGGGCCGTGGTTGATCAGCCGATAGGCTTTTTCAAGCGGCACTTCGGCAATGTGGTCGTGCATCGTAACTCCAGAAAAATTAAATCCCGCATCCATTGCTGGAGCGGGGTAGGGCACATTCACGCGGTGGCGGTTTGGTTCAGGTAAACCTGGAGGCTTTCATGACCACCGACAATGAGCGACTCGATGGTCGAGGTCCATTGCCCCTGGGGATCAGGCTCACGCGTGTCGAAGGTCGCAGACCACAGAATCACGGTTTTCTGCTCGCCGGTCAGCGGGATCAGTCGCACGGTCAACACGTAGTTGTCGACGGGCAGTGGCGCTTCAACGAAGCGGTAGGAGAACTGCAGACTCACCGCGTCTACCGACAACAACTGCTCGCGCAGAATGGTGCCGTCCTGCAACGTCAGCCGACGGATGCAGCCAACCAGTCCGTCAGGCTGGCCGTCTTCGATGACGCTCTGCGGGATCGCCGGGTGCCACTGGCTGATCTTCCCGAAGCGCTTGAGTACATCCCAAACGCGCTCGGCGCCGCCGCCTACAACGGCGCTGTATTCAACTTTTGCCATGATTCATCACCTT
Source organism: Pseudomonas sp. G2-4 (assembly GCF_030064125.1). NCBI lineage: Bacteria > Pseudomonadati > Pseudomonadota > Gammaproteobacteria > Pseudomonadales > Pseudomonadaceae > Pseudomonas > Pseudomonas sp. G2-4. The sequence goes on along the minus strand of NZ_CP125957.1, from coordinate 3,408,960 downwards.
AAGGAACAGCATTGCGTTCAGGCCGCTCGGGTCAGCCTTCGAACTGGTGATAAACCTTGGCGATCACCTTCCAGGTGCCGTCGATTTTGATCAGTGTCAGGTAATCGTTGTAGTCGGCACCGATCGCGTCCTTTTCCATATCCACCCGTACCACGGCGGTGGTTGGGGTGATCGCCAGCACGTCCAGGCGGGTACTGATATCCGGGGCCGTGCCATTGGTACGGACGAAGTCGAACAGGTTGCTGATCGGGCCGCCCAACAGTTTGCCGTTGGTGAAGCCGTACATCACTGCCTCCTTGTGGAAGGCCTGCTCCAGCACTTCCGGGCTGCCGGCACGCAGGCCGTCAGCGTATTGCTGGGCCACGGCGACAACGGCGTTGTAGTCCTGGGTGGGTACAGCTTTGATGTTTTTGCTCATGGTCAAACTCCTTTGCATGGTTTTCACGCCAACAGGGCGCGGTTCAAGCGGGTGGGTTAAGGAGCAACGTGGGTGTGGTAGATCTTGCTGATGACCGTCCACTTTCCATCAACCTTCAGCAGGTTGAAGAAATCGGTGAAGCAGAAGCCAGAGATGTCATTGGTATCGATACGTGCGCTGGCGGCGGTGCCCACGATATCGACGTTGACGATGGCGCCTTTGGCTTCCGGTGAAGGGCGGAAGGCACTGTCGATGATGTCGAACAGACCCTGAATCGGGCCACCGGTCAGTTGACCTTCGCCATCCACGCCAAAGATGGTTGCCTGCTCGCTGAAGGCCGGTTTCATGAGGCTGCTTTTGGCTTGCTTGCCACCTTCGTTGTAGTGGTTCAGCACCGTGACGATGGCGTTGTAGTCTTCGACGTAAGTTGGGTTGCTCATGGTGTTACTCCTAGTTTGAAGAGGGTTGAAGAAGGGCTTGGTTGATTGCTTTGTGTGCGTATCGAGCGATGGTCAGTAAGGCGATTAGCGCAACGACCAAACCCGCCCAAGTCATCACTTGAGTCGAGCGGCTGGTCGTTACCTCGCCACTGATTATCTGTGCGACATCAGCCGCCAGAGATCCCAGGTACGCGTACAGAAATGTTCCAGGAAGCAGGCCGGTCCAGGTCGCCAGCAGGAAATCTCGACGAGCGATTCGGCTGGCTCCGAGTCCGTAGCTCAGCGGAGCGAACGGCACGATGGACGCCAGGCGCAAGAGAAAAACAATCCGAAAACCTCCTGACTCGATAGCGTGGTCGACCGCCGCTGATTTGGGGCTGTTCGCCAGGCGTCGTTTGACCCAAGGGCGCAGAAGCGATCTGCCCAAGGCGAACGCGACCGCTGCAGACAGCCAGCCAGCGGGCGAAATGAGCAGCGTTCCCCACATCGGGCCGTACAAAAAACCTGCGAACGCCGTGAGCATCGAGGCGGGTATGAAGGCGACAGTGCCCACCACAAACATCGCGGCATAGAGCGCAATCCCGACGACGCCGAGCGAGCGAATAATCTCAATCCATTGCGTGATGTTGTGCACGGCTAGGTCTATCACGTTTCCTATTCCATTCTTTTCGGTCGGTCGGTCGGTCGGTCGGGGATGATTACCGCCCAACACATCACTGAAGGCTAATTCAATAGCGATCGCTATATATTCATGTGTATTCTATAGCGGTCACTACAGTTAGTGTCAAGAAATTTGCTGTCGGTGTTGGCGAAGTGCGGAGTGGACGCTCGACGGTGCCGCCAATATTCGATGGCCCCAGGAGCGAACCATGACGCCAAAGTTTTACGCACAGGGCACCTGTTTCTACGGCTCTACGGGCACCTACAGCTTGTTGGATAGGTGCGAGATCACCAAGGCGGTTGGTTATGACGCCCATCTACCTTTCAATCTGGGATGGACGTAACTGGGCAGCTGTCGAGCCGTTGAGCGCCGTCAAGGGGCGCCACGACCTTGAGGTAGCGGGCACCTATGTGGTGCTCAACCTGCGCCTTGGCGCAGAGGCGGAGCAGAACGCGGGCATCTATCGGATGCTGAAAGTGGCGCCGCCAGGCTCCACCGTTGAATTGGCGATTAAAACGGCAGGGGACTTCGCGCATTCAGACCCGAGGGACGATGAGCCTGTGGTGTGCTGAGTGGCCGAAGCCTTGTCTATCGCGCAACAGCGCAATACTTGCATCTTGATCAACTCGCATTTGCTGCAATGGAGCGAAAAGCATGACGACGCCCTGCGCATTTGTGAGCGACTCAATCACCCCAACCTGGGCCGCTGATTCACGCCAGTGTCAATGTGATCACCTTCGGCCGCGCGGAGTTTGCCCAGGTAGTCCTGGAGGTGTTTGCCCTTTTGCAAGACCGGGCTTTGCTGCGCGGCCTCAACCGCAAGAAACTCATCGTGTACTTCGCCTTTGGCCTGATGCTTAAAGGGCGTCAACGCACGCAGCGCCGGGATAATCATCTCACTGGAGCCGGTCTACGCCATGGCCTACGCGTGGTGGTTGTTCCATGGAGCGCCGTCATATCGGATGTTGACAGGAGCGGTGTTGATTGTGCTGGCGATTGTGTTGTCGGCACAGAGTGCGAGGGGATTCGCGCAGGACCAATGGCGGAGCGGCTACTTAACTCACCTATGGTGATCTCGCCACGTCCTGCGATAATCAGGGTAGGGCAGATCACAGGTGCTCCCTGTTTTTCAAAACTCTCAGGATTCCCACTGATATGTTGAAAGCCTCAGGCCGGTCTATCGATTCGCAGAGACTCCGATCGGAGCTGCCCTTATCAATAGCGTGTTTGGCCTTAGGCTGGGGGCATCCTTTTCAAACCATCCAAAGCATGCCCTCAGATGTGCCCCCAATGTAGCAATCCACTGGAAGTGAATGGAGCTCCATGGTTTGTGGAATGTCAAAAATGACCCTAGAGAACACGAAAGACGGCGTGCTCAATTGCGAGAGGCAAACGAGCAGTTGGTATTAACGGCACTCAACGCGCAACAACTCCAGGTCGCTGCGGAGGACGCCCTTGATAAGCAGAAAAAAATTCTGGCAATGGTTGCGCACGAGTTGCGCAATCCACTCACACCGCTAACCCTGGTGGCGGGGCTGCTGATGCACTCCTCCCGTGAGCGGTTGGCGAGCATACAGGGGATTATTGAGCGTCAGACAAGCCATATTTCGCGGCTGGTCGACGACCTGATGGACGTATCGATGGTCCAGACAGGCAAGCTCAGACTGAACTTCCAGCCTGTAGACATATCAACGATCATCGATGAGGCCGTCATTGTTTGTCGTCCTGCGATCGACCTACGCTTTCAGCAATTTGTAGTGCGCCAGCCAAGTCGCCCGCTGATGATCAATGGCGATCAGCTCAGATTGACGCAAATTTTATGCAACCTGCTTGGCAATGCCTCCAAGTACACACCCAATAATGGTTCGATCGAGCTAGTTATCGTTGCCGGTACCGAGGACATCACCTTGACCTTTTCCGATACCGGTATAGGTATTAGCGCTGAGGTTCTGGCTTTTATTTTTGATCCCTTCGTTCAGGACGCCCACGCCATTGGGTTCAACGGCACAGGCCTGGGGGTTGGGCTGTCAGTCGTTCGCGAATTGGTCGAGGGGCACCGAGGCTCGGTAAGCGTGTCCAGCGGTGGCTTAGGGCTCGGCAGCAAGTTTGTCGTCACGCTACCGTTGCACCCACAATCCAAATAACAGTTTTGTGATGGTGGCAGCATGTCATGCAGGGTGATCGCGGCTTGATCCTGATTGCTGACAAGCTGTTGAGTGAGTGCGAGCAGATGCTGGTGGGATTACCGACTCAATGCCATGGTCTGATCTGGTTCTCACGTCAATTATTTCCATTGAGCACTGCCCCACCGTAGAGGTAGCGCGACAGATCTGCCCAGCGTTTCAGCCGGAAACCCAGAGCCCTGCTTATAGCCGAACCTTGAGAGTCAGAGTCGTTTCATCGAGTGTGATTACTCCGTGTGGTATCGATATGGTTACCAGTAGCCTGCAAGCCTGCCAGCGAAACAGACGATTTGGTCTGAGTGAGACCATATCGTCTGTCTTAAAGCGGCCAACAGCTGCCAGTCACGAGATGCCTTTTTCGACCCGAAGCAGCCCTTGATGTCTGTTTGTTGTCGTCATATGTTACGGGCATTCATGGAGGATTCTGACTGATGGCACGCGTGGGTTTGATACTGACACCCGGTTTTGCGGATTGGGAATATGCTTTCATTGCGGGTACGGCGTCCCCGTTTTACGGGATCGACGTCAGGTTTTTCGCTCCTACTACGGGGCAGTTTCGTTCGCAGGGTGGATTGGCTGTAACGGTCGATAGCAGCTTGCAACAATGTCTGGACTGGAAACCGGACGTTGTCGTCGTCATTGGAGGAATGGTCTGGGAAAGTGCAGAAGCCCCGGATATTCGAGACTTTCTTCATGCCAGTCGTTCAAGTGGAGCAACCATTGCCGGTATCTGTGGAGGAACGCTGGCACTTGCGAGGGCCGGGCTTCTAGACACGGTTCCTCATACCTCGAACAGCGCTGACTTCTTATTACAGAATGCCGTCAGTTATGAAGGCTGCACGCTTTACCGAAGCAGCTCAATAGCGGTGATGGCAGACCGCATCATTACTGCTCCAGGCACCGCCCCCGTTAGCTTCACCTGCGCAGTGTTTGAAGGTGCCGGGCTATCTTCAGAGAGCATTTCTCAGTTCAGGTCAATGTTGGCAGCGGAACATGGGTGATCGCGTCGTCCCGGCATGTCGGGCACGTCCTCAGGAGATAATTGATGAGCGCTGGCGATGTACCTGTGGGACAGTGTTACAAGGCTACGTAACCTTTGTAGGGAGTGAGAGGCCGTGGATCGGAGCGCAGTTCATGAGCCTCAGTTATAGCGCCAATGGGAAGCGGTTTCACAAGTCTCTCAACGAAACCATTGACGCTTGGTCAACTGCAACTCTGCGTAAAGCCTCATACGGGCTGAAGGTAGGCGACCCGGTGTCGGTTTGGTGCTCTCTCAGCGACTCGACGTGTGTAGCATCGGCGAAAAACCAGCCGAAAAAACAGCATTGTTGCGTCTGATTGAGGCTCTGGGAGCGATAGGGTATTTAAGTTGATCCACGCTGTCCAAGCCGACATGGTTTGAGGCGTTTGCTGTGTAGGCGTGCTGGATCATCCGATGCCTGAATCCTGACGCGCAATGGCAGCTTCTGTCCGTTAGCTGCCCGCCGCATGCATATGACTTAGGCATCAAGCTTTGAAGCATGATTGGCAAAATCAATGAAACCGTCGATGGGGTAGGTAACAATGCGCTGGGCGAGCGAGCTAGCCAATCCTAATTTGAGGGTGCGCAGGGAGGTGATAAGCCAGAGCTTCACGACACGAGTTGATCAGCTATGGACTGTGTATTGCCGGTTGACCGCATTACCTGGTGGCTTCATCCGATTGCTCAGGCTGAATTGTTTTAAGTTATGGCTCAGCAATAATTATCGCTGGGACATAATTTTGAGGGCGTTTAGCGGTCAACTCGCAGGCGGGTTTGCGGCACTCAATGAGCGGTACCAGTCCGTATAGGATGTATTGGTAATCTAACGTCTGTTGAAGTCAGAGTTCACGTCGTCCCACCAAACTGGCCCGCGCTCCCCAAACGCTTCCTTCGCGGTTTGCACGAATGCTCTTGCCGCCGACAACTGCCCAGGGTCTCCAGAGGCTTTCGCTGCGTATACCTCACCGCATGCTGTCATGAGTTCGTCGACGAGACTCTGCCGAACATCCGCAGGAAACGATGGGTCGCTACAACGCTATAGCTGCCCTTTGACTACAAAGTAGCGACCGTCGGGAGTCGTTGGATAGATGTTGGGGACGCCTTGTGAATCCAAAAGCCGTGCGCGGCTAGCACCACCAAGGCGGTTCTCAGCAGCTAAATCTAGACAAGGCCGACAAACGACAGAATAACGAGGGCGATCACAACTGCCCCGACGATGTAGATAATATTGTTCATTGAAGCCACCTCTCATTTGAATGGAATTTTGACACCAAGGTGCCTAATACAGACGACACCTTCACTAGCGATTCCGTTCCGCAAACCGTTCTCAAAGATGGCGCTATCGCGGCAATCTTCCGTATTTGCGCCTTTTCAAGCCTTCTCTCGTCGCCACTTCATGCACGTCTTTGTTTTTGGTGTAACGTGGGGAAACTAACTAAAAAGAGGTTTTCCATGTCGAAGCTCGCAGAATTTCGCCAACTTGAAAAACACCTGGCCAAGCAGCTCCAGGCCCTTGAAGCTTTGAAGGGTGACGCTGGCTTAAAACAGGAAATCGAATTTGAAACCAAGCTGCGCGCTTTGCTGGCCAGATACGGTTTCAGCTTGAGAGACATCGTAAATTTGCTTGATCCGCAAGCTGGTCGCCGCGCACCTGCGACAGGGCAAAAAGCCGGCAGTCGTAAGCCTCGCCAAGTGAAGATTTACAAAAATCCTCAAACTGGCGAGGTCGTAAAAACTAAGGGCGGCAACCAAAAAACACTGAAAGAGTGGAAAGCGAAATATGGCTCCGACACCGTCGAATCCTGGCTTTCCAAGTGAGTTTAGTTTGAGTACAAAACGGCCCGAGAGGGCCATTTTTGTTGGCGTTGCGGAGGAATGCGGTTAAACGTCCGGCTAACACAGATGTTAGTGAGTACCAATGCTAACGTGGGAAATATCCAATTCAATTCGCAGGTTGGGATGGGTGGTAAGCCGGCTTCACATGTTTGATGAGGATGAAACCACCATGCCGAGAATTTTGACTTCCCAGATAAGTGACACCGCACTAAACGAGCACAATGCCAGGATGTTCGGGTCGCCAAAGGAGCGCTTGGATTTTTACCGAAGAGAGATTCAGTACGAAACCAGCATCTTGGCTAATCGAACTGACGCCTTTTTGGCATCTCAGTCTTTTTTGGTCATCGCATTTGCCTCTTCTATGGGCAACCTCAACCCCGAATGGGGCAAGTTGTTCACGCTGGTAGTACCACCGTTTCTTACGTTGCTCGGAGTGCTAAGTTCGTTGAATGCTTGGCCCGGTATTCGTGCGGCATACGACATTATCGGCCATTGGCATTTCAAGCAGAGCGAGCTATTGCATAGCGAGCCTGTAATGGGGTTGGCGTATGACGAATCGCCTTTATTTTGTGAGAGAGAGTCCACGCAAAAGGGGTATCGAAAGGCGTTGCTGTTTTCGGTGCGCACGCCTTGGATCTTTGCGACGTTCTGGATATTGCTTGGCATTTGGTCGGTTTGTATCCAAATCACCAAACTAGGTGCTTGAGAGAGATATTCGGACATCATCAGCTCTGCGTCCAAATGAAAACTCGATCACAGGTTATAGGGTGTACCATCGAGAGGTGCCCATCAAGAATTAGTGAGCCATGTCCAGGGAAAGCGAAGAGGGCCGCCAGATCGTAGCTTCTCTGGCGCGCCGGGTTGGTGACATTGCTGATCTTGCAAAGACCGTCCATGCAATTATTTCAACCTTGCAGGATATGGACGCAGCCCTCAGACCCATCATCGGCCAGCAAGGGGTTGCTGCGCTTTATCGCCGCAGCCTCAATCTGTGCGTTTCAACTCATCCGCGACTGGCCGGCACCTGTGACAGAGTGCAGGCAGGCATGGATCTAGTTGTCCTCAAGTCTGTACTCATCGAGCAAAGCGAAGTCGATGCCCTGTTTTTCGGTGAAGTGCTGCTGGCCACCTTTTACGAGCTGCTGATCACGCTGATCGGGCCCTCGCTCACCGCACGTTTGTTTCGTGGCGTGTGGGAACCTTCTTTGAGCGACACCCCTTCGCAGGAAAATTCGCCATGAGTACCAAAGTGACTATCAACCGCCTAGCCACCGGTGTGCCAGGACTGGACGAGGTGCTGGGCGGAGGATTGCCGGAGTTTTCGTTCAACCTGATCGCCGGCCCGCCTGGCTGTGGCAAAACCACTCTGGCGCATCAGATGATGTTCGCCCTGGCGACGCCCGAGCGCCCGGCGCTGTTCTTTACCGTATTGGGCGAGCCGCCGCTGAAGATGCTGCGTTATCAGCAACAATTCGATTTTTTCGACAGCGATGCGATCAACCAGTCGATTCGTTACATCAACTTGACCGATGACACTCTGGCCGGGAATCTGGACGAGGTGCTGCGGCGCATCGTCAGCGAAGTCGAGGCGCACTCTCCTGCGCTGGTGTTCGTCGACTCGTTTCGTTCGGTGGTGCTGGCCAGCCAGACCCAGGACAACCCCAACAACAACCTGCCGCAGTTCGTTCAGCGACTGGGCATGTTGATGACCACCTGGCAGGCGACGACCTTCCTGATTGGCGAATACTTTACCGAAACCGACACCAACCCGATTTTTACCGTGGCCGATGGCTTGATCTGGCTGCGTCAGAGCGTGCAGCGCAATTCCATGGTACGCAAGATTGAAATCATGAAGATGCGCGGCCAGCCCACGTTACCGGGCTTGCACACCTTCCGCATTGCGACGTCGGGGATCAAGGTGTTTGCCCCCGCGCCACTCAACCCGGTTAAAGCGCCGCTGGAGATCCCCATCAAGCGCCTGAAAATGGGCGTGCCACAGATCGACGACATGCTCGGCGGCGGCCTGCCTCGCGGTTATTCCTTACTGGTGGCCGGGCCGTCAGGGTCTGGCAAAAGCATTCTGGCGGCGACCTTCCTGGCCGAAGGCGCACGCAACGGCGAAACCGGCGTGATCGCGGTGTTCGAACAACGGCCCAATCACTTCCAAAATGCCACCCTCATTCAGTTGATCCAAAACGGTCAGGTCGGTTTGGTGGACAGTCGTGCACCGGACTTGTCCATCGACGAAGTCGTCCAGTTGCTGATAGCCGAGATCTCTCGCCTGAAAGCCACTCGTTTAGTGATCGACTCGTTGTCAGGCTTCGAACTGGCGCTGGCGCCGACCTTCCGTGAAGACTTCCGTGAATCGCTGTCGCGCATGGTCACCGCGCTGACCGGTGCCGGGGTCAGTGTGCTGATGACCTCCGAGCTGGAAGACCGCTACACCGACCTGCGTTTCAGCCCTTACGGCACAGCGTTCCTTACCGACGCCATCATCGTTCAACGCTACATTGAAGTGCAGAGTCGTTTGCTGCGCATCATGGCCGTGGTCAAGTTGCGGGCTAGCGCTCACTCCGATGAGCTGCGCCTGTATCGCATCGACGAAAACGGCCTGCAGATTGGCGAAATGCTTCATGACCAAGAAGGTCTGCTCGGAGGCCGCCCCACAAAGCGGATCTCAGGTGTATCACACCCAGGAGATAAAAATGCTTGAGCCCGACTCATGAGTAATGTCGACGGCAAGAAAGAGCGTGAGATCGCTAATGCCGCTCACGAACTCTTCCTGCTTGGCCAGAAAACCGTTGAAGCGCGCGCCGTGCTGGCAGCCTTGCAAAAAGAGTTGAGCGACGCCAGCAACCCGTTGGGGGACAGCCAGCAGACCGAGCAAGTGATTGAGGCCAATCAGCAGTTGGTACCGGCTAAACTCCTCGTGCAGTCAGACGCAGTAGTCTCCCCTCGTTTGGAAGAACAGCGGATGTATCAGGAACTGCGTGAGGCTAATGCGCAATTGGTCATAGCTGCGCTCAGCGCTCAAGACCTTCAAGCTGTAGCCGAGCGTGCACTGAGTCAGCAAAAAAGCATGCTAGCGACAGTGGCCCATGAACTACGTAATCCGTTAACACCTATCAGCATGATTGCAGAACGTATGGTTCGGATGCCTAGTGACGAATTGCCTCGAATGCGGCAGTTGATCGAGGGCCAAGTGCAACATATGTCACAGCTGGTCGACGATTTGCTGGACGTCTCTCGTGCCAGCACCGGGAAGTTGCGACTCAATCGCCGCGATATCGACATGATTCAAGTTCTACGTGAGGCCATTGATACGTGTCGCCCCTTAATGAGCGCACAAGAGCAGCGATTCGACGCCCATCTTCCCGATGGCATCTTGATGGTCAATGGTGACCCGGGGCGCCTCGCGCAGATTCTCCAAAACCTTCTAACGAATGCGGCTAAATACACACCGACTCACGGTAGAATCGAACTGTCTTTAACAGTAGCGTCCGACGCTTTGAAGATAAAGATTTCCGACAATGGAATCGGTATTTCCGCTAAAGCGCTCCCGTTTATTTTCGACCCCTATGTGCAAGACGTGCATGCCGTCGGCTTCAATGGTTCAGGCTTGGGCATCGGATTGACGGTAGTCCGCGAGCTGGTTGAGGCGCACGGTGGCGAGGTTACCGGCATGAGCGAGGGTGATGGCAAGGGTAGCGAGTTCGTTGTCACGTTTCCGTTGGTGATCCATTCAAGCAGATAAAAAAGGCCTGGACACTGATCTATCTGAGTCCAGGGGCACGCGCCAGATCCCGCCAGACAATACGACGGCCGTCCATCGCTATGGCTTATCCATTAAAAACCGCAATCAAGATTCTTGGTGGGCACTGCAACTCAACTTCGAGTCAGACCCGCTGAGTACAGGATCCGACATGAACGCAGCGGACGACTTTAGATTTAAATCTCATGAGTTGCTTTTAGACCTGGATGCAGCTGTTAACAAAATGATGATGTTGGTCTCAGCTCGTGAGCTTTCCGGTGAAAGGTGGAGTGCGGCTGTAACGCGACATTCGGACGCGTATGCAGCTTGGAGTTCACATTTCAATGAGTCATCGCTACCGAACTCTCATAGCCTTTAATTCGGAGAGTTCGCGTCTGCGTTATTGAGCGAAATTAATGCGGTCATGCGACCCGCCGGATCAAGCCTTATGCTATCTGACGTCTGTAGGTGCGGCATTGTGATCAACCACTTTACTGCCGAGCGAGTGCTGACGTTCCTCCTTGAATGACCGAGGGCACCGAGAGAATTGGGCTTGGAATACATTGATCTTGGCAATGGCACGCGAAGATCGTGATAGTGATTTGAGCCTGGATCATTGGTTCTCAACAGCTACGTAGGCGGATGATCGCTTTCTGGGGATCCACCGTGAGCAATGCTTTGAGGGTAACCTGGGGACGTCATGCGAACGCCTATACATTGATTCTGCTCGAGTGCGTACTTCTGGGCATAAACGCCCGTGGCCAAGAAGAATCTTAACGGCTATCGAGCTTCCTGGCGCCTGATTTTGAAGGATAAACCTAGTTTACATCGAGGTTCTTCTTGAACCCGCGAAGGTTCATTAGGAAAAGGCAAATCTGCAAAACGATGAGGGCATAGGCCTCTACGTACACCCCCCAAATCACCCACAGCATATTGCTCAAACTGAAGCATACGAACCCTGTCATTCGTCTTGCGGGTCGTTGGGACCCGATAAGCCACGCTGCAACCACGGTTACCAGCATCGCAGGCCACTGAACCCAATCCAGGTAGCTCAAAATTACTCCCTAAATTTCTCCGAGAATCAAAGATAGAGGGTGATATTGACGAATGATTCAGAGTTTCTCGTGAGACGTACTCCGTAACCACTCGTCCGGGAATGATTAGATTTATTGAGCGTGTGTTCCTTTATTACAGAAAGATAAGTCATGTGCTGACGAAACGCGACCCTCGTTCGGCCTCCTTTTAAACATCACCATCTAGGAGAAGATAATAACAGTGCTCGTTATGGGAGCAGGTACAGGATTTGGCTTGAAGTTTCTTGAATGTATGAAATGAAGGGCTGCTACTGGCCGTTTGCTGCCCATCGCACGCCCTCACCGCAGTGATGCCTGATAATCACCCAGAAGTACCGCGGCTTACCAAGCCGTTTCGCAAGAGCGAGCTCGCGGCAAATCACTGGACGAAGTTTCCGAGGGTAAAGTTGTAGCGAACTGAGTCGTTTCAGCTAGCCAACCCTCAGCGCGCCTCCCTGTTAGTCTTGCGCAGCAGTTCGTGGGCCATCTCGATGGCCTGCTCGCGTGAGGCGGCGAACAGCAGCGGGTAGCCCCAGACCTTGGCGAACAGGCCGGCGAATGCCTTGAATCCCAGGCGCTTTGCCGCGCTGGGTTCGACCATGATCAGGGCCAGAACCAGGCTGCGCAGTTGCGCCTTGTGCTTCTTCATCCACAGCGTGGTGCGTTTCTTTTCTTCTGGTGAGTGCTCATGGTCATCGCCGGGTGGCGTTTCGCTGAGCAGCACGAAGGGTTCGCCGCGCTGCAGGTTGGCTGCGAACTCGTCGAAGTCCTTCTGGGTATCGTGCCCGGGCTCGTGGGCGAAACTCATCCACACCAGCGGGAATTCAGCGCTATTCATCGGCATGGCGGGTTCCTTTGCGGTTGAGGTGACGCCAGCTGGCGGCGATGGCGAACACGCCGGGCAGGGTGATGAAGAATACCGCCGAGAAGGCGACGTACCAGCCGTCGCGCAGCCCGTCGGTGACTCCGCCCAGGGTATTGAGCACGACAAGCAGGCTGCCGAGGATCAGGACAGCCCACTGGGCCTTGCGGGTTTCGATCAGGGCGAGGAGCACCGTGACGATCCAGGAGCCATAGAAGGTAGGAAACACCCACAGCATGCCGGGCTCGAAGGTAATCGCCGGGGCGGTGCCCTGTGCTCTCACAAAGTCGTTTACGTAGAAGAACAACTGGAAGGTCACGAAGAGCACTGCGCCAGCAGTAGTCGTCAACCAGAACAAGGTGACCTTGTTCGCATTGTGTATCGCCAATACGTGAACCGGGTTTTGGGTAGGCATGAGCACGTTCTCGATGTTCAAGGCGGTAGGGGCGCGAGTCGCCGGCAGCGATCCGCGTACTGCGGGCAATCAGTAGCGGTAGTCCAGCGTGGCCATCAGGTTGCGCGGGGCGCCATAGGTCACGGTGTCGAAGTCACCCTTCTGCAAGGCGTACTTCTTGTCGAATAGGTTGTTGACGTTGAGGCCCAGGTCGATGTTCTCGCTCAGGGCGTAACGCCCCATCACCGAGGTCAGGGCATAGGCGCTCTGTTCGCCGCCCAGCGTGCTGGTGCCAACGCCTGGCGCCTGGTAAAAGCGGCTCTGCCACTTCACGCCTGTGCCCAGGGTCAGCTTGTTCCACGCGCCGGGCAGCCGGTAGGTGGTGAAGAACTGGGCCGTGGTGCGCGGTAGCTGGGAGTTCAGGCGCTCGCCGTCGCCATCCTCGGCGGTGAAGTGGGCGATACCGGCGTAGATGTTCCAGCCAGTGGCCAGCTCGCCCTGCAGGTCGAACTCGATGCCGCGAGACTTGGTGCCGTCGGCGCCGGTATAGGCGTTGGCTCCGCCTGGGGTGAACGCGCCGGGGACCAGTTGCGCGGCGTTGTCCAGCTTGGTCTCGAACACCGCCACGGCAGCATTCAGGCGCCCGTCCAGGTAGGCGGCCTTGAGGCCGACTTCCTTGGTCTTGCCCTTGGACGGCGTGAGCACGTTGCCGGTCGTGTCGCGGAAGTCGGTTTGCGGGTTGAAGATGCCCGTGTAGCTGACGTAAGCCGAGTAGGTACTGTCGATGTCGTAGACCAGTCCGACGTACGGGGTGAATTCGTTGTTTTTCTTGTAGTGCAGCGTGCTGCCGTTGGCGTCGTCGTCGACCTCGTAATAGTTCAGGCGCCCGCCGACGATGAGCTTCAGCGGATCGGCCAGGGAGAAGCGGGCCGCACTATAGATGCCGCTCTGCTTGACCTCGGTGCGGGTCGGAATATGCGGCATGGCATCAAAGTTGGGCCGCGGCGTGCCTGGGCTCAGGGTATGTATGTTGATCGGCGTAAAGCCTGCGAAGAACGGCGCTACATCGTCCTGGCGGGCCTTGCGGCGTGAACTTGTCGCGCCGACCACCAGGTCGTGCTGGCGGCCGAGCATTTCGAAGGGGCCGCTGGCCATCACGTCAAAGGTGTTCTGGCGACTGCGCCCCTCGGACGCCACTGCGAACGGGAAGGCGCCCAGCCCCGTGACGGGGTCAGGCCGGCCACCCAGGGAGACCAGTTCGGATTCGCTTTCGGTGCGGTACTGGTTGAACACGCCCTTGAGCGTCCAGCCGTTGTCGAAGCGGTGCTCGACTTCGGCAAAGGCGGTCTTGAGGGTATTGTCGAAATGGCTCCAGTCCTGCCCATAGCTCTTGGAGCGGGAATAATCGATCTGCGAACCGTCGCTGTACCACAGCGGCAAGCCGCCCCAGGTGGCGCCCTTCGGCGTAATGTCCTGGTAGTCATAGCCCAGGCTCACCGTGGTATCGGCGGTCAGGTCGGCCTCGACGATGCCGTAGAACGCCTTGCGCTCGGGCTTGTAGCCGTCCAGGTAGGAGTTGCCGTCCTGATAGGTGCCTACCAGGCGCGCGCGGATGCGGCCGTCCTCGGTCAGCGGTGTGGAGACGTCGCCCATGCCACGGTGGGTATCCCAGCTCCCGGCGCCGAGGGAGGCGGATGCGGCGAATTCAGGTGTCGGCCGTTTGCGCACCAGGTTGATGGAGGCTGAAGGGTTTCCGGTGCCGGTCAGCAGGGCCGAGCCGCCACGCACCACCTCGACACGGTCATAGAACGCGGTGTCCAGGGCGCTGATGCCGCTGCCGTTGACGGTGTTGCCGATCACGGTGGGGATGCCGTCGTACTGCACGTTGTTAATCAGCAACCCCCGCGAATAGAAGCTCGTGCGCTCGCTGTCGGCCTGGCGGGCGGTGACACCGTTGGTGTTCTCCAGCACGCTCTGCACCGTGTTGAGTTGCTGGTCGTCCATGCGCTGGCGCGTGATCACGGTCACCGCCTGGGGCGTTTCCTTCAGCGTCATCGGCAGCCGCGTCGCCGCTGCCGTCTCGCCGGTGGTGTAGGAGCCGGTTCCCTCGGTGGTTGCGTTGTTCATTTGGCCTGTCACGCTGATTGCCGGCAGGGCCACTTCCTTCTGGGATGAGGCTGCTGCCTTGTTCTGCGGCTGCGCCGTCTCGGCGGCAAATGCGCCCGGCGCACTGAGCAGAAGCGCTGCCGCAATCGCCGAGCCCAGCGCGCTGCAGGGCGCGTTTTTGAGGTGCCCGGCGAGGGGCGGACAGGCGACTGAATCGGCGCACAGAGCAAGAGACGAGCGAAACTTCCCTGTAATGGATGAAGCTTTCATTCAAACAATACTCATTTGCATTTAGATGGCGCATTTAACAACAAAGGCAATGCGCCATGATGGTGAAATCAGGCCAGATTGTTATTCGATTCGGCCAATAATGATGACACCCTCCCGCTGGCCGTTTTGAGTAATAGTCATGGTTGATTACGGAGTATGGTCGACTTGCCAGGCAGACTGACGAGGGGCAAACGGCCGGCGTGACATGCGGCGATGTCGCCGTTGTGCGCGGTCGTCTTCATGGGCGAGCGGCGTTGCCGGGTGCGTGTGGGCTTCGCTGAAGTCCGCGGCTTTTTGATAAAGCAGCGCAGGCTTGCGTCAGAACAGGCGGATTGGATCAGAGGGCGATCGGATCGGGGAGCATGATTCCGGGCGCAGCTGCCGTCACCGCGCTGCCGGTGCGATCCGAAAGGTAGCGAGCCGGCGGCTTGCCCACCGCCTTGCGAAACATCGTGACGAAGCCGCTGGCGTTTTCGTAGCCCAGTTCCAGCGCCACCGTTTGCACGCTGTCACCCTTGGTCAGCCGTTGCAGCGCCAGGATCACGTGCAACTGCCGACGCCAGCGCCCGAAGCTCATGCCAATTTCCTGCAGCAGCAGGCGGCTCATGCTGCGCTCGCTCATGCCTATGTGCGTCGCCCAGGCTGTCTTCGACGTCTTGTCAGCCGGCGTCGCTAGGATCATTTCCGCGAGGCGACGCAAGCGTGGGTCGCGCGGCATGGGCAGGTGCAGGTCCTCCACCGGCGCCGCCACCAGCTCGTCGAGCAACACCGCCAGCAGCCGTTCCTCCCGTCCGCCTGGGGCGTACAGCTCGGGAACGGCGGTCGCCTTGAGCAGCAACTCGCGCAGCAGCGGCGATACCGAAATTGTGCAGCAGGTGGTCGGCAGATCCGGCGCGGCATCCTGCTCGACGAACAGGCAGTAGCACTCCACTTCACCGGAACCCCAGGCCGAGTGGGGCAGGTCGCCGGGGATCCACAAGGCGCACTGCGGCGGCACGATCCAGACGCCTTCTTCGATTTCGCAGTTGAGGATGCCGCGAACCGAGTAGATCAGCTGCGCCTTGCGGTGCTGATGCGTGGCATTTTCCCAGTCCTTGGCGACCAATGTGGCACTCAGAGCCACAACCGGCCGCGAGACGCTGTCGACGTCCATGGTGGAGGTCAGATCGGTAACGGCAATGCTCGACATGAGGTGTAGAGACTCGGATAGAAAAGGAGGCCTTGGCCTAGCTGGAAAGTATCACGAGCCGCTAGTGTAATGACATCCGGCCTTCCCTCCACATAGGAGCATGGATCCTCCTGGCAGGGGATAGGTCTATTCTCTCCACGACCTGCATCCGTTTCCAAGATCCTTGTGTCTAGACCTCCGCCAAGGTTTGGGGCAAATACGTGCTGCAGCGGCAGTTCACACTGTGCAATATCAAGCGGGTTCGTGACGCCTGGATTATGCCAGCACCAGGCACCGTTCAAACGAGTTACAGCTTTTGGACGAAAGCAGTCTCCTGCTAATGGCTGCTTTTGGCCGAAAACGGTCTGTCGTGACATGCAGAGATCGGCCGATTCTGTTGAAAAAGTCGGATTTTCAGATCGCCTGAACTCAGGCACGACCACCATCGGAGAACCTACTCACCACATTGAGTGGTTTTTTTCGGCCCTTCGGTGACCTTTGCTGCTCTGTTATTGGGTTGATTTGAGGTTTTTGCTTGGTATAGGCGCACCTATCCCGTGACTGGTGGCCCTTGAGATGAAAATTTGGCCAGCCGTCGCAGATTCTGCACCGCAGCGGCCAGCGTGAACTCATCCGTCGCGCCACTCATGCCACGTAGCCGCAGGCGATCCAATTTCAGGATGCGCTTGAGGTGGGCAAACAACATTTCGACCTTTTTACGTTCGTGGCGAGAGCGCTGATACGCCGGCGTTACTGCAATGCGCCGAGCCACATCGCGAGCGGCTTCATGGACGCTGCGAGCGATCTTTCGGAACGCAGTGTTCGGGCAGCACTTGGATTTCATCGGACACGTAGCGCAGTCGGTCTGCCGGGATCGGAAGATGATGGTGTTGGCTTTGGTGACGTGTGAACGCTCATTCTTGAAGGCTCGCCATTCGCTGCGCAATGGGTTGCAGGCCGGGCAGCGGTATTCCTCAGCCTCTTCATTCCAGTGGAAATCGTTGCTCGAAAAACTGTCGTTCTTGCGCTCGGTTTTGTCCCACACCGGCACATGCGGCTCGATGTCTTTTTCCTCCACCATCCAGGCCAGCATCGGAGCTGTACCGTAAGCGGTATCGCCAATGAGGCGCTCCGGCTTGATGTCGAACTGCGCTTCGACCCGTTCGATCATCGTCTTGGTGCTCTCGACTTCTGCGGTTCGATGAGCCGGTGTGGGTTCCACATCCATGATCACGCCGTGCTCGGTATCGATCAGATAATTCGTGGAGTAAGCGTAGAAAGCTGGGCCGCCTGGAGCAGCGGTCCAGCGGGCCTGAGGATCCGTCAGCGACAGGCGCTTCGGTAGCGTTTCGGCCAGAGCCTCTTCATCGAGTCCCTCAAGGTACTCACGCACGGCGCGGGTGCTCAGGGTTGGATCGCTCCAGTTGACCTGTTCATCTCCCGGTACGCCACGCTGCCGACTCGCATCCGCTTTGATGATGCTGGCGTCCACGGCAAAGCCTTCGCCCTTGACCAGACCGGCGTCCATGCAGCGACGCAGCACTTCATTGAACAACCAGCGAAACAGATCACTGTCCCGAAAACGGCCGTGTCGATTTTTGGAAAAGGTCGAGTGGTTGGGGATTTCGTCTTCAAGGCTTAACCGGCAGAACCAACGATACGCCAGGTTCAAATGGGTCTCTTCGCACAACCGCCGCTCTGAGCGAATGCCGTAGCAATAGCCTACGATCAGCATGCGAATCATCAGTTCGGGATCAATCGACGGACGCCCAATGGGGCTATAGAAATCGGCGAGGTAATGGCGCAGGTCGCTCAGATCGAGACACCGATCAATGCTGCGCAAAAGGTGAGTGGCTGGAATGTGATCTTCAAGGTTGAACGAGTAAAACAGCCGCTCCTGCCCACTCGATAACTGTCCCATCATGCTGCGTGCTTCCCTGCTGGCCAATGCAGAGATTTTGCCGCAGGCCAGACAGGGGAGCTACTTTTTCAACAGAATCGGCCAAAAGCGGACGTTCGAGGACTTGGCAGACCTCCCTTGAGGCTTGGAGGCGTCTACGAAATCAGGGGCGATTCACTACGCAGCGGTAAGCGGGCAGCTGCGATCATGAGCTTGATCCAGTCGGCACGCATGAATGGGCATGATCCATATGCCTATCTCAAAGATGTGCTGACGCAGCGGGCGAATGAGATTGAGCAGCTGCTGCCGCACCGGTGGCAAAGCTTCCACTTAATTTTAGGTGGACACCATCGCCTCAAGCGACGGTGTCAGGAAGGTGTGTTGCCCGGACGCTTAGTACGCCAGTTAAAGCTGGCGGAGGATAGTCGATGAAAGTTCGACACTGGTAAGAAATGGCGAATCAACCAGACCCCGAGTCATGCATGTTGCACCGTGAGGTGCAGGGTGAAGCGTTGACAGGGGAAACCGATGGGCCAGCCATTGAGCCGCGTAATCAGGAATCCGGGATGCCGATGCTGTTAAGCGAAGCAGAAGGCAATACGGAGCATGGCGTTATACGCCAGTCATGCTCTGATCCCGTGCGGTCGGAGACCCTGTGCACGTCGGGAAGTCCTTCGCACAGAAACTGGGAGATCTCAGCGGTGCCCGGTGCGCAAGCACCGGGCGGAGCAGGAAAGGCCAAAAGCCGTAACCCTGCTGTCCACGCCGCGGAGAAGTCGGATACGTCCGTAGTACCTGAGAAGCCATCGAACAAAGGGCCTGGCCCTGCGGAGATAGTGGAGGAAAGGGACGTAGCCAAGGGAAACACCGACAGGCCCCCCGCGCCCCGGACACTGAGCCGGATCAGTTGCGCGTCGATGGGACTTGAAGGTGTACGTAAAGCAGCCCGAAGGAACAAGGGCATGCAGTTCACGGCATTGCTGCACCACATCACACCGCAGTTATTGGCGCAGAGCTTCTATGCACTTCGCCGCGATGCAGCAGTGGGCGTGGACGGCATGTCGTGGCGAGAATATGAGGAAGGTCTTCTCCAGCGGGTGACCGATTTGCACGGAAGGCTCCACAGTGGAGCCTATCGGGCAACGCCGTCGCGGCGGGTCTATATCCCCAAAGCCGACGGCAGGCAGCGTCCGCTGGGCATTGCCTCTCTGGAGGACAAGATCGTACAGCAAGCGGTCGTTACCGTTCTGAATGCGATCTATGAAGAGGACTTTCTGGGATTCTCGTACGGGTTTCGGCCGGGACGCAGCCAGCATGATGCGCTGGATGCGTTGACGGTCGCGCTGAAGGGCCAGAAGGTGAACTGGATATTGGATGCGGATATCACGTCGTTCTTTGATGAGATCGACCATGAATGGATGCTGATGTTTCTGGGGCACCGGATTGCAGACCGGCGCCTGCTCGGGCTTATCTGCAAATGGCTTCAAGCGGGTGTTATGCAGGATGGCCGTAGAGTGGCTGCGACCAAGGGGACTCCCCAAGGTGCAGTGATCTCGCCGCTGCTGGCGAATATCTATCTTCACTACGTGCTGGATCTGTGGACAAGGCAGTGGCGTGAGCGACATGTCCGTGGCGATGTGATCATTGTGCGCTACGCGGATGACAGCGTGGTGGGTTTCAGGACGCAATGGCAGGCTCAGCAGTTTTTGGTGCAGTTGCAGGAGCGCTTGGCCAAGTTCGGATTGTCCCTCAATGCCTCGAAAACACGGCTGATTGAGTTTGGTCGTTTTGCTGCGAGAAATCGTAGGAAGCGAGGCTTAGGTAAACCGGAGACATTTGACTTCCTGGGCTTCACGCACTGTTGTAGTACCAACAGAAGCGGTGGGTTTCAAATACTGCGCCTGACGGTCAAGAAGCGAATGCGTGCGACGCTGCTAGCTATTCGGGATGAGCTGAAGCGCCGACGTCATGAACCCATCCGGGCTCAAGGGCAATGGCTGATTCGGGTGGTGAGTGGTTACTTCAATTACCACGCGGTGCCAGGAAACTTGAAGCTGTTGAGTGGCTTCAGGAAGGCCATATGCCGATATTGGCGTCAGGCTCTCGGGCGACGCAGCCAGCGAAATCGGCTGCAATGGTCTCACTTCGGGTTGCTCACAGATCACTACATACCGAGCCCAAAGAATGCACACCCGTATCCTGAGGATCGCTTCGCGTCACGCACCCGAGGCAGGAGCCGTATGCGGTAGTTCCGCACGTACGGATCTGTGCGGGGGGTGGCAGGTAACTGCCATCCCTACCGCGACCATTGATTCAAATCAAGCATTCTCAACAAGATCCGCTGAATACTCCTGCGTAAGCTGCCCGTGGAAACGAAGCCATGCCAGTGGACTAATGCTTGCTATAGGCGAAAATAAAATGCGTTTGACCATTTATAACAAAGTCGTTCTGCTGAGCGTTATCCCCGTGTTATTGCTTGCAGCTCTCTTAAGCGGGCTTGCGGTAGTACTCTTACAGAGATCCAACGACGCGCAGGTGAAAGACACCAGAGAGATGCTGATTTCCGCTCGTAAATCCTCCCTGGAGAATCTAGTCCAAGTCGCAGAAGGTGCGATTACCACTATTTATGCCGCCTCAAGCCAGGGTGACGCCCAGGCCCGAGATCAAGCAGTGGCTGTTTTACGTAAAATTGGGTTCGGCAAAGAAGGATACTTTTGGGGTTATGACTCCAACTCCGTCCGCATTTTCTGGGCCGACAAGGACTTGAAAATCGGCGAAAGCTTCAGAGGCATGCAAGACCCGAATGGGGTTTATGTGGTCAACGAACTGGTTCGTGCAGCTAAGGAAGGCAGTCACTTTGTCGAATACAGCTTTCCGACTCCAGGTAGCGATAAGAGCGCTCCGAAAATTGGTTACGCGGTTTACTTAGCCAAATGGGATTTGGCTTTCGGTGCCTCGGTCAACATGGACGATATCGAACGAGAAGTGCAGGACGTGGCTGACGCATCGAACAATCGAAGTGCAACGCTCATCCAACTGATGCTTGGAGTAGGAGCGGCGCTATTTCTAATAATTGCTATTGTCTCCGCCTGGACCGCCCGAGCCCTGGTACAACCACTTCATCTCATTAAGAACCAGCTAGACGAAATAGCCTCCGGAGATGGCGACTTGACCAATCGCTTACCTGTGTCAGGCGATGATGAACTCGGGGCTCTGGCAAACTCATTCAATCGTTTTGTAGGAAAGATTCATTCTCTTGTTAAGCATGTAACGGAGACCACAGGACAGCTCAATCAGTTGGTTGGGGCGGTTGCCGATCAAGCGATACGAAGTGAAAATGCGACCGCGAAACAACGCCACGAGACGGATCAAGTGGCAGCGGCAATCAACCAGATGTCCGCTGCAGCCCATGAGGTTGCCCAAAGCGCTCAAGGGGCGGCAACGGCGGCCAATGAAGCAGACAGTGAAGGCCGCTTAGCCACTCAGATTGTCTCTCACAGCGTGCAAAGTATTCATGCGCTCGTGGACGAGTTACGCCACAGCGAAGGGGCCCTCAATCAGTTGCAGGATGACGTGCACTCGATCGTCAAAGTTCTCAGCGTGATCCGCTCAATTGCAGAGCAAACCAATTTGCTTGCGTTGAACGCGGCCATCGAAGCGGCTCGCGCCGGTCATGCCGGACGGGGATTCGCGGTGGTCGCTGATGAAGTCCGTGCACTGGCAAGCAAGACCCAACAAAGCACTCAAGAAATACAGGGAATGATCGTTCGCCTTCAACAAGGGACGATGAATACCGTTAGCGCCATGCGTCGCTCCAGCGAGGCAGGAAACAGCACAAGCGATGCAGTAGGCAAGGCCACTGTTTCACTCAATGCAATCGCAATGCTGATTTCGACAATTAACTTGATGAATACCCAGATCGCGGGTGCCGCTGAAGAACAGACAGCAGTGTCCGAAGAAATCAATCGTAGCGTGCACCAAATTGCCGTGGTGGTTGAAAGCGTTGCAGAGGAAACTCGCCTTGGAGCAGAAACAGCCCGTTCTCTCGCTACGCTAAGCGAAAACCTTCATTCCATCGTGCGGCAATTTAAGGTCTAAAGGAGAGGTGGCGTGCATCTCGAAATGTAAGCGTCCAGCGAAGTCACCTTCCTAACGCCTGCGCAGCGGGCATGAGTGCCTAGCTACATAAATGCGTCATCTGTCGACCGAAGGCGACTGGACTACCAATCGCCAAGGGTCGATTTTTCGCAGATGCAGCTAGCGAAGCGCACGACACTCAAGATCCTTGAGGTCGGTCAGATCTACCAACTGCTTGCGCATAGGCACGCATGCCAATTGGAGCCCGGAGGGGGAGTTGTAAACAGCTTGGGCGCTTCCGGTGAAGCCACAGCGCTGATAAAAATTTTCAGCATTCAGCGTGGCTTCAAGGTGGATCTCAGCAAGTCCCGCCTTTCGTGCTAGATGCTCAAGATGAGTGACCATCTTTTTACCTATGCCTTGGCCCATGAACTTGGGTAACACGAAGATTGCCTCCAGTTCCCCGCTCTGAAGATTTATCAGCCCTGTAGCCACAGGAAGTCCATTGACGCACGCCAAGTGATAATCTTCTTCCACCCAGGATCTATATTTATCCGTGAGTGGGACGCAAGTCCAAGCCACCACTTGAGCATTCGTGTAAACGGTGCTGCATTGGTTCTGAATTGCCTGAAAGCGGATATCGAATGCTGCCTCAGCATCACAACGCTCTGCTCGACGAATCTGCAACATCTTCACTCTCCTGAGATAGGCCATTCTGAACGGAGAATGAAAAAGCCCCGTCCATTCCTGGCGGGGCTTTAGTCAATGCACCTAGTACCTACGCGCGCATCACCTTATGGCCCGCCAAAGGCGGTCATCAAAGTGTGCATCATGTTCAGTCGGTAGGTAATAGTCATTGATTTATAGTCGGGGGATTTATCTCGACTGTCAATATTGGCGCCTATAAACCTATGCATGCTGTCGAGCAGGCGTCCACCGGTGTGGCAGCAACTCTGTAATTTCACTCGCCCGATGCGTCGGCAGTCGCATCAGCACATCTTTGAGATAGGCATACGGATCATGCCCATTCATGCGTGCCGACTGGATCAGGCTCATGATGGCCGCCGCCCGTTTTCCGCTTCGTAGCTACCCTACGAAGAGCCAGTTCTTGCGTCCAAGAGCCCATGGCCGAATCTGATTCTCGGCCCAATTGTTGTCAATGGGTACGGCCCCGTCATCGAGGTAGCGCGATAGCGCTGCCCAGCGTTTCAGGCTGTAATCCAGTGCTTTGCTAATAGCCGAACCTTCGGGCACAAGATCACGCTGGGCGATCATCCAGGCATGCAGCATATCCATCACCGGCACCGCCTTTTCTTGCCGTATTCGACGGCGTAAATCTGGTTTCTGGTATCGGACTTCACTTTCGATTTCGTAAAGCAACTGGATGTAGCGCAGCGCCTGTTCGGCGAGCATGCTCTTGTTGGTGGCATGCAATTCGAAGAACTTGCGCCGTGCATGGGCCATGCAACCGATCTCGGTCACGCCGAGTTCAAAGCTGGCCTTGTAACCGCCAAAATCATCACACACCAGCTTGCCCTTCCAGTCTTGCAGGAAGTTGCGAGCATGCTCACCGGCGCGGCTGGGACTGAAGTCGTAGACGACAGCTGCTGGTTCGCAGAATTGGCTGGTGGCGTAGGCCCAGACATAAGAACGGTGGGTTTCTTCGAGCCTGGCGCGAGCATCTGCACCGGTGTTTCATCCGCGTGGACGACCTCCTGGCCGAGCACTACGTCGCGCAGCGCATCGAACAGAGGCTGCAACTGCACGCCAGTAACGCCAACCCATTGAGCCAACGTTGAACGTGGAATCGCCAAGCCAGCTCGACCAAAGATCGACTCCTGCCGGTAAAGCGGCAGATGGTCAGCAAACTTCGCGATCATGATGTGAGCAAGTAGCCCAGCAGGCGGGATGCCCTTGTCGATGACCTGCGCGGGAACCGGCGCCTGGATCAGCGTTTCGCAGTCATCGCAGACCCACTTGCCACGAACATGACGCTCGACGATGAATACGCCGGGCGTGTAGTCGAGTTTCTCGCTGACGTCCTCACCGATGCGCTTGAGTGCGCAGCCACATGGGCAGTGAGTATTGCCCGGTTCGTGATGGATCAATGTGCGTGGAAACTCTGCCGGCAACGCAGTGCGCTTAGGCTTCCGCTTTTGCTCGGTCGGCGACGGAGCGGCTTGCAAGGCTTGAAGCTCTGCTTCAATCGCCGCGATATCGGTATCGATCAGGTCATCGAGCAAGCTGGCCTGCTGCGGATTCAGCTGCTCGCTGCGCTTGGCAAACTTCAAACGCTTGAGTTGTGCGATCTCGTGGGTCAGCTTCTCGATCACCGTTTGGTCACGGTTGATCTTCTGGCCCATCGTATCAACCGTCTTACCCAGCGTGTCGACTTGATGGTCGAGAGTCTCGACACGCTGCATCAACTGCGCCGCCAACGCGCGCAGTTGTTCAGGATTCAGGTGGTCGAGATAGGGGAAAATCATGGTGCCGATTTTGCCAGAGCAGACAATTCGCGGCGATAGAGCGATAGGCTAATGGCAGCCGTTAAAGCAGTGTGATCGCGCTGCCGGAACCCGCGCGCTGCCATGGCAGGCCCAATACCAGGGCATGTAGTTGCTCGGTATCCAACTCCATTTCAGAGCCATGGCGAATGCCTGGCCAGTGGAACTTACCTTGGTTCAACCGGCGAGCAGCCAGCCAGATACCGAAGCCGTCATGCACCAGAACTTTCATACGAGTGGCGCGACGGTTGGCGAACAGATAAGCACAGTGCGGTTTCGCCGCACCGAACACCGCGATCACTCTGGCCAGCGCAGTCTCGGTGCCTGCGCGCATGTCCATCGGCTCGGTGGCAAGCCAAATGGAGTCAATGCGGATCATCGCAGCAGGTCTCGAAGAAAGTTTGCGCAGGCAGCAGCACTTTCGGTCGGCCAATTCACTTTGACGGCGCCGCGCGGGTGTGGAATTTCGAGACAGATCATGGCTGAGGTGACATCCAGTCGTGACGCCGACGACGGCAATGTCATCGGAATAAAGGCAGGTTGCACGACAACACTATTTTGCGATTGCAGCCGAATCCACTTATGGACGAGATTCGCGTTGAGGCTATGGCTCAGTGCGACATTGGCAATTGAAGCGCCAGGCTGGGCACACTCTTGAATGACCTGGGCCTTGAAGGACTTGGAGTAGGAACGGCGTTGTGGCTGCATGGAATACCCGCTTAAAAGGCTGGAACTGGTGTCCACTTAAATTTAAGTGCACACCATGTCCTGGCTTCGAGGAGCTGGGTAGATGACTTGGCCGGACGCATACGCGTGACGACCGTACCTTACCTTGGGACGTCCTACGCATCCATATGCTGACCCTGCCAGCAATGTTCAGGATCCTATCTAGACCGTTGCGCGGTGAGGTTCGGGGCGACTGCATCTCATTGCAGATTCTGCTCAGTACAGGTAGGCGCCTTCACCAGGCGGTTACAAGCAATCGCCGTTACTGCCACCGTGAATCCATACAAACCTTAGCCCTTCAAAACCTCGTTCACGTTAAGAGCTTCGCACAAGCTTTGGCAGAAACGGGGATGCGTCCAGCCAATACACTTTAGCTGTCAGG
The DNA here is from genome assembly GCF_030064125.1 of Pseudomonas sp. G2-4. Lineage (NCBI taxonomy): Bacteria > Pseudomonadati > Pseudomonadota > Gammaproteobacteria > Pseudomonadales > Pseudomonadaceae > Pseudomonas > Pseudomonas sp. G2-4. The sequence goes on along the minus strand of NZ_CP125957.1, from coordinate 3,383,188 downwards.
TTCAAATGAGTATTCAAATGACACTTGTGCCGGCTCGCCATGACCAGCAACGTAGTTACCATTACCGCTAAGATTTACTAGATCCCCCGTGCCTGTACCCTTCACGACACTCCAAATGCTGCGCGCCTTTCCCTCCGAAAATGATCCCGAATGCCGAACAACAAATGTTCCGCTCTTACCTGTGACCACACCACAAATTCGCTCAAAACCAACAAAGCTAGCTGTGCCGTCAACGTTATAAGACATGAGGTATTCGACGCTACTTGTTCCCTCGATGGCGCCAGCATAGGACTGCGTGACTTTGGCGTGTGAGAGTTTCGGAGTGTCCTCAAGTTCTTGAGACGGCTTCTCGTCCCAGCCAGTTATCTGAAACGTGCAGCTAACAGTCGTTTTCATGGGGATTTAGCTCTTTCGTCGTAGTAAGGTAATGTGGTGGTCTGATGCGCCGGGAACCCCGTTCCGCCTAATGATACCAGTTGCCACCTATGCGGCAGCAGTTGCGCAATATCACTAGCCTGGTGCGTAGGCAGGCGCATGAGGATATCTTTCAGATAAGCATACGGATCTCCGGTGGCTGCCCACCCCCGGAGCCCCTCGCATTGTCGGTTTCAGCTGTAGGTGTGCACGCTGACTTCGAACGCCTCCTGGGTCGGCGGGGTGACTATCAGGGTGCCGATCCTGGCCAGCTCGCGTTGGATATAGCCGTTGGCCGCATCGGCATTCTGGTTGGCCTCCGTCTCCCAGACGGTGGTCGAAACGGCTTTTCCGGTCCTCGCATCGGTCAACAGCAAGGCGCTGACGAAACCCTTCTGCTGCCGGGCTACCGGGAGCACGTAGTCGCGGTAGACGGCGGTGGCTTCCTCAAGCTTCCCGGATTGGATCTGAATAGTCATGACTCTGGCGAACATGTTGGATTTCCTGTGAAGTTGAAAAATGAATGACTGAGATACAAAAAAACTTGCTCATGCACCCCTCGGCGACACGCCGGCCGCCTCGACGCGACGCCTCGTCAGCAAGGCGATGCCCGGCGGGATGGCCAGCCAGACGCCGGACATGGGCATCAGCACGATGCCCAGGGCCGCGAGCAGCAGCATGCCGACACCCACCGCATGCAGCGTGGCCGTGTCATCGCACCGTTCGAGCGAGGTCACGGTTAGCGCCAGCAGGGCAAGCAGCACACCGAACATCACGAACCACACTGCCACTCCCTTGCGCGGATCGCGGTTGATGCTGTCGAAAATCCCAAGGTGGAGGATGTCGAGCAGTGGGTCGGCAAACATGAATCCGGCGGCGAAGGTGTGCAGGACGGCAACCCCCATCAAACAATGGCCAATCCAGGCCCTGGGGGTGTGAGAGCGCTCAGACATGACGTGACTCCTTGAAGGATGAATGGATCCAGGGGGTTATGGTGACCACCTCGGCGCCCAGGGTTTTCAGCAGCTGGTTGATGCCCAGGAATGCCCGGTCGAAATACGGCAGCTCCGGTGGCACGGCGATCAGGGACCGTGTGAGGACCTGGCGATGCGCGGCCGTCAAGACCGGAAAGGCAGAGCGGTTCGCGAAGTCGAAGCGGGCCTGCCGGAACGGCTCGATCTGCCAGGTCCGTATCGCGGCGAGGGCCGGCATCAGCTGCTGTTCGAAATCGGCATCCGACAGGCTGGGCGAGATCAGGCCGAGATCGACATAGGCCTGGCGCAGCGGTGTGCTGTCGCCACCCGCCACCTCCCTCAGGCCTATACACCAGACCCGGGCGATCCTGTCGGTAAAGGCCGGCGACAACGGCTTGGTGCAGCCGAAATCGATCACCCCTAACTGGCCATCCGGCATAAACAGGAAATTGCCGGGATGAGGATCGGCATTCAACCGATGCCATACGAACACGCTGTGCATAAACCAGTCGAATAAGCACTGGCCCGCACGGTTGCGCGCCGCCTGGGCGGGTTGGGTGGCCAGCCAGGCATCGAGGTGCAGGCCGCCCACCGCCTGCATGGTCAGCACGCGCCGGGTGGTGTGGCTGAGCACCGGCTGCGGTACCACCACATCCGCCAGCTGCGCATGCTCGCCGAACCATTGCAACTGTCCGGCCTCATGGGTGTAGTCGACTTCCTCGGCCAGCCTGTGTTCGATGTCGGTCATGATCCGGTCGACGATGTCGTGGCCGGGCAGCAGGTCGGACGTCAGCCGTAGGCCCTGCAGCAGGTGGCGGATCAGGCCCATGTCACTGCCGATGGAGGCCGCGATGCCGGGGTATTGCACCTTGACCACCACCCGTTCGCCACCGTGCAGCTCGCCATGGTGGACCTGGCCGAGACTGGCCGCGGCGAAGGCCTGCGGGTCGAAGCGCTGGAACAGGTCGTCGGCGTCCCGCGAGAACTCCTGGCGGAAGACTTTATGCACCAGGGCTCGGTTGAGTGGCGTGGCCTGGTGGAAGCCGCGCGCCAACTCGCGGCGCACACCCTCCGGCAGCAGGCTGGCTTCCATGCTCAGCAGTTGCGAGGCCTTGAGCGCCGTGCCCTTGAGCTGGTTGAGGGCACCAAAGAGGATGCGGCCCAATTCGGCTTCATGTTCGGCTTGGCGCGCATCGACTTCACCCGGTGCCGGTTTGCGGCGCACCAGGTGACCCAGGTGGGCCACGCCGGCCTGGGCGACGGCCAGGCCGGTGATGGCGCCCCGGGCCATACGCCCGATGCGGAGTTTGGGATCAGTGGCCATGGGACTTCCTTCGGTGCGGCATGTCAGTGAGGGGGCGACGGCAGCTCATACAGAAGCCCCCATCTTCCGTGGCCAGGCCTGATACAACCCGACCAGCATGCACACCCCCGAGCTCCACAGCAGGAACGGCGTGACAGCGGCCCGGGTGAACAGTATCAGCGGAACTATGGCCAGGCCGCGCACCAGGTAGACGGCCGTCAGCGCGCACATCACCTGGGGCACCCAAGGCAGCGCCAGACGGAGTCCACCTGCCGCCAGGGCATAGGCCGCCCACAGCCCCAGCACCGCCGCGATGCCGGCCGTCACCAGGGACGGATACACCCGGCCGGCGTCTGCCGCACGGGCAAAACGTTCGACTGCGCCGAAAAACCGGTACCAGGGCCCGCCACCGAGGATGATCATCAGATGCAGCAACGAGGCCACTGCACTGAGGCCGGCGGCCAGCACCAGCATCGGATTGAGGGGATTTCCCGTGTCCATCAGCGCTTGACCAGCGGACGGGCGAGCTTGACCAATTCGATCAGCGACGAGCCGTTCTGCATCAGGCGCGAGAACTGGCTGCGCAGCAGAAACCCGCCCAGGTCCGACAGCTTGTTGAGCAGGCCGCTTTCCAGGGTCTGCGCCAGCACCGCCAGGGTGAGGTCGACCAGCCGGGTGGTGTCGGAGAACTCGTCCGAGCTGTCGTTGAGCCAATAGACCACCACCGTGAACAGGTAGTCGGCGAAAAGGCCGCCAATAAGCGGCTTGAAGTCGCAGGCGGCGATGCTGCCGTCGGCCTCGGCGGCCTCGAGAAACCCGGTCACGGCCTCCTTGATGGCGCGCTTGCCCGGCAGGGTATCGCCCATCAGCAACATCGGCGACTTACCCACCAGGGCTCGGGCGAGGGCCACGAACTCGCGATCGGGCAGCAACAGTTCCAACAGCGCATCGACGAGACGCTGCAGGCGTTCTTGCAGGCTGAAACTGTCGAACCCAGCCGTGGCCAGGGTCTCGGCGAGGGCGTCGGCCAGGGCCTGCTCGAAATAGCCCAGTACCAGCTTTTCCTTCGTGGAGAAGTACTTGTAGATGGTGGCATCGCCCAGGCCGGCAGCACGGGCGATCTGCTTCATGCTGGTGCCGTCGAAGCCGTGCACCGACATCAACTCGACAGCGGCCTGCAGGAGAAGCCGCTGGTTTTGCTGCTGCTTGGGTTTCATAAATTTATATACTCGCTATCATTTAATCGAGAATATACACGTGATTATCGATAGTTCGTATCGTTTTATCTGAAAGGCCAAGCGCGGACCACACTCTGCAGACGATGTTTCTCAAGGCTGCGCAGGCCCCACCGACGCGCGTGAAAGTCGCTTCTTTGCTGTCGGTGGCGTCGCTGGGTACAGGCCCGGAAGATCGGCCCACGATGCTTTGCGTCGGATAGCGCCCGCTAGCGCGCTTCCTCATGTGCGTTATTCGGTTGATGATTATTGTATGTGCGCTTATGATAAGTTCACTTACAAAAAGGAGTCGACATGTCCAATCGCGTGCACGCCAGTGCTTCATACCGCCACGAAACCAGCGCACCTGCGGCAACAGTCTGGGATTTTTTTGAAGCCGTTCACCTATGGAAGGACTGGAACGCAGGTGTCTATTCATGCGTGCTTGACGGCCCGTTCGTCGAGGGTGTGTGGATGACGATGGTGTTGCCTGACCAGGAGGTTATCAAGTCGCAGCTGGTCGAGGTCAATGCGCCGATTGGGTTTACGGATGAAACCCTGCTTGGCGATGTAACCGTTCGCGTCAAGCACGAAATCATTGCTCTCCCGAATGGCAACCACTCAATCGCCTATTCGATTGATGTCGCGGGAGAGGGCGCCGAGGATATCTGCGCGCAAGTGTCTTCCGACTTTCCTGAAGTCCTGCGTGCACTGGTGGCCCGCGCAGAAAGTACGGTGAGGGTATGAGCCAGGCGTGGCTGGGTGTTGTATCGCGCTCACACGTCTGGCGAGGTGTGGAGGGCGGCTTTGCGCAGGTCTTTCACGGCAAGGCCCAGCCTCTACGCAAGATGAAGAAGGGCGATATTTTCGTTTATTACTCCCCGACTGTAGAGATGCAAGGTGCGCCGCTGAAAGCCTTCACAGCCTTGGGGGAAATCCAGGACGATGAGGTGTTCGAATTCGATATGGGCGAGGGGTTCGTGCCGTTTCGTCGCCGGGTTCGATATGCCGTGGCACAAGAAGTACCCCTGGACAAATTGCGTGGAGATCTGGACCTGTGTTTCCCGCCCAACTGGGGCATTGTGCTTAGACGCGGTTTGATTCCACTGACCGAAAAAAATATTCGCTTGATTGCCAGCGCAATGGATGTCGATCTGGCTGAACTGAGGCGTAACCGATGAAGTCGAAACCGCTGCCAACCAGCCATAGCGGACCGTCAGATAGTCCAGGTTTTTTGCTCTGGCGCATATCCAACAACTGGCAGCGCGAGCAGCGCGCCGCTTTGCAGCTGTTGGGCCTGACTCATACTCAGTTTGTCATGCTTGCAGTCACCACCTGGTTCGGTTCACAAGAGCCGCTTACCCAGACGCGCCTTTCGCAACTGACTGGCAGCGACCCGATGACCACCTCTCAGGTGGTCAGGGCGCTTCTTGCAAACGGGCTGTTTGTAAGAGATGTCCATCCTACCGACACGCGGGCCAAGATTATTTCAGTCTCCGAAGCGGGGCGTGATATCGCACACAAGGCAATCGTCGTAGTGGAGGAAGTCGATCGCAAGTTTTTTGCAGCTCTGGGTGAGCAGCAATCCAGCCTCGTCTTTCTTTTCCAAAAACTGCTCGATAAGAAATCATTGACAGAATAAAGACGGCTTTGGATTCCAGGCACTATGACCACCAAACCTTGCGCCCAGGCATCGCGCGCCGAGTACACGCGGCGCATAAACCGCGTGCTCAACTACATCGATGCTCATCTGGATCATTCTTTGGATGGCGTGCAGTTGGCCGACGTTGCCGATTTCTCGCGCTTTCATTTTCATCGAATCTTCGCTACATGGATGGGCGAGACAATTGGCAGTTAGCTTCCTGTCCTTTGTCGCACAATTTCTGAGTTGCGCGACTGAATCGCCGCTAAGCCGCATGTGCATGCTGAGCAATGCGACGGCACACTCTCAGCGAAGCTGCGGTGCGCTTGGCAAAATTGGAGGCTCAGTCTTCGCTGTAATGACAGGCCGCTTCTGGCCCAGAGTGTGTAAAAACGCTTCGCCAAAATTGAAGTGTGCGCGTCTACGTTAAATCTGAAATTTATCGGCACGTCAGCAGATGTGGATTTCGCGTAGAAACGCGATTTCCAGTCCCGTTTTGAGTACCTGTCGCGCTCAAAAACGTTTTTACACACCCTCGACCCAAAGCTGCCGGTCAGCAACTGCAGAATTTGGCCAAAAGCAGCCTTTATGATCCGCGCTACACATTGCGCCGATCTCAAAGGTGCCAATCATCTAAGGTGTGGGGCAGCGTCTGGTCGAATCACTGTTCACTTACCACTTTGCAGGAAAGCAGTTTTTTCAAAACGTTCTGTGGATTGACAACGCCAGTCTTATGTCTAGATACTGTATAGGTAAATTACCTAGAAACAAGGTGGCAGATGAGCGCCATACACATTATTTTCGGCCCTCTCGGGGCCGGTAAGTCGACACTAGCTCGGCAGATAACGGCCCAGCTAAACGCTGTCAGCTTCTCGATTGATGAATGGATGCAGCGTCTATACGGCCCAGATCTGCCTCAGCCCCTTAGCCTGGAATGGGTGCTTCCCCGTGTTAGACGTTGCGAGTCGCAAATATGGGAAACGTGCGTGCAGGTTCTAGCGTCGGGCAAGGACGTGGTGCTGGATCAAGGCTTTATGACGAAAGCAGACCGCACTCAAATCCGACTGCAGGCCCACAACGCGGGCTATGAGGTGCTTAGCCACTTCGTAAATGCCGATAAGCCGCTACGCCGTGAGCGCGTACTGCAACGAAACCTAGAAAAAGGTGCGACCTATTCGTTCGAAATAACGGCCCAAATGTTCGAGGCCATGGACGCACGTTTTGAACACCCATCCCCATCCGAACTGAAGGAGTGTTGCAATGTCTGACTACACACCGGGTGCGAAAGGCACTTCGCCCTCAACACTTGAACGCTATATCCGCATATCCCGGGCATACACTGCCGCCACTCGGCGTATCGACGCCAAACTCTCCGCCGTGCATGGGTTGAGCTTTAGCGACTTCATGATTCTGCATCATCTTAAGCAAGCCCACGGCGGCAGGCTTCGTCGCGCAGATTTGGCAGAGTGCATGGGCTTAACCGCGTCAGCCGTAACCAAGTCCCTTCTGCCCTTGGAAAAAATAGGTTGGGTATCTCGCCAAAGCGATCCCCGCGATGCGCGCGTTGGTTATGCATGCTTAACCCCCGCGGGCGCGCAGCTCGTTTACGACGCGGTGCTGACTGCAGAGAGTTCGTGCCAGGAGGCCTACCAAGCCATCTTCGGCGAGATGACCGTCACCCTTGAGCCAACCGCCGCGAGCGAGTGATAGGTCGCTAAGACAAGTTACGCATATGCACTCGGGTAACCGAGAAGCATCCGACGGCATATAGGCGGTTTGAGCACCATTTTTCCCGCTTCAAGGTCCGCTTTTGGCCGATTGCTGCCTGTCGAGAAGGGCTGCAACCGGCCGGAAACTCACGCTGAATGAGCGCAGAGGGATTACGCTCCGCTAACAAAAAGCCCCGCTTGTTACAGCCGACGCGGGGCTTTTGGAATAGGGGCGGATTTTGTACCAATTTCTGTACCAATCATTGCGTTTTCGCGAGAATATTCAGGTAACCCTACGCTCGAAACCCCGATTTCATTACCTCTTACCACCAAGCAGAACCCACCCCACATAGCGGTGTAATTCTCGGCCAGTGCCGCACGGTTGTAACACGCCAAGCTGTGGTTGCAAGATATTTGCTACGGGAACGGCGAAGAAAACGGCGCCAAGCAAGCGAAGCGGCGGGTTCGGCGATTAGACCATTCATTCTATCATTGGTACTACAGAATACCGATCGGAGAGGGGTAGTAGCGCGATGCAGCTGCGAATGGCCTCCAGAGTCAACGTTGCGGTTCGGTCCCCATCGATAGGGGTATAAAGTGTTTTAATAATGTTCGATTTTTAGAAACGGATTGTCGGGCGGTATCAGTTCAAAAAATAGCTTCGGTTCCTCAACTAGGTAGCCTTTCAAGGTGGTTTTTTTTCTAGGGCCTTGCACTTGGCATGCCCAGATATTTAGGCCATTGTCCCGCTTTCTGTGGACCTTCACTTTCTCGAACTGCTTCTGCACCCAACGCCATTCTTCGTTCTCTTGGCAGGCGCCCTGAGAGATATCGGGAAACTCCTGCGCGTAGCGTTGGAAGAGACCTGGCGTGACCAAAAATACGCTGCCACCTACCGTGTGGATTTTGGCCTTGCTGTCATTGATGATCAGCTTGTGGCTCTGAATGCCTTCCTTGACCCAATTGAGGAATGCTTGGCCAGGGTTATCCGATGGAGTTGAATTGTCGGCAGCACTTTCTGACAGTGCATCACTGGCCTCGGGTTCTCCCAACTCGAACATGTCCAGCAGCGTGCCGAGGTAATCGGCGTCCCCTAGTGTCATGGGATCCTGCTGCGGTTGGCTTTGACCTGATCCTGCACTGACTGTCTCGGGCGCAGGTGTTGGTACCGGCGTGTCAATTGAGTGGTTATGCCCTGTAATGCTCACTGTTCCGCTGAAAGCCTCAGGCCGGTCTTCGCTCCCCCAAATCAGTGCCGGTTGAAGGCGCAGAAAGGTAAAACTCTGCTGCCAATTTCCTTGTGCCACAAGCGCGGTCCAGATGGCTTTGCCTTCCGGCGTGGACTCAACCAATCCATGCGATTGCAGCTCGTCGAACACCGCAATATTGGACGTGGGAATGCCTTCAATCGATTGCGACAGCAGATAGGCTCGCAGCTTGTCTGTGACCGTCTTACTGACCAGCCAGAGTGCGTCTTGAGTGAGCCATCCCGCGGCACCCGGCTGGTTGAGTTTCAGCTCGTACTGAACCAGATGACGCAGTCCGCTGATCAAGTGATGTTGCAGCGAATGAATCGGCGCTTGTAGCGCCTTGCTAGGATTCCCGCCAATGTTCTGCGCGGTGGAAACGCGATCGGCCTGCATCACCAACTCACCGAGCACGCCGGCACGTTCGTACTGGCCCGCCAGGACATACAGCAGACTGGCCCACAGTGGCGGAAACCCACTGAGCCAATCGAGGATCGGGCGGTCGAGAATTTGGGTGTAGAGCAAGCCTGCGGCGGCGCTGTGCAGGTGATAGTCGCGACCTTTGAGGTAGCGGAAACGATACGGCTGATCCAGGGATCCCTGCCAAGGATGCCAAACATGGCCATCCTGGCGCTCGACCAGCAGGTCCACGGCGATCTTGCCGATGTCATGCAGCAGGGCGCCGTAGGCGACGCCCGCGGACCAAGCGTCGGTCTGGGCGGCTTGGTCTTCGGGCGCGGCGCCGGTCGGCAGCAGATACGACTGACGCAGCTTCAAACTGCAGGCGACCAGCTCCAACCCATGATCGAGCATGCCGCCAAGATAAGCATGGTGGTGCGTCTCGCTGGCTGGAAGCTGCTGGACCAGCTCGGCGTAGCGATGGATCGGATTTAAGTAGAGCTGGCTGAATTGCGGATGGGAGAGGGCGGTGTACTGCCAGATGCGATCGAGCAACTGGCGGCGATGCTCGACTGCTAACAAGCTCTGGGACGATTCGATGGGCAGGTACCCATCGGCGACGTTTACGGTGGGCGTCGGAGGAGGCTTTTGCCTTTTGTGCCGAAACAGACTGAGCATCATGGTCCTCCCAGGAACTGGCAGAGTCATTGGCCTTTTAGCCTTTTAGCCTTTTAGCCTTTTAGCCTTTTCGGATAGGGCTCTTACCCTTGTCTCCCCATACCCTTCCGACCCTTACCGGTCCTTTTGACGCGTTTCCCCTTTGTGCAGCAATCGGAATGACGATTTGTCCTGGTGCCGTTTTGTTGGATGCGTGTGCTGGTACGAAAAAGGGAAGTGTCGGTACACTGCGGTGCGAATTTTATCGGGTCTTGTCATGAACCTCACTGACGCCACGCTCATACTGCTGCTCGCGGCGCGTATCCATGGAACAGACGAAGCCGTCAGGGCCTCGGCGAAGAGCGTGGTCAAGAAGCTACCGCGCAGCAAACGTGATCTGATCTACAAGGTGATCGATAGCCGAAGTCCAATTGAGCTGGTGGATTACCTGGCGGAGAATCTAGATACGTAACGGCGTACTGGGGTTACGGGATTACCTCATGTTCTTTGCGTCAGAGCTCCGCAGTGTGGGGATTTTTCTGGGCATAGAAAAAGGGTCCAACTCGTGTTGGACCCTATGAAGCGTGTGTAGCGGTGAGGTGACGATCAAGCTCCGTCGTTCATGCATCGCGAGTCATCCATTCCCGTCTGCTTCCGTTGCTGCTCCAGGTTGAGCACATACTCCGAAGCGCATCGGGCCTGGCCACTGGCGCGGAAAATCGCGCGGTTGTCTGCCTTGAGCAGACCGAGCCAGGAGTCGATGTAGCCCTCGTGCCTCAGCTCTCCCTGAATGCCGGCATAAGCACATAAAAAAGCAGCACCCATTTCGGCGATCAACTCTTCAAATGCATAGCCTGGCGAGCCAAATGGACACGGAGAGGTCACGCCTTCGCGCTGCAATCGAGAGTGGTGTCCGGTCCAGTGCGTCAGCTCGTGAAGCGCCGTGGCGTAGTATCCACCTTGATCGTGGAATTGCGATTTTGTCGGCAGTTGGATGAGATCCCTGATCGTGTGGTAAAAGGCTTCGTCGGCAAATCGATGAATGATGTTTGCGCCCGAACGTAACAACAGATTTTCCGCAGCGCCGTTGGGGAAGAAGGGATCGCTCGGTTCCGCCTCGAGCAAAGTTTCGTTGAGCGTTTCGAGTCCCTCCGTTTGCTCAATGTTGAACAGAAAATGCGTCCTGAGAATGCCAAAGTGAGCGACCTTGGGCTGGCCGTTTTCATCGAGTACGGTTTGGCCTGATTCGGTCTGTTCCTCGCGTTCCATCGGTTTGTAGAGCACTGCCAGGGTGCTGTGCTCACCCTTCCGGATGTGCCCGCCGGCTTTTTTGGCTTGGTTGAAGGTTAGCCAACGATCTTGAGTGAATCCCTGCCACCTGGCCTCGGCCCAGAGCAACGGTAAATTGATGCCCGAATAGGGGCGCTGCGTGATGGCGTTGATGGGATAGGGCTGGTGATGAGCGACGTCAGTTGAGCCATTTGAGGACCAGGGTTTGATCCAGGGCGCTACGCCTTGGTCTAACGCGGTAACGATCTTGTCTGTCACGTCTTGGTAGATATTGCGCATGGCATTCCCTCGAAAAACCGGAGGAACGTCTTGCCCGTCGGGGAGGGTTCCCCGGTGGGTGTTGATTGGATTGGTGCAGAATTGCGTATAGCCTGAGTTGGATCAGTGGCCGGGTATGGCCGTTTGCGTTTAGCGTTGCTGCTCTTCCGCAAGCGCTATCAGTAAGGCGTTAGGTTGGTCTGATGTCTGAAGTAGGCTGAGACTCAGTCGCAGCAATGGTTTATGTTCTGCATCACTCACTGAGCCAAACTTAGCTATCTCGAACACCACGTAGGGTGCGTTTGGATCGGCCTGGTGAGCTTTGAAGGCTGCGCGTACCACGTTGCTCAGCCTATCGAGCTGCAGCTTTTCAGGATGACTTGAACCATCGAGCAATACCGCGTGTTGCCACGCGTCTGGAGTGAACACAACGGGCAAGCGCAGAGTGTTCAGTGCTTCGCTTGTGAGTGAGTCGGACATGGTGTGCCTCCGTTGATAGCGCGAAGAAACCTGTCCCATAGGGGAAAGAATTCCCCGCAGTGGGTTGAAGAAAAGCAAGAGGGGTTAGGACGAGCCGAGCTCGAAAGACGCTCGGGAGAGCATTAGGCGTTCATCACCAGTGAAACGTGACCGTGCGAGCCACCGAACGCTAATCGCACTTGGGGGAACCATCACCGGAGTGACGTAGCTTTGAAGGCTCTGGCTACCTGGGAAGGTGCTGTCGATAACAGCGATCCGTACTCTCTATGTAGCTGGATGATATGGATGGGTCAACGGCCATAGAGGCACAGGTGCACGAGCTGCGTCTTCTGTCTTCCAGTGAAGAGTTTTTCGCCCGAGCAAGCTGATAAACGGTTAAGCATGGGCGATTTTCAGTAGTAGTCTGTAATCTCGATTTCCACAGGAACACGCTCAGAAGAGGGCGCAACCATGCCGGCTCAGCAGCCACTTCAAATCTCCCGCGCACACCGCTGGGCATATGCATGCGGTATGTCGGTAAAACGTGTTTATCGCAGGTTGAAAGGATTTGAATCTCGTGTGGCTAAACGTGCGGTGGCGACAGGTATGCCTGCGGGTGGGTTATTGGTTCGTGGGAGCTTTCTGGTTACGAAGCTGGCACTCATCCTTGGGTTGCTCTTTATCGGTTTCTGGTTGGTAGCTTCTGTCGTAACGATGATTGCTGTGATTGGTCTCCTGTTGTCCACGGCTGCCATTGATGGGGGTCTTAAAGAGCCGGAAACAGGGCCAGACTATCTCGGTGCCGACCTCTACATCGGTGACTTCGACGACAACGGGCACTATATCGGCGACAGCAAGTCATCTAACTGAGCGCTTAGCAGCCCCCATTATTTGATCCGTACCTTTGCTTGCTGAATCACTTGCTGCTTTGCTGCCGTTCGCCAACATCCCTTGAATCCCGTTTCCTACTGCATATCCTGTCCAGCTCATAGCTCCAAGGAACAGCATAGGCAGTACGATGAACATTGCCCCCATCACATACTCAATCACCTGCGCCGTGACGGTTCCGCCCATAAAACCGGATGTGGGCAGCGACAACAGCACCTGATTGGACGCCGACACTTGGTTGTAAAAGGTATCGAGCATGCTGGAGTCGACCCAACGGGCCAGCTCCCACCAGAAGGTCAGCATGTGCAGCGTGAACAGCGAGAACGTCACCGTCATGAGGGTCTTCAATTGGTAGGTACTGACCAGCAGGATCAGTGGCAGGCTGATGATGACGCCCATGATCAGGAAAGCTTGCACCATCGGCAGGGCGGCGCGTAGCGCGTTCATCGCCGGGAAGTTGCTGAAGGAGCCGAGGGCCAGCCCAGTGTTGGTGGCTAAGTTGTTGAGCCCCTGATTGATCGACCCGCCGCGAGCACTGGAGCCGTAGTCCTGGTACACCTGTCCTGGCGACATGGACATCGATTGCTGGCGCGGGCTGACCAGTTCGCGAAGGGTGGCATCCTCAATCTCGTTACTCGAACGGCCAGTCAACCAACCTTTTAGCTGAGTCAGCAGCGAAGGATCGACCTGCTCAATCAAGCGCTCGCGCAACCCGAAACCACTGTCGCTCCACCACTGTTTGCAGGTGGGATAGCCTGCACCATTCTCCAGCCGTGGCAATGAAACATCGCGGGTTTCATCATAGGGCCAGCTGACTCGCGGTGTCCGTGAGCGATCGGTGTCGTAGTAGCCCGGAGTGTCTAGAAAATAGCTTGAGCCGATCCAGGACGCATCATGACTTTGCGCCTTGTCCAACTGCGGACGATTGGTGAACAGCCGAGAGCGGGAATAGCCGTAGCAGTCGCGAGTAAAATCGGCGACTTCCTGTTGCAAAACTTGGTTATCGATGCGCGAACTGTCGATCTCCATGCGCATCTGCCGGATATCCGGTGTGCAGGGGATGGAGGCGGTGGCCGCCGCGGTCACTCCTTTGCTCAAGGCATGCACCAGAAACCACCAGATCGGCACGTTGGCGGAGCGTTCGCCGATGGTGTTGAAAGTGATCCCCCAGGCGGTTTCGGTTGGTTTGGCCACGCTCACGCCGCAGCGCTGACTGGCCGCATCATCGAACGCTATGGACGAGAGGCTCAGTGGAAAGACCGGCGCGCAGCCGAACAACACGACGATGTAGGCCAGCCACAGCCGGTTCTCGATCCGCGGCACCGAGAGCAATCCCTTGTTACCTTCATCCGCGCCTTGCTGACGGGCCGACAACCACTCTTGCAAGATGATCGCGCCGAAGGGCACAGCGAACAGTCCAGTGTCGGACAGGACATTCCAGATACCGTTGTTGATGATCCAGGCCAGAAGGGAGAGGTAAAACTCCAGGTAGCTGTTGGTGCTCATGAGCATGGTAGTGGCCTCACAATCGGGTGAACTCGACGCAGATGAAGAGTGCGAGCCCCATTGCCCCAATGCGCTGCACGCGCAGTCGATCCTGTGGTCGATGTCGGTAGCGCCGAAGCAGGTCCCACCAGACCGCAAAGAGGACGCCGTAGAGCAGGGCACGCCACCACCGCAGATAAGGCCGTATCGATTCCAAGGCTTGCTGCCAGACCTCGAAACTACCCAGCACAGTGCTGCCGATCCAGGCGACCAGTGCGGCGGTCGGGATCATCACTGCTGCAACCCAAAGGCTTGAAAGCAAAGTGAATAGCAGTGAGTGTTTCATGGCTCACTTGCGCCTGGCGTCAGCGTCGTTGAGTCGCCCAGGTTCGGGGTCGCCTTGCTCAACGGTACGCGAAGCATCGGCACCACCGGCATGCCGGTCGAGCACCAGACTGGCGGTATTGGTTGTGAGCATCTGCCGGACCTGCAGCTCGGTCTGCAGCAGGCGTATTTCGCGCTCCAGCGTGTCGATGTTTTTCGTCAAGGCCGTCTGTGCCGGTTCGGCTGAAGCGATGTTCGGTTCGTGACTGCCTGCCAGCAGCGTGCGCAGCAGCAGGAGCGACTTATCGAGCACGCTGGACAAGGCTGTCTCGCTGGCCAGGCGTCGCGCCAGCAGCTCCTGATCAGGATCATCACGCAAGGCCTCGATCACTCCACGGGTCACCGGCAGCATCGGGCTGGAGGCTTTAGTCAAGTTGTCTGGGGTAGGCGGCAGTGAACCCGACAGCAGCCCTTGCAGGGCCTGGAGGCGTTCGCTGTAGGCCTCCTGGATCAGCGGCGTCAACCCACTGCCGGCCGTAGAACGAAGGGTTTCGCAGGTGTCGCAGGTCGCGACTTCGCTCTCGCCCAATACCCGAACGGCCCATTCGGATTCCTCTTGGGGTGAGGTCCATGTCTGACAAATAGCGCCGCCTAAGCAGTCGCTGCCACTGATCGAGGAGTTGTCATCCACTGCACGGTTATGCAGCAGGTTATAGCCCGCGCGCACCACATCGGAGGTTACCCGGATGGGTGTTTGGCCGCTACCTCCAGCCTTCTGCCCGCCGACCCATGACACCCCATTATTGCCGTTACGGGCCTCGGTGTTTTTCACCGCGGCCACCGCATCACCGCCGGTTTGTTCGAGGTTGCCCTGCATCTCCTGGTTCTTGGCCAATGCGCCCCAGCCGGCTTGGCCGACCTTGTCCGCCATCTTTTCGGCCATGGCCTGGCAGGTCAGCTTGGAGCGGTCGAAGTCGATACGCCCCTGCATCACCCCGTTACTCAACAACTCATAGAGACCGGGGTTAGCGCGCTGGATGATCAACGCCGGCAGCGACATCACCGCTTGGGTCGCGTTTTGCACGATGCTGCCCATGATCTGCTGGAAACCTTCGGTGACGCCGTTCAACTGGTTTTGCAAGGTATTGGTGAGGCTCATGTTTCCGCACATCATGTTGGCTTGCCAGGATCCGCCAACACCGAGACCGTTGGGGCGATAAAGCGAACTCGGCGAGCCCGCTGCCGAGCCGCCACCAATGGTGTACATCACTCGGTCGTCGAGTACTTCGCCTTGAGTGCCTAGACGGTAATCGTTCTCGGCGGCGTGGGCATGCGTGGCCACGGTGAGCAGTCCGCAGAGCAACAAACTCATCGGGCCCAACCATGGTCCTGCAAGAAGCCGACTCATGAAGCACCATCTTCGAAGTCGATGCTGAACAGGAAGGTCTGTCCCTCACGCTTGCAGCAGCTATAGGGACGCCACAGCGACCAGGCGTAGCCGCCATCCGCGCTCTGCACCGGATCGCTGGGGAAGATGGCACATGTGGGGTGAACCAGGGGGGAGAGCAGTTGCCATTTGTGGGTTGAAGCGTCGTTTTCAACGATTGGGCCAGGCGGCCAGTAACCATCGCGTGGTAAGGGTGTGAGTGGGACATACACGTGCGGTTGCCAGTTGCGGGTAATGACGTCACCCGCTCGCTGCGCCATCACCGCAGCGGCTTTGAAGTCGTCGGGTTGCACCAAAAATCCTTGCCGGGGATAGACGTTACCCCACATGTTTCCCGCGAGCTGACGACCGATTTCACGGATTCCCGGCACGAGTGACTCGGGATAGAGGCTTTCCGGGATGCCATGACGCCAGGCCAGTGAGTCCCAAGTGCTCAGGTAGTAGGGCATGAACGCCGTGGCACCGCTGGCGCAGGCGTAGCCGGATTGCGAGGCCAGTTGCGTTGCGGCCCAGCCACCTGGATGACCGATGGCATCAACGTTTTTGAACCGAGGCAGATTATCGCGCTGGGTGTTCGGCGTGATCAGGTTACCGCCTCCTTCCGCACCACTGATAGGAGAGGATAGGGCGGCCATCTCGGTCCAAGGATTGGCACCGGTGGTGGCATAGCTCGAGACCACCAGCTCAGGAATGAAGTGACGAACCTTGGTTGAGGTTTTAACCGTGCAGCCGAAGGGGGTGCAGAGCAACCAAAAGCAGATGCCGACGACTCTGTACTCGAGGCAGTCTGGAGAAAGTACGGAGGCGGTAATGTTGCCGGTATCCAGCGCTACGCTTGACCCGGATGCCAGCAGAATGCTCAGCACCAACGGATGTAATTTCTGGGGCGAAATGTGCGGGCAGGCAGCAGACATGATCCAGGCTCTGGGTGTATGGCCTGGACAGGTTCAATAATCGAGCGAGGGGTGTCAGTGAGAAAGCCGAACGCAGGATTGTCGGTTTATAGCGATCTTCTAGATCAGCAGGTGGTCATTCAGCGCTCAGTGTACGAGCTAGCACGTCAGACTCAATGAGCAGCTGATCCGTTTTGATCTCGAAAATGTTGGCGAGTTTGCAGAGGACCAATAACGACGGATTGCCTACCCCCCGTTCGATTTGACTCACATAGGTACGATCCACCTCGGCCATGAGCGCCAATTGCTCCTGGGTAAGGTTCTTCACACGCCGCATCGAGCGGATGTTTTCCGCCAGTTGCAGACGAAGCTGTTCGTAGTCTTGAGTCATGCGCGCAAACTGCGCCTTGAGGGACTCTCAATCCACGGGATATAGTCTACATTGGCTCTGATTCGGGCTTTTTTGATGCTTAAGCCGAGTGTCAATTTTGTTTCTATGCTGCTTAGAACAGACCGAGCATTAATAAATAATCGAAAGCTAAGGTGTCTATGGACGAAAATTACGTTTCAATTCCGGCGGCGGACGGCTGCCCGAGTCTTCTGACACCGTGGGGCAGCGAATTTGCGCCTATGATCGAACGTGGCGTGCAATGCGCCCAGGCCTGGCTTAATACACCTGGTGACGTACCGCTGTGGTGGGAACTGGCGCAGGCACGTAAGACTTGTCCGGCAGGAGAATCTCAGGATGCTTTCGCAGCAGGATTTTTATTGAGAATTCAGCAACGGCTTCAAGGCGTTTCACCGTAGCCGTGCGGCTCCAACCCTGACGATATGGCCTACACGGGAAAATTTACTGGAAGGTATGGTTCCAGGCTCCATTCCTCTAGAATGGAGATCTGACAGAAGTGGCGTTGGTCTGTGATAAACAGATTTACGTAGCTAGGATTCTGATAAGTGCAGATTCTGCACGCTCTGAGAACGTGGAGCGCGATATGAAAGCCGACCAAGTGTTGAGTGACGATCTGGTGAGCCGACTGGAGGGTAAAATCCCAGCCATGGCTGAAGGTGCGATCAATACGGCCTATATCAACGCGCTGGCGGCCGGACGCAGCGTAATGGAAATCATGGACGGCAAGCTAGTTGAGACGACTGCCGACGGTAAGCACAAGGTTATTCGAGTGGCCAAGCCCAAGCATAAAGTGACCTTGGGCGGGATTATCAAGGTGCATCGCTGCTCATGACCGTCCCTCGGCTGAGGGTGTTTGCCGGCCCTAATGGTTCCGGTAAAAGCACAATGAAAAGCGCCGTCCCTTCCCACCTGATCGGGATCTACATCAACCCGGATGAAATCGAAAAGGCTGCCAAAGAGGGCGGACGCCTGGAGTTCAGCGATTTTCAACTGGAAGTCGAAGGTGACGAAGTTCTCGGCTTTATCAAGGCGCACCGACTGATTCGGTCGACCCAGCTCGTTGAAGAGGCATCCAAAATAGGCTTCAGCAATAACGGCCTGAATTTCCAGTCCGTGGCGATGAACTCCTATTTTGCTTCCGTGCTCTCTGATTTCATGCGGCACAAGCTCCTTGAAGCCCAGTTGTCTTTCACCTTCGAAACGGTGATGTCTAGCGAGGACAAAGTAGCTTTTATGCTTAAGGCAAAAGCGTCGGGATATCGAACCTACCTCTATTTTGTGGCCACTGAAGACCCAGATATCAATATCAACAGGGTCAAGAACCGTGTTGCGGCAGGTGGGCACCCGGTACCCACGGAGAAAATTGTCCAGCGATACGGTCGTTGCCTGAACCTATTGCCATCGGCCGTCGCGGCCTCGAACCGGGCTTATATTTTTGATAACTCCGGTGCTGATCTGGTGCTGCTCGCTGAAGTAACGGACGGAACTGACCTTGAGTTCAGGGCTGATGAGGTCCCTGACTGGTTTATGCAGGCCTACGTGGAGAAGGTGTTCAAGGATTCGTTACCGGACTGATCGAAACCTAGAGTCAGTTCCGTTTGACTTAATTCCTCGCATCCTATCGATCCGTTCAGCTACCTGATAAGCCGCCTCCAATTCCGAGCAGCCAGTGCTCTGCATCAGTGTCCAGCGCTCGGCTTTTTCCTCGGGCTCCGTCATGGCCAGGGCAAGGTAAAGACTGGGCGTCACGGCTCGAAACAATGTTTCGAGTTTCTTCGACAGCACCACTCCTTCCGTGTATTTGCCTGGTTCCTTACTGGCGGACAGCAGCAAGGCTTTCTGTGCCGGCGTGAGTTTCTTGAACCGTGCGATTTCTTCGATTTCCGCCGGCGGCATATTCAAACAAATCCACCACTCGATCATGTTGAGCATGGTCTGCGCCGCGGTGGGGAAGTCGGCAAGGTTTTGCGTCGCCAGCCAGAACCACGCGCCGAGCTTGCGCCACATCTTCGTCCCCTTGACCACGAAGGGCGCCAGCAGCGGGTTTTTGGTGATGATATGGCCCTCGTCGGTGACCATGATGATCGGTCTGCCTAGGTACTGGTCGCGCTCGGCGAGGTTGTTCACGGTGTTCATCAGGCTGATGTAGCTGATAGACATCTGGGCCTCGTAACCTTCGCGAGCGTAAGTGGCCAGGTCGACAACAGTCACATCGCTCACGGGCCAAGGTGTGCCTTCGCGATCGAACAGTTCACCCTCGAAACCCTGGCAAAACAGGTCGATGGACTCGCCCATTTCTTGGGCTCGCTCACGACGCTTCTCTGGCAAGTGCGGGTCGGCGGCGACGCGCAGTAAGGCGTCGCGCACATCGCGGGTCAGCACCTGACGGCCCGTCGTGACAAACGTTTGAGCCGCATCGAGAATGCACTCGCGGATCAAGCTGCGATCGGCTCGACTCAGGCGCGCTTCTTCCTTGGCCTCGCCGCCGGTGATCATCAGCCGGGCGGTGATTTCCAGTTCACCGAGAACATCGCGCTGGTCTTCGCGATTGGCTACCGACTCATCGTCCAGCTCATCAATCGACAGACTCGCCACCTGATCCGGTTGCTCGACCAGGCGCCAGGCATCGGCGAAGGGAGCGAGACTGACCGCGGCACCAGGTTTCAGTTGGACCTTGTTGACCGACAGGCCCTGTGTCGCGAAGTAGTCGCCCTGCAAGCCGAATGAGTTGCCGGCCTCGACGATAAACAGACGAGGGCGGTACACCGCCATGACCTGCATCAGCAGGGTGACCAGGGTGGCCGACTTGCCAGCACCGGTGGGGCCAAACAACAGTAGATGACCGTTCATGGCCCGGTCCAGGCGTGACAACGGATCAAAACTCAACGGCGAACCACCACGATTGAACAGGGTGATGCCCGGGTGGCCAGTGCCGGTGCTGCGGCCCCAGACCGGAACGAGGTTCGCCAGGTGCTGGGCGAACATCAGGCGGGTGTACCAGTTGCGCGTGTCACGGGCCGGGTTATAAGCCATCGGCAACCAACGCAGGTAGCTGTTGCAGGCGGCGACTTCATCGCCTTCGCGTACCGGCTGCAGGCCCGCACCCAGTAGTGCGTTAGCTAGGCTAACCGAGCGGTGGTGCAATTGCTGCTCATCGTGACCGCGCACGTAGAACGCCAGCGTGCCACGGTACAGCTTGTGCTGGCGGCCGATGACCGCGCGAGCCTCTTCGACATCTTGGCGGGTCTGGGTCGAGGCCAGGTTTTCACCGATGGCTTTGCGCGCCAGGCGGTTCAACTGCTCCTCAAGTACATCCTGCGGTTTGACCACCAAGGTTAGACTCATGACTGTACCTTCGGGTAACTGGTCGAACAGTGCATTCACCGCGTCACCTTTGCGGGTTTCTCCGGTGAGTTGACCAATCAAGGGCGCTCGGCGCAGCTTGTCCACCACCATGACCCGATGGGGTTGATCATCGAAAAACCAGAGCCCGTGCTGGACATCCGAGCGCGGTTCGTTGAAGAACAGCCGCTCGGCGAAGTCATGATCGAAGGGCAGTTCCAGCGACTCGCCGTCGCCCGACTCCGGATAGGCCACGCGGCGGTAGAATTCCTCGGGGTCTTCGTCGGTGAGCCTGGGTGCCGGATTGAACCAGGGCAATAACCAGGCATACAGACCTCGGCCATCGACTCGCGTCGATTGCACCCCGCATGCCTGCAACGAAGCCACGATACGTTCGCAAGCCTCCTGCAGGGATTGCACTGGACTGAGTCCCATCTCCTCGGCGCCAGACTCAAGCCAGCGATAGATCACCAGGCGCACCCGTCGATTATTGCCGCGCCAGGGTAGGCGCGTGACGGCCTTGTCCTCGAACAGACCTCCCGGCTTGGCGATGGTCTTCAAATGGCGACGACTGAGTTCCAAAAACGTCTCGGTGAAGACCGTGCCTCGCGCGCTGTCTTGAATATAATCGGTGAGCCGCGTCAGGTAGGGGGCGAAGTCGTTGTCGTCCTGGCAGAAAAACTGCGCCACCCAAGGCGCTTGATCCAGTTCGTCAAAGCTATCCTGCAGGGCGTCTTCGAGGGCATCGCGGGCGGCCATCAGCCAATCGGGTTCGCGCCCTTCGGTGCCGATGGGCAGCAACTCGAACACCGCACCCACCGAGTGATTGTCGTCCAGTAGAAAGCATTGTTCTGTATCGAGGTATTCGACCCAAGGCAAGTGGTCGGTGAAGCTGGGGTTGTACGCATAGAGTGCAGCTTCATCGGCCAAGGTGGCGCGCGGGCGCAATGGGTGGCGCCAGGCTTTCCATGCAGAAGTGCGGTTGCCCGCATCGCTGGTACGCACTACAAGTCTTCCTGACGTTCACCGGGTAATGCGTACTGCACACGTTGGTAGAACGGAAAGACGGTCGAGTAACCAGGAACCGGTGCCTGCTCGGTACCACTCAAATGCGGATACACGTACAGCACCAGATCGGGATTGGGCAGGCGCGGGAACAGGTTGCGGATCTCGTTCGCCGCTGTGCGCGTGTACGGTTCCTGGAGAGCCGCGGAGACATCTGCCTGAGCCAGCGGGCGGCGTAACTGCTGTCGAGCATCCAGCAGTTGCTGCTGAGTACCTTGCGAACCGGCGCCGTTCCAGATATCCATCATGGTTTGCTCGCCATGGGGCAGCAGCGTGTCTTTGTCGGTGGAACACCCCGTCAGGACCCAGCAGAGCAAGCTAATCCAGGTCAGGCAGAGAAGCATGGTCTTTTTCATGGCGAACGCTCCGGCCCTTGGGCTCGTAGTCGATGGTGATCTCATGGTCGAGGTGCAGCGCGACTTGGGCGGCCGGTGGCACGTACACGGCAGCGAAGGTCTCGCCATAGAGTTTGTTGATCCACTCCCGGATGTCGCTGACCCCACCGCTGAGAATTGAATTCAGCGCGCTATTGCCACTGCTGTTGGTGATCCCGAGCGTGCTGTCGCCTGAACTGATCACGCTGCTGTTGTTCTGCTCATCCCCGAGCAAGGCAGCGACACCTGCGCCAGCCGCCGTGATCAAGCTCTGGCTGCCGAGGTACTGTTGAGCGTTTGAGCGGCGCTCACCGGCAATGCAAGGAATGCCATACGGATCGGACAGGTAACCGAGTCCGCCACGAATCTTGTCGGTGTTTGAGCTCTGGGTGGTGGAGGCATTGCGACTGGCTACTGCCTTCGGCTGAGGCACCGTGCGAATGGTGCCGTCGGTAAACACAAAGGTAATTGACTCGACCTGTCCGCGTACGCACGACAGGGTCCAGTCGCCGGAGGCTGTGCCGCTCATCACGGCCCCTGCGACGTCCGGCAGGTCGATGCCGTTGGCTGTCAGGTTCTCCGGACCAACCAGCACCTTGAAGGGGTAGGGATCATTCACGGTGCCGTCCACCGGGACCCGGCCGATCAGCGCGGTCATGGCGACCGAGCCCATCAATGTCGCGTTTTCTGGAATGGTGTAGACCGGCTTCGCGCCTTCGGTACGATCAGCGGAGCGTGTCAGGTCACGTTCACCCTTGGTGACCTCGCGTAACTGCTTCTGGCTGCGGTCGATGGCATTGTCCTTCAAACCCTCCAATGAGCTGAAGGCAGTAGGCAGACTCAGAGCGGACGCGGTCTTGGTTTTGCCCTGGGCGTCGGTGGGCGGAGCATCCGAAGGCTCTATCCACTGTAGTGCATCATTAGCAGAATGCTGCCCATCGAACTGAGCGCCGTCGCCCGGCTCAAGCCCCAGTCCGATCGGCATATCCTTGCCTTTGCCGGTCGGCCCCGACAACTGTTCCTGCAATTGCGTCAGCAGGCCGCGAGCCTGACGATTGTCCTGTTCTGCTTTAAGTCGGGCCTCGTTGGCTTGTCGGCGACCTTCGTCGACTTGCTGGGTCACGCTGCCAAGCGCCGTCTGGATACGCGAATCGACACTGTTTTCCCGCTCGCGCAGGCGGTTGTTTTCCGTCTGCAGTGAGTCATTGTGTTTCTTCAAACCGAGCATGTCGCTGCGCATGGCCTTGACCTGGCCGACCAGGGTGGCGACCGTGTCGCGTGGGGTATCGCCCGCAATGCCGAGCGACTTGGCTTGCTCGGCGGATAATTGAATATTGCCCTGATCAACTGGGTGCTCTGGAAAAGGTGTGCTGCCACCCGGGACCCAGGTTTTCAGGATGATCAGCACCACGCCCAGCAGCGCAGCCGGTACCAGCCATTTGAGCAAGGCGTTAGCTTTCATCGTCAGCACCTCGCGCAACGGGCGGGAGTAGCACGGCTTGCTCGAGGCCGGCACCGCGGGTGACAAGGTAGGCGATCGTGGTGTCTTCAGCGCTGCCGACAAGCCCGAGGAAAGCATGCTGGAAGGCCGCGGCGAACAGCTTGGCCTGAAGTCGACGTGGATCGAGTTGCACCGTCTTTGAACCACGATTGCGCAATTTCACCGCCGTCACCCAGTAATCACCTAGTCGCCAGACGGCGATGGGTGTGCTGGACACGTTTTCGGTCGGCAGCAGGGTTGGCAGTTCGGTGCGCAGCTTGAGCGGGACGCGGCGTACACCGGGCAGGGACTCCACGGTGCGCAGCGGCGCGTACAGGCTTTGCGCGGCGTAGCGCGTCAAAGCGACCGGGATCGGTGTGCGTTCTGGAACAGGGACGGCGCTAGATTCAGCCTCGGTAGTTTTCCCCTGAGCATTCTTGAGAATACGTACGGGCTCCAGCGGTTGATCGCCGGGAGTGGCCGCGATATCCAGGAGGATAATCTCGCCCGTCGTGACCGATTGCAGTTGCAGTCGGGTCGGGGCAATGGCTTCTGACGCGCGCAGGTACAGCGTGCCGCCAGTTGATTGCACACGCAGTTTGCCTGTCAGGGTTGAGGGCACGCCGACTCGAACATCCTCATTGATAAAGACCACTCGTTCCTGATTGATCACCAGCGGGACCGCGAGGGGGAGGCGTTCCCAGCGCATCAACTCGATGGCCTGCGCTGCAGCTCCCCATAGCATCAGTGCGACGGTGAGTCCCAGGGGAGACATCCGCTTCATGGCTCACCTCCAGGCAGGGAGATTTTTTTTGGCGTGCCCTGATAGCAGTCCAGTGCCAGCCCCCACTTATTGCGTTCGGGGTCCAGATCAAAACGCACCACGCGTAATGGATAACGCACCACCACCCGTTTCACCGGTTCGGCGGCGTAATACTCATCGGCGTTGAGGTCGAGGGTGACCAGCCAGCTGTCGCGATCGAGTTGCTTGACCCTGAGTTCCGGATCTTCGCTATAGCCTCGGCCCAGAATTTCGTAGACGCCACGTACCCGCTGGCGCAGCTCGCCAGCGGCCTTGCGGTACTCGTAGTCACCGTCGAGGAAGGCCTTGCAGGCGGGTGTAAGGTAGGACTGCAAGCCATAGATTGCGCGGCGATAGTCCTGCTCGCCATCCGAGGGCCAGCGGTTGAGCTGACCAAAAATATACAGGGCAAAGGCATACACATTCTCTGACGGTATATCCCACCACTTGCGCGTGCTGCCCGAGCGCAGATCCGGTGGTACATGCACGGTCAGATCGGTGGGTGCTGAGCGCCAGCCGTACCAGAGCCCGGCACAGACCAGGGCAAGGATCATTACCGCCAGGCGCAGGCTGAAGATATGGGCCTGTTGGGCATCCACCTTGTTCCGAAAGCGGCTCATGGCTGCCACCGAGACAGGGCAGGACGCAGTCGACGCGAACGGCGAACCGTCCAGGCGCCGGAATGGAGGATCAGACTTCCGCGCCCTAGGAACCAACGGCTGGCGAGTATCCATTCGAGCTTGCGGTACAACCAGGTTTCGGGCCGAGCCCGTTTGGCCCGGCGCAGTAGCGTGCCTCCGGCCAATAACACCAGCACCATGCCTGCGATCATGCCGGTCGGCGCTATGGCAATGGAAGTGGTGGCAATCGCTAGAGGAATGCCCAGCAGTAGGCCGATGACGGCGCCGGTGCCGAGCGCTACCCACATCTCATCATTGGTCAAACCACGCAATACGGCTGGATCACGATTGAGTCGCTCCGGCAGAAAGACCAGGGTGCCGTCAGCAAGGCGTTCGATAGCGTCGTTCATGTCGGCCTCACAGAATTGCGGCGGCCTTGGTCAGGAACCAGATGATGATCACCACCAGCAGGGCGCCGATACCGACCACTGCACCCAAGTCCTTCCAGGTCTTACGCTGGTTTTGCACGTCGGCGTACACGGTCAACGAGTGCCAGGCCACCCCCAAGAAAGCGAGCAGTGCGATCAGCAGACCAAGCAGGATTCCGCCGTCGTAGGCGTAGTTTTTGATTGTCTCGATCAACCCGGAGCCTTCGCCGCGCGAAGGGGCTTCCATGGTGGGGAGCTCGGCAAAAGCCAGGCTTGGACCGAGCACCAGGAGCAGACCGATCAAGCGCTGGCTCGCGCGATCCCGTAGGTTGTTTTTCAGGGGGACAAGGCACTTGAGCATGACGGCGATCTCCTGGTTTAGGAAAGGGTGAAGAACATCAGAACCAACAACGCGAGCAATACGCGTGCAGTGCTGCCACCGAAGGCGCCGAAGCGCACACTGCCTGTCGCCCATCCCCGGTAAGCCGTCCACATCACCCAGGCACACCAAAGCAAAGCCAGGACGAGAACCAGGGACAGCCACAGTGTCGAACTGCTTTGCGCCGAAAAGCCGGAGGCGTTCTGGAACGCTGTGATCTGGGCGCCAGTCATGCTCATGGCGATGACTTCACGGGCGGAGTGTCGAGGCGGTAGTCGCCGATCAGTTCACCAGGATCGCGAGGTTGAGCACGGGCGGGGGAGAGATAGCCCTGCACCCCCTGGCGAATACGTTGGATGTCCTTAGACAGACGGGGATAGTCGAAGCGATAGCGCTCGACTGGTTCAGCCGTGCTGGCTGCCTCAGCTCGTGTCGCAAGGCGTTCGATGGTATCGAGTTGCCGCTGGATAAGGCTGAGTTGATCCTGCTCATGAGCCGAGGCGGCATAGCTGCTGCCGTGAACGATAGCCAGCGAGAGTAGTAAGCAGCGAAAGATGGTAGTGGGCATGATGCTGTCCCATATGGAGCTGGGAGCAGAATCAAGTCAAAGGTCGAATTATTCCGTAAGAAACCTGAGGTCTAATGAATCGCTTTTTCTGGGAAAGGACGTCTTGGAACACGATTACCCCGAGTACCCATCGGTTTTGGCAACTATAGAACCATCGCGCTACATGGAAGCTGTGGAGGCATTGAGAGGCACCCGTCAGGTCTTTTGTGACGGTGAAACCATTCTTTTGCCAGAGGCTGAAGTACAGGCAATTGAGATGCTGCGTAGTCGCTTCAATGCGTCCACGATCCACGGGCAGGCTGAGGAGTACGAATTTGCAACCCAAGCCCGCGTGCAAGGCGTCCCAGTCAAACTGTTGCGGCTCGGCCAGGCGGTGCATGACTGCACCGGCCAGACCGCAGAGGAAATGGTTCGCGTAGCCCTGGAACAGCCGAGCGCAACACTGCTGGCATGGTCCGCGCTTTATCGCTCCAGCATGATCCCCCACTGAATCACGGAAACGACGCCATGACAACGAAGCTCAGCGGGCCGATGGGAAATGTACTCAAACGCATGGGCAACGGCGATGACTACGATGATTTTGGCGTTCATGGCCCTCTGTCTCTTGCTGCCCGCGTACGCACCTGCACTGCCCTGGTGAACCGTGGGCTGATGGTTCAGACGCTGTTCGGCCATTACCTGCTTACCGAGGCCGGTGAAGCTTTGGCATTCGCCCTGAACGCCGTCCCGACCGATCAGTAATCTGTTCGACGATCCAAGTGCGACTGGTACTTGCTGCCGGGCTTGCCGCAGTCGGCTATGCTCTAGTCAGGTTTTCTTCTGATCAGGCGACGCAGCCGAAGAGGGATCGGTATGACGAACCCTCTTCGTTCGCGAAGGTTCAGAATCACATTAGTTAATCTGAAATTGATATCCGTCTTCTGTTCTATAAAGGCGGGGCCAATTATAACTGTCCTTACCATTGGCGACCATTTCGCTAAATTCCCCGAAGCAATCTGAGTGGCTGCAAGAGGCAGAAACGTTATCGGGAACTACGTCCGATTCGACCACCTTCCAACCCAAGCCGTCAGAGGTAATCTGGATGGACGTAGCCCAAAATTGGCCATTGTACCAATCGCCATCTATTTTGCGATGAACCACTCCATAGGTTCCCTGGTAACCATCCACTTGGAAATCGACCCATTTTTGTGAATTAGCGCACATAACTCCATCTATTCCCTTAGACTGGGGGTGGCCAGCGCGAGTTCGAGCGCTCTGGGCACCGTGTGCAGCCATCCATTCTATTTCAGTGCCATTGTTGGAATCGACCCAGTTTATGGTTGCAGTTTCTCCCGCGGCGATAGAGCGCGGCCAATCTATTGATTTGACACAATATCCGTGCATGCTGGTTAGGATTATTTCTGCTCCGCTATTATTTTTAATAGTAAAACTATGGGACTCTTGTGCGTGAACTACGCCTGGTCCGGCGAGCAGAGCGACAAAAGCAACGGCGGCCAAATTGCCGATTACAGCGAGGGATTGACGAAACATCTATGAACTCCATGTAGATAGGTTGTTGGTAATCTTGTGGACAGTTAATCAGCAGATCCACTGTCTGCGGTCGAAAGTAAGATTATCGCGTATTCTTCGGAAAGCCAATAAATACGCATGATAGTAGGGCCTGTATAGAATGGGCTTCAACTTACTTTTGGAATGAGTCATACGGTGTGACGTTCAATTGCTGGATAGCAAAGCCGAGCCATGGTTTGGGGGCCGGGGCTTACCAGCCGACTACATCCTGAAATTGGCTGCGGCGCGTAAGCCCGAAGTAATAGAGTAAGGTCTTGAGATCGCGCAAGGGGTGATCGTTTTTTACGGTGCCGAGCGGGCCAAAATCCTCAAGGCAGGCGGCAGCTAGGATGCAATGTCAAATTTCAGACACTTGATGAAAAGATCTTCCAGCCTCGCGCCCTGGAATCGGCGATGAATGCTGCCTTTGAACAAGGCCAGGTTTTCGAAAGCGACTACTACCGGGCCAGAGCATTCAAGAACGGCAATTTTATGTTCAATGATGCTGATTTGAAAGTTGTTCAGAAAGCGTTAGCTATTGCAGGCCCTGAGGACTTCACAAGCGACGGCGGATCAGGTGTCGTCACAGTTTATGGCGAGTTCGCGGATTCCATTTTACGTGCCAAATTTCCAAATGATGATGCTCGAGCTCGGCTGGGGCTAAAAGGCCGGCCAGTTCGGATAGCACGGGGGAGTCATCTGGAAATCTGGTGCGACGGTTTTTATATGGAAGGCGCGCAGGTGCGTGGGATAGTTCACCGCGCAGCACAATGCGTTCTCCCGCAGGCCTAATTGTTAAAGGAAGTCGAGCCATGACCGTAAGAGAGAAGTCCACCCTGAAAAGCCTGCAATCGAAGTGGGCACAGGGCACCGCTACAAAAGTCCAGGTCCTGCGCTGCATCGAGCTGGAACAGAAGGCCCGCGCAGCAGCGCGTTCGTAAGGGAAACGTGCCATGAACAGCATGCCGCAACGTGAGCTTTACCCGTTTGTCGTAACCATCACTTTTGCCGGCGGCGGCGTTGAACTGGCCGAGTTCGATGCGGCGGATGCTGCGCAGGCAAACCGGTTCGCTCGGCGTCTGGTGGCTGACAGTGGTCACACAGCGAAGGACGGGAAAGTGGCTTTCAAAGCAAAGCGCAAGTAACAGGGAAAAGTCGCCTGTTGCACCCCAAGTCTCGCATCGCGGGGCTGGGTCAGTAAAAAAAGCGCAATTTCGCGTTGCTGAAACTGGCGGCTCCTTACGACTGGGAGCTTAGGCCTCTCATGAGCTAGCCTCCTGAACACTTCCGCAGATAAGCATTCGTGTCGCACTCAGAGATATTTTTTGAACGTCGCAGCTGTAATTGCCATGGACACCGCGAGCATCGCTGCGCAAGGCAGAAATACCGCCATGGGGTTGAGCGAAAAGGGTAGTGACAAGTATATGAACCAGGGCACGACTAGCAGTGGTATCACTGTTCGCTTAGCGCGGTGATAAACAAAACTGCTTTCTCGACCTGCTCCAAATTTGCGCAAATCGCGATGCATCAAACCATCGACAAAGCCTGTTAGCGAGGCCAGCAAAAATAATGGTGCTGCCAGGACTAGAATGGTCAGGCGCACCACGAAGGTAAAGGTCACATACACCGCGGCCAGCACGAAATCCTCAATGCTCACGTAGAGCTGGTTGATCCAGCTCCAGAAGCCGTTGCCTTGGCTCGACACCCCCGCCTGCTGGGAAAAGTCCGCGAAGCCAGTCTTGACCAGCAGCCACTGATTCAGGAAATCCAGCAAATGGACAATCGCTGGCGCGGGCTGTTGGATGAGAAGTGAAGACTTGAAGTGCTCGCTGAGCCAGGCCAACTCACTGGTTAGCATGGCCTGACTATGTCGCCAGCCCTGATCACCCCAGAACAGCAGGAGACCGGCAAACTCGATCGGGATCGAGAACAGCAATGAGGCCATCAGCAAGCCGATGATGCGTATGAACAGGCTGATGGTCGAGACGATCATTCCCGGACGCTGGATCGGCTGTGGCGACGTGTTCTGGGCGGAAGTAGTCATCGTTCATTCCATTGTGCACCGTAGAGTTGATGCCGTCACGGCGCCTGCCGAATGCGTGTTTGCTGAATCGAAACCTAGGTCAGGGTATGGCTACTTCACCTGATTCAAATCGAAGTTAATTGTTGGGCCGCCACCGCTGGCGCTCCACCATTGCCCCGCTTGCTCGTTGTAGGTGGCCCGCATTCGCTGGGTGAGTTCCAGCAGGTCCTTGGGCATGGCATCGTCATTGGAGTGTTTTGGCAACGGCATACGGACTTTCCAGAGCTGGCCACCTGCCTGAAATGAGAACATTTGCCCCTTGGGCAAACTAACGATGTGCGCCGGCTCGATGAGCGGCACGCTGGTGCTGCTGACACGGTCCTGTGAAGAGGAGGTGAAGTCCGTGTTGGCCTCAGGATCGGAAGTGTCGGTGGCTCCCGACACGAGGGTTTTGGTCAGCACATTGACCTTGGGCAACTGCTGGGTGAGCAGCTCCGCAGTGGCGGTTTCGCGCACCCGTAGCATCTGTAGGGTGTTGAAGTTGCCGATCACTTGGCCAGCCTTGGCGCGGTTGCCGATACGTGCTTCGATATCGCTGAGGGTTTGGGTGTAGGCGGTTACCTGGATACCTGCACCGCCGCCCTTGTTAATCAACGGAATGAACTCATCGCCCATCAACTCGTTGAACTCATCGGCATGCAGATTGATCGGCAGCTTGTCACTGCTGCTGCCCGATGCGGGCAGGCCGTGGTCAATGCCATGTTTGTAGATGTGGCCCGCGACGGAGACCAAGTCGGCGAACATAGAGTTGCCCACTGCGGAGGCGACTTCGGCATCGGTCAACGCATCGAGACCGACGTAGACGATGCCGCGTTTTCGGATGATCTGCATCCAATCGAAGATTGGCCTTGGGTCGCCTAAATCGGTGTAGTTGGGTGCAAGTAACTGGGCAGTCTTACCGGTGGTGAGTTTCTCCAGCAGCGGAAGTAGCGAGGCAACGATTTTGTCGAAGTAAGTGCGGTCATATCGTACCGCCGAGCGCAGCCCGTCCATGACTGGATCAAACACTCGCTTCACCGCCAAGTACTGCTCGATGGCCACCACACGCTTTTCGCGTCCCACCATATGCCGGGGAATGTTTTTCTCAGTGAGCTTGCCTTCAAGCTGGACGATCACTTCCCACGCCTTCGGATCGGTTCTGGCGAAGAACTGCTGGGCGTATTCGATGAACAGTGCATCGATGTTGACCACATGGCGTTGAATCTGCAGGTAGTCCGGACGTCGGCCCAGCTCGATCAGCGCCCGGGCAATGATATTGACGAAGCGCCAGGCGAACTCACGGAAAGCTGCGGAGTTTCCTTCGCCGCTGAGTTGCCCGGCGATGCGTGACGCCACCTCTGAGATACGACCGAAACGTCCCACGGCGTTGTAGCGAGCGGAGATCTCCGGCCAGCCTAGATGGAAAACATAGAACTCCTTTTCTCGACCGGCGCGTTTGGCTTCGACGTATATGCGTTTGAGCAAGTCGGCGTCGCCCTTCGGATCGAAGACGATCACTACCTCGTGTTCGACGCGGTGTATGTCCTGGGTGATGTACACCTCGGCGAGTCGCGTTTTGCCGACACGGGTCGTGCCCAGCACCAGGGTGTGTCCGACCCGTTCGCCCAGCGGCAGGCTGACTTCCGTTTCATCGGGCTCGACCCCATGCAACAGCGGCGAACCACCGACCGGGGGCAAAGGTCGTAATGGATTGAAAGCACTGTCCCAGGCGGTGACACGGGCCAATGTAGAGAGCGGAAACGGTGCATGTTCCAGGCGGCGTTCTAGTCCGCGTGCCAGACGATAGCTGGTCGGTTGCTCGACATAGTGAGCGACCGCCGGGTCTTGAGCCTCAACCAAGCGCTGGGTGTGCAGCCGGGTCCAGCGAAAGCCGCGGCCCATGAACAGATGCTTACGGCTAACCGGAATCTGCCGACTGGTCAGCTCGTAGCGGGGTAGCCGGCGAATATTGCGTCGATAGCGCAACACCTCCCAGGCTTGCCGCAGCCGGAGAAGGCAGAACAGGGTATAGGCCAGCGCTGCAACCAGACCGATGGCGGGGGACAGGGCAACAGCCCAGGGCGAGTGCACGCATAGTACTGCGGCGGCGATACAGATCGCTACGGTGTACAACTCCACCGCTGGCCTGAGCTTAGACTCCATCGCATGCTCGGCCATGACCCGACTCACTGTTCCAATGAGGTGGCGGTGATCAAGACGGGGTAGTGCTCAATCTGCAGGCGAGTGGCGATGTCGTTGCCGTTGACCGGCAGGATGGTGATGCCCGGAGCGGCTGCTCGAATCCGGGCCAGGGCTTCAGTATTGGCCACTTCGACGGCGAGGCCTGCCGCGCCCATTTCCTGCAGTTCAGCCGCGTGTTGACGCAACCAAGCCAGCGACTGGGGATCGTCACCGACCAGGAAAAATGGCTGCAAACCAGCCATGATCAGGGCGCGGGGAGTGATCTGGCCGGGGCTCAGCCGAGAACTGCTGATCGGTAATATCCAGTTCTCATTGGCAAACCTGGACAGGTCTGCATGCACGGCCCGGGAAGCCTGAATTCTGTTATTTATGGACAGGTCCGTGGCCTGGAAACAGGATTGGGTGAGGTCGCCAGCCGGATCCCTGACTACGATTGGTTTCGCCTGGGCTACAGGTGCCAAGAACAGGATGAAATAACAGGTAAGGAATATTTGCCTCATGGCGGTGTGCCCTTTTTGACGGAAACCAGCAACCGTTCGAGTTGCCGGGAAAATCCAGCGCGATAACGCGCTGCCGGCGCTCCTCCTACTGGGCGGTGATAGCGTCCGGCAGCTGACACCCAGTCACCAGTGGCGGCGTGATGCTCCTGCAGCAGCGCGGCGGTGACGGCGAGATTCCGGTAGGGGTCAAGGGCTTCGCAGGGGCTGGAAAAACGTTGCTCATGGAAACCCAGGTTGGTTTGTCCAAGACCGACATCGACCCGCTTGGCGTTGTGCCGGGCGAGTGTTTGAAGCAAAGCGTCGCAGGCGGCCGCTCGGGTGGTGAATCGATAAGGTATTCCGGCGATGTTCAGAGTCCAAGGCCAGGGCAGCAGTCGACCATGAACGCGGATACCGCTCTCCTGCAAGGCAATTGCGAACAGCACTGTAGAAGGGATGTCGGCGTCATGCGCCACCAATTGATAGGCTGGCGGCGGAAGTTCCTCAGCCTGGGCTGCGAGCACCGTCAGCATCAGTGTAAGACCACTCAGTCGAGGCGTTGCCATTGTCCATTCACCTGTTGAAATGTGGCGGGCAATGGCCCCGGAGCACCCAGGCTGAACCAGCGACCACGGTCATGGTTCAGGGTGATCTGCCGGCGTTGGACCTTGCTCGGATCGATGTCCGCTTGCCGAGCCCAGCGACGGACGCGTTCATCCTCACCTTGGCTGCCCACCAAGTAGATATCGAACGCCGTGTCGCTGCTTTGCAGGCGTTGCGCTTCGGCGGTACACACTGGGCAGTGGTCCTCCACAAACAAAGCAGGGCGCGGCACGACCGATGAGCTGGCAGGGGACGGGGATGCCATGCTTTGGATCGGTAGCAGCCCGGGAAACAGCTTGGTCCAGGCCGCGGTGTAAGCGTTTTGGTACGCCAACTCGCGCTCGGCGCGTTTGGCCTCCAAGGCTACCTGAAGTTCGGCATAGCGTCGGCGCTCTTGGTCGGTCTCTGCCTCGACGCCGAGCGCGGTCAGCGGGTCCAGGTTCGGGCTCCAGAAGCCGCGCGGGCCGGCTTGGATCTGTTCGAAGCGTGTCCACTCTTGCTCCGTCAGACCCCAGTTTGCCGCCTGTTCAGAGTGCGAGCGCCCCAGTAAAGTGGATTGTGTGTCCTGAATCCTTGACGGTGTCGTGACAGGGTTGCCCATCGCAGCGCCCGTGCTAAGTAGTGAAACGAGACAGACGATGGGGGACAGTAGCGCTCGGTTCATGATCGTTTCTCAAGGGAGTTGCACGGTCTGGTCTGGCTGAGTGGGCACCGTGAAGATGGCCGCGTTCGGCTCCAGCACCTTCAGCTGCCAGGTGCCGAACTGCTCGCCGTTGTGCAGCAACTGGATATCCTCGAGCGAACGACTATCAGGAGGAGCGACCGCCAGAAAGCGCTCGCCACCGCGAGACTCGACACCCAGTACTGAGAATGGCGGCGAGAGCGGGGCAGGCTTGGGGCGAGCGGCTTTTTTCGGCTTGGCCGAGGAAGACGTCGGTGGTGGGAGTGATGGCTGCGTCTTGAGGTCCAGGAGTTGCTGCTCGACGTGCTCAAGTCGTGCACGTAACGCGATCATGTCGGCTGCGGCGGCACGGTCTGCCAGACCTTCGCGTAGCTCCTGAATCTCTTGCGCCCATTGATCCAACATCGGGTCGAGTGTATTGGCCTGTTGTTCACCGGAGTCGACCATCTGCTTCAAGTCTTTCAGCGCGTACTGCAGCTTCTCCTGTGCATCCATGAGAGTGCTTGAATCACGTTGCAGGGAATCCAGAGTCTGTAGGCGTTGTGCGTTGGCATTTTCCAGCTCGGTCACGCGTTGATACTGGTTATACAAACCACCACTGAGCCCGGAGATCGCCAGGCAAAGTGAGCCGACAATGAGGGTTTGGAACGTCGAGGCTTTCATGGGCGTGCCTCCGGCTGATGGGGCACGCTGGGTGCGACCCGCATGACGGCAGCATCATTTTTTTGCCGTTCGAAGCAGACCGAACGGCTGACCTCATCGATCGTGAGTTGCCAGGCGGGGCCAGCCAGTACTTGTAGAGCGTTGCGTAATGAGATCGGGCCGAGCCGGTAATGGGCGGCGGGCAGAGACCGGGTAAACAGTATCTTTACTGGTTCGGCAGCAGGGCAGAGCGAATAACCTGAGCGCTGCAGCACGTAGTGCATCGCCTCCTGTACCGAGGGATTCAGGTTGGACGGAATGCTCACGTCAATGATTTGAGCGAGAAGATCACGTTGCTCTGTCGTGGGCTCGGTGCTGACTAGCGTATAGCGGCCATAGCGGAGCTCTGTCGGATGACTCTCTTCGGCTGTACTCCTTGAAAGCTGGGCCCGATTGGAACCACCGGCAGTCTCTGGACTGGTCGGCAATGGGGTGGGGGTCTGCGCCGTGCATGCGCTCAATAAACCCAGCAGGCAGACAGGCGTGAAAAGACGCTCCATGGAAAAAACCTCATGTCAGATTCAGTGCAGAACCTGACATGAGGTGAAGGAGCGATTCAGTGAGTAAGTTGATTCAAGACGGGTCGTGTTAAGTTGAACGCGTTGCTATTTCGTCATAAATGGCTAGCCCATCCAAAGCGGTAGCGTCGGGGTCAAAGATCAACAATCGCACATCCGCCAACGCCGCCAGATACAGTACGTTGACCAGGGCTTCCGGCGTACCGGCGTCGAGCTGCTCTTGCCTTAGCGACGAGTAAGGACTGCCCTCGATCTTCATCAGGTTCCCGTCGGTCCAGGGCGTGCCGATCAACTTACACCCGATGCCATTGCAGTCTGTCAGGGCAAAGGGCTCGAACAGAAGTCCGGTTGGTCTGGAGTCGACATTGCCAACCCGGCTTTCCAGGTGGCGCAGTGCTTTGTCAGTGAGGTGTGCGGTGCTGATCTCCCAGGCTCGGCTGTAGTGTCCAGTCTCGAAGCGCAAGCGATGGACCGCGGCTTGGGCCTCTTCCAGGGAGTACAGATCACCGAGGTGATGCCGCTCGTTGAGCATTTCGCCCATCACCGCGTAGATTACTTGGCGCACTAGCCCGGTGGACTGGCAGCGTTCATCCAAATCATCCGAAATGGATTGGCCTTCGCTGATCAAGGCGAAATCGTCATTGAACAGGCAGGCGAACAGTTGCAGCTCATTGTCGGGCAGATGGGTTTGTGAGTCGTGTACGGAGCGAAGGCAGGGAGGGTAGTCGTTCGCGTAGGTGATCAGCAGCAGCCGTTCGATAGATAGATTGTCATAGCCGCGAACGAATGGGCCTGAAGCCCCCAGCATCGCTGGGGCTTGGGTAGTGGATTTCATGACTATTCTCCAAGATGAAAATGAACAAGGCGCCCGAAGGCGCCTGTAAGGGTTAAAGCCAACCGTATTCGGCAAGAGAAAGTGGGCGACCTTCACCCACGATGAAGTGATCCAGTACGTGAACCTCGATCAAGGCCAAAGCCTCTTTCAACCGTGCGGTCAAGACGCGGTCTGCCTGGCTGGGTTCTGTACATCCCGAAGGGTGGTTGTGAACAAAAATGACGGCTGCTGCGTTATGCGCTAAGGAGCGCTTGACGACTTGGCGGGGGTAAACGCTGGCGCCATCGATGCTCCCGTGAAAGAGGATCTCGAATGTCAGAACGCGATGGCGGGTATCGAGAAACATCACACCGAAAACCTCATGCTCTTGAGGTGCAACATGCAGTTTTAGGTATGAGGCCACGGCGTCAGGTGACGTCAGGCTGGGGCCGCGGGTGAACAGTCGTCGATCCAGAATGTGCAGCGCTTCGTCGATCAGCTGGTTTTCTAGGACGATACGATCAGCCACGACATTCGAGGTTTCGATGAGGGTGAGTTGGGTGCTCATGGGAGGCCTCCGAAGGGAACAATCCGGGGGTACACACCCAAGGGGAGTGTTGTCCCCGAGGTGGATATAGAGTGACGCATTGCCCGATGACGCGCTGTTTACAGCTGAGTGAATCGGTGGCGTTGTCCGTTCAGGTGTGAATCACAACCGTTGCAGGGCAATGGGGAAAAGGTTCTTATTCCACGGCCAGTTTCGGGATCGAAGTCGGCACTGATGGGCATTAGCCGAACCAGCCCACGATGGAGACCGGCGATGCGTTCCTCGACCTCATCCGTCGTGTAATAGAGCGATAACGTGCTGTAGTCCTCGTAAGCCGCAGCGAACAGGCAATCGTCGCAAAGCCAGAAGGATTCCATATTGGTTCTCCTGTGCTGATTGAAAAAAAGGCGCTCGATTGAGCGCCTTGATGTAAACATCGTGGATTGTTCAGGCGGGCTGAACAGTACGGGTGGCGACACGGCGGGCTGTGCGGGGAGTGGGTGCAGATTCAGGCTCAATCCTGGACTCTGTTGGGTTGTCGGTATCCTCAGCTTCGGCATCAGCCGAGGTTGGGGATGGCTCACTGTTTGGCGCTTGCTCAGCAGGTGCTGTTGCCTCCTGCCTGGCAGGCGCTTTGTACTCGAACGTGCCATTGACTTTGATCCAGTCGATGTACAGCAGACGACCTTTCAGGCTGGCGCCCGGCTGGCCTTGTTTAGCGCCTTTCTCATAGAGAAATGGTTCGATCCACAGGTCGCCGATACGGAACGACAGCAAGACCTTTTTCTCGGCTTTGACGGCGTCCATATAGAGACGAATCAAGCGTTCAGCTTCGCCTCCAGCGACTTTGCAGTCGAAGCGGGTGTACTCGACCGCATCGGTGGCACCGTGCAGGGCGGCGATATCGCAGGCCATGAATGGCTGGCCGCGGCGGACTTGTACTTCGCGGACACGGTTGAGGTAGCCGATGCCGACGGTGTGCAGATTGAAGTAAGTGGTCGCTTCTTGGGATTGGTTGGCGTGGGCCATGGTGGTTCTCCTTTCAGGGGAAAACGGCGACGCACAACCCCAGACGGGGAAGTGAGCCCCGTCAGGGTGGGTAAGGTGAAGGCAAGCGATGACGACACGCCACCGGCGAGCCAATGACAAACAGAACGATGCACCGGGGGAATAGCGGTGTAGCAAAAGAGAATCCGCAGCAGTGGTCCGCGGACCTGGGGTAGTAGGCATTCATCACCGCTAAAGCGGTAATCGTGCGAGCCTCCGAACGCTGATCGCACTTGGGTAAACCACCACAAGCGTGGCGTAGCCTTGAAGGTTCAAGCTACCTGGGCTGGGCTGTCAACGACAGCGAACCACACCCTTTGTATAAGCCTGTCATAGGGGAGCGTCAAGACGCCGCAAGCCGGTTTTTTATGGCCGGAATACAGTGGAAATTACTGGACTGAAGAAAGTGAAGAGTGGGCCTGACGGGGTGCCAGGCGAGGAAGAGAAAAGCCACCTTAGGCAGTCTGACGCAGTCGACAAGCTCCTCGCAAAACTTGATTTAACTGCGCCATGATCCGCCAACCGACCCTTGTCGTGGCCTGGGTCGGAACACGCTGGCACGCATCCGCGCACAAAGGGTGCCCAGTGTTTCCCCGGCGGGCTCCGGGACTGAATGCGATCGCCGTAGCGGATGACCGCTGATGCCTGGCAGAGGCAACAGTGGTCATCCGCCACCACGATCAGGTCGAGCACAAAACGGGAACGGAATTCCGCAGAAGAGAAGGCTCCGAACTCAAGGAGTCCGACCGAGCTACCCGGAGCGAATCGGTCTTGGGTCGCCGTAAGCGATGATCCTGAGGCACTACAGCAGAGCGGGTGTGACGACGTCAAGCCAGTGGGCGCAGAGGTTATTTGCTACTGAGGTGAGCGGCCAGCTGTTCGACGGTCGACAGGATAAAGGCACGGTCGCTTTCTTGAAGGCTGCTCAGTAGTCCCGCGATCATCTGGCCCTGGTCGTTGGGACGATTGCTCGACTCCGTCAGCAGTTCATCCATCCGGCAGTCGAAGATGTCCGCCAGTTGCATCAGCTTGACCACGGAAAGCTCCACCACACCCCGCTCAAGGCGCGAAATGGCTTCGCTGCCGATCCCCAAGCGTTCAGCCACTTCTTCCTGGGTCAGATTACGCTGAGTGCGGTGCTTCGCGATCATGCGTCCGATTTGGGCTTGGGTAGGATGTTTATATGCCAAGTGATGAGTTCTCCAATTCAACCCGAATGGTTGAGCAAAGACCCATTGACATGAACATCCTTAACGGTTGAGTATCGACTTAAAGGGTTGTTATATTGACTGAAATTGCTGTTTGTCGCGACGTGACATCTATTCCTCCAAGGATCAGAGCCCGAAGTGACCAGTGAGACTGAGCGGTCTGATAGGGCCAAACGGAGGCAAGGTTGAGCATGGATGAGCAGCGCGAGGACGTCATGGACCTGATCTGGGATCGAACACTGGAGCTGTTCATCAAGATCCATGATTGCCCTGATAACCCCGCACACCTCGACAGCCTTGTTCATTGGCTCAACGAAGATCCTGCTCACCTGAAAGCGTTCAACGAACTGGGGCAGATATGGATCGCGACAGGCATCGCTTTGGCCCGTGAAATCGGACAACCGCTAAGTGACTTGGAGAAAGATCAGCCTCCATTGATGACGCACTGACCCTGTACATCAACTCCAAGATTGTGGTGATCACCAATGGCGCGTCATGGGTGTCGCGTACCTTTGCTGATCGGCACAGTGCCTTTGCAGTCTGGGTAGTGGGAGCATGACCAGAACGGCCCTGATTTTCCCTTCCGCCTGAGCATTGAGGCGTTGCAAATGGGGCAGACAGGCCCGGCTTCGACCGGTACCGACAAGGTAAGCGCTCCGCAGTTTGCGATCAGCTGCGTAATCCAGTGTGCCTGCTTGGCAACGAATGCATCCAAGGTCAGACGTCCCGCTTCGATTTCATCCAGCGCTTGCTCCCAGATCGCGGTCATACCCGGATCTGCGACTGCTGCGGGTACCGCTTCGATCAGGGTATGGGCCGCTGCGGAGGCCGTTAATGCACGTTTTTTCTTCAGCAAGTAACCGCGATCAATCAACCCCTTGATGATGCCAGCTCGTGTGGCTTCGGTGCCGATACCGGTGGTGTCCCGAAGTTTCTGTTTAAGGCGCGGGTCGTTGACCAGCTTGGCGACGTTTTTCATCGCCTTGATCAGATCGCCCTCGGTGAGCGATTTGGGCGCAGCGGTGCGCATGGACTTGAGTTCGAGGTCGTCCACTGCGCACCGCGTACCCTGTTGTAGGGCGGGCAGCACCTGAGATTTTTGACTGGGTTCATCGTCTTCGGCGCTGTCGGAGAGCAAGCCTTTCCAGCCTTGGACGAGGATCTGTTTGCCAACCGCAGTCAAACACTCGGCGCCGCACTCCAGTTCGACCTCGGTTCGATCAAACTCGTGATGCGGCAGGAATTGCGCGAGGTAGTGGCTACGAATCAGTTCGTAGACTTGGCGCTCTTGTTCAGACATCCGCCCAAGGTTCGCCGGCCCGGTGGTGGGGATGATGGCGTGGTGCGCGGTGATCTTGGCATCGTTCCATGCTCGTGAACGCAATGATCGATCGACGCTTGCGAGCGCTGGGCGTAACGCGGGATCCATTCTGAGCAGGGCATCGAATACCGCAGATACCTCGTTGAACATGCTCTCTGGCAAATAACGGCAATCGCTGCGCGGATAGCTGGTGGCTTTGTGGGTTTCATACAAGGCTTGGGCGATGTTCAGGGTTTCCTGAGCGCCGAGTCCCAGCTTGCGTGAGCAGACTTCTTGCAGTGTGCTCAGGTCGAAGGGCAGGGGTGGCGCTTCGCGCAAATGCTCAGTCTGCAGCGAGACTACGGTGGCGGTCTTGCTGCTAGAAATCGCTTGGAGGGCTTGACTTGCGAGCGCCTGCTGCAAGCAGCGACCGGCTTCGTCACGTCCTGAGCTTGGTGGTATCCACGATGCGATGAATGGTTGTTGCTCCATTGAGGACAGGTGCACATTCACCACCCAGTACGGCACCGAGACGAAGCTGGCAATCGCACGATCTCGATCAACCACCAAGCGCAAAGTGGGCGTTTGGACGCGTCCAACCGACAGTACGCCGTCATAACCCGCCCGCCGTCCCAGGAGGGTAAACAAACGACTGAGGTTCATACCAATCAGCCAATCGGCGCGGCTGCGGGCGAGGGCTGAGTGGTAGAGCAGAAAGGTTTCTTGATCAGACTTTAGCGAGGACAGTGCCTTGTGAATCGATGCCTCGTTGAGTGCGGACAACCAGAGGCGCTGAACAGGGCCTCGGTAGTTACAGCGCTCCAGTAATTCGCGGGCAATCATCTCACCTTCACGATCGGCATCGGTGGCGATAACGACGGTGCTAGCTTCGCTAAGCAGGCGTTTGATGACCTTGAACTGTGCTGCGATCTTGGGTTTGACCTCAACCCTCCACTGCGCGGGAATGATCGGTAGATGATCCAACGACCAAGTTTTGTACTGATCGCCATAGGCTTCAGGTGGGGCCGTCTCCAGCAGGTGACCGATACACCAGGTGACGGTTGTATCGGGGCCGATCAAGCAACCGTCGCCACGTCGGCTGGCTCCGAGAACCTTGGCGATGTCACGACCTTGGGAGGGTTTCTCGCAGAGAAAGAGACGCATAGAATTGCTCCGGGTTGAGTTCGGAGCAGCGTTGTTGGAAACAACAGTGGCGAGCTATGAGAAACCTGAATGACAGGTTCCTCATATTAGTCGGTGAGGGCAGTCTTGATTGGGGATGAGGCTACTACCTTATAGTCACGTGGACGACAGTGCTTCACGAGCAGCGAGTAATGACAGGCCAGGCACTTCGCGCAAAGGCGCAATTTTTATGCCTCAAGCCCGTCATGCCGATGGTGGCTGCCCTCTGCGCTTTTTGGACTTCGACGCAGGCGAGCTGGCCTGGTCTGTAGCCTGCCCGACGGGAGCCGCAGACGAGGCTGACTCACTAGAGCGCTCCCGCATGACCACGTTCTGCACGCGGTGAGGCAGGATGCCGACACGACGCGCCTCAATCTTGAAGGTGACCCGTGCGTTGTCTTCGCTGTCCTCCCACTCATCGCGCACCGTGCGGCCTTCGACCAGTACACGCATACCTTTCTGGTACAGCGTGCTCCAGTGCTCAGCCTCGCGGTGCCAGAGCTCGACCGGCGCCCAATAGCCGCCTCGATCCTCATAGCTGCCATCGCGTGGCACGGGGTTGTCGAAGTACACATTCAGGCGCAGCAAACGCCGTGGCTCGTCATTGCCTGATGGGAACTCCTGGAACTCTGGCGCACTGCCGATGTTGCCTTCGCCGACGAAAAAGGTACTCATTGTGATATCTCCGCTGCTGGTGTGAGCTGGCGCAGCAGCCGTTCGGCGCTGGCCATTTTGATCGCGCAGGTTGACGCCTGACGGTAGAGCGAATGCACCACGCTCATCTGCAAGTTCAGTGCAATGCGATTGCATTCGAAACGGTGCAATCCTTCGCGTATGACTTGCGGCAAGGCCTTGTTGGAGACCTGACGTTCCCAGACCGCAACGCCCATACGAGCGAAGTCACGGGTGCGCCATCGCAAAAAGGTGCTGCCCGCACTGGTGTTCTGCAGCACCAATCGAATATCCAGCAGCGAATAAGGAGGTTGTCCGGCCTGCTGCGCCACAGACTCCATCAGGCGACATAACTGCGTCTCGGTTTCCCTCGCCCCCTGCGCCAGGTATTCCACCTCCCCCTTACCCTTTAAAGGTTTTAAAAGGCCTTTTAGGGAGGCAGCATGTTCGAGCTGTCGATAGGCATCCGGTGTTAGCGTATCGAGGGGCATTGGTTGAGTTCGGATCAGGGGCTTCATACGTCCTCCGGCTCATCGACTGTCGCGGATGGCTCTACTGCTTTCTCTGCCAACGCGTCAGCGCCATCGACTGCCACAGCACCACGACGAATAATGGGTGGCGCGAATTGGGAGCGGCGATGCCCTTCAAGGATGTCGATGGGGGGCAATCCAAACTTTTCCTTGGCCGCCAGTGCGCGGGCATTGTTTGCGGCCATATCATCGC
Organism: Pseudomonas sp. G2-4; assembly: GCF_030064125.1. Classification (NCBI taxonomy): domain Bacteria; kingdom Pseudomonadati; phylum Pseudomonadota; class Gammaproteobacteria; order Pseudomonadales; family Pseudomonadaceae; genus Pseudomonas; species Pseudomonas sp. G2-4. The sequence continues at coordinate 3,340,829 of NZ_CP125957.1, read as the reverse complement.
GTGTGACACCTGCAAGTCGATAACGCTGCGCCTGGCCGAACAGGCTGCGTAGCAGATGAGCACCGTCGTCTATCCACGCTTCCATGTCTCTGCGACCAATCAAGGCGGTGTGATGGGCCAACAGGGTGTGGCGCACCAGCGTGTCGTAGTCAGTCAGCAGGTAGACGGCGAGAAACCCCAGTTGGCTGCCGATGTACAAGGGCAAGGTGACGGGGTGGATGTTGAGGTTATCGCTCATGTCGATCTGCGTCGGCAGATCCTGTCTGATCCGATCCAATTGCTGGGTCAGCTCCAGCATTCCAGCTTTGGCCTGCATCAGTTTTTCTTCGAGCTGCACGATAGCCCAATCGGCGTAAGGGTCGTCCTGCGCTGCGGCTTGTTTGATTAGGTTGGTGACGCTGATGTAGCCGGCCATACCCATGATCGAATGGGCGCCTTCACGTGCGGTCCGACCTTGCCAGATTCGGGCGGCGTGGTGGGTATGCAGTGTCAGCGTGATGCTGCTGCGCAATGAACCCAGGTTGAGCTGATAGTGATCGGCCACGGTGTAGTCCTCGCATAGGCTTGGACGGAGACGTTGCGACAGATGAAGGTCAAGGACAGCCGAAAAGCTGAATGCGGTGTGTTCGGTTTGGTTCGAAATGGTTAATCTTCGAGACGCTCGACAATGATGCCAGTGGCATCAAATCTACTGACGTCCAGGGCGTTTGCCACGCAGCTGGCGCAGTTCATCCAGACACGCCTGGGCAAGGGCAGAGGCGGGTTCGCCCTTTTTCCTAAGTTGGCGCGGGGGAGCGGGTGACGGTTCTGCAAAGGGTAACGATTCAGCCTGGCCTGCCCAAGGGCGGAAGTCGCCTTTCAGCGCCCGCTGGATCAGGCCCAACAGATACGCCGCGGGTTTGCGGACGCTGCCTGCCGCACATCGTGCGCCCGCTTCGTTGAGCACCGCCTGCCGATCTGCGGGCTTAAGCTTGTTCAGCGTCACGGTGACGGCCTGCCGCTCGCTTGGACTCAGGTGAAGCGGATCGGGCCAGTGCAGGTTATCCACCGCTGGGGTTGCGCGCGGTACCGTACTAATACTTTCTTTTAATACAGTACAGGCAGCGTTCGGATTTCGAACGCTGCTGGAACCATTGACGTTCGGACCCAGTTCGGATTCCGAACTGGGTCCCGCACGATTCCGAACGCGGTGATCGCCACCCAGTTCGGAATCGTGTAACGCTTCATCGGTCGCCTGATCCAATCCTTGCTGTGTCCAATGGTCGCTCCAACTGTCGAGCCGGGTGGGGAGTCGACCCAAATCGATATCGGTGTCCTGACGAATTTCTTCCAAAACATGCTGGGCGACAATTCGCACAGCCTTGGTCGCATGAGAGAGGGCATGTCCGGCCAGTTCCAGATAGTCTTGATCCAGCTCCATGGCTTCGGCGGGGGTTAACGGCTCATCGTGCAGGACGTACAGAGAACCTTGTAGACGCCCGCTGAGCTGATCGCGGCCACGGCTCACCAAGCTAAGCCAGCGCGTCAACCTGAGCATCGTCAACACCCGAGCGATGGTTTCGCGGGAGGCTGACGCACCGTAGGGGACGCTCGACAGGTAAGGTTGCAGATCTTCATAGCGCGGTGTAACTACGCCCTGATCTTGCAGCATGAGTCGAAATACTTGCCATGCATTACGCTCCAATGGCGTCAGCCGACAATCCAGCAGCAAGCGACGCGGCACGATTTCGTGTGATTGGCCACTGAACAGAAAGCCAGCCTGCAGGGCCTGGTTGGAGGGTGGTTCCGTGGTGGGGTGGGCGGGCCAGCGTTCAGTCAACTGCTGGGTGCATTGCTGCAGAACACGCTGCCAACGACTGGAAGCGGCAGTGTTCATGTTCCGTTGCTGTAATGGTCGATCTGCTGCCAAACGACGGTCAAGCTGATCTGTTGCTCCTCCGCCAACATCATCATGGCGTCGAGCTGATCCTCAGCACTGTCCTGAGCGCGTAGCTGGCACCAACGCTGCCAGAGCGCATGTTCCTGCGCTTCGCTCAAGTTCTGGGGGCGGCCCTTGCGGGTTTCTATCTTGAGCAGCCGTCGGCGCAAGGCGGTTTCCGAATGTGCCAAGCCGAAGCACTGATACATGATGGTACTGCTGGCACCGAGCTTGAGCGCTCGGTTGATCAGGCGCTCGTTCTGTTCGTCGCGTTCGGACTGGTCGATCAACCGATGCAGCACCGGCGAGTCAATCTTGACCTCAACCCAGGGAACGGTGGCATGAGCCAGGCGTGACAATGTGGTAGGAGGTAAGGATTGCAGCAGGTAGATGTCCTCTTCACCCAGTCCGAGTGCTTTGCAGCGTTGCAGATTACCCAGGCGCAACTCGTGAAGGACCTGGGTCAGCATGGCCTGGTTGAGCAGATTGAAGGACAGGTTCATGGCAGCTCCCTTGGTGAATCGTCTTCATGGGTAAGCGTTAAGTCGATCAGGCGCCGGGATAAGCGAATGAGGCGATACAGTTTGATTAACAGATAGTCGGGCAGTCGCTCCAGTCCTACGTCCACGGCGGGACGATCTGTCAGCGGGAGTTGATAGACCCCCAATAGCAGTTGCCCGAATAGGGCTGAGGGCAGTTGCTTGCGATCCTCCCAGTTCACTTCGTCTTGGGCACGCAGCAGGGCCAAGAGCAATAGGTGAACGCCGGCCGCACGAGGCGCAGCAAGATTAAGTTGCTCGATGTTCAGGGCGAAGCCCAGGCCATGTTTCTGGTCGATGATGCTCTCGGGATGTCCGGCATAGGCCGCCATTTCCCGAGCCAGGCCGGCAATGGCTAAACGCAGTCGTTCGGGGATATCCAATGTTGGTGCGATGATCCAGATGTCGTCGATCGGGCAGGTTTCGACGATCTGTGCTGGTTCGGTGGCAGTGGCGCGATCAATCCGTTCGCGGATCTGCTGGACACGTGACGGAGGGCTGGCTGCTGTTACCAGGGTCGTTTCGGGCAGCGTGAGCTGCTCCTCTCGCTCTGTTTCGGTCTGCGTCTTGGTTTCAGCTGATTTGGAATGCAGCACGGAAGGGGGAGGCTCGGCCGCGGGTTCATCGACGCTCGGCAGAGGGTTGTTCTCTGGGGGCGTGACGACAATGCCGGGCGTCCGGATGACCCGTTGGGTATCGCCCAGCTCCAGGGCCAACATGCGGTAGGACTGTCCGAGTAAGCTGCTCATGCGTTCGAGCAGTTCATCCTGGATTTGCTCAAGGTCGAAGGACTCTGGGTTGGCATCAAATTGCCCTAAGGTGTCGAGCCAAAACTCGCAGAATGCGATGGCGTCGGTTGGATAACGATTCCAGGTTCGCTCAGCCTGGCTACGTAGACCAATCAAGCGTTCAATTTTTGGTTTTCCCAACCCTGCATATAGGGTTTGTGGAATGGCGGGCAGTAAATATTCAAGGGTGTCGAGCATCCGGCTGATGTGCGACTGCGAAATCGGATAGCCGCCAGCGGCAAGACGTCGTGCCAGCTCACGTTGCGAGAGTGGTGCTCCATCTGATTCGAGCATGGTCTTGAGTTTGGCTACCGCCAGAGCACGTTCGATGAAGGTGAGTTGGCCGTGCAGATCGCTTTCGGCCAGATGGCCGAGCAGGGTGATAATTTCATTGCCCCAGGGCCGGAACAGGCAATGGATGCGGAAGAAACGCTCGTCGCGGGTTTCCTGCCACAGCTCGCCGAGAATCGCCAATCGCGTATTGCCGCCGTTACGGATGATGAAATGGGGTTCTCCTGGGCGACGGGTAATAGGTGGCGGCTGGTCCAGTCCACGTTCACGGATAGAGGCTTTGATATCGTCGTAAAGCGGGTTACGGATGAAGCGCGGGTTGTGTTCGTAGGGCCGCAACTGTTCCAGCGTGACCAGCATGGGGGTGTCGATGACTGGATCGGATAGTCGCTCCAGTTCTGGACCGCGAGGAAAATGGTCCTGGTACAGTTTGTCGGTGATCTCCTCCTGACTGAGCTTCTTCATCGGAACAGCCTCAGTTAACGCCGGTTACGCAAATGGTCACCGACCTCGAATTTAACGATCTCGGCTATTCCCGAACCTTCGAAATACCGAGACAGTTCCGCGAGAAACCGACCCATGGCCGAGCGCCCACGCTGCAGGCGAAAGACCACGGTCCAGTATTCCTCGCTAGGTAGGTGATCTTGTCGAATGGACGGCTGAACGACGATGGGAAACCGATCCAACATCAAAAGACTCCTCGCCAAACGCTGTTGGCCTCAAGGTTGAACAAACAAAATGATTTGGCGCGAGATACCGTCTCCGGAATTCGCCTTATCGAACCTCTGCGTATCTGCTTACCCTCGAAATCGCTTCGCGCCATTCCGGAAACAACTCGATGGCCAGCGCTTGCATGGTTTCCAGCGCTGATTGCGAGCGTCGTTCACGTGACGGGCGAGTCTCGATTCGGTGGGCTGGTAGCCCAAGGGAGGCGGCATTGAGGTAAGCCACTCGGTCTGGAACTACGGTGCCTAGAATCGATATGTCGGGAGCTCCAGCGAAGGCCTCGTGCAGGCCACGGATGATCATCCGCGTGTCTACTCGGATGCTATTTACCTGGTTCAGCAGCAGTCGCAACGGTGGCGGTGTAATACCCACGCGATGAAATGGTTCGAGTTCACTGAACAGCCTCAAAGTGCCGCGGCGCAGTTCGCGGGCGGCTAGCATTTCCGGTGTGATGGGAGAGAGGGCGATATCGCAGGCGAGGATGGCCATCTCCAGCAGCACGCTACGTGCACCTTGGGTGTCGATCAAAAGCAGGTCGTAACGGGGGCGGAAATCGTCGAGTAAATTGCGCAGCCGTAATCGCCCGTCAGGGGCGTGCAGCAGTAATGTACTCAACTGGCCTTGAGCGTCGTTGGAGATGATGAGGTCGAGCCCTGCAATCACGGTCCTGGAAACAATCTGTGCAGGCGTTGTTAAGTTGAGTGCAATGAGCTCGTACGTCCCGGCAACGGCTTTCTGGCTCAAGGCGTAATAGCTGGAGAGGGTGGGTTGGCTATCCAGATCGAGCAATAGGACACGTAGACCAGCATCCGCAAGCAGGCCACCGAGATTGGCGGCTACTGTGGTTTTGCCTACTCCACCTTTCGTGGAAACCACCGATAACACATGCATGGGGTCAGGCCTGTTGGCCTAAGCGCTCGACGACCCACCGCTCGATCTCGAGCGAGTCCCAGCCAACTGCGCGCAGCCCGATGCGTTTGGCCTGAGGGAATTTACCTTCCTTCATCAAGTTGTAGATGTGCGCGCGCTTGAAACCGGTCTTACGCTCAACCTCGTCACGCCGCATGATATGGCGTTGGAATTGAGTGGCTTCAACTGAGGGAACAGATTGGCTGGACATACTAGTCTCCTGGCGCCAATTGGCGCGTGGTGGTAAGTGACATTAATTGAATCGCACCAGGGCGGATGAGTCATTGCATTGCAACCAGGCCTGTTGCAATGCAATTGACTGGATCAGTTATTTTTTTTGAGACTGCGATTGGCCACGGCAAATTTTTCATCCAGCGTACGCTTGCTCAGGCCGGGCACATCTTTATGGCGGGCGACAATGGCATCAACGATGGCTGCTTGATTCGTGAAAACTGAAAGGGGTTTTCCGGCGGGTGAATGGTCCAAGAGCAGGCTGACCAATGCGCCAATGATGGTGTGATAGGTCAGTTCACTACGCTCGCTGAGTTGACCATTCGTTTTGGCCAAGGCTTTGAGATCATCTCTTTCAAGTCCAATCGACTGGAGCTCTGCAAGTATTTCTTGAAAGTGCTGCTGTTGCGCTTGCAGCTCTCTCGATAACTCATCTCGATCTGCTTTCAATGAGAGAAAAGTTCCGAGGCTGACTTTTGCAGGAGTATCTTCACCTGACTCGAATAAAAAGCTGGGCTTATGGTCGGGGTAATGAATCTCCATCCAACGGCGTAAGTCCGAATGGCGAATGGTTAGCTGAAAGGGCTCTACATAGCTTCCGAAAGGAACAGAAATCCCGAGGCATCCATAAGGCAGTTCTCCATTGCGTATGGCGTCTAAAATCCTTTCGATAGCGATGTGAAGATTGGGCCACTGGGGAAATAGGACCGCAAGATTCTCGGGGCGAGCCCAGTCCGCCTGGACTATTTGGGCTTCGTAGCGAGTGAGATTGCACCAGCGCAACGCTGCATCAATAGGGCGATAGAAGGTTTTCGTATTCGGATTGAAAACATAAACGCTCATCTGCGGCGGACCTCCATTCCTAATGGAAAGGTCTCACCGACTACCTATGTATCGAACTAGCTAATCAGGCCAGCTGTTTCCTCGGTTGACCAAATCGGTGAGGTCATTCCATTCCATTTTGTAACCAGTATCTTTGATGATATTACTTCTCACATGAACTGGGTGGCTCTGGCCGGTGGCTGGATTGATACCTACATCAACTGACTCGAATGTGTGTGTACCGAGGCGCGACCGATAGCTGTTCATATTTTGTACGTTGATGGCGGTTTCAAATACGACTGCTCTAGGCCGAAAGTTCCCAATTTCGCCTCGAGATGGGCACTCATCAGTATCTTGTACCCGCCTGAATGGCGTCATTTTCGATGTTCTTGCACAAGGTGTCCGGATATCCCAGCATGTATGGCACCCACTTCGCTGAGCGCCCCCTCGCTACTCTCGACATAGGATCAAGCCTGGCTGAGTTGGACGTCAGGTTGCTGTTTGGCTTCAGGCCTCAGTAGCAACAGCACGGTGGCAGCAATGACGAATACCACGGCGAACACCCCATACAGGTGCAGAGGCTGCCAGCCGCTATCCAGCAACAGGCCGGCGACGGTCGGCGAAAGAATCGCGCCGATCCGCCCGATACCGATGCCCCAACCAACGCCTGTTGCTCGTACCGAGGCGTCATAGACAATCGGCGACAGCGCGTACAAACCCGCCACGCAGCCATTGGAAAACAACCCGATCAATAGGCCCAGGCCGAGCGCCATCGATACCGATGAAGCCGAGTCAACGAACAGGACCAGCAAGCCCGCCGTAACCAGCATGAACAGCGACAGCACGCGGGTCAGTCGCCAGCGCGAGGCCATGGCGCCAATCAGGGCCGCGCCGAAGATACCGCCGACGCTCAGCAACACACCGCCGCTGATCCCTTGCTGTGCCGATAGCCCAGCCGATACCAGCAGCTTCGGTGTCCAGCTCATCACGAAGTAGAAGCCGAACATCACCAGGAAGAACAACAGCCAGATCAGCAGGGTCGTGCGCCGTGACGCCGGTGAGAGCAACTGTGCCAAGCGCGCGCGGCCGGAAGGTGGCGCCGAGTGGGCGATGGGCAATTCGTGCAGTGCCGGCTGACCGAGGCGGACGGCCAGGCGATTGATGCGAGCCAAGGCGTTGCCAGGGCGGCGGGCGATCAGAAAATCCAGCGATTCGGGTAAGTACATCAGCACCAGTGGAATCACCGCTAGGGTCACGGCACCGCCGAAAATGAATACCGAACGCCAGCCAAAGTGCGTCAACAGCCACACTGACAGCAGGCCCCCGAGGGTCGCACCCAAGGCATAACCGGTGGATTGCAGGCTCACCGCCAATCCGCGCCAGCGTCTGTTGGCGTATTCACTGGCAATCACGTTGCTGCTGGCCAGGATGCCGCCGATTCCCAAGCCGGTCAGCCCGCGCAGCAGCGCCAGTTGCAATGGCGACTGGCTCAGGGCCGACAACAGCATGCCGACCCCTGAGAGCAGCAGGCAAAACAGAATCAATGGTCGACGGCCAAAGCGATCCGCCCACGGTGCAATAAACAGAGAGCCTGCCGCCATGCCAAACAATCCGGCACTTAACAACAGCCCGATCTGCGCGCCGTTCAGGCCCCATTCGGCAGACACCGAGGAAGCCGTGAAGGCCATTACCAGCACGTCGAAGCCATCGATCATGTTTAGGACAATACAGATACCCACGGCCAGCCACTGAAACGACGCCATGGGCCGCTCATCTACGACAGTCTTGAGCGCGACAGTCATAGCGGCCGCCCCTTGAGAAGAGGCTGCTTACAGGTAACACGAGTAAAGCACACGAAGATAGGTACAAGCCTAGGCTTTAACCCGATTGAGAAGTCACTCATCACGATACCTTGTTATTTTTTTGAGCGAACAGGCGTTCTGCCTGACACCGTGCGGCGCCAGTCAATCAATTTATGAACCCGTTTAAAAGTGTTGTGATAAATGAGCTATTAATGATTTATCTATATTTATGCCAAATATGTTAAAAAAACAAACAGTTAGCGTTAAATAAAAAGCGTTCGATTATCGAACAAAAAGATGTTTGAGAGGTGTTATGTATTTAGGCGTTGTTGTATTCGGGATATTGTGATCCGGGATCGGGTGACCTGTTTTGGGGCCTCGGATTTGGATGCTGCCAATTTGGGATAGTGAAGGGGGTTGGCAGGGCATTAGCATCGAATACACCGTGCAGCCAGAACCAATGTGCTTTGGAAGTCGGTGAGGTTTTTGATCCAGCAATAACTGCCTCATATAATAAGGACAAGAACATGAGCATATCTTTTCCCATTAGGGCCCAGACGGAGTTGAAGTATCACTCCTGGGAGGCCTATCCCTTCACCTCCCGACACCGCAATGGCTTGGCTGGAGGGCGATGTCTACCTTCAACATTCTTCAGGTGGTTCTGTACCGTTTGTGGCGACTTATGAAGCATGAACACTAGCCATACTAAGTGTTTTAAGTCTGGTAATAGACAGTAGCAAGTTGACGCAAGTATTAAAAAATTTGGCTTCTATGAGATTAACTGTTCTGTTTTTCTCGAGATGATTATGCCCGTTTTTATTCAGAAAAAGCGGTTCGAGGAGCCAGCAGTAAAACACTGCGCTGAAATTTTGCAGGCCATTTTTTCTGATTTATATGCGGAGGAGTTCGGAGATGAATGCCTTGAAAAACTATTGTTACCTGTTGTCCACCATTATCTCGCTGTTGCTGTTGTCTGAAAGTGGTTTAGCGCAAGACAGTGATGTCGCGGACATTATTCTTCATCATGGCGTTGTTGAGGTTGTTGACGACAGCTTCAGTGTCGCGGACGCGGTGGCAATTCGCGGGAATAAAATTGTTTTTGTGGGAAATAATGCAGAGGTAATGAAGTTTTCCAGTGCTACTACAAAGATTATTGATTTGAAGGGGGCGATTGTATTCCCAGGAATTAATGATACCCATCTACATGCCTTGCCTACCGGCGAGGCCATGCAAGGACTGGTGTTAAGAGATATGTCGCTCCAACAAATTCGAGCGGCGTTGGCGACGGCCGTCAAAACATCGCCCCCCGGAAAACTTATCAGAGGGATCGGTTGGGAAGAGAGAAGTTTGGGTCGAATGCCTACAAAAAAAGATCTGGATGACCTCTCGCCTAATAATCCTGTGTTGCTGACAGAGATGAGTCATCATCAGGTTTTGCTAAATACTGCAGCCCTGAAATTAGCAGGGCTCCACGAAAATAGCGAAGATGAAAATGGAGTAATTTTCCTGCGAATGGAAGGTTCGCATGAGCTAAGTGGCGTCGTAGTAGAGGGCTATACGCTGATTAACAGCAAGGTGCCGCAGCCAACGTTAGAGGAGCGTAAATCCGCGATAAAAGCGGCGATCTCGCTGATCAATTCGCAAGGCGTAACAAGCTATACCGAACCGGGACTTACACCCGATGAGTTCAAAGCGTACCAAGCGCTACAACGAGACGGTGAACTGAATGCACGCGCCACGATACATCTGTGGGGTGGAAGCTCGTTGGAGGCGGCAGGCAACATGCTCGCGACCCTCCCTCCAGGTCTTTCTGCGAAGGGGGATGGAACGACCGAAGGGTTACTGACTTTGCGAGGCATAAAACTCCTGCTGGATGGCGTCCCTCCTGCAAAAACCGCTGCGACGCTTGATGATTATGCGTGTTGCAAGGGCGTAAAAGGGACGTTGACATTTGATGGCGCTACGGAGGGCGGCAAGGCAGTCGAGATTAAGCGTACGATTATCGGTCTCGACAAGCAGGGCTACCAAATTGCCTTTCATTCCACGGGAGACCGGGCTGCACGCATTGCCGTCGAAGCACTAATTAGCGCGGCGCAGGAAAACAGCACTGCGCATCCAGGGTCAGCTTTGAACCCGCTACGGCACTACATGATACATGCTGATCGCGTTTCTGATGAAGATGTAGTGAAGATGGGGAAGTGGCAGATTGGTCTGTCGACAAATCCTATTATTTCCTTTTATGCAGCACCGACCGTCCGAAAGATCTGGGGCGACTATTATGGCGCCAAACACATGGCTATCAAACCCTTTATTAATTCAGGAACTTTGGTGACTTTGGGCACGGACTCCCCTGTCGTGCCTACCGACTGGAAAGCTGGGTTGCAGTACGCAGTTACACGAGTGGCCATTGACGGACAACCCAACGGCCCAGAATACGCAATCAGTATTGATCAGGCATTAGCGGCTCATACAAGAGTGGCTGCCTATCAAGATCATCAAGAAGATACTAAAGGCACAGTTGAAGTGGGCAAGGTTGCAGATCTTGCAGTTTTTGATCGAGACTTTAGAACAGTACCGTCGGAAGAAATAGGCAAGGTCAAGGCTCTTTTGACCATGGTCGATGGCCGTATCGTGTATGCCGCTCCAGAAGTAGTCACCCACAGAGTTTCTTCGCCTGAGTGAGGCTTTGCTCTAAAGCCGTTGACAAGAAAATACACACTATAACTATAAAAACGAGGGTGGACCATGCTCAAGAAATTTGTAAAACATCTACCTCTGATTACAGTCGGCACAGTTATTCTAGGTTTAGGGCTTGCGCCAAATATTACCTTAGCCCGCGAGGTCGGTACCCCGCTGCTGGTACCTGTTGGAGGTAAAGTCGGTGATCCAGTAGGGGCGAACCCCCCGGAGGGCTTTCTTCTGATCGTTCGTAACGGCTATAGTTTCGGCACTATGACCGACAATAAGGGTAAAGACTTGCCGGTCGATGTCGATGTCGTAGGTACGGGCTTCCAGTTTCATTATGTCCCTGGCATCGAGTTACTAGGAGGTAGCTACCGTGCGGCCACAACCATACCGTTAGTCAGTGTCACACAAAGAACCTCGGCTGGGAAAAGCACGAGTACAGGCATTTCCGATATAACACTTACACCTGTCTCTATTAGTTGGATGCTTTCTCCAGGAATTTTTACAAGTAGCTCCTTGGCATTTGGTGTGCCCACCGGCTCTTTCGATGCCCGAGGAAATCATCCCAACTTGGGTGCCAACGTTGTCGCTACCCAATTTTCTCAAGCATTCAGTTATCTGCGAGACGGTTGGAACCTATCAACAGACCTGACATTTTCAACTCAAAGTAAGAACAAAGACACCGACTACACTTCGGGTAACGAGTTGCTCCTGAATTGGACAGCCATGAAAGATTTTAGTGGACACAGCATCGGACTTGTTGGTTATGGTCGGTGGCAAATGACAGGCGACAGAAATGATGGGGCAGAATACGGTGGTACCACATTTGGACGATCGCGGCAGGTGGCCGCCGGGATCGGTTATACTCGCCAATTTGGTGCGATCGCAGTGAATGCAAATATTCTGAGTGACTTTGCTTCTCGCAATGCGCTAAGTGGTCAGCTTTTTCAAGCTAATATTATTATTCCTTTAGGGAATTAGACCACTGCTTCGTTGATATCCTGCAGCGGCTCAATGCGGTTATCGAGTCGCTGCCGTCAACGCCGGATCGGAAGTGAGATGTTCAGCCTAGGGGGTAGGGGCGGGATCGCCCGAAAATCTGACGTCGTGGGCCGCTGGGAATTCAAGCAATACTGAACTGGGTTGCCAACTCTTTCAGTCCACCATTGCTGGTCTTTAGCTCGCCCGCACACCTGAAAGTCAAGATCGTAATCCTTAGACTTTTAATCCCAGAGTCACCGTGCTGATCGACGGCATGGCGTGCTCCCCTCAAACCTACCTATGCATCCAGATGAATGGAGCTTAGGCTGGAGCTAGGGTTATCAAGACTATGCTACGATTAGATAACGTAGATAACTAGTGAGGAGATTTCCATGAGCGTTACAGAGCAGTCGGGTGTCTCCACCTTGGTCGGTACGCCTAAGGAGGCTCGGGCTAGCTTAAGCCGCTCGCATGCGGACCGAGTATTGGTCGTGTCTTTCGATCAGGTCAACCTCAGTGTATTTGAGGCGTTGGCGGAAAACTTCGCCAACGTGGCCTCCTCGATGTATGAGGTGCTGCAGGAGCGTCAGGACCCTAAGTCGCTCGAGCGACTGGCCGAGGTGTTTGTGACACGTAAGCCGCCTTCGCCTCGCCTGCTCAAGGAAGCGGCAATGCTGGTCCAAGCCCGCAAAGCAGTCTTGGAAAGCGGTGACTGGCTGAGCGCCGCGGACATCGCCCAGGTGGCCCAGTTGAGTACCCGCAACCCGAGTGCCCAGCCCAACAAATGGAAAAAGCAGGGGCAAATCTTTGCCATCAGCCACGGTGGGGTCGACTATTTCCCTGGTTACGGCTTGGATCCGGACGCGGGCTATCGGCCGTTCAAGGCACTGGCCAAAATCATTGAGGCTTTCGCTGGCCACAAGGACGGCTGGGGGATGGCTTACTGGTTTCGGTCCGATAATAGTTTTCTGGGAGGCAAAAGACCTCAGGACCTGTTGGCATCGGCGCCTGATCGGGTGATTGCTGCGGCACAGGATGAAATCCAAGGCATTGTCCATGGCTAAGCAGCGTACCGAGTTCAGTGAGGGTAGGGCGACGCCTCCCACGGATTTGGCGGCGTCCGTTACCCCAATGCCTACGGCTACGTTGCACGTCACTTTCACCGTGATCGCCAAAGGCGATGTGCTTCACCGTGTGCACCAGGATAAGTATCAGCCTGATCAATTCAATCCTGGTGTGCACGGCAACGCACGCTTCAGCCCGATCCAGGATGATCAGGGGCGGGCGATTCCCACCTTGTATGGAGGCACGACAGTCGATTGCGCCTTGATGGAGACCGTCTTCCACGACGTTCCCCATACGGCTGGGTTTAAGAGCTTCGACAAAGGCAAGCTGACTGGACAGGTGCATTCTGCCGTCCAGGTTAGCCAACCGCTGCACCTGGTTGATCTGTCCAGCGTGCCACTGCGGAAACTGGGCATCACGCGCAAACAATTGATCGACACTGAGAAAGATCAATATCCTGCGACGCGCAAATGGGCCGAGGCAATCCACCGTCAGTGTCCAGATGCCCAAGGGCTGTCTTGGGTGTCGCGACAAGATGATTCGGCACGTGCGGTGGTGCTCTTTGGTGACCGGATTCCTGGCGGCGCACTCCATCCGCAGGGGGCGTCACGCAGCTTGACCGGTGACTCGACTGTGTTCGACACGGTGCTCAATCTGGCAGAGCGGATTGGGGTCGTTATCATCGCGGGGAAAAGCTGAGTCGAAAGGGCCAAACAGTGACCCTCGAATTCGCTCTATGAGGTAGGAATTGCCACTCCCCAGTCTCAAGATCAACGCTGATGTCGGCGGGCTTTTAAGGGGCATTAATGGATTCTTCCGTACAGGCCTGTGTAGCATCGACGGTCAACAAATAGGTCTTCTGTGCGTTCTAGGAGCGGACGGTGCTTGTCCCGGAACACGCAGCAATAACATGATGGCTGGCTCCGTGCTGGCCTAAAATGCGGAGCTCGTTATGGACGTCAACCAGATGTTAAATGATGAACTGGTGAGCCGGCTGGAAGAGAAAATTCCAGCCATGGCGAAAGGCGCGATTAAGGCGGCCTATACCAATACGCTGGCGGCCGGACTCAGTGTGATGGAAATCAGGAATGGCATGCTCGTTGAAACAATGGCCGATGGTCAGCACAAGGTTATTCGAGCGGCCTAGCCCAAGCATAAGGTAGCTTCGGACATGATTATCAAGGTGCGCCGCTTTTCATAACGAAAGGTTGAGGGCGCCCGTATCTTCACGATGTCGCCGCGCAGCGCGCGGGAGTTCTGACACTTCGGCGAGTCCAGCCTTTATGCTGTGCAGGATAACCGCCAAGCTCGCCATCGCATGGGCCGTTAAATCAGTGCCCCTGGGTTCTCAGCTTAGCCAAGCCCTGCTTGATGTGTCCGGCATTTTCTCCGATGGTGTGAAGTGCACCTCGGACGTTGGCACCAATCTCCGCTGCACCTTGGTCTTCTACCTTCAAGGTCAGCTCCATCACCGCGGCCTCCAAGGCGAGCTGATTTTGGTACAGCCGCTCGAGAACATCAGACAGTGAATATTCGGTGGGCATTGTTTCGACTCCAATCGAGGACTCAAGAGCGTAGCAGCGGAAGGGACGGAAACCAAAGGGCGGTAGGCCGAGAGAGTACTTGCTGAGACTCAGTTGCAGCAATCGGCCGATTTTGTTGAAAAAGTCGGATTTTCCAGACTGACCGCATAATGACCGCTGAAAACATCTTTTTGCACGCTGCTATGCGAAATCTGAGCCCGGGAGCGCCCTCTGCTCAATGTAAAGATTTCAATCTCAAGTGCGTACTTTTCTACCATGGAAACCAGGAACGACCTTTTCAACAGATCGGCCAAGAGCGGACGGTCGTGTTCAGCCGTTTATCTTAGTTATCTGCGAGGCGGTACAGTGCTTGGGCGTGAGATGTCGTCAACCCGGCACGTTGCAGATTTCGGCGACTTTGGGAGCTGGCCAGCGCGGTCGCGGCGATCAAGTGGCAGCCATGCTTCTTCGCTTGCTCAATTCGATGAGATATCAGTGCTCCATGGTAGCCAAGGCCCCGGGCATCCTTTCGGGTGGCAGCCGTTCCAAGGTAGGCAATGCCATTACTGGCCAAATACATTGAGGCTCCTGCCACGACTTTCCCATCAGCCTTCAGGACGCAGATTTTCAGACGTCCGCTCGACGTCTGCTCTGCGAAGGATGCTTGATTCAGCAATTGGTACTCTGGTTTGGTATGAAAACCACCCGCATGCACATCTGCGAACTGAGCAAGAGTTTTTGACGTGACTTCCTCGATTTCGAATGAGTGGCGACTCAAGACCACCTTCTCGATGGCACACGCGAATTGCAAGTGAGTCCAGCCCCTCAAACGCTCAAGCTGCGCTTCGCCCACAAGTGAGTACTGCCCCAACGCGGAAGGTTTCCCGATAAGGGGAGTTACGACCGAATGTTCCGCTGAATCTTTGAGCAACTTCAACAGTGCCTGGGGATCACGGGCGCTGTCGCCGTAGATGCGGTTGAACATTGGGCTAGGTGATGCGTTCACCTGAAAGCAGGGAAAGTCTCCGTTGGAAAAAACACGTGCGCCATAAGGATTTCCACTTATCCCTGCCAAGTTCTGAACACGCGAACGCAAATACTCACTTTCTGCGGCCTCAATCTGATGTGCCAGTTCAACATCCATGTAAGTCGTCCTTTTTTGAAGATTTCCAAGGGAGGGAAAGCGCATCGAACAATACGCTTGCGTCCAAGTACGTACTAGTAGCTGGCTCTGCTTCACCGTCAGCTTAGGGTCGGATAGCGACGGTCTGGCCTAGACCGTCGCAGTGGTCAGACTTCTGTCTGCTCTGCCATTTCCAGAGCATCATCGACCTCGATGCCCAAGTACCTAACAGTGCTTTCGAGCTTCGTATGCCCAAGCAAGAGTTGGACTGCTCTCAAGTTCTTTGTCCTGCGATAGATCAACGATGCCTTGGTTCGCCGTAGCGTGTGAGTACCGTACATGGTTGGGTCAAGGCCAATGGCTGTTACCCATGCTTTTACTATTCGAGCGTACTGCCTGGTGGAGAGATGATCTGAGCCGTGCAACCGGGTCGGAAACAAGAAGTCCTCACTGCCGAGGTGGGCCTGATGCATCCAAGCCTCCAGAACTGTTCGGGTTTGCTCAGTAATTTCAAACTGGACCGGATGCTGAGTTTTCTGCTGCATCACGATGGCCCGTGACGACACATGTTCCCCATGGGCTATGTCTCGTACTCGCAGCTTGGTTAAGTCACAGGCGCGCAGCTTGCTGTCGATGGCTAAGTTGAAGAGGGCCAGATCCCGTGTCTTCTCCGCGAGCTGGAGTCTGACCCGGATGGCCCAGATATCTCTGACTCGGAGCGGGGCTTTCTGCCCGACAAGCTTTCCCTTGTTCCAAGGCAGATGGCTATATGTAGCAATGATCTTCATGGCTTGTCCTCCACGTTGAGGGAGGACAAGGGTGGATCAGTCACGGTGCGTGGTGGTCGCTAACCGACCCATAGCGGCCCTTCGAGGAAGGTGGCTCACGACCAACAGCGGCCGTTGACTGCACTGATTCAAAGGCCGCGAATGCTTCAGCCAATCTCCATTGCTAGAAGTTCTCAAGACTGACGTGGATTCCAGCTCGTCCAGCCAACTCAATAATCGCTTCCAGCCGATCAGCATCAACAATGACACCGTCGTAATTTTCACCTCCGAAGTCCAGGTGAAGATAACGTTTACCGAACCGAGCCAGCCACTGATCAAAGTTGTGGAGCACCTCTGGCATTGATGAAGCGCCTTCTCGCACATACGCGTAGGGTTCTTTCAAACCACTGGCGCTGACCAGATAGGGCGCTTGATATTCAAATACGTCGTAGCCCTTCCAATCCAGGCTAAGGAGAACGAGGTGTTCAAGCTTTTGTCCCTTTGAGTCATTCAGGAATCCCTCCGAGAGAGCACTGGGTGCGTCGTCCCCCATTGCGTATCTACGCATGACACGCCTGACAAGTCTGGCGCCTTCTTTTTCCGGAATGAACGCTACCAGTGCCTGGGCGAAAGCCTCTAGTGCTTTTTTTTGACCGGGATCGCTTCGCTCGGTGCGCAGTTCCTTCATGATTGCTGAAGCGCTAAGGTTGGTCTCCTCGGGTGGAGGCATGGTAAAGCGTCTACCAAAAAGCCGATCTAAAATGCCCATGCCAGTCCCTGTATGACGGTGAGGAAAACCATCTGGTTTAAATAGCCTCGAGTGGAGCGAGATACCGGTTAATGTTCGGTGCAACTGAATGCAGGCAATCAAAACCTCATTGGGAAAGCGGGTCAACCATGAAAGCAACACGGGCGGCACTTTTCTATTACTAACCGCCGTCGCATGCCTGAACGGTTGCTATGACTACCGCAGTGGCAAACATTGGAACGTCACTGACGACAGCGATTGGAAGCCGGTATCCCCCGTGGAGTGGATCAATCAATCCTGTAATTCACCCGGGAGTACGGGAGCAAGGAGACGGATTTATTTCTGATACTTATCCCTCTTTTCTACTTGATGAAGGAGGCAGGATGACGATCCCACGGTCCAGTATTATCAGGACGTTAAAAGAGCAGGAGCTCCTATGCAGCGTGTCATGATTGTCGGCCAGCCAGGCTCAGGGAAAAGTACGCTGGCTCGGGAGATGGGCAAACATACGGGGCTGCCGGTCATCCATATCGACACGATCCATTGGCAACCGGGGTGGGTCGAGCGTAATGCAGATGAGAAGACTCGCCTTTGTCGCGAGGTCGAGGCTCGCGATCAATGGATTTTTGAAGGCGGTCATTCGGCCACTTGGGACAACCGTATTGCCAGAGCCGATCTCTTAATATGGATTGACCGCTCATCGGGGCTTCGGTTTTGGCGTGTGCTTCTCAGAACTTTGATCCAGCGAGGCCGCCCTCGCCCCGACCTTCCAGAGGATTGCCCAGAGCAGCTAGGAAAACTCCCGGAGTTTTTCAACTTCATGTGGACTACCGGTAAATCGGCGCGCGCCAAGATGAAGCAGCTTGTGGCAACGGCCCCATCAACATGTCGCGTCGTCTGTCTGCGATCCAATCGCCAGACCAGGCAATTTCTATCGAGTGTTGGGGAAGCGCCTTGCGTGAATTCGTCGCGAAAAGTCCAGGTTCCGACCAAACCGCTGCGTGATTAACAATTCAGTCTGCCTCCTTCTTCTCTTCAGCCAACCGACTCAAACCGCCGCCGCTTCATGAACAACCCCTTTTTTTGGGCTCGGAGCCCTCTACACAGGGCAAAGACTTCAATCTCAAGCGCGAGCATTTCTGCTGTGGGAACCATGCCGGCTTTTTCAACAAAATCGGCCAATAGCTGCCTGTCACGATGGGCTGCAATTGGCAGATTTCTGCCGTTTGATCAGCGCGAGCGACTGAATAAAACTTAACCTTTTTCAGGTCGAGAACCTGTCAAAACCTGCCGTCGAGCGCAAAACAGAACCTTAAAGTACGCGCATGGACAACACACCTACTCGGATACCTAAACTAAGGGTACTCGTGTCCACCTAACCGACATGTAAGAGTGAAAAACCGGAGGATAGAAGCGTTAACTTTTACTTATACGTGATCTCTACAACGCCGGTCGTCGCACGAAAAGTCCTTTGCTGAAAATAGACCTGTTGGTCAGGGGAGCAGGGTGTACTATCGAAAAATAGCATCATGAAGTGATACCTACCCATGGAAAGGGATGATAGCCGCAGGATTTCGGCATCGACGGCTAAACGCGCCGGTGACACTCCGAACGCCGGAAAAATCGCTAATGCGGTAGTGGCAACATTCAGGGATATTTATACTACTCTCGCGCCGATTATTGGGCACGAAGGCGTGTTTGCGCTTTATAGGCGAAGCGTCTTTATTTGCGCCTCACGTCACACTTGTCTCTCCAGCCTCAACGACAGCCTCGATACAGACTTTTCTGGATTGAGACTCCTGCTCGCGCAGCAAACCAGCGACACAGCCACAGCATATGGTCACGACTTGCTGAAGACTTTGAATGAGCTACTGATCTCGTTCATAGGATCTTCTCTATCCGTACGTCTGTTGCAGCCCGTTTGGGACAACTCTTTTAGCGACACCCCTGCGCAGGATACCTCGTCATGAATACCAAAGTGGCTATCAACCGTTTGTCCACGGGTGTGCCAGGACTGGACGAGGTCCTGGGCGGAGGCCTACCGGAGTTTTCGTTCAACTTGATCGCCGGCCCTCCAGGGTGTGGCAAAACTACCCTGGCGCACCAGATGATGTTTGCCCTGGCTACGCCTGAACGTCCGGCGTTGTTTTTTACCGTCCTCGGTGAGCCGCCGTTGAAGATGCTGCGCTATCAGCAACAATTCGATTTTTTCGACAACGAAGCGATCAACCAGTCTATTCGCTATATCAACCTGTCCAACGACACCCTGGCCGGTGACTTGGACGAGGTATTGCGACGAATCGTCAGCGAAGTCGAGGCGCATTCGCCATCGCTGGTATTTGTCGATTCGTTCCGCTCCGTGGTTCTGGCCAGCCAGACCCAAGACAACCCGAATAACAACCTGCCGCAGTTCATCCAGCAACTGGGTATGTTGATGACCACGTGGCAGGCGACGACCTTTCTGATCGGCGAATACTTCACCGAAACCGACACCAATCCGATTTTTACCGTGGCAGACGGCCTGATATGGCTGCGCCAAAGCGTCGAGCGCAATTCGATGGTTCGCAAGATGGAAATAATGAAGATGCGCGGCCAGCCGACCTTGCCGGGCCTGCACACCTTCCGTATTGCGACCTCGGGGATCAAGGTGTTCCCACCGGCGGCTATCAATCGTTCGGTTGAAGCGCCGTCGACGTTCCCGATCAGGCGCCTGAAAATGGGCGTGCCGGTACTCGATGAGATGCTCGGCGGCGGCCTGCCTCGCGGGTATTCGCTGCTGGTGGCCGGGCCATCGGGCTCGGGCAAAAGCATTTTGGCGGCGACCTTCCTGGCCGAAGGCGCACGCAACGGTGAAACCGGTGTGATTGCGGTGTTCGAGCAACGGCCCAACTATTCGCAAAACCCGAAGTTGGCCGAGTTGATCAAGAGCGGGCAGGTTGGCCTGGTGGACAGTCGCGCGCCGGACCTGTCCATCGACGAAATCGTCCACTTGTTGCTCGGCGAGATCGGCCGTTTAAAAGCCACCCGCATGGTAATTGATTCGCTGTCGGGCTTTGAGCTGGCATTGGCGCCAACCTTTCGCGCTGACTTTCGCGAGTCGCTCTCGCGCATGGTCACCGCGCTGACGGCTGCTGGGGTCAGCGTCTTGATGACCTCTGAGTTGGAAGACCGCTACACCGACCTTCGGTTTAGTCCTTACGGCACAGCTTTTCTCACCGACGCGATCATTGTCCAGCGCTACATTGAAGTGCAGAGCCGCCTGCTGCGGATCATGGCTGTGGTAAAGGTACGCGCCAGCGCCCATTCCGATGAGTTACGCCAGTATCACATCGACGACAACGGCCTGCAGATTGGTGAAATGCTTGTTGACCGAGAAGGTCTGTTAGGGGGCCGCCCGACCCAGAAGAACAATCAAACATCGATGCCTCGGCCTGAGGCGGATGAACTTGGGACGCTTTCGTGAACCGCAAAGCGGACAACGACAAAAAAGTGCTCGCTGCTGCGAGTATCGAGCTGACTAAGGTTGTGCAGAAAACTCAGGAGGCTCGCCTAAAGCTTGATGCTCTTGAGCAGAAAGTCTTGAACACTCAGTACCAAGTGCTGGAAAACCACCAGTCCGAGCAGTTAATCGAGGCCAATGAACAACTGGTATTAGCGCTTCTCCAAGCCCAAATTGGCGTTGAACAGGCAGCCGCTGCGCTTGTGGAGGTTTCTCACGCCGCGCAGCTCGATGTATTGACGGGGCTTCCCAATCGCAGATTGCTACTCGGACGGTTAGCCCAGGCGATCGAAGAT
Organism: Pseudomonas sp. G2-4; assembly: GCF_030064125.1. NCBI lineage: Bacteria > Pseudomonadati > Pseudomonadota > Gammaproteobacteria > Pseudomonadales > Pseudomonadaceae > Pseudomonas > Pseudomonas sp. G2-4. Next base: position 3,320,116 of record NZ_CP125957.1, on the reverse strand, counting down.
ACGAAGCTGGAGGGAGAGGGTCTGGCGGTACTCTTTTTGGATTTAAATCACTTCAAATTGATCAACGACACCTTGGGGCACAGTGTCGGCGATGAAGTGCTCAAGGAAACTGCACTGCGACTCAGTGGCGCGGTACGCAAGAATGATACGGTTGGACGATACGGTGGGGACGAGTTCATTATCTTGCTGGGAGGCACTATCAGCCATGCCGATGTATTGGGTATCTGCGAGAAAATTATCAAGGCGCTTGGAGTGCCACATCCTATCGGGAATCAGGTTCTGCAACTGGCAGCGAGCATCGGGGTGAGTTATTACCCGAAAGATGGCGATGACCCACACACATTGATCGATTGCGCTGACGCGGCGATGTATCGGGCAAAACGGCATGGTCTAGGGGTCGCCTTTCACAGCACCGACTTGCCTCCAGTACCGTTGCCTACCAGCCTCCCAATTATCCAGGCACAAAAAAAACCGGGCGATCACCACTACATAGCCCCTAGAGAACACGAAAGACGGCGTGCTCAATTGCGAGAGGCAAACGAGCAGTTGGTATTAACGGCACTCAACGCGCAACAACTCCAGGTCGCTGCGGAGGACGCCCTTGATAAGCAGAAAGAAATTCTGGCAATGGTTGCGCACGAGTTGCGCAACCCACTGACACCGCTAACCCTGGTGGCGGGGATGCTGATGCACTCCTCCCGTGAACGGTTGGCGAGCATACAGGGGATTATTGAGCGTCAGACAAGCCATATTGTGCGGCTGGTCGACGACCTGATGGACGTATCCCTGGTACAGACAGGCAAGCTCAGACTGAACTTCCAGCCTGTAGACATAGCAACGATCATCGATGAGGCCGTCATTGTTTGTCGTCCTGCGATCGACCTACGCTTTCAGCAATTTGTAGTGCGCCAGCCAAGTCGCCCGCTGATGATCAATGGCGATCAGTTCAGATTGACGCAAATTTTATGCAACCTGCTTGGCAATGCCTCAAAGTACACACCCAATAATGGTTCGATCGAGCTAGTTATCGGTGCTGGTACCGAGGACATCACCTTGACCTTTTCCGATACCGGTATAGGTATTAGCGCTGAGGTTCTGGCTTTTATTTTTGATCCCTTCGTTCAGGACGCCCACGCCATTGGGTTCAACGGCACAGGCCTGGGGGTTGGGCTGTCAGTCGTTCGCGAATTGGTCGAGGGGCACCGAGGCTCGGTAAGCGTGTCCAGCGGTGGCTTAGGGCTCGGCAGCAAGTTTGTCGTCACGCTACCGTTGCACCCACAATCCAAATAACAGTTTTGTGATGGTGGCAGCATGTCATGCAGGGTGATCGCGGCTTGATCCTGATTGCTGACAAGCTGTTGAGTGAGTGCGAGCAGATGCTGGTGGGATTACCGACTCAATGCCATGGTCTGATCTGGTTCTCACGTCAATTATTTCCATTGAGCACTGCCCCACCGTAGAGGTAGCGCGACAGATCTGCCCAGCGTTTCAGCCGGAAACCCAGAGCCCTGCTTATAGCCGAACCTTGAGAGTCAGAGTCGTTTCATCGAGTGTGATTACTCCGTGTGGTATCGATATGGTTACCAGTAGCCTGCAAGCCTGCCAGCGAAACAGACGATTTGGTCTGAGTGAGACCATATCGTCTGTCTTAAAGCGGCCAGAAGCGGACGACCGAATCAAAGGCGCGTTTGGCACAAAGTTTAGTCCTCCATCGAGAAAATGGAGCGATTCACTCATCAACCCGCTGACATTCAGAGGGCTTAGGCGTTGCGTGCTGAGATGGCTATACGTTAGCCTCAAGACTTGAGTGGGTATACGTCCTTCACTTACATAAAACCAACCGGTGACAGCCAAGCCAAGAGCATGGAAAACTGGAACGATTATCTAATGGGATGAGCATGGAAGAAAAAACGTTCGACTTTGATAAGCATAAAGATACTGCAATGTCACTGTACCGGGAGGTGAGAGGTCTCTACGAAGATCTCGCCGAGACTATTACACGAGTTCTCAAGGACACCCTGAGCGCTGCTGGAGTTTCCATTCATTCCATTGAAGCGAGGGCTAAAACGATTGAAAGCTTCGGCAATAAAGCTGCCAAACCATCTCCAATCAATCCGCAAGAGCCGAAATACTCCGCCCCATTAAAGCAAATCACTGACTTGTCGGCTGTTCGTATAATTACTTTCCTCCCTGGAGTAGTCGCACAAGTTTGCGAATGCATTGAATCAGAATTTTTTGTGCTTGAAAAATCTGACAAAGCCGAAGAGCTCATTGATGAAGGAAAATTTGGATACCAGAGTGTGCATTTTTTAGTAAAGCTCCCACTCAGCAGGATTGGCTTGCCTGAATACAAACGCTTTACAGATTTGACGTTTGAAATTCAAATTAGAACAATCCTTCAGCATGCTTGGGCAGAGATGGAGCATGATATTCAATATAAAAGTGCGTCTGTCATCCCTGCCGCTATCCGACGAAGATTTATAGCACTTGCTGGGATGCTAGAGATTGCTGATCGGGAGTTTCAAGCTTTACAGGAGGAAGATCAAACCCTTCGGGTAGAAGCTAGAACTTCTGTAGAGGCTGGGCAGCTTGATGGCATTGAAATTACACCCGACGCACTAAAAGCATATCTACATAAAAGGCTTGGCGGCGACGCCAGACAAAATAAGACAAGTTACGAGCTAAGTGCGGGCTACTTAAAGCGCTTAGGTTTTACGACCATTAAGCAGCTAGATGACTGCCTCAAGGGATATGATGATGATGCCACTTGCCGGGTGGTCTGGGGTAATCGCCAAGGTCAAATAACGCGATTTGATACTGTGTTGCTCGCTTCGATGGGCGAGGTGTATATTAAACGGCACCCTTGGAGCATAATTGATTTTTGGGCTGAAAAATTTCCAGAATGGCTGGATAAATTGAGAGAGGCAGGTATAACCATAGGCACATATGATCCGTTGTCGAGTTCAGATAATGCTAACCGATCATGAATGCTGACTAGACAATCTTAACTAATACTATCGCAAGCTTCGGGCATATTAAGTTAAGCCCTTTGAATCGGTCCTTCTTCCGTTGACACCTTCGAAGGACCGCTTCTGGCCGTTTTCAGCCCTTCGCGACAGGCAGAAATCGGCCAGAACCGGTCACTCGAAAAACATCAGAGCGGCTCCGACAGGAAAAGGCCAACTCCTGCCGGACCTGTCGGTCGGTCTTAACGTAGTCAGTTGAACAGATAGGTACGTGCGATCACTCAGGTTGAGCGTGTCCTTCCAGAATCTCAAATCCATCATCAATGGGGACGTACCCAACAACTTTTCTCGTGTTATCAATAGAGAGACGCTTATATCTATTATCTGATACCCCATGGATTACGTGAAATCCGTTTAACTCGGCTTCAACACAATTTCTAAGTAGTGCGACAACATCCCTAAAACTGATAAAAGCAGCTACGTCCCTGGGACTGTGGCTTTCTCCTGGGTGAAATTTGGCTACGTTTGCGATACGGACTGCGATGGTTGTCATGTGACCATCGTTGGCATACATCGAAGCCAAAGCTTCCCCAAACACTTTGCTGACCCCGTAAAGATTGCCCGGTTTAGGTGTCATACATTCCTGGATCTGGACATCCGTTGGATATCCTTCGATCACTTGGGCGCTGCTCGCAAATATGAAGCGCTTGCAGCCTTGAGCCTTTGCGGCAAACAGCATGTTGTATGTGCCCACAATATTCACAGGAAGCAGGGATGTCATGAAGTCGGCGTCTGGGCTAGGGTCAGCCGCTAAATGAATCACTGTATCTATGTCTTCGCAAGCTTCAAGGCAACTGGCTTGATCCTTGATATCGAGAGAGAAACGTTGTGCCGAGTCTGGAAGTTTTGATACGTCTATATCGGCTAAACGCAAATTTGATTTATCGTCTTGCGCTGCCCAAAAAGCAGCGCCGATCTGGCCCGCAGCACCTGTGATTAAGATTTTTCGTGTTCTCATTTCAGCATGTCCGTATGGTAAACCTCACTCTAGCCTCCCAGCCTTGTGGAAGGTTTACAACCTCCTATTAGCGTGACAAGCATCAAATCTAAGTCAGCTTCTGGCCGGATGCCAGCCGCTTATGGGCCGAGATAAGAAATGATCGCGAATTGGCAAGAGATGGGAATCATAGAAGGTGAAGTCTTGATAGTGGAGGATGATCAGTAACCGTCCGGGCAACACATCTTCCTGATGCCATCGCTTAAGGCGATGGTGTCCACCTAAATTTAAGTGGACACCATTTTTTAGCCTTTTTAAGCGGACGCCCATGCCACAAGAACGTCGTTCCTATTCCAAATCCTTCAAGGCCCAAGTCATTGCCGAATGTGCGCAGCCTGACACCTCGATTGCAAATGTCGCTTTGACCCACAACCTCAACGCCAACCTCGTCCATAAATGGATTCGGGTGCATGGGCAGAAAAACCAGGCACTGCAAACTGCCTTTATTCCGGTCAAGGCAGGGCCGTCGATAGCGACGCATCAGGTTCTTCCTGCGGCGATTCGAATCGAAGTGCCTCATTCAAAAGGCGTAGTCGTGGTGAGCTGGCCAGCAGAAAATGCAGCGGCATGCTCTGCTTTTTTACGAGACCTACTGCGATGATTCGCATCGACGCCATCTGGCTCGCCACCGACCCTATGGACATGCGCGCCGGCACTGAAACCGCGCTGGCGCGGGTCGTGGCCGTGTTCGGTGCGGCGAAGCCGCACTGTGCTTATTTGTTCGCCAACCGCCGCGCCAATCGCATGAAAGTTTTGGTGCATGACGGTGTAGGGATTTGGCTGGCCGCTCGGCGCTTGAATCAAGGGCGGTTCTTTTGGCCGGGCGTGCGGCACGGCTCTGAAGTCGAGTTAGATGCAGAGCAACTTCAAGCCTTAGTGCTCGGTTTACCTTGGCAACGCGTTGGTTCCGGCGGAGCCATCACGTTGCTCTAACTCTTCTGCAATGGCGCGCTTGCCAGCGCAATTAGCCCATCAGTCTATCGCCGCCACTAGCCCTCTCTGGCAAAATCGGCGGCATGACTTCACATCCGAATCTCGATCAATTAAACCCTGAAGAACTGCGTGCCTTGGCGGCGCAGTTGATCCAGCGCGTCGAGACGATGGACAAGCAAATCACTCATCACAAGTCGGTCAACGAGAAACTGGCCCACGAGATCGCGCTGCTCAAGCGCTTCAAGTTTGCCAAGCGCAGCGAGCAGTTGAGCCCGGATCAAGCCAGCCTGCTCGACGACTTGATCGATACGGATATCGCCGCTATCGAAGCCGAACTTGAGGCGCTGCAACCGGCACCTGTCGAAGCCAAAGTGCGCCTGCAACCCAAGCGCACGCAGCTGCCACCGCAGTTTCCTCGCACGCTGATCCATCACGAACCGGACAACAGCCACTGCCAGTGCGGCTGCGCCCTCAAGCGCATCGGCGAAGATGCCAGCGAAAAGCTCGACTACACGCCCGGCGTGTTCACCGTCGAGCGCCACATCCGTGGGAAGTGGGCCTGCGAACAGTGCGAAACATTGATACAGGCGCCGGTACCGGCGCACGTCATCGACAAAGGCATCCCGACAGCGGGCCTGCTGGCCCACATCATGGTGGCCAAGTTCGCCGACCATCTGCCGCTGTATCGCCAAGAGAAAATCTTTGGCCGCGCCGGGCTGCCCATCGCCCGTTCGACCTTGGCACAGTGGGTGGGCAACTGCGGCGTGCAATTACAGCCGCTGGTTGATGCGCTGCGCGAAGCCGTGCTGACGCAAGGCGTCGTCCACGCCGACGAGACCCCGGTACCAATGCTGACGCCTGGCGCGAAGAAAACTCATCGCGCTTACGTCTGGGCGTATGCCACCAGCCAGTTCTCCGATCTGGCGGCGGTCGTTTACGACTTCAGCCCGAGCCGTGCTGGCGAACATGCTCGAAACTTCCTCGGCCACTGGAACGGGAAGCTGGTCTGCGATGACTTCGCTGGCTACAAAGCAGGCTTTGAACTGGGCGTCACGGAGATCGGCTGCATGGCCCATGCACGCCGCAAGTTTTTCGACTTGCACGCGACCAACAAGAGCCAGATCGCCGAAAAGGCGCTGCACTACATCGCGGCCTTGTATGAAGTTGAACGAGAGGCACGCGAGCTGGAACCGGGTGTCCGGCAGCGAATACGGCACGAAAAAGCAGCGCCGATCATCGACGCACTTCATATCTGGATGATCGCCCAGAGGCAGCTTGTACCTGAGGGATCGGCCATCGCCAAGGCGTTGGATTACAGCCTCAAACGCTGGATAGCGCTGACGCGCTATCTCGATGACGGTGCTGTGCCCATCGATAACAACTGGTGCGAGAATCAAATCCGGCCGTGGGCTCTTGGGCGCTCGAACTGGCTGTTCGCTGGCTCGTTACGTAGCGGAAAACGCGCGGTGGCGATCATGAGTTTGATCCAGTCGGCGCGGCTCAACGGGCATGATCCTTACGCCTACTTGAAGGACGTGCTCACACGTTTGCCAACGCATCGGGCGAATGGTATTGCTCAGTTACTGCCGCATAATTGGCAAATGCCTGCCAGCTGATTGTTTCGCAACACAGGAGATCAAGCGGTGAGTAAACGGATTTATATCAGCGGCGCTTCGGGAGCTGGAGTTAGCACGTTAGGAGCAGCATTGGCTGACAGGCTTCGCGTGCCTCATTTTGATGTCGATGATTACTATTGGTACCCGACGGATCCACCCTTTGAGAAATCACGTCCGCCTGAAGAAAGACTTGCTCTGTTAAAACAGGCGCTGGCTGACTTCCCCTGGGCACTGTCCGGATCACTAGATGACTGGGGAACTGAGGTGATTCAAAGCGCTGATCTGGTGGTGTTCATTGACACTCCAACGGCCCTGCGAATGGAACGCTTGAGATCACGTGAATCACAACGGTATGGCCACCGAATTCTGCTTGGAGGCGACATGTATGCGAACCACCAAAAATTTCTCACATGGGCTGAAAGCTATGACTCAGGTACCAGAGCGGGTCGTAGTAGGCCTAGACATGAGCTTTGGCTCAAGCAACTGACTAAACCCTCCCTTAGGTTGAACGGAGAAATCGCGGTCGAAGAGATGGTGATAAATGTCGTCGCTGCGATTTCAGATTTGACTCACCAGTAATCAACAACGAGTGAGTGAGTCAACAACCGAGCTATGCGCTTTCATCGCAAGGTGTGTTTGCCAGCCGCTTACCCTGAAGTATTTCAAGCTGCCGTTGAACCGGGTGATAGAGCTTGGTACGCAGGTTGAGATGTAAGGGACCATATCCTGGGAGACGGGCGAATCGACGAATTTAAGCCAGGCAGGTAGGTATGGAATGCTCCTTTCAGCGCTTATTCGGACCACCAACCTTTTTCCACTTGGCCGTAGTGTGAACCACTGAACCCGCTTTCCAGCTGCACGTCCAAATTGGTGATCTGTGCGAGACTCTCCTGGAGTGGATCTAAGAGGTTAGCCTGCTTGTGAGCCCAATCAATCCATCTCTGGGCCATTTCGGGATCTGCTAGAGAGGCAGATTTAAGGCTGTCTTCAACACTCTTTATGAACGCCCGTAAGCGCTCGGCGCGTTCCCAGCACTCCGTATGCTTAACGAGTGACCGCCTGAGACGACGCTGTGTTTCTGCTTCTCGGACACGTTCAAGGCGACGTTTCTCATTTTCAGCCCATTCACGATTTCTTGCCTCCTCTTTCTCTCGAAGCGCCTTGATGGAGATTGAGGCGGACGTGAGGCCGGACAAAATGCTAGGTAGTTTTTTCTCGAGCGGTGCGGTCTTGGTGTCCTTCCAATTTTTCCGTTCCCCATAATCCATCCGCGCTTCAATCTGAAAGGTCAGCTCACCCGTTGAGGTCCACTCAAACTGTGGCCTTCGCAGAGACATAAAATCAGGTTCCCAAGGAACACCGGGACGGCGCTTGGGGGGAGGCGGGGGCGGTATCGGATGTTTGTCTAAGCGTTCCACGAGTCGCACGGCTATGGGCTCGTCGTTAACAGTGACAATGGTTTTTCCTTCAGCATTGATCTTCCATGCATAACCTTCAGCTTCACCTTCTTTGATCAGTGCATCAAACAGGATTGCGCAGCGTTCGATCAATGACGAGGAGGTCATTGCATTCAAGACACGCTTGCCTGCGTAATCGAGGTAGCCATCTTTGAGCTTTGCTGCCTTTGTGCTTTTTAACCACTGACTCACCAGAGCGTGGGGCTCGGTCAATTGAGACGGGACTTCAATCATCCGCTGGACTGTAGGTGAGTTTGTCTCCGCATTATTCGCAGTGGGTAGGGGGGCACGGTCGAGAACTTGGAATTGGATCACGCCCTCAATAGCAGGAAGCTTGGGTTTGCGTGGTCGCTGCTTTTCCTGCTTCGTCCAGTAGCCACGGCCAGGGAGAGGGATGCCGGCTTTGCGGCAAGCCTTGGCGACAGCAACGTCAGACACACCGATGTCCTGAGCCAATTTGACCATCGGCGTTTCCCATACCTTTTCGAACAGTTCCGCAATGGTGAAGGTCACTAATGTGTACATGCAGTCTGCCATCCCAATCTATCGCGAGTTTAGGTCAACTCGATCGGAGCGGATGTTAAATTTCAGAGAATTTTGGGCACAAGCAGTCCACATGGCGGGCGTGTTACGCTGGTGCTGAAAAGGCATCATCGACTCGGTTGGCGGGTGCTCGCTCGTGACGAGAGAAGCCTGCCGTCCTTCACGGACCGACGCGTCATCGTCATCTCGTAAACCATCGCCTAACTGTCCAGACCGGACGCTTCCGGTCCGGTTGGCTATGGATAGAAGGAAATGGCACAGCCCGGAGTCACCCCTTCTTGGCCCTTGATACTCCCCAAAAACGAGTCCAGAATTAAGTCTTTTCCTGCTTCGGCAAGAAAAGAAAACCCTTGTTTTTCAATGGGTCGGTCGCCAGATGAGAGTCTCGTTTCCCGCTCCAATTATTTTTCTATAAACTTCCATTGAAGTATGTAGAAGGCAAAAAAAGAGGCTTCGGCCTCTTTTTTTGTTCCAGTAAAGTCTATTCTGATACATCAATAGCCACGATTTTTAAGTACATTTTTCAGTACATAAATTCGACGCTTGGTAAGTCAGTTTTTCGAGATGCTTGGCACTCTGAAAACAGTACAACACTCCCTCATTTATTTGAGATGGAGATAGTACAATGGTCCTTACCCATACGGCGGTCCGACACGCCAAATCTCGCGCAAAAAACTACACCCTTCCTGACTTTGATGGGCTTGCACTTTTCGTGAATACGAAAGGCACCAAGAGCTGGCATTTCCGCTTTTCTTGGATGGGCAAGCAACCACGCATTTCGCTCGGCACCTATCCTGAAATTAGTCTGCGCGATGCTCGCATGCTGCGTGATGTTGCCAGGGCGCTGGTCGCGAAGGGTGTCGATCCGCGTGATCAGCGACGCCTCGAGCGCAATGCCAAATTATCGGTCCCGAAAAGCACCTCCTGAGCGTTCTTTTAGCATCGATGGGATGCAAGTCCTAGGTCCAAAAGGAGGCCGGCCGAGGATTTGACGTTGTGGTGCGCTGGCAGCGTCAAGCAATGTTGAGCTGGGTTTGTGTCACTCAAACCAGCGCTCAGGCGGGCAGAAGCTCGCAACGCACGCGCTCTAACGTCGATTGATCTCCCCTATAACTGAGCGCTTGGAGCGGAGTAGAGACCAGATCGCAACGGCTAGGGGCCGCGAAGGCGAACCGATAGTTAGCGATCAGCTTCAAAGTGCTCAAATATCTAGATCTACCCACACTGCAGCATGGTCGGAGCCCGCATTTTCTTTCTTGATGATTTCAGGGTATGTCTCCCAGCGTACCGGTCTTGAACCTGGCCACATGCCTTTGCGGTAAACCCCACCAGCTTTAACCTTCAGAAAGAGCTCCGGCGACAGCAGTAGATAATCAATTTTGTTGGCGGCTGTGCACGAGCCGTATGTTCCAGGATAACCGCCGTCATCGAAACGCTTGTGAGTGAATGCATCCTTCAGCTTCGTATCTCCAAGGAGCGGCTTCAATGCGTCGCTGCCCGGCGTGTCGTTCAAGTCACCCACAACGGCGACATATTGTTCGCCTTGCTCAATCAGCGAGTCATAGATCTCTTTCACTCGACTGGCTTGGGCAAATCTTCTTTTGGCCGAGTCAGCGAGGCTACCGTAGCCTTTGCTTTTGAAGTGATTGACTAACAATACCAACCGGAGGCCGGATGGCATTGTCAGATAAAACTCTGGGCAATCCCTCGAAAAAATCAGAGGACCGGTGTCCACACGATCATCCACATGGCTGCGCATGGTTCCGATTGGAAAGCCCGCGCGCGCGGCCACGCCGACATCAATACCGCGCTCGTCATTGCCGTCAATCAGCATCACGTGGCTGAACGTATCACCACCTAATCCACCGATGATCTCGGTGTTGAAGTCGCGTAACGCTGGTCTGCTTTCAGCTTCCACCACCGCGAGTACATCGGCTTTCAGATCAATCATGACCCTGGCAGTGTTGCGCATGGCTTCCTCGTCAACAGGCGCCTGAATCAGCTCCAGCGAGCCGACCCAATCGGATCGCCCATTGGCGACAATTGTTATTTCCCCGCTGCGGGATCGTTTGACCAAGCTGCCGCGATTTTGCCGAAGCTGGGTGAACGGCCCCCGGTCTGAGCGGCTAAGCCCCAGTTCATCCAGCAAACGCACCATGAGTCGCTTATCCGCTGCTGAATAGGCTTGTTGGCCCAGCAAGGCATTGAGTTTTGCGAAGCGCTCCAACGTCGGCTTGCCCTCTGCCCACCCCTCAAGGTTCATTACGGCGGCGCGGTTAAAGAGGTTTTCGACGTTGTACGTGGCAAGTCTCATTGGTAGTCCTCGGGCGTTCGCAGCGCCCTGGCATCTGGGGTGAGACCAGCCTTACATCGAGTGGTGACGTTGAGATGAATGAGCCTGACGTTTATCTCCTGAGACCGCAGGCATTGATTGCTCTGACGGCTTAGGATTTTGGTAGCGTTGTTCAACAGCTAAATTCTTGTATCAAGCCGAAATGATACGAAAGCGTTCTTAGCGCCGTTTGTTGCTAGTCTTTAGCGAACATTGATGACAGGAAGATGCCCCATGTCTTTTGTTAACAGGTACGTCGGTGAAATTCTGAAGCTCCAAGTTTCCCTTTACCATGCCCGAGCTCGTTTGGAAGCAGGCACTGACACAGATGCGTTGCATGCCCTGAGGATTTCGGTACGACGCATCCGTAGCCTTCTGGCACCGGTTCGAAATATTGCCAGCATGGCGCCATTGCGAGCCGCTGCCGCTGATGTCGGTCGCCTGACGACCCCCGCGCGAGACCTTGAGGTCATGATTCACGAACTCACCGAAAGGGGTATGGACGCTGAGGCAGGGCGGCGGCGAAGGAGGCTCCGTCCGGGGTATGACGACATCCTGACCTCGAACGAAATGAATGAGCTATTTGCCAAATTGGACGAGTGGCCGTCCGCATTACGTGTATCTTCATTGGCAAACACGCCAGGTGGATTGGAGAAACGGATCGAGAAAGCCCTCACCAAGCAGGTCGATCGTTTACACCTTGCATTGAATGATCCGGATTTTGATCGTCATGAGCTGCGGATATTAGTGAAACGCACGCGCTATTTGACCGAAGCGTTTCCTACGATATCGCCACTCAGCAAGAAAGCTTCCAGTTCCCTCAAGTCGGTACAGTCGGCTTTAGGGTCATGGCACGACCACCACCAGTGGTGCCTGAAAGCGGAAGTTGAGACGGATCTGAAGCCCCTTGCGCCTGAGTGGGAAAGGGCAGCACTCAAGGCCCTTGATGCAGCCGAGACCCGACTCCAGGAGCTCTCTAGGCTTCTGCCTAAAGTGTCCGCAAAGCAGTAAAATTCAGGGGGTGCAGTCCACTCCGCTTAGCGACTTCGATCGTAAGCGGGGGATAGCCCAGGCGACTACGCGGTTAGGCAAAAGCTCAGACGCATCAATGCCGGCTTAAGTTTGTTGTCGACAAAAACAGCTGTGGAACTTCGTACGAACGGTCACGAGCGCCCGGCATCAAAGCTAATACCTGCTCACGGGAGCGTTTCAGACGCAGGGCCCATTGCGCGTCGCTTGCCGCTGGTCCAGCGCGCACTGGCTGGGTTTTGATAATCTGCCGTTCAGGTGGATAAAGAATCAATTTGAGTGCATGAGTTGAAAGCCTCTGAGAGGCTGTATGAACAGGAACGTTATAAAAACGGAGGTTGCCGATGAGCTGCCTTATATGTGCAGGCCGTGCAGAGACTATTGAGGCTCAAGACTGGGAAGAACGTCAATGCGTTAGCTGTGGGCACTACAGAATGTCGAGGGCACTCATTTTGTGTCTGATGGAGCAGGGCCAGATTTTCGACGTAGAAAAAATGCGCTTATGGCTCGAGCGGCAGCGGGCGGTGGAGGCTATTCCCACCGTTGAGCTTCATGAAGCATTACTGAAGCTCTGACCAGTATTGGAGCTTTTGAGCTCCACTGAGATGCTGCTGAATTAGGTGCACGTCGCTGCATTCGCGTGGCAATGCGGCAGCTCTAAGGTAATCACTCACTGAAAGCTTCATTGGCCTTGCAGATAAACGTCCGTAGACGGTAGCAAGTCATCATATCGACATGTGTGTGGTGCACCATCGTCCAAAGTATTGCCGTGCGACATTGGTGGCGAATGGACGGATTGGGGAGCGCTCATGGACGCAATGGAAGCAGCGAGCTTCACGCGCAACGGTCTGAAAAGACGTGCGACGGTGATCTGTCGCCATGAGGAGGAGATCTTATTTGTGCGCAAGCGCAATGCCAAATGGAATCTGCCAGGAGGTCGCGTAGAAAAGGGCGAGACGCCTTTGCAAGCAGCGAGGCGAGAAATGGCTGAGGAGACGGGATTGATATTTGACCAACTTTCCTATGTCTCGCAGTACAAGGATGACAAGGTCGTTCATTTTCTCTTCGAAGCAACACCGGCCATAAACCAGAAGCCCCGTGCGGCCAATGAAATCGATGACTGTCGCTGGTTTACAGTAAAAGAGTTAAGCAAACGTAATGTCCGTGGCGCGATCAGGACATTGCTAAAATGCTGCGCATCTGACATAGGAAGCGGAGCAACGGTCGGTAAAGCCAGTTAAGCTCAAATAATCTCAGCATTCGTCCTGCGGCGAGCCTTCGTAGCGTAACTCGGCTTATGCGTATGCCCGCTCTGCAGGTCCAGAACCGGGAGTCAAATCGTTGCAGGCCGGGACGTTCAAGCCCGCTTAAGTGCTGAATCAGCAACCTTGGTCTGGATCCCCTCTACGTATTGAGCTTTTAGCTCTTCCACCATAGGACCCAGGATAGGGTTGTTTTTGAATCCTTCAAGCTGCGTGTCGATAGTCTGGATGACGTGGTCAATGGCGGCCTCAACACTCTCCCGCTTGCTGGAATCGAAGGTGATATTTTCCAGTTCCTTGTCGAGTGCTTTCAATACCGTTTCAGCTTCTCGCATCTGGATTCGGATAGCTTCTAGTGTCTGCAAGCGTCTGACCTCCTGTCTGTAATCGTCGATTCTCTCACATTCAAATGTGCGGATTATGAATTCTGCGGGCGATCATCTGCGCCGTCACGCAGATTAACGGCAGGGGCGTGCGCCTCGATCTCTCATTCAGATGAAATGAAAAGGTAGACCTGTGTGTAGGTTATGGTGGATATTCTAGTATTGGATAACTTAGATAACTGGCGAGGAGATTTTCCATGAGCGTTACAGAGCAATCGGGCGTCTCCACCTTGGTTGGTACGCCTAAGGAGGCTCGGGCCAGCTTGAGCCGATCGCATGCGGACCGAGTCCTGGTCGTGTCTTTCGATCAGGTCAACCTCAGTGTATTTGAGGCGTTGGCGGAAAACTTCGCCAATGTGGCCTCCTCAATGTATGAGGTGCTGCGGGAGCGTCAGGACCCGAAGTCGCTAGAGCGACTGGCCGAGGTGTTTGTGACGCGTAAGCCACCTTCGCCTCGCCTGCTTAAGGAAGCAGCAATGCTGGTCCAAGCCCGCAAAGCGGTGTTGGAAAGCGGTGATTGGCTGACCGCCGCAGACATCGCCCAGGTGGCCCAGTTGAGTACTCGAAACCCGAGTGCCCAGCCCAACAAATGGAAAAAGCAGGGGCAGATCTTTGCCATCAGCCACGGTGGGGTCGACTATTTTCCAGGTTATGGCTTGGACCCGGACGCGGGCTATCGGCCGTTCAAGGCACTCGCCAAAGTTATTGAGGCTTTCGCTGGCCACAAGGACGGCTGGGGGATGGCTTACTGGTTCCGGTCAGATAACAGTTTTCTGGGCGGCAAAAGGCCCCAGGATCTGTTGGCATCGGCGCCTGATAAAGTCATTGCTGCCGCACTGGACGAAATCCAAGGCATTGCCCATGGCTAAGCAGCGTAACGAGTCCAGCAAGGGCACGGCGACACCGGCTACCGATTTGACGGCGTCCGTCACCCCGGTGCCTGCGGCTACGTTGCACGTCACTTTCACCGTGATTGCCAAAGGCGAGGTGCTCCATCGTGTGCATCAGGATAAATATCAGCCAGATCAATTCAATCCCGGTGTGCACGGCAACGCGCGCTTCAGCCCGATCCAGAATGATCAGGGGCGGGCGATTCCCACCTTGTATGGCGGCACGACAGTCGACTGCGCCTTGATGGAGACCGTTTTCCACGACGTTCCCCATACGGCTGGGTTCAAGAGCTTCGACAAAGGCAAGCTGACTGGACAGGTGCATTCTGCCGTCCAGGTTAGCCAACCGCTGCACCTGGTTGATCTGTCCAGCGTGCCCCTGCGGAAACTGGGCATCACGCGCAAACAACTGATCGACACTGAGAAAGATCAATATCCAGCGACGCGCAAATGGGCAGAGGCAATCCACCGTCAGTGTCTAGATGCCCAAGGGCTGTCTTGGGTGTCGCGACAAGATGATTCGGCACGTGCGGTGGTGCTCTTCGGTGACCGGATTCCTGACGGCGCACTTCATCCGCAGGGGGCTTCACGCAGCTTGACCGGCGACTCGACTGTGTTCGACACGGTGCTCAATCTGGCAGAGCGGATTGGGGTCGTTATCATCGCGGGAAAAAGCTGAGTCAAAATGGCCAAACAGTGCCCCTCGAATTCGCTCTTTGAGGTAGGAATTGCCATTCCCCAGTCTCAAGATCAACGCTGATGTCGGCGGGCTTTTAAAGGGCATTGGCGGTAGTTTTCGTACGGGCCTGATGAAGCATCGACGATCAACAGGTCTCGTGTGCATCCCCAGGAGCGAACGGTGCTTGTCCCAGATCGCAGCAGTAACACGATGGCTGGCTCCGTGCTGGCCTTGGATGCGGAGCTCGTTATGATCGCCAACTAACCGTTGAATGATGAACTGGTGAGCCGGCTGGAAGATAAAATTCCAGCCATGGCGAAGGGCGCAATTCATGCGGCTTATATCAATACGCTGGCGGCCGGACTCAGTGTGATGGAGGTCCGTGATGGCATGCTCGTTGAGACAGTAGGCGATGGTCAGCACAAGGTTATTCGAGTGGCCAAGCCCAAGCACAAGGTAGCTTCGGGCAAGATTCTCAAGGTGCGCCGCTTCTCATAACGAAAGGTTGAGAGCGCCCGTATCTTAACGATGTCGCCGCGCAACGCGCGGGAAGTCTGACACTTCGGCGAGTCCAGCCTTTATGCTGTGCAGGATAACCGCCAAGCTCGCCGGCTCGTTGGGTCCGCTAATCAGTGACCCTGGGCTCTCAGCTTAGCCAAGCCCTGTTTGATGTGTCCGGCGTTCTCTCCGATCGTGTGAAGTGCACCTCGGACGTTGGCGCCAATATTTGTTGCACCTTGGTTTTCTACCTTCAAGGTCAGCTCCATTACTGCGGCCTCCAGGGCGAGCTGATTTTGATACAGCCGCTCAAGAACATCAGAAAGCGAATATTCGGTGGGCATTGTTTCAACTCCAATCGAAGAGTTGGAAGCGTAGCAGCGGGAAGGGCGGAAACCAAAGGCCGGTGGGGCGGGTGATTGTTAGCAGAGATCGAGTGGCAGAAGTCGGCCAACTGTGGACATCGTCATGGTCATGCCGCCGTCAGCCAGCATGCGATCCAAGCCATCAGCCTTCGGCATGAACGGGCTGCATTACGGTGAGCCCTTTGAGCAGGTGCTAAACATCCTTCTTAGCCTCAAGCACACGATAGTAGTCAATTTTGACTTGCAGTGCAGCAATGGCCTTTTGCATATCAACAACTTCGACCTGTACGTCCTGTAAATGGCTTTCCAGCATCTGGCGGCGTTCGGCAACCGTTGAATCCCCAGCGCTGCGCAGCTTGGCGAATGTTTGCATTTTTCCAATGGTCATGTGAGTGGTGCGTAAACGCAGCAGAAACTCCAGCCACGCGGAGGGGCTCATTGAGAAAAAAGCCGCTTGACTTAGATTGAACCAGTGAGCCATTTTCCACACATCCTGTCATTCCTCCGTGTATCGGGATTGGATATCAAGCCCGGCCACTGTGTCGGGCTTTTTTTGTTTCGCTCTAGAGGCTATCTGCCGTATTCCATTTTTTCGAGGAATTAGCTGATGAGCATCGCTGAAGACATTGAGCGTCGTTATGTCGGTTTGTCGGTATATGTACTCGAATGATTGATACACTGCTGGTGCGTAATTCGCGCGCGTCGATGAGGTTGCCCTCATGAAGAGAGATCAGAAGTACGTCAAGCATTTACTTGATTTAGTACAGGCTGAAGCCAGCCTAGACGGCATCACCAAGGAACGCCTTGTGCAAAGGTTTGTCGATACAGATGGTGGACATGGCGTTACCCAACAAGAGGCCCGATATACGCTGTCTCTAGCCATTGACGCGGGTTTCCTAAAAGCAGTCAAGGCGACGAATATGCTTGAACTGGTTGTTCAACTGACTTGGGCAGGTCACGATTATATTGATGAAGCAAATGCCAAAATCAAAGGGCAGTCCTAATAAGCGACGTGCGTAAACAACACCGGCAGCCCGTGCCCCCGGACCTCACATGCTTGCGGGGGGGGCGCGAGATTGGATCGGCGAGACTGATGCATCGGGGCGTCGGCGTCGTTAAGGCCTTCGGCAGACAGGGGGAAAGACTGCTCACCTAATTCAGGGCCCCGACATTGATCGAGGCCTTTTGGTTTCGGCTCCCCCCACACCCATTGCTCCGAGCTTGGAGTGCTGCTGGAGCTGATTCAAACCTGCAAGCTTGGAGTCGAGCATGAAGAGCGAATACCGCCAGGCTTTAGAGTTAGTCATTGCGCAAGAAGCGAAGCTGGTAGATGCAAGGACCATGCATGCACAAGCCCTAGCTCGCCTCGAGAGGACGACCGAATGCGAGGCCAGCCTCAAGCGGTACGAAGAAAGAGTGCTTGAACTCGAGGCATAATCTCGCAAGTTAAAACCCCAAGCATGCCTCTAAGGTATGTGGGTATTCATTAGGGCCACGAAAAGCCTTCTCGTTTCTATCTAAATCGATCACAAGCATCAGATCGCGAGATTCAAGAAAATCCGTTTCAAGATAGAGCACATCGCAGATACTTTGCGCCGTTCCCGTTCCCTGCAAGGCGAAAAAGGAAGATGTTTCATCCCATATCTTGTCAGCGAGCTGTAAGCGTCCGCTCAATACACCTTATGGATCACGATTTTTATGCTGTGCGTCCGGCACATATCGTAACCCTGAAAATTAGGGCAGAAAAATTTAGAGGTTTAGAAAATATGTATCTATTGATTGCTCGTCGAGACAGGTTCGATAGCCTACCGCTAAGCTTGACCCTATGACCACAGGTTAACGGAGTAGTACATGGAAAAAACAACCTATAGTGGCGGATGCGTCTGCGGGTGGGTTCGATATGAAGCGCTAGGCCCAGCAGAGAAACCACATACGTGCTCATGCAAAACTTGCCAGCAGCATACTGGCTCTCTTACTGCCGTGTGGGTCGAGTTTGCGCGAGACAGAGTTAAGTGGATAGGTGCCGGTGGTGCTCCCTCAGCGTTTAGATCCTCGGATTACTCCAGTAGAGCTTTTTGTCCAAAGTGCGGAAGCTCCGTCGGTGCAATAGATGACGAACCAACTATCGCATTGCTAGTCGGTGGTTTTGACGACAATGATCTAGAAGCTCTCTTACCGTTGTATCACTCGTACGAGGACAGAAAGCCACGGTGGTGGTACGTTAGTTCGACGGATTCGGAATCAAAGTAAAATTTCTCAAAAAGTACACTCCTCGACTATAGGGGGCTCCATCTTTGGGGCAGTAACTCAGCAGCCTCATTCGCACGCTGCGTCGGCAGCCGCGTTAGCACATCTTTAAGATAGGCATACGGATCATGCCCATTCATGCGTGCCGACTGGATCAAGCTCATGATCGCAGCTGCCCGCTTACCGCTGCGTAGTGACCCAGCGAACAACCAGTTCGAGCGTCCAAGTGCCCACGGCCTTATCTGATTTTCGACCGCATTATTATCTATGGGCACAGCACCATCCTCGAGATATCGAGTCAGTGCCGTCCAGTGCTTGAGGCTGTAATCCAGAGCTTTGGCGATAGCCGACCCTTCGGGCACAAGGTCGCGCTGGGCCATCATCCAGGTATGCAGTGCGTCGATAATCGGCGCCGCTTTTTCCTGACGTATTCGCCAGCGATCTTCATCGGTCATCTCCCGCGCTTGCCGTTCAATTTCGTACAACCCGCCAATTGAGTGCAGCGCCTGCTCGGCCAGTTGGCTTTTATTCGTCGCGTGCAGATCGAAAAACTTGCGGCGGGGGTGCGCCATACAGCCGATTTCGGTGATGCCTTGTTGGAAGCTTGCTTTGTAGCCGGCGAAATCGTCGCAAACCAGCTTGCCATTCCACTGGCCAAGAAAGTTGCGTGCATGTTCGCCCGCACGGCTTGGGCTGAAGTCGTAAACCACTGCTTTGAGTGCCGAAAAAGGCGTGGTGCAGTAGGCCCAGACGTAAGCACGGTGGGTTTTCTTCTCGCCCGGTGCGAGCATCTGCACCGGCGTTTCGTCAGCGTGGATCACGTCTTGAGCAAGCACTGTTTCGCGCAGCGCATCGACCAAGGGCTGGAGCTGCACACCGGTTTGGCCAACCCATTGCGCCAGTGTCGAGCGGGTGATAGCCAGGCCGGCGCGGCCAAAGATTTTCTCTTGGCGATACAGCGGCAAACGGTCGGCGAATTTGGCCACCATCACGTGAGCCAGCAGCCCTGCGGTCGGGATGCCCTTGTCGATTACCTGCGCCGGAACCGGTGCCTGAGTCAGCGTCTCACACTCGCGGCAGCCCCATTTCCCGCGCACATGCTGCTCCACGGTGAACGCGCCCGGCGTGTAATCCAGCTTCTCGCTGACGTCCTCGCCGATCCGCTGGAGCTGGCAGCCGCATTGGGTGTTATCTGGTTCCTGATAAATCACGGTGCGCGGAAACTGCGCAGGCAAAGGAACACGCTTGGGCTGCTTGCGTGGCTCGGCCGGCGCAGCCGGCGGATTCAACGCCTTCAGTTCGGCTTCAATGGCCGCGATGTCGGTGTCGAGCAGGCTGCCTTGAGCAGGGCTCAATTGCTCACTGCGCTTGGCAAACTTGTTACGTTTGAACCAGGCGATTTCGTAGGTGAGTTGCTCGATGATGGTTTGGTCGCGGTCGTTTTTCTTGCCCATCCTGTCGACTTGCTACCCGAGAGAATCAACCTGGGACAGCAACTGCGCTGCGAGGGCACGCAGTTGGTCGGGGGACATTTGGTCGAGATTGGGCGATGAAGTCATGCCGCGAATATTGCCAGAGCAGGCCGTTCGCGGCGATAGATCAATGGGCCAATGGCGGGTGTTAAAGCAGTGTGATTGCACCGCCAGCCCCAACGCGCTGCCAAGGTAGGCCGAGCACCAAGGCCTGAAGTTGCTCGGTATCCAGCTCCATCTCGCAGCCTTGTCGAATGCCTGGCCAGTGAAACTTACCTTGATTCAGCCTGCGAGAGCCAGCCAGATGCCAAATCCTCATGCACCAGCACTTTCATACGAGTGGCGCGGCGGTTCGCGAACAGATAAGCGCAGTGCGGCTTCGCCGCACCGAACACCGCAATCACCCTGGCCAGCGCAGTTTCAGTGCCAGCGCGCATATCCATGGGCTCGGTGGCGAGCCAGATGGCATCGACGCGAATCATTGAGTGAGTCCACGGACAAAGCGGGCGCAGCCTTCAGGATCGGAAGTTGGCCATTTCACTGTGATCGATTGCTCGCCAAGCGACAGCTCAATAATCGCCGACGTTTCCGCGTACCGTTTGGGCGTAGCTCTCAACGGAACGAAAGCCGGCAACGCCGCTGGCGGCTGATCTCGGTAAAGCGGTAGTCACTTGCGGATAACGTTGGCGTTGATGCCGTGGCTGATGGCAATGCTGGATAGGGTTGCGCCCGGTTGCAGGCATTCCTGAACAACCTGGGCCTTGAACGGTTTCGGGTAAGAGCTTCGTTGGCGCATGGAAATCCTGACGTTAAGGGCGACCGCGTCCGCTTAAAAATACGCGGACACCATCGCCCTTAATGCAGGAGTTCGGAAGGTGTGTTCCTGGTACGCTTACGATTCGAATACCTTGATCATCAATGGTCCATCCGGATTGACTGAGCAGGTGCAAGAGAGAGGCTGGAAGCCACATTCAATAATGTTGCGAGGCTCAAGTGTGGATATCATGGCTTGCGTCCATACTGCAGCCGTCAACCTGGGACAAAGGAAAATTGGTCGGGCAGAAAGCCCCACTCCGATTGTGAGATATCTGGGCCATCCGAGTAAGGTTTTAAATTGCAGAAAGAACCCGGGATTTAGCTCTCTTCGATCTGGCCATCGACAGCAAGCTTTGAGCCTGCGACTTAACCAAGCTCCGCGTGCGCGACGTCGCCCATGGCGAGTGCGTATCATCACGAGCCATGGTGAAGCAGCAGAAAACGCAGTGGCCAGTGCAGTTCGAGACCACTGAGCAAACACGGTCTGCTCTCGCGGCCTGGATACATCAGGCCCAGCTACGCAGCGAGGACTGCCTTTTTCCTAGCCGGCTGCATACATCAAACCATCTATCCACTCGTCAAACGCTCGTATCGTCAAAGGCCGGTCGATTTTTGGAAAAGGTCGAGTGGTTGGGGACTTCATCTTCAAGGCTCAACCGGCAAAACCAGCGATGCGCCAGATTCAAATGGGCCTCTTCGCACAACCGCCGTTCGGAGCGGATGCCATAGCAGTAGCCGACGATCAGCATACGGATCATCAGTTCAGGATCAATCGACGGACGCCCGATCGGGCTATAGAAATCGGCGAGGTAATGGCGCAGATCGCTCAGATCAAGACACCGATCAATGCTGCGCAGAAGGTGAGTGGCTGGGATGTGATCTTCAAGGTTGAACGAGTAAAACAGACGCTCCTGCCCACTCGATAACTGCCCCATCATGCTGCGTGCTTCCCAGCTGGCCAATGCAAAGATTTTGCCGCAGGCCAGACAGGGGAGCTACTTTTTCAACAGAATCGACCCGTTGCAGCCATTCGGGGCGTGTTCCCTTGGAAGATGCCAGGACAGTCCATAAATGTTGGGGTAAAACCAGCCGAAACACTATGGGGCGACTGTCACTCGGGCCGTTAGCCAAGACTGCTTGGATCAGTGAATCAGAGGGGCAGCGCATTTTTGCGGGCCGAGGGCGGCGAGCAGCAGGGCGGAATCACTCAAGCACATCCGCTATTGGCGGCGTTCATGCGCTAACCCCCGCCAGCCTAACTACCTGTGAGCTGTTTGCTTGCTTGTATAGTTCGCGGGTCAGGCATAGATTCGATCCTTCAAGGATCCTATCAAGCTACAAGTCAAAGGGAAATTGCCGTGATTTACACCAAATCGCTCGGTAACAACCTCACCCGTTGATCTCAACGACGTCTATGTTTGCTGGTGGCTCATAGTCAGCCACTAAAACATTGCGAGGTTGAGTATCAATCCAGTGAGGATTATCGAATGCGCGTGATGATTCTGGATGATGATCCCTGGATATCAGATCTCTTAAAACAGCTCGTGTTGAGCATCCGTCCGGTTGCTCAGGTCGATTGCTTTATCGATGTCGCTAGCGCTTTAGACGCTTGGCAGCCAAGTACCTATCAGTTGGTGATGGCCGACTGGAGTCTACCGGATGCCCCGGCGTCAACCTGTTGCAGAAAACTCGCGAAAAAGATCAAAGCCCGCCGCTGATCATGATCACTGGGCGCGCTGATCGAGATAGTGTGCTGGCGGTAAAATCGCTGAGGATCAGTGCCTTTTTCACCAAGCCATTCCAGGTTTCGTGCGTCGTACAATGCCTGGGCGTACTCCTTCCGCTTGATGAGCCCCCCCGAGCGATCACTCTCAACACTGAAGACTTGATCAGCTATTTCAGTGGTTTGTCTGCGGGTGAGTTGGACTTACCTTTACTGGCCTCGGTAAAAGACAAACTTCACCTCGGCTATGGCGGGGCGTCAATGGATTTACGAGCACTCGCCAATGATTGGCAGTATGCACCGGCTCTATGCGCCCACTTGATCGCCGCCGCCAACGGTGCCGCGTATCTCGGGCTTGGCCAGCCATCCACGAATTTGAACGGTGCTCTGACACGGTTAGGAGTGCTTACCAGCGTGAATCTGGCGATTAGCCAGGCACTGCGACAGACCAATACTCAACCTGACGGCATGCTGATGACTTTCATCCAGGCTCATCTGAATGATGCCGAGCGTTTAGCTGAAAGGGTTATGCTCCTAGCTCAACAATGTGGTCTGGATCCCGCTCCGCTGGAAAGTGCCGCCCTGTTGCACCGCATGGGCGAACTCTGTGTGCTGTACCAAACTCAGAAAGGGGAGAACCAGGGCAATAGCGTGACCGAAGAAACGCTTACCCACGCTGTCCGTGATGTTTCAGCGCCTTTTGTCATTCGCTTGAAAGCTTGCTGGGGGCTGCCTATGCTTCTACGTGAGTTGATAGGCGCAATTAATGCGTTGCCCCACATGCACGTTCGCCGCGAACAAGTGGTGATGCGCCTTGCCGGTGCCATGGACAACGGCGAACCCGAAGCAGTCATAGACAGACTTCAACGATTAGCCGGCCTGACCTGAGCGTATTCGTGACTTGCAGGTTGGACATCTTGCGGCCACCCAACAGGGTTCGAACTTTAATCTTGAAGGCTAAAGGCCTTCTGCGATGGGACAATGCGGGTGATAAAGCATAAGTTTTTTGCATGGAACTGGGGAGTAGCTATCACTCTAACCGTGGGGCTAGGGGCAAGTATTCTGGGGAGCTGGACCCTTGAGCGCATCAACGAACAGCAGGCTCAAGAAGCGCTTGCAGCGGCGACTGAAAACGCCACAGAGTTGGTTTTAATGCGTCTCAATCTTTACCAATACGGTTTGCGAGGTACTCGTGGCGCGGTGCTGACTGCAGGCGAATATGACATTAGCCGTAAAGTGTTTCGCCGATATCACAGAACCCGTGACCTCGCTTTCGAGTTCCCCGGCGCCAGTGCCTTTGGTTTTATCAGGCGTGTAGCAGAGCGCGATGAAAACGAGTTTCTCAAGCGCGCTCAAGCTGACGGCGCAGCGGATTTCTCCATTCATCAATTCTCAGCGCATTCAGGCGAACGCTACGTTATTCAGTATGTCGAACCGGCTGAAGATAACCAGGCTGCCATTGGCTTGGACATAGCGTCAGAGACAGCGCGGCGAGAGGCGGCACAATCCTCGATACAAAACGGTGCGGCACGGATCACTGGGCCCATCACGCTAATACAGGCCATAGGAAAACCGCAGCAGTCTTTCCTGGTGTTGATGCCCATCTTTCGCGGCGGAGTCACTCCGGTGACCGCTGCTGAACGAGAGGCAGCTGCTTTTGGCTGGAGCTATGTTGTGTTGCAGACCGAGGAGGTACTCAAAGGCCTGCGCATCGAAAATGAGACGGTACATTTGCGATTAAGGGATATCACCGTCCCAGGACAAGAGAAGCTGTTTTATGAAAGCACCGACGACTCGGCTCGCCGTGAAACGCTGATGACCCATCAGCTGGAGCGCGAGGTATACGGAAGGCGGTGGCAAATCGAACTCGACGCAAATTCGCTGTTTATCCAGCGCCTACATCAGGTTTCACCAAAAGTTGTGCTGTTTTTCGGTGGCTTTCTCACGCTTCTTCTGGCGACCTTGGTGAGTGTCGTGAGTATCAGCCGTCAACGTCGGCGGCAGATATTTGTCGAGCAGGCGAGGCTGGCTTCCATCGTTGAAAGCTCGGGCGATGGCATTATTGGAAAAACCCTCGATGGCGTCGTCACCAACTGGAACAAAGGCGCCGAGCACCTTTTTGGTTATACCACCGAGGAGGCCGTGGGCCAGACACTGGCCAATTTGATTGTTCCGCTAGAGCTTGTCACTGAGGAAGCTCATATTCTTGCGCGCATCAAGGCGGGGGAGCGTATCGGCAGCTTTGATACGCAACGCCATCACAAGGACAGGCGACTGATCGATGTCTCCGTCAGCATCTCACCCATTTATGGCGAGGGTGGTCGCGTCATTGGGGCGTCCAAGACGTTAAGGGATATCTCGGCGAAAAAAGTGGCAGAGGCCCGAATTCTTGAACTCAACTCCAACCTAGAAGAGCAGGTTGCGCAACGAACATCCGAGTTGCGGCATCTCAATCTGTTGTTGGACACGGTGCTACGCTCGGCTACTGAGGTTTCGATCATTGCGACGGATCTCGATGGCGTTATCCGTGTGTTCAACAAAGGCGCCGAGCATTTGTTGGGTTATGACGCCGATGAGTTAGTGGGCAAAGACACCCCGGCGCTCTTCCATGTCCCAGAGGAAGTCGCTGCACGTGGCGTTGAGCTGAGCGAGGAGTACGCTCAGACTATCGACGGTTTCCGTGTGCTTACCCATAAACCTGAGCTTGAAGGCGCAGAAACCCGAGAGTGGACTTACACACGCAAGGATGGCTCGCGGTTTCCTGTGACGCTAGTGGTCACCTCCATGCGCGATGCCGATGGGGTATTGAGCGGTTATCTGGGTATTGCGGTAGACATCACCGAACGTAAAGCGGCAGAAAAGGAACTGGCTGCGAGCCTGAAGACGACACTGGAACAACGTAGCGAACTGATGGCGGTGCACGATCAACTGCTGATGGCTGCTGAAGTAGCCGAATTGGGCGTCTGGTCTTGGACGTTGGCGGACAATAACTTGCAGTGGAATGACCGTATGTTCGAGTTCTACGGGCAGCCACTGACGTTGCGCAATAACGGTCTGAGCTATATGCACTGGTACTCGCGTGTTCACCCCGAGGATGTCGTGGCAGCGGCGGCAAAGCTGAATGCCGCCGTCGAGGGGACTGATGTGTATGACACAATTTTTCGTGTCGTTCACCCGGACGGTCAGATCCGCTTTATACATGCCGGTGCACAGATAGAACGCAGTCCAGACGGTACAGCTTTGCGCGTGACCGGTATCAATCGGGACATCACTGTTCAACGCGAGCTAGAGTCACATCTGCTTTACGCCAAGGAACAGGCGGATGCAGGGAGTGCGGCCAAGTCAGCCTTCCTGGCCAACATGAGTCATGAAATACGCACACCGATGAACGCCGTGTTGGGTATGTTGCAGTTGATGCAGAACACTGACCTGAATGGTCGCCAACTCGATTATGTGACCAAAGCGCAGATCGCTGCGAAATCACTACTTGGTTTGCTCAATGACATTCTCGATTATTCCAAGATTGAGGCGGGCAAGCTGCAACTCGATGTGCACCCGTTCGAGCTTGAACCGCTCATGCGTGACCTCGCCGTTGTGCTGGCAGGTAACCAGGGCGATAAGAAGGTTGAGGTCATGTTCGACCTGGACTCCAATTTACCCAACGACCTCATCGGCGATAGCCTGCGACTGCAACAGGTACTGATCAACCTGGCGGGTAATGCCCTCAAGTTCACCCTGGAAGGCCAGGTCGTGGTCAGCGTTGAACAACTGATGCGCACGGAAAATGCTGTGAGCTTGCGCATCGCCGTTTCTGATACTGGCATCGGTATCAGCCCGGAACAACTTCAGCGCATTTTTGAAGGCTTCACTCAGGCCGAGGCTTCAACTTCCCGGCGCTTTGGTGGCACAGGTCTGGGCCTAGTGATCTGCAAACGGTTGGTCACCTTGATGGGTGGTGAACTTCAGGTGGAGAGCCAGCAAGGTGTCGGGAGTCGTTTCTGGTTCGATATCACTCTAGATGTAGTGCCAACGTCACTGCTAAAGTCCGCCTTTGCTGGAGTCGATGTGTCCTTACGGATTCTGGTCGTCGACGACAACGCCATGGCGGGTGAATTGCTGTTACGCACCGTGCATGCATTGGGATGGAAGGCTGACCTCGTAAGTGGTGGCACGCAAGCGGTGGAATGGGTGAAGAACGCCCAGGCGCTAGGTGAAGCCTACGACGTGGTACTGATGGACTGGCGGATGTCCGATATGGATGGGCTGAGCGCTGCGCAATTGATCCATCGGCAGGGTAACGGTGTGCCACCTCCGATGATCATTATGATCACTGCTTACGGCCGCGAGGTATTGGCCGACGCGCACCTGGCGGGAGACGCCCCCTTCGTAGGTTTTCTCACCAAACCGGTCACTCCCAAGCAGCTAACCGACGCAGTTCAGCGAGCACTCAAGGGCCAAGACCTGCTGCATTCCCCCCTTTCTCGGTCAACGGTTGACAGGCCACAGCGCCTGGCCGGGTTGCGACTATTGGTGGTGGAAGACAACATGCTCAATCGCCAGGTCGCCGATGAGTTACTGACAAGGGAAGGCGCTCAGGTAACGCTGGCCGAAGGCGGGCTGGAAGGTGTGAGCAAGGTGATGAATGAGCGTGTGCCCTTCGACGTCGTATTAATGGATATCCAGATGCCAGATATTGATGGCTTGGAGGCGACTCGTCGCATTCGATCGAATCCGCGCTTTGCAGCGTTGCCGATAGTAGCGATGACCGCAAATGCCTCCAATACCGACCGTGAAGCTTGTCTTGCTGCGGGGATGAATGATCATGTCGGCAAACCTATAGACCTGGAACACCTCGTGGTAACGCTGCTCTTTCAATCGGGCCGTGAAGTTAGCCTGGCATCTTTAACCTTGGGGCAGGTCAATACAGGAGAAGGAGTTATAGAGTCTCGTACATCAACTATTGACCGCTTTGGTGGTGACCTCGATTTGATCCGCGAGGTGCTGCGCAACTTTGGCCCCGAGGTGGAAAAACAGCTTGTCCGATTGCGGGATCAGATCCAGCGGCAAGATGCATCAGGGGCCGCTTTTGTGCTCCATACCATCAAAGGTAGCAGCGGCACTATGGGTGCCAAGGCGTTGTCGCTGCTGGCCGGCAACCTGGAGCACACACTCCAACACGGAGACGCCGTGACTGTAGCGAGCCTCTTGGCCGACCCAACATGGTTTGACGAGTTGAGCAGGTTACTGCAACAAAGCCTTGAGCAAATGAATGCCGATTTTGGCCAGAGTCCGCGTGAAAAAAGCAGTGCTGACGAAGACGCCATGGCGCCGGCTCGATGGAGAGAGTCCCTAGAGGAGATTTTGCTGTTGTTGGAAGCGGGTAACCTTCAAGCCATAGAGCTCGCAGACGCATTGGCGTCAAAAACGCCGCCATCCCTACGCCCACAGTTCGACGAACTTGTCGCCAGGGTGCAGTCGCTAGACTTTTCCGCTGCGATGCCGATTGGTCGTGACCTGTTGAGATCAGCCTGATGAAACAATCGATTGAAACCTGGTTACCACATTCCTTTAACCGTCCAAAACTCCTTATTGTTGACGACCAACCGACTAATATCCGGGTACTTCATGAGCTGTTTCGTGAGGACTGCGATGTGTTCATGGCCACCAGCGGTGAGCAGGCAATCAGCGTATGCCAGGCCCAACTGCCCGATTTGATTCTGCTGGACGTGGTCATGGAGGGTATGGACGGGCATGAAGTATGCCGTCGACTCAAGGTTGACCCTACGACCCAAGACATCCCCATCATCTTCATTACCGCACAGCAGCAGGAGTCAGATGAGGTGCTAGGACTGGAGCTTGGCGCGGTGGACTTCATCAGCAAGCCCATCAATACCACCATTGTCAGAGCACGTGTGCGAGCACATTTAACCCTGAAACTACAAAGCGATCTGCTGCGTTCCATGGCATTGATAGATGGTCTTACCGGGGTGGCCAATCGACGAAAATTTAATGAGGAAATATTGGCGGATTGGCGTCTGTGCTTTCGAGAACAAAAGCCGCTATCGCTCATTTTGGTGGATGTCGACTTTTTCAAACGCTATAACGACCGATACGGACATCAGGCTGGAGATGACTGCTTGAAGTCCGTTGCCCAAACGTTATCTGCAACGGTTAGACGGCCCTACGACCTGGTCGCTCGGTATGGTGGCGAAGAGTTCGCCTGCGTTCTGCCCAATACAGTTCTTTCTGGTGCGGTCGAGATTGCAGAAAGAATGCAAGAACGTGTTCGGACATTGGGCATCGAACATTCTGCTTCTGATGTCGATCGTGTGCTGACAATCTCTCTAGGTGTCGCAACATTGACGCCCACTGGCGAGCTAGGATTCGAGGCTTTGATAGAAGCTGCGGACAAGCAACTCTACGAAGCAAAGAACGCGGGTAGGGCGCGGGTATGTTCATCTGCCATGTCGTCCAGTTAAGAGTTTCTCCTGTTGCTGACTGCATGTTTGGCTGGAGCTTACTTCCGACAGCAAGGCGGTAAAGTGAGCGCCTAATTGACGCGAAAATCACTGGGTAATCTCCATTACCTTGCTTTACGTAAGCTGGTGATTACATCAGGCGAGTTCCTGAGCAGATCGATACACCCTACCGTCATGAAATTGTAAATAAGCTTGGATGGTGATCGGGAGGAGCGCTGCAAGAGGACGGCTTCGACCTGGACCAACCAGCGTGAATTTTTACAGTTTTTTTACGGAGCCTTTACCCCACCGCCGGGATACTAAGCGCGTTTCTGGCGCTCTGTGCTTTATCTGCGTTGCAGTGATAACGCCCAGGGACGCCATGTACTTACTCCCGCAGTCTGAGAGAAGCCCCCCTTGAGTGAAACGGCGACCATTGCACACGAAACCTCACCGTCCAAAACATCCGGCGTCGGCTTGGTCATTGCCGCCGTCGGCGTGGTCTATGGCGATATCGGTACCAGTCCTCTCTATACGCTGAAAGAGGTGTTTTCCGGGCACTTCGGGGTTCAAGCCAGTCACGATGGGGTGCTGGGCATCCTGTCGCTGATTTTCTGGTCGTTGGTCTGGGTTGTCTCGATCAAATACGTACTGTTCATTCTGAGGGCCGACAACCAGGGGGAAGGCGGCATCATGGCTTTGACGGCTCTGGCCCGTCGCGCGTCTGCATCTTATCCGAACATGAGCAAGGTACTAGTGCTGCTAGGCCTGTTTGGCGCGGCGCTGTTCTACGGGGACAGCATGATCACCCCGGCTATTTCAGTGCTATCCGCGGTTGAAGGGCTCCAGCTTGCCTTTGATGGCGTAGAGAATTGGGTGGTGCCGTTGTCGGTCATCGTGTTGGTGGCGCTGTTCCTGATACAGAAACATGGCACGGCGCGGATTGGCATCCTGTTCGGGCCGGTCATGGTGTTGTGGTTCGTGGTGTTGGGGGCACTCGGGATTCATGGCATCTTGCAGCGACCTGAGGTGCTTGAGGCGCTGAACCCCGTTTGGGCATTACGGTTCTTCATCGTCCACCCCGGTGTCGGTGTGGCAATCCTGGGCGCCGTCGTATTGGCCTTGACCGGTGCAGAGGCGCTTTATGCAGACATGGGCCACTTCGGTCGCAGACCGATCTCTCGTGCGTGGTTCATGTTGGTACTGCCAGGGTTGGCGCTCAACTATTTTGGTCAGGGTGCCCTGATCCTTGAGAACCCTGAGGCCGTTCGTAATCCTTTCTATCTGCTGGCGCCAAGCTGGGCATTGCTGCCCATGGTCGCGCTGTCCACGCTGGCGACCATCATCGCCTCCCAGGCAGTGATCTCCGGTGCTTTCTCCCTGACGCGACAGGCTATCCAGTTAGGGTATGTCCCGCGCATGTTTATCCAGCACACCTCCAGCCACGAACAGGGGCAAATCTACATCGGCACGGTCAACTGGGCATTAATGGTCGGTGTCGTGTTGCTAGTCATCGGCTTCGAGTCGTCCAGTGCCCTGGCTGCCGCTTATGGCGTTGCAGTCACTGGCACCATGCTGATCACCACGATTTTGGCATCGGCGGTCGTGCTCCTGCTTTGGAAAACGCCACGTTGGCTGGCCATTCCGTTGCTGCTAGGTTTCTTGCTGGTAGACAGCCTGTATTTTGCCGCGAACGCACCGAAGATCTTTCAAGGCGGTGCGTTCCCAGTGATTGCCGGAATCGGTCTGTTCATCTTGATGACGACCTGGAAGCGGGGCAGAAAGATTATTGTTGAGCGGCTGGATGAAACCGCACTTCCTCTACCGCTATTCATCGGCAGCATCCGTACGCAGCCTCCCCATCGGGTGCAAGGTACGGCAGTGTTTCTTACGGCTAGGACAGATGCTGTTCCTCATGCACTGCTGCACAACCTGCTGCATAACCAGGTTTTGCATGAGCAAGTCGTATTGCTCACAGTGGTGTCCGAAGACAGCCCTCGTGTGAGTGCTGACCGACGGTTTGAGGTTGAAGCCTATGGAGAAGGGTTCTTCCGGGTCAGTCTGCACTTTGGCTTTATCGAGGAGCCCGATGTCCCCTTGGCCTTGAGTCTCTGTCACTTGGGTGAACTGGACTTCAGTCCGATGCGCACCACCTATTTCCTCAGCCGGGAGACGGTGATCCCGACCAAGCGCATCGGAATGGCCCGTTGGCGAGAAACCCTGTTCGCGTTTTTGCTGAAGAACGCCAATAGCAACCTGAAGTACTTCAAGTTACCGTTGAACCGGGTGATAGAGCTGGGCACACAGGTCGAGATGTAAAAGAGTCATCGAGTATCCAGAGGGGCTCGTTCAATGCGGGCCATTCATGCTGGATGAAGCACGTGTCAGACGCTTGAGCGCGATAACCATCAGGCCCCCGGCTACGACCATTCCCGTGAGAAAAAGCGGATAGGCAACCCACCAGGGAACGGCTGAGGTCATCATGCTGAACTCGGACATGCCACCAATGCTAGCGATCAGGTTGAGAGGCAGGAAAACCACATTGATCAGCGTCAGTTTGCGTAACAGGTTGTTCATGGTGTTGTTCATCAAATTGCCGCGTGCGTCGATCAAGCCGGCAAACACCCTGGAGTAGATTTCCGCCTGTTTGTTGCACTGGGTGTTTTCGATGATCAAATCGTCGATAAGCGCAATCGCCTCGACACTGAAGTGCTCTTTTTCCGCATGGTTGCGCAGCCGAGTCAGGACAGCGCCATTGCTGTGAATCGCATTGATGTAGTAGATCAGGCTTTCGCTGAGGTTAAACATCTGGACCAGATGTCGATTCTCCATCGAGGCGTTGAATTTCTGCTGCAGCTCGCGAGCCACCATCTTGATCACCTTGAGGTGACCCAGGTAGTGGTGGAGGTTGTTGAACAGTATGTCCAGCAGCACATCTTGCGTTGTGTGCAAGGGGTGCCGCTGCCCCAATCCACTCAACTGGGAGTCGTCAGTCGCGATTATCAGCAAGCGTGTTTTAGAGAAGAGCAAGCCGAACGATGAGACCTCAAAGGCCAGGCTATCTCCGCCCGAGTAACTTTCCGGACGCTTCCAGATCAAGAACAGGTTATCCGGATGGAATTCGATGCGTGAGACTTCGTCCGGATCCAGTGCCGAAGCCAGCGCGTGATCGTCCAGTTTGAACTCGCTGCGCAACAGATCTCGTTCTGCCGCATCGGGATTGCTGAACAACATCACATCAGCATTGAGCTGTTCAACCGGTACCAGCGCCCCATTGGCGAGTAGGAAACTCTTGATCACGTCTGACCTATGGCGTTGTTGACGGAGGAAGTCAGTGTCTTGCAGGTCGTGTAGCGGATCAAGTATTCACCAGGCCTGACCGCGACGTTTCAGCTCAAGGCGGCGAATGAACTCTTCCAGAACCAAGGAATACAGGTCGTCTTGCAAGTATGCGTCTTCGATGCCCGCGTCCATGTTCGGGTTGTCGTTAACCTCGATTACCACCACCTTATCCCCCGACTGTTTCAGATCGACCCCGTACAAACCATCGCCAATGAGATTCGCGGTCTTCACCGCCAGCTCCACCACCGCCCGCGGTGCTTCGTGAACCGCCAAGGTGCGGCATTCCCCATTAATGTCCTGGCCCTTGGCTTTGTGGTTGTAGATTTGCCAGTGACCTTTGGACATGAAGTACTGGCAGGCGAAAATCGGTTTGCGGTTGAGTACGCCGATGCGCCAGTCGTACTCGGTGTAGAAGAACTCCTGAGCCAGTAGCAATACCGAGTGCTCGAAGAGCTCAGCGGTGGCATCCAGCAGCGCCTGTTGGCTTTCAACCTTGATTACGCCACGGGAAAAACAACCATCGGGAATCTTCAGCACTAATGGAAAGCCCAGGCGTTCACCGACTCGCTCGAAGTCTTCCGGTCGCTCCTTGTAGAGAATCTCGGTTGCCGGCATACCCAATTGATGGCTTTTGAGCAGATCAGTCAGGTACACCTTGTTGGTACAGCGCAGGATTGAAGTGGGATCGTCCATCACCACCAGGCCTTCGCTTTCCGCCTTCTTGGCGAAGCGATAGGTGTGGTTATCCACGCTGGTGGTTTCGCGAATCAGCAGGGCGTCATACTCGGCTATTCGTGAGTAGTCTTTCTTTTCGATCAGATCGACATCGATGCCCAGACCTTTGCCCACCCTGATAAAACTTTCCAGTGCCTTGGCATTGGAAGGCGGCAGCGATTCTTGTGGGTCATGCAATATGGCCAGGTCGTAACGGGCCACGCGGGGTGACCGCGCTACTCGCCAGATCTTGCGGCTGAAACTGTCCAGCGAGTTGGAAAATTGATCCTCCTGGTCTTCGCGTAGCTTTTGCAAGACGCCAGGCTTTATCCCCTCAATGTGCCAACTATTGCTTTTACGGAACTCCACCAAGAGGATCGGACATGGGAAAATTTCGAAAATTTGCCGGGTCAGTTCCTGCAAAGGCTCAAGGTTGGTTTTGCCAAAGTAAAGAGTGAGCGTGAATCCTTCGATATTACTATAAAGGTGGTTATTCAGTGCTTTGTCCAGCGCCTTGTCCAAGTCATCCAACGCTAGGCTGTACAGTGACTTTCGGGTCAACTCGCTGATGGTTCGCACAGACGGAATAACTTTATGATCGCGTGCTTCTGCCAGCAATGAACAGTAATACCCGTGTCCTAGGTACTTGTAGCTCCGACACAGATTGATAACCTGAACACGCTTGCCAGCCTCGCTTTCAAGGGGTTGTTCAAGATATTCCTGGGCACTCATCACATCGTCTGATGGGAAATAAGACGCCCAGTCTTCTTTTCGCTCAACAATAATAACGACTTGGTTTTGCAGTCTGGATGCGCTCGATAAATAAGTAAGGTTTGATATTGCCGTTAGCCGATTTTGCTCTGATACTTCACGCAAATCACCCTGTACCGCTGACATATGAGAAGGTCCGTTGGAGAACAAGTCCTTATCTATTAAGCACGATACTTTTTAAAAGTCTCGTTTCGTTACGCAACTTTTACGGCGGCTATATGAATCTGGTATTTCGCAAGGCGACACATGATGACCTGAAGTCTCTGCTGGAACTGGAAAACCAGTGCTTTACTCATGACCGGCTCACGCCGCGCAGTTTCCAGTGGATGATCGGCCGAGCCCATGCCAGCCTGATCGTCGCGCAGGCCGAGAGCCAATTGATGGGCTACTGCCTGGTCTTGTTCCACCGCGGCACCTCGCTGGCGCGTCTGTACTCCATCGCCATCGCCACCCATAGTCGTGGCCTGGGCTTGGGGAAACAGCTACTGGATCAGGCGGAAGAGTGCGCACGCGCGAACGACTGCGCCTACCTGCGACTGGAAGTCCGACCGGATAATCCGGTTGCCATCAGTCTTTATGAGCGCAATGGGTACCGGCGCTTCGCCGTGGTAAACGACTACTACGAAGACCATTTGCATGCGCTGCGCTTGGAAAAGCGCGTTGTGCAGCATCGGGAAAACCGTGAGCTCCAGGTACCTTACTACCAACAGACCACTGAGTTTACCTGCGGCCCGGCTTGCCTCTTGATGGCCATGAAGGCATTGCAACCTGATCGTTTAATCGGGCGTAGGGACGAACTGCAGATCTGGCGTGAAGCCACCACGGTGTTCATGACTTCAGGGCACGGTGGTTGCAGTCCCCAAGGGTTGGCACTCGCGGCCTGGCGCCGGGGGTTTCGAGTACGCTTGCAAGTGAGTATCACAGGTCCGCTATTTCTCGACGGCGTGCGCGACGAGCATAAAAAAGAAGTAATGCGCCTGGTACACGAAGCGTTCTGCAGCGAGCTCGCGCAGAGTGATGTGGAGCAGGTGAGCAGCAACCAACTGGACCTGGCCCTCGCACTGAAGGAGGGCGGTCAACCCCTGGTGTTGATCAGCAGCTACCGACTGACGCGCTCAAAAGCCCCACACTGGGTCATTGTCACTGATTACGATGAGGACTTCGTCTACCTGCATGATCCAGATATTGATCATAGTCAGCACCGTCAGGCACTTGATTGCCAGCACCTTCCCGTCAGCCACAAGGCGTTCGACAAAATGTGTGTTTTCGGCGGCAGTAAGTTGCGCGCTTCCGTGACGATTTACGCTCGTGAGCAGTCCAGCAGGGGCGTTTCAAATGCCTGCGCCACAGAAGCTTTGGATCAGTGAAACTTCGTATACCGCGACTTGAAGGCTTTTACCTCCATTTCGGTAGTGAGCTGTCGTGGCTGGGGGAGGGTTTCCTTCGACTTTTTACGCCCGCCTTCCATGAATACTCGGAGGTGAGGCGTATTGGCCCCACACAGCCTTGAGCAGTTGCTGATGCGTAAGGACTCGGTTCGGATGTGAGCAAAGATAGACCAGCAGGCGGTACTCCGGACGCCCCTACGATTTGGTGGCTCGCTATGGCGGCGAAGAGTTTACCTGCGTTCTGCCCAATACACGCTGAACGGCGGAGACGTACCGAACCTGCTTAAATCAATTCTTCCGGTACGCCATCCTTGAGGGAGGGCTTGATATCAACCCGCCGCCGACCTCGATAGTGTGGCAGTGCCGAATCGGGTGATAGCGTTGGGCGTTCAGATTGAGACGTAGAGGGATGTGCCTCACCTTTGCTGTTCACGGCCACTTAAGCCTTGGGGCTATGTCTGTGATCAATCGTTAGGCAGGTGCAACTGCACTTCCATGGCGTCATGAAGGAGTCTGACGACCTCGATCACGTCGTCGCTTGCCACGCGATAGAACACGACATGGCGAGGGCTTTTGACCGTTCCATGGGGGTGTTTAGCCTGCTGCCGTAAATAGATAAGGTGATAGCTGCGAAGGCCCGGTGCAAGCTCATCGAGGTCGTGGCTGCCAACTCGATAAGGCGTGTCGGCAATCGCTTGCAGCGCCGTGAGGATCAGCGCCTGATAGCGCTGGCGTGCTTGATCGCCGAACTGCGTCTGGGAGAGCCTTAGGATGTCGACAATGTCGGCGCGCGCGGCGTTGGAAATCCGATACTGCAGCATGCTCAGTGTTTAGCGCGCGGGGAGGGTGGCGTCCAGGCTCAAGCCCTCGAGGCAGTGCTCCAAATCCCCTTCGTTCACCTGAGTAAAGCGCCCGTGTTCAAGGTCCATGATGCCGATCGAGGTCGCCTTACGCAGGGCCTCAATTTTGGCGGTGTCTTCGGCGACGCGTTGCTCCAATAGCCGTAAGCCTTCTCGCATTACCTCGCTGGCATTTTGATAACGGCCGGACTGCACCAGGTCCTGGATAACCTGTTCCTGGTGAGGGGTGAGCACAACGTTTCGCGTCGCCATAATTAGCTCCAGTTGCATACCAAAAGGTACTTTTATTCATTGGCATATTATGCCAATTCCCCTCAGGAGCAAAGCTTGGGCTGACATCCGGCGAGCTGGATTGCATGGCTGAATGACTGCTTCCCCCGATTTGCTGTCGATAGACCTCGATAGCGTGGCTTGGAATTGCTACTGCTTTTGCTCTTGATACAGCTTCAAAACAAGTCCAGAATCAAGTCCATTCCTGCTTCAGGAATAACAGAAACCCTATAGATTTCAATGAGTCGGACACCGGATGCGAGTCTCGTTTCCCGCTCCATATTGTGATCTACAGACTTCCATTGGCGTCTGTAGGTATTTGAAAAGAGGAGCTTCGGCTCCTTTTTTCGTTCCAGCAAACGCCACGAAAATCCACCGACAGCCAACGTTTTTGAGGCCAGAATTGAGGCCAAGGAGTACGGGTGGCGCCGGTTCCGGGTTGTTGCTGGGGTTGGATCGGGATGACCAGCAGCATCGAGCCCAAGTCTCACGACTTAGGCGTTTGATGATGGCACTCTCTGATCTGGCCGTGCGGCAAGCCAGGCCGCCGAGAAAACCTACAGCATCCCCGAAACTGACGGCCTAGGCCTGGTGGTCACACCCACCGGTGGCAAATCGTGGCATCTGCGCTACTACTGGTTCGGCAAGAAAAAGCGCATCTCCTTGGGCACCTATCCGACACGCTGCGGCTGTGAACAACATCCTGGGCAAGTGAGCAGGCAAGTAAGCTAGGCTGTTCGCACGACAGGCCGTCGGTATTCGACGGCCTGAAAACAAAGGCGCTATCAATGTCGAAGCATTTGCTGTTGGGCTGGACCCGTTCCTTGTGCGTGCTTGCTGCCTTGAGTGGCGCGGTCACCATGGCAGTTGCTGCTCCGCCTGAAAAAGCCGCTACGGCGGCATCGGACACGCAATCGGTGTCCCTGGCAGGCGGCAAGCTGAAGTTCGCGCTGAAAGGCGTCGAGGCCCGTATCTTAAACAGCGAGAACGGCGGCACGATGTACTTCGATCCGAAAAGCGAGCGGGCCATCATCGTTACCGAAGGTCCGGCGCCGACTGCGGGCACCACCCCGGACGCTGCGTTTCGCCTTGCCGTGGATACCTTGAAGGAAAAGCAGCAGGCCACGTCACCCAACTTTCGCATGACTAGCGAGAAGACCATTCAGGTGAACGGCTTGAAGATGTACCGCCTGGACGGTACCGACGATTTCAACGGCCTGAAACTACTGATGGCCTCGTTGATGACGATGAACGATCAGAAGATCACCATCATCGAAGTGATGTCCAGCGTAAACGACCCGGCCGGCCATACCGCTGCGTTGAAGAACATTCTGGGCAAGTAAACCGCAGGTTTCCGGATAGTAGGCTGTCGGCTCCCGACGGTCTGTCCATCACAAGGAGCCCGCATGATCTCGTGCGCAAAGCTTGCCCAACTCGGTGTCGTGCTCCCCGACCCGCCCGCGCCGCGCGGCGACTATGTACCCGACGTGGTGCACCGCGGGGTGGTCTACGTCAGTGGCCAGCTGTTGCGCGAAGGCAATCTCACGATCACATCCGCCACCTCACAAGACGACCTCAAGCGTGCCGGCCGTGCATGCTGCGCGCACTGAGCGCGATCGATCAAGCCCTCGGGCTGGAAAATGTGGAGGCACAGGGGAAGGCGTACGTTCCATAGGTTTAGCGCAATATAAAACTCAATAAATAGCATTGCCTGCACGCGCTGATCGGATTTCTGATTCTAAAGGGAAACTCCACGATTTGGCTGTAGCACACTTGCGCTATAGCTTCGATGCGAAGCTACATTCTAAACTGCGGACAGCCCCCTCGTACTTCTTGTTGAGTTGCCGCAGTGTGTGATGAATAGGGTGCTTATCCAAGGTTTCAAGGTCACTACATCCCTCCTTAGTCAGACGATAGGAATTGATGCATGCCTCGTTTCCCACTCCATCTCCTAATTCCTTGCGCTGCATCCTCAATCTGAGGTCACGTGCGCAGCGTTTTGCCGCAACTGGTCTAAGTAGTTCGCCCATTGTTGAGCCGCCTCCCGGCGTTGCACTAGTAATTGCGCGCGGGCATACACAGCCCCCAACGCACCTGGCATCCGGTGGGATAAGGACAGTTCGAGCACGATTGGATCGATACCTAAGTGCTCATGGGCAATGGTCCGGTAGGTGGCGCGAAAGCCGTGGGCAGTGATGTTGTACTCCGGCCAGATACGCTGAAAGGACTTGAGCATGGAGGTCGGGTTTATGGGACGACCCGGATAGACCGGCGAGACGAA
Organism: Pseudomonas sp. G2-4; assembly: GCF_030064125.1. Classification (NCBI taxonomy): domain Bacteria; kingdom Pseudomonadati; phylum Pseudomonadota; class Gammaproteobacteria; order Pseudomonadales; family Pseudomonadaceae; genus Pseudomonas; species Pseudomonas sp. G2-4. The sequence continues at coordinate 3,281,764 of NZ_CP125957.1, read as the reverse complement.
CACCCAGCCTTTGCCTTCTTCATCCACCACGCGGGTTTTATGTAGCTCGCGTAACTGAACCAAGGCTTGCTCAGGCAACGGCACGATGTGCTTGCTCTTATCCAGATGCTTGGTCTTGCTCACCACATAACGCCAATCGGCGCCCACCAAGTCGACATCTTCCCAGCGCATCCGCACCAGTTCGCCTGGGCGGACCGGCAACATGACCAGCAGACGCATTGCGGCGGCAACGCTGCCGTCGTTGCAGTCATCCAGACGCAGGAGAAACCTGCCTAGGTCGGCTGGCCTTTCGATCGCTGGGTTGCTGGTCACGACATGGCGGATCTTCAACTCCTCAATGTTGCTGAGCGCCACATTGCGTTCCACCCATCCGCGCCCCTCGGCAAAACCCAGAACGGCACGGATGATGGTACGCACGCGCCGGGCCATGGCCATGGTGCGCTGACGTCGCAACTCCGTAATGATTGTGGTGATGTGCTCCAGCTTGATCTCGCCGACCGGTTTTTTACCAATCACGGGCAAAATGTGGTTGTTCAGCGCTCCGTTAAACCCCGAGATGGATTTGGTTACCAGCTCGGCAGACTTGAACGTCATCCATTGCTTGGCTACGTATTCGAAGGTGCGCACCTCGTTGAGCAGGTGCGCTTCGATCTTGGCGGTCTTGGCCTTGAGCGGTGCGGTTTGGTTAGCCACGTCGCGGCGTGCGCCGCGGGCGATGTCGCGCGCCTCCTTGAGACCAATGTCGGGGTAAGCGCCGATGGAGAAGCGGTTTTCCTTGCCATGCAGCCGATACTTCAATCGCCACACCTTGGAAGGGGATTTGCCGACCTTGCTCGACGCCCTGACCTCCAAGTAGAGGCCAGGGACTTCGCCATCGGCGTGTTTGCCAGGTTCTGTCAGGGAGCGGATCAAGGCATCGCTGAGTTTTCGTTTGAAAACGACCGCATTATCTGGGGGCATCGGTGGGGGCATCCTTTTCAAGGAACCGAAATTTGCCCCCAATTATGCCCCCATGAGTCGTGGAATCCATTGGATATAGACAGGCGGCAATGGACTGAAATTACCAATAACCTATTGTTATAAAACAGTTTTATGGAATTCACTGGAACTCCATTAAAGGCTATCGGGGTCCCCAAAGAACATCTGAATCCGCGAACGCAACCAACGCTCGCCCGGGTCGTTATCCTGGGACCCGCGCCAGGCCATGTGCAGCTCAAAGCTGCGCACCGGAAGCGGTGGGTCTTCGGCGCGTACGCCACCAGCGGCGGTCAGTGCGTCGGCAGTGTAGTCGGGCACGATGGCGATGATGTCAGTGCCTGCCAGCAGTGTGCTCAGGCCATTGAACTGCGGTACGGCCAAGACCACATGACGCTTGCGGTCGAGTTTTCCCAACTCTTCGTCGATAAAACCGCTCAAGTCACCGGCGAAGGACACCAGCGCATGGGGCCGGACGCAGAATTCGTCCAGGGTCAGCCGTCCTGGGGCCGTGTCAGCCCGCAGCACTTTGGGCATGCTGCGCCGCAAGACTTTGCGCTTGGCGTTGGCCGGCAGATCTTCGGTATAGCTGACACCGATGGAGATTTCCCCGGAGGCCAGCAACCCTGGCATCAGAATGTAGTTGACCCGACGCACCACCAGGACAATGCCCGGTGCTTCGGCCCGCAGGCGTTTGAGCAGCATGGGCAGCAGGGCGAACTCGGCGTCGTCCGACAGACCGATGCGGAACACCGAGGTGCTGGTGGCCGGGTCGAACTCCGCCGCCCGGCTGACCGCCGTGGAAATCGAATCCAGGGCTGGGGAGAGCAGGGCGAAGATCTCGACTGCTCGCGCCGACGGCTCCATGCTGCGGCCGGTGCGCACGAACAACGGATCATCGAACAGGCTGCGCAGGCGCGACAGCGCGGCGCTGATGGCCGGTTGGCCAAGAAACAGTTTCTCGGCAGCGCGGGTTACACTGCGTTCATGCATCAGTGTTTCGAACACGATCAACAGGTTCAGGTCGACACGACGCAGGTCATTACGATTCATCTGGGGTCCTGGCAGGTTCAGCAAGCTTGACGTCAGCGGTCATATGAGAACAATGGCCGGCATGAATCTTACGGGGAAAGGCTGGTACTCTGCACCGGCTAATTGCTTTTTCCTACAGAACGGATCCGATTTCTTGCTGCGGAATCAATGACAGGCATGTCGACTATTAATAGCCACTGATGGTCTTGGCTCCAAAGCCCGGATAGAGTTCATGGCATTAGAGGTTACTTTGACGAGGTTTGCGATGTCCCGCACGATCCGTTTTCACAAGTTTGGCGGTGCCGAGGTGCTCAAATGCGAAGAGCATGCGGCGGCTCTTCCTGCCCCAGGAGAAGTGCAGGTTCGTGTCGAAGCGATCGGCATCAGTTGGTACGACACCCTGTGGCGCCAGAACCTGGCGTCGTCCCAGGCTCGTCTGCCTTCAGGCCTGGGCCATGAAATGGCCGGAGTGGTAACGGCCGTGGGCGACGGTATCGACGATTTGGCCGTGGGCGACAAGGTCGCCAGCTTCCCTGCCGAGAGCCCGAACGATTATCCGGTGTACGGTGAGGTCATCGTGCTGCCGCGCACCGCCTTGACCCGTTATCCCGACGTGCTCAGCCCGATCGAAGCCTCGGTGCATTACACGCCGCTGCTGATTGCTTATTTCGCCTACGTGGACCTGGCGCGGGTCAAGCCCGGGCAGTTTGCCCTGGTGACCGATGCCAGCCACTGCGCGGGGCCTTCCTTCGTGCAACTGGGTAAGGCCCTGGGAGTGCGGGTGATCGCGGCCACCAAGACCGCTGATGAGCGTGACTACCTGCTGTCGCTGGGGGCTGAAAAAGTCATCGTCACCGAAGAGCAGGACTTGCTGATGCAAATCAACAAGCTCACCGACAACCGTGGTGTCGATGTGGTGTTCGACGGCCTCGGTGGGCCGCAGATGTCGCTGCTCGGCGATGTATTGGCGCCGCGTGGCAGCCTGGTGTTGTATGGCTTGCAGGGCGGCAACCAGACACCGTTTCCGGCGTGTGCGGCGTTCCAGAAGAACATTCAGTTCTTTGTGCACTGCATCGGCAACTTCACCGGCAAGCCGGAACTGGGCATCGTCCAGGACCAGGTGGCGTTGCAACGAGCGCTGCGTGACATCAATCAACTCACCGCCGACCGCGTATTGTTGCCACTCAAGACCCGGGTGTTCCCGTTCTCCGAGTTTGTCGAGGCTCACCGTTACATGGGCGAATGCCCTTGCCGTGAACGTGTTGCCCTCCAGGTAGTCGATCCTGCCTGATGCCTCTCTGGCGCAGGAGCCATCTTCCGGGCTCTTGCGCTGCCTCCGGCCTGACCGCCCATCCCTCCTTTTTCCATGATTGCGACGCCTCCCGCCTGACGGTGGTGCCCTGGCGCCCGACCAGCGAATCCTTGCACGAGCGACGCCTGTTCGCTGGAAACCAGAAGCGAATCTGTTCGCCCGCCGACATCTGAACTGGTTTTTGTCCCTAATCTGTATCTTCTAATCATTGTTTAAGTCCTGATAATTGAACGCTGATTTCCATCTCAAGGAAGAAGTCGTGGCGCGGTATAACTTTTTCGAAGGTTTCGAACCTTCGCTGCCTGTTCAAGGCACTCCAAGCATTACTTGGTATAAGGGCATCTGTCGACTTTGGGGAAAACAGGGGGAGGCAGGAGGAAAACCTAAGTTCGGCTTATTCTTTGTTTCTCGTACTCATTGTCTGTGGGACGTTGTCGGAATTCTCCTAGGACGCACAGGAAAACCGCCGGAGGCCAATGATATAGCGGCTTCCAGGGCTATTCTGAAATGGAGTGGTCCAGCGCGGGGCGTGTGTATCAAATAATTACGACAAGCAAAAATCAAGCGTATTGCTAATACTCTCTGCAGTACTAGAACACTTCATTCTGATCTACACGTCGCACGCTCACGTTGGTGCGAGTGCGGTGCCGATATTCGAATTCCAGGTAAATGGCTATGAGTGCAATTCATGAGCAGGCAATGACTCACGTATATCAACAGATATTGCAACGACTGTTGGGTTTCTATTCCCGTGCAGAACGTACCGCGTTGCAGCTTTTGATCCAGCGTTTAATTGTCGCCGCCGGAGGCATTGACCGGATTGGCGATTATCGCGTGCTGACAGTCCAGAACGGCAGTCGGGAGAGCTTTTATGTGCTGACAGCCTTGCGGGCCGCGCAACTCAGCATTGCGGGCAGGCATCCGGTGACCTTTGACTTGCGTGTCGCCACGCCGCGCATGAGCGAGACCACCCAGTCGACCCTGGAAAACATTCACCACTGCTACAGCGCGCTGTTTGTCTACGACGATCCCCGGGTCGAGCTGCTGATGGCCGATAACCGTGAAGTGCTGCCGTTCAATCACAATCAACCACTTTCGGTGGCCGGGCATGAGGCTTGTCGCACGGACATGCTGGTGCTGGGGCATCTGCGCTCGGCGGACAGTCCTCTTGAGGTGGGCGACGACGGCTACCTGGCGATGGCGGAACTCTATTGGCACATGGCTCGCTGGGAATCGGGGGTCGATTCGTTGGTCAGCAGTGATACGCCGCGCCAGCAAAAACAGTTCATGTCGGGTCTTCGGCGCGCCAGCCGCAAGATCGGCCTGGCCATGGACCACAATGGCGGCTTCGACAGCCTCTTTGCCCAGCTCGACACCTTGGGCAGCGATCTCTACCAGGCATTCCGGAGCCAGGATCACCTCTACGCATGGAAGCCCGAAGGCCATTTCGAGGCATGTCGGCGAGTGGGTCATATCGGTATCGACGACCTGTTGGTCGACCGCTTGGAAGGAACCAACTGGCCGCTCTTCAACGAGTTCCTGCGGGTTCAGACTGAGAATCTAGTCGTATCCGCGCCCGAAAATGAATACGTCAGTCCGCTCCTGTCGGCGCATCTGCATGGCCTGCAAGCCTGTTATCTGCAAGGGCGCAGTTACGAGGACGGCTACGGCGATTACGTACAGCGAGCGGTCATGATCATGCATCGCAAGCAACTGCCTGAGCACGCCTGCCAGCAAGCTCGAGAGCTGTTTGGTACGCCTTCGGCCATCCCCGAGCGCCGTGCCCAGGCCGCCATCGAAGCGCAAAAAAAACTTGGGCTCAATGAAGCGCAACTGGTGTGCATGTTGTTTGCCCCCTTCGTGGAGAACGGCGCAGGCCTGGAGCACTTCCTGCGTTGCTGCCATCCCGGCATGCTGGTGGCGCTGCCGGATCTGCACAAGGCCATGCAAGGCGCGAGCGTTACTGATCAGGTGGAGCAGTGGATGGTCGACGTCAGCGGCCTACCCATTGGTCTGCTCACCAAACTGTACCAAGCCCGCATTGCGCTGTCGGAACAGGACGCGGTATCGGGGGTCGATGCGCAAGCTGTGGACACCGAGGAAGCCGGGCAGGGCGCTGATGAGCTGTGCGAACGCTCGGCAAGACACTGAGGAACGAGGTTTGGCGGATTCATCCATACCTTATCCGGCCGTTGTTCCCGGTGTGCCGGCAGGATCGGTCACGGCCCGTTTTTTGGGGCAGATCCTGTGAAGGGATGCCGGGAAACAGACTTCGCCTACCAGGCGGTTTATCGATACCTGACGACCTTGATCAACGAATTGGGGGCTGATGCGCGGGTGCGCCTGCCGTCGCTGCGACAATTGGCCGAACGCTTGGACGTGTCGATTTCTACCATCCAATACGCCTATTCGTTGCTGGAAAAGGAAGGCAGGGTCTACTCGATTGCCAAGTCTGGTTACTACGCGTTGCCGGTGCCTTGCGTTGCGACCCTGGGCGGCGGCGGTGATTTGCTCGAGACCCTGTACGTCAATGCACGGCGACCGGGCATGCGGGTGCTCAGTGCGGATGAGCCGGCATCGATGCAGCCACTGGACAGCCCATTGTTGTTGCTCGAGCGCGAACTGCTGCGCCAGTACCCACGCTCCTCGCAGGCGCCCTCGCAACCCTGGGGCGAGTTGGAGCTGCGTGCTGCGCTGGCCGCCCGCTATACCTCGTCTGCCTCCCGCTGCTGGAGCGCCGATGATGTCTATATCGGCGCCGATCTGCGCGGCGTCCTGGAAATCCTGATCGCCGTGCTGGCGCTGAAGGGCGCCACGGTACTGATCGAATCACCCTGTGATTGGACCATCCTGCGCCTGTTGCAGGGCGCAGAGATCCGGGTCATCGAGCTGCCGTTGCGGGCAGGCGGGGAGATCAATACCGAGCAACTGGAGCACCTGCTGGTGAGCGAAACGGTGCGTCTGGTGGTGCTGTCTTCGGTTTTGAGCATGCCCAGGGGCACGCTCATTCTTGAACACAACCGCCACGCGGTGGCACGCCTGCTGGCGCTGCACGGCACCTGGGTGTTGGAAAACGACAGCTACGCCGACCTTGCCTTCGAGGCAGGCGTTGTGCCTTTTCGGGATTTGCTCGACCCGGACCGATTGATCGTCTATTCCACGTTCGAGAAAACCATCGGCCCAGAGGCGCCCTATGGTTATGTGTTGTCGCGCCAATTGACCCTGCAATTGCAGCGACATTTTCTATTGCGCGCCTTTCGTCTGTCGCCGATTCGCCAGAAAGCCATTGCCCGCTTGTACAGCAACGGTCGGATCGATCAGCACTTACTGGTCTTGCGGCGCTTGCTGCGTGAAAGCGCGGTGTCGGCGACGCAATTGCTCCGTGAACGGCTGGGGGACAGCCTGCAATGGGTCGTGCCGGAAGGTGGCGCGACGATCTGGATGCGGTCATCGCGCCCAGTCGATCTGCGGCGGGTCTTCCAGCGCCTGCTTGCCCAGCGAATTGTCATCGCCCCGGGCGAGCTGTTCAGCATCCAGGGGTTGTACGGGCAGCATATGCGTCTGACTCATGCCTTGAACGCGTCGGACGACCTGGACATAGCGCTCTGCGCGCTGGCCGATGCCTTGAGGCTCGAGCAATCCTGATGGAGGGGATGGATCGAACCCATCGCACCATGGTCGAACTGTCAGTAAACTGCATCCTATTTCCCGAGTCACTCCATCCAGAGGTATTGCATGACAGTCAGTCCATTTGCGGGCAAGCCGGCACCGGCAGAGTTGTTGATCGATATCCCGCGACTGGTGACGGCCTACTACACCGGCCGACCCGACGCCTCGGTTGCAACCCAGCGCGTGGCATTCGGCACCTCCGGTCACCGCGGCAGTTCCTTCGATCTGGGGTTCAACGAGTGGCACGTGCTGGCAATCAGTCAGGCGATCTGCTTGTACCGTGAAGCCCAGGGCATCAACGGGCCGCTGTTCGTCGGTATCGATACCCATGCGCTGTCGACCCCGGCGGGCGCAAGCGCACTGGAAGTGTTCGCGGCCAACGGTGTGACCGTGATGATCGCCGAGGGTGATGAATACACCCCGACGCCGGCGATTTCCCACGCCATTCTCTGCTACAACCGAGGCCGTACCTCGGGCCTGGCGGACGGCATTGTCATCACACCGTCCCACAACCCACCGCAGAGCGGGGGCTACAAATACAACCCCACCAATGGCGGCCCGGCCGATACCCACATCACCAAATGGATCGAAGCCAAGGCCAACGAACTGCTGGCCAATCAGTTGGCGGGGGTCAAGCGCATCAGCTATGAACAGGTCCTGAAGGCCGACACCACCCACCGTCACGATTACCTCAACACCTACGTGGCGGACCTGGGCAATGTCATCGATTTCGACGCTATTCGCGGTGCCGGGTTGCACTTGGGCGTCGATCCACTGGGCGGCGCGGGAGTGCGCTACTGGCCGGCCATCGCCGAGCATTACCGCCTCGACCTGGAAGTGGTGAACACCCATGTGGACTCCACCTTCCGCTTCATGACCGTCGATTGGGACGGGCAGATTCGCATGGACCCGTCCTCCAGCCACGCCATGCAAGGGCTGATCGGCCTGAAGGAGCGTTTCGACGTGGCCTTCGCCTGCGACCCGGACCATGACCGCCATGGAATCGTGACGCCGTCCGGTGGCCTGTTGGCGCCGAACAGCTACCTGGCAGTGTCCATCGATTATCTGTTCCAGAATCGCCCGCAATGGCGCGCTGATGCCGCCGTGGGAAAGACGGTGGTCAGCAGCGGCTTGATCGATCGCGTCGCCAAACGCCTGGGCCGGCGCCTCTATGAAGTACCGGTCGGCTTCAAATGGTTTGCCGACGGTCTGTTCGATGGCTCCCTGGGCTTTGGTGGCGAAGAAAGTGCCGGTGCTTCGTTCCTGCGCAAGGACGGCGGCGTCTGGAGCACCGACAAGGACGGCCTGATTCCGGCGTTGCTGGCGGCTGAAATGACCGCCCGCACCGGTCGCGACCCAAGCCAGGCCTACCGTGCCTTGACCGATGAACTGGGCGAACCGTTCTCGGTACGCGTCGACGCCAAGGCCAGTCCGCAGCAGAAGGCATTGCTGAGCAAACTGTCGCCGGAGCAGGTCGCGTCCACCGAGTTGGCCGGGGAGAAGATCCAGAACATTCTCAGCAATGCGCCAGGCAATGACCAGGCCATCGGCGGCTTGAAGGTGATGACCGAAAACGGCTGGTTCGCAGCGCGTCCGTCTGGCACCGAGGACATCTACAAGATCTACGCCGAGAGCTTCATTAGTGATGAGCACCTCAAGCAACTGGTGGTTGAGGCGCAGTCGTTGGTGGATGCTGCTATTACTGATAAGTGACGCCGTTTGTGGCGAGGGACTTTGCTCCCTCGCCAGTGGTCTCTTACATCGTAGTATTATCTTTAGATAATTTCTGTAACTAATTGATCTGTAATAAATTAAGTCTTTGGTCGCCTCATCGCGAGCAAGCTCGCTCCCACATTTGGGTTTGCAGGGATCTGCGATTCCGACTCCGCCGCAATCCCTATGGGAGCGAGCTTGGTCCCGATAGCAATCCCTCCAGCCTACGATGATGCCAGTGTGCGATAGCACTTTCACTTCATCGCCTAAATCCATGACTTAAAAGCTTTTGGGTGGAACCTGACGGCAAATCCAGACACCATAGCCGTCATGATTCAGAACACCGGAGTCTCCCAGCGTGTCGCAACACACTCCCGATCTTCCCCCTGACCTGCTGCCTTTGGCCCAGATGCCGCTGTTCAAGCGCCTGGCCGCCCGCTTTTTTGGTCACGGCCTGACGCGCCTGCGCGCCCAGCATCGGGCGTCCTGGCTGCACGGTCAGGCCGATGGCTTTCGCAGTGGCCATACCGCCGGTTTTGACTATGGCTATCAAGAAGGCAGGACTGAAGGGCTGGAAGAGGGTCGCCAGGTCCTGTTGATCCGCGACTCGCGCAGTACCGAACATCCGGCGCCGAAGGTCGATGACCTGTTGTTTGACGACTGGCGCTTGCCGTTGCCTGCCGAACTGAAGAAACGCATCAAGGCAGACGTTGCCCGATTGCTGCCGGCACAGGCGCAACCCAGTGCGGCGCAATGGAAAATGATATTCAGTGATACGCCTGCGACCTCGGTAGTGGCCGGCGCGGGTGCGGGCAAGTCCACGACACTGGTGCTGCGTATCGTGTTGCTGTCTCATTACCTGGGTTTCGAACTGGACTCCATGACGGTGGTGACCTTCACCCGTGAATCGCGCAAGGACTTCATCCAGAAACTGATCGAAGTGTTTGCCCTGTGGGGGCGGACGGTCAGTCTCAAGGAAGCGCGCGACCTAGTGCGCACCTTCCACTCGCGCATCTTGCCCATGGTGCGCAGCCTGCCTGGATTTGAGCGTCTCCAGGCCTTCGAGACCTTGAGCCATCGAGCTGGACCGGGCGATGACGACGTCCAGGAGAATCCCTTCGACTTGCGCATCAACGATGCTCAGCGCCAGCAACTCAACGCCTGTTATCACGGCCTTTATCAGCGTGATGAGCGTTTCCGTGAGCTGATCAAGCCGCTGTCCCGGCACGCATTGCAGCTCAAGGAGTTGGAGCGTGATCACCCGGATGTACAAAAGCGCGTGGCCGTGACCGAATTGGCGGCACTACGCGACGAAGAGCTGTGCGACGGGATCGAAGACCTGTGGTTCCGTGCTGGCGCTTGGCCGATCAACGGGATCGAGCCAAAACGCCAGACATTCGAGATCAATGGCTCGACGTTCCATTGCCACGGTTACATCCCATCCTTGGATGCTTGGGTGATGTTGGGCTTCGATCCGCGAGAGGACGCCCGGCTCAGTCGGCCAGGTGCCAAGTTGAGTATCCGTGCGGAATGGGCTGTGAAGCGTACCCTGTTTCAAGCTTTCTGTCGTAAGCCACTGATATGGCTGGAAACCTATGAGGCATCAAGGAGGGTGCTTGCCTCGCTGGCGGGAGATGCCAGCGCAGGCCCTGGGTTCGATTACAAGGTCAAGGGCGAGCTGGGTTCGGCTCCGTTGCTCGATTGCTTTGTCGTCGCCGCCGGTTTTATCGAGAACCTTGGCCTGGATGTGCCGGATGCAGTGGGACGGATGTGTTTTTCCCAGGACGACCCTGATCGCTATTTCTTCGAGGCGCTGAGTCGTTACTGGCGTGCATTCGAAGATCATTTGCTCGATCAGTCGCCGCCGGTCATGACTTACAACCGGATGTTCGCGCTATTCAGCGAGCATTCGCCGGAAAACTTCAAACTGCTCAGCGACTCACTGCTTCGACCGTTATCGCATCTGATGATCGACGAGTTCCAAGACGTTTCGCCACAGATTGTCTCATGGCTTCGCGCCAGTCTTCGCGAAGTGCGTAGCCGTGGCCCGGCCATGCACGTAGGGCGCGGCGCACAGCGCTCTTCCTTGCTGTGCGTCGGTGACGATTGGCAGTCGATCTACGGTTGGCGTGGCAGTTCCCCCAGCTATTTCATGGGGTTCAACAAGCAGTTCCCGTCGCCAACGCACACCCGGGTAATGCTCACTGACAACTACCGCAGCCACCAGCACATCATCGATGCCGCCGAACACATCGTGCGTGCGGCGACGGCTATCCCGGGGAAAAAGGCCAAGGCCAGTGGGCAGACCCGTTCGCTGAGCCCGGTCAATGTGCTGGACCGAGACGACGAAGGCCTGGCGCAGCGGCTGGATGAGCATTATCGCAAGGGTGATTCAATCTTGATGCTGTATCGAAAAAGTAGCGATAAGCTATTGATACAAAATCATATTATCTCGACAGTTAATGTTGATTCTAACTTGCCCTACGAGGCACGACGGCTGCGGCAGATGACCTATCACAGTGCCAAGGGGCTTCAGGCCGATGCGGTATTTTTGTTGGGCGATTGCCAGCACTTGACTAGTTCGCCGTACAAGAACCAGGTTTATCGAATGGCCGGGCTGGGCCAGGACGGCGATGCCGAGCCCTACGACACGGCGCAAAAAGACGAGATTCTGCGTTTGGCCTACGTGGGTATTACCCGTGCTGTGCAACATTGCTACTGGTACGTTGACGGGCAGGATGGGCAGGCTGCCAATGTGCCGAAGGCCTCGGATCGTATCGGGGCGGGGAAACCGTTCTTCGCCGACCATCGGCGGGTTCGTGGTTGATTGAGGCCTTGGCGGGGGGCTTGGTTTGTGTGTATATCCGTTGCTGCGGTAACGGCGACTTAGGGTTCCGCCCTTACGGCGGCTCACTTTTGAGAAGCGCAAAAGTAAGCAAAACGCTTTTGCCCCACCACTCGGTGCCTCGCCTAGGCTCGGCATGCCCTCACTCCGGCATTGCTCCGTGGGCCCGCCGCGAAGGACCATCCATGGTCCAGCGCGGCTATCCCGGCATCCATGCCGGGATGCCCACTGCGCAATGCCTGCGTTCGGCCAGCGTGGTTTAACGGGGCGCCCCGGATCAAAATCAAAAGCGAGGCGGCCTGAGAGCCGGCCTGATTCAGGGTGATCGCATTTCCCCTGTGGGAGCGAGCCTGCTCGCGAAGGCGTTGGTTCAGATAGATAGAGATTGGATTTACTGTCGTCATCGCGAGCTCGCTCCCACAATTGGAGCGGAGTACAGACAGGCGAGCTAGGTCGACTATAAAGCCGCCTTCGCGAGTAGGTTCGCTCCCACAGTTGGAGCGGAGTACAGACGGGAGAGCTAGGTCGACTATAAAGCCGCCTTCGCGAGTAGGCTCGCTCCCACAGTTGGAGCGGAGTACGACCGAGAGAACCAGGTCGGCTCTCAGGCCGCCTCGCGGCGGACGTTGATCTCGGCGCCCCGTTAACCACGATGGCCGAACGTAGGTATTGCGCAGTGGGCACCTCGGCATGGATGCCGAGGTAGCCGCGCTGGACCATGGATGGTCCTTCGCGGCGGCCCACGGAGCAATGCCGGAGTGAGGGCACGCCGAGCCCTAGCGAGGTGCCGAGTGGTGGGGCATAAAGCGTTTTGCTTACTTTTGCGCTTCTCAAAAGTGAGCCGCTGTAAGAGCGGAACCGCCAGCAGCCGTTACCGCAGCAACGGATATACACACAACCTATGAAACCCCACCCAAAAAAAAACGGCGCTTCCCCTTCAAAGGAAACACCGTTTTTCTCAAGCGAACACCATTGCACTGGCCGTGTGCGTCTTCCTATCAGGAAGCAAATCGCCGCAAGCCAACCGGTGGCACGAAAGCTTCCAACTCGGCCTCCACCGCCTCGATTATTCGCTCCACATCCGGGGCGTTCATCACGGTCGCGCAGGGGATGCCCGCAATAGCGATCATGGTCTCGCCGCTGGCACGGTCAAACAGCCGGGCAACCATACTCCCCGGTGCGTCCATACTGGCTTCAAATCCCATAGGATGGAAATGCCAGCGCATCAACTGGCAGGCATTGGGGAACGTAACCTTGCTGAAAGATCCTTTATTCATGTATTGCCCGCCTTCTTCAATCGAGCGCTTCCATTAGCTCATGTCAGGAAGGAAGAGCCGTCATGGCTCTACCAGTGAGAACTAAAAATAGCACCTGAAAATGAAAGGCATGTGGCTTTTTTCAGTCCGTTTTGCGATTGGTTCAGTTTTTTTGATCTGCATCAGGACCTAACCAAGAATATTCACAATGCCATCATCCTGCGCAGGGTGTGTCCTTGGACTCAGTCGAAGGCTCTGGCTCGCGACATTTAAAGGCGACTACGCCCGCCAGGACCATCAGCCCCAAAGCCGTGGCGAAGGTAATTTGCAAGCCGTTTGCGACGGCTTCCGGGGTGGCAGAAGTGATGCCATTCGTCGGTAATGCCAGCGCAAATATCGCGCCGAGCACCGAGGCCCCGGTAAAGAAACCCAGGTTGCGCGACAGATTGAGCAGCCCGGCGATAACGCCGCGCCTGTGGGTGGGAACGTCCGCCATCACCGCCGTGTTATTGGCCGTTTGGAACAGCGCATAGCCAAGGGTGGTTACCACGATCGCGGCGACATAGCCGCCTATGCCAAGGGCCGGTGACATCAGCGACAGCAAAAGGCAGCCGAGGACCATGATCACCAGCCCGACGAGCCGCATGGGGCGCACGCCGAACCGGTCTGCCAGGCGCCCGGCCGGCATTCCGGCGAGTGCGGCAACGGTCGGCCCGGCTGCCAGCACCAGCCCGACGAACGCGGCGGGCAACCCAAGGGCGATGGACAGGTAAAAGGGCCCGACCAGCAATGTCGCCATCATGACCGCCGCAACCAAGGCACTGGTGGTCAGCCCCGAGACCAGTAACCGGTCTCGAAACAACACCAAGGGGATCAGCGGCGACGCAACCCGTCTCTGCGCCAGGATGAACAGTCCGCCGCCGAGGATCGCAGCAAGCAATAGCGCGATATTCGACCCACCGAAGTGGCCGCGTCCCGAGGTCATGGCGAGGGCATAGGCCGCCAGTGTTGCCGCCAACAGCAAGGTGCCCGTCACATCGAAGCGCGTTTTCTCCGCCGTAGCCAGCGGTTGCCGGGCAGGCAGTGAACGCCATGCGAGCAAAAACGCCAGCAGCCCGAGGGGAAGGTTGACCAGGAACAATGCTTGCCAGCCGAATTGAGTGATCAGCACGCCACCGAACGAGGGCCCCAGCGCCGTGCCGACCGCTGACAACGTCGCCAGCAGGCCCATGGCGCTACCAGTCTCCTCCTTGCCGACGGTATCGCCGACCAAGGCCAGGGTCAGCGTCATCATGACGGCCGCTCCCAGGCCTTGCAGCGCTCGCCCCGCGATCAACCACCCCAGCGAGGGCGCCAGGCCACACAGGGTCGAGGCGAGGGTGAACAACAGGATCCCGGCCAGTAACAGCGGCCGACGTCCGATCATATCCCCCAGTCGCCCAACGCTGACAATCAGCGTGGTAATGGCCAGCAAATAGGCCAGCACCACCCATTGGACCTGCTGGAAAGGCGCGTTGAACGCCTGCGCCAGCGTCGGCAAACCCACCGTGGCGACACTGGCACCCAGGGAGGCCAGCAGCGTCGAGAGCGCAAGGCTGGCTAACGCCCAGCGCGCTGAAAAGACCGGTTGCGCGCCCGTTGCTGTCGGCAGGGGGTGTTGCGTATTGACTGGCTTCATCATGTCCTCTTTCTCTGTGGCGCCCGAATTGGTGCTACCCGAACGTTACGCCTGGGCATAACATGGCGGAAGACGCACCATTTGCACGTTACAGCTGCATATAACGCCATCTATTCGCGCAAGGGCTCGGCCATGTCCACACCTGACCTCAATCTGCTTGTCACCCTCGATGTTCTGCTGGCTGAAGGCAGCGTGGCCCGGGCCGCTCGACGGCTGCAGCTCAGCCCGTCGGCCATGAGCCGGGCGCTGGCGCGGTTGCGTGAGACCACCGGCGATCCGCTGTTGGTGCGGGCCGGGCGCGGCCTGGTGCCCACGCCCCGTGCGCTGGAATTGCGCGAGCAGGTCAGCCAACTGGTGCAGGATGCCCAGGCGGCACTGCGACCGGTGCAAGCCCCGGATCTTGGACGGTTGAGCCGCACCTTCACCCTGCGTACACGGGAAGGTTTCGTGGAAAACTTCGCGGGTGACCTGATTGCCCGCATCGGCGCGCAAGCCCCCTACGTCCGGCTGCGTTTTGTGGACAAGGCCGACAAGGACAGCACGGCCCTGCGCGAGGGCACCGTGGACCTGGAAACCGCCGTCGTGGACAAGGACACCCGTCCGGAGCTACGT
The DNA here is from genome assembly GCF_030064125.1 of Pseudomonas sp. G2-4. Taxonomy (NCBI): domain Bacteria; kingdom Pseudomonadati; phylum Pseudomonadota; class Gammaproteobacteria; order Pseudomonadales; family Pseudomonadaceae; genus Pseudomonas; species Pseudomonas sp. G2-4. The sequence continues at coordinate 3,266,672 of NZ_CP125957.1, read as the reverse complement.
ACCCAGGCGCTGTTTGGCGACCGTTTTATCGGTGTGGTCCGCTCGGGGCATCCGCTGAGCCAGGTAGCGGTTACTGCCGCTGATTACGCAGCGGGCGGGCACATCGGTATTTCGTTGCGAGGCCTCGATCATGGCCCGATCGATCAGGTCCTGGCGCCGTTGAACCTGACGCGGGACATTGCGATCACCGTCCCGGGCTTCTCCACGGCGCTGGGGCTTGCCCGGTCCAGCGACTTGATCGCCAGCGTTCCCGAACGCTACACCGCCAGCCTGCGCGTCGGCATGCACAGTTTTGCACTGCCGTTCGAAGTGCCTGCCTTCACAATCGCCATGCTCTGGCATCCCCGGATGGATGCCGATCCTGCGCATCGTTGGTTGCGAGGCTGCCTGCGAGAGGTGTGTGGGCGCAAAACCGCCGGGATTTAGTAGATATTGATTAATAGCGTTTCGCTGGCACTTAGTTGGCAAAACTGCGCTGTGCTTCACAGTTGAGTGTTTATCGATATTTAATATTTAAATAGAGTTTTGTCCGACAATCTTAAAGTTTTCGCTGTAAGCGGGTATTAGCTGGGGGCGCAAGGCCTATTGTTTGTGGGCGTTGAAGGCTTGTCCGTGCAATTGAATAAAAAAATGGCTGGACGATTGATTTCGAATTGTGTCAGCTTTCTTACGTCCTCATTGGGCGAGTGATAGGACGATCTCGCCAGAGATTGTCTGTCTGACAAAAAACGGTTCCATTACAAACAAGGAAGTGTGTTTATGTCGAAAGTCAAAACCAACGTTATCGATTCTTCCGAACAACTGCTCTGGGCGCCGCAACCCTTGGCAGCCTCCAGTAGTGCATTCAACCAGATCAATAATTTCAGCCACCAGTACGACCGCGGCGGCAACCTGACCGTCAACGGCAAACCGTCGTACTCCGTCGACGAGGCGGCCACACAATTGCTGCGCGACGGCGCGGCGTATCAGGACCGGGATGGCAGCGGCAAGATAGAGCTGACCTACACCTTCCTGACGTCCGCCTCCTCGAGCACCATGAACAAGCACGGGATCAGCGGTTTCAGCCAGTTCAGCGCCCAGCAAAAAGGTCAGGCGTTCCTGGCCATGCAATCCTGGGCGGACGTGGCCAACGTAACCTTTACTGAGAGGGGCAGCGGTGGCGACGGCCACATGACCTTCGGCAACTATAGCGGCGGCCAGGATGGCGCGGCGGCGTTCGCCTATCTGCCGGGGACTGGCGCCGGTTATGACGGGACGTCCTGGTACCTGATCAACAGCAGTTATACCCAGAACAAGAACCCGGACCTGAACAACTACGGCCGCCAGACCCTGACCCACGAAATTGGCCACACCCTGGGCCTGGCGCATCCTGGCGACTACAACGCCGGTGAAGGCAGCCCGACCTACGATGACGCCACTTACGGCCAGGACACCCGTGGCTACAGCCTCATGAGCTACTGGAGTGAAAGCAATACCGACCAGAATTTCAGCAAGGGCGGCGTCGAGGCCTATGCGTCGGGTCCGTTGATGGATGACATCGCGGCCATCCAGAAACTCTACGGCGCCAACACCAACACCCGGACCGGGGACTCCACCTACGGTTTCAATTCCAACACTGGTCGCGATTTCCTCAGTGCTTCCTCGTCCTCGGACAAAGTGGTGTTCTCGGTATGGGACGCGGGCGGACGCGACACCCTGGATTTCTCCGGTTTTACCCAAAACCAGAAAATCAACCTCAATGATGCCTCGTTCTCCGACGTTGGCGGCATGGTGGGTAACGTTTCCATCGCCAAGGGCGCAGTTATCGAGAATGCCACGGGTGGCTCGGGCAGCGACCTGCTGATCGGCAACTCGGTGACCAACGAACTCAAGGGCGGTGCCGGCAACGATATCCTCTGGGGGGCCGGCGGGGCGGACAAACTGTGGGGCGGTTCTGGTTCGGACACCTTCGTGTTCGCCGCCAGTACCGACTCGCGGCCGGGGGCAGCGGACCAGATCCTCGATTTCGTCAGTGGTTTTGACAAGATCGACCTGACCGGCATCACCAAGGGCGCGGGCCTGCATTTCGTGAATGCCTTCACGGGGGCGGCAGGTGACGCGGTGCTGTCGAGTTCGGGTGGCAACAGTCTGCTGTCGGTGGACTTCTCCGGGCATGGCGTGGCTGACTTCCTGGTCAGCACCGTCGGCCAGGCAGCCGTCTCGGACATCGTGGCCTGATCATCCGATCCCGTGGGAGCGGCTGCTCCTGCGGGATCCCCAGCCAGGATTAGAGCAGTGCGCAGAGAATCTACACCCAGTAGTGTCCGGGCAATCGCCTGGTTAAGCGCTACGTTGATGATGTTTTGTGGAGAAGTCGCCATGGCGCGCAGCCTGTTGTTAGCAGAACCCTCGCAGTTGGCCGGTCAGTGGCTGGCCGTTTTGTCGGGGCCGCAGGAAAATGCGCAAACCCAGGTGTTGCAGGATAAACCGTCCAATACGTGCCTGGTCGAACTCAGGGCGGACCTGACCCTGGGGGGGCAAACCGCTTGTCTGGGCCATTGGTTGGGGGATGAGCCGGTCCATTGGTTCACCGAACCCGATGGTCTTTCATTGATTGGCAAGCAGAACTCCAGGGTTCATCTCGGGCTGCGGCAAGAGCAGCACTATCAAGTCACTTTAAAATCGGGCCTGACACTTACGCTGGAGCGCAGTAATAGCCAGGACACTCGCTAACGAACGAGTACAACACTGAAAAGTGTACTGATTGATCACCCCATGTTTGTTAAGCAGGCACGTGTTTCGACGGGGGCCGATTCAACTATTAAAGATGGGTAAGTTGAACCCCTCTGGGGTATCTGGCTAAGCCTACAGCAAGGAAGATTCATGAATAGGGCAAGGAACAGTGTCGCAGTGCCACTCTTTAAGGCGCTGGGTGATTATAAAAATATTCTGATCAGCGTCGGTTGTTTTACGGCACTGATTAATGTCCTGATGCTGGCGCCTTCGATTTATATGCTGCAGGTGTATGATCGGGGACTTTCATCGCAAAACGAAACCACCCTGGCGATGTTGTCGTTGATGGTGGTCGGGTTCTTTGTGTTCATCGGGTTGCTGGAAATGGTGCGCAGCTTCATCGTCATCCGCATCGGCAGCCAATTGGAGAGACGTTTCAATCTCCAGGTGTACAAGGCAGCGTTCGAGCGCAATCTGCTCCAGGGCGAGGGCAACGCCGGGCAATCCCTGGGCGACCTCACCCATGTCCGTCAATTCGTCACTGGCCCGGCGTTGTTCGCCTTCTTCGACGCGCCGTGGTTCCCGATCTACCTGCTGGTGATCTACCTGTTCAACGTCTGGCTCGGGGTGTTCGCCACTGTCGGCACACTGCTGCTGATTGGCCTGGCCTGCCTGAACGAAGCCATGACCAAAAAACCGTTGGGACAGGCCAGCGTTTACTCGCAACAGTCCAGCCAGCTGGCCACCAGCCATTTGCACAACGCCGAGACCATCCAGGCCATGGGCATGCTCAATGCGCTGCGCAACCGCTGGTTTGCCGTACATTCGCGGTTTCTCGGCCTGCAGAACCAGGCCAGCGACACCGGCGCGGTGATCAGCTCCTTGAGCAAGACCCTGCGCCTGTGCCTGCAATCGCTGGTGTTGGGCTTGGGCGCGCTGTTGGTGATCAAGGGCGACATGACCGCCGGGATGATGATCGCCGGCTCAATCCTGATGGGCCGGGTGCTGAGTCCCATCGACCAGTTGATTGCCGTGTGGAAGCAGTGGAGTGGGGCCAAGCTGGCGTATCGCCGTCTCGATGCACTGTTGCAGGCTTACCCACCGCAGGACGACGCTATGACGTTGCCGCCACCCAAGGGCCAGGTAAGCTTCGAGCAGGTGAGCGCGGGGCCACCGGGGCAACGCAACGCAACGTTGCACCAACTCGGCTTCAGCCTCGCCGCCGGAGAAGTGCTCGGGGTGCTGGGGGCTTCGGGTTCCGGTAAATCCACCCTGGCCCGGGTGATGGTGGGCGTGTGGCCGGCCCTTGGCGGCACCGTGCGGCTTGACGGGGCTGACATCCACCGCTGGAAGCGTGATCAGCTTGGCCCGCACATCGGCTATCTGCCCCAGGACATCGAGCTGTTCAGCGGCAGCATTGCCGAGAACATCGCAAGATTCAGCGAAGCCGACCCGCTCAAAGTCGTCGCGGCCGCGCAACAGGCCGGTGTGCATGAGCTGATCCTGCGCATGCCCCAAGGCTACGACATGGTACTGGGGGAGGACGGCAGTGGGTTATCGGGCGGGCAGAAGCAGCGGGTGGCATTGGCCCGGGCAATGTATGACCGGCCATGCCTGGTGGTGCTCGACGAGCCCAATTCCAACCTGGACACGGTGGGCGAGGCGGCCCTGGCCAGCGCCATCGCGCAGATGAAAGCCCAGGGCACCAGCGTCGTGCTGGTGACCCATCGGTCCTCGGCATTGGCCCAGGCCGACAAGTTGCTGGTGCTCAATGAAGGCCGGCTACAGGCCTTCGGCCCGAGCCAGGAGGTGCTGCGGGCGCTGTCCGGCCAGCCGGAATCCCAACGGGATTCACAGCGCAACAGCCCCCAACCGACACCCAACGGACTGAGCATGAGCCGCCAGTACCAGGCCACCAACAAGCCCAGCGGCGCATGAGCAAGGATCGCGACATGAACCCCGGACACATCCAAGTACCCGAACGCCCTGAATACAGCGCCCGTTTCTTCACTCGCCTGGGCTGGGCCCTGGCGATCCTTGGCGCGGGGAGCTTTTTCACCTGGGCCAGCCTGGCACCGTTGGACCAAGGTATCCCGGTGCAGGGCACCGTCGTGGTTTCGGGCAAGCGCAAAGCCGTGCAATCCATGAGCAGCGGCGTGGTCAGCCGAATCCTGGTGCGTGAAGGCGAGGTGGTGAAGCAGGGCCAACCGTTGTTTCGTCTGGACCAGACCCAGGCCGCCGCCGACGTGCAATCGCTGCAAGCCCAGTACCGGATGGCCTGGGCCAGCCTGGCGCGCTGGCAAAGCGAGCGGGATAACCTGGGGCAGGTGAGTTTCCCGGCGCAACTGAGCCACGACCCCGATCCGCAGTTGGCGTTGGTGCTCGAAGGCCAGCGGCAACTGTTTAGCAGCCGCCGCGATGCGTTTGCCCGGGAGCAGGCGGCGTTACGCGCCAATATCGAAGGCGCCACGGCCCAACTGGCGGGCATGCGCCGGGCCCGCAGCGATCTGAATGCCCAGGCCGAATCCCTGCGCCTGCAACTGAGCAATCTGCAACCCTTGGCGGACAACGGTTACATCCCGCGCAATCGCCTGCTGGACTATCAACGCCAGCTCTCGCAAGTGCAGCAGGAACTGGCGCAGAACAGCGGCGAAAGCGGCCGGGTGGAGCAGGGCATCGTTGAGTCTCGCCTGAAGCTGCAACAGCACAACGAGGAGTATCAGAAAGAAGTGCGCAGCCAGTTGGCCGACGCCCAGCTCAAGGGCGAGACCCTGCAACAGCAGCTGAAATCCGCCGGGTTCGAGCTGCAACACAGCGAAATCCTCGCCACCGCCGACGGCATCGCTGTCAACCTGGGGGTGCACACCGAAGGCGCGGTGGTGCGCCAGGGCGATACCTTGCTGGAAATCGTGCCCCAAGGCACGCGCCTGGAAGTGGAAGGGCATCTGCCGGTGCACCTGATCGACAAGGTCGGCAGTCATTTGCCCGTGGACATCCTGTTCACCGCCTTCAACCAGAACCGAACGCCCAGGGTATCGGGGGAGGTCAGCCTGATTTCCGCCGACCAAATGCTCGATGAGAAGACTGGCACCCCGTATTACGTCCTGCGTAGCAGTGTCAGCGATGTGGCGATGGAAAAGCTCAACGGCCTGGTGCTCAAGCCTGGCATGCCCGCGGAGATGTTTGTGCGTACCGGCGAGCGCTCGCTCCTCAACTACCTGTTCAAACCGCTGCTCGACCGAGCCGGCTCCGCGTTGACCGAAGAATAAGGATGTCTGCTGGTATGAAGCGTTTTTATTGGCTTGCCGCATTGACGGCGGCTGTCTGCAGTAACGCCTGGGCCATGGGGCCGTTCGACATCTACGAACAGGCGTTACGCAATGACCCGGTTTACCTGGGGGCGATCAAGGAGCGCGACGCGGGCCTGGAAAACCGAGCCATCGGCCGCGCCGGACTGCTGCCGCAGCTGGGTTACAGCTACAACAAGGGCCGCAATCAATCGAAGGTCACTTACCTCAATGATCGTGGCGCCAGCCAGCATGACGACCGCAACTACAGCAGCTACGGTTCCAGCCTGACCCTGCAACAACCGCTGCTGGACTATGAAGCGTATGCGGCCTATCGAAAAGGCGTGGCGCAGTCGCTGTTCGCCGATGAGAGCTTTCGCGGCAAGAGCCAGGAGCTGCTGGTGCGGGTGCTCAGCTACTACACCCAGGCCCTTTTTGCCCAAGACCAGATCGATATAGCCCAGGCCAAGAAAAAGGCCTTCGAACAACAGTTTCGCCAGAACGAGCATCTGTTTCGCCAGGGCGAAGGGACGCGCACCGACATCCTCGAAGCCGAGTCGCGCTATGAGCTGGCAACCGCCGAGGAAATCGAGGCGCGCGACGAGCAAGACGCCTCCTTGCGCGAGCTGGGTGCGCTGATTGGCGTCCCGGCCCTGAATATCGGCGACTTGGCCCCGCTGAACGAAACCTTCCAGACCTTCGCCCTGCAACCGGCCAGTTTCGACACCTGGCACGAACTTGCGGTGAGCAACAACCCGAACCTGGCCTCCCAGCGTCAGGCGGTGGACGTGGCGCGCTTCGAGGTCGAGCGCAACCGCGCCGGGCACCTGCCCAAGGTCAGCGCCTACGCGACCATGCGCCAGAACGAATCGGAAAGTGGCAACACCTACAACCAGCGCTACGACACCAACACCATCGGCCTGGAAGTCAGCGTGCCGCTGTACGCCGGTGGCGGAGTCTCAGCCTCGACCCGCCAGGCCAGTCGCAACATGGAACAGGCCGAGTACGAACTCGACGCCAAGACCCGCGAAACCCTGATCGAACTGCGCCGCCAGTTCAGCGCCTGTGTCTCGGGGGTGAACAAACTGCGGGCCTACCAGAAAGCCCTGGCGTCCGCCGAAGCGCTGGTGGTGTCGACCCGGCAAAGCATCCTCGGCGGCGAGCGAGTCAACCTCGACGCGCTCAACGCTGAACAGCAGCTCTACACCACCCGCCGCGACCTGGCCCAGGCCCGCTACGACTACCTCATGGCCTGGACCAAGCTGCATTACTACGCCGGCACCCTGGGGGCGCAGGACTTGGCGAAGGTCGATGAGGCGTTTGTGGGCCGGGAGCAATGACTGATCCACAGATGGCAGTGCAAACCAAAGGATTACTGCAGCAACTAAGGATGGTTCGTGATGAAAACCGATAGCAAAAAACACCCCGGACAAACCGGCCGGCTGTTCCTGTTCAAGACGTTCAACCAGGCCATGCTCTGCGCCCTGGCCACCTTGGGCAGTGCCCAGGCGGCGCCGTATGTCGAGAGCGGCAGGCCGGGGAACCCGGACAGCTGGCGCAGTGCCGAATTCGACGCCGAATGGGGCTTGGGCGCGATCAATGCGCAACAAGCCTACGCCGCCGGCTACACCGGCAAGGGCGTCAAGCTGGGGATCTTCGACCAGCCGGTCTACGCGGCTCATCCGGAGTTCTCCGGCAGCGACAAAGTCGTAAACCTGGTCACCAGCGGCATCCGCGAGTACACCGACCCGTACATCCCGGTGCGAGCCGGAGACCCGTTCCGCTACGACGGTTCTCCCTCCGTGGGTTCTGACGGCAAGCTGGGTTCCCATGGCACCCACGTTGGCGGGATCGCCGCCGGCAGCCGCGACGGCAGCCCGATGCACGGCGTGGCCTTCGATGCGCAGATCATCAGCGCCGACAACGGCGACCCCGGGCCTGAAGATGGCATCATCCTGGGCAACGATGGCGCGGTGTACAAAGCGGGTTGGGATGCGCTGATCGCCAGCGGCGCGCGGATTATCAACAACAGCTGGGGCATCGGCATCACCGACCGCTTCGACCAAGGCGGCCGCGACCCGGCGTTCCCGCACTTCACGGTGCAGGACGCGCAGCTGCAATTCGACCAGATCGAACCGCTGCTGGGCACCCGGCCGGGTGGCGCCTACGAGGGGGCAATCGCCGCGGCCCGCAGCGGTATCGTGACGATCTTTGCCGCCGGCAACGACTACAACCTCAACAACCCGGATGCCATCGCGGGCCTGGCGTACTTTGTGCCAGACATCGCACCGAACTGGCTCACCGTGGCGGCGCTGCAAGTCAACCCGGATACTGCCAGCCCGGACCCATACACCATCAGCACCTTCTCGTCGCGCTGCGGCTACACCGCCAGTTTCTGCGTGTCGGCCCCGGGCACCCGGGTGTACAGCGCCGTGATCGGCGGTACCGGTGCCGATGACCTGACCGTGGGGTACGCCAACAAGAGCGGCACCTCCATGGCCGCGCCTCACGTGGCCGGCAGCGTGGCGGTGCTGATGGAACGCTTCCCGTACATGACCGGCGCCCAGGTCGCCAATGTATTGCGTACCACCGCCACCGACATGGGCGCACCGGGCGTCGATTCGCTGTACGGCTGGGGCATGATCAACCTGGCCAAAGCTATCGACGGCCCATCGATGCTGGTGACCGAACAGGACATTGCCGAGGAATTTCGAATCGACGGTGCCTATGGCTCTGGCCAGTTCGTAGCGGACTTGCCCGGCATTGGCGCGATCATCGATCCCGGCAAGCCTACGGAGCGTGTGTGCAGCGGTATCCAGTGTGGCCTGGACGTCTGGCGCAACGACATCTCCGGCCACGGCGGCCTGACCAAGGAAGGCCTCGGGACCCTGGTGCTCACTGGCGATAGCAGCTACAGCGGACCAACCCTGGTCAATGAGGGCCGTCTGGCGGTCAACGGTTCGCTGGCGTCGGCCGTCACTGTCAACGACGGCGGCATCCTCGGCGGCACCGGACGCCTGTCCAGCCTGACGGCCAATCGCGGCGGCGCCGTGGCGCCGGGCAACTCCATCGGCACCTTGCAAGTGGCCGGGGACGTGACGTTCCAGCCCGGTTCGACCTATGCCGTGGAAGTGTCCTCCACCTCCAGCGACTTGATCGTTGCGGGCGGCAAGGCCTCTATCGACGGCGCAACGGTGTCGCTGTCCCTGGAAAACAGTCCGACGCTGCTCACTGCCAGCCAAGTGAAAAGCCTGCTCGGTCGGCAATTCAATATCCTCCAGGCGGCCGACGGTATTGAAGGACGCTTCGGTGAAGTCCTGCCCAACTACGCGTTCCTTGGCGGTGACCTGGCGTATTCGGCCGGTGGCGTTCAACTGGCGGTGGCGCGTAACGCCACGTCGTTCAGCAGCCTTGGCCTGACGCCGAACCAGCGTTCGGTGGCGACTGCCGCCGAGCAACTGGGCGCGGGCAACGGCGTGTATGAAGCTTTGTTGTTATCACCCAGCGCTGCCATGGCGCAACAGGCATTCCAGCAACTGTCTGGTGAGATTCATCCGGCCATCGGCACGTTATTGATCAACGACAGCCGTTACCTGCGCGAAGCCGTAGGCGACCGCCTGCGTCAGGATGCGCTGTACGACGCCAACACACCGACGGATACCGATAGCAATGCCTGGGTCAAGGTGCTCGGTGCCTGGGGTAAAAGCGACGGCGGCGATGATAACGCCAGTTCCAACAGTTCCATCGGCGGGCTGCTGGCGGGTGTCGATGGTTTGATCAGCGACCAGACACGGCTGGGTTTCGTCACCGGTTACAGCGACAGCTCCTTGAGCCTGGGGGACGGCACGCATTCGTCGGCCAAGGCTGACAGTTACCACCTGGGTGCGTACCTGGGTCATGAAATCGACGACCTGCGCCTGACCGTCGGCGGCGCCTACAGTTGGCATCGCATCGACGTCAAGCGTGACGTTCAGTTCGACGCTGTAAGCGGCAAGGAAAAAACCAAGCGCGACGCCCAAACCGCCCAGCTGTTCACCGAAGCCGCGTATCGCCTCGATTTGCGCTCCGTGGCCCTGGAGCCGTTCGCCAACCTGGCCTACGTGCACCTGGACAGTGACAGCTTCCATGAAAAGGGCGATGCCGCTGCCCTCAAGGGAGGCGACGACCGTCGTGACGCCGTGCTCTCGACGCTGGGCGTGCGGGCCAGTCATACCCTGGCGCTGTCGCAGCAACAGCAGTTGCAGTTGTCCGGATCCCTCGGCTGGCAGCACAACCTGAGCCATACCCGTTCCGAGCAGGACCTGGCATTTGCCGGCAGTCCCAACACCTTCGCGGTGCAGAGCGTGTCGATGGACCGCAATGCAGCGGCGATCGGCGCCCGTGTAGGGCTGGCGGTGGCCAAGGATGTGCGGGTCAACCTGGATTACAACGGTCTGCTCGGCTCCCGGGATAAAACCCATGGCGTGGGCCTGACGCTGGATTGGCAGTTCTGACCCAAGAAGGTGGGGCGGCACATGCCCCTCACCACGCAAATCCCCTGAAACCCGGTTTTAGCATTCCAACAACAAAAGCGAGTAACCACCATGGGTATCTACGACTACAAGAACCTCGACGCCACTGAGTCCAAAGCATTGGTCAGCGATGCAATGGCGATCATGCTGTATTCCTACCACAACCTCGACCACGGCTTTGCCGCCGGCTATCAGCACAACGGTTTCGGGGTCGGCCTGCCCGCGACCCTGGTGACAGCACTGCTGGGCGGCACCGACTCCCAAGGGGTGATCCCAGGCGTGCCGTGGAACCCTGACTCGGAAAAGCTCGCGTTGGAGGCGGTGCAGAAGGCCGGCTGGACCCCCATCAGCGCCTCGCAACTGGGCTACACCGGCAAGGTGGATGGACGCGGGACGTTCTTCGGCGAGAAGGCCGGCTACACCACCGCGCAGGTGGAGATCCTTGGTAAATACGACGCCGATGGGCACCTGCAGGAAATCGGCGTGTCGTTTCGTGGCACCAGTGGCCCGCGGGAGAATCTGATAGGCGACTCCATTGGCGACATCATCAACGATGTGATGGCCGCGCTGGGCCCTAAGGATTATGCGAAAAACTACGCAGGCGAAGCCTTTGGCAACCTGCTCGGGGACGTCGCGGCATTTGCCCAGGCCCATGGCCTGACGGGCAACGACGTGCTGGTCAGCGGTCACAGCCTGGGCGGGTTGGCGGTCAACAGCCTGGCGGACCTGAGTGCCAGTCAATGGTCAGGGTTCTACTCCGGGGCCAACTACATCGCCTACGCCTCGCCGACCCAGAGCAGCACCGACAAAGTACTGAACATCGGCTATGAAAACGACCCGGTGTTCCGGGCACTGGACGGTTCGACGTTCAACCTGTCGTCGGTGGGCGTGCATGACACACAGCAGGAGTCGGCCACCAACAACATCGTCAGCTTCAACGACCACTATGCTTCGGCGACGTGGAACGTATTGCCCTTTTCCATCCTCAACATTCCCACCTGGATCTCCCACTTGCCCAGCGGGTATGGCGATGGCATGGGGCGGATCCTGGGCTCGGCGTTCTACGACCTGACGGAAAAGGACTCGACCATCATCGTTGCCAATCTGTCTGATCCGGCGCGCGGCAATACCTGGGTGCAAGACCTCAACCGCAACGCCGAGACCCATACGGGCAGCACCTTCATCATCGGCAGCGACCGGGATGACCTGATCCAGGGCGGCCAGGGCAGCGATTACCTGGAAGGCCGCGCCGGCAACGACACCTTCCGCGATGGCGGTGGTTACAACGTGATACTGGGCGGGCAGGGCAGTAACAGCCTGCAGCTGCAGCAATCGATCAAGGATTTCAGCTTCGCCCATGACGGGGCCGGGACCCTGTATATGCGCGATGCCCACGGTGCAATCAGCATCACCCGCGACATCGGCACATTGATCAGCAAAGAGCCCGGATCCCTCTGGGGGCTGCTCAAGGACGAGGTGAGCCACAGCGTCACGGCCAATGGCTTGATGGCCGGCGCCAACCTGACGGCCTATGCGTCGTCGGTCAAGGGCGGCGCGGCCAACGATACGTTGGTTGCCCGGACCACGGGTGACTGGTTGTTCGGCCAGGATGGCGATGATGTGTTGGTGGGTGATGCGGGTAACGACACCTTTGTCGGCGGCGCGGGCAATGACCTGATGCAAGCAGGCGGCGGCAGCGACACATTCATTTTCAATGGCGCGTTCGGCCAGGATCGGATCAGCGGTTATGAGGCGGGTGACAAACTGGTGTTCATCGGCGTGCAGGGTGCCGGGGAGGATTATGACTACAGCCAGCACCTGTCGCAGGTGGGCAGCGACACGTTGCTCAAGGTAGGCGACAGTTCGGTAACCTTGGTGGGTGTTGGCCTGGGGCAGGTGGGAGGCGAGGGCATCGTGTTCGCCTAGGTTGTTATCCGTCAGCGTGACGAGAGGCTGTTGGCGCTCTCGTCACGTCATGGCGATGATTTGCCAACCGGCGCTCTCGTTCAAGGCAGAGGGCTCGGAAAGGATCAATCTTCCTTGCGTATCGTCGCCACGTCATCGGCGCGGACCCGGACTTTCTTGCCGGAGATGTCTTCGAATTCGTAGAAGCCGTCTGTGGTGCGGGTGTTGGGTGTGTCCTTGGTCAAATACTGGGTACCGTTCTGCAAGGTCACCACGGTTGGCGACGCGCAGCCGGCCAGAGCCAGGAATGCCACGGCAGCCAGGGGTAGGCCCAGAAACCTGATGTTCATATCCATAACCTCTCAATCAAAAGTACGCGGACAGCTGATTCGAACAAGCCATCACGTTAGTCAACCGCCATTGGTCTCGCTTGTCGTAGGAAAGTTCATCGCCGGATGAGGGATTTCACCTCTAAATGTAGGAGACCGCTCATCTTTTGCAGTTGCCTGGAACGGTTGTAGCTGATATCTGTACGCATAACCAGTGTTTCAGCATCCATGGCGCTTCTCTCCGTGACAGCCAACCCCCTCGACGATCCCTTTTATTATCTGAACAACTTTCAGCGCGTGCTCGCCTGGCTGGTGCAACGTTATGCCGATGTGCTCAGCGCCGAAGAACAGCGGTTTATCGACGAATTCGCGGCATTGCCGCGCTCGTCACAGGGTTTGCTGGTGCGGATGGTGATGCGCAAAGGGCTGCGGTTCCGCCACAGCAAGCTGCATTACCCGGAAATTGGTGACATCGGCAGTGCCGTCGAGCCATTGCTGGCGCTGGGCTGGGTCGAGGAACAGGCCCCGCTGAGCCTCGTCGAGCTGTTCGAAGTGTTGCTCAAGCCGGAAATTCTCTTGTGCCTGGGCCACCTGATCGAACAACCCAAGGCAAAAAAGACTGAATGGCTCCAGGCCTTGAATGATGAGGCCAGCCAACCACAGTCCTTTCGCGCCTGGTGCCCGCAGCTTGAAGACCGACTGTTCAGCTTGACGATCATGGACCTCTGCGACCGGTTGCGCCTGATGTTTTTCGGCAATCTCTACCAGGACTGGTCGGAGTTCGTGCTGGCGGACCTGGGCATCTTCACTTACGAAACCGTCGAATTCAGCGCCGAGTCTCGTGGTCTGCGCAGCCGACAAGACGTTGATGCCTGCCTGTTCCTCCACGAGTGCCAACAGCGCTTCGAACTCGGCGAGCCGGTCGAAGGCATCGTTACCCAAGTCAACGACCTGTTTCTGGACAATCCCTGGCTGGAACGACGCCGGGGCAAGTTACTGTTCCAGATCGGCCAGCACGGCGAACGCATCGGTGATTTCGCCCTGGCCCTGGGTATCTATCGGGACTGCACCTATCCCGGCGCGCGGCTGCGGATGATCCGCGTACTGGAGCGGATCGGCGAGTACGCCCTGGCGCTTGAGCTGGGGGAAACCGCCGCGCACTCGCCGCAAAGCGCCGCCGAAGCCCAGGCCTTGCTCAGGATCGTGCCCCGGCTGCGGCGCAAGCTAGGCGGACCACCCGTGCCGAGAGCCATGGCCCGGGAGATGGAACGGCTGGATTTGCACTTGGCGCGGGTCGATCCGGCCTTGTCAGTCGAGTATCACGTCCAGGCCCACCTACATGACGACATCGCCCCTGTGCATTACGTGGAGAACAGCCTGATCAATTCACTGTTCGGCCTGCTGTGCTGGCCAGCGATTTTCGCGCCATTGCCGGGGGCGTTCTTCCACCCGTTCCAGCGCGGCCCGGTCGACCTGCTCAACGACGATTTCCATGCCCGCCGCGTCGAGCTGTTCGCGGCCTGCTTCGCAGAGTTGGACGATGGGCGTTATCGAGCCACCATCACTCGCCGTTTCGTAGAGAAGTGGGGCGTGCAGTCACCTTTCGTGTTCTGGGGCGCGTTGTCCGAAGACCTGTTGAACCAGGCCCTCGATTGCCTGCCGGCCGAGCATCTCAAGCAGTGGTTCAGCCGCCTGCTGCTGGACATCAAGGCCAACCGCGCTGGGATGCCGGACCTGATCCAGTTCTGGCCGCAGCACAAGACTTACCGGATGATCGAAGTCAAAGGCCCTGGCGATCGCCTGCAGGACAACCAACTGCGTTGGCTGGAGTTCTGCCATGAGCACCAGATGCCCGTCGCCGTGTGCTACGTGCAATGGGCGGAGCAGGGCGCATGACCCAGGCGCCGAGCTACAGCATTGCCGTGCGGGCATTGTGTGAGTTCACCGCCAAGGTGGGCGACCTCGACCTGCGCTTCACACCGTCGCCCACGGCCCTGGAAGGCATCGCCGGCCATCGCACCGTGGCGTCACGGCGCAGCGAGGCCTACCAGGCTGAAGTGAGCCTGGAAGGTCACTACCGAACATTGAAAATCAAAGGCCGGGCCGATGGCTATGACCCGGGTCGCAACTGCCTCGAAGAAGTGAAGACTTACCGCGGCGACCTGAGCAAGCAACCGGCCAATCACCGTCAGTTGCATTGGGCCCAGGCGCAAATCTACGGCTGGCTGATGTGCCAGAAACTACAATTGCCGCGCATTGACGTCGCGCTGGTGTATTTCGACATCGTCAGCGAAAAGGAAACCTGCCTTACGCAAAGCTTTGAGGCCGCGCAACTCCAGGCTTTTTTTGACGAGCAGTGCGCGCTGTTCCTGACCTGGGCCGAACAGGAGATGGCCCACCGCCAGGCGCGTAATCTCGGTGCGCAGACGTTGACCTTTCCTCACGCCGGCTTCAGGCCAGGGCAGCGGCACTTGGCCGAATCAGTGTTCAAGGCCGTCAGCACCGGCCGCTGCCTGATGGCCCAGGCGCCCACCGGCATCGGCAAGACCGTCGGCACGTTGTTTCCGATGCTGAAGGCCCTGGCGCCGCAGCAGCTGGACAAAGTGTTCTTTCTCACTGCAAAAACCCCGGGGCGCAAGCTGGCGTTGGACGCCGCCCAAGTGATCACCCGCAGCGCACCATCGATGCCGTTGCGGGTGCTGGAAATGATCGCCCGCGACAAGGCCTGCGAACACCTGGACAAGGCCTGTCATGGCGAATCCTGCCCGCTGGCACGTGGGTTCTATGACCGTTTGCCGGGTGCTCGGGCGGCCGCGAGCCAGGTCACGCTGCTCGATCAGGCCGCGCTGCGGGAAATCGCTCTGGCCCATGAGGTTTGCCCGTATTACCTCAGCCAGGAAATGGCCCGGTGGGTCGACGTGGTGGTGGCCGACTACAACTATTACTTCGACTTCAGCGCCTTGCTTTTTGGCCTGGCCCAGGCTAATGGCTGGAACGTCGCGACCCTGGTGGACGAAGCCCACAACCTGGTGGAGCGGGGACGGCAGATGTACAGCGCGACCCTTGACCAGGCGACGCTGGCGGCGGTGCGCAAAACCGCCCCCGAACCGTTGAAGAAATCCCTGGAACGGGTCAATCGCCAATGGAACGCCTTGCATGCGCCGCAGGTGGCGGCCTATCAGGCTTATGAAAAGCCGCCGGAAAAACTGCTCCAGGCCTTGGCCACCTGCACCACGGCCATCGGCGACTACCTCAACGATCACCCCCAGGGCCTGGACAGCGGACTGCAAGCGTTTTACTTCGACGCCCTGCAGTTCGGCCGGGTGGCGGAGTCCTTCGACGAGCACTTCCTGTTCGACATCCACAAACGCGAACTCGGTCGCCAGCGCAGTCTGTCCACCTTATGCCTGCGCAACGTGGTGCCGGCCGGCTTCCTGCGCCCCAGGCTAAAGGCGTCCCGCAGCAGCGTGCTGTTTTCCGCGACCCTGAGCCCTCGCCACTATTACGCTGACCTGCTGGGCACGCCGGCGGACACGGTGTGGATCGATGTTGAATCGCCGTTCCAGGCCGAACAGCTGGATGTCCGGGTGATCAGCCGGATTTCCACCCGTTTTGCCCACCGCCAGGCGTCCCTGGAGCCCATAGTCGCGTTGATGGCCCGTCAATTCAGCGAGCGCCCGGGCAACTACCTGGCTTTTTTCAGCAGCTTCGATTACTTGCAACAGGTGGCCGGACTATTGGCCGAGCGGCATCCGCAGATCGCCACCTGGGCGCAATCGCGTGGCATGGGGGAGGCGCCCCGGCAGGCGTTTCTCGAACGCTTCATGGAACACAGCCAAGGCATCGGTTTTGCCGTGTTGGGCGGCGCGTTCGGTGAGGGCATCGACTTGCCGGGCTCACGCCTGATCGGTGCGTTCATCGCCACCTTGGGGCTGGCGCAGCTCAACCCGGTCAATGAGCAGATGAAACAGCGCATGGCGGCGATTTTCGGTGACGGCTACGATTACACTTATCTGTACCCTGGCCTGCAAAAAGTGGTGCAGGCCGCCGGTCGGGTCATTCGCACCCAGCAGGACCGAGGGGTGGTGATGCTGATTGATGATCGGTTTGGCGAGGCGAGGGTGCAGCACTTATTGCCGCGGTGGTGGTCTGTCCGTCAGGAAGAACACAATTCCTCTGGGAGCGGGCTTGCTCCGTTCCACAGCCTCAATAGTTTTTCCTGACACCAGACTTGCTCCATACTCCGCAAAAAATCCATACGGATGCCCCGGCCAGATGCTCGACAATGCCCCCAAGACCGCCCTGATAAACGAAGAGCAGCGATTTCGCCTGCTCATCGACGCCGTGGTCGACTATGCCATCTACATGACCGATCCCTCGGGCATCATCACCAGTTGGAATTCCGGCGCCAAGCGGTTCAAGGGTTACGAAGAGTCCGAGATCCTGGGCCAGCATTTCTCCCGTTTCTATACCGACCAGGACCGTGCCGCCGGCTTGCCGCAACGGGCGCTGGACACGGCCCTGCGCGAGGGCCGTTTCGAGGGTGAGGGTTGGCGGGTGCGCAAGGACGGCACGCTGTTCTGGTCCCACGTGGTCATTGACCCGATCATTGACAGCCAGAGCGGCGCGTTGCTCGGTTTCGCCAAGATTACCCGCGACCTGACCGATCGCAAGATGGCCGAGGAAACCCTCAAGCAAAGCGAGCAGCAGTTTCGCCTGCTGGTGCAAAGCGTCACCGATTACGCCATCTACATGCTCGACCCGGACGGTCAGGTGACTAACTGGAACCTGGGGGCGCAGCGGATCAAGGGATACCTTCCGGCCGAGGCCATCGGTCGGCATTTTTCGATGTTCTATACCCCCGAGGACCGCGACGCCGGTGAGCCGCAGCGTGCGCTGAGCATTGCCTGCAGTGAGGGGCGCTTCGAAAAAAAGGGTTGGCGCATGCGCAAGGATGGCACCCGGTTCATGGCGCACGTGGTCATCGATGCGATCCGCAGCGATACCGGTACGCTGCTGGGCTTTGCCAAGATCACCCGTGACATCACCGATGCCACCCAGGCGCAGCAGGCCCTTGAACAGGCCCGTGAAGCGCTGTTCCAGTCCCAGAAGCTGCAAGCCATCGGTCAGCTCACCGGCGGCATCGCCCATGACTTCAATAACCTGTTGACGGTGATCCTCGGCAACCTGGAAATCGTACGCAAGCGCATGCCGGTCGAGCCGAAACTCACTCAGTTGCTGGACAACGCGACCCAGGGCGCGCTGCGCGGTGTTTCGCTGACCCAGCGCATGCTGGCGTTTGCCCGTCGGCAGAAGCTGACGTCTGAATCGGTCGAGCTGTCGGCGCTGGTGCGCGGTATCAGCGGCTTGCTGCAGAGTTCCATGGGCCCTTCGATTCACATCCAGACCGACTTCACCGAGGTGCTGTCGCCCGTATGGGCCGACGTCAACCAATTGGAACTGGCGATCCTCAACCTGGCGACCAATGCCCGGGACGCCATGCCCAACGGTGGACGCATTGTGATTACAGCCGACGAGCGGCAGGGGCACCAGGCCGGACCAGATAAGCCGATGACGCCCGGGCGGTACATTTGCCTGTCGATCACCGATGAAGGCGAGGGCATGGATGAGCAAACGCTGGCCTCTGCCGTGGATCCGTTTTTCACCACCAAGGGCGTCGGCAAGGGCACCGGCCTGGGGTTGTCCATGGTGCACGGCCTGGCCGAGCAATTAGGTGGCCGACTGACGCTCAGGAGCCAGAAGGGCATGGGCACCACTGCGCAGCTGTGGTTGCCGGTGGCTGACAGTTTGGCGCCGGGCAAAGCGTCAACCGAAGAGGTTGCAGCGCCACCGGTGCATGAGTTGTTGGTGCTAGTGGTCGACGATGACAGCCTGGTGCTGACCTCCACCCGTTTGCTGATCGAAGACCTGGGGCACCGGGTGCTGTGCGCTGCGTCGGGGGCTCAGGCGCTAGAGCTGTATGAGTGCAATCAGGGTATCGACCTGGTGATCACCGACATGGCCATGCCGCAGATGGACGGCGCGCAGTTGGCGAAAAAACTGCGAGACCGGCAACCGGACTTGCCCATCATCCTCGCCACCGGTTACGCCGAACGTCTGGAAGGCTTCGCCAGCCAACTGCCCCGGCTGACCAAACCGTTCAAACAGCTCGATCTGGTGCAGATCATTGGGCAGACGATGAAGTAATAGCCGCCCAGGCTCAAGAACAGGAAAGCACCTGCCTACTCGGTGTTTTTCTTGAACCCACGCAAATTCATCGCGCATAGACAAAATTGCAACACGATCAGCGCATAGGCATTCGAGTGCAGTCCCCAGATCACCCACAGAATGTTGCTGGCGATGAAACAACTGAACCCCGCCACCCTGCGTCGGGGCTGGCGTGAGCCGATCAACCAGGCGGCCAGCACGGTGACCATCATCGCTGGCCATTGAACCCATCCGAGATAATCCACAGATCCCTCCTCACACTGTTGATGTTCTAGAGACACGGATGATCGGAGGGCGTTTCATTGAAGCCTTGCCGTGCCTTCGGTCCATCGGCTTGAACTTGCCTTGTGCCCGGTTCTTCTAAATGAGTCCGAGTCATCACCGAGGCACAACCTGCGCAATGCCCAGAATACTTACCCGTCCAACCCCGGAAGAAGAACTGACCGAGCACAACGCCAAGCTGTTCGGCTCCCCCAAGGAACGCCTGGATTTTTATCGGCGGGAAATCCAATACGAAACCAGCATCCTGGCCAATCGAACCGATGCCTACCTGGCGGCCCAATCGTTCCTGGTGATCGCCTTTGCCTCGTGCATGGCCAACTTGAACCCGGAATGGGGCAAGTTGTTCACCTTGATCGTGCCGCCATTCCTGGCCTTGCTGGGCTTCTTGAGTTCGCTCAACGCCTGGCCGGGCATTCGCGCGGCCTACGACATCATTGATCACTGGCATTTCAAGCAAAGCGAACTGCTACGCGCCGAACCCTTGATGGGCCTGGCCTACGACGAATCCCCTTTGTTCAGCGAGCGAGAATCGACCCACAAGGGCTACCGCAAGTCGCTGCTGTTTTCGGTGCGTACGCCGTGGATCTTCGCCACGTTCTGGGTGTTGCTGGGGGCGTATTCAATCCTGATCCAGGTGACCGACCCCGTAGGCTGAGGCGCCCCCAACCTTGAGCCATCATCGTGGCGAGGGAGCTTGCTCCCGCTGCGTCGCGAAGCGACCCCAAAAGCCCTCAGTTCGATCGCTTACGACGCTCATACCAAGCCAGCGTCGGCTGGGTGCTCAACCCATGGGCCAGGATACTCAAGGCCACCACCGACAAGGTCAGGTTGATGCACAGCCTGGCCACGTCTGGCTGCAAGTCATGGTTCAAGGCATAGAACAGATAAAACAAGCTACCGATACCGCGTATGCCAAACCAGCCGATCAGCAGCCGTTGCGGCCCGTCCAGCAATCGCCCCCAAGGCATCGCCAGCACACTCAAAGGGCGGATGACCGCGAACAGCAACGCGCCAACGGACAAGGCCCGCCAATCCCAGTGATTGGCAATGACCACCCCCAAGAGCGTCACCAGGAACACTTCCATGGAGCGTTCCACCAAACTGCCGAATGCCAGCATGTCGCTCATCATCACGCCGGCCGCCACCTGGCCGTCATCCAGGGATTCGGTATCCCCCAGCACCGCTTGTCGGGGTTCGACAGCTTCATGACCGACCACCGGCTGCACAAGGTGCTCGGCCGGCGGTGAGTTTTCGTCGGTGGACTGCACCTCGGCCTGGCGCAGGCCCAGGCCCGCGGCGAACACCGAGAGAAAACCGTAGCCGTGGACCGCCTCGGCCGCGACATAGGCCAGGGCAATCAGTGCCAGGGCCAAATAGTCGTTGGGTGACAGGGTGCTGTCAGCGTTCTTGATGCGCATGGACAGGGTCAGCCGGCCAATGCCGCGGCCCATCCAGTAGCCGACCAGCAAACCTGCCGGCACAGCCCACAGCACCCTGCCCAGCACCCATTCTCCGAGAAAGCCGTTGCCGTCCGCGCTCAGCACCAACAGGCCCAGGATCACAAAGGGGAACGCGGTGCCATCGTTCAATCCGGCTTCGCCAGACAAACCGAAGCGCACCCGGTCATCGTCCCGGGCATCGTTGACCTGTACCAAGGCGGCCAACACCGGATCGGTAGGCGCCAGTATCGCGGCGATCAGCAACGACACGCCCCAACCCAGGCCGAACAGGTAATGCAGCGCCAGGCTCAGGCCGGCGATGGTCAGGATCATCACCGGCCCGGCCAAACCATAGGCCACACGCCAGGTCCGGTCCTTGAGCGGCAGGCGCAGCTTGAGGCCGCTGACGAACAGCGAAAACACCACTGCGACTTCCGTGAGGTGTTCCATCCATATTGAGGAATCGCCAAGGTCCAGCTTCAGCAGCTCAAGCCCTGCCGGCCCGATGGCAACGCCCAGCACCAGGCACATTGCCGAGGTGGTGACCGGCATCCAGCGCAGGTACGAAGAGGTCAGGGCCAGGGTCAGCAACACGGCACCGAGCACCGCTACCCATACAGTGAAAATCATTGGTGCTCCTTGGGTATCGCCCGGCGTGGGAAGGTCCACACAGACAGTGTTGGCTGGCATCTATTTTTCGTGGCGAGGGAGCTTGCTCCCGCTGGGCTGCGAAGCGGCCCTTAAAACTTGCGAGCGCTACGCACTCGAGCGGGAGCAAGCTCCCTCGCCACGGATAAGCGCTCTTTCACATTAAAGAGGTTCCCAGTATTCGAGGCCCGAAGCGAAGCGAGGGTTCCCGCCAAAACGGTACGGCTCCGTTTATCCGGCGGCCTTTCAACCCAAGGGAATTTTTCGTCGCTCACAGCGCTCTGCAAAAGTAGAGACGTACTGACTCAGCGTCCTGTAGAGAATCCAGAGGCCCTTATGACTGCGCTGACAACCCTCCGATCCCGACCTGCCACCGTGCAACCGGTCACTGCCACCGGGACCGTACGCAAATGCTATGAACGGCTGCTGCAGGGCCCCGACGATGCTGATAAACAAGCCGCCGCCCAAGCGTTCATCCAACAATGCGCTGAACAGGCCACGGCACTGCCCCAAGAGATACCCGATGACCCCATGGCCCTGCAAACCTGGGTCGAGCAACACAGTGCCGGCGTGGCTCAGCAATATGCCGAGTACCTGGATCGACGCAAAAGCGGCGGTGCGCGAGAGTTCTTCAGCAGCAAGGCCCATGCTTTGTATTTCCTGCAAGCCGTCGCCCCCACCAAGCTCGTAGACGGGGCCTGGCTGTATGGCGTGCTCCAGCATTGGCACGACCACCGTTTCGAAGGCTTGCTGTGCACCTATCTGGAAGAGCTGGGGGACGGTAATCCCTCGCAAAACCATGTGGTGATCTATCGCAAATTACTCGCCGAGCACGGGTTGCTGGACGCCCCGGACATCGACGACGAGCGCTACCTCCAAGGTGCGGTGCAACTGGCCCTGGGTTACGCGGGCGATGAATACCTGCCAGAGGTCATCGGCTACAACCTGGGCTACGAACAATTGCCCTTGCACCTGTTGATCAGCGCTTATGAACTGAGCGAACTGGACATCGACCCGTACTACTTCACCCTCCACGTGACCATCGACAACGCCAGCACGGGCCATGCCCATAAGGCCGTACAGTCGTTGCTGCAGCTGATGCCGATGGAAGCGGACCGCGAGTCCTTCTGGCGCCGGGTCACCCTGGGCTATCGCCTCAACGACTTGGGGCAGGGCAGCCGGGCAATCATCGAGTCGTTCGACCTCTACCGTGAAGTCTTGGCCATGCTCGAACGCAAGCGTCCATTCGGCCAGCACATGCATTCCGACTACTGCAAGTTCGAAGGCAAGACCGTCAATCAGTGGCTCTCGGCACCGGGACAACTGGAAGGGTTCCTCGCGGCGATGCAGAACAAAGGCTGGATCAAACGTCACGAAGATCCCCAGAACAGCCGGTTCTGGACACTGATCGAGGGCGCGGGGGCAGCCATGTTCGGGGTGTTCAGCCCTTATGAAAAGCAACTGTTGCACGACTGGATCGCGGGGGACTGGCTGGAGCAGGGGCCGCGGTCAGGTCCTCGACGCAGTCACGGGGCAACGTGTGAGCCGCAAACGCCAGTGGAAGACCCCGATGTGCAAAGCCTGCAACAAGCGCTGCAAGGCCAGACGCCCGATGAGCAAATGCTCATTTTGATGCCCTGGCTCTCGGCCCGTTGCCACAGCCATCCGGCCGGTCTGCTGGCGACGCGTCGATTTATCGAACTCAAGTCCGCACTGCGCTAGGAGCCTGCATGAATCCAGAAGAACGCTTGTCCGAACCGGACTTGGCATTGCTGCAATTGGGCCGCCGCCTGCAAGCTGACGGCTATCGTTTCATTACGCCGACGCCCCTGACCCACGAACGGGTCAACCAACGGCCCGGCAACGAGCGGTCCAGGACACTGCGCGACGTGTTCGGTTGGTCGCGGCCGTTCGCCCCGGGGCTGATCAGCGCCGATGAGCAGCGGCAATTGCAGGAAGCCGAAGTACTGGAGGAGCGCGACGGTCTATTGCACAGCCGGGTGCGCTGGTCGAGCCTGGACGGTTTGCTGTTTGCCCATTCGCAATTCCCCACCCAGGCCAGCGATGCGGTGTTTTTTGGGCCGGACAGCTACCGCTTCGCACAACTGATCCATACTCATCTGCAACAGAATTTCACAGCAGTGCATCGCGCCGTGGACATCGGTTGTGGCGCCGGTGTCGGGGCCCTGGTGATTGCCCGGGCCCGGCGTGAGGCTCAGGTGTTGGCCCTGGACATCAACCCATTGGCCCTGCGTCTAAGTGCCGTGAATGCGGCGCTGGCCGAGGTGGCCAATGTCGAAATCGCCCGCAGCGACGTGCTGCAGGACGTGGAGGGCAACTTCGATCTGATTGTCGCCAACCCGCCGTACATGGCTGACCCCTCCGAGCGAGCGTATCGCCATGGCGGCGGGGTGCTCGGGGCCGGGCTGTCATTGCGCATCGTCGAGCAGGCCTTGCCCAGGCTCACACCGGGCGGCTCGTTGGTGCTCTATACCGGTGTGGCGATGGTCGATGGCCGGGACCCGTTTCTCGAAGCCCTGGGGCCATGGCGTGACTCAGCGGAATTCGGCTGGACTTATCGAGAATTGGACCCGGATGTATTTGGTGAGGAATTGCTCACGCCGGGTTATCAGGACGTGGAAAGGATCGCCGTGGTGGCGTTGGTTGTAACCCGCATCGGCGCGGGTATCGGAGGGACTATCGATGAACAGGCGCATGAAGTTCGGCATTGAAGAGGAGTATTTCATCACCGACCTGCAAACCCGCTGCATGCCCGGCCAACCCCCTGCGGATGCTGTCGCAGCGTGCCGGAGCGTGCTGGGCAAGCATTTCGCCCATGAAATGTTCCAGAGCCAGGTCGAGATGGCATCGCCCATCTTCCGCAGCCTGCCCGAGGCCGCCGATTACTTGACCCAGGTGCGTACGGGCCTGAACCAGCGCCTGGCCTCCTATGGCCTGGGGCTGCTCAGTGCGGGTTCCCACCCGATGGCCACGCAGGTGCTGCAACCCACCGATGAGCTGCATTTCCAGCAACTGTTCGACGATTACCAGCGCGTGGCGCGACGCAGCGTGCTGTCGGGCCTGCATGTGCATGTGGAGGTGCCCGCGACCCAGGATCGGGTACGGGTCATGAACGAGGTCTTGCCTTGGCTCCCGATGTTCCTCGCGCTGAGCGCTTCATCACCGTTCTGGAACGGTGCCTACAGTGGGTTCAGCAGCTATCGCCAAGTCGCTTGCGATGAATGGCCGCGCATGGGCGCCCCGGAGTTCTTCGAGGACGAGTCGGGTTTCGCCGGTTATGTCGACATGCTCATGCGCACCGGTTCCATTCGCCAACCCAGCGATTGCTGGTGGGTCATACGACCATCGTCGCGTTACCCCACGCTGGAATTACGCATTTGCGATGCCTGCCCTCGGATCGAAGACGTCCTGTGCCTCGTCTCGCTGTTTCGCCTGATGGTCGCCCATGCCGTTGCTCAACCCCGGCCGGGTGGCAACTTCAGCCTCATGTCCCACTGGATGCTCAAGGAAAACCGCTGGCGGGCCAAACGCCACGGGATTCTGGCGGAGTTCATCGCTGAGGGGCAGGAGCAGCCCATGCTTATCGGTGAGTGGCTGACGGTTGCAGAAGAAACCTTTGGCGACACGGCTGCCGCCTTGGGGGTTCAAGACGTCTTCAAGCAGGCACGCCGCATGGTGCAGGAGGGGACCAGCGCCGACCGGCAAATCGTTGTCTACGAACAAGGGTTGCTGCTGGGAGACTCCACCGAACAGGCATTGAGCCGGGTCGTCGATCAGTTGCTGGCGGAAACCGCCGGGATGCCGGTGGCTGATCCGGCATTGCCGCAGGTTGCAGGTGGGCCATGAGTAGCAAGACCCTGGATGATTACAACCGCATGCGCGATTTCACCGCCACCTCGGAGCCGGCGGCGAAGCGCTCCCGCAGATCGGCGAGAAGCGCCCACGCCTTGCAGTTCTGCATCCAGAAGCACGATGCCTCACGACTGCATTACGACTTCCGCCTGGAGCTGGACGGTGCGCTCAAGAGCTGGGCAGTGCCCAAGGGACCGTCACTGGACCCCAAGGTCAAGCGCCTGGCGGTGCATGTCGAAGATCATCCACTGGATTACGCGACGTTTGAGGGCAGCATCCCCGAAGGCCACTACGGTGCCGGCGATGTCATCGTCTGGGACCGGGGCGCGTGGATTCCCCAAGGCGATCCGCACGAGGCCTATGAAAAAGGCCGGCTCAAGTTCGAGCTGCAAGGCGAAAAGCTCAGCGGCCTGTGGAACCTGGTGCGCACCCACATGCCTGGCAAGCAGGAGCAGTGGTTCCTGATCAAGCATCAGGACGAAGCCGCCCGTCCCGAAAGCGACTATGACGTGGTGCTGGAAGCACCGGACAGCGTGCTCAGCGACCGCACCATCGTGCCCAAGCGTCGGGGCAAGGCCGCCACAGCCAAAGCCGCAGCCAAACCGGTGAAATCGCCGGAAAAAGCCGCCAAGCCGAAGTCGACGAAAAAGACCTCGAAGACCCGCCTCAGCGGCGCGGTGGCCGGACCGATTCCCGAGACGCTCAAACCGGAACTGGCGACATTGGTAGACAGCGCCCCCGACGGCGAATGGCTCTACGAGATTAAATTCGACGGTTACCGGGTCATGGTCCGTATCGAAAATCGCGAGGTCAGGCTGTTCACCCGTAACGGCCATGACTGGACCCATAAGCTGCGGAAGCAGGCTGAAGCCCTGGCCGCGCTGGGCTTGGAGTCCGCCTGGCTCGACGGTGAGATGGTCGTTGCCAACGCCCAGGGCGTGCCGGACTTCCAGGCCCTGCAGAATGCCTTTGAGGCCGGCAGCAGTGGCAAAATCGCCTATTACCTGTTTGACCTGCCTTACCTCAATGGCATGGATCTGCGCAAAGTAGCCGTGGAGCAGCGGCGAACTGCCCTGGCGGCCGTGTTGGAGGCAAACGAAAACCCGCTGCTGCGGTTTTCCGATGCCTTTGAAGAAACCCCTGAAGCACTGCTCAACAGCGCCTGCCAGATGCAGATGGAGGGACTGATCGGCAAACGGCTGGGCAGCGCCTACGTATCCCGCCGCAGCAACGACTGGATCAAGCTCAAATGCAAGAATCGCCAGGAGTTCGTGGTGGTCGGGTTCAGCGACCCCAAGGGCGCGCGCAGCGCTTTCGGCGCCTTGCTGCTGGGCCTGCATGATGCCGACAGTGGTGAATTGCGCTACGCCGGCAAGGTCGGCACCGGGTTCAACGAAACCACCCTCAAGAGCATCCACCAGCAGCTGTTGCCCCTGAAGACGAAAAAGCCCGCCGTGGTCAATCCGCCTACAGGCTACGAAGCCAAGGGCGTGCACTGGCTCGAGCCGAACCTGCTGGCCGAAGTGGCATTTGCCGAGATGACCAAGGAGGGCTCGGTGCGCCATGCGGTGTTTCATGGCCTGCGCAGCGATAAACCGGCCAAGGCGATCACCCAGGAGCTGGCGAAACCCGTGAAAAAGACCGCAGAAAAGAAAAAACAAACCGCCAAGGAAGAAGCCGAAGCGCCCCCGGCCAAACCCAAGGCGAAAGCCAAACAAAAGACCAGTCCGGCACCGGCCATGGACGGCAAGGTTCGCATCACTCATCCGGAACGGGTCATCGACGCCACCAGCGGCACCACCAAGCTGCAACTGGCGGAGTATTACGCCAGCGTCGCTGAATTCATCCTGCCGGAGCTGGCGGATCGTCCGGTGGCTTTGGTCAGGGCGCCGGACGGCATCGCCGGTGAACTGTTTTTCCAGAAAAACGCCGAGCGTTTGGCGATCCCCGGTATCACCAGCCTGGACAAGGCCCTGACGGGGCAACCGGTGATGATCATCAACAACGCCGAGGCGCTGATCGGCGCGGTGCAGATGAGCACGGTGGAGTTGCACACCTGGAATGCGACCTCCGTGGATTTGGACAAGCCTGACCGCTTTGTCCTCGATCTCGACCCGGACCCGGCGCTGCCCTGGAAAAGCATGGTGGAGGCGACACAGCTCACTTTATCGGTGCTCGACGAGCTGGGCCTCAAGGCATTCCTGAAGACCAGCGGCGGCAAGGGCATTCACGTGGTTGTGCCGCTGACGCGCAAACTGGGCTGGGACGAGGTCAAGGGGTTCAGCCACGCCATTGTCAGTCACATGGCCAAGCTGTTGCCGGATCGTTTTTCGGCGGTGTCCGGGCCAAAAAACCGGGTAGGGCGGATCTTCATCGACTACCTGCGTAATGGCCTGGGCGCTACCACCATTTGCGCCTACGCCGCGCGCACCCGGGAAGGGCTGCCAGTGTCGGTGCCGATTTTTCGTGAGGAAGTGGCCGAGCTCAAGGGCGCAAACCTGTGGAACGTGCACAACGTCCATGAACGCTTGGCAGAGGTGGGGCACGAGCCTTGGGCCGACCTGAAGAAAACCCGCCAGAGCATCACCGCTGAGATGCGTCGGCGGATTGGCATGAAGAAAGCTGCCAAGTAACCCCTGTGGCGAGGGAGCTTGCTCCCGCTGGGTTGCGCAGCAGCCCCGTTTTGCAGCCCATTTCAAGCGGCGCAGTCTATGATTTTACGACTGCTCCGCAGCCGAGCGGGAGCAAGCTCCCTCGCCACAAAAGCTTCTGTAATGCTGGAAACCGCGATGAATGTTCAGCCCGCTGGAAACCGCAGATATTCCGGCTGCAAGACGTTAAACCAGAGCAGGATCATCTCCACCAGGATGGTCACCAGCACCAACAGACCTACGCCCCACACGCTGGCCGAGTACAGCAGGCCTTGCTCTTTCTTGAGGCCCATGAACTTCGGCAGTCCGACGAACAGCAAGAACGTCGAATAGGCCGAGGCTGCCGCCAACACCGCCACCGCCAGCCAACGACTGGGGTAAAGCCCGGCAATCCCGGCCAGGAAGTACGGCGTGGCGGCATAGGCCGCGAAACCGATGCACTGGTTGACCGTTGGACGAGCATCGAAGGTGCGGGACATCCAGCGAATGAACGTGCCCATGAGCACCACGCCGGCCACAATGGTCAGGTACAGCAACACACACAATTGAAGTGCACTGGCGCTACTGAGCCGTACCGTTTCGTTTTCGGCCAGGCTCCAGCCGGTCCAGGTGGTGCCTATGAACAGGCACACAGCAGGGACCAATGCCAACAACAGCAAATGTGCCAAGTAATGACGCGGGTGAGCCTGTTCTTGTTCACGAATGTCGGCCCAGGCGAACTCGGGATGGGTGAACAGTTTGACGAAAGGCGCAGACATGACGACCTCCTGATCAAGACAGCCTCTGCGTGAGGCCCTTATGAATTTGAGGTACAGGAACGAACAGGGGTTTCATTTATTTGGTGCGTGTGGGCAGCGGCGCGATAAAGGGAATGAATCCTAACGGCAAGGGTCAACCCATCAGCACCCTGAAAGGACGTTTTTCCATGAGCGTTGCCCACTCCATTTGCGACTACCTGCGTGACCATGAACTGCGCCTGACCACGGCCGAATCCTGCACGGCCGGCCAGATCGTCACGTTGCTGGCCGAGGTGCCGGGCAGTGGTTCGCTGATCGAAAGCGGCTACGTGGTGTATTCCCCGGAGGCAAAGCAGCGGCTGCTGGGGGTCAATCCACGAACCATCGAGACGTACAACCTCACCAGCCGTGAAGTGGCCGAGGAGATGGCCCTCGGCGCGCTGCACGACGCCAATGCCAACGTCGCCGTTGCCACCACGGGCATTCTCGGCCCCGACGACATGGACGGTATTCCCGCCGGTACGGTGTGCTTTGCCTGGGCGTTCGATGTCAACGGCCGCCGGGCGCTGTTCAGCCGCCAGGAACGCTTTTTCGGCAGTCGCAGCCAAGTGCAATTGTGGGCCGCCGAACACGCCCTTGTTCAACTGCAGCACTTTCATCAACGGGCCCTCAGCGGTGAATGCAGGTAGAGGAGGTGCAGATGTCCCGTCAATCCGATCCCGAGGATTTTCGCAGCCGCATGTTTCCGGTACGCGAAGACATGGCGTATCAGCTCAAGGTCTGGCGTTTCGAACGGGTGGGCTGGTACGTCCTGGTGCTGTTGGTGTTCCTGACCCTGCTTGGGTTGTTCTCGCGTGGTCCCCTGAGCTCGCGTGATCTACAAAGCAGCGATAGCAGCCTTGGCATCGAGTACGAGATGTTCCACCGCAACGGGTCCACCAATCCCTTGATTATTCGCCTCAAAGGCCAGCCCAACGCGGTACTGGAAGTGGAGTTGGCCGGCGAGTGGCTGGAAGGTTTCGACGTACAGACGTTGCAGCCCCAGCCGGTGCGTTCGGCGAGCGCAGGACAAGGCATGCGGATTTGGGTCCAGGCCGATGCCCAAGGGCACGCCAGCCTGCATCTGTCGCTGCTGGCCGAGGGCCTGGGGCTCTACAGCAGCCGCATCACCATGCCCAATGGCGCCGCGGTCAGTTTCGATCAATTCATTTTTCCATAGGTGATGACGTATGGACTCGGTGTTGCGGGCTGCCGCGATGTATATGGCGCTGATGGTGTTGTTCAAGATCGCCGGACGTCGGTCCCTGGCGGAACTCACCACCTTCGACTTCGTGCTACTGATGATCATCGGCGAGGCCACCCAGCAGGCGCTGCTAGGGGATGATTTCTCCATGACCAACGCGCTGATGGTGATCGTCACGCTGATTGCCATCGATGTCGGTTTTTCGTTGCTCAAACAACGTTCCAGTTGGGTTTCGCGGTTGATTGACGGTGGACCGACGGTTGTTGTCGAAAACGGCCGGATCCTTGAGGCTCGCCTGCGCCACGCCCGGCTGGTGGAAGCCGACATCATGGAAGCGGCGCGCTCGAGCCAAGGCATCGAGGCCCTGGAGCAAATCAAGTTTGCGATCATTGAGCGTAACGGGAAGATTTCGGTGATTGCCAACGACAAGACCTGAACAGCCGTTGCTTTTTTGTGGCGAGGGAGCTTGCTCCCGCTGGGTCGCGAAGCGGCCCCAAAATCCATTGACTCAGTTTTTCAGACAGATCCAAGGGGCTGCTGCGCAGCCCAGCGGGAGCAAGCTCCCTCGCCACGGGCCATCAAAGCATCGGCTTACCCCCCGTGATTCCATACCGCGAGCCAGAAATGTAGCTCGACTCATCCGAAGCCAGCAGCACATAGATCGGCGCCACTTCCACCGGTTGACCGGGACGGCCCAAGGGCGTCTGCGAGCCGAAATTCTGCACTTCTTCCTCAGGCATGGTCGCCACGATCAGCGGTGTCCAGATCGGTCCCGGGGCCACGCTGTTGACCCGGATGCCCTTGGGGCCAAGCATCTGCGCCAGGCCTCCGGTGAAGTTGGCGATGGCGCCCTTGGTGGTGGCGTAGGCCAGGAGCGTCGGCTTGGGCATGTCGGAGTTGACCGAGCTGGTGTTGATGATCGATCCACCAGGCTTCATGTGCGGCACAGCGGCCTGGCAGATCCTGAACATCGCCGTGATGTTGATATCGAAAGTGCGCACCCATTCTTCGTCGGGAATCTCTTCCAGGTTTTCGTGGGTCATCTGGAACGCGGCGTTGTTGACCAGGACGTCGATGTGCCCGAAACGCGCAACGGTTTCGTCGACGGTTTTGCGGCATTGGTCTTTGTCCGCCAAGTCGCCGGGCAGCAGCAGGCACTGGCGGCCGGCCTGTTCGACCCAGCGGGCGGTTTCCTTGGCGTCTTCGTGTTCGTCCAGATAGGCAATCGCTACGTCAGCGCCTTCACGGGCAAACGCAATGGCGACGGCGCGACCGATGCCGCTGTCGGCGCCGGTAATCAGGGCGATCTTGTTCGCCAGTCGTCCTGAACCGGTGTAGCTCTGCTCGCCGCAATCCGGGTAGGGATCCATTTTCCGTTGGGAACCGGGGACGGCCTGGCTTTGTTTCGGAAAAGGTGGGAAAGGGTAGTCGACCATTGTCGTTCTCCATGCTGGTTGCGATGGAGGGTGGACTTCGGGTTTTCTGGGAGAGTTCGGTCGGATTATCCTGTCGGTCGATGAGCGTCATGCGCCGGGTTTCGTCGATAAACAGCCAGCATCGACTAATGTTGGAGCCGTTTGAATAAGGAGCAGAGTATGTTCAGCCACATACAGATCGGCGCGCGCGACTTGCCGAAAATGGTCGCTTTCTATGATGCAGTCCTAGGCTGCCTGGGATTGGTGCGCATGCCGAGCGAAAACGACTCGGGCCCACCGGGGGAGGGCTGGCATCAGCCCGGCAAGCACTGGCCGCAGGTTTTCGTACAACTGCCTTTCAATGGTTTGCCTGCAACCTGGGGCAACGGCATGCAAGTAAGCTTCGCCGCCGACTCACCGCAGTCCGTGCGTGCGGCCTGGGAGCAGGCCATCGCCCTGGGCGGCTTCGATGAAGGTGCGCCGGGACTCAGGCCTCAGTACTCGGAAGGGTATTTCGGCGCCTATTGCCGGGATCCGGAGGGGAACAAGCTGTGTTTTGTGTATGCGCCGGATATGCATGACTAGACACCGCTTCATTGTGGCGAGGGAGCTTGCTCCCGCTGGGTCGCGAAGCGGCCCCAAAATCCATCGACTCGGTTTTTCAGACAGATCCAAGGGGGCTGCTGCGCAGCCCAGCGGGAGCAAGCTCCCTCGCCACAGGGGGATTTCTTCGTTAGTGGGATCAGCGTCGAGCCTTCAAGCTGCGTTCCATCCGCGCAATCCCTTCCTCCAGCAGCGCCCGTGGGCAGCCGAAGTTCAGGCGCACGAACTGCCCTGAATCGTCGCCAAAATCCAGCCCGGCACTGAGGCCGACCTTGGCTTCCTTCAGGAAGAACCCCTGCGGATCGTCCAGCCCCAGCGCGGAACAATCCAGCCAGGCCAGGTAAGTGCCTTGGGGCACGGTCATGGTGATGCCCGGCAGGCGAGTGTTCACCGCTTCGACCAGGAAATCGCGGTTGGTTTGCAGATACGCCTTCAAACCCTCCAGCCACGGGCTGGCCTCGCTGTAGGCCGCGCGGGTCGCTTCAAGGCCCAGGGCGTTGACGCTGTCGACCATGCCGGCCCGGGCGTTGTTGACCCGCTCGCGCACCTTGGCGTCCTGGATGATGGCAAACGAGGTTTTCAACCCGGCGATGTTGTAGGCCTTGCTGGCGGACATCAGGGTGATGGTGCGCGCGGCAATTTCCGCGCCGAGGGAGGCGGTGGGGATGTGCACGCGCCCGTCGAAGCACAGCTCGGCATGAATCTCATCGGAGATGATCCAGGCATCCTGCTCCAGGCAGATGTCCGCCACGGCCTTGAGTTCTTCCCGGTCAAACACCTTGCCCAACGGGTTGTGGGGATTGCTCAGCAATAGCGCACCACCGCCCTGCAAGGCCTCGCGCAACGCGGCCAGCGGGGTATGGAATTGACCATTGGCCGGGTTGAACGGCAATTCCACTTTATTCAAGTTCCAATGGCCCGGTGCGTTACGCAGCGGCGGGTAGTTGGGCACCTGCACGACGACGTTCTGCTGCGGTTCCACCAAGGCACGGAGCGCCATGTTGAAACCCGGTTCGACCCCAGGCAGGAACACGATCTGCTGGGGTTCGACGCGCCAGGCGTACTTGCTCCACAGATCGGCGACGATGGCCGCGCGCAAACCGTCCTGAGCCACGCTGTAACCCAGCATTGGATGTTCGAGGCGCTTTTGCAGCGCGTCGATGACCACGGGCGGGGCAGGGAAGTCCATATCGGCCACCCACATCGGCAGCACATCGGCCGGGTAGCGGCTCCATTTGGTGCTACCGGTACCGTGGCGCTCCAATACCGTGTCGAAATCGAATGTCATGGGGGTTCCATCAGTCAGGGGATGAGATGGCGAACATCATAAAGCAAAGGCCTGTGGGAAAAAGATTGATGGCTCAATGCCATCTGATGATGATAATCAGCTACAGTTTCACTCCGAGACGCCGATAAGGCCTGAAACCGGCATTGGTAACGGACCCTCCGAGTATCCGAAAAGGACAGCCCTCCATGACATCGCTCGTGCGCTTTAACGATCACCACCGTAAAGCCGATCGCATTATGCTGGGGCTGCTTTGGCTCACGCTGCTGTATGCGCTGTGCCTGGCGTTCATGCATTCGACCTTCACCCAGGCGTTGCTGGTGGGCGGGCCGACTTGCGTGCTGACCACCGTCCTTTATCGCGGACTGGGCGGAACCCGCGCCATGCGCTGTGTCATCGCCGTGGCGCTGATGGTCATGGCGGCGTTGCACATCAACCAGGCCCATGGCGTGATCGAGTTCCACTTCGGGATTTTCGTGCTGTTGGCGGTGCTGACGTTCTACCGGGACTGGCTGCCGATTGTCGTGGCTGCCGCCACCATCGCCGTCCACCACCTGGGTTTCCACTGGCTTCAGCATCAGGGCTATCCGGTGTTCGTCATGGATGCCCACGGCGGCTGGAACATGGTCTTCCTGCACGCGTTCTACGTGGTGGTGGAAAGCGTGATCCTGATTTATCTGGCGAACCAGAGCCTGGCCGATGCCACGGACAACCAGGACGTGCTCGACAAAGTACTGGCCGCCGCCACGAAGCTGAGCAGCGATGCCGGTGCCCAGCGCAATCAAGGGGTCAAAGTCTCTTCGGGTGAACGCTTCGATCACTTCCTGCAACAAGTCACCAACCTGGTGGACGGCGTAGTGCGTGATACCCGAAACCTGTCGGACCTCGGCCAGGATCTGTCCCAGGTCGGCCAGACCCTGCAAAGCGGTGCCCGCCACCAACTGGACGAAGTTGCACAGATGAGTGGCGCGATCGGCCATCTGGTCCAGGCCATGGACAACATTGCTGGCCACGTCGACCAGACTTTGCAACGCGCCGGACAGGCAAACGAGCAGGTCAACCGCGGACGCAGCACCGTTGACCAGACTCGCGAAGAAATCGTCGAACTGGCAGGGCGCATCAACCTGACCAACGAAACGGTACAAGTCTTGGCCGAACAGGCGCAACAGATTGGCCAGGTACTGGACGTGATCAACGGCATCGCCGAGCAAACCAACCTGCTGGCCCTCAACGCCGCCATCGAAGCGGCCCGGGCCGGCGAGCAGGGTCGTGGGTTTGCGGTGGTGGCCGACGAAGTCCGGACCCTGTCGCAAAGAACCTCGACGTCCACCACCGAAATCCAGCAGATCATTGCCAAGCTCCAGCAGGGCAGCCGCCAGGCCGCCGTCGCCATGCAGGACAGCCGCGACGGAGTGGAACGCTGCGTATCCGCCAGCCAACTTGCCTCGCAACTGTTGCACGCCGTGGTGGAAGACATCGCGGTGATCAACCACTTCAACGATCTGATCGCCAGCACGACACAGGAGCAAGCCAAGGCTTCGCGGGGCATCAATGAGCGCTTGCAAGCCGTGCAGGCGGTGGCCGAGCACAACGCCGACAATATCGGCATCCTGACTCGCAGCAGCCAATGCCTGCCGCCGTTGGCGGAGCGCCTGGCGGTGTTGGGGCAGGCGTTTCACGGGAAGTCAGGCGCGGCCTGATGCCCCTGGACGGCCCACGTTTCTGCGCAGAATGTATCCCTATGTATCAACCACCACGACAGACACGAAACGTTGCTGTTGCGACCGCTCGACGACACATCCTGGATACCTTGACGGCGTGAAATAGCCCCATCGAGACAGCAAACGCCGTCTCCTGGGCTCACCCGTTTACAAGGAGATCCACCATGGAAATGACCCTGTCGCAGCACACATCCACCCCCCGGCATCGGCGCCTGCTTGCACCCTCCATCCTGGCGTTCGCCTTGATGCAGTTGGGGGCGTTGGGGTTTTCCTCGTCCCAGGCCAGCGCTGCCGAGGTGGCTGCGAGTGTGCCTGCCAGCACGGTTGGCGCCATCACTCCCGGCAGTCACACTTCGTTCGGCCCGCTCAAGCACGTCAAGGCTGGCCTGCTGGACGTGGCCTATGCCGAGGTCGGTCCTGCCGACGGCCCGGTGGTCATCCTGCTGCACGGTTGGCCCTATGACATCCACAGCTACGCCGACGTCGCGCCGGCGCTGGCCGAGAAGGGCTATCGGGTGTTGATTCCCTACGCCCGCGGTTATGGCGATACACGCTTCCTGTCGGCCAAGACCCTGCGCAACGGCCAACCTTCCGCGCTAGCCAGCGACCTCATCGACTTCATGGACGCCCTGAACATCAAGCAGGCCGTGCTCGGTGGTTATGACTGGGGCGCACGCACGGCTGATATTGTCGCGGCCCTTTGGCCGGAGCGGGTCAAGGCGCTGGTGGCGGTGAGCGGCTACTTGATAGGCAGCCAGGAAGCGGGCAAGGCACCGCTGCCGCCCGCCGCCGAGTTGCAGTGGTGGTATCAGTTCTACTTCGCGACAGAGCGCGGCCGGCTGGGCTACGAGAAAAACACTCATGATTTTGCCAAGCTGATCTGGAAACTGGCCTCGCCGAAGTGGAATTTCGATGACGCAACTTACGACCGAAGCGCCGCTGCCTTACAGAACCCCGATCACGTCGCCGTTTCAATCTTCAACTATCGCTGGCGCCTGGGCCTGGTCAAGGGCGAGGCCAAATACGCCGGACTGGAGAAAAAACTGGCGACGTTCCCAGTCATCAGCGTGCCAACCATCACCCTTGAGGGCGATGCCAACGGCGCTCCGCACCCACCGGCAGAAGCCTACGCCAAGCGTTTCACCGGCCGCTACGAGCATCGCCTGATCGATGGCGGTGTCGGCCACAACCTGCCGCAGGAAGCTCCGCAGGCTTTCGCCCAGGCTGTGATCGACGCTGATCATCTCTGACAGCGGCCTGGCGGATGCACAGCTGCCGTTTCCAGACGGTCACGCCATCTTGAAAGGCAACTGCCGCAACGGCTTACCCGTCAGGCTCGCCACGGCATTCGCAAAAGCGGGGGCCAACGCCGGCAAGCCGGGCTCCCCCATCCCCGTGGGGGGTTCGGCACTTGG
Source organism: Pseudomonas sp. G2-4 (assembly GCF_030064125.1). Classification (NCBI taxonomy): domain Bacteria; kingdom Pseudomonadati; phylum Pseudomonadota; class Gammaproteobacteria; order Pseudomonadales; family Pseudomonadaceae; genus Pseudomonas; species Pseudomonas sp. G2-4. The sequence goes on along the minus strand of NZ_CP125957.1, from coordinate 3,230,388 downwards.
CACGATGTGAACGGCAAACTCCGGCATGTCGGTGATGCGCGGCACGCTGAAGTCGGCAAAGTTGCTTTGTTGCACGACACCGTCTTTCAGGGTGATGGCGCCACCCGGCAGGCACATGGACAAGCCCATCAGGGCAGCGCCTTGCACCTGGGCTTCCACGCTGCGCGGGTTGACGGCCAGGTTGCAGTGAACGCCAGCGGTGACATGGTGCAGCACTGGACGGCCGTCCTGCACGGAGGCTTCCACGACGTAAGCCACTACGGAACTGAACGACTCATGTACCGCCACGCCCCAGGCACGGCCGGCCGGGAGTTGACGCTTGCCATACTCACTTTTGTCCACGGCCAGTTGCAGGGCTTCGCGATGGCGAGGGCTTTGATCGCCGAACAGTTTCATTCGGTAGGCCACCGGATCTTGCTTGGTCGTCCGGGCGATCTCATCGATCAGCGTCTCCATGACGAAGGCCGTGTGAGTAGAGCCTACGCTGCGCCACCAGAGCACGGGTACGTTGAGTTTGGGATGATGGACTGTCAGGCGCATCGGTATCGGGTAAGGATTGCGCAGGCCTTCCGTCGCGGTAGGGTCGATGCCGTTTTTCACCCGCCCGCCGAACACGGTGCCGGTGATGATCGATTGCCCGACCAGGGCGTGATCCCAAGCCAGGACCTTGCCGTTGTCATCAAAACCGATCCGCGCGCGGTGAAGGTGCATGGGCCGGTAATAGCCACCCTTGATGTCGTCTTCCCGGCTCCACAGGGTACGGATCGGTGCATTCAGCCCAGCGGTGCGCGCGGCCTTGGCCACCTCGCATGCCAGCACGGCGAAATCGTTGCTGGGCACGCCACGCCGGCCAAAGCCGCCGCCCGCGGTCTGCACGTTCACCTGGATCTGTTCGGGCTTGAGACCCAGCACCTTGGCGGCCGCGGCGCCGTCGCCACCGGGAAACTGCGTGCCGACCCACAATTGGGCGCCATCCTCGCCAAGCTGTACGGTGCAGTTCAACGGCTCCATGGGGGCGTGGGCGAGGTAGGGGAATACAAACTCGGCTTCCAGCTGATGCGGCGCGCTGGCAAGGGGCGTCATGTCGGCATCGAAATGGAGTGGGCCGGGTTGGCCGGCCAGGTCCCGGTACTGAGCCAATTGGGTTTCGCTGTCCACTTTTTCTATCCCGGCCGTGTTCCATTCAACCTTCAACGCATCGCGTGCCAGCTTGGCCTGCCAGTAACCCTCCGCGACCACTGCAACGCCTTCCGCACCGCCGTCCAACGGCACCCGCAACACGGCTTTTACGCCCTTCGTGGCACGCGCCGCGCTGTCATCCAAAGAGGCGATTTTGGCGCCGAACACCGGTGGTCGGGCGACGACAGCCGTGAGTTGCCCAGGAAGGTGCATGTCGATGCCGAAATCCTGTTGGCCGCTGCTCTTGGCCTTGGCATCGATGCGCGTGGTGGCCTGGCCGATGATGCGAAAGTCCTTGGGATCCTTGAGCGTGATGTGTTCGGGCACGGGCATCGCCATCGCGGCTTCGGCCAGTTCACCGTAGCTCGCCTTGCGGCCCGCCGGACCGAGCACCATGCCGGATTGGGTGCTCAGGCTCGCCACGTCGACGTTCCAGCTCGCGGCGGCTGCGGCAAGCAACATGGCACGGGCACGGGCGCCGAGTTCGCGGTACTGGATGTAGCTGTTCTTGATTGAATTGGAGCCGCCGGTGAGGTGGATGCCGAAATTCGGATCCATGTAGGCGGCGTCGTTGCTGCCGTTGCGACTGCGCACCAGGCTCCAGTCGGCATCCAACTCTTCGGCAAGAATCATCGGCAGGCCGGTTTGCACACCCTGGCCGAACTCCAGCCGGTTGATGGTCACCGTCACCTCGCCGTTGGGCGCGATCTGCACGAAGGCGGAGGGTTGCTGAGTCGGCTTGAGTGGCCCGGCGCCGACAGCATTCGCCTCCTGCGCCAGGGCCAAGTGTGGAAACGCCCCCAAGGCCAGCCCGCCGATGCCGACGATCTTGAGAAAACTGCGACGGGGAAGGGCTGTGGGGCCGTCGGCATCGCGTTCAAGCATGTGCTGCAAGGCCCGAGGGAGCTCGTTTGGGAAGATCTCGTTCAACATGGTCAGCTCCGATCAGGCAAGGGCTTTGGCGGCATCAGCCACCGCGGCGCGGATACGGGCGTAGGTGCCACAGCGGCAGATGTTTCCGGCCATGGCTGAATCGATTTCAGCCGCTGTAGGTTGTTTGCCCTTGGGCTGGGCCTTGAGGAAGGCCGTCGCGCTCATGATCTGGCCGCTCTGGCAGTAGCCGCATTGCGCCACGTCGTGCTTGACCCACGCCTCGTGTACGGCGCTGCCGACCGGGTCGCTGCCATTGGTGGCTGCTTCGATGGTGGTGATCTGCTTGCCTTCGGCGGCGGCAATCGGCGTCACGCAGGAACGAATGGCCTGGCCATCGAGGTGCACAGTGCAGGCTCCGCACAATGCCGCACCGCAGCCGAACTTGGTGCCGGTCATGCCCAGCGTGTCGCGCAGGGTCCAGAGGATGGGAGTGCCAGGGTCTACGTCGACTGTGTATTCCCGGCCATTGATGTTGAGGGCGCTCATAGGGGGACCAGCTCCATTTGGTTTGGCTCTGGTGAACTATAGGAAGCAATCCATGGGTTTGATTGCACAATCCGGGCGGATACTTGCCTGATCTTGCGAATTAAGTTGTCGAACATCATCCCTGGAACGGATGACTTCAGGGCCAGGAGCGCTTTACGCATGACGCAACTCCCAGGCCCTGAGTAACGCTGAGCGCTTACATCAACGGGATGCTATAGCTCACAATCAGCCGATTCTGATCCTGGTCGCGAGCAATATCGCTGCGAGACATGCCGTTGCGCCAGCCAAAACCGACATTCTTCAACGCACCGCTCTGGATCACATAGTCCAGGGAGATGTCGCGTTCCCATTCACTGGCGTCCTGGCCGCTGGCCGTCTGGATATTGTCGCCCTTGAGGTACATCACCGACGCCTTCAACCCCGGTACACCAAGTGCTGCGAAGTCGTAGGCATATTGGGCGAATGCCGTGCGCTCACCGGCCTGGATGAACGTCTGGATGGTGCGGTCGGTGTAGAGATACAGACTGGCGCCGCCTTCGCCTTTACCCACCAGGCCGCCCTGGTTGAGTTGGGTAAAGTTGCTGTCTTCGGAAACGCTTTGATAACCCGCGGTAATGGCATGGCCACCCAGCGAGTAAATGAACGCCGCGCTCCAGGTGTCGTTGTCGATTTCACCGCTACCGTCTTTGGTATAGCCGCCGAGTTTGTAACCACTGGCGCGACCTGCCGAGCTGCTGTTCTTGCCATCGGACGTGGTCTTGAAGTAACGCAAGTCGGTTTTCAATGAGCCGTATTCACCCAGTGGTAAAACGTGCAACAGACCGGCGAAGTGCTGCTGGTAATAATCCTCAAGATTGGCGTAGTAATACTGGGCGGTCAGATCCTTGGTCAGTTTGTAATCGCCACCGGCAAAGGTGAATTTATTGCTTTCCTGGCTGCCACCCGCCACGGCCAGGCCGGCCCTGTCGCTGGACGCACGGCCGGTGGCATGCTCCAGTTGCCCGGCAGTGAAGGTCAGATTGTCGATTTCATTGCTGGTGACTTGGCCACCCTCGAAGGTTTGCGGCAGCAGGCGACCATCATTGGAAACCAGGATCGGTAATTTCGGCTGCAAGGTGCCGTAGCGCAATTCGGTCTTGGAGACGCGCATCTTCGCCGTTGCACCGAGACGCGCCCATTGGTCAGCGGCCTTGTCTCCATCGTTGGGGAACATCGAGCCGCCGACATGACGACCCGCGCCGCTGTCGAGCTTCAAACCCAGCAGGCCCATAGCGTCCAGGCCGAACCCGACGGTGCCGTCGGTAAAACCGGATTGATAATTGAGCATGAAAGCTTCGCCCCACTCTTCGGTTTTCGAGGGTGCGGCGGCTCCATCACGGTTATCGTTGTTGAAGTAGAAGTTACGCAGGTTCAAGTTGGCTTTGCTGTCGCTGATAAAGTCAGCGGACGCCAACGGGCTCATGACAATGCTCACGCCGCCGGTTAATAAACTCAGCACTTGAAAGATAGTTTTCATCGGGACGAACTCCAGCGCGGAACCTCTGTTCCGGGCAAAGTGAAAGGGCAGCAGGAAGCCCTCGGCCGATCACATGATTGGCCGATGCGTCCAATAACTCGTTAGAAAATCTTCAATGAATAGAGTGGGGTAGGGATTAAATCTCCAAAGCAGGTCATCAGTGAAAGTCCCTGGGTTATCAGTCGATCAATCCATGAGCGTCATAAAACGGATACGGTCCGGGATACTCGCCAAACACGCCGTTATGGGTCACCAAAGCCTGCCCATGCCAGTGATGCAGCAGGTATCCCGGTGGTTCCAGATTGAAATGCGCGGGAGCGGTTGGTTGTAGATCCAGGACGATCTGATGCGAGGTGCCGGGACACACGCAGCCCAGGCTACCGCCGAAGCGCCGCTGCATCGGCCGATGCAAATGCCCGCACAGCAAACGCTCCACCTGCGGATGATGAGCGATGACCTGCTCCAGTGCCGAAGCGTTGATGAACGGCTCGCGGTCCATATGGCCGATGCCACTGACAAACGGCGGGTGATGCAGAACCAATAATGTTGGAGCCTCGGGACGACGGGCCAATTGTTCATCGAGCCAGCTCAGTTGGCTGTCCAGCAATTGGCCGCCATGGCCCCCGGGAATGGTGCTGTCCAGGCCGATCAGGCGCAGCGGATGCTCCTCAACCACCCAGTCCAGGGGCGTATCGGCCAGGCTCGGCAGGTAGTCGTGGTCGGCAAATGCTGCCCGCAGGTGCTCGCGATTGTCGTGGTTACCGGGCACCAGATAACACGGCATGTGCAAGCGTGCCAGTTCGGGGCGCAGCACGGCATATTCATCAGGCCGACCGAAGTCCACCAGATCGCCACTGATCACCACGATGTCGGGGCGTGGAACATGGGCGTTCAAATGGTCGACCGCATGACGCAACGCGGCCAGGGTATCAACGACGCCATAGGTCAGTTTTTCCCCGGCTTTAAGGTGCAGGTCACTGATCTGTGCAATGAGAAACGGATGATTCAAAACAAATCCTCTGAGAACACAACTATCACGATGACAGGGTGAACAGCACTTGGGGTTCGACGGCCAAGGCGAGCAGGGCGCCAGGGGCATGGATGCTGCTGTCGGGGCTGTCCACCAACAATGGCTGGGCGGCGCCGACGTCCACCAACAGCCGGCTTTGGGCGCCTTGAAAAAACTGGCCGACCAGACGCCCGCGCAGGTGTCCTTCGCCCTCCATCACCCGCAAATGCTCCGGGCGGCAATAGACCGTGGCAGGCAGCCCGCGCCCGCGCCAAGGCAACTCTCCGCCATGGACTTTCAAGCCTTGGAGGGTGTGCTGGATCACCGCAAAAGCGTTGAGGTTGCCGACAAAACTGGCAACAAAGGCGTTGGCGGGTTGCTGATAGATTTCCCGCGGGCTGGCCAACTGCGCGACACGGCCGTGCTCCATGACCAGGATCCGATTGCCCAGGGCCATGGCTTCGCCTTGATCATGGGTGACGAACACGGCGGTAATACCCAGGTGGCGAAGCAGCTGATCCAACTCGCTGCGCAAGCGTTCACGCAGCTGTGCATCCAACGCTGCCAAGGGTTCATCGAGCAGCAATACCCGGGGCTTGGGCGCCAGGGCGCGGGCGAGGGCGACTCGCTGGCGCTGACCACCGGACAACTCGTGGATGCTGCGCTTGCCGTGATCCTGCAGACCGACCAGTTCCAGCAACTCCGAGCAACGCTTGTTCCGCTCAGCGGGCGCCATGCCGCGAATCTTCAGGCCGTAGACGATATTGCCGGCCACATCCAGATTGGGAAACAACGCATAGTTCTGGAACACCATGCCCACGTCGCGACGTTCGATGGGCAAACGAGTGACCTCGGTGTCGCCAAAAAACACCTGCCCCACATCCGGGCGTTCAAGCCCGGCAATCAGGCGCAAAGTGGTGGTTTTACCGCAACCGGACGGGCCGAGGATCGCCAGGGTTTCCCCGGCTTCAATGGTCAAGTCCAGGTCATGTACGGCAACGGTGCCGTCAGGGAACGCCTTGCGGCAACCCGCCAGGCGAATGGTGGTTCCGCTCATCGTTTTTCTCCACGGGAAAGGCGGGCGCTGATGGCCTGCAATGCAATCAGCAACGGCACGATCATCAGCAGGAATATGAGGGTGTAGGCGCTGGCAACTTCCAGCCTGGCCGAGGCGTAGCTGTCAGCCAGGCCCACTGGCAGCGTCTTGGTCATCGGGGTGTGAAGCATCCACGTCAGGTTGAACTCACCCAGTGACAGGGTAACGACCATTAACACCCCGGCGAGAATCCCTGCCCTGCAGTTGGGTACAACCACACTGAAGAATCGCCGCAGCGGCCCCGCGCCAAGGCTCGCCGCGGCTTCTTCCAGGACAGGCAGTTGCTGGCGTTGCATCACGGCCATCACCGGACGCACCAGAAACGGCAGGGTGAACAACACATGACCGACGAGAATGAATAGCCAGCTGCTGCGAAATCCGCCGAACTGCCCGTAGGTGAGCAGCAACGCCAAGGCGCTGGCCAAGCCTGGCATTGCCACCGGCAGCACCATCAACTCCTCGAACCCGCGGCTGAAGCGATTGTTCATCCGCACCAGCGCGTAAGCCGCCGGCACACCCACCACGCAGACACACAGCGCGCAGGCTACGGCCAGTTGCAGGGATAGCCAGACCGTGGGCGAATAGGCCTGCCAGACCTGCACCAGCCAATCGAACGTCAGACCGCTGGAGACTCCCTGGAAGTAATTGCGTGTCAGCCCGGCCAGCAGCGACATCAAGATGGGCACCAACATGAAGGCGCAGACCAGCAGAGTGAACACCAGTTGCCCGACAAACAGCGTGGAGCGCTTCACAAGACGGTCCTCGAATTCTTGACCATTCGCCGAGCCAGTAGCAGCACGACCCAGGTCAGCGCTCCCAGCACCACCGACAGGGCAGCGGCCACGGAGAAATTGGCGTAGTTGGTGAACACGTTGTAGATAGCCACCGGTGTCACATTGAGCCGAGTACCCAAGGTGAAAGCCGTACCGAACGCTCCCATGGACGTCGCAAAGCAGATCGCCCCGCACGACACCAGTGCTGGCGCCAGACCGGGAACGATGACATCACAGACCACTCGCCAAGGGCCGGCCCCCAGTGATCGAGCCGCTTCTTCCAGGCTTCGATCCAGGCTCTCGCATGCAGCCATCACCGTGAGGATCACCCGCGGGATCGAGAAGTACAGGTAACCGATGCACAGTCCCATCAGCGAGTAGGCAAAAATCCAGCGCTCACCCGCCAGCTCAAGGCCGAGGCTGGCGAACAAGCCTTGGCGGCCAGCCAACAGAATCACCAGGAAACCGACGACCACACCGGGGAATGCCAGTGGAAAAGTCAACAAGGCGACCAGGAGCGAGCGCCCGAAGAAACGCTGGCGACTGAGAAAAAATCCACTGATGCCGCCCACCAGCAGTGCCGCGAGGGTTGTCGCCAGGGCCAGCAGGCAGGTCTGCGCCAGGCTGCCCAAGTATTGCGCGCTGCCCAGCACCTGCCAGTAGCCGTTCGCGCTGCCATTACGACTTTGCCCACCGAGCAGGATCAGGTGCGCCAACGGCAACAGCCAGAACGCGAACAACACCGCAGCGGCAGGCGCCAGGGCCCAGGCAGCGGTCGGCCGCAAACGCGGCACCGTGGCCCGGCCCGAGGGAACCTCCCGGGCTTTTAATACCGAAGCGGTCACTTACTTGACCTCTCTCAGGTAGCGAGCGGAAAAGGCTTCCTGCGCTGCCGCCATCTGCTCGTAATTGACCACTCCGGCCCGGGCGTAATCGCTGTCGGGCAGGAACTGCGCGGCGATGTCGGCAGGCATCTTCATTGCCCGCACCGGACGCAGGTACGCCTTGGCCCAAAGGGCCTGGCCCTGTTCGGACAGAACGAAATCCAAAACCTTCTCGGCGTTGGCCCGATGGGGGGCGTTGCCGACGATGCTCATCACGTAAGGCACGCTGATGCTGCCTTCCTTGGGAATCACAAAAGCGACGTTGGCCTTGTCCTTGTAACGGGCCCGATAGGCGTTGAAGTCGTAATCCACCAGGATCGGCAACTCACCGGACAGCACCCGCGCATAGGCCGTCTGCTTGGGCACGATGGGCGAGTTTTTCGCCAGTTTCTGGAAGTAATCAATCGCCGGAGCGAAGTTGTCCAGGCTACCCCCCATGGCCTGGTTGATCGCGACCGCAGAGACGTAGCCGACGAACGCGCTGGACGGATCCAGGTAGCCGACCATGCCTTTGTACTCGGGTTTGAGCAGGTCGCCCCAGCTTTGCGGCACGGGCAGGCCGCCCAGCGCATCGACGTTGACCATGATGCCCAAGGTGCCGGAATGAATGGCAAACCAGTGTCCTTGTGGGTCCTTCAAGCCTGCCGGGATCTGCTCCCAGCCCTTGGGTTTGTAAGTGCCGACCACCCCGGCTTTTTGCGCCTGCAAACCAAACGTCACGCCGTAATACACCACGTCAGCCACCGGTGCGGCCTGTTCGGCCACCAGTTGCGCCAATGCCTGCCCGGAGTTCTTGTTGTCCAGCGGGACTTGCACGCCAGTGGTATCGGCAATTGCCTTGAGTTGCGTGCCCCAGTCGGCCCATTCCGGCGGGCAGTTGTAACAAATCGCCGTCTCGGCGGCCTGGGCCAGGCTGGCAACCCCGCAAAGCAGCAACGTCGCCAGGGTTTTACTGAAGCGGATCATCAAGCGTCTCCTCGTAGGGCTGAGTACTTTCGCCGGGCCGGATATGGCAGGGCAGGCAATGGGAAACCGGTGTGGCGCCGGCGATCTGCGCCAGCAGTTGATCGATCACGGTGCAAGCCAGCGCCTCAATGGGCTGAACGACACTGCACAGCGTCGGGTGCATCTGGGTGCCAAGGGCGATGCCATCAAAGCCAATGACCGACAGTTGCCTGGGCACGTGCCAACCATTGCGCCGCAGTTGCGCAATCAGGCTGATCGCCAGTAAATCGTTGGAGCAGACCAGCGCACTGAGGGCCTGCGGACCTTGCAGCAGCGGCTCGATGGCGGCGAAGTCGGCCTGGGTATGGGCCGGCATTTCAATCACTGGCAAGCCGTCGAGGCCGGCCTCACGCATCGCGTCGCAATAACCGGCATACCGCAGGCGAGCACGGTCGGACTGCAGGGCGGGGCCGGCCACCATGCCAATGCGCCAATGACCGGCTTCCAGCAGATAACGGGTGGCGAGGGCCATGCCGGCGCGGTTGTCCACCGACACAGCGCTGTAGTCCGGATTGCACGGCTGGTGATAGGCCAGGACAAAAGGGGTGTCCTCGTTGACCAGGTTTTGCAGCACGCGGCTACTCTCGGCGTCGGTCACCGTGAGGACGAGGCCATCGACGCGCTGGCGCAACAATTCCTCGACCACCACACTTTCGCGCTCGCTGCTGTAGTCGGTCGTGGCCAGGAGCAGGTTGTAACCGTGCAGACGCGCCGCGCGCTCCATCGCCTGGAATTGCTCGGCGAAGACCGGGTTGAGCAGATTGGGAACCACCACGCCGATCAGCTTGGTCACTTGCAGGCGTAGTTGCCGGCCGAGACGATTAGGCCGAAAACCGAGCTGGCGCGCGGCGGCGAAGACCTGTTCGCGGGTGGCTGGACGGACCACTTCGGGGGAAGCAAAGGCGCGCGCGGCAGTCGCCCGCGATACCCCAGCCAACCGTGCCACTTCTTTTAAATCAGTCATTGTCACTCGCTTGAGATCGATCTCATTGGCGAGGACATTACTCAGGGAATATGGCGTTTCAGGGATGGGTTGATGACATTTTGATGTCAGTCGTGGCGCGCAGGCTACCCGGCTGATGCAGCGCATCCTAGTCCGGCTTGAGCAAGTCTCCGGCGCGACTGTTCAGCAATTCACCGGCTTGAAAGTAGCTCATCACGGTACTCACGCTGCGATGTTCAGTCATTGCCATCACCTCACCCAAGGGAACGCCCTGGCGGCCGGCTTCCGTGACAAAGCCGGAACGCAGGCTGTGGGCCGCCCAGTCTCCGTCCAAACCGGCCAGTTGCGCACGGCGCTTGACGATGCGGGCGACCTGGTCGCCGGACAGTCCTGACGTACCCACCTTGCCGCCCTTGTACAGACGACGAAACAGCGGTCCGGTGCGGGCCGGTGCCGCTGCCAGCCAAGCGTTTAGCGCTTGCGCCGCCACGCCACGGAGCGGTTTTTCCCGGCGCACCCCACCGGTATCGGTCTTGGTCGCACCGAGCGCATAGAGCCAGGTGTCGGTGTCGAGCCGACGCAGGTCCTCAATCTGCAAGCCAATCACTTCGGAGCGGCGCCGACCTCCGCCACTCCAGGCTAACAGCAGCAGGGCGCGATCGCGTAGCCCGCGCACGCCGTCAGTACAGGTGGCAAGCATCGCCTGCAGCGGTTCAAGAACCACGGCGGTCTTCTTGCGCAGGGTGACGCCTTGGCGCGCCTGGGCCTTATGCGCCTCGCGCAGCAGGGTCTTGACCGCCGCGACTTCGCAGGGGTTATCCCACTCGTTCAAACGGTGCCACTTGGCCAATACCGCCAGGCGGTGGCTGACGGTGCTGAATGCCAGCCCCCCAGGCTTGCTTTTGACACCGGCGGCGATCAGTGCCGCATCGACGTTGGCTGGCAACAAGTGCGTCCAGCCGCCAGCGCCGTCCGGACGAGCAAGATGATCGACGATGAACTGCACCACCACGGAAGGCGGAAGGGCGCCATCACCGAGCGCACACCTGTACCGCAGCTGCAACCACGCCCCCCAGTAAGCGAAGGCGCTGCGGTAGCTGCGCATGGTGTTGGCGGCGGTGCCGGCGGCGATGAACGCTTCGGCGGCGGCGCGGGTCTTTTCGGCCAGTCCATGCAGCTCCAACGGTCCTTCTAATATCACTTGAGGAGCATCTGTATTATTCATTACGTTCAACGTATTATAAATTTGGTTACAGGATTATAGAGTCGGATAACAATTCATTATCAGACCTAATATAGCGGAGGGCACGACAATGGCGGTAGGCGTACCGGAAACGGCGGTGTTCGAAGCGGCGGATGCTGTGTTGGCGCGCGGTGAGCGGCCCACGGTCGAACGCGTACGCCTGGAGCTGGGCCGTGGGAGCCCGGCACGGGTTGGCGCCTTGCTCGATCAATGGTGGGAACGACTGGCGGGGCGGCTGCGCGGCGAAACGCGGTTGCCTGAGTTACCGATGGAGGTCGCGCAGGCCTTCGTGGGTATCTGGCAGCAGGCGACCACATTGGCCCAAGGCGTGATCGAGCAAGGGCTAAGCGTCCAGCGCCAGGTGCTCGACAGCGAGCGTGAGCAGCTGGCGATGGCACAAGAGCAGATCCGCCAGGACGCGGCCCGCGCTCGCCAGCAGGCTATGGAAGCCACCGCGGCTCGGCAAGCCATCGAAGTGCGCCTGAATGACCTGGAGCGGTTACTCGAACAGCGCCAGGCGCAGATCGATGACTTGCAGCACCAGCGCGGCGAATTGCAACGATCGCGCAGCGAAATGCAGCTGCAGGTGCAAAACCTGCAGCAGGAACTGCAAGAAGCGCAGCGACAGGCTGAACAGGAGCGGCTCGCCCAGGAAACCTATGTGCGTGGCGTGGAAGAGCGGGCCCACCGTGAAGTCGACCGTGCGCGCGAGGAGAGCAAGGCACGCCTGGGCGAGTGCCGCGAGCTGCGGCGCCAGTTCGATGAACTGCAACACCGATTTGAGCAGACCCGCAGCCAGCTAGCCGAAACGCAACGCCAGGCAGCGGAGCTACAAGCGCGCGCCGAGCTGGCAGCAGAACAGGGGGAGCAGCAGCGGCATTCGCTCGAAACGCGTCTGAAAGAGGCCCAGCTCGCCCTCGATGAGGTGCGTTACACGATGGTCGCCCAGCAGGCCCGAGCCGACACCTTGGAGGGGCAACTGGACCAACTGCGCACCACCCTGCAGCGCAAGAGCCGTACCAGGAAGGGCGCAGCCGACAAGTCCCCGTAGGATGCCGCGTTCAGGTTTGACAGTTCAATCATCGCTGCACGTGTACGGATCATCGCCCAAATTCCGCCGGTTTCCCCAGCAGTCTCTTTTGCCGCCGTGCCGGTGCGCTGGTAGGGAAAAGCACTTCGTTCGGCCGATAGCGTGCAACGCCACAAGCGGCGGCAATGCGCTGGCGTTGCTGGCCCCGGAAAAGGGCGTGCCGAAAGCTGCTTTCGCTCTGCGGCAACCCCAGCACATAGCCAGTGCCCACCTGGAAATCGCCGCCATGAGCCTGCCACCAGACTTCGATTGCCTGCGGATCAGGCCAAGGCAGGTCCTCATCGGGGTCCATGGCGACATTGGGGGCCTGCGGGTCGTCGTTCGGGCCAGCATCGAAGTCCGGTAAGTCCTTCAACTCCAGATCGAGCAGCGCCAGGTCGGCGCCGGTCATCAGGCTGAACGCCTCCCCGGCGACGCGGGCATAAGGCAGGTCGCTCATCTGCTGGATCAGCCACGTCACGCTGACCGGATCGCCCAGCAACCCAAGGGCCTGGATGCCGATGCGCCGCTGCGCGGGATTCTGTACCAGCTGGCGTATCCAGGCGATGCTGGGTTCGCGCTTCTGCCAGGCCAGCAATACACAGCATGCGCGGTACTGGAACTCGCCCGCTTGCTCGGCAAACTCGCACAGGGGTTCCAAGGCTTGCTCATCGCCCATTTGCGCAGTGGCCCAATTGGCCCAGAAACGCGTGGCTGGATCCTGGTGTAGACGGTGGGCCCGAATCGTCGGCAACAAGTCACGTCGGCGCAATTCACCGGCGGTGCGGGCGGCGCGTGCCACCACGCCGGGGTCGGCATCGGAAAGTCCGGTCAGCAGGGCAGGGCCGGGGTCGTGGCGATGCATGCCACAGGCCGCGAGGCCGAGGCGACGGAACAGCGGGGCAGGGGCGGCGAGCATGCGCTCGATCCAGGGCGCTATTCGCTCCCAGTCGAGCCACCCCAGGGCCATCAGATACCCGCGCTCCGTTTCCAAGGCACTTCGCAAGTGCTCGCTGAGCCGCGACAACACCTGCGCGTTACCTGCCTCGAAAGCCAGCACCACACTGGCGAACATCTCGCCGATGGCGTGCGGGCCGAGTTGGATCAGGAGGGTTTCCAGGCCGGTGGCGCCAGCGATTCGAAGGCCGTCGAGGTGGGCGTCGATGCGGTTGTCGAGGTTGCTCAAGTGGTCTAGATCGTAGTGCGGTGCGCGCAGGGCATAGTCGCGCAGGACGGCGAGGAAGCTGGCTTCTTCGGCGTGTTGGTCTACTAGGAACGAAAATTCGGTGTTCAATTCAGAGTAACTCCGGAGGGCCATCCCTGAGTAGGAGCGATAATTGCACCCTCGCATGCGCAAACTGGTTTCATATGTTGTCAGGGCAAATGATTTCTGCCCAGTGAGCCCCATCAAATCGCATTATCTGATCGTTACCAATGGACCATAGATAATTGCCACATGTCCGAAGGCGATAACCATCCATTTTCTTCACGCCTGGGATGGCGAGTTTTTTCACCTGATTGTTATCTATGACGCCTATCCCTTCGAATCCGGCAACATAAAGTACATCTTGAAAGGAAACAGCCCCCCATAGATCACCTTCGAGTTCATCATTCTGGATAACTTTCCAATAATCTTTGGATCCGACTAATACCACCCCATCATCGCCGCATGCGATGTACTTGTCCTGATCGAACGTCCCCACTTCATTCAGATCGACGTTCGTGGGACTATCGCATTGTCTCCAGAGTGAGCCATCAAAAAACCATATCTCACCGGCGCTGCCAACCGCATGAATGTCACTTTTGGAATGGCCCGCCATGGATTCCAGGCTTATGCCATCTTTTGTGCCGGTATAGAGCAGCCCCTGATCCATGTGCGCCCATACTCCATTGCTTCGACGATACACCTGTCGGCTATAGCCACAGGCGTATAGTTTCCCGTCGATAACGGTGATTTTGTTCATATAACCTAATTTCTCGCCGCCGGTCCCTGCGTCATCGATCGACTCAAAGGAGGGGATCCCCTGTTTGATCTCAACCACTTCTCCGCGTTTTCCGAGAATCCACCATGCTCGATATTCGCCATGTATAAAATAGGTAACTGAGCGGCTGTCAAAGTCGAATTTTTGCTGCATCCACCGTCCATCGAGGGTCGTATAGAACGTGGTGTACTCCGTGTCCTCGCCTTTGAGTGCATATGGAAAGGCTACTACGCCCAAGAGTCCCTTGGTGGGACTGAATCCATCAATGAAATAATGCTTGGATGATGTCATGGTTGCTCCTTATCCAATTGTGCCGCTGGCAGCTGTTGAGAAGTTTTCCGGAGTCCTGTTTCCGCTGCTGTCAGCACGTAGATTGGTGGTATTGCTGATGTTGGGACCTTTCGGAGGAACCGCCGATCTATTGGGCTGCTGGTGATAAGCATCCAACTGGGACCGTGTACATTTCGGGTCGCATCGTAATACTTGGCTGACCGCCGTTGCTCCGCTATTTGCTGCGGCCTCATAAGTCCAGGTCCCAGCCTTGCCGTTAACGAGGTTTTTATCCTCAGCCTTGTCGAATATGTCGTGCACTTTTTTGTGCTGCCCGGTGCTCTTGTCATGTCCAGACACGCATACACACGGGGCTAATTTGGAGTTATAGCCCTCGCAGCCGGTATATACGTCAGGGTTGGAAGAGTTTCCTTGATTAGGCTTCTGGATGCAGTGCTTAGGTATTACATGATGGGGGGTTTTCCCATCGCAGCAATTCGAGGGGGAATAGGGTGATAGAGAACACTTCATCGCGGCCTTACATTTACGATCGGCACACATGGCGTCCTTTGATGACTTCCTTTTTACCTGGCCTTTCTTGGTCCGTTTAAGGTGCTTTTCGCAGTGGGTCTTGAGTTTTTTAGCCAGAGGGGCACAGGCATGATCACTATCGTCGGCGAAGGCCGTTTCGTCCAAATAGGGCCAGGTCGGTGTGTTTCCGGGGAGCGATGCATGGTTATGTGTGGTCAGATCCATGTTCCGCACAACGTTCAGGCCTTCGAACTTCACATCCATCGACCAGGAGGTGAAGTACACCTTGCCCTTGATCTTACTGGTAATCACGCCCTTCTTCGGCGCGCAGCCGGCCTCATCGCCATAGCTGGTCTTAAAGTAACTTCTGTCTTTAAGCATGACTTCTTTACGGGTGATCTTCACCGTCCGACTTCCCTTGGCCGTGTCCTTCGCCATACCGGTATTGGGATAGGGGATGGGCACACCGAGCGGGGTGGGCGGGGCCTGGGGCGGGGTGAAGCAGACATCCGGGAAGCAGGCGATCGACTTGCCATCCGCCGCCTTGCAGGAAATCTCCATATTGTTGGCAAAGACTTGGTTGGCCATTACGCAGCTCTCACAGTCTGATAACTGAGCAATGCGACGGCGCGCTCGCCGGCGTCGTTGCCGAGGTGGCAGAAGATATTCGGACCTTCGCCGTAGCCCTTGCGACTGGCGGCCAACGCCACGGCGAGCATGGCCGGGCCGATGGCGGCGCCGACTTCGCCGATGCAGTCGGCCGGGTGCCAGAGATGGAAGAACTCCTTGCGCACGCGCAGGGTCCGGCTGAGGGCCAGGGAGGCTTCCTTGAAGTAGTACTGCTCGCCGGAGATGTCGGTGAGCCGATAATCCATTTGCTCCAACCCACAGCCGGCTTCGCTAAGGGCTGCCCGTACAGCTTGTGTCAGGCCTTCGGCGCGCTGGGGAATGTCTTCGGCCTCCACAGTGGCCTTCTCCATGCCGAACCCCAGGCCGATGCAGGCCAATTGCGGCTCTTCGCTGGCGACGGGGGCGGCCAGGACCACGGCGGCGGCACCTTCGCCGGGGATAAACCCGTTGGAATTCTGGCTGGTGAGCAGGCGTTCGCGTGCTTCGAAAGCACCCAGCGTCGATCCGTTCAAGAAGGAGTCGACGCCGGCAATCAGTACGTGACGATGGCCGCCCTGGTAGATCAGCGTACGTGCATTTAGCAGGGCCACGGCAGCGCTGACCCGTCCACGGGCGATGACGTTGGAACTGGGATGAAAGCGCAGGCCCAGTTCGGCTTCGATGGCGTGCAGCAGCCCCATATCGAGCCCATCAAGGCGGCCGGGGCGCTCGACTTCCGCTACCCCCAGCAGCAGCGGGGTTTTTTCCGGATCGACGTTGGGGGTGCTGTGCAGCGCCTCGGCGACGGCACGGGCGGCCATCTTGATCAGCTTGGTGCGGCCGCGCCAGGGTTGCTCCAAAGGCACGCTCGCGGCAATCAGCCATTCGCCACCTTGGTCGATGAAACGGGTTTCCTGGAAATTGTCGATGGCGCAGCGGATCGCCGCGCAGCTCGCCGGTGCGCTCAGGCCGACAGCGCTGACCATTCCCGAGCCAATGATGCAAAGTGCGGTCATCAGTCCGTTTCCTCGGGGGCGCGTTTGGCTTTCACCAGGGCGCCGAGTGACGGGTAGTAATCCTTGCCCAGCTCACGGGCACGCCACCACGCTGTGGACATAGTGCCGACCAACACCTGGGCGATCTCGAACATATTGCGTCGTAGCGGACGGGAGACACGCCAGGTCAGCTGCACCTGGCGCGCGTCCGTGTCGATCAACAAGGTGTCGATCACCGCCTGCACCGTTTCATGACCGCCTTTTTTCAGGAAAAAAGTCACCGGCACGTCCATTTCGGGGATGCGAAAGCCTGCGCGCTCCTGGGGCGTGAGGTTGAGCAACTGTACGTCCTCGCCGCCACGCAGGTGAGGAACCTGCTGGTCGTCCGGGGCTGCCTGGAAGTAGCGACTGTCGAAATCTGCCGGCAGGAACGGAAAGCAGTCGGCCAACCAGGCATCGTCGTAAGTACCGGCGAAGCGGGCGCGTTGCGGCCAGCTACGGCCGACCGGGCCGAGTGCCATCGGGCGAAAGTCGCCAGAGGGGCTGTCGATTGGCTTGCCCAATTCCTCGGTGTTCGGCATCGGCAAGCCCAGGATGTCAGCACTACTCAAGCGGTGCGGGTACCAGCCGCAACCGGCCGGATTGGCCGGGTAGCAGTGACGCATCTCGGGTTCGTTCGCCATCGGATGGCTGCCGCCAAAGGCCTGGGCATAAGAGATGTCCTGCTCGGTGAAGGGCTGCGGTAAGCCGGGAGAAGCGCCCAATAATCCCGGTTGCCATTGCCGGGGGCCAAGGACGGCAAAGGCTTTGGTCATCTGCCCGACGCGAATGCCTGCGGTCAGCTGCGTCACGGGCCGTCCGCCTGGCGCGTAGGCCTTGCCACACACCAGCACATCGCAGAATGGCTTGACCGGGGCGAAGTCCATTTCCTGCCAAGGGGCGCTGAGGCCCGGCTCGCCGAGAAAAGTGTCGGCCATCAGCAGCGGCTGCTGAGTGTCAGCGAGGGTCGCGGCACGGCCGTCCAACGGAAGATCGAAAGTACCCTTGGCCACCACGACCAGGGACTCACGGCCGTCGCTTGCCATGCCCAGGGTGTAGGCAGCCACCAGTTTGCTGGCGTTGAGCAGTTCCATGGATCGCCTACCTTCTAGTTAATCTGCACCGAACCGCCCTTGATGCGGTTCACGCCGGATGATCGACTCGACAGGTAGGCCCCTCGGATAAGTATCTTGCCTTCACGCGTGAGGGTAATGCTGGCCTTGCCGCAGCGCAGGACGATTTCCCGCTCGGCTGTAAACTCCAAGCGTTCGCCGTCCAGGTGGGCGACGGCAGGTGTCACGGTTTCCGGCAGACGCTGGATGCGCCCGATGACCAGCGGCCGGGCCACGTCGCCGGCCTCGAACATCAGGGCGACCTGGGCGCCGATGTCCTCGCGGCTGAGCGGAGTGGTGGTGCGCGCGGCGAGGCCTGTGTCAGCGGGGCAGCCGGGGAAGGCCACCACGGGGGCGTCCGCTGTCGGCACATCCAGCAGCACACCAATCACGACGCCCTCCACGCGTGCTGGCGTGGAGGTGGAGGAGGCGGGGAGGTGATATTCAACGGTCATAGCGCAGCCTCCATGGCTAGTTCTGCAGAATCTTCTGGCCTTTGACGACGACGTTCTTGTTGGCCTTGATGTTGATCGCGCCAGAGCCGTCGATGGTGATGTTCTTGCCGCTGATCATGATGGTGCCGTCCTTCTTCATGGTGATGCTGGCCGCGCCGGTGGTCAGGGTGATGGAGTCGCCGGCGGTGAGGGAAAAATGCTTGCCGACGTCCAGGCTGTCGTTCTGCTTGATACCCGTGGTGCGGTTCTGGGCAACGTCGCGGGATTCGTTCTGGCCGATCTGGGTGCTCTGGTTACCGTTGATCTCGATGCCTTCGTTGCCCTGGACCGTTTCATTTCGGTTGCCGCTGATGCTGATGGTCTCGTTGCCGCCCACATCCTCGGTGCGGTTGCTGGCAATGCTGATTTTTTCGTTGGCGCCGACCTTTTCCGTACGGTCCGCACCGATGGTGATGGTCTCGTTGCTGCCTACGTTCTCGGTGCGATTGGCGCCGATGGTGATTTTCTCGTTGCTGCCGACATCCTCGGTACGGTTCACGCCGATGGAGATGGTTTCGTTATTGCCGACCTTTTCCTTGCGATCCACACCGATGGTGATGGTTTCGTTGTTATCGACGGTTTCGGTGCGGTCGTGTTTGACGTGCACGGTTTCGTCGTTGTCGACGGTCTTGCTGCGATCATGGCCGACCCAGTGGGTCTCGTCGTTCTCGACCTCAATGTCCTGGTTCTTCTCGGCGTGGATAAACAGTTGCTCGGCGCCTTTCTTGTCCTCCATGCGGATTTCATTGAAGTTGGCCGGTGAGCCGCCCTTGCTTGAGCGGCTCTTCACCCCACTCTGGGTGGCATTGGCGGGCAACGCGTAGGGCACGGTCTGTTCAGCGTTGTAGACGCGGCCGGTGATGATCGGCCGATCCGGATCGCCTTCAAGGAAGCTGACGATCACTTCCTGACCGATCCGCGGGAGCTGCACTGATCCCCAGTTCTTGCCGGCCCAGGCCTGGGACACGCGAATCCAGCAGGAGCTGTTTTCGTTGGACTGGTCATGGCGGTCCCAGTGGAAATGCACTTTGACCCGGCCGTACTGGTCGGTCCAGATCTCCTCGCCACTGGGCCCCACCACCACGGCGGTCTGCGGCCCACGGACAATGGGCATGGGCGTCAGCGGGAGAGGGCGGAAGGCCTGGTTGGCATCCATGCAGTCCAGCTCGCTGATGAACTGTTCGTCCAGGTCCGACTGCCCGCTTTCATAGGGATCCTGGCGAATCTGATAGCGTGCGACCACCACCAGGTATTCGCGATTCTGGTCCCCACGGTCGTAGCCAGTCAGATTGAACAAATGGCCGCAACCCAGCCCGCGGGCACGGCCGCGCAGTTGCACACGCTCGAACTGGCTGTGAATGGCCTCGATGCGCGTACGCGCGTAGTGCTCGCCATCGTTGCTCTGTACGTATTCACCGGGATAGTCATAGAGCGGATGGTCGCTGTTGCTGTGGTTGCGCATCACGTTGGAGCGCACCTCAAGGCTGGCACGGGGGCGCAGGAAGTCATAGTCGTTCAACGCCAGCGAGCCGGGTTGTACCTCCCGGGCCAGTTGCCAATCGTAGAAATGATCGCGCTCGCGCATTTGTCGATCGGGCGGATAGAAGGGCACCGAGTCGTAGCCTGCCGCCGTGGAGTGGGCGCCATAGGCATCGGCCAACACCAATACATGCCGTGCCTCTTCATGGCGAAAGTAGTAATAGATGCCTTCCTGCTCCATCAGCCGACTGACGAAGTCGAAGCTGGTTTCGCGGTACTGCACGCAATATTCCCACTCGCGATAGCTGCCGCTCAGGCTGTCCTCGAAATCAGAAAAGCCGAGGTCGCGGAACACCTGCTTGATGATGTCCGGCACGGTTTTGTTCTGGAAAATCCGGCAGTCGGAGGTGCGCGTGAGCAGCCAGAACCAGGGCCGTAGACTGACCCGGTAACCGGCGAATTGGCCATGGCCGGTCAGTTGCCGACAACTGCAGACGATGCCGTGGAAGTAGCGTTTGTCGCCGTCGTACAGCTCCAGGGTCAGGCCCATCGGCTTGCCCAGCAACTGGTCGAAGGTGATGGCCCGGTCTTCGGAGGTCAGGTCCACTTCATAGTGGAACAACCGCCCCAGCTCCTCGCTGCCTTCCATGCTCTTGAGCACAAGGACATTGTCGCCGAGGGGGCTGTCGACTTGCACCAGGCGGTGGTTTTGCGTGATTTCCATATCGCCTCGTATTCACACTTCGGTCAGCGCTGACGTGGGTTCAAAATAGGTGAAGTGAGGCTGTTTATCAATTACGGCGCGTCAAAGTTCTCATAAGCCAGGGATATCGAATCGCTCTGCGGGTAGCTGACATACACCATCTCCCCATAATTGCTGGCGATCAACACGTAAGGCCATTTGCCGTTTGCCTTTCGCAGTTGCTCATACAGGGGTAGGAAGAAGTCTTTAGTTTGACCCTGCGGGTCGTAGGGAACTTCGCCTTGGAAGATTGGATAGCGCCCTTGGTTACAAAGCTGCACGCGCTCCAGCTTGATGCCGTTTTTCTCCAATACGGTTCGGGCCGGGTGCTGCCAGGTGGCGAGATCGACATCCTTGCAGTCGGTGGCTTTTTGGGTATAGAGCTCGGTGTCCTGGAGGGCAGGGTACGCCATGGCCTGGCTGGCCAGGAGCGATAAAGCCAGGGACAGAAGACGCAACATGGTGGTGATCCGAATAAGGGGGAGGTGAATTGTAAGAGGTTTCGTCGAATCAGAAAAAGACAACTGGGTGTTGCCGGGGTTATCAATCACCCCCCCAGTCCAAGGCCTGCACCCGCTCGCCGATTAAACCCTTCAACCATGTTGCGTGAAATTCCATCTCCGTGACTGGCATTTCAAAGCCCAGGCAACACCGCAAGGGTTCATCTGTCGGCCCCCTGAAGCCCACCCGATAATGTCCGCAGCGGCCGTAGAAAGACGTCACGCAGGGCGCTATCCAAAGGATATCGCTGAATGGAACCTGCACTTCGACAGGTTCCTTGTTACGACGCGTCTGGGTAAAGGTGAGCCGCTGCCTGGACTCGTCGAAGCTGAAGGTCATCACCGGCGCCTCGACAGTGGGCAAGCCGATTATGACGCCACTCAACAAAATAAGGACGAACAACACCGCCAGATAAGGTGTTTCGGTAATGCTTTGCAGGTAGTTCGCCATGAAGTCCCCGGTCGTCTCGTTCAGGGCTCCCGGCAGCGCCCCGATTGCCCAGACTGCGAAAATAAAAAGGGACGTAAAGACAAAGACCAGGGTCAGGTTTTCCGCTGGTGGCGGTTCTTTATCGTAGTGCCAGTACGGTGGATGCGCGGGTGTCGCGCTGCCACTAGGGGATGTAGCGGCTACGCTTGGTTGCACTTTAGTTTCCTGTTCAGTGGCAGTTGTGAGAAAGAGAAGCGGAGAAACTTTTCAGTTGATGCGACATCTTGACTTGCCTGGACGTCCTATGGACTGACTTTTTCTGGCACCACGGGCTTCTCGGCGTACCAGGTAAGATTCGTTGAGTTCGCTTAAGCGAGCGGAGACTTGAAGGTACCGGCGAAACTGGTTTCGCGATTAGGTGATACTGGCGATAAACACATCGTTTAACATAATATACATTACACGTAACATTATATTGCGGCTTCTGCCTGGTTACTCAGCAGATTTGAAGCCAGGAACTGCCGTACGCTAGTCATGCCTGCAACATCGCCCAGCGCTACCTCGAGCTCGTTCACCCAAGGCTGCTTCAGTGACATTCCGTCAACAGGCCCCGGGCGTCCGGTACTGCGTGCAGGACGACTGTTGCTGTCAGACAGACCCGGACTGTACCTGACGCGCGCTCAACAGTTCGCTTACCGTGGTGGCTCGTCTCTCGGAGCGATCCTCATGCCAGATCCAGCCAATCTCTATCTATTCGTGGTTGCTGTCGTACTTTTGCTGATCGTTCCGGGTCCCAACATGGCCTTTGTAACCAGCCATGCGTTGGCCCATGGCTGGCGCGGTGGTTTTGCTGCAGCCCTCGGCATCTCCTTTTCGGATTTGCTGATGACGATCATGGTCAGCGCTGGCATTGGTGCGCTGGTGATGAGTTGGACTCCGGCATTCGAAGCGCTCCGTTTGGCCGGGGCCTGTTATCTCCTGTGGCTCGCCTGGCAAGCACTGAGGACACCGACGGTGTCTCAGAACGCTCAGCTTCAGGACACATCCTTCTGGAAAATCTTCGCTCGAGGCACACTCAACAGTCTCTTGAATCCCAAGGCGCTGTTGTTCTTTATGGTGTTCCTGCCCCAGTTCGTCACCCTGACGACCGGGGACGTCAGTCTGCAGCTGATACTCTTGGGAGCACTGCTGGCACTGATTGCACTCATCTTCCACACTCTGCTTGGCCTATGTGCCGGACAGTTGAAAGCAAAACTGGTAAGCGGCAGGACTTCAAGGCGTCTAGGGACGTACGGTTTTGCCGGGATCATGACAGCATTAGCGGTGCGCTTGTTGTTTCTGGAACGCCCGCGCTGATCATCAAGTCCCTACGCGATCTCACCAAAGCGCAACCGTATAACTGACGATCAACCGATTCTCATCCAGATCATTACCAAAGTTCGACCGCACCGATGCATTGCGCCATTTGACACCCAGCCCTTTCAACGTGCCGTCCTGTACTACATAGGCAATGTCAGTGTTGCGCTCCCATTCCTTGCCTTCCCCCGGCGCGGTGCGTTGCACGTTGTCGCCTGAAATGTAGCGGGTCATGAAGGTCAACCCCGGGAAGCCCAGTGCCGCAAAGTTATAGTCATAGCGCGCCTGCCAGGAACGTTCGTCGATGTTGGCGAAGTCGCCAATCTGCACGAAGTTGACCAGGTAGGGATCGCTGCGGCTGATGTAGGGAAACGGATCGTCGCCGCTGATGCGCTGATAGCCCAGGCCCAGCGCATGCCCACCGAGGCTGTACGTAAACAGAGCGCCGAAGGCCTGGTTGTCGATATCACGGAAGTTGCCGTCTTCGGTACTGCGCGAATAGCGTACGTCGCTCTTGAGCGACTGCCCTGCCCCCAGGTCCAAGGTATGGACGAACCCAAGGTAGTTCTGCTGATAGATGTTTTCCAACTGGCCATAGCGGTATTGCGCCGTGAGGTTCGGCAAGAATTGGTAGTCCGCGCCGGCGAACTGGAACTTGTCGGTGGTTCCGCCGATGCGGTTGGCGGTCATGTCCTGATAGTCAGTGGAGTCGACAAAGTTGATCTGGGTGAGTCGCCCGGCGGTCAGCTTCAAGCGATCGATTTCCTGCACGCTCAGCAGCCCCCCCTTGAAGGTGCCTGGAAGCAGACGCGTGTCGTTGGAACTCACTGCCGGGTCTTTGATTTGCAGCGTTCCCACCTTCAGGACGCTATTGGAGATGCGCGCTTTGGCGGTCAAGCCCAGTTCGCCATAGCGGTCTTGAGAGCCGCCAGACAAATCGGCGGGCAGCAGATTGGTGCCCGCCGTGCCGCCGCCGGAATCCAGCTTGAAACCGGCCATGCCCAAGGCATCCAGGCCAAAACCCACGGTCCCGGCGGTGTATCCCGACTCTATCCGCAACAGAAAACCCTGTGCCCATTCTTCAGCCTTGTCCCGTGCACCTTCCTGGCGAAAGTCGCGGTTGAAGTAGAAGTTGCGGGCTTCCAGGCTGCCTTTGCTGTCAGCGATGAAGTCAGCCTGGGCGCTCGGTACGCCGATGAGGCTCAAGCCGAGCAAGGTACCGATCGGGGTGCAGATCCATTGGGAGGGTGTGAAATGTCGCACGGCGTGCTCCTTTTATGAACGCGAGCGAACCCACCAGGGGCGTTGCGCGCGCCTTATTATTGTTGTGTTAAGGCGTTTCGTTTGGGATGCGGACGCAGTGGCCTGCGTCGTGGACCGGATTCTTCGCGGCGGTTCCGGGCAGCGTCAAACGGGAAAAAAGCCGGATCGGGCATA
Source organism: Pseudomonas sp. G2-4 (assembly GCF_030064125.1). Lineage (NCBI taxonomy): Bacteria > Pseudomonadati > Pseudomonadota > Gammaproteobacteria > Pseudomonadales > Pseudomonadaceae > Pseudomonas > Pseudomonas sp. G2-4. The sequence goes on along the minus strand of NZ_CP125957.1, from coordinate 3,206,276 downwards.
AGAAAATTTGATGCGCCCAATCGCCCGATCTGGAGTAACAATTGCAAACATAAGAACCATAAGCGCCAAGAGAACCGCTATGAACCTCAAATTCCTCGAAACCTTCGTCTGGGTTGCCCGGCTGCAAAGCTTCAGCCTCACCGCCGAAAAAATGTTCAGCACCCAGGCCGCGATTTCCAGCCGGATCGCATCGTTGGAAGAGGAGTTGGGCTTGCGCCTGTTCGTGCGGGATTCGCGCGGGGTTTCGCTGACACCTGAAGGCCTCAAAGTGCTCGACTACGCCGAACAGATGCTCGAAGTCCAACGGGCGCTGAAGCAGTCACTGGACACCACCAGCCCGCAGCAAGGCCTGGTGCGTATCGGCGTGATGGATACCGTGATTCACACCTGGCTCAGTCCGTTGATGTCGATGCTGATGCAGGCCTTCCCCAGCGTGGAAATCGAAATCACCGCCGATGCTGCGCGCAATCTCTGCGAGCAACTGCAGAAAGGCTATCTGGATATCGTGTTCCAGACCGATCTGGTCCGCCACGAAAGCGTGCGCAACCTCGAACTCGGCCACTACCCCATGCACTGGATCGCCGCCAGCCACTCGATTTATGCCCGACCCTATGCGTCACTGGTCGAGATGGCCAGCGAACGCATCATCACATTCGTCAAGCACTCGCGACCGCACCAGGACGTGCTTAACCTGTTGTACGCCCATGGCGTCGCCGCGCCGCGGGTCAGTTGCGTCAACTCGGTCTCGGCCATGACCCGGCTGATTCGTGACGGCTTCGGGATTGGCGCATTACCGGCCGCGCTGGTGGCTAAGCCGCTGGCCAGCGGCGAGTTGATCCTGCTGGAGCCCGGCACTGCCCTGCCCCAGCTGCATGTCGTGGCTTCGTGGCGTGCCGGCGTGGGACTGGAGCTGATCGAGCGCATCGTCCAGATGAGTCGCCAGGTAGTGGGCCAGTACGCCCTCGACGTCGGGTCGCAACGCATGGTGGCGGTCCCCGGCCTGAACAGCCAGCCGCCCCTGGAATAACTTTTAGTTGTGGGGGGTACCAATATTCCTTGTTGGACGACATTGCCACGCTTCTCTAAAAAAGAGCTATGAACCTTTGGAGATGTCGTGATGAGTCAACCGGCCCTGCCCTTCGAACACCTGCAGCAATGCGCCCCGCTCGCCCTACGCCAACACATCGCCGCCGGCCAGTATCAGGGCCATACCAGCGGCCTGGGCCAGGGGCGGGTGCAAGCCAATATCGTGATATTGCCCAGCGATTGGGCCAACGAATTCCTGCGCTATTGCACCCTCAACCGCCAGGCCTGCCCGCTGCTCGACGTGACCGAGCCAGGGGACCCGTTTTTCCGTAACTTGGGCACCCCCATCGATATCCGTCATGAGGTGCCTCAATACCGGGTCTATCGACACGGCGAGTTGACCGAGGAACCGTTGGACATCGAGCACCTGTGGCAAGACGACTTGGTGGCCTTCGCCCTCGGCTGCTCGTTCTCGTTTGAGCAACCCTTGCTGGAGGCGGGCATCCGTCTCAGGCACATTGATCTGGGGCGCAACGTCGCGATGTTCCGGACCAACATCGACACGCGCCCCACCGCTCGCCTGTCTGGCAAAATGGTGGTGACCATGCGGCCAATGAAAGCCGCTGCGGCGATCCAGGCGATCCAGATCACCGGCCGCATGCCCAACGTCCATGGCGCCCCGGTCCATATCGGTGATCCGTCGCTGATTGGCATTCAGTCCCTGGACAAACCAGATTACGGTGACGCCGTGCCAGTGGAAGCGGACGAGATCCCGGTGTTCTGGGCCTGCGGTGTGACGCCTCAATCGGTGGTCCAGGCCTCGCGCCCACCGCTCTGCATCACCCACGCCCCGGGCTGCATGCTGGTGACGGATTTATGGAACAGTGACTTGTGAGCCTCGGACGAGGCCGCGCTCAACTTGATAGGGATACCCGATGAACACGCCTCAACTGTCGATTCAGCAGTACATAAACGCCAAGGACGGCAACCGCCCTCACCTGCTGAGCCAAGCCTTGGCGCCGGATGCCATTCTGGACATGATCGTGCGCACAGGGTCGATCTCGTTCCCCGACCACGTTGAGGGCCGTGCTGCCATTGGCGATGTGCTGGTCAGTCGCTTTGGCCAGACCTTCGAGAACGTCTACACGTTTTGCCTGGGAGCCCCGCCGGCAACGGACGCCAACGTGTTCCAGTGCAAATGGCTGGTGGCGATGTCGGGCAAGGACGGCGGTGAGGCCCGTGTCGGTTGTGGTCTGTATGACTGGCAGTTCGATCCGACGTCGAGATTGACCGAGCGACTGACCATTACAATCCAACACATGAAGACCTTGCCGGCTGCTGATTTGCCGATGGTCATGGCGTGGGCATCGAGGCTCGACTATCCGTGGTGCAGCACCGAGGCGGCAGTGAGTAACGCGCCGGATTCAGGCGCGCTTCAGGACGTGATTCAATTCGTGATTAACCCAATCAGTGAAAAAAGAGCCCAACTCTGATCATTGTGCCCGGCTTGAGCCTCCATGACCCTTTCGAGGAACCACCCAAATGAACATCAAGTTTCTCGAAACCTTCGTCTGGGTCGCCCGCCTGAAGAGCTTTCGGCTCACAGCGGAGAAGCTGTTCACCACTCAGGCGTCCATTTCCAGCCGGATCGCGGCCTTGGAAGACGAAATGGGCGTGCGCCTGTTCGTGCGCGACTCCAAGGGTGTGTCGCTGACCTCCGAAGGACAGCGGGTGCTGGAATATGCCGAACGCATCATGGACACCATGCAAAGCATGAAGGCGGTGATCAAGGACCCTCGCCAGGTGCGTGGCCGAATCCGCATTGGCGCAATGGATACAGTGATCCACACCTGGCTCAGCCCTTTGGTCACCCGCCTGATGGCGTGTTATCCGGCGCTGGAGATCGAGTTGTCGGCCGACACCGCGAGCAACCTGTGTTCTCAGCTGGAGAAAGGCTACCAGGACATCATTTTCCAGACCGACATCCTGCGCCTCGACAGCGTGCGCAACGCCCTGCTGACCCGTTATCCGATGCATTGGGTGGTGCGCACCGGCTCCGTCTATGACCGGAATTATGCGTCGCTGGAGGGCCTGTCCCAGGAACGTATCGTGACCTTCTCGCGCAACTCACGGCCCCACCAGGACATCCTCAACCTGCTGCATTCCGCCAACATCGTCTCGCCACGCATCAACTGCGTGAACTCGGCGTCGGCCATCACTCGCCTGGTTCGTGATGGCTTTGGCATCGGCGCCATGCCCGCGGCATTGGTCCTGGGCGAACTGGCCCAGGGCACGCTGACCCTGGTGGACGGCGTACCGCTGCCGTCGGTGATGGACATCGTCGCCAGTTGGCGGACCGGCGCGGGAATGGAACGCGTGGAAGACATCGTCAGCCTGACCCGGGAAGTGGTCGACGAATTTGTGGCGCAACTGCCCGCGGGCTATCGGTTAGACGGCCTGTAAGTGAACTGCAACATCCCCGACTTACCCTGAGACGAGCGCGCTGCGGCAAAGCGCTGGTTGTGCCTGTCCGCCCGCTCGGAAATCCAGGGAGTCCGCCATGAAAATCAGTGTGTTCGGAAGTGGTTACGTCGGCTTGGTGCAAGCCGCCGTACTGGCCGAGGTAGGCCATGACGTGGTGTGCATGGACATTGACGAGCAGAAAGTCGAAAGCCTGCGCCAGGGCCACGTGAGTATCTACGAGCCTGGGCTGGCAGCGCTGGTGCGTGAAGGACTGGAAGCCGGACGATTGCACTTCACCAGTGACCCACAGCTTGCCGTGCAACACGGCCAGGTGCTGTTTATCGCGGTGGGCACGCCGTCCAGGGAAGATGGATCGGCCGATCTGTGCCAGGTCCTGGCAGTCGGTGAAGCGGTCGCCCGCTATCGCGAGCAACCGGTCCTCGTGGTGGAGAAGTCCACCGTACCGGTCGGCACTGGCGACGTCCTTCGGGCGCACATCGATAAATGCCTGCTCAAGGCCGGTCGCCTGTTGCAGTTCGATATCGTCTCCAACCCGGAATTTCTCAAGGAAGGCTCGGCGGTCGCCGATTGCCGTCGCCCTGACCGCATCGTGATCGGCTGCGAGCGCGATGAAGTCCGTGAAACCATGCGCGACCTGTACGCACCCTTCAACCGCAACCACGACCGGATCCTGTTCATGGACCTGCGCAGCGCCGAACTGACCAAATACGCCGCCAACGGCATGCTGGCGACGAAAATCAGCTTCATCAACCAGATCGCCGAACTGGCCGAACACCTGGGGGCCGACATCGAATCCGTGCGCCTGGGCATCGGTGCCGATTCGCGCATTGGCTACCACTTCATCTACCCGGGTTGCGGCTACGGCGGCTCGTGTTTTCCCAAGGACATGCGCGCCCTGATCCACACCGCCGAGCAGGCCAACTGTTCCAGCGATCTGCTGCAAGCGGTGGAAACCATCAATCAGCGACAGAAGCACAAGTTGTTCGAACGCATCAACGCGTTCTACAACGGTGATCTGCGAGGCAAGACCTTTGCGCTGTGGGGCCTGGCCTTCAAGCCCAACACCGATGACATGCGCGACGCACCGAGCCGCACGCTCTTGGAGTCGTTATGGGCCGCCGGTGCCAGCGTGCGCGCCTTTGATCCGGAGGCGATGCAGCAGACCCAATTGCTCTATCCCAATGAACAGAAACTCATGCTGATGGGCACGCCGGAATCGGTATTGCCGGGCGCCGATGCGCTGGTCATTTGTACCGAATGGCAGCCGTTCAAGGCGCCGGACTTTGACCTGATCCAGCAACGGCTCAAGGCGCCCGTGATTTTCGACGGGCGTAATCTGTATGACCCGGAACGCATGGCAGACAAAGGGTTTAGCTATTTCCCGATGGGCCGCGGACAATCGCGCCACCTGCCCATCGCCGCGCAGACCTGGTTCAAAGCCTCGAAAAGCGCGTGAAATGATTTTACCTCAAAAAAAATGCACTCAAGCAGCATTAATATGAATTTGTAAGCGCAGGTGACGACCGTCACACTGTGCCTCGTTCCTCCCCCAATTGTTGGAACACTTAAAGGGCTTTCAGGGATATTCCCGTAAGCCCCTTTTTTTGTTCGTTTTTTGGATTGTCGCTTAATGCTTGCTCGCTGGTTCCCCGCTGCTATCAATACCCGCCCTACCGAATGGAGTCGCGCCGCCATCGGCATGGCCCTGGGGACGATGTTCAGTGTCTGGCTCTGCAGCCAGGTCTATGGCCTCGAGGTGGCGCAACATCTGATTGGCCCTCTCGGCGCTTCCGCGGTGCTGTTGTTTGCCGTGTCTTCGGGTGCCCTCGCCCAACCCTGGTCGATTGTTGGCGGCTACCTGTGTGCATCTGTCGTGGCGCTGCTGGTGGCCCATGTGCTGGGACGCACGCTGGGCAGTGCGTGCCTGGCTGCCGGCATGGCCCTGGTGTTGATGTGTTGGCTGCGTTGCGTGCACCCGCCGGCAGGTGCCGTGGCGGCAACGCTGGTGCTGGCAGATTCCTCTATTGTTGCCCTCGACTGGCAAGCAGTCGGTGCCGCCATGCTGGCCGGTTCCGCCCTGCTTGTCAGCGCGCTGGCCTACAACAACCTGACGCGGGTGCGTTATCCGAAACGGGCGGCTGAACCGGTGGCCGTCATACCTGCCGACCATCCCCCTGTCGACCGTCAAGCCATCACCCCCGAGGATTTGAAGCTCGCTCTGGCGGAGATGGAGGCTTTCTTTGACGTAACCCCTGAAGATCTCGAGCAATTGATCCATATCAGCGAGCGCAATGCCAAGCGCCGGAGCATCACGGAGGTCCTGTCGGGTCGCGGTTGATCCTGTGGCTGCTATAAATATGCAGACAGGACCTGCACGTATCCCGGTTGTGCAATGCAAATTTGCACTGTTACGATCCCGACCTGGTACGTGCGATACACTTTATAAAGAACAATAAAAGCAGGGAGTTAGCGATGACTGCTCAGGTTTCACCCCAAGCCGCAGGGACCGTCGATGTCACGGCCCGTGAGGTGTTGGTCGATGTCCGCAACCATATCGGCCACTTGACCCTGAACCGCCCCGCCGGCCTCAATGCCCTGACCCTGGGCATGGTGCGCAGCTTGCAACAACAACTGGATACCTGGGCCCTCGACCCACAGATCCGCGCGGTGGTACTGCGCGGCGCCGGCGACAAGGCGTTTTGCGCGGGCGGTGATATCCGCTCGCTGTATGACAGCCATAAGCAGGGCGATACGCTGCATCAAGACTTTTTCGTCGAGGAATACGCCCTCGACCTGACGATCCATCACTACCGCAAACCGGTTCTCGCCCTGCTGGATGGCTTCGTCCTGGGCGGCGGCATGGGGTTGGCCCAAGGCGCCGACCTGCGGGTGGTGACCGAACGCAGCCGCCTGGGCATGCCGGAAGTCGGCATCGGTTACTTCCCGGACGTGGGTGGCAGTTACTTCCTGCCGCGCATTCCTGGCGAACTGGGTATCTACCTAGGCGTCAGCGGTGTGCAGATCCGCGCGGCCGACGCGCTGTATTGCGGGTTGGCCGACTGGTACCTCGACAGTCACAAACTCGAACAGCTCGATGCGCGCCTCGATCGGTTGGAATGGCACGACTCTCCGCTCAAGGACCTGCAAAGCCAACTAGCCAAACTCGGCATGCAGCAACTGCCCGCCCCGCCCCTGGCCGACTTGCGTCCGGCCATCGATCACTTTTTTGCCCTCCCTGACGTGCCGAGCATGGTCGAACAGCTGCGCCAGGTCACGGTCGCCAACAGCCACGGGTGGGCCTTGAAAACCGCCGACCTGCTGGAAACCCGTTCGCCCCTGGCGATGGCCGTGACCCTGGAAATGCTGCGGCGCGGGCGCCACTTGAGCCTGGAAGACTGTTTTGCCCTGGAGCTGCACCTGGACCGGCAATGGTTCGAACGCGGCGACCTGATCGAAGGCGTGCGCGCGTTGCTGATCGACAAAGACAAGAACCCGCGCTGGAACCCGCCTACGCTGGAGGCGCTGGACGCTCTTCACGTAGCGAGTTTCTTCGACGGCTTCGACAACCACGGGAACTGAGCCATGCACGATCTTGAACTGACCGAAGAACAAGTGATGATCCGCGACATGGCCCGGGATTTTGCCCGTGGCGAAATCGCGCCCCATGCCCAGGCATGGGAAAAGGCCGGCTGGATCGACGATGGCCTGGTGGCGAAGATGGGCGAATTGGGCTTGCTGGGCATGGTTGTGCCCGAAGAATGGGGCGGCACCTATGTCGACTACGTGGCCTACGCCCTGGCGGTGGAAGAAATCTCCGCGGGCGATGGCGCCACCGGGGCGCTGATGAGCATCCACAACTCGGTGGGTTGCGGCCCCGTCCTCAACTACGGCACCGACGAGCAGAAACAGACGTGGCTGGCCGATCTAGCCAGCGGCCAGGCCATCGGCTGCTTCTGCCTGACCGAACCCCAGGCCGGCTCCGAGGCCCATAACCTGCGCACCCGCGCCGAACTGCGTGACGGTCAATGGGTCATCAACGGCGCCAAGCAATTCGTCAGCAACGGCAAGCGCGCGAAACTGGCAATTGTCTTTGCCGTGACGGACCCTGAGCTGGGCAAGAAAGGCATCTCGGCGTTCCTGGTGCCCACCGAAACGCCCGGTTTCATTGTCGATCGCACCGAACACAAAATGGGCATTCGTGCCTCGGATACCTGCGCCGTCACCTTGAGCAACTGCACCATCCCCGAGGCTAACCTGTTGGGCGCGCGTGGCAAAGGCCTGGCGATCGCCCTGTCCAACCTCGAAGGCGGCCGCATCGGCATCGCCGCCCAAGCACTGGGCATCGCGCGTGCCGCGTTTGAAGCTGCGCTGGCCTACTCGAGGGATCGGGTGCAGTTCGATAAACCGATCATCGAGCACCAGAGCATCGCCAACCTGCTGGCCGACATGCACACCCGCCTGAACGCTACCCGCCTGTTGATCCTGCATGCCGCACGGTTACGCAGCGCCGGTAAACCGTGCCTGTCGGAAGCGTCCCAGGCCAAGCTGTTCGCCTCGGAAATGGCCGAGAAGATCTGTTCCTCGGCGATACAGATTCATGGTGGGTACGGGTATCTCGAGGATTACCCGGTGGAACGCTACTATCGCGACGCGCGGATTACCCAGATCTATGAAGGGTCCAGCGAGATCCAGCGGATGGTGATTGCCCGGGAGTTGAAACACTACCTGGTGTGAGGGCTGGAAAAGCATCGCGAGCAAGCTCGCTCCCACAGGGCTCGGAGGTGTACGCAAATGCCGCGTACATCAACGATCCAATGTGGGAGCGAGCTTGCTCGCGATGGCGTCAATGAAGACACCGCCTTATTTGTCCTGAAACTCCGCCGCGCGCTTGGCCACGAATGCCGCCATGCCTTCCTTCTGATCCTGCGTGGCAAACGCCGCGTGGAAGACCCGGCGCTCGAAACGCACGCCTTCGGACAGGCTGACTTCAAAGGCGCGATTGACGCTTTCCTTGACCATCATGCTGATGGGCACTGACTTGGAGGCGATCAACGCAGCGGTTTTCAGTGCCTCATCCAGCAGTTCATCGGCCGGTACGATCCGCGCCACGATACCGCAGCGCTCGGCTTCCACCGCATCGATAAAGCGCCCGGTCAGGCACATTTCCATGGCCTTGGCCTTGCCCACCGCCCGGGTCAGGCGCTGGGTGCCGCCCATGCCCGGCAGCACGCCGAGGTTGATTTCCGGCTGGCCGAACTTGGCGTTGTCGCCCGCCAGGATGAAGTCGCACATCAAGGCCAATTCACAACCGCCGCCCAAGGCAAACCCGTTCACCGCCGCGATGATCGGCTTGCGGCGGTTGGCCACGCGGTCGCTGTCGCTGAACAGATCATCCAGGTAGATCTGCGGGTAAGTCAGGTCAGCCATTTCCTTGATGTCGGCGCCGGCGGCGAAGGCTTTTTTCGAGCCGGTCAGCACGATGCAACCAATCTTCGGATCCGCTTCCAGAAGGTCCAGCGCCTGGTTCAACTCGCTGACGATCTGCGCATTCAAGGCATTCAACGCCTGGGGACGGTTGAGGGTGATCAGGCCGACGCGGTCCTTGATCTCCAATAAAATCGTTTCGTAGCTCATGCAGGACTCCTGTTCAAAGATTGCGCGAAATGACCATGCGCTGAATGTCGCTGGTGCCTTCGTAGATCTGGCAGACCCGCACGTCGCGGTAGATGCGCTCCAGCGGGAAGTCGTTGAGGTAACCGTAACCGCCCAGGGTTTGCAACGCCATGGAGCAGACTTTTTCGGCCATTTCCGAGGCGAACAGCTTGGCCATGGAGGCTTCCACCAACGCCGGTTGACCGTTGTCCCGCAGGGCGGCGGCGTAATGCACCATTTGCCGGGCCACGGCGATCTGGGTGGCCATGTCCGCCAGGCGGAACGCCACGGCCTGGTGTTCGATGATCGGTTTGCCGAAACTCTGGCGTTCCCGGGCATAGTCGCGGGCAGCCTCGAACGCCGCGCGGGCCATGCCCACCGACTGCGCAGCGATGCCGACCCGCCCGCCTTCCAGGTTGGCCAGGGCGATCTTGTAGCCCTCGCCCTCCTCGCCCAGGCGATTGCCCACCGGCACCGTCACGTCCTCGAAGAGAATCTGGCAGGTGTCGGAGGCGTGCTGGCCGAGCTTGTCTTCGACCCGCGCCACGGTATAACCCGGCGAATCGGTCGGCACGATGAACGCACTGATGCCGCGCTTGCCAGCGCTCGGGTCGGTCACCGCGAACACGATCACCAGCCCGGCATTCTGCCCCGACGTGATGAACTGTTTGCAGCCGTTGAGCACGTAGTGGTCGCCATTCAGCTTGGCACGGGTCTTCAGACCACTGGCGTCGGAACCGGCCTGGGGCTCGGTCAAGGCAAAGGCGCCGAGCATCGCGCCGCTGGCCAGCGGCGTGAGGAAACGCGCTTTCTGATCGTCGTTGCCGTACTTGAGGATCGGCACGCAGCCCACCGAATTGTGCACGCTCATGATCGTCGAGCATGCTCCGTCGCCAGCGGCGATTTCTTCCAGGGTCATGGCATAGGCCAGGTAACCGGTGTCGCAACCGCCCCACTGCTCCGGCACGAGCATGCCGAAGAAGCCCAACTCGGCCATCTCGCCGATGGCTTCTTTGGGGAAGCGGTGCTCACGGTCCCATTCGGCGGCGAACGGTTTCAAGCGTTCCTGGGCGAAGTCCCGGGCCATGTCGCGGATTTGCGTCTGTTCTTCAGTCGGGAGCATGGTGATTCCTTAATACAGGCATTCGACGGCCATGGCCGTGGCTTCGCCGCCACCGATGCAAATCGCCGCGACGCCGCGCTTGAGGCCTTTCTGGCGCAGGGCCGAAAGTAATGTCACCAGGATCCGCGCGCCGGATGCACCGATGGGATGGCCCAGGGCGCAAGCGCCACCGTGGACATTGATCTTTTCATGGGGAATGTCCAGCTGTTGCATGGCGACCAAGCCCACCACGGCAAAGGCTTCGTTGACTTCGAACAGATCCACTTCATCCAGCGACCAGCCGGTTTTTTGCAGCAGTTTTTTCACCGCGCCAATCGGCGCCGTCGGAAACAGGCTTGGGGTATCGGCAAACGCCGCGTGAGCGTGAATCACCGCCAAGGGCTTCAAGCCTCGCTGCTGCGCCTGGCTCTGGCGCATCAGCACCAGGGCCGCCGCGCCGTCGGAAATGGAACTGGCGTTGGCCGCTGTTACAGTGCCACCGTCACGGAACGCCGCCTTGAGCGAAGGGATCTTGTCGATCCGCGCCTTGGGCGGCTGTTCGTCATGGCGGATCAGTACCTGCTCTTTGCCGACGGTGACCGTCAGCGGCACGATCTCGGCCTCGAAACTGCCGTCCTTGATCGCTTGCTGGGCACGGGTCGTTGACGCGATGGCAAAGGCATCCTGGGCTTCACGGCTCAAACCGTTGGCTTCGGCGCAGTCCTCGGCAAAGGTGCCCATCAGACGGCCCTTGTCGTAGGCGTCTTCGAGGCCGTCGAGGAACATGTGGTCCAGCACCTTGCCGTGGCCCATGCGGTAGCCGCTACGGGCGCGATCAAGCAGGTATGGCGCGTTGGACATGCTTTCCATGCCGCCAGCCACCACTACGTCGGCGCTGCCGGCGATCAGCATGTCATGGGCGAGGATCGCCGCTTCCATGCCCGAGCCGCACATCTTGTTGAGCGTGGTGCAACGGGTCGACTTGTCGAGCCCGGCCCCCAGCGCCGCCTGACGGGCCGGGGCCTGACCCAGGCCAGCCGCGAGTACGCAACCGAACAGCACTTCTTCAACCGCAGCGGGTGCAATGCCGGCACGTTCCACGGCGGCTTTAATGGCAGCGGCCCCCAGTTGCGGGGCGCTGAGGCTTTTCAATTCACCTTGAAAGCCGCCCATGGGGGTGCGGACGGCGCTGACGATGACAATCGGATCGTTGGACATGATTACTCCTCCTACTTGGCCGCCATGCGCAAGGCACCGTCGAGACGGATCACCTCGCCGTTGAGCATGCTGTTTTCAATGATATGCCTGACCAGCGCCGCGTACTCGACGGGTTTTCCAAGGCGTGGCGGAAAAGGCACCCCGGCGGCCAGGGAGTCGCGTACTTCGGGCGTCATGCCGGCCATCATCGGGGTTTCGAAAATCCCCGGGGCGATGGTCATCACGCGGATGCCGAAGCGCGCCAGTTCCCGTGCGGCCGGCAGGGTCAGACTGGCGATGGCGCCCTTGGACGCCGCATAGGCCGCCTGACCGATCTGGCCGTCAAAGGCCGCCACGGACGCGGTGTTGATAATAACGCCACGTTCGCCGTCGGCATTGGCCTCGGTTTCGGCGATGGCCGCTGCCGCCAGACGCAACAGGTTGAAACTGCCGATCAGGTTGACGTTGATCACTTGGCTGAAACTGGCCAAGGCGTGCGGGCCGTTCTTGCCGAGAATTTTCTCGCCGCGCACGATGCCCGCGCAGTTCACCAGGCCATTGAGACCACCGAAGGCCGCGACCGTGGCCTTGACCGCCGCTTCAGCGGCCGCCTCGTTACTGATGTCGGCCACCACGCTGTGGCAGCCAAGCTTCTGCGCCTGGGCCGCCACGGCTTCGGCATTGAGGTCCACCAGCATCACCTTGGCGCCGGCCTTGACCAGCATCTCGCCGGTCGCCGCACCGAGGCCGGACGCGCCGCCGCTGACGAGGAAAATCTTGTTGTCGATCTGCATCATGGTTTCCTTGGGTTCAAGCTGAAACGTTCTGCGCCGCGGCCTCTTGAGCCTTGGCGATCTCTTGGTTGCGCAAGATAAAGCGCTGCAATTTGCCGCTTGGGGTTTTCGGCAGATCGCTGACAAATTCGATTTCACGGGGATACGCATGGGCCGCCAGGCGTTTGCGCACGTGCTGGCGCAGCTCTTCGGCCAGTTCCGGCGCGGCGCGGTATTGGGCGCTGAGCACCACGAATGCCTTCACCAGCTCGGTGCGCTCCGGATCGGGTTTGCCGATCACCGCAGCTTCGACCACGGCCGGGTGTTCGATCAGTGCGCTTTCGACGTCGAACGGGCCGACGCGGTAGCCGGAGGTGGTGATCACGTCGTCGCTGCGCCCCACGAAGCTGATACTGCCGTCCGGGTTCAGCTCCACGGTGTCACCGCTCAAGTAGTAGTCACCCACGAAGGCCTTGGTCGGCCCGCCTTCGTAACCGGCAAACCAACACATGGGCGACTGGCTGCGATCCACCGCGAGGATGCCGGGCTGGGCGACGCCCAGCTCCTGATGGTTGTCATCCAGCACCACGATCCGGTGGCCAGGCGAGGCGAAACCGGCCGCGCCCACGTGCACCGGATGCTCCAGGCCGTGGTGGTTGCACAGCACCATGCCCAGTTCGGTCTGACCGTAATGATCGTGGATCACTACGTTGAGGTTGTCGGCAAACCAGCGGATCACCTCCGGGTTCAGCGGCTCGCCGGCGCTGCTGACGATGCGCAGCTTGCCCTGGATCGACCGGGCGAACTGCTCGCCCCCGGCAATCAGCAGGCGATAGGCCGTGGGCGAGCCCGTGAGGTTGGTGATGCCGTATTTATTGATGATCCGGCAGGTGCTTTCCAGGGTGAACGGGCCATCGTAGAACGTGATGGGATGCCCCATGGCCAACGGCCCGGTCACGCCGAAATAGATACCGTAGGCCCAACCCGGGTCGGCCACGTTCCAGAACGCGTCTTCGGGACGCAGGTCTACCGCATCACGGGTGTAGTTCTGGAACGCGACAATGGCCTTGAGCGGCACCGACAGCGCCTTGGCCGGCCCGGTGGTGCCGGAGGTGAACATCAGCAGAAACGGGTCTTCGCCAGTGAGCATCACCGGTTCGCACTGGCTGGAATGGTTGGCCACTTCGGCCCAGAAGCTGAAGTCGCCGCGAACGATGCCCTGCCCTTTCTCGCCGCCAACCGTGACAACGGTGGGACAAGCGGCAACCTCGTTGAGCTTGGGACGATTAACCCCATCGGTGACGACAATCCGCGCCCCGGAGCTGGCGAGGCGATGCTCGATGGCCTTGGGGCCGAACGCGGTGAACAGCGGCTGATACACCGCTCCGATGCGCCAGGTAGCGAGCACCACGATTAACAGTTCAGCGGTGCGCGGCAGCAGGCCGGCTACTTTGTCGCCCTTGCCGACGCCTTGGGCGAGCAGGAAATTGGCGAAGCGCGCGGCGTTGTCCTGCAGCTCCCGGTAGGTCCAGGTGGCATCGCTGCCATCGCGGCCCTCCCAGAACAGGGCTATGCGCCCCGGCAGCGCGTGCCGGTCACAACACTCGACGCAGGCGTTGAGTGCCTCAAGTGAGCCGTGCAACGCGGCATTGACGCTGTGCTGGTAATCGAACTGCGCCGTGGCGGACGAATAATCGCGCATGACCAGAATCCCTCTGTATTTTTTATTGGCTGGGGAACCGTAAATAGCAGGCAAATACTCGCGCCGACGGGCTTCGGCGGCAATGGTCAAAGCCATCAAGTTGCTTGACTGGTTTGGCCATGGTCCGGGGGAAGTGTTGTCTGTCGAGCCCCTTGTGGCCTGTCAGGCACATTTTCGCAGAAGATGGGCTCAGTCGGGGTTGTTGAGAATCAGGTTGCGGTAATGCCCCGGATTCGACCCGGACCACTTGCGAAACGCTTTGTAGAAGGAGCTGGCATCGGCGAAACCCAGGCGCGAGGCAATCTCGACGAAGCTGATGGACGGCTCGGCGAGCCAGGCGATCGCCAGTTCCTTGCGCACGCTGTCCTTGAGGCCTTGATAGGTCTGACCCTCCTCCGCCAGGCGTCGGCGCAGGGTGGAAGCGGAAACACACAGCTGCTGGGCCAGGGTCTCGGTTTCCGGCCACTGCTCGGCAGGCAGTTGGCGCAAGTCGTGCCTGATGCGGCTGGCGAGGCTTTGCGGGTTGCGGTACTTGACCAGGATGTTGGCCGGCGCCTGGGCCAGGAAGCGCTTGAGCTCCTCGGGGCTGCGCCTGATGGGCAGGTCCAGGCAGTCGGCGGCGAAGATCATCCGCGTGCGGGGCCGGTCGAAACGCAGGTTCTGGGAGAACATCACCCGGTAGTCGTCGCAGAAGTCCGGCGCCGGGCAGCGCAATTCAACGGCAAGAATGGGAATACGTCGCCCGGCCAGCCAGCAGGCCACGCCATGAACGATCATCCAATAGGTGAAATAAGTGAAGGCCCGCCGTGGCGCGTGATCGTCTTCCAACAGGACGATTTCCGCCAGGCTCTGCTGGCGAGCCCACTGGGCCGGCAGGTGTTCGAGCATCAGCGACAGAAACCCGAGTCCCGTCGTCAACCCGGTCGCCAGCGTGGGCTGGGCCATGGCGCACTGACAGAGAAACGCCAGGCTGCCTGACTTGAGTTTGCGCGGGTCCATGCCGAAAAACTCGTCATCCAGGCGCCGCGCCAACAAACGCCAGAGCCGCGCATAGGCATGGGCCGGCACCCGCGCCAGGGGATCATCGAGTAGCCCAGGGTCGATGCCGACCTTGCTCAGCACCTCCTCAGTGGCAGCTCCAGGGACGCAGCTTTGCAGCAGCGCCTCTCGCACCAACTGGATGGAGATGGTGTCTTTTTCCGACATGGCGCGGGTTTTCACAGGATCCGGTAAAGCAGCCGTTCTATCCGCACCCGACTGACCCGCTTGAGGAACTTGCTCACTGCTGCGGGGTAATCCGGCAGGGTCTCGAGGTCCAGGTAGCGTTCGATCCGGCGGGTGTGCCGGTAGATCTGCTCAAGCTCGGCCTGACGCGGTGCCAGCAACTCGCCCTTGGGGTCGTCCAGCAACAGGGCGTTTTCCAGGTCCAGGCGAAAGGCCCGTGGGTTGAGGTTGTTGCCGGTAAGCAAGGTGTAACGCTCATCAACCCACATGCCCTTGAGGTGATAGGTGTTGTCACCGTCACGCCACAGGTGCAGGTTCAACTGCCCGCTGTCGATGTAGCGTTGATGGCGCTTGGCGAAGCGCCGCAGGCTGATCTCGTAGAGATAGGGCAGCGCGGCGATGATCTTGAACGGCTCGCTCGGCGGAATGTAGAAATCGTTGGCGGTCTTGTCGCCGACGATGATGTCGATCCTGACCCCACGGGCCAAGGCGCGGTTGATCTCGCGGGTCACGGCCAGAGGCAGGTTGAAGTACGGTGTGCAGATGGTCAGTTGTTGGCGGCTGCTGGCGATCAGTTCGCCGATCACCCGGCTCAGCGTGTTGTTCTTGCCCACGCCCAACAACGGACTTACCGACAGACCACTTTTGTCGAGGCTGCCGGCGTTGGTGTCATACGCCGCGTGCTTGAGACGACTGCGCAGGTCGCCGATGTCATTGCGCAGGCTGCGGGTGCTGGGCAGGTTCGGCAGGTCCAGGCGATGCACCGCCTTGGAGGTGATCAAGCCGTGCTGCACCAGGTGCTGCATCGAATCGGCCAGTGCCGCGTTCTGCAACAGGTGGTAGCGGTCGTAGCGGTACTTGTCGAATTTGTGCAGGTAGACGTTATTCAGGCTCGCGCCGCTGTAGAGCACACAGTCGTCGATCACGAAGCCTTTCAAGTGCAGGACGCCGAACAGCTCGCGAGTCTGCACCGGTACGCCGTAGACCGGCACTTCGCTGGCATGGGTGCGCGTCTGTTCCTGGTACCAGGCCGAGTTGCCCGGCTGCTTCTTGGCGCCGATCAGCCCGCGCTGGGCCCGCAACCAATCCACCACTACGACTACATCCAGTTCGGGACGCGCCGCTTTGGCGGTATGCAGGGCATCGAGGATTTCCTGGCCCGCCTCGTCCTCTTGCAAGTACAGGGCGACGATGTAGATGCGCTGGGTGGCCTGGGCGATTTTCTCCAGCAGGCTACGGCGGAACTCGGCTGCGCCATCGAGGATGGTCACGGCGTCGGCGGTCAGTGCAAAGCTGCGCAGCTTGGGCAGCAGGGAGCGTTTGAAGAGCGACGGCATAGGGCTCGCAAAAGGTCGATTCCGAAGAACGCATGAGCTTACACCATGGACGAGGTTGGGTCTTCCCGTCGTCATGAAAAAAGATTTGACCAAGAAGAACGATCGTTCTACTGTCACATCCATGAACGAAATCAATAGCTCCGAAACACGAGACATCATCCTCGATGTCGCCGAAAAGTTGATCTACAAAAGTGGCATTGCGGCCACCGGCATGGACCTTCTGGTGAAAACCGCCGGCGTCTCCAGGAAAAGCATCTACCGCTATTTTGCCAACAAGGACGATCTGATCGTGGCCGCCCTCAAACGGCGGGATGAACGCTGGATGCACTGGTTCAGCAGCGAGGTCGACAAGGCGCCGACACCGGCCGCACGGCTGCTCAACCTGTTCACCGTGCTCAAGGGTTGGTTCGACAGCGAGGGCTTTCGCGGCTGTGCGTTCATCAACACCAGCGGCGAAACCGGCGACCCACAAGACCCGGTCCGCCAAGTGGCGAAGGTGCACAAACAGAAGTTACTCGGCTATGTCACCCGGCTGTGCGCTGACCAAGGTGTCGAACACCCGGACGCCCTGGCCCGACAATTACTGATCCTGATCGACGGCGCCATTACCGTTGCGCTAGTCATGGGCGATCACAGCGCCGCTGATGATGCCCGGGACATGCTCAAAACTTTATTGGTTGAAATTAACTAACACATGCACTTCTTAAACCGCTGTACACGTCGATAATCACTGTCTGGAGAGTTGCCATGTCGTCCCCCGCTGAAGTTCGTCCGCCCTTACCGCCCTTCACCCGTGAATCGGCTATCGAGAAAGTTCGACTGGCCGAGGACGGCTGGAACTCCCGGGATCCACAACGGGTGTCGCTGGCCTATACGCTGGATACGCAATGGCGTAACCGCGCCGAGTTCGTCCATAACCGCGAAGAAGCCAAGGCGTTCTTGACCCGCAAATGGGCCAAGGAGCTGGATTACCGGCTGATCAAGGAGCTGTGGGCCTTCACCGACAACCGCATCGCCGTACGCTACGCCTACGAATGGCACGACGATTCGGGCAACTGGTTCCGCTCCTACGGCAATGAAAACTGGGAATTTGACGAGCAGGGCCTGATGTCCAACCGCTACGCCTGCATCAACGATATGCCGATCAAGGAAAGCGAGCGTAAATTCCATTGGCCGCTGGGACGCCGGCCGGATGATCATCCGGCGTTGTCCGAGTTGGGGCTGTAGGCCCTCTGGCCCACCACAATCCCCTGTGGGAGCGCTGGAGCGCACTGTCGCGGCAGACAAGTGGCCACCCGACAGGGTTGACCCGCGAGGCGCCAGGCATCACATTGCCTGGGACAGCCCATCGCCTCAGAGGCGGCTTCGTAGTGTTGCAGACTTTGTGGAGCCCATGACCGCGTCGATTCCGATCCGCCCCCCCTGCCCGCCCGGCGTCTGTGATTGTGGGCGCGACGCACTGCTGCAAACACCTGGCAGCGACCTGCGCATCCTTTGCTTCAATCGCCAGGAAGAAAAGCGCCTGCTCGAACGGTTGGAAAACATCCAGAGCCTGGATGAACTCGAGCGCCTACAGCAACGTTTGTACGAGAACCTGGGCATCCGCCTGACCGTCGAACCCGGCTACAACGAAGTCCGGACCATGCGGGGCATCGCCATCGAATTCCAGGACCAGCCCGGCCTGTGTCGCAAGATTCGGCAGACGATCCCAGCCGCCATCCGCCGCGGCCTGGAAAAACGCCCCGAAATCGCCTGGCGACTGCTGGACGCCCACGACCTGTTCCGCGACGCCTGACGATCAGCGTGCCGCCGGGATGCGTTGCAAGAACTCGGTTCTTTTCAATTGATCCGCCTGCTCCTTCGCCAACAGTTTCGGCAACAGGTCGATGGCCTGTTGCACGCCGAGGATGAACACCCCGTCATCGTCGCCGATCGCGATGTCCCCGGGTCGCACCGTGATACCTGAAACCTGGATCGGTTGGTCGACCTCGCCACCCAGGCCAAGACTGCGGGTCGTGAACGCGCTGACACTGCGACTGAACACCGGCAGGCGATGGGTGCGCAAGGCCACCACGTCGGTCACCGCGCCGCACACCACAACGCCGGCCAACCCTTTGATCAGGCCGGCCAGTGTTCGCAGCTCTCCCCAGCAGGCACATTCGGGGTCGCCCACGCACTCCACCACCAGCACGTCCCCTGGTTCGCTGAGCAGCAAGGCTTCGCGCAGGACGCTGCCGTCCGGGGTGAAGAGCTTCACCGTGACGACTTTGCCTACCATGCGCAGATTATCGAACAACGGGCGGATCCCCCGTAGATAACCCGTATCGGTGAAATGCCCGACAGTGGACGAAGGGATGCTTCGGTACTGCGCCAGCAGCGATGCGGTAATCCCCGTGAGCGGCGGCGCGATTGAATCATTCATGTTTTTTTCTCTTTCGCAGCAACGGGCAGGCCGAACAGTATTCGACCGGGTTGCTGGCCTTGTAATAGAAACAGCAGGTACGTCGCAGACGCCGACAGTCCAGACCGTTTCCAAGGGGCATGGGGGGACGGCGAAAATACTGCAATGGGTTGTAGTCGAGGCCGAACAAAGCTGGATCAGCCTGGTTCAGCAGCCAATCGAAGTCAGCCTCGACACGACGGCGTACGGAAGGATCCTGAAGGCTGTCCATGCGTTTTTCGTACAGCGAGTACACCCGCACCGCGGTGTTTTCCCAGAGAATGCGCCGGGAAATACCGCTGACCTGGACGAAGCAGTCCCAAAGTGGTTTGAGCAACCCGGCGAACAAATCGCTGACCAACATTTCGCGCCAGTGCTCCCGGTGGCCATTGACGTAGCCCTGCGGCTCAAGGTCCAGCAGCGGCATCGACGAGGTCCAGCGCCCCTCGTCGTGGCCGTACTCGATGATGCAGTTATCCAGGGACAGCCGCAGCCCCTTGTCACATGCCGACAACGCATAAAGACAGGCGCCGGTCGCGAGGAACGCAATCCGCTTGCTCAACAACGAAGCGGTGATCGCCCGGGATGGCGAGCCGATCACCGGTGTCAGCTCATCCAACAAACGCAGGCACACGCCGCCGTTCAATAGTTCATGGGCTGCCAGGGAGCGCACCGGATCGCGCCCCCCTGCTGGCTTGAGCCGCAAGGCGCCGCTGAGCACCGCCCATTCGCCGGCCGTAAAACCACGGGACACAACGGCGCAAGCCCGTTCAGCCCCACGCATGCTGTTGGCCACCATGCCCCTCAGGCCTCCAGGGACAGCCGGCGGAACGGGTTGACCACCTCGCCCTTGCCGAACGGCATGCTGCCTGGGCCACCGGCCCGCTCGATCATCGGGGTGAGCAACAGTTTCTGCGGCCAGTTTGGCGCGTCGAACAGCTGGCGCTTGATCATCGCCCGCGCATCGTCGTCGAAGTCGATGGTTTCGATCAGCTCGTCCAGCACGTTTCGCAGGGTCAGCCACAGGCCGGTCACTGGCATCGAATAAACCTGCGCCAGGGTGTCCATGATTGCCCGCATGTTGACCTGGATACCCAAGGTCTGCAGCCAGAACAACAGGTCTTCCGGGCGCTCGTGATACAGGGTGTTGGCGTGGCCTTTCTTGATGCGATACTCCGGGTCCGCCATACCGTTGCGCTCAAGCCACGGCACGAAAATACGCAGCGAATCGTGGTCGCGCAGCAGCAGGCCATCGGCGTGGCCGTCCTTCCAGACCAGCACCGCGTTCTGTCCGTGGACTTCGCCCAACATGCCGAGGCGGAACATGCGCAGGTTGATGTCAAAGAAGCTGCGGGCCAGTTCGCGGAACAAGGTCATGACCGATCCGGCCTCAGCCGGCAGGTTGCGGTAGTGCATCCAATCATCGAAGAAGTGCCGGTTGCTGCCCGGCAACGGCGTGCCCAGGGCAGCCATGGGCAGCAAACGGGTATCGGCCTCCTCGAGCAACGCCCTCGGGTAGCCCCGGACCATCGCCGACAGGTGCCGTGGTGCTTCGTCGAACAACGTGGCCTGCGGCGGCATGAACGCCCACCACTTGCTCTCGTCGCACAGGTGCAGGGATTGGCGCAGCGTGGTGTCTTTTTCCAGCACCTCGTGAAGCAAGGCTTCGCTCAGCCCGCCGTTGATCATCTTCACCGCCGGCAGGTAGCGGGACGCACCCAGGGAGTGGATCGCCATCGGCAACTTGAGGTAATCGGCGCTGTTGAAGCACGGTGTCATGGAACGCAGGGACGAGGTGGCAAAGAAATCGCCGTCATTGAAGCTCAGCCGCTGGCAGTCACCCTTGGCAAATACCTCCCCCAGTTGTTTGTCGAGCACATGCTCCCATTGCCACGGGTGGACCGGCAGCGCGACATGGCTGTCGGCCAAGCCGCGATCTTGCATTTCCTGGCCAAGACGGGCCTGCAGATCCTGCGGCAACAGGTAGCGCGCCGGATGACACTGCGCCAGGTCACCCACGCCCTCGCCGCATTGCAGCAGCGTGCGATCCACCGCCGCCCAGTTCAAGGCCACCGGACGGGCGAATTCGGCCTGGTAACGGCGATACTCTTCATCGTCGAGGCCCTGCTTGGCCTTGGCCAGCGGGTGGTATGGACGGTCACGCAACGAGGCCCATTGCTCCATGGTGCGGAAAAAGGTCGCCGGATCCTGGGCCATCAGATCCCGGTCATCGACGCCGTGAGACAAGGACAACGCCGTTTGGATAACGCTGGTGTGCAGCACGTCGAGAAACAGCGCCAGGCCTTTATCGTTGTCCTTGAAGCGCTCGCTCATCGCGCCGAACACGCGCTTCATGAAGTCGTCTGGGGAGAGGACCGTCCATTGCTCGTCCTGGCGCGCCAGCACTGGCGTGCCCGGGACCTTCTCCCATTGCTGGGTGATGCCGGGACGCAGGGCGATACTGATGAAGCGCTGTTCGGCCGGATCGCAGCACCATTCCCAGATGTGCTGCCCAGTTTGAGCCGGGGCTTTGGGATGGGCTTGCTGCCAATCGGCAACGCTCACCAGGGGCAAGGGATCGGTACCGAAGAAATGCTCGGCCAGCAGGCAGTCCACCAGGTCCTGCATGACGATGTTGGCCGCTTGGCCCATGGCCTGTGGGGTCAGAGTAGTCATCTTGAGTCATTGTCCTTCTGAAGAAAGTATGGCCAAGCGGCCCTGGAGAGCGCGGAACGCAATGCCGCGTTCGTCGCCCAGCACAAAGGTGTTCACCCCGCGGGCACGCCAGCGGGCGTGGTCGTCGGGTTGGCGGGGAATCGCGCAATAGGGAACGCCAGCGGCGCGGGCCGCCTGCCAGGTGTCCAACAAGGCCTGCTGCACGGCAGGCTCGTTGATCTGCCAAGGCGTTCCCAGGGACTGCGACAAGTCGGCCGCGCCCTCGAGGATCATGTCCAGCCCGGGCACCGCTGCAATGTCCGCGGCCCGTCGTGCGCCTACGGCGCTTTCGATCATCGCCACCACCATGATTTGCTCGTTGGCTCGCCCAACGTATTCGGCGAGGCTGTACTTACCAAACGAACCCGGGCGTCCGGCATTCAGGCTGCGTCGACCCAACGGGTGGTACTTGCACGCGGCAATCGCCTCGGCCAGTTGCTCCGGGCTTTCGATCATTGGCAACACGATGCCCTGGGCGCCACCGTCGAGCAGGCGCAACAGGGTTTTCGGGTCCAGGTCCGCGACCCGCACCAGCGGCGTGATGGCGTAGGCCTCGGCCATGCGGATCATGTGTTCCACGGTTTCGGGGTTGATCAGCACATGTTCCATGTCGATGATCACGAAGTCGTAGCCGGCCTCGGCGATCAGCTCGATCGCCATCGCCGACGGGATCGAACTGATCAGGCCATAGGTGGCCTGCCCCGCACCCAGCTTGAGTTTCAGTTGATTGGTTCTCAGCATGTGTGCGGCCTGAATGCATGCAGCGGGTTGGGCACCGACTTGAAGCGCCGTTCGCCGTCGCCCAGCAGGCGGCGCTTGGTCAGCTCTTCCACTTCATAAGAGGGTGCGAACACGTCGAACAGCGCAAAGCGCTCCCGGTGTTGCGGGTGCGCAGCCTGGTAAGCGGTGATGACCTTGGCGGTCATCTGCCAGAAACGGCTTTCCTCCAGCTGGTACTGCTGGTGGAGGAAAATCGCCATTTCCGCCAGGCAGATGAAGAAGAAACAGTCGCAGGAGAAGTCGCGCACCGCATTGACGTCATCGGTGAGGATGAATGAGTTACGGTTCAACCGTGCATGGCTGGAGGGCAGCGGCACCAGGGTCGGGCACAGTTCCGGACGGGCCAGGTGCGCCGGGGAATAGCGCACGCCGTCGTGGAAGTCCTTGAGGGCAATGCGTTGCGGCCAGCCATCCTTGGCGATCAGCACAATGTTCTGACCGTGGGACTCCATGCCGATGCCTTCGGCGTACAACATGTGGATGATCGGCGGCACCGTGACTTCCAGCAACCGCTGGGTCCAGGCCTGCAAGCCGTATTGGGCGATCCAGGCATCGATGAACGGCGCCTGTTCACCCCCGCTGTAGCGGTTTTCCACGTGGCTGAGGCCATTGAACGGCACGGCCTGCTCGCCGGGTTTGAGGTAACCGTGGAGGCTCTCGCGCCAGATGGCCCCCAGGGTGCCGTAGGCTTGAGAGGCGCGACTGGCCGGCAGGTGGTCATAACTGAAGCTGACCCCGGCCACCTCACCCAGGATGACGAAGTCCAGGGCGCGAGCGGTGCTGTCGGTGGCGATCAGCTGTTGTAGCCAATCAGTGATGATCGGGCCGTTCATCACGGTATGCCGCGCCAGAATCCGCGTGCTGGACGTGTTGGTCATGCTCATCGCCAATTTCACGTACGGACGCTCGGGCGCGCTGGCGTTGGCCAGGGTGCGGATCGATTGCTGGGCCTTGTAGTGATCGTGCGAAACACCGAGGTGAATCAGCTCGCCGCTGATCAGTTCGGGGTAAAAATTCGCGACGATGGTGTTCTCCCACTGCCACGGATGGACCGGGATCAGCCAGTAATCCTCCGGCGACTGGCCGCGACTTTCGAGGACCTTCGCCAGTTGCTGCACGCGGCCTTCCCCCGCTTCCTGACGGATGAACGCTTCAAAATCCATTCTGTTCGAATGGTTCATCGCCCCGCAGGACTTGGCCACGGCCAGCCAGACGACTGCAATGGGGGTGGCGAATTCTGGCCCGTACTCCGTGTTGTCCTGCAAAGAGAAACCGATCCGCGACTTGTAGCACGGGTGGTAACTGTGGGCGTCCATGAAGTGCTGTTCCAGCGCGTCCACGTCCAGCAAATGCGCCGCACGAGGAGCGCTGTAGCCCTGGCTGCGGGCCTGCAGGTCCTTGAGCTGAGTCTGTTCCAGTTCCTGGATAAAGCGTGGCAGGTGGGCGCTGCCCTCGAACGCACCGAGCAATTCAGCCAAGGCCTGGTGCAGGTCCGGCGCCCGGGGTTGGCCCTCCGCATCCACTCGCTCAAGGCTGGCATGGTCGAGGCGAATCAGCTCGAAGCTGGTGCTCCGCAGGCCGTTGCAGCGGTATTGCACCGGTTGCTGGTCGGCGTCGGTGCCTTGCACGATGAAGCGATACCGGCCGTCCTCCAGGGGCTGGCACTGGTACGCCAGCACGTCTTCATACAGCAGGGTTTGCAGCAGCTGGCCCACTACGCGCTGTTGGACCCGCCGGCAGACATCGGCATCGACGGTCGCGAGCCAGGCACCCGGGCCAGAGGAAGAGGTCGAGTGCGGGGCTTTTTCAAAAATCGTCATGGGAATTCCTTATCGATTAACGTTGTTCGAGGGCAACGGACGGCGCCTCGGGAGCCCGTTCGGGCACGGGGAAACGCCAGGCGCCAGGCAAGGCCAGGAGGATCAGGGTCCCGGTGGCAATAAACACTTCGCTGATGGCCTCGGATACATGCAGCGCAGAGGCGGATCCGGCGCCCAGGCGCATTTCCAGCCAAAGCGCAGCAATCACGATGGCCAGCGACGAGATGAGACGCCGGGAGATGTTGTTCATGGCCGCGCCCTGGGTGACCATCGGTTCCGGCAAGGCATTGAGGCCGGCGGTGGTGACCGGCATGTAGGAAAGCCCGAGCCCGGCACCGCGCACCATCATCAGCACGAACACCGTGGCGAGAGTGGTCTGTGGTGTGAGCATGCCCAGGGCCAGGGTCGCCCCTCCGGTCAACAGCAGGCCCACTGACACCACGGCCCGCGGCCCGTACTGGTCCAGCCATTTGCCGCCCAGGTGGCCGAACAGGCTGGCGAACACCGCGGTACACAGCAGCGCCAGGCCGGTGTAGATGGCGCTATAGCCCAACACCATTTGCACCAGCAGCGGCACCAACACCAGGCACTCGAACATGCCCACCGATTGCACCACGGCGATGATCACGCTCAAGCGATAGCCGCGCAGGGCGAAAATCCGCAGGTTTAGCAGCGGTGCCGGGCGGCTCAGTTCCACACGCACAAAGGCGATCAGGCACAGCACACCGGCGGCCAGCATGGCGAGGTTGAACGGATCGACCAGACCGCCGGCGTGATGCAGGCGACTGGTGGCGACCATCAACAAGCCAATGCCCGAGGCGATCAGCAGATACCCGGCAAAGTCGAAGGGCTTGCGTTCGGGCGGTTCCGACGCCGGCAACACGCCGAACCCCAGCACCAATGCCAGCAGGCCAATGGGCACGTTTATCAGGAACAGCGAGCGCCAACTGAACCACTCCAGCAGCAGGCTGCCGCACAACGGTCCCACCGCCGGGGCGAGCATCACCGCGGCTCCCCACAACCCCGTCACCCGGCCCCGCTCGTCCTTGGCATACACCGAGAAAATGATCGCCAACGACAGCGGAATCATCAGGCCGCTGGCAATGCCCTGGATCACCCGCGCCGCAATCACCACGGCGATGGAGTCGGCCAAGGCGCCCAACAGCGAGCCGCCGACGAACACTGCCACGCCCCACAGATACAGGCGTTTGCGCCCGATCCGCTGACTGAGGAAACTGGTCAGCGGCATGGTCATGCCCATCGCGGTCATGAAACCCGCGACGATCCAGGTCGCCATCAGCGGGCCGATGGCAAACGCACTCATGAATGCCGGCAACGCCGGGTTGAGGGAACTGTTGTTCAGGCTGACCGTGAGCGTGCCCAGCAAGACGTTGATCACCACCCAGTGACGCGGCACTTTCACAGCAAAGCGCTTCACAACAAGGCACCGCGCGCCGTGGCGCTGACAAAGTGCTGCAGCGGCCGCGGATGACACAGGAAGTCGGCGTGGGAGATGTTGTAGCCATAGGCGCCAGCCATCGGCAGCACCAGCAGGTCGCCCACTTCGACGCCTTGCAATTGGCAACCACGGCTCAACACATCCTTGGGTGTGCACAGCTGGCCGACGACGGTCCAGGTTTTTGCGGTGTCCGGCTGCGGCTTGCGTCGGCGCGGCAGATGAATGACTGGATGATCATGGCTCTGGGCCGCCGGCAGACGGAACTGGTGGGTGCCACCCCGGCAGACCAGGAAGTGCTCGCCGTGGCTGGTCTTGGTGTCCAGCACCTCGATCACGTAGTAGCCACAGAACGCACTGATGAAACGCCCCGGCTCGAAACGCACCACTGGCGGTTGTTCATGGGCGGCCAGGGATTGGCCCAGGTGGCGGCACAAACGCTGCCAGTCAAACCGGTGTCCGGTGAGGTAGTCGACACCGATGCCGCCACCGACATTCAAGTGCGTCGGTTGCTCGGTCCCGGTCGCCAGTGCCTTCCATTCGGTCCAGCGTCGCAGGTAGAAATCCAGCAGTTGTTCGTGCCGCTCCACCGCGTTCTGGTGGGACATCGCGTGCACATGGAAGCCCTTGAGGGTCAGGTGACTGAACGCCTGCACCCGCCGAACCGCTTCGGGCAACTCCGACTCGTCGATGCCGAACGGCGTCGCCGTGCCGGCCATCGCCAGTTTGCTGGACAAGGTGGATGGCAATTGGGGGTTGATGCGGATAAAGACCGGTTGGACGCGGCCGGCCTGTTGCGCCAGGCGCTGCAGGCGGTCGATCTCACTAAGGCTTTCCAGATGAATCGCCTCCACCTGATGCGCCAGGGCGGCGCGCAGGTCGGAGTCGAGCTTGCCCGGGCCGGAAAACACGTAGGGTTTGCGCGTAGGACAGGCCACGACCCGGTCGATTTCACCGCCGGAGGAGATTTCGAATCCACTGACCAGCGGCGCCAGCGCCTTGAGCATCGGCGCTTCACTGTTGGCCTTGATCGCGTAGTACAACTCCACACCCGCGGGCAGCGCCGCCATGACCTCGCCGACGTGCCGGGCCAGTGCGTCCAGGTCGTAGACAAACAGCGCCAGCGGATCTTCGCTATGACGGCGCGCGCCATCGATCGCGGCCATCACGGTTTCGGGCAGGTTAGGCATAACGCGCCTCCTTGCCCCAAGGCGAACGCAGGTTGACGTAGCCGGCTTGACGATCGGCCTTGGCGGCCAGGCGTACCTTCAGGTTGGTCTTGCAGGCGATGGATTCCCCGGCGATCAGCGCGTCCAGTTCCGGTGCGGGCCGCACCAGTTCTTCACGGATACTGCGCAGTTGCTGCTCCACCCGTTGCCACATCAACGGTGCCAGGTGCGGACGTTCCCAACTCAGGGCCAGCACCGCTTCGCAGAGGTTATTGATCAGCAGGCAATAACTGATGCGGCTCCAGCCTTGCTCGCGGGTGTAGAGCAACGATTGGCGCACACGAGGATGCAGGCCGACACCGATGGTGGACATGCCCAGTTCTTCGGTGAGTTTGACCCCTTCGAAATCCCGCAGCAGCAATTGCTGTGGCTGGCCGTTGTCATGGATCAGCACGCTGTTTTGCAGGTGCGGCTCCATCACCACGCCATGGTTGAAGAACAGCGCCAGCACCGGGCGCAGCAACAGCGCCTGGTAGCGGTCAAACCAGTCCAGCAACTGCTCGTCCTCCAGCGCCTGGCCGTTGAAACCTTGCAGGAATTCATGGACCAACGGCTGCGAATGGACGTCCCGAGCGAAGAGCGTACCGGCCATCACGCTGACGTCGGCGCCGGAGCGGCGACAGAAGTTTTCCCGCAGGATGGCGCCAGTCTGCTCGCGAAACCAATGGCCGTCGGCTTCGCTGGCCTGTTTCGGCGCCCAGCTCACTGAGCCCGGCTCGGCCACGGTGGACAGGCCGCCCAGTGTTTCAGGTTGGGTCTGCTGCAAGCGCTGGAACAGCTGATCGATGATCAAGGTGCTTTCCAGCTCGTACCAGGCGTTCTTGCGCACGCAATTGGTGATGCGTACGTTCAGCGAGCCCTTGATGAAATAGTCATGGCCCTCGATGTACCAGGTGCGCATGGACGCCGTCGGGCTGGCGAGTGCGCCGGTGGGGCCCAGGTCCCGTAGCTCGCCCCGCTCCAGCAATTGTTGCACCCGGCGATCCTGCACGAACAACTGCGCCTGGACCGGGTGCAGGCAGATGATCGCCCTGCCCGGCGCCGCGCGGCCTTGATCGGCGAACCCGGCCAGCACCTGCTCGTCGGTCAGGCCATTGGCGGTGATGCGCAGTCCTTCGCGCGGCACTTCAAACAGATGCAATGCCGTGCGTGCCTGGAACTCCGGCGCATAGGTTTCCTGGGCCAGATCAGCGGGCCAGAGGCGCGCCTTGGGCGCCGGATGGTTAGGGTGACCGAACCACAGGCCTTGTTCGCTGGCCAGGTAATTGCTCAAGGGCGCGGGACCTTCGCCATCCATGTTGTGGGCGACGATGGCGGCGGTCAGGGACTGGCTTTGCAGCACCTGGTCGAGCAGCTCATCGTTGCTGGCGCGGGTCATGTGTTCGCAGGCGCTGAGCAGTTGCGCGACGAATTCAGGGAAAGCTAGGCTGCTCCATGGCGCATCGCCCTGACGCGCATACACATCGGACAGATAGCGATGGCTGCCGAGTCGGTCGCGCCGATCCACCATCACGAAGAATTGTTGGCCGTTGGGCAAGCCGATGGTCAACGGAATACCTTTGCACTGCAGCCCTTCCAGGTAACTTCCTGGCGCGATGCCGCTCATCTCTTGCGGCCAGTTATAACGCAGGCAATTTTCAGGCAGTGCAAACTCTTTGATCAGGCAATTGAGCAAGGCGCGCGTGCTTGCCAACTCGCTGACACGATTGGATAAAGCGGTACGATCGGGATATTGCATAGTTGCTCCTCGTAACCGGTGGGTTACGGATGACTTCATGTCTGGGCAAGTTCAAATAGCATTCAGCGAAACAATAGATGCCCATCTTCCCAATATCGGGAAATGTTTAGCGCTGTTTATCAAATGACTGATATGACTTACATGGTCGCGCCCATCTCCGGGCCGTTCTTTTAACCGCGCTCTTGCAAGAGCGCCGTCGCCATGGCTTTTTCAAATCGATCGATCGCCAGGGCGCATTGCTCATCGTCGATGATCAACGGTGGCAAGAGGCGGATCACGTTGCCCTGGCGTCCGCCTCGCTCAAGCAGCAATCCATGATCGAAGCAGTGTTTCTGGGTGGCTACCGCCAGGGTCGGATCTCCCGGGAAGCTGTTCAGGCGATCAGGGGCCTGGCGCTCGTCGACGATCTCGATGCCCAACATCAGCCCGCGGCCACGCACTTGGCCGAGGGCCGGGAAGCGTTGCTGCAGCTGTATCAGCTGGGTCTTGAGCCAGTGCCCGCGGCGTTCGGCCTGGGCTGGAAGGTTTTGTCGCTGCAAGGCGTTGAGCGTCGCCAGGCCCGTGGCCATGGCCATCTGGTTGCCACGAAAGGTCCCGGTGTGGGCGCCAGGCTCCCAGGCGTCGAACTGACGCTTGATGCCCAGCAATGCCAGCGGCAGCCCGCCCCCCACCGCCTTGGACATGACGATAATGTCCGGTTCGATCCCGGCATGCTCGAAGGCGAACATCTTGCCCGTGCGGCCAAAACCGGCCTGGACTTCGTCGACAATCAGCACGATGCCGTACTGTTGGGTGACCTCGCGGATGCGGCGCAACCATTGGGCTGGCGCGCAATTGACGCCGCCCTCGCCCTGCACCGCTTCCAGAATAACCGCGGCGGGCAGCGAGACGCCGCTTTCCACGTCCTCGATGAACTGGGTGAAATAATGGGCCAGCGCTTCGATGCCGGCCTCGCCACCGATACCCAGCGGGCAGCGGTATTCATGGGGGTACGGCATGAACTGCACGCCTGGCATCAAGGACGCCACGGCATTTTTCGGCCCCGTGTTACCGGTCACCGCCAGGGCGCCGTGGGTCATGCCGTGGTAGCCACCACTGAAGCTGATGATGTTGCTGCGCCCGGTGACGGTCTTGGCCAACTTGAGCGCTGCCTCGACGGCATCCGCCCCGGAAGGGCCACAGAATTGCAGGCAATAGTCACGCCCCTGCCCCGGCAACAGGCTCAACAGTTTTTCGCTGAAAGCGTCCTTTTGCGGCGTGGTGAGGTCCAAGGTGTGCATGGGCATGCCCGAGGCCATGAAGTGATCGATGCTGGCGACGATGTCTTCATGGTTATGCCCCAAGGCCAGGGTGCCAGCACCGGCCAGGCAGTCGAGGTAGGTCTTGCCTTCCACATCCGTGACCCATACGCCACGGGCCTTGGCGATGGCCAAAGGCAACTTGCGCGGATAACTGCGGACATTGGATTCGAACCGACCTTGACGGTTCAGATAATGAGCATTGTCTTTCTGCAAAGCATCTATGCGCAAAACGCTTTCATTCAACATGAGTATCAACCCTGATAAGTCCCGACATGCAAACTATTATCATTTACCTGTTACTGCAACAAGTAATCGCAAATAAAATATGCCAGGTCGGAGCTGATACTTCGTTTAATGAGCGCGCAGGGAAAGCTCACCGGATAAACACGGATCAACAGCATTAAATATATCGAAATAGGCACTATGATATCAGTGCGAGAAGTAGTATTGGCTAACTTTTATATCAGATTATCGACTCCATTAATTGCAAAGTAATATCAGTTAATATCAAAGCGACAGTGTTTAATGAATAAGTTAGCTCCTTCCATGGAGCTGATGATCGGTTTAGAAGTCGACAGTAGCCGACAGGAGGTAGGTACGCGGGGTTGCCAGCGTCAAGCCAGGTTCGCTGTCATCCGAGGCCCCGGCCGAACTCCAGTAGCGCTTGTCCGCCACGTTCTCGATATTGGCACGCAGGGTGATGTTCTTTTCGTCGACCTTGAACGCGTAGCGTGCGCCCACGTCGAAGCGCTCCCAGGAGTCGATTTCCTTGGTGTTGGACTGGTCCAGGTATTGCGAGCTGGAATAGATGCCGCGACTGGTCAGGGTCAACCCCTGCACGGTCGGTACGTCCCACTCGGCGCCCAGGTTGACGTTGTATTTCGGCGTGGCGGGTGCCCGGTTGCCGTCGAAGGTACCGTTGGTGGTGTTGGTCAGCTTGCTGTCGATGTACATCACGCCGCCGAGCAAGCGCGTACCCTTGACAGGTTCACCAAATACGCTCAGTTCAACACCGGTGTTTTCACGCTTGCCGTTCGGGCCGAAGACGCGTCTCGTGGGATTTGTCTCGTCGACCGCATAGGCGGGCTGCTTGATCCGGAACAGGGCGGCAGTCAACGCGAACGCCCCCGCGTCATATTTGGCCCCGACCTCGACCGAACGACTGATGAACGGTGGGAAAATTTCGTCCTCATTTATCGTATTCGTCGGTGCGATCTTGCCCTGGCTCAAGCCTTCCATGTAGTTGGCATACAGGGACAATTTATCGGTAGCCTTGAACAGGATGCCGCCCGAAGGTGAAACCTTTTCGTCGTCGTAGGCGGTCTCGCCTTTGATGTCATTCGTCCAGTCGTCGACCTTCACCCGCTGCCAGCGGGCGCCGAGGGTTAGCAGCAGTCGGTCGTCGAAGAACCCCAGCGTGTCAGACAACGCCACGCCGCTGAAACGGTTCTCGGTGTAGACCTTGTTATCTTGTCGCGTGGGGGTGACAGGGGTCGGTGTGACTACCGGGTCATACAGGTTGCTGTCGGACTGATCATAGCGGGCGCCGCCATTGGTGAAATCCATGTAGAAATAGCTGGCGGCCAGATTGACCTCATGGCTCACCGGGCCGGTATGGAACCAGTTGCGCACCCCGGCATTGGCCGTCCGGACATTTTCGTCGCGGGTGAAGTCACGGGGTTGAACACGGAAATCTCCGGCTTCGTTGAGAACCGAAACGGCATGCCGAAGGAACTCATGATTACTTTTGCGCGCCCCCACGCCGCCGTACAGCATGACGGAGTCGTTGACATCGAACTCCGCATTGACCGTGCCGAAGGTATCCTTGGTGCGCGCCTTGCTCCAACGCTGCGCGTAGTTGCGATCGACATCGCTGGCATGTGGCACCGGTGCGGCGGCAGCAACCTGGACGCGCTCTTGCGGTGCATCGGTATCTCGTTCGGTGCGCCCGATGTCCGTCGAGACGCGCAGGCGCTCACCGCGGAAATCCAGACCAAGGACCGCCATTTCACGATCAACGCTCTGGTGATCCCAATCGGTGTCGCCGGACTGTTTCACACCGTTGAAGCGGACACCGAACTGGTTATCTTCACCAAAACGCCGACCGACATCCACGGCAGCACCTGGCTGGCTGTCGGAAGCGTAGCTGCCGGTGATCGACGTGATGGGCTTGTCAGTCGCGCGCTTGGGCACCACGTTGATCCCGCCCCCCACGCTGCCCCGCGGCGAAATGCCGTTGATGAGCTGGCTCGGCCCTTTGAGGATGTCGACGCGTTCGGCCATCTCCATGTCAATCGTGTAGGTGGGCAGGACGCCATAGAGACCGTTGTAGGCAACATCACTGTTGAACAGGCTCAACCCACGAATGGTGAACTGCTCATAACGCCCGCCCGCCGGGTTGGTGGCGCGAACGGAAGGATCGCTGGCGATCAGGTCGCCCAAGGTGCGCGCCTGCTGGTTCTTGACCGCCTCGCTGGTGTAGGTGGTCATGCTGAACGGCGTTTCCATGAAATCCCGCGAGCCCAGCAAGCCTTGCGAACCACGACGAGCGACTTGGCCGCCGGCAAACGCCTCGACGTCTGTCGCGGCAGTGGCGCCAAGAATCGAGGTCGGGGCCAGTTGCAGGCTACCGCCTTCTGGTGCGGGGGTCAGGATGAACGCCTGTTCTCCCACTGGCTGAAGCTGCAGGCCGGAGCCCTGCAACAGCCGCGAAAAGCCCTCTTCCACCCCATATTCACCCGACAGCCCGGCGCTGTTGCGGCCGCTGACCAGGGCCGGGTCGACCGACAGGTTGACACCCGCCAGCCCGGCAAACCGAGTCAACGCCGCGCTGAGGCTGCCTGCCGGCACCTGATAGCTGCGTCGGGCAGCGTCTTCGGCCTGGCTGGGGGAGATGAAGAATGGACTGGCGCTCAGGCTCAGCAAGAGACTCAGGTTCAACAGCGGACGCCAGCCGGCAAGGGCCGGGCGAAAACGCAAAGGTACTACTGCAGACATTAGAAGGCGCTCTCATTTTTGTTCAGTTGCCTTGAATGACAAGCGAGACAAAAAAAGGGGACACGCTTCACGCAGTATTTTTGCGAGGCGATAACGTGACCCAATAGCGGGTGCGTGTTTGCACGTCCAGCGGCAGGCTGGCCGCGAGCAACCCGAGGATTCGATCGGTGTTTTCCAGGCGAAAGCTGCCGGTGACGCGAAGGGATTCCAGGGCTGCATCCCAGCGCAACACGCCCGGGCGATAGCGGCCCAGTTCGCGGAGAAAATCCCCTAACGGCTGGTTTTGCGCCAATAGCACCCCGTCACGCCAACCCAGTTGTGCCACGTCAAAGGCGTCCACGGGCCCGGCCCCCGCTGGCTGGAGGCTGACTTGCTGGCCTTGCTCCAGGGTCAACTGCGGCCCGCGCGATGGTTGCAACTGCGCCGAGCCGCTTGCCACCGACACTCGACAGTTGTGTTCACTCAAGCGTACGCAAACCTCACCGCGGTTGACCGTGATGAGCCCATAGGGTGCCTGGATGGCCAATGGCGTGGTCCCTGTGACGTTGAGGGCCAGCTCGCCTTGCACCAGCACCAGTCGCCGCGCCTTGAGATCAAGGTCCACGGCGCTGTCGGTGTTTAACTGTAAGGTGCTGCCATCCATCAGCGACCAACGTCGTTGTTCGCCAGTGCCGGTGTGCAAGTCAGCGCGCCAGACCTCCAGCGGCAGTTCTCGCCCCAACAGCCAGGCGGCCGGCACCACTGCGGCAACGCCCAATGCGCGCTTGAGCACGGCGCGGCGGGCCATTGCCGGGCGGTCCAGCGTTGCCATCCCCAGGGACGGCGGCACCCCGGCAAAGCGCTGACGCAATCGTTGGGCTTTTTGCCAGGCAGCCTCGTGCTGGGCGCTGCTTTCGCGCCATTGTTGCAAGGCGGCGGAATCAAATTCGTCCCCGTTGAACTCCATCAAGGCCAGCCAGCGGGCCGCCGCACGTGCGATTTCGCGGGCTTCGGGCGAAGGGGCCGGACGAATCAAAAATCCACCAACAGGCAATGTTCATAGGCCTGGGCCATGTAGCGTTTGATGGTGCGCTCGGACACCTGCAGGCGCTCGGCAATTTCACGGTAGCCCAAGCCTTCAAGCTGGCTCCATAAAAAGGCCCGACGCACCAGAGGCGGCAGGCCATCAAGCAATTCGTCCAGGGCTTGCAGGGTTTCCAGCAATAGCCAGCGCTGTTCTGGAGACGGCACGCTGTCTTCGGGCAAGCTCGCCAGGGCGTCGAGATACGCTTGCTCCAGATTGCGACGGGTGTAGAAATTGCTCAGCAGCCGCTTGCCGACCGTCAGCAGATAGGCACGGGGCTCATGCAAATCGGCCAACGGCTGGGAGCTGGACAGTACTCGCAGAAAAGTATCCTGGCGCAGGTCCGCCGCATCCCAGGCATTGCCCATGCGCCGTCTCAACCAGCCTTCCAGCCAACCGCCGTGGTCACGGTACAACGCGTGTAGGGAGTGCTCCGTAGGCGTAGCTGCATCAAACATGTCAAGAAGCCCTGCGCATGGAATGTCTCAAATGAGACTGATTCTAATTAATGTTCGCAGGCTAATCCAAGCTATTTATGCAGGAATATGTAAATGCGGTGGTGGCCTTATGGCTTTGGGGAGCACCTCGAGGGGCTGCTGCGCAGCCCGGCGAGAGCGAGCTCCCTCGCCACGGGGGGTGGGTATCAGTGACTGGCGTGCAGGGTTTTGGGCACTTCGGGCATCGCCGATGAGTGATGGTTGATGATTTTCCACTGCCCGTCGAGGCGCTCATAGAGGAAAGTGTAGCGTGCCTGGACGTCCCGCTTGGAACCGTCGGCATTGGTCAGAGAGAAGGTATAGACACCGCTGTCCATCGCCGCATCGGGGCCCAGATGGCGGATCTCCCGGTAGTTGATTTGTCCGGCCGGCTTAGCCGCCAGGAAGTGCTGGAAATAATCCTGGATTTGCGCCGGTGTGTTGCGCACCTTATTGGAAACAGTCGGTTGCAAAATCGCATCCGGTGCGTACAGGCTCGTCACCGCGCTAGCGCTGCCGGTTTGCAGCGCCGCATTCCAACGGTCGAACAACGCAGCGATCTCGCGGTCATTCACGTTCTTTGGCTGCTCGGCCACCGAGCTGTACACGTACGGCGTGGCCTCAACTGCATGGACAAGCGGTGCAGTCAGCAGGAAAAAAGCAGCAATCGCGCAGGTTTTCATTTTCATCGAAGCGTTCCTTTGGGTTTCAATGAGTCCACTTTGCCGGCTCGCGCTGCCTTCGCCATCGGCCAACCGGTGCCGATCACCTATGCCATTCGGCAGATAGGCCCCGTGTTGATGACACTGGTCTAATGACGCCCGAACCGGACCGGTCCCCTTTCACGCTGGAGCCCCCCCATGCAAAGCCCACCCCACGACCCTGGCAGTGCCCTGGCCATCCGCACCCAGTATCGTCAGTCGCAAAGCCGGGCCGCGCGCCTGCGCTTGCTGTTGGGCACTGGCCATGAGCTGACGCAGTTACCATTGCCGGCGATGCGTCAGCGCGCAGTGCAACGGGCGTGCGCGTTCATGGCCATGGACCATGGCCTGCTGCTGGAATGGGTGGCGGACACAACCCTGCGCACCATTGCCAGCCACGGTAACCGTGAACGGCTCGATCTGCTCGCCAGCCTGGCCCAGCCGCCGGCGCCCGAACCGCAATGGCTGGAGTATCCCCACAGCGCCCTGCCCCAGGTCTTGCGCGTTCCGTTGCGTGGCTCCGACGGCGTGGTGTTCGGGGCTCTACTACTGGGCAACAGCGTGGCCCTGGGCGCGCCGGACAACGAGGACATTGAGTCGCTGCAACTGCTGGCGACCTTGCTGGCGGCGCATCTGGAGAACAGTCGCCTGCTCGAAGCGCTGCAGGCCCGAGAACGCACCATGTCCGAGCTGGTCCATCGACTGTTCAGCGCCCAGGAGGACGAACGCAAACGCGTGGCTTATGACCTGCATGACGGTCTCGCACAGAACCTGGCCGGCTTGCACCAGCGTTTGCAGGGGTTCGCTGGCCGCTGCCCGCCTCTTCCGCCTGAACTGGCGACCGAGTTGCAGACCATCCTCGCCCTCGCCCGGGGCTGTGTCGGCGAAGGCCGGCAACTGATCGGCGGCCTGCGTCCCCATGCGCTGGATGATTTCGGCCTGTACAAAGCCGTCGACAAGGAAGCCGATCGCCTGCGCGATGCGGGCCTGACGGTGGACTGGGCCGGGCACAGCGCCGCTCGACTGCCGGGCAACGTGGAAATCGCCCTGTTCCGCATTGCCCAGGAAGGCATCAACAACATTCTCAAGCATGCCCGAGCCAGCCATGTGCGCCTGGGACTGACAGTCAGCGACGACCACGCCGCGCTGCGGGTGGAAGACGACGGTCGGGGCTTTGCCTTGGAGCAACCCATCGAGACCAATGGCACCTGCCATCTGGGATTGGCCGCCATGCAGGAACGTGCCAGCCTGCTGGGTGGCCACCTGACCTGTTCCAGCCAGCCCGAGGGCGGCACCCGATTGTTGGCCTGCGTGCCCCTGCCCATCCACGGAGCACACCCATGACGCCTCCTTTGCGCCTACTGCTGGCTGATGATCACGAAGTCACCCGCACCGGCTTTATCAGCATGCTGGGCGGCAGCCCGGGATTTGAAGTCGTCGGCCAGGCCCGCGACGGCCAGGAAGCTCTTGATCTCTGCGAGCGGCTAAAGCCGGACATCGCGATTCTCGACATTCGCATGCCGGTGCTCAACGGCCTGGGGGCGGCGCGCATCCTGCAACAGCGCCAGCCTGCGATCAAAGTGGTGATCTTCACCATGGATGACAGCCCCGACCACCTGGAGGCCGCCATCGGCGCGGGCGCTGTCGGTTATCTGCTCAAGGACGCCAGCCGCGATGAAGTGCTGGATGCGCTCAAACGGGTCGCCCGGGGCGAAGAGGCGTTGAACAGCTCGGTCAGCGCGCGGCTGTTGCGGCGCATGGCCGAGCGCGGCGCCAGTGGCGAAAGCCCAGTCCAGGCCCTGACAACGCGAGAGCGCCAGGTCCTGGGGCTGGTGGCCGGCGGTTTCAGCAACCGTGAAATCGGCGAAAAACTCGGCATTGCCCCCGGCACCGCCAAGGCCCATGTGGAACGAGTCATCGGCA
Organism: Pseudomonas sp. G2-4; assembly: GCF_030064125.1. NCBI lineage: Bacteria > Pseudomonadati > Pseudomonadota > Gammaproteobacteria > Pseudomonadales > Pseudomonadaceae > Pseudomonas > Pseudomonas sp. G2-4. The sequence continues at coordinate 3,169,140 of NZ_CP125957.1, read as the reverse complement.
AGCTCGGGGCCGCCGATCGGACCCAGGCAGCGGTGCGCGGTGTTGCCCTCGGATTGGTGGCGCAACCCAGCGGGCAATGGCCATGAGGTTTCTCGCCGCTCGCCGCTGGGCCGACCTGCCCTTGCGGGGCAAGGCGCTGGTGGTGATTTCCCTGCCGCTGGTGGTCCTGCTGCTGTCGCTGGTGCTGATCTACATCACCGAACGCCAGACCGCCCGGGCCGAAGAAGACGTACGCCGGGTGTTGCTGGTCCAGGGCGACATCCAGACCGTCCATACCCTGTTGGCCGAAGCTGCGGCGAGCGTGCGCGGTTACCTGCTGACCCGCCGCGAAGACTTCCTGCCCAGCTACGAACAGGCCACGCCGCTGATCCAGGCCGCATTGCAACGGCTGGACCACAACATCCGCGACCCCAGGATGCGCGAGTACCTCAAGACCATCACCCCACTGATCGCCGACAAACTCAACGGGCTGATCGCCTTGCGCAGCACCAAGGGCGAGGACACCGAGGCCATCACCGCGATCCTGATCGAGAACAAACAGGTGCTGGATGTGCTGCGCGAGCAGATCAGCGCCATGCGCGTTCGCGAGGACGCCTTGCTCGCCGACCGCAGCGCCGCTGCCTCGGCCACGCGTATGCGGCTGTTGTTCGCCACTCTGTTGGCGGCGGTCTGCGGACTGTTCGGTGCCATTGTCGCGGTGCTGTTCCTGTCCAAGGGCATTGTCGCCCGGGTCCAGCAGGTGCAAGGCAACGCCCAGCGCCTGGCATTGGGCCAACCCCTGTTGCCGCAACCGCCGGAGCAAGACGAAATCGGCCAACTGGGCACTCGCCTGGTGGAGGCCGGGCAACTGCTGGCCGAACGTGAGCGAGCCCTGCGCGATAACGAAGAGCGCCTGCGGCTGATCATCGATGGCGTGAAGGACTATGGGATTTTCGCGCTGGATGCCCAGGGCTACGTGACCACTTGGAACGCAGGCGCCGAACGGATCAAGGGCTACACCGAGCAGGAAATCCTCGGGCGGCATTTTTCGCTGTTCTACCTGGCTGAAGAATGCCCCGCGCACCCGGACATGGCCCTGCGCGAGGCCACCCGCGACGGTCACTACATGGAAGAAGGCTGGCGGTGTCGCAAGGACGGCAGCCGCTTCTGGGCCAGCGTGGTCATCACCGCCCAATATGACAGTACCGGCGTCCTGCGCGGCTTTTCCAAGATCACCCGCGACATCACCGACCGCCGCGCCGCCGAGATTGCCCTGCGCACCGCCCGCGAAGAAGCGGAAAGCGCCAGTCGGGCCAAGAGTGAGTTTCTCTCGCGCATGAGCCACGAACTGCGCACGCCGCTGAATGCCATCCTCGGTTTCGCGCAACTGCTGGACATGGACTCCACGGCGGGCCAGCGTCCTCAGGTCGGCCACATCCTGCGCGCCGGCCAGCATTTGCTGGCGTTGATCAATGAGGTGCTGGACATCGCCCGGATCGAGGCCGGGCGCCTGCCGCTGAACATTGAACCGATCGCCCTGTCGACGGTGTTGCACGAAGCCCTGACCCTGGTTTCGCCCATGGCGGCGGATGCCGGGATTCATCTGGCCGAGCTGCCGCCGCTACCTGATGGCAGCGGTGTGCTTGCCGATCGTCAGCGCCTGGTGCAGGTGCTGCTCAACCTGTTGTCCAACGCCATCAAGTACAACCGCCCGGGCGGTGAAGTGCGCATTGCCGTCACCGTCCAGGCCCGCCAAGTGAGCATTGCCGTCAGCGATACCGGGCATGGCATTGCCCTTGAACAGCTGGATCAACTGTTCAAGCCCTTCGAACGCCTGGGCGCCGATCCCCAGGTCGAAGGCACCGGCCTGGGGCTGTCGTTGAGCAAGAGCCTGCTGGAGATGATGCAGGGCCACCTCGAGGTCCACAGTGAACCGGGACAAGGTTGCCGCTTCACCCTGCAACTACCGGGCGCCCAGGTGTCCGGCAGCCAGTTGCCGCCCGTTGCGCCCCTGGCGGTAACGCGTCCTCCAGTGGAATATCACGGCAAAGTGCTGTGCATCGAAGACAACCTGTCGAGCCTCGCATTGATCGAGACGCTGATGCAGCGTCGCCCCGGCATTCAGTTGTTGTCGAGCATGCAGGGCCAGATGGGCCTGGACCTGGCTCGCCAGCACGCGCCGCAACTGATCCTGCTGGACGTGACCCTGCCGGACCTGGACGGCCTGGAGGTGTTGCGACGCCTGCGCGACTCCCGGGCCACCGCATCGACGCCGGTGCTGATGATCACCGCCGATGCCAGCGACCTGACTCGCCGCACCCTCCACGAAGCCGGCGCCACGGCGGTCCTGACCAAGCCTATTCATATCCAGGCCTTCCTCGGCCACCTCGAACACTATCTACCGGAGCCCGCATGAATCGCGACTTGCGCATCCTGATCGTCGATGATCAGCGCCCCAACCTGGACCTGATGGAACAACTGCTGGCCCGCGAAGGCTTGCACAACGTGCTGAGCAGCACCGAGCCCCTGCGCACCCTGGATCTGTTCAACAGCTTCGAACCGGACCTGGTCATCTTGGACCTGCACATGCCCGCGTTCGATGGCTTTGCCGTGCTGGAACAACTCAACCGGCGCATCCCGGCCAACGACTACCTGCCGATCCTGGTGCTGACCGCCGACGCCACCCGCGACACCCGCCTGCGTGCCCTGGCCCTCGGCGCCCGAGACTTCATCAGTAAACCCCTGGATGCACTGGAAACCATGCTGCGGGTCTGGAACCTGCTGGAGACTCGGGCGCTCTATAAGGCGTTGCGTGAGTTGATTCCATCCCAGCAGATCGAGCTGTTGCGCCAGCACCGGCCGGCGGTCGATTCGGTCTAGCCTGGCGGCAGGCATTGAGAGCGTCGAGTATGGACATCATCCAGAGAACATCGGCAACCGGTCTGCAAGCGTACATTCGCGGCGAGTGCCTGGCGACGTCCGACGGTGTCTCGTCGCAGGATGTCCTGGTCGAGATCTTTGTCCGCGAACGCACGGAAGAACGCGTGATCGTGCCGGCGGTGGCCGAGCCGTTGCTCGTTTGGGTGTTATCCGGAGAGGCCGTTGTCGAAGAGCGCGACGAACATGAGGATTGGCTTTCGAGTTCGGTGCGGCGCGGCGATTTTTTCCTGACCGCATCACCCGTGCCCTATGAAATGCGCTGGCAAGCCAGCGGTACCGAGCCGTTCGTGGTCATGCACGTTTACCTGGGGTTGCCGCTGCTGGAACGCGCCATTGCCGAAACCGGCGGTAGCGCCGCGATCCGCTTGCGGGAAGTCTCAGGTGGACGGGATGACGTGCTTTCGGCACTGCTCGAACAGATTCGATTGGAACTGACCCGGCGCGGCGAAACCAGCGCGTTACTGATCCAGGGCGTGGCGCAATGCCTGGCGGTGCACCTGGCGCGTCATTATCGGAATGCCGAGGCCGATGACATGTCCGGGCGCAATGCCCTGCCCGCCTTCAAGCTCAAACGGGTTGTCGAGCTAATGGAACAACGGCTGGCCGATAACTTCAGCCTTGGCGACTTGGCGCAGGCCATCAGCATGAGCGAATACCACTTCAGCCGGCTGTTCAAACGCGCCACGGGGCGTTCGCCGTCGCAGTATTTCATCCAGTTGCGAATGGCTCGGGCCCGGCAACTGCTGATCGAAACCGAGCGCAGCATCATCGATATCGGCCTGGAAGTCGGGTATGGCAGCGCCAGTCACTTCTCCCAGATATTTCGCCGCGAGGTGGGGGTTGTGCCGAGTCATTACCGCAGGTGAAGTGAACACAATAACCTGTGGCGAGGGAGCTTGCTCCCGCTGGGCTGCGAAGCAGACCCAATATAGAGCGCCTGCTGCGCAGTCGAGCGGGAGCAAGCTCCCTCGCCACAAAAAGCCAATGCTGGTCAGCCGCCTACTGCAACACTCATCCCACCATCAGCCATAACCACCGAGCCAACCATGAAACTGGCGCGCTCCGAGGCCAGGAATGCGACGATTTCGGCGATCTCCGTGGGTGACGCCGCCCGGCCGATGGGCGCGGACTTGCCGTGCTCGGCCAGGAAACCCTGGCCATCTTCCATGAAGTGATCAAGCAGATGAGTGACCACATCACCGACGCCGATGGCATTGACCCGAATCCCATGCTCGATAGCCTCCAGGGCCTGGGTCCGGGTCAGCTGGGCCAGGGCACCCTTGGAGGCGGTGTAGGCCGCGATGCCGGGGAAGGCGAAATAAGACGCATAGGACGCTATGTTTACGATGGCGCCCGACTGCTGCTTCATCATCGCTTTCATGGCTTCGCGTGAATGCAGGAAGGCGCCGGTCACGTTGGTTTCCATCTGCCAGTTCCAATCTTCGCGGGTCATTTCCACGAAAGGCTTGTAGAGAATTCGCCCGGCATTATTCACCAGCACATCGAGCCGACCGAAACGCTCCTGCGCCAGCGCAACGGCGGCTTCAGCGCTGCCGTCTTCAGTGATATCCGCCAGGAACGGCACCAGGCCAGGTTGTTCCAACGCGTTCACCTGCGGGTTGATGTCCTCGGCAATGACCTTCGCGCCGCGGGCATGGAATAACTCGGCGATTGCCCGGCCGATGCCGCTGGCCGCACCGGTGACCAATACCACTTTGCCGGCGATTTCGTTGGGGGTGGGTGTGAAGTCAGTCATGTCAGCTCTCCAAAAAAGCAGGTTTGTTTTCGACGCGTCCACTGTCGTCGATCACGAGCACGCGCTCTTTGGGGGCCTTGCTTGAGCTGTCGGGATTTTGCGTTTTATTTGATCCGGTAGTGAAAAGTGTTACGCACTGCCGGCACTGTCACGGCTTTGCCTTCGACGATCCGCGGTTGGTAGCGGAAGGTCTGGGCGGCGGCCAGGGACGGTCGGATGAACAGCGGGTGGCAACCGTCGAGCACTTTGGGGCTGTCGATCCGTCCGTCCGGCGTCACGCTGTACTCCACGGTGCAGTCGCCTTCCAGTCCCTTGTCCAGCGCCCGCTGCGGGTAATCCGGGGCTGCTTTGCTCAGGGGTTGATAGCTGCGGCTGTCGGCTGCGGCCAGGCGTGCCTGTTCGGCGCGCTGTTGTGCGAGCGCTTGCGCCTGTTGCGCCTGACGCTGTCGCTCGGCGACCTGCTGCTCGGCTTCGTGCTGACGCCGTTCCTGCTCCTGGCGTTCACGTTGCTGTTGGGCTTGTTGCTCGCGTTTCTGATCCTCGACCCGCTTGCGGGCCAGGGTCGCCTGTTCCAGTCTTTGCGCCTGGACACTCGGATCCACGACGGGTTTGGCTGCTGCAGGGTGGGGCATTTCAACCGGCACCGGGGCGGACTCCACCGGTGGCGCTGCAATCGGGGCCGGTGCTGGGGCTTCGGGTGCCGGTGACGCAGGCAACATCACCAGCTGCGTATGCAGCACCCGAGGCGCCTGGGCAGCTGGTTTCTCCACGGTCCAGCCCCACACCAGCAACCCAACCACCCCCGCGTGCAAGGCCACGGCGAGCCCTGCCGCTAGGCTGTTTCTCCAAACGCCATGGCGCGCCAACGCGGGAAAGTGCACGGTGGGACTGTGCATGATCATCGCCGTCATTGCGGTGCCTCGGTCACCAGTCCCAAGTTGCTCACGCCGCCCTGCTGCAAGGCGGCCATGGCCGCGACGACTCGGCCGTAGTCGGCGTGATCGTCGGCACGGATATACACCTGGGTGTCGCTGCGCTCGGCGATGACCTGCGCCACTTTGATGCGCATCTGGTCCAGGTCCACGGCACTGTCGGTCTGGTTGCGGGTGTCCAGCTCGCCACCAAGGTTCCAGTAGTAGCCACCCTCAGCCTTCACTGACAAGGTCAGAATTTGCTGGTGGCTGTCATTGGCCAGGGCCTCGCTGGCGACCTTGGGCAGTTCGATCTTCACGCCCTGGGTCAGCATCGGTGCGGTGACCATGAATATCACCAGCAGCACCAACATGACGTCGATGTAGGGCACTACGTTCATTTCGGCCTTGGGTCCGTGCTTGCGTTGTGGTTTGACTAACATCTGCCCTCTCCTTTCAAGCGGCCGCGGCCAGGTTCACCGGGGTACCGTGCAGCTTGTGGTGCAGGCGGGCCTGAAATTCGTTGCCGAAGGCGTAGTAACGGGTCAACAACGTCTGGCCGCGGGCGGCAAAACGGTTGTAGGCAATCACCGCCGGGATCGCGGCGAACAGGCCGATGGCCGTGGCGATCAAGGCTTCGGCGATGCCCGGAGCAACGGTGGAAAGGCTGGCCTGTTGCACTTGGGACAAGCCGATAAAAGCATTCATGATCCCCCAGACGGTGCCGAACAAACCGATGTAAGGGCTCACTGAGCCGACGGTGGCGAGAAACTGCAGGCCTTTTTCCAGCTGCACTTCCTGTTCGCTGATTGCCACCTGCAGCGAACGCTCGACACCCTCAAGCACCACTTGTGGTGTGCTCGAAGGCTGGTTGAGTTGAGTGAAGGCCAATACCCCTGCCTGGAAAATCGGCGTAACTCCGCCGTCCTCTTCCCGAGCCTGGGCAGTGTCCCGGTACAGCGGCAACAGATCCTGAGCGCTGCGAAAGCGCTGGATGAACCCCTTGAACTGTCGCTCGTTACGCTGCAACACAGCGCCGCGCTGGATGATGAGGTACCAACTCAGCAGCGAGGCCAACAACAGCGTGAGCATGACCGCCTTGACCAGCAGACTCGCGTCACTGATCAGGCCCCAGATCGTCATGTGTTCCAAAGTGGCTTGCATGGGTAGAACTCCTGTCTGGCCGCTATTCGATGAAATGTTCGTGACCGGTTGATGACAACGTTGCTCAAGGCAGGCGCAGCGCTTTTGCCACCTCGGCCCAGGGCACGAACTTGAAATTCTGGGTTTGCTCGGGCATACGCTTGCGTCCGTCCTGGACCACTAGCATCCCTTGGTTCCAAGGCCCGCCCAGATTCACCGAGGTGACTTCCAGGCCATCGGTTTCCGAGGCGCCGTCAATGCCTGCGGCGGCGTTCAAGCCCACTCGAAAAGCGCCACGTATGGCATACGGTGGCTCGGCGTCGAGCACCAGGTAACTGTCGTTGCCCTGGCTGGAGATCACCAGGTAATCGCCGCCGCTCCCCTGATACAGGGCGATGCCCTCGACGTCAGCGTGCAACGCTGGGCCAACCTTGATCACGCTGCTCAATGTCGCTGGCTGGTCAGCCCGGGCATCCACCGCCCAGACACCGACGTCTTCCTCACCCAGAAACAAACGCTGGCGCGGCTCATCGGCGACACAACCTTCGGGTTGGCTGGCGACGCTGAACTGGCGCACCAGTTCACCTTTCACCACACCATCCGGTGCGCTGAGCCGGTACTGCAAATAGCGACCGTCCTTGCCGTTGGCGAAGGCATACAGTTCGCCTTCGTTGGGCTGGAACAGGCAGATGCCGTAGATTTCCTTGAGCGAGGTGGGGATCTCGCCGGCTTCGCGCAGCTCGCCGCTGGTGCGGTCAATGCTGAACAGGCTGAGGCTGTTGCGGTCACGGTTGCTGGCCGCCGCCAGATCCACCGTGCGCTCACCCAACTTGAAGTTCGCCCGCACATCGACGTTATTCAGACGCCCTACCGGCAACTCCTGCAGCAGCTTGCCGTGCAGGTCATAAACCAGCAGGCCTTGCTTCTTGTTGGTACCCAGCACCCGACTCAGGGCGGGCGTCGTGGGATGAATCCAGATAGCCGGGTCATCCGCGGCGTCACCCTGGCGTGCCACCGGTTCGCTTTGGACGATCGCGGTAACACTGGGCAGGACGGGCGCCAGCGGTACAGGTTTAGGCTGCCAATTGATTTCCCCCTGGTACAGGCGCCCGTTCGCATCGTCGCGCAGCAGCACTTCAATGCCGGTATGGGTCGGGCGTACCGCAAGGTTTTCCGGCTCCTTCAGGTCCGGTAACAGCAAACGGGCCTTTGAGGTCCAACCCTCACCCTTGCTCTGATACAGATGCAACTGCGCCGCCGCCGGGTCCAGGCCCAGCATGCCTCCCGGCAGTACGGCCATGGCACCGGCGGATTGTTGGATGTCACCGAACGGTTTGCGCATCGCCACGGGAACACGAACCGCATCGGCTTCGGCAGATGCCGGATAGGCCCACCAACCCACTCGTTCTTCGTTGACGAACAATTGATTGGCCTCGTCCTGCACCTGGCAGACCTTGGCGTCAGGTGGCAATGGCAGGCCGCGCACCTGTTGCGCGGTGCCGCTCAGGCGTTCGCCAGTGCCCACCAGCCACTGCTCGCCCTTGCCCTCTTCACCTATCAGAAACACAAACAGGTTGCTCGCTTCATCGCGGTACAGGCACAGGCCGTTGACGGGGAAATCCCGCGTGGGCAGGTACACCGGCGCACCCCACTGGCGGTTCCGAGGATCAAGGCTGACGAGCATGGCTTGCTGGCGGGCGCTGTCGAGGCTGGCGACCAGTACCTTCTCACCGAGGGCCCGACTGTCCAGGCCTTCGAAACTGCCCTCCAGGCGTGCCAGTTCGCGGCCTTGGGCGTCGAGCAAGAGCAGGCCTTCGCCACTGGCGGCCAAGCGTTCGCTGGTTTGATGGCCGGGCAGGAACGCCAGTGCGTCGACTGTAAGACCCTCGGCCAGCGCCCAGGGCTGCAGCTTCAGTTCGGGACTGGACGGGGCCGCCAGGGCGGAGCCTGCCGCCAGGCTGATCAGCATTGCCAGCAGACAATGTCTGGGTGAAAACAACATCGTGTTCAATCGGAGAATCCTTGTCATTGAGCCGGGTTCAAACAGGTTTGTAGGGCACCGGAACCTAGAAATGGGTGAAGGTCAGGCCCAGCTTGTAGGTCGGGCCGTACTCTTCGTACTGGCCGTTATAGGAGCGATGGCCGGTGTAGACGAAATACGGCTCGTCAGTGAGGTTCTGCGCCTCCAGGCTGACTTGCAGGTTTTTGGTCAACGAATAGCGGGCACTGAAGTCGACGAAGGTCTGGGCGTCGACGTGCAGGTCATGACCTCGGTCGCTGATGGACGCCAGTTCGTAGAGGTAAGCCGACTTGTAGTTGGCCGACAGGCGCAGGCTCAACTTGTCGTCTTCCCAACCCAGCATCAGGTTGCCCACGGTGTCCGACTGATTCGGCAGGTCGATGCTGCGTTTGCGCTGAGTGCCGCTAGCCTGGTCAAAGCCTTCGATCTCGGCATCCGAGCGGCTGAAGGTGGCGTTGGCGCCCAGCAGCACCCCATTCCAGGGCGCCGGCAACCAGTCGAATTTTTGTGAGTAGGCCAACTCCAGGCCATAGAGCTTGGCGCTGTCGCCGTTGGCATAACTATGGGCTTCGGCGAAATCGGTCCAGGCACCTGTACCCGCCAGGTCGGTGTTGTAGACGAAGTTCTGGATGTCCTTGTAGAACACGAAGGCCGAGACGGTGCCGGCGTGCCCCATGAAATGCTCGATGCCCAGGTCCAGGTTGCTCGACTCCAGCGGCTTGAGCTGCGGATTACCGAAGGTCGCTTCGTCATCGTCGATGACAAAACCCGGCGCCAGTTGCCCGAAAGTCGGGCGCACCACGGATTTGGTCCAGGCCGCGCGCACCTGGGTGCTTTTGTCCAGTTGGTAGCGCACATGCAGGCCCGGCAGCCAGTGATGGTACTTGCGGCGGGTCTCGGTGTCGGTGAACACACCATCGGTAGCCCCGGTCCCCTTGGCGTCGAACTCGGTGCCTTCATAGCGCATGCCGGCGATGAAACGCCAATCGTCGATGTCGACAGTGTTCATCAGGTAAGCGGCATTGATGTCCTCGCTCATCGTAAAGTCGTTGACCCGCGACTCTTGCGGGTCAAAAAAGTCATCGCGATTGAGGCCACCAAGCAACTGTTTGATCGCATCGGCGCTGATACCAGGGCCGAATCGCCCGAGTCGATAATCGACATTGCCCTTCTGGAACTGCCCGAGGTTGAGCTGCTCATCGGTGAAGCCCAAGTCGTCGAAGTCCTCGTAAACCCAGGCATTGAGGTCATTGTCCTTATCGCGTCGGCTGACTTTTCCGCCGAATTTGACCTGGGAGGCATAGCCGCTGACGTCATAGTCCCGGGCCAGGTCCAGGCGCAGGTTTTTCTCGGTGTCGGTGGTCTTCTGCTCTTCCCAATCCACCTTGTCGAGGCTGAAGTTGGCCGGGTCGTAGAACCCCGAGCCGATGATCGGCCGCGGCTTGTCGTTGTCGTAGAAACCGCCGTTGAAACCGTCGATGCCCTCGAAGGTGGCACCGGCGATGTGGCCGGGGCTGTCTTCGCTCGATTGGCTGTAGCCGCCCTGGCCACTGAGCGTCCAGAGCCCGAACATGCGTTCGCCGCCGAGCACATAGGATTGGATTTCCTGGGTTTCTTCACGTTGTTTGAGTTTGCGCTCGCTCTCGGCATCCCCCAACTCACCGGCTGCTTGCGGGTCATCGAAGGCAATGCTGGCGGCGTTGCGGGTTTCGCTGTCCTTGTAGCGGCTGTACAGCGTGCGCAGGTAATAGCTGCTGAAATCGTCAGGCTTGTAGTCGAAGTTCAACCCGCCACCGGCGCGCTCGCGACGGATGTCGTAATCGCGCTGTTCGAACTCTTCGAGGCGTGAGCCTTGCTCGAAATCCCAGGCACCGCCGGTTTCGACGTTGTCCGAGCCGAAGTCGCGCTTCTGCCAGCTCAACGCGGCGGCTACGCCAAAGTTGTCGATGCCGTCGCCGAGACTGAAGCGGTCGCTGATGGCGCCCGAGAATTTGGGACTGGTCTGGCCGGTGTTCTTGTCGTAACTGGCTTCGCTGCTGCCGGTGTAGAACAGGCCCTTGTGGTCGAAGGCCGAGAGGCTTTTCACGTCCACCGTGCCGCCCAGGGAGTTGGCGTCCATGTCCGGTGTCAGGGTCTTGATCACCGACAGCGACTGCACCAACTCCGAGGGCAGCACGTCCAGGGCGACGGCCCGACGTTCGCTCTCCGGGGCCGGCACCAGGGTGCCGTTGATGGTCACGCTGTTGAGGTCTGGCCCCAGGCCCCGAACGCTGACAAAACGGCCTTCACCCTGGTCGCGCTCGACGCTGACACCCGGCAGGCGCTGTACCGCTTCGGCGACGTTTTCGTCGGGCAATTGCGCCACGCCGTCAGCGTGCACCACGCTTTTGATGCTATCGGCGCTGCGCTGTTCCTTGAGGGCCTGGTCGATGCTGGCGGCCTGGCCGACCACCTCGACGTGCTCAGTGGCAGCCTGCTCGGCGGCGCTCAGTCGCTCGCTGGCAACGGCCATTGCCAACGCGGTAAACGTGAAACCGACGAGCCCGACAGTGCTTGTGCGGTGGTGCATGGTGGTCCTCCCCCAGGAATCCGAACATCCGCCAGGCTATGGCCCGGCAACTGGGAGGGCACGCTAGGCGTGGGGAATGACGGTTCTGTGACAGCGGTTGGTTCGAGGGGCTGAAACCAGCTGACTTGAGGGGGTTGGCAGGCCGGAATGAGCTGATCTGACCTGCTGGAGTGGCGATTGGAAGTCCTCCGTGGCGAGGGAGCTTGCTCCCGCTGGGGTGCGCAGCGCCCCAAAACCAAGCGCCTCGGTTTTAACAGACAAACCGCATTACTCGCTCTGCGCCTGCTGCGCAGTCGAGCGGGAGCAAGCTCCCTCGCCACGGAGTATGCATGTTGGCCCAGAAAAACCTGACAACCGATGAGCTGATTCGACCTCCCCCAGCCATTCGCCCGTCGTCACCACACTGTCATATCCATCTGCTGTGCTGGGCCGCATTGCGCTTCTGACAAAGGATTCCGGCCATGTTCTCCGTGCTACGACCGCACCGTTTCAAACTCGCCCTGCTTCTGCTGGCGGCCAATCTCGGGTTGATCCTGCACTTGGCCTGCGGCGAGCTCAAACCCCTCGCAGAGTGGGTCTGGCTGGATATTCTCGGCGAAGGCGGCTCGGCGTTGCTGGCGCTGGTCTGGCTAGGCCTGGTGCTCAAAAGCCGTCCGTCCGGGCGGGTGACCAATTTTCTGATCCTGGGCCTGGGCTGCATCTTCTTTTCCTGGTGGATCGACAGCCTCGACGAATTCATCCGCCTGCCCGACAGCATCACCTGGGATCATTGGCTGGAATCGGCCCCAATGCCGGTGGGGATGATCCTGCTGACCCTTGGCATTTACCATTGGCACCGGGAACAGTTGGCAATCAATGGGCAGATGGAGAAGCGCGAGCGGCTGTTCCGCGAGCACCGCTTATTCGACAAACTCACGCCCCTGGGTGGGGCCGACTTTTTCAAACATGAACTGTCCGCCAGCCTGGAGGACAGCAAGCGGCGTGAGCAGCCCTTATCGTTGCTGGCCCTGGATCTGGATAACTTCACCGCCATCAACCAGCGCTTCGGCCATGGCGAGGGCGACGCCGTACTGCAAGCCGTCAGCCAGTTACTGGTGCTGAACCTGCGTCGCCAGGATCTGCTGTGCCGACTGGCCGGCGATCGCTTCGTGGTGTTGTTGCCCGACACCGGCGAGAGTCAGGCCCAGCGTCTGGCGCTGGAGTTGGAGGTTGCGGTTCGCAGCCTGGCCCACAAGACCCGACAACACGGTGAGCGGTTGCGACTGGCCGCCAGCACGGCGGTGGTGATGGCGTTCGACGAATCCCCCGAAGCCTTGCTCAAACGCCTCAACCTGGTGCTGGCCCAGTCCCGGACCACGCTGGCGAAGAGCGCCTGAGGCCGTTTCATGACTCTCAAGACATGCTGGTACGAAGCCGACAGTCGCTTCATCCCCGGGCACTATCAACCTGCCGCACTGATCGACCTGGCACTGTCGCGGGATATCGACAGCCATCGTCTACTGCGTGGCACCGGGCTTTTCTACGACGATATCCTGGCCGGCCAGAGCAATATCAGCCCACAGCAGTTCCTGGGCCTCATTGACAACAGCCAGCGCCTGCTGGATGCCAACGACAGCAGCTTCCTATTCGGCCAACGGCTGTTGCCGGGGCACTACGGACCGGCCAGCCATGCCTTGCGCCACGCGCAGAATCTGCATCAGGCCCTGGACATCTTGATCGACCAGCAGGCCTTGCTCAGCCCTTTGACCGCGCCGCGCCTGTTACTGGACGAGCAATATGCCTACGTCCATTGGTTGGACAGCTGCGGGGCCGATCAGCATTGGCGCTTCGTGCTGGAGGCAAGCGTGACCTCGCTGGTGGCGATGAGTACCTGGCTAAGCGGCGAACGCCTGCCTTGGCAATGCAGCTTTCGCCATGCAGAGCCGCGCTACGTCGAGCAATATTGGGTGCATCTGGGTGAGCAGACTCAGTTCAACCGACCGCTGGACTTGATGCGCCTGCCCCGCCATTGTCTAGCCCGTCCCTGGCCCAACGTGTCGGTCACCGCCGGCCAGGTGGCGCGGATCGAAGCCCGGGAACAGCTCGAACAACTGGGTTTTTCCTCAAGCTTTCTGGATTGCGTCTACGACTACCTGCACACCCATGTGCAGCAGACGCCGAGCTTGGAACAGACCGCCCAGGCCTTCTCCATGAGTCCGGCAACCCTCAAGCGCAAGCTGCACAAACACCACACCGGGTTTCAACAACAGGTGGATCGGGTGCACACCCACGTGGCGTTGTACCTGTATCAGGTCAAGGGGTTCAGCAATGAGGAAGTGGCGCAGTACCTGAGGTTCAACGACACGGCGAACTTCCGTCGTTCGTTCAAGCGCTGGACCGGCAGTACGCCGAACCTGATACGGCAGTTGCTGATGCTTGGATGAGGCTGTCGGCGTAGGGATACCTTTGCCGAACAGCTGTTGTGGTGAAGGAGCTTGCTCCCGCTTGGGTGGGCAGCGACTGTGAGATCGTGGGGCCGCTGCGCAGCCCAGCGGGAGCAAGCTCCCTCGCCACAAGGGCCGTTCTGGCTGGAAGAATGCAGGGTCAGTGCCCGCGGATGTAGTGTTCCAACTGCCGGATAAGGTCTGCCTGTTCGACGATGGCCTCTTTTACCAGATCGCCAATGGACAAGAGGCCGATCAACTGCCCGTTATCCAGCACCGGCAAGTGCCGCAAGTGGCTGTCGGTCATGACTTCCATGCAGCGTTCGATGCTCTGCTGGCTGTCAGCGGTGATCACCGGCGCGCTCATGATGGTGCGCACTTGGGTGCCCACTGAGGAGCGCCCGTGCAGCACCATCTTGCGCGCATAGTCCCGTTCGCTGAACACGCCCACCACTTGACCGTCTTCGATCACCGGCAGCGCACCGACGTTTTTCTCGGCCATGATTTGCAGCGCTTCGAGCACCGTCTGCTCCGGTGCGATGCTGTGGACCTGTTGGTGCTGGACACTTTTGAGTCTCACCAGTTGAGCGGCGGTTTTCATTGCTTATCCCCTGACAGCCTGCTGATACTTTCGCTTGAGAACCCTATGTGGCGAGGGAGCTTGCTCCCGCTGGGCTGCGCAGCGGCCCCAGGATTTTGCGGGCGCTGCGCACCCGAGCGGGAGCAAGCTCCCTCGCCACAAAAACGGATCAGTCTTCGCCGATCTCGACCACATCGCCATTCAAACGCACTGGCCACACCCGCAAGCGCTGTTCCGGGTATTCCAGGCAATGACCGTCTTCCAGGCGGAAATGCTGTTTGTACATCGGCGAAACGATCACCAAATCACCCTTGATACTGCCCAGCAACCCACGGCCGATCACGTTCGCGCCGGACTTGGGATCGCGGTTGTCGATGGCGTACAGCGGCTTGTCCTGATGCTCGGGCAGGTACAGCAGCGCCACTTGGTTGCCATCGTGCCAGGCGACCACGCCGGAGTTGGGGACCAGGTCCTCGCGACTGCACAGGGCGCGCCATTGCACAGGGCCTTGGGCCGCGTCGCGGGTGGGGATACGAACGACGTTTGACTGGCTCATCAGAGCACCTCCTCGGTGACGGGAATCAGGTGAAGTTCGCCAGCATGAACCGGTCGACGCTGGCCGCGTTCGCGGACGAAATGAACATCCGGATCGCCGCGCTTGTCGTTGACGAACGTGCGGAAACGCTTGAGTTTGTCCGGATCCTTGAGGGCGTTGGCCCATTCGCACTCGTAGCGGTCGACCACCAACTGCATCTGGGCTTCGAGCTCGGCCCCGAGGCCGAGGCTGTCGTCGATGATCACGTCCTTGAGGTAGTCCAGGCCGCCTTCCAGGCTCTCGCGCCAGACCGACGTGCGTTGCAACTTGTCAGCGGTGCGGATGTAGAACATCAGGAAGCGGTCGATGTAGCGGATCAGCGTGGCGTCATCCAGGTCGGTGGCGAACAGCTCGGCGTGACGCGGGCGCATGCCGCCGTTGCCAGCCACGTAGAGGTTCCAGCCCTTCTCGGTGGCGATCACGCCGACGTCCTTGCTCTGGGCCTCGGCGCACTCGCGGGTGCAGCCGGACACGGCGAACTTGAGCTTGTGGGGCGAGCGCAGGCCTTTGTAGCGATCCTCGATGGTCAGGGCCATTTGCACACTGTCCTGCACGCCGTAGCGGCACCAGGTGCTGCCCACGCAGGATTTCACCGTACGGGTGGATTTGCCGTAGGCGTGGCCGGTTTCGAAACCGGCTTCGATCAGCTCAGCCCAAATGTCTGGCAGTTGGTGCAGCTGGGCGCCGAACAGGTCGATACGCTGGCCGCCGGTGATCTTGGTGTAAAGGTCGTATTTCTTCGCGACCACGCCGATGGCGATCAGCTTGTCGGCGGTGATTTCACCACCGGCAATCCGCGGCACCACCGAATAAGTGCCGTTTTTCTGCATGTTCGCCATGAACGTGTCGTTGGTGTCCTGCAGCGACACCAGGGACGGGTCCATGATCGGCTGGTTCCAGCACGACGCGAGGATCGAGCCCACCGCTGGTTTGCATAGATCGCAGCCGGTATGCCCGCGACCGTGCTTGGCCAACAGCTCTTCGAAGCTGATGATGCCTTCCACCCGCACCAGGGCGTACAACTCCTGGCGGGTGTAGGCGAAGTGTTCGCACAGGCTCTTGTCGACACTGACGCCGCGGGCAATCAATTCGTGCTCGAACACCTGCTTGACCAAGGCGGCGCAACCACCGCAACCGGTGCCTGCCTTGGTGTCGCATTTGAGTTGGCCCAGGTCGGTGCAACCGCCGTCGATGGCCGAGCAGATCGAGCCCTTGGTGACGTTGTGGCACGAGCAAATAGTGGCGGCTTCAGGCAGCGCTGCCGGGCCCAGTGTCGGGGCGCCTTCGGACGATGGCAGGATCAGGCTGGCCGCGTCCTTGGGCAACGCGATGCCGTTCTGCATGTATTGCAGCAAGGTGTCGTAGTGGCTGTTGTCACCCACCAGTACCGCACCGATCACGCGCTTGCCATCGGCGTCCACCACCAGTCGCCGGTAGCTGGCGCTGGTGCCATCGATGAACTGAAAGCTGCGCGAACCCGGTGTGTTGCCGTGGGCGTCGCCGATGGAGCCGACGTCGACACCGAGCAACTTGAGCTTGGTGGACATGTCGGCGCCGGTGAAGGCTTCGCCGCTTTCGCCGCACAGGCGGGCGGCCACGTTGCGGGCCATCTGGTAACCCGGGGCGACCAGGCCGAAGATGCTGCCGTTCCAGGCCGCGCATTCGCCGATGGCGTAGATGTCCGGGTCGCTGCTCAGGCAATGATCATCGATCACCACGCCGCCACGCGGGCCGATCTGCAGGTCACTCTGGCGCGCCAAGGCATCCTGGGCGCGGATACCGGCGGAAAACACGATGAGGTCGGTTTCCAGGAAATCGTCGTTGCCGAAGTTCATCCGATAGCGGTACTGCTCACCGGCGCTGATGGACTGAGTACCCTTGGACAGGTGCACGCCGACCCCCAGCTTCTCGATGCGGGCCTTGAGGGCCAGGCCGCCCTGCTCGTCCAGTTGCACCGGCATCAGCCGCGGGGCGAACTCGACCACATGGGCTTCCAGGCCGAGGGTCTTGAGGGCGTTGGCCGCTTCCAGGCCCAGCAAGCCACCACCGACCACCACGCCACGGCGGGCGTTGTTGGCGGCGGCACGGATCGCGTCCAGATCTTCAAGAGTGCGATAGACCAGGCAGGAATCACCCTCGGCGCCGTCAATGGGTGGCACGAACGGGTAGGAACCGGTGGCGAGCACCAGTTTGTCGTAGCTGATGCAGTTCCCGGCGGTGACAACTTGACGGGCCTGGCGATCGATCTCCAGCACCGGCACGCCCAGGTGCAGCGTGACACCTGGCGTCTGATACAGCGACGCTTCACCGAGGGCCAGGGATTCGGCATCGCGGCCAGAGAAGTACTCGGACAAATGCACGCGGTCATAGGCGCGCATCGGTTCTTCACTGAACACATGCAGGTGGTAATGATTGAGGGCACCGCGCTCGATCAGTTGCTCGACGCAGTGATGGCCGACCATGCCATTGCCGATCACGATCAGCGTTTGCAGCTTGTCCAGAGAAGCAACGTTGGAATTCATAAAAAGCACCCGACAAAAGCCCATCACGATTTTGAAAGCAAAAAAAAGACGCCTGAAACCTTGCGGTTCCAGGCGTCTTTGCCTGTTCTGTGCGGTATCGATCCGGCGACTGCGCCTTGACCTACCGTTGTCTCCCGGCCTGCTGGCTCTCGATCTTCGTTGACCGACGGGGCTGCCCACTCGATTGTGTCCAGGGTGGGCCTGGATACCCTCTTGCAGCGAGCGTGCCAAGCCTTATCGACAGCGAAGTTTGAGAGCCTTGCCGATACCTGTCTGCGCCGGTAAACCCCGTGGGAGCAGGCTTGCCCGCGAAAACATCCGTTCAGTCACCCGTTGCAAACAAGCGCTGACCTGGCGTTTCGCAAGCGCTGACAATTGCCTTCCCATGGTGCGACCGCCCAGTCTGGGGCTTCATAAAAGTGCAACCTGCCACCACCCCCCTGTGTACGGGCTCGTTGGTGAACGCGGTGGGTCAGTCGAGGGGGATGTTGAATGTACCGCCGTCTTCGCGAGCAAGCTCGCTCCCACAGGGTTCTTGGGGTGGGCACCTAATCTGTGTCCACGCGTCATCTCATGTGGGAGCGAGCTTGCTCGCGATAACGGCCGTTCAGTTTGAAGGGGTGTCAGCGGTTCTATTAACCATCGCAACGATGCTCGCAAGAAGCTCTTCCTTGGCCTCGGCAGCGCTGATTTCGCCGGAGGCTGCTGCATTGGACAACGCTTCCGCTGCCCCCAGCATCGCCCGCAAGCCGGCTTGGGTGATGCCCCTCGTGCCGGCAAACGGTTCCAGGACCGCCCGGCATTTCTCCAGGAAAATTGCCTCGTACTCCCGCTTGATCAGCTCCAGTTCCGGTGAACTGGTCAACGCCGCGATCACCCCTGGAATCTCGCGGCCTTGCAGCAGCACGCACTCCACGTATGAAGAAGCAATCACCGCAGCCCGACTGAGCAATGTCGGTTCACTCGCTTCCAGGGCTGTATCCATGAGCGCGGTCTGGCGAGCATCGAAATCCTGATAAAGCGCCGCCAACAGGCCGGGCCGGGTGACGAAGTGGTTATAGACAATGGGCTTGGTCACCCCGGCCTGTTCCGCCAGCCGGGCCAGGGTCAGCGCGTCACTGCCCTCCTCCCGCACCAGCCGCCAGGCGACATCCAGCAATTGCCGCTGCCGGTCATGCCGGGATAAACGACGACGAGGTGACTGCGAATTTTCTTCGGGACTTGACATGCTAACTTTACCAATCGTAACTTACTAACCGTAACTTACCCCAGCATAGTGTCTCCAAGACCTCATGACCAGAAGGAGTTTCGCCATGCACGCACTTATTGTTGTGGCACATCACGACCCTCACTCCCTCACCCATAGCCTGGCCGGGAAAATTGCCGAGGGCATCACTCGCGCCAATGCCACCGATACATTCGAGATCGCTGACCTGGCCGCCGAAGGCTTCGATCCGCGTTTCGGTTTCGCCGACCACGCGGTCCACCACCGCGAGGCACTGCCACCTGCCGATGTCCTGGCCGAGCAGGCCCGAATCGACCGAGCCGACGCGCTGGTGCTGGTTTATCCCATCTATTGGTGGTCGATGCCGGGGTTGCTCAAGGGTTGGATCGACCGTGTTTTTTCCAACGGCTGGGCCTTCGACTTCAGTCTCGATAAGCCGTTTATCCAGAAACTGCAGCGTTTGCAGGTGCATCTGGTGGCGGTCGGTGGTGCCGATGCCGACTCATTCCTCCGTCACGGCTATGGTGAGGCGATGACCACCCAGATCGACCATGGCATTTTCGATTACTGCGGCGCCCGGGTGGTGAGTTCCCAGCGTTTGCTCGACTCGGAAACCCTCGATCCCAAGCAGCACCTGGAGGCCGCTGGCGTGATCGGCCAGCGCCTGTTCGCGTCAGCCGACGAAGCGACTCAGGTGCACCGTACCGCCGCCTGGGTTTGACCTCAGAGCGCGCGGCCGGGGGCAGCAGACAGCGTCGGATCGCGCCCGTAGATATCCGGGATGTACACCGGCTGGCCCTGGTTGTCGGCCTGTACGGTCCAGTAACTCAGCAGGATCGGTATGGGCCGGGCCAGCCTGAACTCATGGGTCAACTCGGTGGCCAGCAACGTCTCGGTGCGCGCCCGCTCGGCCGGGCTCACCAGCAGGTCGCGCAAGTGCAGCACTTGCTCGATCCGCACGCAGCCTGAACTGAGCGCTCGCGGTGCTTTGCCGAACAGCGCCTGGCTGGGCGTGTCATGCAGGTACACGGAGAACGGGTTGGGGAAACGGATTGCCATCCTGCCCAGCGGGTTTTTCGGGCCTGGGTCCTGGCGCAACATGATGTCGCCGGGGTGCTCCCAATCAACATCCGCTGCCATCAGCGGCAGCCCATCGCGATCGAGAATCCTCAGGTTGTGTCGGCTGAGAAACTCCGGATCGCGGCGGATCTCAGGCAGTTTGTCCTCGCGCATGATGGTCGGCGGGATGGTCCAGGTCGGGTTGAGCGTCAGGCGGGTCACCCGGGATTTGATCAACGGTGTCTGCCGTTGCGCACGGCCCACCTGGGTGCGGGTTTGCCAGACCGGCGCGCCGCCCTGGTAAACCGTCAGTTGGGCCGCTGCCACATTGACCAGCACACTGTCGGGTTCCAGATCCTGGGCCAGCCAACGCATGCGCTCCAGGTTGATGCGCAATTGCTCGCGGCGCATGGCCGGGCTGATATTCAGTTCGGTGACGGTCCACGGCCCTACCACGCCATCGGCCTGTAGCGAGTGCTGGAGCTGGAAGTGCTTCATCGCCTCCACGAGCGTGGGGCTGTAATGCTCGTCGCCGCTGAGCGGCGGTGCACTCAGGTAACCTTCATTGAACAGCCGCTGGGCCAGGGCCGGTATGCGGGCATCCTGCTTGTCCGGCTGCAACAGCGGGCCGCCTGGCACCGCCTGCCATTCGGATAACGGCTGTTGCCGTAGACGGGCGTAGAGGTCGCGCAGGTTGCGATAAAGCGCCAAGCTCGGCCGCGCCTGTTCAAAAGCTCCGACGAGGTTGTGCACGCCCGGTCCGGCGATGGCCAACACCGCAGCCTGACGGTCCTGGGGCTGCGGGCTGGCCTTCCACACCGGTTCCAGGCGATCCTGGGACAAATAGCCGAAACGCAGATCATGCAAGGCTTGCAGGTAGCGCTGGCTGATAGCGATGTCGACACAATGGGCGTTCTGGGCTGGGCCGTTGACCGGCAGGCTATAGCGCGTCGGATCCAGTCCGTCATCGGCCAGTTGCTGTAACTGGAGCTGCAGGAGGTCCAGCCGCTCGTCGTCCGCCCAGACCGCCTGGCCTGTGTTTTGCTGATAAAACGCCTGCAAGCTGAGCATCGTCGGAAAGTCGACGCCCGCCGCCACTTCCGGGCATGCGACCGACAATTGCGCCAATGTGGCTTGCACGAGCGCAGGATCGCCTTCCTCGGCTGTCGCGACCAATGGTGCGGTGAGCAATAAAAGGCTCAGGTAACATGCGGACTTTTTGAACAACTGCTTTACTCCACTCCATGGCCGTCTCGTTGACGGTTAACTTTGCGACAGGTACGACCCGCCATTATGCAAACAAACAAAAACGGACGGGATGCCGCAACTCAACACCATCGTGGGATTTTTTCATCCGTGCTGAGCATTCTGCGCCAATTTTGCCTGATCATGACGGGCCTTGGCGTGATGTGCAGCCCAGCGCTCGCCGAAAAGGCCAATTCTCAACTTCTTTACAACAGCCTCGCCCACGCAGCGCCGGAACTCAATCCCCAAGCACTCAAAAGTGCCTTGAGCGCCATGCAATGCGCGGTCGCCAATGGCGCCACCCAGGCTCGTCATTTGGCGGTGATCGATTACTCGCAACCGTCCACGGCTCGCCGCCTGTGGATCTTCGACCTGCGGCAGAAGAAGTTGGTATTACGCGACCTGGTGGCCCATGGGCAAAAATCCGGGGAAAACTTCGCCACGCAATTTTCCAATCGCCTGGGTAGTTTCCAGTCCAGCCTTGGCCTGTTTCGCACCCAGGAAAGCTACCAGGGTGCCCACGGCTACTCGCTGCGCATGGACGGTCTGGAGCCGGGTTTCAATGATCAGGCCCGTGATCGCGCCATCGTGATCCATGCCGCCGACTACGTGAACCCGCTCTGGAGCGTGCGCCAGGGCCGCATCGGACGCAGCCTGGGCTGCCCTGCCGTTCGCCCGCAGGTGGCGCGCCAGGTGATCGACAAGCTCAAGGGCGGGCAATTCATGTTTTCCTGGTACCCGGAACCGAACTGGCTCAAGCGTTCGGCGTACCTCAACTGCCAGCCGCAACAGGTTGCCAGTATTCTTGCGACCAGCGGCAGTTAGGCAACGGACCTGTGGCGAGGGAGCTTGCTCCCGCTGGGTCGCGCAGCGGCCCCAAAAAAGCGATGAGCGCTTCGCACTCAAGCGGGAGCAAGCTCCCTCGCCACCAGGGTCACGGGGTGGTTAGAATGCCGGCCCTTCGAATTGCTGGCCTTTGCGATGAACCCTGAAGCCCTTCAAACCCTGCAGACTCATTTACTGACGGCGCTGGCGTCTGCGCCCGCAGAAACCCGGCGCCTGTTCCATGGCCGTGGGCGCTGCTGGCCGGGGCTGGAGCAGATCACCGTCGACTGGCTGCAAGGGGTGGTGCTGGTCTCGTTGTTCAAGGAGCCGGAGCCGATACAACTGGACGGCTTGACGTCGATGTTGTTGGCCCTGACCACCTCGCCTGCCTGGCAACACAGCGCCGCCCATACCCTGGCCGTGCAGCATCGCTACCTGCCGCAGAGCCTCACCCAATGGCTGGTGGGCGAACCCGTCGAGGAATGGACCCTCACCGAAGGCGGCCTGCGTTACCGGATCGACCTGGGCAAAAAACAGAACAACGGTCTGTTCCTCGACATGCGCTACGGCCGCGACTGGGTGCGGGCCAATGCCAATGGCAAGCGTGTACTGAACCTGTTCGCCTACACCTGCGGTTTCTCGGTGGCGGCCATCGCTGGCGGGGCGCGGCATGTGGTCAACCTGGACATGTCCCGCGCCGCCCTGAGTCGTGGCCGCGACAACCATCGCCTGAACGGCCATGACCTGAGCCAGGTGAGCTTCCTTGGCCATGATTTGTTCAAATCCTGGGGCAAGGTGATCAACAGCGGACCGTACGACCTGGTGATCATCGATCCACCTACGTTCCAGAAAGGCAGTTTCCTGCTGACCAAGGACTACCAGCGCGTCCTGCGCCGCCTGCCGGAACTGCTGACCGCCGGGGGCACGGTCCTGGCCTGCAGCAACGACCCGGCCACCGGCCCGGGCTTCCTCATCGACGGCGTCACCCGCGAAGCACCGGGCCTGACGTTCGCACAGCAGCTGGAAAATCCCCCGGAATTTCCAGATGCCGATAGGGAATGTGGCCTGAAGGCGCTGGTGTTCAAAATGACGGTACCTGGCGATGGTTCTGATCAGTAAGCGCGCAGCGCCCACCAAGGGCTGACCAAGCCAGTAGTGATCCGCCTCACCAAGGCTTCAGTCTCCCGACTCTTGACCGAACGGTAGATGGCCATGGTGCGTCGCAACTGGTCTTCGCTAAGCATCACAGGCTGGGCGGCGCCCCAGTCCACATCCGCCACCGCCTCGAGCCTCACACGGTGCCAGACGATTCCTTCTGGCCCGGTGACTGATTCCAGGGCACTGGGCAGGTCGGCGTCCGGCTGGGCCAGGTTATCCAGCAATACCTGGGGCCAATGGGAAGGGTCCACCGGCTCGCTGAAGGCATCCACCAGGTTGTCCTCCATCGTGTCCCAGATTGCCAGGCCGTCGGACCATTCGCGGGACATCAACCCCAGGTAGGGTCGCCAGGTCAGCTCGCCGACGCGGGGTATTTGATCATTGCCGTTGAAGGAGTCCTGGGCGTCGCTGAGCCAGTTGATGAACCCTTCGCGCGTCATGGCCGCCTGGCGTAGCGCGGCCTCGGGATATCGGTTGGCCAGCACTCGGTCCCAATAGAGATGATGGCGACCCAGGAACCTCGAAAAAGGCACCCCTTGCGTTTCGAGGCGGCTGTGTTGAACCGCCTGGAACATCAGGAAATGCGCCTCCAGTTCGGCGACGTCTGGCGTTAGCCTGTCCAGCACGCGCGCTTGCAAGCGTGTGCGCAGTTGAGCCAGCTGCTGGTCGAAATCCGCGATCCGGGCCGAGAGGTCGGCATAGACGTCCGGGAAACCGGTGTAGTACTGCAGGATGCTGGTCGCCCGTTGACGATCTTCGGAGGCCAGCCCGCCCAGTACATCGGCATCGGCGTCGCGGATGAGGCCGGAGTACCAATCGATGAAGCGCCGCCCGCCGGCATCGTCGCGGGCCACCTCCAATGCCCGCTGGAGTTCGTGGAAGGGATCCAGCCAGTCGTCGACGGTGTAGCGAAAGGCCTGGGCGTCCACAGCGCGCAGGGTTCGGATCTGGGCGCTGGGTAGCGGATTATCTTCGAGCCAAAGCCCAAGGGTATTCCCCGTTGGCATGTTGCCCAGTGCCGGAATCAGATCACCCTGAATGTCAGTGATGCGATTGCCCTTGAGGTCGAGGAACAGCGGCTCGGATGAAGACTTGGATAACAGCCGCAGTGCCAGCGCTGGTACGCGGTCAAGCCCTGCGTTGGCCAGTTCCAGTGCCTCCAGGGCCACAAGTTCGGGCAGATCGGGCAAATCGCGGCAGTTGTTACCGCTCAGGCGCAATTCCCTCAAGGTCGTGGCGGTCCGCAGGAAGGCACTGCCCTCCTCATCCAGGCGCAGGCCGCAGCGAGCCAGGTCCAGGGTGCGCAATCCCGGTAAAGCGGTGATGGCCTGCAATTCCTCGGCGGTGAAATGCAAGTTGTCGGACCATACCAGCTCCTGCAGCGAGGGCAATTCTGCCAAGCGACCGATGGCTACGGCTCTGTCGGCACTGGCCACCGCCCCGCCGCTCACCTCGGACAGGTTCAGCTCCTGTAGGCGGGGGGCGCGGTCGGCGCCCAGCAAGGGGGCGAATACATCCGCGTCCAGGTTGAGCGGGTTCCTGCCCAACGACAGCTCCAGCAGATTGCGAAACTCGCCGGCCGCCGCTGGCACGGCGGTCAGGTTATTGCCGTGCAGGCGCAGCGTATCGATATTGGGAAACAGCCGCAGGAAATCCGAGGGGTCTTCACTCAAGCCCATGTGCGCCAACATCAGCTCTTCGATATGGTCGAAACGCGCGCTGAGGGGAGGAAGCCGGCCGATGTCCCACCCCGACAGACGCAACATCAGCTCGCTATCTTCCCGGCCCGGTTCGGGTTCACGTCGCCAGGCCCGGCGGATCTCCCTCGTCACCTCCCTGCGCACCGAAATCAGTTCATCACGGTTGTAACGGCTCTCGTTAGGGTGATGAAGGCCCTCCTCAACCTCCCATTGGCGCAGCCCTTCATCCAGGGTTGCCCATTCATGGGTCAACCGAGTGACCAGATCCTCGAGGCTGATGCGTTCGCGTCCGGCCTGCTCGGTCAAGCTACGTTGCAGCCCCTCTAAGGCAGCCCCAGCGTGGTGGGGATACAGCCGTTCAAGGCGCCCTTGCAGGCTGCCAAGCCAGCGCTGCAATGGGAGTCGTCCCCGTCCGCTCATGGGGTAACCAAAGTATCCGTTCAGCCATTGCGGCCCCTCATTCATGCTGTAGAAGCGCTTGAGTCGCAGGTACGGACGCAGGCCCTGCCGATCGCCAAGGGCTTGCTCGATAAGTGCCTCGCGCAGCTTGGCCGCCTCCCAGATGTTCAAGCCCAACGCGTTGCGTGCTTCGTCCGGCATCGCTCTGAGCAACGCTTCTTCCAGGCTCGAAGGCCCAGCCAGTTCGTTATCCGCTTCGTCAAAGGGAAGGTATTGGCCGTCCTCCTGGCGAATGACTTTCAACGGCCCTGCCTCTCCCACCGTGAGCGGGCCTTGCTGCTCGGGCGATGACAGACGCAGGTGCAGCCGACCGCGCAATCGCGCAGTGTTGCCAAGCAATCCCATGACAATGGCGTCCCGGTCGGTGCTGCTTTCGCCGCGTTCCAGGGCGCGCAAGGCACGGGTCAGGCGCAACTCGCTCAGGGCTTCTACACATTGCTTGCCCAGGCGCCCGGTAACCCGGCCCTTAAGCAGGCGCAACCGGTCCTGGCCCTGCGCCTGGTTGGCCAACTCGTTGGCCATGGACTCCGGCAAACCCGGGAAGGCACGCGCCACGGGAACGGCCAGCGGATCGAGCCCTGCGGGCCGGACCATGGCATCGCTCACTTGCGTCCCATGGCGCTCCAGGTAACCGGACCAGCGCCCAGCCAACAACCGACTGCGCTCCACCGGGTGCAGGCCAAGGGTGCTTTGCCCCAGCAGCGTGCGCTGTTCATCCACGCTCAGCCCAGCCAGGATGCGATCCGCCCAGGTGTCTTGCTCCAAGTCCACTTTGTGCAAGTCGAGAATGCGCGTAGCGGCTGTGTCGCCTGCGGAGTAAGTCTGCACCCCATCGTGGTAACGCAGCATCAAGTCCTTTGGCCAACCCGGCAGATCCATGAGGGTTTGCGCGATTCGAACAGGCACATGCCCTGGCGCTTCATCGCGGCGCAGACGCCCGATGGTCTGCTGCACCTTTTGCCAATTGCGCGCTTCGCTCAGGGCGTCGGCAAATAGCGCCGGCAGCGGCTGTCCTTCCACTTGCAGGTAACGCAGGTGCGCCTCGCTGATGCCAACCTGCCGTTGCAGGGCAAGGATCGTCTTGTCGTCCAGCTCGCCTGGCGTTTCGGCAAAGTCGCGCAACAGCTCCAGGTTGCTGCGCTGCAATGGATTGCGGTGCGCCCATCGCCAGCCGCGGGCACGGTTCCACTCCAACAGAGGCGTCACGCCTCGATGGCCGATGGGCAGGCGCAAGCCCAAGGCATCGACGCTCCCCTGCACCTCGAAGTATTGGCCTTCAATCTGCACCCATGCCTGGTCGGCCGTGCGCCAGACACCCCAGGCGTCCTGCTTGGCTTCCATGGGAGGTCGGCGCCGGGCCTGGAACGGGTTGACATCGCCGTTCCAGAGACGCGTCGTACCGTCACTCACCGGCATGGGTTCAACGGCCCCGCCGATGAACCCGAGGTAGGCGCCTTGAGCGATGCCAAACAAGACGTTGAAGATATGGTCGATGCCTTCCTGGGCATGGCCTTCGTTGAACGCCTGGATGCCCTCGAAAAATTCATACATCAAACGCACCCCGCCCACCGCCGCTGCGGCCATCCCGATCGGCGCGCAAAACGGGATGAAGCTGACGGCGAGCATCAACGAACGCTCGGCGAGGCTTTCCCAATACTCAAGGCGAGCCAGCAGCGCCTGCCAGTCCTGATCCTTGGTGGGGACCATCAGCGCCGAGGCATTGGCCAGGGTGTGGGTGCGCCATTCGTGATAGCGATCGTCCCAGTGATTTTCGCGCACATCGCTAAGGTTCCAGGGCACGTGGGGCGTCGGCACCCGAATGCGTCGGGGGTTGCCATCCTCACCCAGCTCGCCCTCTCGCCAGCCGGTAATGCGCGCGTGGATTTCCTGAAAGAGATTGAGGTTGTCATTTACCTCCCACTCCACCTGATCATGCAGGGCCTCGCCTAACCGGGCCTGCAAGCGCATCGGGAGGTAACGCAGCAGGCTCTGGCGATAACTGCGCTTGCGCATCCGTTCGGTCAGCTGAGCTGCCATGGCCTGCAAGCTGGGAAATTGCTTGATGGGCGCCACCACGTCATGGGGCAGGTGCAAGACGACTGGGCGTACGCCTTTGGCATCTGCTGCCAGGCCCCAATACACCCGAGCACCGAACAGCGGCGCCGACAGCACCTCCAGCGCCTTGACCTCACAAGCCAAGGGGACCACGGGGCGATCTTCAAGCTGCACCCCGACATAAGCCAGCAATCGCTCACCCGTTTCATCCAGGCGTCCATCCAGCTTCGCCTCGTAGGCGTCGTAGGCCAGCTGGCTACGTGCGTAGGCCCTATAGGCCTTGGCGACGGCGGTCACCTCGCTGCCGATACGCGGCAGCCGTTGTTCGAGCAAGCGCTGATAAGCCCCGCCCACATCCACCTGTCGACAGAGCCGCGCGAAGCTGGCCGGGGTCGTGGGCAGCGCCGCCGTGGCTGACGGCGCCCCCCAACGGCTGAACTCTCCAGGCTTGCCCTTGATGAAGAGTTCGCCTTGTTTATCAAACTCGCTGCCGGCGCTCGCATCGGCGGGAGGGTAATTGCGCATGGCCGCTTCGACCACCGACAGCGAGGCGCCGAAGGGATCGCGCTTGACCCGGGCCCGACGTACCGCACCCGCAACACCGCCAGTGCCATTCACTGGCCCCCAGGCCTGCACCGGCGGCTGAGCTTGCAGCAGGTTGCACGTAAAGGTATCGGGGGCCGGCAAGTCGATCATCAGCTCATTGAGGGTGTCGCTGTCGCGCTGTAATTGCTGGGCAAGGACCTTGAAACGTTTCTGATGGCCCCGTGAAGCGCGTTTCAACCAGATGGGCAGCCTGGCCTGGATGAACTCGACATGGGTCTCGAGCGTGGACATATTGGACCTCCTTCCTTGGGGGCGATGAATGCGTTGGCGTGGCCGATGCTCTCCAAACCGATGGTTTTTGGAAACCGCGCAACCGTTGCAAAGGGTTGCGGGCGTCGGGATACCCCTTGACCCATGTCATGCACAAAACCTGTGGCTCAGACCACCAACGTCGCCCACGCCGACACCAGCAACAATACCGCCATGGCCCGATTGAACCGCCCCATCGCCACGGCGGAACGGCAGAACCTGGCAGCACCGAGGCCCAGGTAGGCCCACACGGTCATGCACGGAATGGAAATTGCGAAAAACGCCAGGGAAAGCCAGAGCACCCGCACGGTACGGTCCGCCTCGGCGCCGGCAAACACGCTGACCACCGCCAGCGCCATCATCCAGGTTTTCGGGTTCACCAACTGCAACCCGGCCGCCCCCGCCAGGCCAAGCCGTGGACCTTCAACAGGCCGGTCCGGGTCAATGGCCTGGGCCGGCGCGCTGAAAATCTTCCAGGCCATCCAACTCAACCAGGCAATGCCGGCCCATGAGAGCAGCGTTTGAATCGTGGCATGGCGCGCGAGCACATCCCCCAACCCCGTACCGACCAGGAGCACCAACAAAGCTGCCGCTGCGCACGCGCCAAGGATGATTGGCAAGGTCGATGCCAGGCCAAAGCGAGAGCTATGGCTCAGCACCAGGATGTTGGTCGGGCCCGGGGTGATGGAGGCGACAAAGGCGAACAAGGCAAACGGCAGCAACTGGTCCATGGAGCAACTTCTCGGTGAATGATCGTCGCTTGATCATCCCCAGGAAGGGCTGCTCAGTCTGGAACAATTGAGCAACGCTTGCGGTAGTCCACCGGGCTCAGTCGATAGGCGCGCTGGAACCAACGGCCCAAGTGACTTTGGTCGGCAAATCCAAGCATGGCCGCCACCGCCACGGCGCTCTCACCTCGGGCCAGCAAACGCCGGGCGCGAGCGAGGCGCAACTGGATCAGGTAGGCATGGGGCGCCAGGCCGAAAGCGGCCTTGAATGCACGGGTCAGGCGGAAACGATCAACACCGGTGACCCGCGCCAGGTCATCCAGCCCGATGTCTTCGTGCAGATGACTGTGCAGATAATCCCGGGCCTGCTGGGCGACCAGCGGCAATCGTGGGTCGGGATTGATCCGCGTCCGCCAGTGCAAGTGTTGGGTCAGATTGGCCAAGAGTGTGTCGAGGGCCGTCTGCCGCACGATGCGGATTTCCTGCTCGTGCAGGCTCTGGAACGCCAGGGCTGTGGCGCTCGCCAGCCGTGCGTCGTCAGTCAACGTGGCGGCAAAACCCAGCTGGGCGTTGTCCGGCGCCTCGTCGAACAAAGAGCGCAGTTCGCGCTCCAGCCAATGGGGTTCCAGGTACAGCGTACGGTAGGTAAAGCCCTTGTCGTGAGGCGCATTGCCGTCATGCAACTCACCGGGTTCGAGCAAAAACACCTTGCCCGGCGTACTGTTGTGCTGCTGCCGGCGGCAATGGAACTGTTGCACGCCCTGCTCGGTCACGCCCACCAGGTACGCGTCATGCCAATGGGGATCGTAGGCATGCCCCTCGAAATGCGCGCGCACGGTCTCGATGCCAGACGTGGCGTCCTGCTTGAGATCGATCCAGTTGCGCGCCGTCATGGGCAGCCTCGTTTTGTGTATCCGCTGGAGCAGATTAATCGCTCGTGGGGATGACGTCTGGAAGATTTGTGCAATCCCCTGTGGGGGCTAGCTTGCTCGTGATGGCGGCTTATCAGTCGATGCAGGTGTTGAATGACCCACCGCTATCGCGAGCAAGCTCGCTCCCACAGGGTATCAGGCCCAGCCCAAGGCTCAGGCTTGCGGCAGCGCCGCCTCCACCGCCAACCGCGCCAATTCCGCATCCTGCTCGGCCTTGACCCCGGACACGCCAATGGCGCCGATGCATTGGCCGTCGTGGCGGATGGTCACGCCGCCTTCGAGCATGCCTTGCAGGTGCGGAGCGCTGAGGAAGGCATAGCGGCCGCCGTTGATCATGTCCTCGAAAACCTTGCTGTCGCGCCTGCCCATGGCGGCAGTGCGGGCTTTTTCGGTGGCGATATAGGCCGACACCGGTGAGGCATCGTCCAAGCGCAACATTCCCAGGGGATGACCGCCGTCGTCCACCACGCAGATCGAGACCGCCCATTGGCGCTGATGAGCCAATTCCTTGGCCGCCAAGAGCAATTGCGCAACGTCTTGTTCAGCGAGTACTGCTTTGGTTTTCATGAATCACTCCGTGTTGTGCGACAGAAAGCCTTGCCGAGTATTGAGCTTGGATGAAGTTTGAGCCAACAAATTCGACATGCAGGTCTCCGTGTTTTTTTGAATCAGTTCCAATGGATCCATTGACGGAGGCCGATTGTCTTGTTTAATGCCGAAATCATTGACAAGCGAATTAGTTAAGAGAGTTAATGGATCCATAGATAAAAACAAAACGCCTGGAGGCCCTGTCATGTTCCCCAAAAACACCTGGTACGTTGCCTGCACCCCCGATGAAATCGCCGACAAACCTCTGGGTCGCCAGATCTGTGGAGAGAAGATGGTTTTTTTCCGTGGGCATGAAGGCAAGGTCGCGGCAGTGGAAGACTTCTGCCCTCACCGTGGCGCCCCGCTCTCCTTGGGCTACGTCGAAAACGGCAACCTGGTGTGCGGCTATCACGGGCTGGTGATGGGGGGCGATGGCAAGACCGTGGAAATGCCGGGACAACGGGTGCGGGGATTTCCTTGCAACAAGAGCTTTGCGATAGAGGAACGCCATGGCTTCATCTGGGTCTGGCCCGGTGACCAGGCGCTGGCGGATCCGGCGCTGATCCATCATCTGGAGTGGGCCGAAAGTGATGAGTGGGCCTACGGTGGCGGCCTGTTCCATATCCAATGCGACTACCGCCTGATGATCGACAACCTGATGGACCTGACCCACGAAACCTATGTGCACGCCTCCAGCATCGGCCAGAAGGAAATCGACGAGGCGCCGCCCGTGACCACGGTCGAAGGCGACGAAGTGGTCACCGCCCGGCACATGGAAAACATCATGGCTCCGCCCTTCTGGCGCATGGCGTTGCGCGGCAACAACCTGGCCGACGACGTGCCGGTGGATCGCTGGCAGATCTGCCGCTTCACCCCGCCCAGCCATGTGCTGATCGAAGTGGGCGTGGCCCATGCCGGCAACGGCGGTTATCACGCCGCGCCGCAATTCAAGGCGTCGAGCATCGTGGTGGATTTCATCACGCCGGAAACCGAAACCTCCATCTGGTACTTCTGGGGCATGGCCCGGCACTTCCAGCCACAGGATGAAGCGCTGACCGCGAGCATTCGCGAAGGCCAGGGCAAGATTTTCAGCGAAGACCTGGAGATGCTTGAGCGCCAGCAACGCAATCTGCTGGACCATCCGCAACGCAACCTGCTCAAGCTCAACATCGATGCCGGCGGCGTGCAGTCGCGTCGGGTGCTGGAGCGTTGGATCGCCCGGGAGCGTGAAGCCCAGCCCGGATTGATTGCCAGCAGCCATCAGCCGCAACTGGCGGAGCAACGGCCATGATCGAAGTCCAGGTGGCGGCGCGGCACAACGAAGCCGTCGATATCTGCAGTTACGAGCTGATCCGTGTCGACGGTCTACCACTGCCGGCGTTCACGGCAGGTGCCCATATCGACGTGCATTTGCCCAACGGCCTGATACGCCAGTATTCGCTGTGCAACCACCCCGAGGAGCGGCATCGCTACCTCATTGGCGTGCTCAAGGACCCCGCCTCGCGCGGCGGTTCGCGCAGTTTGCATGAGTTGATCCAACCCGGCGTGCGCCTGCACATCAGCGAGCCCCGCAACCTGTTTGGCCTCGCCCCTGAGGCCCGGCGCAGCCTGTTGTTTGCCGGCGGCATCGGCATTACGCCGATCTTGAGCATGGCCGAGCACCTGGCCCAGAGCGGCGCAGCGTTCGAACTGCACTACTGCGCCCGTTCCCGGGAGCGTGCAGCCTTTGTCGAGCGTTTGCACCGGTCGCCGTATGCCGACCGGGTCTTCCTGCATTTCGATGAAGAACCCGAGACCTTGCTGGACGCCGCTCGGGTGCTGGCTGAGCCCAGTGATGACCTGCACCTTTATGTGTGCGGTCCCGGCGGTTTCATGCAGCACGTACTCGACACCGCCAAAGTCCAGGGCTGGCAGGAACCCCACCTGCACCGTGAGTACTTCGCCGCTGCGCCTGCCGACACCAGCGCCGATGGCCGTTTCTCAGTAAAACTGGCCAGCAGCGGCCAGGTCTTCGAAGTGCCGCCGGACCGCAGTGTGGTGCAGGTGCTGGAAAGCCATGGCATCGAGGTTCCGATTTCCTGCGAACAAGGCGTCTGTGGCACCTGCCTGACCCGCGTGCTGGAAGGTGTGCCGGAGCATCGGGACATGTTTCTGACCGAGGCTGAACAGGCTTGCAACGATCAGTTCACGCCGTGTTGTTCTCGGTCGAAGACGCCGTTGCTGGTGTTGGATCTCTAACCCCCAGATCACACAAGCTCCACAGGTAATACGGTTCATTTAAGAACAATGATGGACCTGTGGCGAGGGAGCTTGCTCCCGCTCGGCTGCGAAGCAGTCGTAAACCGGCGAATGCGGTGTGTCTGATACTCCGCATTTGGCAGGTTTTGGGGCCGCTTCGCGGCCCAGCGGGAGCAAGCTCCCTCGCCACAGGTCTGTCTTATTGCCTTAAGTGAACAGCATTACATGGGCTTTCACTCTGAACGCAGAATCACCGTCATCCGCTCATCCGCCAGCGTCGAGCCGAACACCTCGGCATAACGCAAGGTCGCATTGGCATGCTCGCGCATGATCGCCTCGGCACGGGCGCCCTGGCGATGGACCAGTGCGTCGAACACCGAATGGTGCTGCATGTGGGCATAGTTGAAACGGCGAAACTCCCCAGCCATGTTCTGACGATCCACTGCCAAGGCGGTGACTGAGGCGAAAGGCAAATGATCGTTACGGGCCAGTGCATCGGCAATCGCAGGGTTGTGGCTGCCTTCGACGATCACCTGATGAAAGCGCATATTGAGGTCGTGATACACCTCCAAGTCATCCTCGGTCACATAGCCTTTGGCGAACAGTTCGTCGCCCTGCACCAGACACTGTTCGAGTATCGCCCGGCCCTCATCGGACAAACCACGTTCGGCCGTCTGCCGGGCGGCCAGGCCTTCCAGCACACCCCGCACCTCTACGGCCCCGGCGATTTCCTCGGCACTCACCGAACGCACCTGGAATCCCCGCCCGCCGAAGCGTACCAGCAACCCTTCCTGCTCCAGCGTGCGGAACGCCATGCGCACCGGCATCCGCGAAACGCCGAATAGTTCAGCGGTGGGAATTTCCATCAAGCGCTCACCGGCCGCCAACTCGCCCGAGGCGATCATTCTGCGCAGCGCCACCAGCACCGTTTGGCCAGGCTTACTCATCCAGGTGAATTCCAGAGAAAAGAGAACCGGCATAGTAAAAGGCTTGAGGCAGCGTGTCACGGCGGGGGCTGGGCTGAGGGCTGAACGAGTCGAAGATGAAAAACCTGTGGGAGCGAGCTTGCTCGCGATGACGGTGTGTCAGCCAACATCAATGCTGCTGGACTACCGCTATCGCGAGCAAGCTCGCTCCCACAAGGATTGGGGATTAACCCGGCGACCCGGCCCGTAGGATCGACGGGTCTTCACCGCGATACAGCGCCTCGACTTTCGCCGCTCGCCACTGCAACACGGCCCGCTGGTTGATCGAGCCCTTGTCGGTGATTTCGCCGCGATCGATGGACGCCGGTTCATCGAGCAAGGCTATCCACTCCACGCGACTGGCGTTGCCGCTCGCTGCGCGGTTCAGGCGTTGCAACCAGTCGGCAAACCAGCGACGTACCGGCGGGCTGGCGAGCACTTGGGCATCGCTGGAGTGCGAGGCCAGGCCCGACAGGCGTCGGCACTCAGCAAGCCTTGGGAACACCAACGCACCCAGGCACTCGCGATCTGGCGCAGTGATCACCAAGTCCTGGACGTAAGGCGTGCCTTCCAGCACGGCTCGATTACGCAACGGACCGACACTGACGAACACGCCGGAGGACAACTTGAAGTCTTCGGCAATCCGGCCATCGAACATCAAGCCCAGTTGCGGGTTGCCCGGATCGGCCAGCTTGATCGCGTCACCCGAGCAGTAGAAACCGTCCTCGTCGAACACCTCGGCGGTCTGCTGCGGCGAGCGCCAGTAACCGGGCATGATGTGCGGCCCGCGAAAGCGTCCTTCGAACTTGCCATCCACCGGCACCAGCCGCACTTCGCAACCCGGCGCCGGCAGGCCGATGTAACCGGCCATGGACAATGGCCCGGTGGTGAACGTGCAGGACGGCGCCGCCTCGGTCATTCCCAGCCCGGCCATCATCCGGATCCGTTCGCCACAATGCTGCTCGGCCACTTTGTCGAGGCGATCCCAGGTGCTTTGGGACAAACCCGCCGCGGCAAAGAAGAACAGGCTGATGCGCTTGAAAAAACGCTCACGCAACTCGCCGTCCTGCTCCAGGGCACTGACCAGTTCTTCCCAGCCCTTGGGCACTGTCAGATAAGCGGTGGGCGAAATCTCCTTGAGGTTGCGCAAGGTTTCGGCAAAGCCTTGGGCTGTAGGCTTGCCGTCGTCCAGGTAGAACGTGCCGCCGTTGTACAGCACGATGCCGACGTTGTGGCTGCCGCCGAAGGTGTGGTTCCACGGCAACCAGTCCACCAGCACCGGCGGCTCTTCACCGAATACCGGAAAGGTCTGCAGCAGCATCTGCTGGTTGGCGCAGAGCATGCGCTGGGTGGTGATCACCGCCTTTGGCAGCTTGGTCGAACCGGACGTGAAGAGAAACTTGGCGATGCTGTCCGGGCCGGTGGCGGCGAAGGCCCGCTCGGCCTCAACGCCGCCGGGTTGTGCCAGCAGGCTGGCGAAGCTTGTCCTCGCCCGGCCTGCCAGCTCACCCTGGACCGTGATCAAGGGAATATCGGCTGGCAATACGGCATTGATCGCCCGCTCGAACGGCGCGGCATTGCTGACGAACACCAGCCCCGGCTGCAACAGATCGCAGACGTGCCGTAGCTTGGCGAAATCCTGGGACAGCAATGAATAGGCGGGCGACACCGGGCAATACGGAATGCCGGCGTACATCGCACCGAGGGCCATTTGCAAGTGTTCAATGTCGTTGCCTGAGAGCAGCGCCAACGGTCTTTCGGCCGACAAGCCGTAGCCCAGCAGGCTTTGGGCAATGGCCCGGACACTCTCGAGCATCTGCGCATAGCTGACGCGACGCCAGTCACCGCCCGCCTCGCGCGCCGCGATAAACGTGTGTTGCGGGCGTACCTCGGCCCAGTGCACCAGGCGCTCGAGCAACCGCGCCGGCAACGGCGCCAGGGGTTCCAGGGAGCGCATGTGCAGGATGCCCTGCTCTTCCCGGACTTCAACAGCAGGATGACCAATCGACACCTGGCGATACTGCCCAGGGCCGGGTCGGGAGGACGATCTGAACTCGGAACTCACGTACATTTCCTCCACCAAGGCACGCTCGGGTCGCGCGAAGCGAGCGGAGCGTGGCAGCCTTTTGGCTGCGACCTTTTCATTGTTATTCTGGTCTGCACCGGGGCGATGGGCTTCAAGGCCCGCCCGCCAGCGGTGCGACGGATTTCAGATCGGGTAATGCCGGGGTCCGCTCTGCAACGTCACCCAACGCAACTGGGTGAAATGCTCGATGGACGCCTTGCCGCCAAAGCTGCCGTAACCGCTGGACTTGACCCCGCCGAAGGGCATTTGCGCCTCGTCGTGTACGGTCGGACCGTTGATGTGACAGATGCCCGACTCGATCCGTTGGGCCAAGGCCAGCGCACGTGTGGTATCACGGCTGAAGATCGCGGCCGAGAGGCCGAACTCGGAGTCGTTGGCCAGGCGCAGCAGCGCCTCGTCACCGTCACCGCGCAGGACCACGGCCACCGGGCCGAAGGACTCTTCGCGATACAGACGCATGTCCGGGGTCACACCATCGAGCAAGGTCGGCTGCAGGATACTGCCCTCCAACTGCCCTCCCGCCAGCAGTGTCGCGCCTTTGGCCAAGGCGTCGTCGATCAAGCCCTTGATGCGCTGGCCGGCGCTGACATCCACCAGCGAGCCGAGCACTGAATCGCCGGCAGCAGGATCACCGGCGCGCAGGGTGGCGATCTTGGCGGTCAGCCGGGAAACGAAGGCATCGGCCACGCGGGCATCGACGATCAGTCGCTCGGTGGACATGCATATCTGGCCTTGGTTGAAGTAGGCCCCGAAGGCCGCTGCTTGCACGGCGGCATCCAGATCGGCGTCATCGAGCACCAGCAGCGGCGCCTTGCCACCGAGTTCCAATAGGGCCGGCTTGAGGTGACGCGCCGACAGTTCGCCGACGATGCGCCCGACGTGGGTCGAACCGGTGAAGTTGACACGGCGCACCGCCGGGTTGGCGATCAACCGCTCGACAATGGCCGGCGCATCCGCTGGCGCATTGCAGATCACATTGACCACGCCGTCGCCCAGACCGGCGTCCTGCAGCACTTGGCCGATCAGCCGGTGCACGGCCGGGCTTATTTCAGAAGCCTTGAGCACCACGGTGTTGCCGCAGGCCAGGGGCATGGCGATGGCGCGGGTGGCAAGGATCACCGGAGCGTTCCACGGTGCGATACCCAGCACCACGCCGCACGGCTGACGCAAGGCCATGGCAAAACTGCCGGGCACATCCGAAGGAATGATTTCGCCGTTGATCTGGGTGGTCATGGAAGCGGCTTCGCGCAGCATGTTCGCCGCCAGGTGCACGTTGAAACCGTACCAATTGGCCATGGCACCGGTTTCGCCAGCGGCAGCGATGAATTCGCCGCTGCGGGCCTGCAACTGCTCGGCCGCACGCAGCAGACGGGTGCGACGTTCGTTGGGCGCCAGCGCAGCCCAGGCGGGAAACGCAGCTTGCGCAGCGGCCACGGCGGCGTCGGCATCTTCCAACGTGGCAGCAGCCACACGCGAGACCACTTCACCGGTCACCGGGTTGCAGCGCTCGAAGGTCCGGCCGTCACGGGCGGCGCACGACTGGCCGCCGATCAACAGGGGCACGTCCAGCATGGTGATTCCTCTTTATTGTCTTTATCGGGAATGCATCGCAGCGATGTAACA
Organism: Pseudomonas sp. G2-4; assembly: GCF_030064125.1. Classification (NCBI taxonomy): domain Bacteria; kingdom Pseudomonadati; phylum Pseudomonadota; class Gammaproteobacteria; order Pseudomonadales; family Pseudomonadaceae; genus Pseudomonas; species Pseudomonas sp. G2-4. The sequence continues at coordinate 3,131,961 of NZ_CP125957.1, read as the reverse complement.
GTAGCGCCAGGGCGACGCAGCGAACAGCGGGATGCGGCCCGCTATTCGCCTGTCGACTCAGCGCTTATAGGTTTGCAAGCCAGGCTTGATGCTCTTGTCGTCCAGGAACTGCTTCATGCCCTGCTCGCGACCACCTTCGGTGTCGAGCAAACGCGACTGGTCGAGCTTGGCGTACAGGTAATCCTCGTTCTGCTCCCAGGTCAGTTCGCGGCAGCGTTTGAAGCCATGCTTGGCTGCTCGCAGCACCACCGGATTCTTCTCCAGCAGGTTGCGCGCCAGCGCCACGGTGACTTCACGCAGTTGCGCCAGGGGCACGCTTTCATTGACCAGGCCCATCTCGGCGGCTTTCTGCCCACCGAAGGTCTTGCCGGTCATGATGTAGTACAGCGACTGGCGATGGCCCACGGTATCGGCCATAGCCTTGCTGACCAAGTTACCGGGCGGAATGCCCCAGTTGATTTCCGAGAGCCCGAAGGTCGCTTCGTCGGCGCAGATCGCCAGGTCGCATGCCACCAGCGGGCTGAAACCGCCACCGAAGCACCAGCCGTTGACCATGGCAATGGTCGGCTTGGCGTACATGCGCAGCAGCTTCCACTGCCATTGCGAGGCTTCGCGACGAATTTTCTCTTGGAGGATTTCCGGGCCGGCATCCACCTCGCGGAAATACTCCTTGAGATCCATGCCGGCGGTCCAGGCATCACCAGCCCCGGTCAGCACCAGTACGCCGGCGGCGGGATCCTGTTCCAGGGTCTCCAACACGTCGATCATTTCGCGGTTGAGGGTCGGGCTCATGGCGTTACGCTTTTCCGGGCGATTAAGGGTCACCCAGGCAATGCCTTCCTCGATATCGACTTTGACCGTTTTCCAGCGACCTTCGTAATTGCTCATGATGCGTGCACTCTTGTTCTTGGCTGAAGATGATCAAAAACTAAACCTGAAATATAGTTATGTCAATTAACTATTAATCGATTTATCTGTATTTTTTCAACCACTGCTGGCAAGCAGCCGATCAACGAATATGCGATCCACCGTAGCCATCGCGTCACAACCTCGGGCAAACTGGATAGCCTTGTTAATCACTCACCTTGAGGATGCTCTCTTCGATGGCCAAGTCTTCCAAGCTTGCCGAACCCGCCGAAGCCCTGGCCGACGGCACCGACGCGCAGGTACCGCTGGACGCTGCGCTGGATGACCTGATCGGTTACGCCCTGCGCCGCGCCCAATTGAAACTGTTCCAGAACCTGATCGGCCGGCTTGCCGTCCACGATTTACGCCCCGCCCAATTCTCGGCCCTGGCGATCATCGACCAGAACCCCGGCCTGATGCAGGCCGACCTGGCCAAGGCCCTGGCGATCGAACCGCCGCAAGTGGTGCCGCTGTTGAACAAACTGGAAAGCCGGGCGCTGGCCGTGCGGGTGCGGTGCAAGCCGGACAAGCGTTCCTATGGGATTTTCCTGAGCAAGACCGGGGAAACCCTGCTCAAGGAACTCCAGCAGATCGCCGTCCAGAGCGATCTGGATTCCACGGCGGCCCTTTCGGATGGCGAGCGGGAGGAGTTGCTGCGGTTGCTGAAGAAGGTTTACCAGCGATAACGGATAGGCACCCGTGGCGAGGGAGCTTGCTCCCGCTGGGTTGCGATGCAGCCCCAAAACAGTCGGCTCAATCAGCCTGCCAGACCGCATTCACCGGTCTGGGGCTGCTGCGCAGCCCAGCGGGAGCAAGCTCCCTCGCCACAAAAGCACTGCGCACATTCCCTACCAGATCGGCACGCTGTAGGTCACCAAAAACCGGGTCTGGTTCTCATCGCGAAAGGCCGCAGCCCCCGGGAAGTTATTGCGGTAGATCGACTTGCGCGCCAGCAGCCCGACGTTCTTCAGCGGGCCGCTCTGGATCACGTACCCCAGCTCCATCTGGAACTCTCGCTCCTTGCGGTCCTCGGCATTGAAGGCCGCCAGCTCGATGTGATCGCCACGCACGTAACGCAATCGGGTCCTAAGGCCCGGTACGCCCACGGCGGCAAAGTCATAGTCATGGATCGCCTGCCAGGTGCGCTCCTTGGCATTGAGAAAATCCGAGCTCATGGTCATTTCGCTCAAGCCCATCAACTCGGTGCCCGACACATAAGGCGTGGCCGTATCGCCACTCGAATGCATGTAGCCCAGGCTCACGCGATGCCCACCCAAGCGATAGCCGATCAGCGCCGATACATTGCGGTTATCCACTTTGCCGGCCTTGGCGGCGCCGTCTTCGTCACTGAAAAAGCTGCGCAGGTCGGTGGTCAACACCCCGTCACCCAAGGGCAGGTTATGCAGTAACGCCAGGGTATTTTGCTGGTACAGGTCTGCCACTTCGGCGTGGTAGGCCCGCAGGCTGAGGTCTTTGTTGACCTGATAGTCGCCGCCCACATAGGCCATGTGAGACGAAGTCGCCGTGCCATTGAAACGCCGATTGGGCGAGGCAATGCTCATCGACTGGTAGTCGGTGGAATCGCGACGGTTGATGCGGTCGATGTAGCCGGTGTTCAACGTCAATCCGTCGATGTCCTTGGAACTGAGCGTCGTCCCGCGAAAGGTCTGCGGCAGCAGGCGTGATGGGCTGGCGAAGGCGAACGGCAGGAAAATCGAAACATCGCCGGTCTTCACCGTGGTCTGGCCCAAGCGCAGTTTGCCGGTCAATGCCAGGCGTGAGTACTCATCGGCGGCACGCTTGTCGCTGCTGGACACCGGCAACAATTCAGTGCCACTGCGATCCGGCGACGAATCAAGCTTGATCCCCAGCAATCCTCGGGCGTCCAGGCCGAACCCGACCGTGCCCGGCGTAAAGCCTGACTCCATGTTCATGAACACACCCTGGGCCCATTCCCGGGCCGCGGTTTTGGCGCCATCGTCCTTGTAGTCGCGGTCCATGTAGTAATTACGCAGGGTCAAGGTACCGTGGCTGTCGTCGATGAATCCTTCTGCCAACAACGCGCTGGAACCCAGGCTCAAGCCGAGGCAGGCCAGCAGTTGAACGAGTGGTGAAACAGGGGGCACCGCATGGGCGGCCCGCGCAAGGTTTGGCATGTTCGATGTCCATTTATTGTTGTTTTTGATCGACCTCAACGCCTGAGGTGGGCACAGAGAATGGAAATGATACGGGTGCTTCGTCAATCCAAAGTGATCGATAATCGAACATTAATATCATTAACCAGTTTTACGACTCGTGCAGCCAATGACTTCAACTAACTGTTTTTATTATGTATTTACTAGGAAATCATCATTGCGTCATCACGATTCATTTTTTAGTTATCTTTGTTAATCTTAATCCTATGCACCGATTCCTCGCTCGAACCGGTGTCCAGACAAAAACAATAAGAGGATTTGCCATGGATCGCCCGGCACGTCGTACGACGCTGACCATCGCCCTGTGTTTTATCGTTGCGCTGATCGAGGGTTTTGACCTGCAGTCGGCCGGCACCGCCGCCGCAGGCTTGCGCCAGACCTTTGCCCTGGACCCGAAAATGATGGGCTGGGTCTTCAGTGCCGGGATCATCGGGCTGCTGCCAGGTGCATTTTTCGGGGGCTGGATCGCCGATCGCATCGGCCGCAAGAAAATCCTCATCGCCGCTGTCTTGCTGTTCGGTGTGTTCTCCCTCAGCACCGCTTATGTCGAACATTTTTCCAGCCTGTTGCTGGTGCGCTTCATGACCGGCCTGGGCCTGGGCGCCGCCCTGCCCAACCTCATTGCCCTGTGTGCCGAGTCCGTGGGGGAGCAGCGCCGCGGCACGGCCATCAGTGTGATGTATGCGGGGGTTCCGTTGGGGGGTGCCTTGGCGGCCGTGGTCGCCATGCTGTTTGGCGAACACTGGCAGATGACGTTTTTCATCGGTGGGCTGGCGCCATTGCTGGTTGTGCCGCTGATGGTGCTGTGGCTCCCTGAGTCCAGCGCCTTTCGCCAGGCCCAGGGTGCCGGCGGCGAGGCTCGCAGCTCAACCAGTCAGGCGCTGTTCGGCGAAGGTCGGGGCCGTACTACCCTGGCCCTTTGGCTGAGCTATTTCTTCACCCTGACGGTCATGTACATGTTGCTCAACTGGCTACCGTCGCTGCTGCTGGAACAAGGTTTCAGCAAGCCCCAGGCGGGTCTGGTGCAGATGCTGTTCAACATTGGCGGAACCTTGGGTTCGTTGCTCGGTGGCCTGTTGCTGGACCGCTGCAACGGCGTCAAGGTGGTGCTGTTCGTCTATTCCGGGCTGCTCAGCGCCCTGGCCGGGGTCGGGTTATCGATCGGCATCGTACCGATGGCTATCGCCGGGTTTGCCGCCGGGTTGTTCGTCATGGCGGCGCAATTGGTGCTCTATGCCTTGGCACCGCCCTCCTACCCTACCGCCGTACGTGCGACCGGTGTCGGCGCGGCAGTGGCCATCGGGCGCCTGGGTTCCGTCGCTGGACCATTGGCCGCCGGACAAATCCTGGCGGCCGGGGCGGGAACCACCGGTGTGCTGTTGGCAACATCGCCGGGCTTGCTGATTGCGGCCGTGGCGGCGATCAGTGTGATGGCTCGTGCGGTGACGGTGGGCGAGGCGCAGACTGCGCGTTGAAGCACTGCGGCTTCAAACCAATGACAAGGCGCCCCGGCGATACTCACTGGGCGTCTGGTTCATCTCGATGCGGAAATGCCGGTTGAAATTAGAGAGGTTGTTGTAACCCACCTCAAAACAGATATCGGTTACCGGCATTTCACTCTGCAACAGCAGCCTGCAGGCGCGCTGGACCCGCAGTTTGCGCATCAGGTCGATGAAGCCATGCCCGGTAATGCGTTTGAAGAAACGCGAGAAGCCGGGTTCGCTCATGTCCAGTTGCCGGGCGATCACCGACAGGCGCAGGTCGCCGGTGAGTTCGGCGTGCAAATACTCGAAGGCTTTGTGGATGCGCTCGGAGCTGCGGGAATCGAGGGTGGGTGCGTAGCAAGGGCTCGCCAAGCTGAGGGTCTCGTCTTCCGGGGCTTGGTTCAGCGTGTTGAGCAACTTCAGGAACAGCGCCAATCGCGACAGCCCCTGGGCCGGGCCGATGGCTTCAAGCAGGCGCGCTGCATGTAAGGAGGTAGCGCCGCTGAAGGCCAGGCCACGACGGGCACGTTCGAACAGCCCTTGCAGATCTGCCAACTCAGGCAGGGTCTGACGCAAGGTCAGTAGCGTCGCACCATCGAATTGCAGCACCACATCGCGGCCTTCCAGGTACTCACCCGGCGCCAAGTCGCCCATCCAATCATGAGGCAGGTCCGGACCGATCATCGCCACATGTCCAGGGCCGAACGGGCCAATGTAGTCGCCTGCCAGCAGCTTTCCGCTGCCCTGGCGGATCAGGTGGATTTCAAATTCAGGATGGTGATTCCAGCGCGCCATCGGGTACGGATAGTCGTGCTCGTACCAGCGAAAACTGTGCTCGGGCTCCGGGAGGATGATTTCCAGTTCGGCAGGCCGCTGCTCGAACAAAGGCGTTCTGTGGTCAGGCATGTCGCGCCTCTCTTAGCGTTGTAGCAGCACCTTACGCCGGGTTGGACGGCGGTCGCCAGTTTGATCTGCCCCCCTCAATGATGCTTTTTTAACCCAGCCGTACGCCTTGGACCGAAGTAAAAAAGTACCAGCGGATCATCCTTCCTGCGTTTGTCCGCATTCAGGTGCGCTGCTGTAATCGGCTTGCCATTGATTGATGCAGCTTATAAAAGGACACCCCCCATGAAACGACTGGAAGGAAAAAGTGCGCTGGTAACCGGCGCCGCCCGTGGTATCGGCAGGACCTTTGCCCAGGCCTATATCAACGAAGGCGCGACGGTGGCGATTGCCGATATCGATCTGGAGCGGGCCCAGGCCACCGCCGCCGAGTTGGGCGCCAGCGCCTACGCGGTAAAAATGGACGTGACCGATCAAGCCTCCATCGACCAAGCCATCGACGCCGTCGTGGCCCGGGTCGGCAAGCTGGATATCCTGATCAATAACGCGGCGCTGTTCGACTTGGCGCCGATTGTGGAGATCACGCGCCAGAGCTACGAGCGGCTGTTTTCCATCAACGTCGCTGGCACGCTGTTTACGCTGCAAGCCGCGGCCCGGCAGATGATCCGCCAGGGGCATGGCGGCAAAATCATCAACATGGCGAGCCAGGCTGGCCGGCGTGGCGAAGCGCTGGTTGGCGTCTATTGCGCCACCAAGGCAGCGGTGATCAGCCTGACCCAGTCCGCCGGGCTGGATTTGATCAAACATCGGATCAACGTCAACGCCATCGCTCCCGGCGTGGTGGATGGCGAGCATTGGGACGGCGTGGATGCGCTGTTTGCCCACCACGAAAACCTGCCGTTGGGGGAAAAGAAACGCCAGGTCGGCCAGCAAGTGCCTTATGGCCGGATGGGGACCGCGGACGATCTCACAGGCATGGCGATTTTCCTGGCCTCGGCAGAGAGTGAATACGTGGTAGCGCAGACCTACAACGTCGATGGCGGGAACTGGATGAGCTGACAATTTGCGGTTTAAGGGCCTTGAAACGACGGAAATGGACTTATTTGCTTGAAAATTGATCCCACTACTTGAGGATTGTCCCGAACGGTACCCAGCGGTGCCGTTCCAAGGGATTTCAAGAGAGCGTGAATACCGTTGCCCCAGCGGGGCAAAAATTGCGCATCATAGGCGCCGTCCGCTCAAGGGAGATTTACATGCGTGCCATTTCATCCGCCATGCGGCTTGCCGTACTGACGCTGGGCCTGGCGTTTGCCGTCGGCGCCGCGGCCACCGAAGAGACGCAGCTGGTCGAGTCCATCAACCTTTACCGTAGCCAGTCCCAAAGCTGCGCGGGCCAGGCCTCCCTGGAGTTGCCGCCGCTGGCGATGGATTCGCGGCTGATCCTGTCGGCCAATGGCATCGGCGACCTGCAGCAGGCGCTGGCGCGCACGGCCTATCCGATGGTCAATGTGCAGGCCATCAGCCTGTCCGGGCCGCGCGATGCACAAGCCGCGATGAAAGCCGTACAGGAAAGTTTCTGTCAGGTTGTGCTGGACCCGCAGTTCGTCGACATCGGCGTCAGTCGACTCGATCGCGAATGGCGCATCGTGCTCGCGCGTCCACTGCTGTCGGCGCGCCTCGGGGACTGGCAAGCCGAAGGCCAGAAACTGCTGAAGCTGATCAACAGCGCCCGCTCGCAGCCACGCCGCTGCGGCACCGAAACGTTCACGGCCACAACGCCATTGGCCTGGAACGGTACCCTGGCCCTGGCGGCGGTCACGCACACCCGGGCCATGGCCAACAACAATTTCTTCGACCACAAGGACCGCGACGGCCGCATGCCGGGTGACCGCGCCGAACTGGCCGGCTATCTCGGCCAGTTGATCGGCGAGAACATTGCCGCCGGGCAAGACACGGCCCTTAAGGTGGTGGATGGCTGGCTGGCCAGCCCCGGGCATTGCGCCAACCTGATGAACCCGCAGTTCCGCGAATTGGGCGCCGGGTATGCAATGGACCCTAAAAGCGATGCGGGGATTTATTGGACGGCTATGTTTGGTACCCAATAGAGGGATTGCATCCACCCACATCAATACCGGCTACTGACGGTTGTCCTGCCGCAGCGTTTGCCGCATATGCTGCATGAATTGGCTCAACGAGGGTGACTGGGCCACGGGCTTGCGTTGCAACAGACCGATCGAACGCTTGCCGGGCTGGTCGATGGCAATCACCGAACATTGCTCACCAATGTTGAACACCGCCGTGCAACTGGCCGGCAGCAGGGAAAAACCCAATCCTTCACGCACCAGGGCGGTGGCCGTGCTCATGTGGGCCACCTCCCAGGCCGGCTCCGGATCGACGTTCAGGTAGCGCAATGCTGCATCCGCCAGGGGCCGGATGCTGGTGTCGGGGGTCAGGGCGATGTAGGGCTGTCGCTTCCAGTCATCCAGGCTGTCGCGCTGATGGTCCTTATGCGCTAGCAACACCAGGTTGTCATCCAGCAAACGCACAAAGCTCAACCCGGACAGATCGTCCGGCAACGAAGTAATGCCCGCATCCACCTCGCCGCGCTGCACCCAGCCCATGATCTCCCCGGCACGGCCGTCCAGCACGCTCACCCGTACCCCCGGGTGTTCGTGCTGGAACGAGGCAATGACCACGGGCAAGAACGAAGCGGCAGCGGTGGGCAACGCCCCCAGGCGGAGGGTGCCACGGCTCAGGCTGAGGGTATCGCGAGCATCGCGTATGGCATCGTCCATATCCCTGAGCATGCGCCTGGCCTGGGGCAGGAAGTGTTCGCCGGCTAGCGTCAGCTCGACACTGCGGGTGTTGCGCGCCAGCAACTGCAGCCCCATGGTCTCTTCCAGCTTACGGATGCTGTAGCTCAGGGCTGGTTGCGACAGGTGAAGCTGTTCCGCGGTGCGGGTGAAGCTTGAAGTCTCGGCGATCAGGATGAAGGCGCGAAGCTGTCTGAAAGAAACGTTCATGGCCGCACCTATAAAGAAAATGGATCAATTGATTCTACCTTTAAAATTCACAGAACAATCCAGGGCAGCCACTATGGGTCATCCCAACCGTGGAAATGGACATGACCAAGACAATTCTCGTCGGGTGCGGCGCCGGTTTCGCCAATGACCGCCCGGACGCCGCGTTGCGCCTGGCCCAGGACCTGGCGCAGCGGACCGGCCAGCGCTACATCATGCTGGAGCTGCTGGCCGAACGGACGCTGGCCGAGGCGCAGTTGCGCAAAGGGCTGGATCCCCAGGCCGGCTATTCCTCTCGCCTGTTCGACTTCCTCGAACCGATGCTGGACGTGTGCATCGAAGCCGGCATCCCGATCATTACCAACGGCGGTGCAGCCAACCCCAGGGCTGCGGCGCAACGGCTGCGTGAAATCCTGGCCGGACGCTATCCGGCCTTGAAAATTGCCTGTGTGCTGGGCGATGACCTGCTGGAGGAAACCCCGGCCCGTTACGATCGGTGGCTATCGTTGGAGCCTATCGGGCAGACGCCCGTATCGGTCAACGTTTACACCGGGGCCTATGGCATCGCGACGGCGCTGGCCGAAGGCGCCGGTATCGTGCTCTGTGGTCGGGTCGCCGACCCGTCGTTGGCGGTGGGCGCGATTCGCCACGGGTTGGGCTGGGCCGCCGACGATTGGCAGAAGATGGCCGTCGCCACTGCCGCCGGGCATTTGCTGGAGTGCTGCACCCAGGTCACCGGCGGCTATTTTGCCCACCCCGGCATGAAAGAAATCCCGGACCCGGCCAACCTCGGTTGCCCGATTGCCGAAGTTCACCAGAACGGCCGCTTGATCATTGGCAAGACCCGCCACTGCGGTGGACGGGTCAGCGAGCAGACAGTCAAGGAACAACTGCTCTACGAGGTTCACGATCCACGGGGTTACCTGACCCCGGATGTGGTCCTGGATCTGGGCCAGGCCCGTGTCCAGGACCTGGGTGAGAACCGTGTCGAAATCAGCGGTCTGCTTGGCCATCCGCGCCCCGACACACTCAAGGGTTTGGCCGGGGTGCGCGGCCTTTGGTTCGGCGAGGCGGAGATTTCCTATGCCGGCCCCGGCGCCGTGGCCCGAGCGACCCTGGCCCGGGAAATTCTGCTGCAACGCTTCGACCGGTTGGCGCCGGGGGTAGAGCCCTGGATCGATTTGTCGGGTATCGCCAGCCTGTTCAATGACCATGCTGGTCGCTACCTGCAACAACGGCTGGCCGAGGCACCCGAGCTCGAAGATGTACGCGTGCGAGTGGGGCTGACCCACACCGACCGGTCGTTGCTCGAAACCCTGCTGGCCGAGGTGGAATCGCTCTACACCAACGGGCCGGCCGGCGGTGGAGGGGTTCGCCGACATCTCAGCGAAGCTGTCACCACGCGCAGTTTCCTGCTGCCGCGCAGCGAAATCCATACGACCCTGGAGTGGTACTGATGAACTTCGTCACCCTCGCCGACTTCGCCCACGCCCGCGCCGGAGACAAAGGCAACATCCTCAGCGTCGCGGTCTTTCCCCATGACCCTGCGCATTTCCCGTGGTTGCTGCGCGAATTGACCAGCGAGCGTGTCGCCGAACAATTTGCCACGCGGCGGCCTTCCAGGGTGCACCGCTACGAACTGCCGAACCTGAACGCACTGAATTTCGTGCTCGAAGACGCCCTGGAGGGCGGCGTAAACCTCAGTTGCGGTCTTGATCGCCATGGCAAGAGCCTGAGTTATCTACTCCTGGCCCTGCGCCTGCCAGGGCCGCAGGGCTGATCGACACGCCGTCACTGAACCATCGACAACAATAAAAAGAGAGGCCGCTACATGATTACAACTCTGGGTTTCCTGATGATGCTGGCCATCATCGGGCTGATATTGCTACGCAGGATCAGCCCCGTGGTGGCGTTCACCACCCTGCCCGTCGCCGTTTGCCTGCTGGCCGGTTTCAATCCCGGACAAATCGGCGAGTTCATCAAGGCCGGGCTGATCACCGTGGCCCCGACTGCGGCGCTGTTTCTGTTTGCCATTCTGTTTTTCGGCATCATGCGCGATCGAGGGTTATTCGATCCGCTGGTCAACCTGCTGATCCGCAGCACCGGCGGCAAGCCCCTGGCGGTGGCCCTGGTCACGGTGCTGGTGACCTCGGTGGTGCACCTGGACGGGGTCGGTGCCGCCACGTTCTTGCTGACCATTCCGGCGCTGCTGCCCTTGTACAAACGCCTGAACATGAACCCGGCGATGCTGTTGTGCCTGGTGGGCACCACGGCCGGCGTCATCAATATGGTGCCTTGGGGTGGCACCACGGCCCGTGCCGCCGCCGTGTCGGGGCTCGATGCCACCGAGCTGTGGCTGGGCTTGCTGCCCGTGCAGATGGTGGGCCTGGTCTGCATGCTGCTGGTGGCGACGGTGTTGGGCTCGCGGGCCCAGCGTCGCCAGCCGATGTCATTGGGGGCGGCCGCCAGCGTCGACCTGGAAAGCCTGTCCACTGAAGCCCGCGAGTTCAGCCTCTCGCCCCGAAGCCTGCGCTATTGGCTTAACGTGGCCTTGACTGGCGCAATCCTGGCCTGCCTGTTTACCGGTATTTTCCCGCTATACGCTTGTTTCATGGTCGGGCTGGGCATCGCCCTGCCGTTGAACTTCCCGTCCCTGGACGCCCAGGCCGAGCGTCTCAAGGCTCACGCATCCGACGCGCTGCAAATGGTGCTGGTGATGATGGCCGCCGCCGTGCTGCTGGGCGTGCTGTCCGGGGCGAAAATGTCCGATGGCATGGCCCTGGCGCTGATCGACATCCTCCCCGCCGGTTCCGCCCAATACCTGCACGTGATCGTCGGTTTCTTCGGTGTCCCCCTGGGCATGATCTTCTCGCCGGACGCCTACTACTTCGCCCTGTTGCCTGTGATCAAGGACGTGGCCGCCGCTGCTGGCGTCCCTCTCGAAGCGGTGGCCCGGGCCATGTTGATCGGGGAAAACACCGGTTTTTCCATCAGTCCGGTCGTGCCCAGCGTGTACCTGGCACTCGCGCTCAGTGGTGTGGAGCTGCGCAAACACATGGCGTATACCTTCTTCTGGGCCTGGGGCGTCAGTCTGGTAATGCTTGCCTTCGCCGTGGCGACCGGGGCGGTTCAAGTCTAAGGGGAATGGCCGCCCGCTGTGCTGTCAGTGCGCGGTAAAGATCAGGGAGCGGTGCACACCTGAGCCCGCCCTCACCCCATCCCCTACCGACAACGCGACCGAGCCGAAGGGCATGGCCGCGTCGCCACAGGCAAACACCCCTGGCACGCTGGTTTCCCGAGTCATGTCGCTCTGGATGAAGGCCCCCATTGGCCCCTCTTCGAACTCACAGCCCAAGGACGCGGCCAATGGGCTGGCTACACGGGTGCGGGTCAGGACAAACAGGCCATCGACGGCCACCACCCGGCCATTGGCCAACACGACGTTGGCACGGTCGCCTTCGATGCGTTCAACGCGCTCGGGCACAATCGTTACCCCGCGTCGTTTCAGGCTGGCGCGCTGCTCAGGGTCAGGCTCGAACACGCCATGGGTGAAGAACGTCGTCGGTCCCCAGTCCGGAAGCATCAGCGCATGGTGCAGGGACATTTCCGAGGTCGCCAACACGCCAATTGGCCCTTGTTCCAACTCATATCCATGGCAATACGGACAATGAAACACGCTCTTGCCCCAGCGCTGTGCCAACCCTTCCACTTCAGGCAGCTCATCGATCACGCCGGTGGCCAACAGCAGGCGCCGGGCGGCGAAGCGTTGCCCGCCGCCGGTTGCCAGGGTGAAACCGTCCGCTGTCTTGCTGGCGCTGATCGCGGTGTCTGGCACCCATTCCACTGTCGGATAGGCCATTAGCTGGCGGCGCGCGTCCTCGGCGATGTCACCGGGAGCCCGGCCGTCCTGGCCGAGGAACCCATGGGAGGTGGCAGCGAACCGATTGCGACGCTGCCCCGCGTCGATAACCAGCACCTTGCGCCGGGCCCGCACCAGTTGCAAAGCCGCGGACATACCGGCGTAGCTGCCGCCTGCGATGATGACGTCGTAGCGCATGATCGTTCTCCAAGGGTGGTTCGAAGGAATCGAAAGTCTCGACACATCGTAAGTTCCTTGAAAAGCACCTGTCAACGATCTCGTAACTTTTGCAATTACACGCGATACTCACTCTCGCCTCTGTCACGGAATACCGCAACGATCATGAGAACCGACACCCGCCTGTCTCGCATGCTTCATGTGCTGATCCATATGGACCGTCACCAGCAATCCGCCACCTCCGATACTCTTGCGCAAATGCTGGGGACCAACCCGGTGGTAGTACGCCGGACCATGGCCTTGCTCAAGGAACGCGGGTATGTCACGTCGGAAAAAGGCCATCGCGGTGGCTGGACTCTGAGTAAACCGTTGTCGGAAATGACCTTGCTCGACATCCACCAGGCGCTGGGTGGCACGTCGATTTTCGCCATTGGCCTGTCCAGTGATCATCCTCAGTGTCTGGTGGAGCAAGCGGTGAATGCGGCGCTGACGGATGCGTTCGATGAGGCCCAGGCGTTGCTGCTCAAGCGTCTTGGCGGGATTACGCTGGCGCGGTTGGCGGAGGATTTTGATCAGCGGTTTCGGCAGGGTTGCGGGGGGACTTGGCAAGCGGGACAGATCGAGCATTGAGGTTGACTGGTACGCTTTTCTTATCAATACAACTGCCCCAAGAATCCTCATATTTGTGTGTATATCCGTTTTTGCGGTAACGGCTGCTGGCGGTTCCGCCCTGACGGCGGGTCACTTTTGGAAGAGAGAGCCCCAAAAAGTAACCAAAAGCGCTTTGCCCCACCACTCGGTGCCTCGCCTAGGCTCGGCACCAAGTGGTGGGGCTAAAGCGTTTTGCTTACTTTTGCGCTTCTCAAAAGTAAGACGCCGTAAGGGCGGAACCGCCAGCAGCCGTTACCGAAAAAACGGATATACACACCAAACCCGCCAAAAAAAACGGCGCCTTCCATCTCGGAAGCAGCGCCGTCTTTTCTTAACTGAACACGCTCATTGAGCCGCGTTCTTGTCCATCACCAGACAGCGTCCGGTTTAAAGCGCCATGTCAGTCGCCGGATCAGCTTCGCGCGCGGCGGCCGGTTTGGCCGGGGCCACGGGGGTGCCTGGCTTGCCGATAGCCGGTGGCGGGGCCAGTTGCAGGACTTCGCTGGTGTACGCCCACTCCTGGGCAACACGCTCAGGGCTATCGTTGAGCTTGGTGCCGTAGCTCGGCACGATCTGGTGCAGTTTTTCCTGCCAGGCCGGACTGGCAACCTTGTCCTTGAAGACCTTCTCAAGCACGGTCAGCATGATCGGCGCGGCGGTCGAGGCGCCTGGCGAGGCACCCAGAAGCGCGGCGATGCTGCCGTCCTGGGAAGCGACCACTTCGGTGCCGAGCTTCAGGACGCCGCCCTTCTCTTCGTCACGCTTGATGATCTGCACGCGCTGGCCGGCCTGCCACAGGCGCCAGTCTTCCTGCTTCGCTTCCGGGAAGTACTCCTTCAGGGCGTTGAAGCGGTCCTCGTCCGATTGCATCAGCTGGCCAGCCAAGTATTCCACCAGGGGGTACTGCTCGATACCGACCTTGGTCATCGGCCACACGTTGTGGGTCGTGGTGCTGGTCAGCAGGTCGAAGTACGAGCCGTTCTTCAGGAACTTGGTAGAGAACGTGGCAAATGGGCCAAACAGGATCACACGCTTGCCGTCCAGTACGCGGGTGTCCAGGTGCGGCACGGACATCGGCGGTGCGCCGACCGAAGCCTTGCCGTACGCCTTCGCCAGGTGCAACTGGGCGACAGTCGGGTTTTCGGTGACCAGGAACGAACCGCCCACCGGGAAGCCTGCGTACTCATGGGCTTCAGGAATGTCGGCTTCTTGCAGCAAGTGCAAGGCACCGCCGCCGGCGCCGATGAACACGAACTTGGCGTCGGTCTCGGTTTCGGTACCGTCTTTCAGGTTCTTGTAGGAAACGCGCCAGGTGCCGTCTTCGTTGCGAGTGATGTCTTCCACTTCGCTGGACAGCTTGAGGGAGAAGTTCGGCTTGGTTTGCAGATAAGCCGCGAACTGGCGGGTGATTTCACCGAAATTCACGTCGGTGCCCAGGGGACTCCAGGTGGCCGCGACCTTCTGGCTCGGGTCACGCCCTTGCATCATCAGTGGAACCCACTTGCTGATCTGCTCGCGATCTTCGGAGTACTGCATGCCGGCGAACAACGGGCTGGCCTGGAGGGCTTCGTAGCGCTTCTTCAGGAACGCGATGTTCTCATCGCCCCACAGGAAACTCATGTGCGGCGTGGAGTTGATGAACGATCGCGGGTTCTTCAGCACGCCGTTCTTGACCTGCCAAGACCAGAACTGACGGGAGATCTGGAAGGCTTCGTTGATTTCGATGGCCTTGGAGATATCGACCTTGCCGTTCTTGTCTTCCGGCGTGTAGTTCAGCTCGGCCAGCGCGGAGTGACCGGTACCGGCATTGTTCCAGCCGTTGGAGCTCTCTTCGGCAACACCGTCCAGGCGCTCGACCATTTCCATGGTCCAGCCCGGCTCCAGCTCATTGAGCCAGACGCCGAGTGTCGAGCTCATGATGCCCCCACCAATGAGCAAGACATCCACTTTTTTTGCCTCGGCGGCGTGCGTGGTCGCAAGACCCATCGCCATCGCCAGGCCCAGCAGCGCCGTGTGTGTTTTCTTCAACATGTGTGTATCCCTAGGATAGAACGCCATTCCACCCACCTGTCCTGATCAATGATAGACCACGCCATGACCGGCAATGCCAGCAGGTTAGTATCGGGAAGGACTGGAGGATGGACCTACAGGGCCGAGTCATTATCAGCCTCACATTTATGTCTCTCCGGCGCTGACTTCTTGTAGGTCTTGGCTTCAGCTGGGTGAGGGACACTGCAAAACGGTTACCATCGGGCCTGGCGAGGCCGTGCCCGATTGTCGCAGCGGGGGGAGTTTACATAAGGAAATAAACAGATCGAAGCGTCTTTTTTCATTCAGGGTAAAAAACACGGCCAATAAGTGGCTTTTTGATAGCGCTTGACCGGCCCGACCCTCAAGCCATGCAGCGAAAGATAATCCCTCTGACGAGGGATCGCTACCCAAGCATCTGGCTTAACACCGCCCGCAACTTGCCGGGCTTGAGCGGTTTATTCAGCAGCGGCGCACCCAATTTGCGCAAGGCGCGGCGGCACTGGTCGCTGCGGTCGGCGGTGATGATCACCGCCGGGATCGCTTGGTGAAAATGCTCGCGCAGGTGCTTGACCACCTCGCACCCCACCACGCCATGATCCAGGTGAAAATCCGCCAGGATCAGTTCCGGCGCGCGACCTTGCAGCACGTCAAAGGCGCCCGCCTCGTCGGTGGCAGTCAGCACGTCGCAGCCCCACTGCCCCAGCAGCGCGGCCATGCTTTGCAAAATGCTCAGTTCGTTGTCGATCACCAGCAGGCGACGGCCCGGTAGCGGGTTGCCGGCAACTGCTTGTACGGGTATCTGAGAGAGGGGCGGCGGTCTTTCGGCTGACAGCGGCACCTGAATGCTGAACACCGAGCCGCGCCCCGGTCGGGAACGCACCTGGACCCGATAGCCGAGGATATGGGCGATGCGCTCGACGATTGCCAGACCCAGGCCGACGCCTTTGCGATCCGCCGCCCGGCCGACGTCCAATTGGTTAAATTCCAGGAATATCGACTCCAGGCAGTCGGCGGCAATGCCCCGGCCGGTGTCCCAGACTTCCAGGCTCAACTGCCCTCCCCGGCGCCGGGCGGCCAGGAGAATGCCGCCCTGGGCGGTGTAGCGGCAGGCATTGCTGAGCAGGTTGCGCAGAATGCGGGTCATCAGCCGCAGGTCGGTCATGATCGCTTCGTCGCCAAAATGCGTCCGCAGCTCCAACCCTGCAGCGCCGGCCACCGATTGGAATTCCGACACCAATGGCGCCAGCAACTCGTCCAGCCGATACGGCGCGAGGTCGGGCTTGACCGCTGCCTGGTCCAGCCGGGAAATGTCCAGCAGGTCGGTGAGCAAATCTTCCGCGCCTTCGAGGGCCTGGTGGGTGCGCTCCACCAGCACCTGCTCGGAGGTTGGCAGCGAACGCTCGCGCAAGGTGGAGATCAGCAGGCGTGCGGCGTTGAGCGGCTGCAACAGGTCATGGCTGGCGGCCGCCAGGTACTTGTCCTTGCTGCGATTGGCGGCCTGGGCGACGTCCCGGGCATCGCGCAACTGCTGCTCGACCAACTCTCGCTGGGCGATCTGTTGCTGCAGGTTGTGGTTGGCCTCCAGTAGCGCGTCGGTGCGCTCGGCCACCCGTTGTTCCAATTGTTCGTTGAGTTGTTGCAGGTGTTGCCGGGCCTGCTCCAGCTCATCGAGGCGCGCCGCCAGCTCGGGATAGTGGCTCTTGCGCGTCGAGTGATTGCCCAGTCCCAGTAACCCCTCCAAGGCTTTTTGCTGCTCGTCAGAGGGCTTCGCCATAAACGACCTCGACATCCCGCTGGCTCGACTCCCGAGGGTTGGTGAGGATGCACGGGTCATGCATCGCATGTTGCGACAGGAACGGAATATCCGAGGTGCTCACCCCGTGCAAGCCCAGGGTTTCGTGGAAACCGATGGTGTGCTTGAGGGCGATCAGGTGTTCCACCAGGCGCGTGCGAATCTGCCGGTGGTTGAGCCCACGGCAGTCGATGCCCAGCGTCTCGGCGATCACCTTGAAACGTTCAGGGGCCGAGTTGTAGTTGAAGGCCACCACGTGCTCCACCAACACCGCGTTGCACAAGCCGTGGGGCAAATCCAGGAACCCACCCAGGCTGTGGGACATCGCGTGCACTGCACCGAGGATCGCGTTGGAGAACGCCAGCCCGGCCTGCATGCTGCCGAGCATGATTTTTTCCCGCAGGGCGACGTCCGCCGGATTGGCAATCATCTGCACCAAGTTGCCGTTGATCAGGCGCATGGCCTCCAGCGCATGGGGGTCGGTCAACGGGCCGTGGCCGGTGGACACGAACGCCTCGATGGCATGCACCAGCGCATCGATGCCGGTACAGGCCGACAGGAACGGGTCCATGCTCAGGGTGGTTTCCGGGTCGATCAGCGATACGTCCGGCACCGCCGCCTTGCTGACGATGGAAAACTTCATGCGTTCTTGCTGGTTGGAGATGATCACGAACTGCGACACATCGGCCGAGGTGCCAGCCGTGGTGGGAATCAGGATCAGCGGTGGGCTGGGCATGTACAGCATGTCGACGCCCTCGAACTCGAGGATGTTGCGACCATGGGCGACGACGATGCCGATGCCCTTGCCGCAGTCCATGGGGCTGCCGCCGCCGACCGCAACGATGACGTCGCAATGGTTTTCCCGGTACACCTCGGCACCGAGCATCACTTCTTCGACCCGGGGATTGGGCGAGACGGCACTGTAGATACAGTAATCGATGGCCTGGGCCTGGAGGCTGGCCTCGACATCGGCCACCCATCCGGCAGCGATCACGCCGGGATCGGTGACGATCAGCACCTTGCGCGCGCCAAACGTCTTGGCGTAATTGCCGACATTGTGCCGGCAACCGGCACCGAACATGATTTCGGGGGAAACAAACTTGCGCAGTGGACTAAGACTCATCTTTTCAGGTGCGTGGCTCATCGGTAAGCCTGTTCTTATTGTCTTGGGATACCCTGAGCCTAAAGCATCCTACCGTGATTGCAATCAGACCAATGGGTAGCCCGGCCTGAATGCCTCAGGCCGGGCTAGCACTCATCGGTTGGCGAAGTACATTGTCACTTCAAAGCCAATACGCAGGTCAGTAAACGCGGGTTTAGTCCACATGGGTCTTTCCTCTTCTTGTACCGGGCGATTCCGGCAAGGTCATTAATGCATGCCCCGCCCAAGGCTCGAATGCTACTTTCGAAGCGGTGGGTGGGGTGCGTTGGTACTACTGGAGAGCGAGCACCTGTGGCGAGGGAGCTTGCTCCCGCTGGGCTGCGCAGCAGCCCCCCCTATCATCCACACACAAGAGATGAGATGGTTCAAAGAGGGCCGCTTCGCGGCCCAGCGGGAGCAAGCTCCCTCGCCACAGTGTTCACTCAATCGATGTTTCGAGGCTTAGAAGAACCCCAACGGATTGATGTCGTAGCTCACCAGCAGGTTCTTGGTCTGCTGGTAATGATCGAGCATCATTTTGTGGGTTTCACGGCCGACACCGGATTTCTTGTAGCCCCCGAACGCGGCGTGGGCCGGGTACAGGTGGTAGCAGTTGGTCCACACGCGACCGGCCTTGATCGCCCGGCCCATGCGGTAGGCGCGGTTGATGTCACGGGTCCACAGACCGGCGCCGAGGCCGAACTCAGTGTCGTTGGCAATGGCCAGGGCTTCGGCTTCGTCCTTGAAGGTGGTGACGCCCACCACCGGCCCGAAGATTTCTTCCTGGAACACGCGCATCTTGTTGTGACCCTTGAGCAGGGTCGGCTGGATGTAATAGCCGCTCGACAGATCCCCTTCCAGGTGCTCGGCCGCGCCGCCGGTCAGCAATTCGGCGCCCTCTTCCCGGGCGATCTCCAGATACGAAAGAATCTTGTCGTACTGCTGCTGGGAAGCCTGGGCGCCGACCATGGTGTCGGTGTCCAACGGGTTGCCGCGCTTGATCTTGGCGATTTTCTTCATGACCTCGGCCATGAACGGCACATAGATCGACTCCTGCACCAGCGCCCGGGATGGGCAGGTGCACACTTCGCCCTGGTTGAAGAACGCCAGCACCAGGCCTTCGGCGGCTTTTTCAATAAACGCCGGTTCGGCCTGCATGATGTCTTCGAAGAAGATGTTCGGCGATTTGCCGCCCAGTTCCACGGTGGACGGGATGATGTTCTCGGCGGCGCATTTCATGATGTGCGAGCCGATCGGGGTGGAACCGGTGAAGGCGATCTTGGCGATGCGCTTGCTGGTGGCCAGGGCTTCACCGGCTTCGCGACCGAAACCATGAACGATGTTCAACACACCGGCCGGCAGCAAGTCGGCGATCAGCTCCATGAACACGGTGATCGACAGCGGCGTCTGCTCCGCCGGCTTGAGCACGATGCAGTTACCGGCGGCCAGGGCCGGGGCGAGTTTCCAGGCGGCCATCAGCAGCGGGAAGTTCCACGGGATAATCTGCCCGACCACGCCCAGCGGCTCGTGGAAGTGATAGGCCGCAGTCAGTTCATTGATCTCGGCGGCCCCGCCCTCTTGGGCGCGGATGCAACCGGCGAAATACCGGAAATGATCGGCGGCCAGCGGCACGTCGGCATTGAGGGTTTCGCGTACGGCCTTGCCGTTGTCCCAGGTTTCAGCGACGGCGAGGACTTCCAGGTGCTGTTCGATGCGGTCGGCGATCTTCAACAGCGCCAGGGAACGGTCCTGCACCGAGGTCTTGCCCCAGGCATCGGCAGCGGCATGGGCGGCATCCAGGGCCTTGTCGATGTCGGCGGCGCCGGAGCGCGGGAATTCTGCAATGACTTCGCCGTTGACCGGGGACGTATTGGTGAAGTACTCGCCATTGACCGGCGCGACGAATTCGCCGCCGATGAAATTGCCATAGCGCGGCTTGAAGGAAACGACGGCGCCTGGGGTTCCGGGTTGTGCATAGATCATGATGGGCCTCTGCCTGGTCGATGCCTGTCGCGGGACAGGCGATAGACCGATGGTAGAGAGCCCCGCCCGGCGGACGAATGAGTCGTTGGCAGGGGGGCTCTCGTTATTTGGTCGTAGATTTTCGGGTAAGAAGCGCCAGCTCAAGTCTGCCGCACCTGCTGTTGTGGCGAGGGAGCTTGCTCCCGCTGGAGTGCGAAGCACTCCCATGCCTCGGGTGCTGGACGAAACCAGGACCGCCGGGTTGGCGACTGCTTCGCAGCCGAGCGGGAGCAAGCTCCCTCGCCACAGTTCAAGACAGACTTCAGTGCTTGGCCACCAGATCTTTCGGCAACTTGAAGGTCCAGAGCATCCCGCCCTGGTTGAAGTCCTTCACGCGCTTGGCCACCTCACCGCCCCACAGCGGCACCGCGCCGCCCCAGCCAGAGACCACGGAGACGTATTGCTCGCCGTCCATTTCCCAGGTGATGGGCGAACCGAGCACGCCGGAACCGGTCTGGAATTCCCAAACCTTTTCCCCGGTCTTGGCGTTGAAGGCCTGCAGGAAACCTTCAGGCGTGCCGGTGAACACCAGGTTGCCCTTGGTGGTCAGCACCCCGCCCCACAGTGGCGCGTAGTTCTTGTGGCGCCAGACTTCCTTGCCGGTCTTCGGATCGATGGCCCGCAGCACGCCGATGTAATCTTCGTTCAGTGGCTTGATGGTGAAACCGGCCCCGAGGAACGCCGCGCCTTTCTTGTAGGCGATGCCTTCGTTCCAGATGTCCATGCCCCATTCATTGGACGGCACGTAGAACAACCCGGTGTCTTGGCTATAAGCCATGGGCATCCAGTTTTTTGCGCCGAGGAAGGCCGGCGCTACGAATACCGAACTGCCCTTGGCTTCGCTGCCGGGCGCGCCTGGACGGCTGGCCTCGTTGTAGATCGGCCGGCCGTCCTTGTCCAGGCCAGTGGCCCAGGTGATCTTGTCGACAAATGGGAAACCACGGATGAACTTGCCATTGGTGCGATCGAGCACGTAGAAGAAGCCGTTACGGTCGGCGGTCGCTGCCGCCTTGATTTCCTTGCCGCCTTCCTTGTAGTTGAACGAGATCAGCTCGTTGACACCGTCATAGTCCCAGCCGTCATGAGGCGTGCTCTGGAAGTGCCATTTGATGGTGCCGTCGTCCGGGTTCAAGGCCAGACGCGATGAGGAATAGAGGTTGTCGCCAGGACGCAGGTGGGAGTTCCACGGCGCCGGGTTGCCGGTGCCGAACAGCAGCAGGTTGGTTTCCGGGTCGTAGTAACCGCCCAGCCAAGGTGCGGCACCGCCGGTTTTCCAGAGGTCGCCCGGCCAGGTCTTGCCCGCCTCACCGCCGGAGATGCCGTTTTCGACGGCCTTGCCGTCCTTGTAGACGTAGCCCATGTGGCCTTCCACGGTCGGGCGGGTCCACAGCAGTTCACCGTTCTTCGGGTCATAGGCGCTGATCTGGCCCACTACACCGAACTCACCACCGGCCACACCGGTGATCAGCTTGCCGTTGATCACCAGTGGCGCGGCGCTGATCGAGTAGCCTTCCTTGTGGTCGGCGACCTTCTTGCTCCAAACCACCTTGCCAGTGTCCTTGTTCAGCGCGACCAGCTTGGCGTCGAGGGTGCCGAAGAACACCAGGTCGCCATACAGCGCCACGCCACGGTTGATCACGTCGCAGCAAGGACGGATGTCATCGGGCAGGCGCGCGTCGTACTGCCACAGTTTCTTGCCGGTACGTGCATCCACGGCAAACACCCGCGAATAGGAGCCGGTGAGGTACATCACCCCGTCCTTGATCATTGGCTGGGCCTGCTGGCCGCGCTGCTTTTCACCACCGAAGGAAAACGCCCAGACAGGCCGCAGGTCCTTGACGTTATCCGTATTGAGCGTGGCAAGCGGGCTATAGCGCTGGCCTTGGACACCCAGGCCGTTGGTCACGATCTGCTCGGGGTTCTTCGGGTCCTGGAGAATTTCCTGATCGGTCACAGCGGCCAGGGCCGAACCGGACAGCAGCATGGCACTGAGCAGCAGGCTCACGGCGAACGGTTGGCGACGTGCGGGATGACTCATAACGGCTACCTCTGCGGTTATTGTTATACCCGGGAAATTTTCCCGGTCTGTCGCAGATTCTTGGCCCCAGGGCCGCTGGCAACAATTGCCCGCAGTGTTGAGTTTTCTAGTTCCTTGGTACATGTGTGGCATTGCACACATCCCCGTGGCGAGGGAGCTTGCTCCCGCTGGGCTGCGAAGCGGCCCCCTTTGCGCGCCCCCTTGATTATCGGTGTGTTGCAGATTTTTTAGGGCCGCTGCGCGCCCCAGCGGGAGCAAGCTCCCTCGCCACAGGGGCTTCATACAGCCAGGGCTATTGCGGTTGGGCATCCACCCGTTTCATTCCCGCGCGTTCATAGCGCGGATACAAATGACTGACACTGCGAATCAGCTCATAGCGGCTCAGGCTGATCCCGGCGAAGCGCTCGGGGATGGGGCTGCGGATCATCTCGGCCATGTCCTCGCCCCGGGCCGCGCCGTCGCGCATCAGTTGGTCGAGCCAACCCAGGTAATCACGCATCTGGGCAAAGGGCTGGGCGTCAGTCGCCACTGGGCCGTGACCGGGCACGATCTGCTTCCAGGGCAAGGCCTGCAGGGTGTCGAGGTCGTTGAGCCAGACCTCCAGCCCCGGGCTGTTGGGGGTGGTCAGGGCGCGTTCGTAGAACACCAGGTCGCCGGCGAACAGCACACCCGTGGTTTCGTCGAGTATCGCCAGGTCGGCCCCGGTGTGCCCGGCCAGTTGCAGCAGTCGCAACGAGTGATTGCCCACCTTCAGCACGCCGGGCTCCAGTACCTGGGGCGGCAACACCACCTCGGTACCGCGCATCCAATCGCCCACCAGCCGGTACATGTTCTCTGCCATAGCGTCGCCTTGCTGACGCAGCAGGTCGGTGGTCCCGGCCAAGGCGCCGATGGGCACGTCGCTGAAGGCCTGGTTGCCCAGCACATGGTCGGGGTGATGATGGGTCAGCAAAACCTGGATCACCGGTTTGTCCGTGGTCGCCGCGATGGCCTGGCGCAGGGCCTCGCCGTAGCGTTTCGACGGCCCGGTATCGATCACCACCACACCGACGTCGGTGACGATGAACCCGGTGTTGACGATGTTGCCACCGTTGGCCTTGGCGAAATTCTCGGTGCTGCCTTCCAGCAGCCAGGTAGCCTCGGCGATCTGCCGGGGTTTGAGTGCATAGTCCGTACCGGCCCAGGCTGGCCCGTACAGGCTCATGAAAATCAGCAGCAACCAGCGCATGGGGCGCTCCTTTTGGTCAGGGGATCGCCGCCTCGAACGTGTTGCCGCCGTTGTCGCGCAGCACCAGGCGGGTTTTTCCCGGGCCTTGGATGTCGAAGCCCAGGTTGGGGTTTTCGCTGACCGCCGGAAACAGCTCAAGGCGCGCCAGCACCTGGCCGTCGGCGTCCAGCAGTTGGGCCTGGTTGAGGAAGAACTCAGGAATGCCGCTGACCAGGCCGTTATCCATCGGATGGGTCACCTGCAGGCGCAGGCGACTGCTTTCACCGCGGGGATAACGGGCCCCGAGCACTTCGCCCAGGTGTTCCTCCCACCCCGGCTGGGTGCGCACCACACTGGGCGCGGTGCAGCCGCCACCGGCCGCGTCGATCAGGGTCGAGCCGACGTGCCAGAGGCCATCGCGGGTCTGCACGGCGGCACGCAACGGAGTGGCTTGCTCGATACGAATACGGATCGACAACCAGGGCAGTACCCGCTCCCCTGGTTGGAAGTCGACGATTTTCGGCAACGGGTTCAGTTCGGCCCAGGCCAGTATCCGGACCACGTCACCGGTGAAGGCCCGGGCATCGATTTCCAGGGGCACCTGACGCGCATCCTCGGCAAAGGGTGGTGCCAGCAACCGGACCCGGTCATCGAACACGAACGGCGCGGCGCCCAGCAGTTGCTTGTGATAGAAGGCCCACATCACCGAGGGTACCGGATCCTTGCCCGGATCGACCGCCGCTTGCGCCGTCAACGACAGGCCGCACCACAGCAGGCACCACACGCCCCATTTCATCCCTGCGCTCCTATTGATACATCTCAGGCACTTCATACCGCAGGCCGTAATGGGCATAGACGTTCTTGACGCTGCCATCGCGGATCAAACCTTCCAGCGCTTCTTCCACCGCATAGGCCAATTGCCGGTTGCTTTCGTGCACCGCCATGCCGATTTCCCAACGTTGCTTGCCCATGTTCGGGTAGGCATTTTCCGCCAGCGCCAGTTGTGGATCGGCGGCCTCGTGGACCTGCCAGTCGATTTCCCCGCGCATGGCCATGACGGCATCGATTTCTCCGGCCTGCATGGCGCTGAAGGCCTGGCTGACGCCGGGGTAATGACGAGTCTTGCCGCTGAGCATGCCGTTGAACACCGACGTCAGGTAGAACGACGGCACGCTGTCGACTTCCACGCCAATCGGGTGCTGTTGGAACACCGCGACACTGCCTACCGAGTCGAGTCGACGGCGGTCATACGCCACCTGCCAGCATTCCTGCTGGTAAGGCCCGAACATCACCACCTGGGCGTTGGCCAACTCGCCGATGTCGTTGCGCTTTTGCACATAGTCGTGGTCGTAGGGCACGCGCATCATCAGGTCGGCCAATTGCCGGTCGTGCAACGGACTGCTGCGCCAGATGTAATCGCGCAGGTCGTCATCGAGTTTTTCCCCCGGCGGCGCCCAGATCAATTGCAGGCGTACGCCGAGTGCCTTGGCCAAGGCCTGTGCCAGCTCCACGTCCACGCCCCTGGGTTGGCCGTTGTCTTCAAAGCTGTAAGGTGCGAAGTCCTTGTAGACCGCCACCTTCAATTCACCGGCGGCGATCATCTCGTCGTAGTTGCGCACCTGCGCCTGTACCGCCTGGCTAAACAGCAGCAGGCTGCAGATGACCCATGCGAACAGGCGCATGGCGATCACTCCTCGACGTGCACGCTGTCGAGATAGGTGCGCACTGCCCAAAGGGCTTCCTGGCTTAAGTAGTCGGCCATTTTCGGCATGTAGACCCGGCCGTCGCGCACCGCGCCGTGACGTACGCGTTCGACAAACCATTCATCTCCGGCTTCGGCGGCGTCCAGCATCCGCAGGTCTGGCGCGATGCCGCCGGACTTGGCTTCCAGGCCATGGCACGCGGCGCAATTCTGGTTGTAGGCCGAAGAACCAATTTCTATGGCTTTGTCACGCTCGGGGGAGCTGCGATAGGGGTTCTGGGCAGCCCAACCATCAGCGTCCAGCGGCAGGTTGGTGTCCTTGATCGGGGTCAATCCCTTGGTTTCCACTGCCTGGGGCACTACGTTGCCATGGGCCCATACGGAGCCTGCGCCGGTCAGCCCTATCAGCAATGCGGTAGCGATGATGGCGTTGCGTTTTGTTGTCATTGTTATGCCCTCTGATTGCACGCAAGACCTCTGTGAAGAAGCCGTACCGTCATCTTAGGAACCCCCTCCCCCCAGCCGAATGCTCCTTTGGTGTTCGCGCTCTACTCCCTTGGTAGCAAGCCATCTGGGGCGGGTCGCAAAGACAGGCGGTTCGGGAACTCTTCCCGGCAAGGGCGGGACTTTTTCCGTATCGGCCGGGCCCGCGGCGAACCAACCTAGTCAGGCCAAAACCTTCACTGGGAACTGCACCATGACAATAAAAACGCAACCTGCCCTCTCGCCCCTGACCGTTGCCGTGCATGCCATGCTATTGGCCGGCAGCCTGGCGTTGAGCCCGCTCGCCAACGCCACAGCAACCCCAGGCGTGACCTGGGAAGACATCGCCAACGACCATCTGAGTACCAAGGATGTGCTGCAATACGGCATGGGCACCAACGCCCAGCGCTGGAGCCCGTTGGCCCAGGTCAACGACAAGAACGTGTTCAAGCTCACCCCCGCCTGGTCTTACTCGTTCGGCGACGAAAAGCAGCGCGGCCAGGAATCCCAGGCCATCGTCAGCGACGGCGTGGTGTACGTCACCGGTTCCTACTCGCGGGTGTTCGCCCTTGACGCCAAGACCGGCAAGCGCCTGTGGACCTACAGCCACCGGCTGCCGGACAACATTCGTCCGTGCTGCGACGTGGTCAATCGCGGTGCGGCCATTTATGGCGACAAGATCTACTTCGGTACGCTGGATGCGCGGGTGGTCGCCCTGGACAAAAACACCGGCAAGGTGGTGTGGAACAAGAAATTCGGCGACCACGCCAGCGGTTACACCATGACCGGGGCCCCGGTGCTGATCAAGGACAAGACCAGTGGCAAGGTCCTGTTGATCCACGGCAGTTCCGGTGATGAGTTCGGCGTGGTCGGGCAGTTGTTCGCCCGCGACCCGGACACCGGTGAAGAGGTCTGGATGCGGCCCTTCGTCGAAGGCCACATGGGCCGCCTCAACGGCAAGGACAGCACCCCGACCGGCGACGTCAAGGCGCCGTCCTGGCCGGACGACAAAACCACCGAAACCGGCAAGGTCGAGGCCTGGAGCCACGGCGGCGGCGCGCCTTGGCAGAGCGCCAGCTTCGATCCCGAGACCAACACCATCATCGTCGGCGCGGGTAACCCCGGGCCGTGGAACACTTGGGCGCGCACGGCCAAGGACGGCAATCCCCACGATTACGACAGCCTCTACACCTCCGGCCAGGTCGGCGTCGACCCGAGCACGGGCGAAGTGAAGTGGTTCTACCAACACACGCCCAACGACGCCTGGGATTTCTCCGGCAACAACGAATTGGTGCTGTTCGACTACAAGGACAAGGACGGCAAAGTGGTCAAGGCCACCGCCCACGCTGACCGCAACGGTTTTTTCTACGTGGTGGACCGCAATAACGGCAAGTTGCAGAACGCCTTTCCCTTCGTCGACAACATCACCTGGGCCAGCCACATCGATCTGAAGACTGGTCGCCCGGTGGAAAACCCCGGCCAGCGTCCGGCCAAGCCATTACCCGGTGAAACCAAGGGCAAATCGGTGGAAGTCTCGCCCCCCTTCCTCGGTGGCAAGAACTGGAACCCCATGGCCTACAGCCAGGACACCGGGCTGTTCTACGTCCCCGGCAACCAGTGGAAAGAGGAGTACTGGACCGAGGAAGTAAACTACAAGAAAGGCTCGGCCTACCTGGGCATGGGCTTTCGCATCAAGCGCATGTACGACGATCACGTCGGCAGCCTGCGGGCGATGAACCCCACCACCGGCAAGGTGGTCTGGGAGCACAAGGAGCCATTGCCGCTGTGGGCCGGGGTACTGGCAACCAAGGGCAACCTGGTGTTTACCGGCACTGGCGACGGCTTCTTCAAGGCCTTCGACGCCAAGACCGGCCAGGAACTGTGGAAATTCCAGACCGGCAGCGGCATCGTCTCCCCGCCCATCACCTGGGAGCAGGACGGCGAGCAGTACATCGGCGTGACCGTCGGCTATGGCGGTGCGGTGCCGTTGTGGGGCGGCGACATGGCCGAGCTGACCAAACCCGTGGCCCAGGGCGGGTCGTTCTGGGTGTTCAAGATTCCGAGTTGGGATAAGGCGACGGCGCAGAAATAACCCGACTCCACCTGGATTCTGATCGATACAACCATCCCTGTGGGAGCGAGCTTGCTCGCGATGGCGGCAGTTCAGCTTGCATTCATGTTGACTGACATTGCGCTATCGCGAGCAAGCTCGCTCCCACAATTGCCCGAGCTCATGCCATGAGATGTTTGTCATTGCTGCTTCTGTTCGTTGGCGCCTTCGCCAACGCCGACGAGACCGATACCCCGCTCACCATCAACGGCTGCATCATCGCCGAATCCAGCCAATGCCCCGGCGCCAACCTGCGCGGCGCCCAACTCGCCAACCAAGACCTGCGCAAAATGAACCTCAGCGGAGCCGACCTGCGCGATGCCGACCTGCGGCACGCGCGGCTGGACCTGGCGAACCTGGAACGGGCCCGGTTGCAGGGGGCCAACCTGAACCGTGCCAGCCTGCAACAGAGCAACCTGCGCCTGGCGGACTTCAGCGGTGCCACGCTCAAGGCGGTCCAGGGTTGGGGTCTGTTCGCCCAGGGTGCGCAGTTCCAGCGCGCCGACCTAAGCGCTGCGTACCTTCAGTTCGCCCGCCTGTCCGGCGCTCGCTTGCACGATGCGAACCTGCAGGCCGCCGACCTGGAAATGGCCTGGCTGAGCAAGGCCGACCTCAAGGGCGCCGACCTGCGTGACGCCAACCTGCAAGAAGCCAAATTCGGCGAAAGCAACCTGGAACAGGCTAACCTGAGCGGCTCTCGCCAGCATTATGGGAATTTCCAGGATGCGAACATGGAAGGCTGTACCGGTTGCCCGATGTCTTGGGATCAGTAAGGATTGCCACACAACCCCGTGGCGAGGGAGCTTGCTCCCGCTGGGCTGCGCAGCAGCCCCCCTCGCCCGGCCAACTCAATCAAACTGTCCTACCGAAGTGCCTGGTTTTGGGCTGCTTCGCAGCCCAGCGGGAGCAAGCTCCCTCGCCACGGGGGATCGCCATTCCCTTCACCCTGCCACCCGCACCACCCCCATATCAATCCCCAAATGCACCAGCTCGGCATGGGAGCTGACCTGCAGCTTGCTCTTGAGCAGCGTCAGGTGGTTGGACACGGTCTTGGCGCTGATGCACAGCTGTTCGGCGATGGTGCGCGCGGGGGTGCCCTTGGCGAGCATGACAAAGATCTCCAGCTCACGCTGGGTCATGCATTGCAGGCGCGGGTCGGTGTTGTGCCGGGAGCTGGTGCAAGCCAGTTGCGTGGCCAGGGACTGCTCGATGTAGGCATGCCCGGCCAGCACTCGCCGTACCGCTTCCACCAGTACCTGGGGTGCAGAGTTCTTGGTCAGGTAGCCGGCGGCACCGGCATCCAGCGCCTGGCGCACCAACGGCAGTTCATCGTGCATGCTGAAAAACAACACCCGCAGTTGCGGCAGACGCTGGCGCAGGCGTCGGGTGGTTTCCAGGCCGCTGATACCGGGCAGGCCGAAGTCCATGATCACCAGGTTCGGCACCTGCTCCTGCACTTGGCTCAGCGCTTCTTCGCCCGTGGCCGCCTCCCGGACCTGCAAGTCCGGCATCAGCGCCCGCAAGAGGCTGGCGTAGCCCTGCCGCACCACCGCATGGTCGTCCACCAACAAGATGTTCATCACGCCTCCAGGGGAATGTTCAAGGCCAGCGCCCAACCGGCGCCAGGCTGGCTGATGACGCGCAGCTCACCGCCCAGGCTGCGGGCCCGTTCGGACATCGAGTGCAAGCCAACGCCTGCGCGTGCGGGTTGCGCGGCTCCGCGGCCGTTGTCACGCACCAGCAAGCGCAAGCGACCGGCGCGGTGTTGCAGGCGGATCCGCACCTGCGTGGCGCCCGCATGGCGGGCAACGTTGGTCAGAGCTTCCTGCAACAAGCGATACAGATGGGTCTTGTCCGCCCCGGACAATGGCGGCAGCGCTTCGTCGATCCGCAGCTGACAGGCGATGCCCTGGGTTTCCTGCCATTGCCCGGCCAACAAACCGATGGCCTCGCACAACGGCAGATGCTGTAGCACCACCGGGTACAGGTCATGCACCAGCGAGCGGAAGCCCTGTTGCAAATGTTCACAATGATCTTCGAGCTGGCTGACGGTTTGCTCCACCACTCGCGGCTGATCAATCACCAGCCGCAACAGACAGGCCCGGGCACGAATGCCCGCCACGTATTGGCCCAGGTCGTCGTGCAGGGTCTGGGCCAGCAGGGTGCGCTCCTGTTCCTGTACGGCCAGCAGCGCTTGAGTCAGTCGGGTGTTATCGGCCTGCGACTGGGCCAGGGCGGCGGTCATTCGGTTGAAATGCCCCGCCAGCTGCTGCGCCTCCGGGACGCCTTCAGCCAACAGGCGCACCTGGAGATTCCCGGCGGACACCTGGCGCAGCGCATGCAGCAACTCATCCAGCAAGCGCATGCACCGGTGCACCGCCCAGCGAGTCACGAACAAACTGAGCAACAGCGCCAGCGCACAGACGCCCAGCAGTTGCACCAATGAATCGAGGATTTCCTCGATTTCGTCCCGAGGATCGACCGCAATCCAGGCGCGTCGACCGTCACGCAAATCCACCACTTGAGCCGCAGGGCCGTCATCGAGTAACCGGCGACCGAGCCAGGCCTTCATTCCACCTTCGACATCCGCAGGAAATAGCTCTCCTGCGGCCAGCCAACGGACGCGCACATGACGCAGGCTGCCGGTCAGCCGTGGCTGGAGACTGGCGGGGTCGCGCTCGGCGGTTTCGCGCAGGTAATGCACCACGGACTGGGCCGATTGCAGCTCGCGTTTCACATCGGCCATGGCCTGATGCAACAGCAGGGCTGCACAGACCAGGGTGACCAGGGCGAAAAACGCCGTTATCCAGAGGTTGATTCGCCAGAGGGCAGACATGGTTAGCGGTCCATGGCCGGGATGAAGTCACATCCCCAACGCCGGACACAAATCCCCTGTGGGAGCGAGCTTGCTCGCGATAGCGGTGGCTCAGTCGATAGGGATGTTGAATGAGATGCCGTCATCGCGAGCAAGCTCGCTCCCACAGGGGGGCTGGGGTGTTTGCAGATTTGATGTCCACTGCACGCTCCTTGCTTGCCAGACAACCGATCGACGCCGATCAGGCTCAGGACCAACAACACCGGCAGCAGCAGGGCTTTGAGAATCCGCACCATCTGTCCGCTCCTGGTGAATGACGATGACCTGCATCCTAAAACCCCAGCCCCGCCAGTGGTTTACTACCTTGGTACTGCCCCGGCGGTACTTTCTGCATATTCCCCCATGGCCTCAGGGTTCCTATGCTGGCGCTACCCGCAAAGGAGGTGGTATGCGCAGGCTTCTCAGTTACGTCTTGATCCCTTTGCTGGCCGCGGCCAGTGGTTGGCTGCCGGCCATGGTCCAGGCGGGCGATGCAGCGCCGTTGCAAGTGCGCATCGGCTATCTGGGTTATCGTCCCGACCCGGGGCCGCTGCTGTCCAACGTGATTGCCGAACCGGCCGATGCCGGGCTGAGTGGTGCTGAGCTGGCGATCATCGACAGCAACAGCACCGGGCGTTTTCTCAAGCACGACTACCGCCTGGAAAGCGCCAACGTCGACAGCCCCGAGGCTCTGCTCCAGGCCGCCCGCACCCAACATGATCAAGGCCTGCGGCTGTTCGTGGTCAATGCGCCAGCCGCGAGCCTGCGCCAGCTCAGCGCCGCCTTGCCGGACAGCCTGTTGTTCAACGCCGGCAGCCCCGACGACAGCCTGCGCACCACCGACTGCCTGGGCAACGTGCTCCACAGCCTGCCCGATCGGGCCATGCTCGCCGATGCGCTGGTGCAGTTCAGCGTGGTGCGCAAATGGCAGCGGGCCTTGTTGATCGTCGGCCAGACGGCCGAGGACCAGGCCTACGCCGCCGCCCTGCGCCGGGCCATGAAGCGCTTCGGAGGGAAAATCGTCGCGGAAAAAGCCTGGCAGTTCGACAACGACCAACGCCGTAGCGCCCAGGCCGACATGCCGCTGTTCACCCAGACCGCCGAGTACGACGTAGTCCTGGTGGCTGACGAGCGCGGCGACTTTGGCGAATACGTGCCCTACCAGACCTGGTACCCACGTCCGGTGGCCGGCACCCAAGGCCTGACCCCTACCGCTTGGCACAAGACCGTGGAAACCTACGGCGCCGCGCAGTTGCAAAAACGCTTCGAAGCCCTGGCCGGACGCTGGATGAACGACCGCGACTTCGCCGCCTGGATCGCCGTGCGCAGCATCGCCAGCGCGGTGAGCAAACTGCGCCAGGACGATCCGTTCGCCATCCGCCAACTGGCCCTCAGCGACCAGTTGCCACTGGACGGTTTCAAAGGTCGCAAACTCAGCTATCGGCCGTGGAACGGCCAACTGCGTCAACCGATTCCCCTGGTCCAGCCCCGCGCACTGGTCAGCACCTCGCCCCAGGAAGGCTTTCTGCACCCCACCAATGAAATGGACAGCCTGGGCTACGACCAGCCCGAAGTGAGCTGCCGTTACCCCTGATCGATAACAACAATAAGGAAACCGCCATGCGCCGCCCCCTGCTCCACCCGGCCCTGTTGTGCAAAGCCTTCACCTTGGGCGCTGCGCTGCTCGTCGCCGGCCCCGCCGCTGCCAGCATTGCTTGGGTCTCCAACGAGAAAGACAACAGCCTGAGCCTGATCGACATGCAGAGCCTGGAAGTCATCGAAACCCTGCCGGTGGGCCAGCGCCCCCGTGGCCTGTTGCTGTCCCACGACAATCGACTGCTGTACATCTGCGCCAGCGATTCGGACCGGGTCCAGGTGATGGACGTCGCCACCCGCAAAATCATCAAGGAACTGCCCTCCGGCAAGGACCCGGAGCAATTTGCCCTGCACCCCAACGACCGCTGGCTCTACGTGTCCAACGAGGACGATGCCTTGGTCACGGTGATCGACACCCAGACATCCGAGGTCCTGGCCCAGATCAGCGTGGGCGTCGAGCCCGAAGGCATGGCCGTCAGCCCCGATGGCAAGTGGGCGGTCAACACCAGTGAAACCACAAACATGCTGCACTGGATCGACACCAGCACCCAGACCCTGGCCGACAACACCCTGGTGGATCAGCGCCCACGCTTCGTCGAGTTCAACCGTGACGGTTCGCAGCTCTGGGCCTCGGCGGAAATTGGCGGCACCCTGACGATTCTTGACGTGGCCACACGCAAGATACTCAAGACCCTGACGTTCCAGATCAAAGGCGTGCACCCCGACAAAGTACAGCCGGTGGGCATCAAGCTCAGCGCCGACGGCAAGCTCGCGTTCGTCGCCCTGGGCCCGGCCAATCATGTGGCGGTGATCGACGCCCACACCTTCGAAGTGCTGGATTATCTGCTGGTGGGCCGCCGCGTCTGGCAACTGGCGTTCACCCCGGACCAGCGCCAGCTGTTGGCAACCAATGGTGTGAGCGGCGATGTTTCGGTGATCGACGTGCAGAGCCGCAAGGTGCTCAAGTCGATCAAGGTCGGGCGCTACCCCTGGGGCGTGGTGGTGACGCCATGAACGCACTGCAGGTCAGTGAGCTGAGCTTTGCCTATGGGCCGCGCGAAGCCCTCAAGCAGGTGAGCTTCAACCTGCCCATCGGCGGCTTCGCGGCGCTGCTGGGGCCCAACGGAGCCGGCAAGTCAACGCTGATTGCCCTGCTCACCCGCCTCTACGACGTACAACGCGGTGACATCCTGGTCGGTGGCCATTCGTTGCAGAACTCACCGCGAGCGGCCCTGCGCCAGTTGGGCGTGGTGTTTCAGCAGAGCACCCTGGACCTGGACCTGAGTGTCGAGCAGAACCTGCGTTATCACATCGCACTGCATGGTTTGTCGCGGCGTCAGGGCAGCGTCCGGATCGATGCCGAGCTGGCCCGCCAGCAACTGACCGAGCGGCGCCACGAGCGCGTGCGCGACCTTAACGGCGGCCATCGGCGCCGGGTGGAAATCGCCCGGGCCCTGCTGCATGAACCGCGCCTGTTGTTGCTGGACGAACCCAGCGTCGGCCTGGATCCGGCCAGCCGCCTGGCCCTGGGGCTACACGTTCGGCAACTGTGCCAGGAGCAAGGCATCAGCGTGCTCTGGACCACCCACCTGCTGGACGAAGTACGGCCCAGTGACAACCTGTTGATTGTGCATCAGGGCCGCCTGGTCGCCAGTGGCCGCGCCGACGCCGTGAGCTTGGAGCACGGTGGCACCCTCGGTTCAGCCTTCACGAACTTGACCACCTCGGGAGTTCAGCCATGAACGCGTATTGGCATTGTTTCAGCGGCATCGTGATGCGCGAATGGCTGCGCTTCGTGCTGCAACGCACGCGATTACTCAGTGCCCTGGTGCGGCCGCTGTTGTGGTTGCTGGTGTTCGCCGCCGGTTTTCGCGCAGCACTGGGCATAGCAATCATCGCGCCCTACGACACTTACATACCCTACGAGGTGTACATCGTGCCCGGGTTGGCCTGCATGATCCTGCTGTTCAACGGCATGCAGGGTTCGCTGTCGATGGTCTACGACAGGGAGATGGGCAGCATGCGCGTGCTGCTGACCAGCCCCCTGCCCCGGGCTTTCCTGCTGGCAAGCAAGTTGCTGGCGACCTCGCTGATTTCGCTGTTGCAGGTCTACGCCTTCCTCGCCATTGCCTGGCTGTACGGCATCCAACCCCCGACCATGGGCTTGCTGCTCGCCTTGCCGGCCCTGCTGCTGGTGGCCCTGATGCTCAGTGCCCTGGGTTTGCTGCTGTCCAATGCCATCCGGCAACTGGAGAACTTTGCCGGGGTGATGAATTTCGTGATCTTTCCGCTGTTTTTCCTGTCCTCGGCGCTGTACCCCCTTTGGAAGATGCAGGAAGCCAGTCCCTGGTTGTATTGGCTCTGCGCCCTCAGCCCGTTCACCCATGGGGTGGAGCTGGTGCGTTTTGCGTTGTATGAGCAGTTCAACCTGTTGGCGATGGCGGTGTGCGTGGGGTTGACCCTGCTGTTCGCGCTGTTGGCGGTGTGGACGTTCAATCCGCAGCATGCGGCGTTGCGCAAGGCCAATTGATCCTGCCCCATCCCAATATCCCTGTGGTCCTCTGTGGGAGCGAGCTTGCTCGCGATAGCGGTGTGTCAGTCAACATCATTGCTGAATGGTCCGCCGCTATCGCGAGCAAGCTCGCTCCCACAAGGGTTCTGAGCAGGCCCCCTACGGCTCAAATTACGACTTTAGTACCGGTTTTCATGTCTATGGTCGCATTCACAAGACCTCGACCCTGGCATGTAATGGGCGCATAACAAAAAGGATAAATCCTATGCCCCGTTTACTGGCGATGGTTTTGCTGGGCCTGGCGCTGAATGTCGCCCAGGCCGACACACCGCTGTTTTCCCCGCAAGGCTATCGCATCGCCCAGTACCGCAGCCCGACGCCTGCTTCCGTGGACGGCGCACAGACCCTCGACACCCAAGCGTTGCAACACCTGCTCGGGCAAGCGTCGCCTCCGGTCCTGATCGACGTTTACCGTCGGCCCTGGGTCCAGGGGCAGTTCATTGAAAATGAGCCCCACGCCAACCTTCCCGGCAGCCTGTGGCTGGCCAATACCGGTGACGGTGACCTTGACGCCACCTGGCAGGATTACCTGGCCTACCACCTGCGCAAGGCCACCGCCGGGCGGGTGGGTCAACCGCTGGTCTTTTATTGCCGCTCTGATTGCTGGCTGAGCTGGAACGCGGTAAAACGCGCCGCTGCCATGGGCTATAAACAGTTGTATTGGTACCGCGATGGCCTCGATGCCTGGGAGGCGGCCAATCTACCCTTGCAAGCGGCCCGGCCCGAACCCTTTCCCTGACCCTACAAGTGCGCACAACTGCCCTGCCCCTATGACAATAACGAGGTGAATGGCCATGTATAAAATCCTGATAGCCGACGATCACCCACTGTTTCGCGAAGCCATCCACAACGTCATCAGCGATGGGTTTCCTGGCAGCGAGGTGATGGAAACCGCCGACCTGGACAGCGCCCTGGCGCTGACCCGCGAGCACGACGACCTCGACCTGATCCTGCTCGATCTGAACATGCCCGGCATGCACGGGCTCAACGGTTTGATCAACCTGCGCAACGAAGCACCCACCATCCCCGTGGTGATTGTCTCCGCCGAGCAGGACAAACAGGTTGTGCTGCAAGCCATCACCTATGGCGCGGTAGGTTTCATCACTAAGTCCTCGCCACGCTCGCAGATGACCGATGCCATCGAGCAGATCCTCAATGGCAACGTGTACCTGCCGCCCGACATCATTCGCACGCAAAAAAGCCCAATGAGCCGGCGCCTGAACGAACACCCGAGCTTCCCACCGGAACTGCTCCAGGCCCTGACCCGCAAGCAACTGCTGGTGCTCGAACGCATGACCAAGGGTGAGTCCAACAAACAGATCGCCTATACGCTGGAGATCGCCGAAACCACGGTCAAGGCCCACGTCTCGGCGATCCTGCGCAAACTCAATGTTCACAACCGGGTGCAGGCGATCCTCAGTGCCGGGGATATTGATTTCGGGGCTTATCTGCGGCGGTGACCTGCTGAGCCCGAGGCCATGGGTCCCCTGTGGCGAGGGAGCTTGCTCCCGCTGGGCTACGAAGTAGCCCCAAAACCATTCACCCTGGTGTGTCAGGTTGATTGCGTTCAGCCTCTTTGGGGTTGCTGCGCAACCCAGCGGGAGCAAGCTCCCTCGCCACAAAAGGGGTCCGGCTCAAGGATTAAAAGGAGTCCGGCTCAAGGATTGCGGGGCTGGCCCAACAGATGACTCATCGCAATCTTCAACTTCATCGGCCGCACCGGCTTGTGCATCAGGGTGTGGCCGCGCTCGCGGATCTGCTGCTTGAGTTCGTTGCTGTAGTTGGCGGTGATCATCATGGCCGGGATCGGTGAAGCGCGGCGAGCGTTGATCCGGGCCACCGCATCGACGCCGTTTTGCTCGTTGTCCAGGTGATAGTCGGCGATCAGCAGGTCGGCCTCGGCATGGTAGTTGTCCACTTGGCGTGCCAGGTCCTGCTCCGACAGCGCCGTCACCACCACGCAGCCCCAGCCTTCCAGCAAGGTGCGCATGCCGGCGCAGATCGCCGCGTCGTTATCCAGCACCCAGATCCGTGCCCCACGCAGGCGTTCGAGCATTGGTTCGCTCATATCCAGGCACGGCAATGGTGTCGGCGCAGTGGCGCTCAGGGGCACTTCGACGGAGAACATCGAGCCCTTGCCCGGCCATGAACGCACCTGGATCCGGTGGCCGAGGATCCCGGCAATTTTCTCGACAATCGCCAGCCCCAGGCCCAACCCTCGATCCTGGTCCGGACGCTGCACGTCACCGCGCTTGAACTCCTGGAAAATTTCCTCCAGGCGGTTGTCAGCAATGCCGATGCCGCTGTCCCAGACCTCGATCGACAGCCTTTGACGATGTCGCCGGCAACCCAGCACCACCCGCCCACTGGGGGTGTAGCGAATGGCATTGCTGAGCAGATTGCGCAGGATCCGCGCCAGCAGCTGGATATCGCTGCGCACCAGGGCCGAACACGGCACGAAGTGCAGCGCCAAGCCTTCACTGCTCGCGACCTGGACATATTCGGCGGCCAGGTTATCGAGCAATTCGCTCAGGGCGAACGGTGCGATATCCGCCTTGATCACCCCGGCATCGAGCTTGGAAATGTCCACCAGGGTGCCCAGCAGGTTTTCCACGTCCTCCAAGGAGTGGCTGACATTGCGCACCAGTTGCGCGTTCGCCACCGGCTCACGGCGCTCGAGCAAGGCGCTGGTGAACAGCCGCGCGGCATTGAGCGGTTGCAGCAGGTCATGACTGACCGCGGCGAGGAATTTGGTTTTCGACAGGTTGGCCTGCTCGGCCTCGCGCTTGGCCTCCCTCAGGCGCAACTCCACCCGGCTGCGCTCGTCGATCTCCCGAAGCAACTGGTCGTTGAGGCAGGTCAGTTCGGCGGTGCGCTCCTGGACGCGCTGTTCCAGGTTCTGATAGGCCTGGTGCAGCGCCTCGGCGGTGCGCCGGCGTTCGGTGATGTCGCGGATCAACACGAAGATCCCCACCACTTCGCCGTTGGCCAAGCGGTTGGGCACATAGGAGCGCAACATGTAGCGTTCCTGGTTGTTGATGTTGGTTTCGGCGAACTCGAATGTCACGCTCTCGCCCGCCAACGCCCGGGCCACGTAGGCCTCCAGGCGCTGGTAATGCTGCTCGCTGTGGGCCTCGCGCAGGCTCTGGCCGAGCATCACGCCACGGGGCCAGCAATACCATTGCTCGTAGACCTTGTTGGTGAACTCGTAGACCAGGTCGGCATTGAGGTAGGCGATCAGCGCCGGCACATGGTCGGTGATCAGGCGGATCCAGCGCTCGCTTTCGCTCAGGGCTTCGGCGTGCTGATAGCGCTCGGTGATGTCGGTGAAGGTATTGACATAACCGCCGGTAGGCAGCGGATGGGTGCGGATCTCCAGGACCCGGCCATCCGACAGGCGCTGCTCGCTTTCGTGAATCAGTCGCCCGTTGTTGTCACGGCTGGTTGGCGTCAACAGGTGCAGCTCGCTGTCGGCGATGACCTCGTTGAAGGGCCGATGGGCGGCCACCGGAGCCAAGCCGCTGAGTTCCAGGAAGCGCCGGTTCCAAAGCTCCAGCACACCTTGGGCATTGACCATCGCCACGCCCTGGGACAGGTTGTCCACCGCGCGCTGCAACAGGTGGGACTTCTGCGCGATGGCCTGCTCGCGGCGCACGGTTTCACTGAGCTTGACGTCGGTGATGTCGGTAAACAGGATCACCCGCCCGCCTTCCTGGGTCGGCCGCTCGCTGACTTGCAACCAGCGACCGTTCTGCAACCGGTACAACACATGCTCGTCGGCCTGCCCCCGGGGCTCTTCGCTGAACAAGCCGTTGGCAGTCATCAAGCGTTTGACCTGTGAAAGACGCATCCCGGCGATGATGCGCACCCGGCTGTGGGCCCAGAACGCCTTGAAGCGGCTGTTGAACAGGACGATTCGCTGTTGTTCGTCAAACAGCACAAACGCATCGGAAATGCTCTCGATGGCATCGATCAGGTGCCGGTGGGCCGTTTCTGCCCGCAGCCGCGCCTCACCCAGCAAGTGATTGCCGGCCTTGAGCTCGGCCATCGCCTGATTCAGGGCGTCGGTGCGCTCGCGAACCTGCTCGGCCAACACCACCGAATGCTGGAACGCCGCGTACGGGTCGTTGCCCCGGGTCACTCCGGACTCCACCCGCTCGATCAACGCCTCATTGATGCGTCGCAATTTACGGTTGTCGTGCTGCAGGCGCTCAATCTGCGCCTGCAGCTCAGCGATGGCCAGGGACGCGATGGCGGGCAATGGCAACTCCGGTGAAGGTCTGGTTGATGTGCATGCCATTGAACTGTTCTCCGTAGGTGTTGAACCCCATCACCCGCTGTTCGCGCAGGAACTGGCCGATCTGCTCCACGCCACCACGATCCTCCAGTTCCAAGCGCCTGAGGAAGCAATCACAGCCGATGGTCAGCAACAAATCACCGAGGCGTGCCTGCAAGCCGTCGAACAGGCTTTGCAGATTGTCCAGCAAGGGACCGGGGGTCATCGCGGTGAGGACGATGCCGTTCTCCACTGCGCAGTAGAAACTCAGACTCAGGTCCGGGTGCACCTGCTGGATGGCCCGCACGTAGTACTGGTCGTTGATGCGCACCGCCAGTGGATGGGCAGCGAAAACCCGATAATCGAGCTCACTCACGGGCACGCCGATATGCCGGGCGTATTCCTCGGCGGCGGGTTCGGCGTTGAGTTCAAAGACCCGTCGTGAAGCGCTATCGGCACCCGTGACCACCAGTTTTTCTTGCCGAGGCAAGATGTGGTGGGTGGTGAACACTTCGAATTCCAGCCAGGTGTTGATCAGCAGCACGACCGCCGCACCACTGTGGAACTGACCTTCGAAGTACACATGGGTGTGGGTCAGGTAGTTGTCGTCGCCGGCCGAACCGCCGAAATGCGGGATGTCCCCGAGTGCGGCGCTCAAGGCCGCCAGCACCATTTCCTCGCGGCTGGACAGGCCGTCGAGCAAGGTCAACGCGAAACTGTGGCCCTTGATCGGGGCCAGGTCATTGCTGCGGCAACCGCTCGCCAGTCGCTCGACCATTTGCTGGGCGTCGATCAGGCTGAAGCGCTCCATTTCGCCGATCAGCTCGGCGGCTATGGAAAAATGCCGGTGGTCGAAACCCACCGCCGTCACGCAGTTGCGGCCATAACCCTGGGTCGTGATTTCCCCGGCGCTGGTGCACCCCACCAGGCGAATCCCACCGAAGCTCTGGGAAAGTGCTTGGCCAAGGGCCGGCAAGTCGAATTCGGCGGAACAGAAAAACAGCACGAAACCCAGGTGCGGGTGCAACAACTGCCGCGCCAACTCCTGGGCCACTTGCTGGACGTCTGTTGCCTGGGACATGGCGCTCACTACACCTTCGCTCTGGGCCTGCTGCATATTCGCCTCCGACGGGTGCGTGATAGGAACCTTGAGTGTACGAAGCCACGCCGGCTCCACGAATGCTACTTGGGTAGCGGGTGGGCGCTTCCATGGGAGGAGAACAGTGGCGGCCCCGGCCGCGATGCGCACGGCTGGGGTCACCACAAAACACTCGGACTTTGTTTGGAATGCCCTTGTGGCGAGGGAGCTTGCTCCCGCTGGGCTGCGCAGCAGCCCCCTTTCACGGTCTCCCCTGACTATCGGTTTGGGTGGAGATTCTTCAGGGCCGCTTCGCGCCCCAGCGGGAGCAAGCTCCCTCGCCACGGGGGAAGTGTGAGCGGCCTTACCAGGTCAACACCGCCCCCACCGCAAAGGTATCGGTGTCTTCGTTTTGCGCGCTGGTGTCGTGGCCGTCGATCTCGAACTGGTTGTATTCGGCCACGAGCTTGAGGTTGTCGTTGATGTCATGGAACAGCGCAATGCCGCGGGTTTCGTAATCGGCGCCGCTGCCCACCACGCCATTGCCGTCGTCTTCGGTCTTGCCGTAGGACAGCGCCAAGCGGTTCTTGCCCAGCTTGTAGGAACCCTGAAGCAGGTAGCCCTTGCTGTCGACATTGCGCAACGTGGCTTCGCCGGCGTTGTTGGTGAAGAACGGGTTGATGCCCTTGGCCTGGAACCCGGAGCCGGTGAGCGACAGTCCGCCCATCTTCGCCTGCACGCCATAACCCAGGCCTTTGGAGGTCACCGACTCGACCGTGGAGTCGGTGTTGTCAGAGGTCTGGTAGCTGCCGTTGAGCCAGCTGTAGATCTTCGCCCCGCCCAAGTCGAACTGGTAAGTGACCTCGCTCTCGGTGCGCGGGTTTTCCTGGTAGGCCTTGCCGGTGGCGCTGTTATCGTTGGTGTCCACCGGATCCATGATCCCCACCGCCACTCGCAACCCTTCCATCACCGGGGTGCGATAAGTGATCTGCGAAGTCGGGAACGGGTACGGATAGCCGCTGCCGATGTTGCCGAACGACACGCCACCGCCATCCACCAGCCCCAAGGTGTCGCTGACCTGCCCGTAACCGGCCAGCAGTTCATCGAGCAGGATGTTGGAGCGGGCGAACAGCCCGAAATCCTTACCGATCAACACCTCGCCCCACTCCGGGTTGGCAACGGTACCGTAGAACTGCCGCACATCGATGGCGGTGTCGGTGCCGTTGGTTTCGCTGTCGTTGATGGTCACCCAGAACGAGGCCCTGGCGCCGAGCTTGAGGTCATCGACCTGCTTGCCCATGTTGAAGCCCAGGTAGTTGGGCAAAAAGCCCATCTTGACCCGCGCCTGCCGCCGGTCGTACTGCTCCCCTGCCCGGTCCACATCACTGTTGACGTAAAAGGCGTTGATGTAGCCGTCAGTGGAAAAGGTGGTCTGGTCCTTGTCGTACAGCATGATTTCGGCTTGGGCCCAGG
This sequence comes from Pseudomonas sp. G2-4, assembly GCF_030064125.1. Taxonomy (NCBI): domain Bacteria; kingdom Pseudomonadati; phylum Pseudomonadota; class Gammaproteobacteria; order Pseudomonadales; family Pseudomonadaceae; genus Pseudomonas; species Pseudomonas sp. G2-4. Next base: position 3,090,451 of record NZ_CP125957.1, on the reverse strand, counting down.
ACGTCAGGCCCAGGGTCGAAAGACCGGCGATGACCGCAGGCAAAAAATGGTGGCGGGTATTTTTATTGTTGTGCATGGAGCGCTCCGCAACATGAGACGGGATGTCGGAGGCGATTATCGAAAGGCGCCAGGCCACGTCATACGCTGCCTTGGAGGCAATTGGCGGATGCTTTGGAAGCGCCGGCATGGCGCGGCAATTTGGGTGTAAGACGGCGATGCCGACGGGCGCGGTACTTTGGGTGTGGGCCGGTTGTCCTGCCAGTTAACCAATACCTGTGGGAGCGAGCTTGCTCGCGATGGCGGCGGATCATTCAACAGTGATGTTGGCTGACACACCGCTATCGCGAGCAAGCTCGCTCCCACAAGGCTCTTGAGCGGTAAGGATTTTAAGGAGAGCTTGCTCCCGCTGGCCTGCGCAGCAGGCCCCTCGCCGTTACTTCAAAACCTCGGCTTGACGGTTTTCCAGTCCGGCCGGTAACGCTGCATCTGCCGCACATCGTCGCGCTGGCGAATGCCGCAACTGAGAAACTGGTCATGCAGTTTGCCCAGTTGATCCCGATCCAGCTCCAAGCCAAGACCAGGCGCCCGGGTGATTTTCACGCAGCCATCGACAATCGGCAGCTTGCCGCCCTTGATCACTTCCTCATCCGGCTCCTGCCACGGGTAGTGGGTGTCGCAGGCATAGTCCAGGTTCGGTACCGCAGCCGCCACATGGGCCATGGCCATGAGGCTGATACCCAGGTGTGAGTTGGAGTGCATCGACACACCCAGGCCAAAGGTACTGCACATTTTCGCCAACGCCTGGGTGTCCCGCAGGCCGCCCCAGTAATGATGGTCCGCCAACACAATCTGCACGCTGTTCAGCGCCACGCTACGGCGGAACTCTACGAAATCGGTGACCACCATGTTGGTCGCCAGGGGCAGGCCGGTGCGTTTGTGCAGCTCGGCCATCCCCTCCAGCCCCGGTGTCGGGTCTTCGTAATATTGCAGGTCGTCGCCCAGCAATTCAGCCATGCGAATGGAGGTTTCCAGCGACCAGTTGGCGTTGGGGTCGATGCGCAACGGATAGCCGGGAAACGCCTGTTTCAGTGCCTTGATGCACGCCACTTCATGTTCCGGATCGAGGGCGCCGGCCTTGAGCTTGATGCTCTTGAAGCCGTAGTCCTGGATCATTCGCCGGGCCTGGGCGACGATTTGCTGTTCGTTGAGCGCCTCCCCCCAACTGTCTGCGGGATACGGCGAATCGATGTGCTCGGCATACTTGAAAAACAGATACGCGCTGAACGGAATTTCCTCGCGAATCGCGCCGCCCAGCAGGTCCACCAGCGGCACGTTCAGGTAATGGGCTTGCAGGTCCAGGCAGGCCACTTCAAACGCGGAGTAGGCATTGATCACCGCCTTGCTCGCATGGGAGCCCGGGGCCAATTCGGCACCGGCCGTGCTCGTTGGCTTTTGCGCAGCCACGGTGGCCTGGACGATGGCCCGCAACTGATTGAGGTTGAACGGGTCCAGGCCGATCAACTGGCTCTGGAGTTGCTGTTGGATCGCCAGGGCCGGCGCATCGCCATAGCTTTCTCCCAGGCCGATGTAACCGTTGTCGCTCTCGATCTCGATGATCGAGCGCAGTGCGAATGGCTCGTGGATACCGCTGGCGTTGAGCAAGGGTGGATCGCGAAAAGCGATGGGGGTGACGGTAACGCGTTTGATCTTCATACAAGTGCTCCCGATGGGCCAGGTTTCGAGGCTTGAGATTTTTCCCAAACAGGCCGCCCACAATGAAGCCCGTGGTCTGCTCCAGGAAACCGACAGCCGTGGGCGCGACAAGGGCGATGATGGACGGGGGGCATTGTTCCCGTCTAATCTAACTTGGCACTTGATTGATACCTGGATTGAATCAATGTTTGAGCTGGCCCAGTTGCGCTGCTTCACCACCGTGGCGACCGAACTCAACTTCCGTCGTGCCGCCGAACGCTTGAACATGACCCAGCCTCCATTGAGCCGGCAGATCCAACTGCTGGAACATCACCTGGGCGTGGAGCTGTTCACCCGCAGCACACGCAGCGTGGCACTCACCGCCGCCGGGCGGGCGTTTTTCATCGAAGCGCAGAACCTGCTGGAACAGGCGCAACAAGCCGCCATTGCCGCCCGGCGTTTCGCCCAGGGCGACATTGGTTCGGTGACCATCAGCTTCGTCGGCAGCGCGGTGTATGAGTTTTTGCCCAAGGTGATTGCCGAGGCGCGGCTGAAGCAGCCCCAGGTCAAAATCGTCCTGGCGGAGATGAACACTTACCAGCAACACGAGGCCTTGCGCGCCCGGCGCATCGACCTGGGCATCGTCCGCTCGCCGCTGCTGGAAACCGGCTATGCCACCGAATGCCTGGTGCGTGAACCCTTTGTCCTGGCGGTGCCCGCCGGGCATCCGCTGGCCAGTGCCGAGTCCGTGGGCGTGCAGGACCTGGATGGCCAACCGTTCCTCATGTATTCCCACGCCGCCTACCCGCCCTTCAACGAACTGCTCACCGGCATGCTCCGCTCGGCCCGGGTCGCACCGCAATTCGTGCAATGGCTGGGGTCGTCACTGACGATCCTGGCGTTGGTCAACGCCGGCATGGGCCTGGCGCTGGTGCCGCGTTGTGCCAGCAGCGTGGTGTTCAAGCAGGTGGTGTTCCGTGAGATCGACCTGGGCGAAGGGGTGCAGAGCGAGTTGCACCTGGTGTGGCGCCAGGACAACGACAACCCGGCGTTCACCATGTTGCTGGAAGGGATTCGCGGGGCGGTTCGCGAGGGATTTTGAATGCACCACTACGGCCCCCGTGGCGAGGGAGCTTGCTCCCGCTGGGCTGCGAAGCGGCCCCTCGAACCGGCACCGAGGTGTATCAGATTCATTGGAGTCGTCTTTTTTGGGGCTGCTGCGCAGCCCAGCGGGAGCAAGCTCCCTCGCCACCTTGTTGTCCATCCACCGATGTTCTTTTGACCAGGCCTGGTTGATTTCATAAGTGGCCCAACAGCAAGTCTATTCCCGTCGTCCTCGACAAGTTGTACGATGACCGATGAGCGTAGTCCAAACGCTCGTACGTTCCCGATACCTACAACAACAAGGAAATCCCCATGAAAAAAGCGACATTGATCGTCAGCTTCCTGTGCCTGTTCAGCGGCTACGCAGCGGCAGCCACGTCATCGGCCGAGCAGGAAGTGGCCCAGGCCGTCGATCACCTGACCCAAGCGATGCTGCACAAAGACATTCCGCAACTCCAGGCCCTGGCCGCCGAGAACCTGACCTACGGGCATTCCAGCGGGAACATCCAGGACAAGAAAGCCTTCATCGCCGACATCGAAACGGGCAAGAGCGCGTTCAAGACCCTGGAAATGAAGAACCAGAAAATCACTTTGTCCGGTGATGTAGCACTGGTGCGCCACCACTTCTCGGCCCAGGCGCTCAAGGGCACTGAAGTGGTCCCGACAGAAATCGAGAACTTCCAGATTTGGCAGAAGCAGAAGAATGGCAAGTGGTTGTTGATTGGTCGTCAGGCGTTTCGGTTCTAATCGCGATCTGATGGTTGGAAATCTCTGTGGCGAGGGAGCTTGCTCCCGCTGGGGCGCGCAGCGGCCCCGACAACGACCTGACAACTCGGTGTGTCAGGTCCATCCAGGGGACTGCTGCGCAGTCCAGCGGGAGCAAGCTCCCTCGCCACAGGGATGCCTTTTCAGCCCTGGCACCTTGTGTCAGGCCAAGGACCATTGCTCCCGGTACTCCAACAGGAAATCCACGAAGGCACGCACCCGTTGTGGCACATACCGGCCGTGGGGGTACAACAAGGTGAAGGGCCGTGACCGGCCACCGAACGGCTGCAACACTTCCACTAGGCGTCCATCTGCGAGTTCCTGTTCGACGATGAATCGATAGGTCTGGAACAACCCCGCACCGTGCTTCGCCAGCGTCACCCCGCCCAGCACATCATCCGAACAGCAATAGCTGCCCTGGCCAAATACCTCCTTCTCCTTGCCATCCACCTTGAACAACCAGGAAATCCGTCGCCCACTGCTGGGCAATTCGAACTGGATGCACTCGTGATCGTCCAGGTCTTCAAGGGTCTGCGGCGTGCCGGCCTTGCGCAGATAGTCGGGTGAGGCGACCACGGCCAGATTCGCATCTTCCAGCAACCTGGCGATCATCGAAGAGTCCGGCTGAGCCCGTACCCGGATGGCCAGGTCATAACCTTCGGCAACGAAGTCAATGTTTCGATTGCTCAAGTGGAGATCGACGCTGACTTGCGGATACAACGCCCGGAAAGCCGGCAGCAACGGCAGGATCCGGTGATGACCATAGGTGGTAGGCAGGCTGATGCGCAGTTGCCCGGCCGGCACCGATTGAGCACCCATCATTTCCTGTTGCGCCTCGACCAGTTGCGTCAACGCCTGCCGACATTGCTCGAAATAGGTCTTGCCGGCTTCGGTCAGGCGGATGCTGCGCGTGGTCCGCACAAACAGACGCGAGCCCAGGCGCTCCTCCAGGCGAAAGATCGAGCGACTCACCGCTGCCGGGGTAACGCCCGCCAGTTGAGCCGCTGCCGTGAAACTGCCTGCCTCCGCCGCCAGGCAGAACAGCTCTATGCTGCCCAATTGCAGGTCTTCGAAGTGACGTTTCATGATTCGTTACACCGCGTATCAACTGAAGATGCCAGATGCCTGTTTATCAGTCTGTGCCGTATAAATACAGTGGTCCTCGGCAGCGTGGGAATGTTCCTGCGCCCCATTTCCCAGCAGCAGGAGTGCAACATGCCTTTCGTCAATGTGCGTATTACCCGCGACGGCGTCACCCGTGAGCAGAAAGCCCAGGTGATTTCCGAAATCACCGAGACCCTCCAGCGCGTGCTGGGCAAGGACCCGCACTTGACCCATATCGTGATCGAGGAAGTCGATACGGATAACTGGGGGTATGCGGGAATGACGACCACGGAGTATCGAAGTCTTCCCAAGGAATAACGTTTACCCTGTACACGCCCGGTCCGATTGACCGGGTTTTTCATGCCCGGTGATTCCTCTGTGGCAGGTATCCATTAATTACACAAGGTATCAACTCAAGTACCAGAACCCCCATTTATCCAACCCAAGCGCATCAATACCCTGATCTCAACCAGCGCCCACCCGGGCGCAGCGGTTTCAACTCAACGTGATCAGGAGTCAAACCATGAGCATCAACAAAACCGTCATCATCACCGGCGCCTCCAGCGGCATCGGCCTGGGTCTGGTCAAGGCGTTTCTGGATCGGGGTTACAACGTGGTGGGCAATGCCCGTTCCAAGCCTGGCCTGGACGCTGCAGCGGCCCAGTTCGACCATCCGGGACGTTTCATCGGCGTGGCCGGTGATATCGCTGACCCAGCCACTGCAACCACGCTCATCACCCAAGCCATCGAGGCATTCGGGGCCGTGGATGGCCTGGTCAACAACGCCGGTTTCTTCCTGCCAAAACCCTTCGTTGAATACAGCCCCCAGGACCTGGATGCGCTGCTGGACACCAACCTCAAAGGCCTCGTCTACGCCAGCCAGGCCGCCGCCGCCCACATGATCAGCCGCCAACAAGGTTTCATCATCAATATCTCCGCTGCGGTGGCCCTGCAACCGAACATCCAGGTGCCGGCGGCCCTGCCGGTGTTGATCAAGGGTGGTGTAAACCAGATGACCCGCGCCCTGGCCCTTGAGTTGTCGCCTCATAACATCAAGGTCAACGCGGTGGCACCCGGCATCATCGACACACCGATGCACGACCCGGCAAACCGCGAGTTCCTCAACCACCTGGCCCCGGCCGGTCGGGTCGGCACCATCGAGGAAATTGCCGAAGCGGTGCTGTACCTCGCGGGCGCTGGTTTCACCACCGGCGCGGTATTGCCGGTGGATGGAGGGATGAGTTCGGGCAAGTGGTGAAAAAGAAAAACCCCGGAGGCAGAACCTTCGGGGTTTTCATGAGGCGTTGGACTCAGAGCGTGTAGGAAATACCGGCCTGCACGGTCCGCGGTGCGCCTGGATAGGCGTAGACGCCACCAAACGCGCCTTCCTCATAATCGGCGTCGAACAGGTTTTTCAAGTCCAGGTTGAGGCGAATCCGCTCGTTGACCTTGTAGTAGCCGAGCAGGTCCACAACCGTGTAGCTGTCCATGGAAAACGGATTGGCGCCCATCTTCCCGGCCCGCTCATCCACGTACTTGGCCCCAAGCCCCAAGCCCAGCCCTTTAAGGCCTCCGTCTTGGAATTCGTAGACGTTCAACAGGCTGAAGCTATTCCTTGGTACGTTGAGCAGACGGCTACCCTTCTCGAAGGTGTTGTCCTTGATCACTTCAGCGTCCACATAAGCGTAGCCGCCGATCATGCGCCATTCCGGCGTCAGATTTCCCGCCACGTTCAGGTCAAAGCCACGACTGCGTACTTCACCGGCGGCCACATTCAGTGTTGCGTCCTGTGGATCCGGGGTCAGCACATTGCGTTTTTCGATCTGGTACACCGCCGCATCCACGCTCAACTGACGATCCAGCGCTTCCCACTTGATACCCATTTCATAAGATTTGCCCTCTTCCGGCTTGAATCCGCCCCCCTGGCTACTGCGACCGGTGTTGGGTTTGAAAGAACGAGCCGTGTTTGCATAGACAGCCACCGTGTCGGTCAGGTCGTAAATCACTCCCAGGCGCGGAGTGACTGCGTTGTGGCTGGCATCCCAGTCTCCATTCTGGGTAGCGAAATTCTCGTACTTATGCTCAAACCGCTCGAAGCGCGCTCCCGCCAACACCTTCAACCGCTCGGTAAGCGCCACCTGATCCTGGATGAACACACCCAACGTCTTGAGATTTTCCTGGTCGTGGGTGGGGGTGCGGGTCAGCGGCGGGCGTGGCTGGCCATACACCGGATCGAAGATATCGATCGGGTAGGCACCGTTCCCAGGCGCCGAACGTTGAATGATGGATTGGTAGTCGTAGTCTTCGTACTCAATACCGGTCAACAGCGTGTGCTCGAAGCCTCCGGTGGAGAAATGCCCGGTAAGGTTGAGTTGAGTGTCCCGGTCGGTCCACTCCAGTTTGCGATAGTTGAAGTTGCGGCCCAGGGTACGTCCATCGGCAGCGATGCCGTTGCCTTCGACCGCATTGCCTTGCAACGAGCCATCGAGCCACTGGGTACCGCCGGCCAGGGTCCAATCTTCGTTGAGCATGTGTTCGAAACGCACCTGCAGCATGTTGTTGTCGTTGTGCAGTTTGCCGGCGTCTTTTTCGCCGAAGAACGTATCGCGCGAAGCGGTGCCGCGCTGGCCGGCGTAATGGGTCAAGCCTCGGTCCAGCGGCGCATTGTTGCGCATGAAGTCGCCTTCGAAGGTCAGGCGCGTGGTGTCGTTGACCTGCCAGGTCACCACTGGCGCGACGCCATAACGCTCGGTCTCGACGTGGTCGCGAAACGTGTCGCCACCCTCGCCGATCACGTTCAGCCTATAAGCCAGGCGCCCTTCTTCGTCCAGTGGGCCGGACGCGTCCAAGGTACCGCGACGCATCCCCTGGTCGCTGACCTGGCTGCCCAGGGTCACCGTGCGCTCGGCCAACGGTTGCTTGGACACGATGTTGAAGGTACCGCCCGGGTCGCCACGGCCGTACAGCATGGTCGCGGGGCCGCGCAGGACCTCCAAGCGCTCGATGGTGTTGGCGTCGGGCATGTTCGGGTAGCCACGGTTGATCGGGAAACCGTTGCGGTAAAACTCACCGGTGGTGAAGCCGCGCACGGTGAACGTGGTCAGGCCCTGGCCGCCAAAGTTATTGGCCCGGCCTACCCCGCCGGCGTAATCAAGAGCATCTTGCAGGCGCGTAGCACCGAGGTCTTCGACCACGTCGCGGGATACTACGGAAATGGATTGTGGGGTTTCATGGATCGCCGTGTCGGTACGGGTGGCGCTGGCTGATCGGGTGGCGTGGTAGCCCTTTACCGGTCCCTGTGCTGATTCGTAGTCTGAAGCGCCGACGATATCCGTGGCTTGCAGCTCAAGGGATGCCGGCTTGGCAGGGATTGGCTCTTCGGCCCAGGTGGAAGCGGAATAAGCCTGGAGCATACACAGTGAAACGAGAATCCGACGCATCGATGCACAATCCTACTGGAAAAAAGCCTCCGCATTGGAGGCTGACAGAATGTGTCGGAAAAGATACAGCAACTCATTAACGTTTGACATAAATTCCCATTAACGCTGGTTTTTTTGCTCTTTTTGGGGATAGGTTCGTGTGTATATCCGTTGCTGCAGTAACGACCACTGGCGGTCCCGCCCTTACGGCGGGTCACTTTTGAGAGGCCTGCGCGGCCCGGAGAAAAGTAAGCAAAAGGCTCTTGCCCCACCACTCGGTGCCTCGCCTAGGCTCGGCATGCCCTCACTTCGGCCAGCGTGGTTTAACAGCGCGCCCCAGATCAACGCCAGACGAGACGGCCTTATAGCCGGCCTGGCTTAGAGTGAACGCGTTCCTCCTGTGGGAGCGAGCCTGCTCGCGAAGGCGATGTCACTGTCGATGAAAATATTGAATGGGCTGGCCTCATCGCGAGCAAGCTCGCTCCCACATGGATTTGTGGAGGCTTACGGCATCTGCACACGACACAAAAACCTGTGGGAGCGAGCTTGCTCGCGATAGCGGTGGTTCAGCCACATGGATACTGGAGGTTTCCTGCTGTTGCTGTTGAAACGAAATCAAAAATTGCCCATCGCTACAACACTGACACCGCCCCAATCGACTCCTGTGCAACCCGCTGGAAAAACCTCTGCGCCCGAACATCCTGGGTATATGCCACGTTCAACCGCAGCCAATCGCACACCTCCCCCTGCGGCAGGAACGTCGAGCCCTGGGACAGTTGGATATGCAGCTCCCGCGCAATCTGCTGCACCTGCCGTGCATCGAGCTGTCGAGGTCTGGCCCAGATAAACAGCCCTCCCGTCGGCTCGGCGAAGACCTCCCAGTGCGCCGGGCTCAACTGGCGAAGCGTACTCGCCATTTGCTTGTTCAGGCGCTGGCGCAAGCGTTGGATCAACTTGCGATACGACCCATTGGCCAACAACGTCGCCACCACGTTTTCGGCCAGCAACGAACAACCGATGCCGGTCACCATCTTGACTTCGGCCAGGCGGTTGATGATCTCGGGCTGGGCGACCACATAACCGACGCGCAACGAGCTGGACAGCGTCTTGGAAAAACTCGCCAGGTAGATCACCCGATCCAGGGCGTCCAGGGTCGCCAGGCGTGACGTCGGGCCATTCTGGAAATCGGCATAGATGTCGTCCTCGATGATCCGAAAATCATGGGCCGTGGCCAGTTGCAGCAAACGGTAGGCCACGCTCGGCGCCAGGCTGGTGCCGGTGGGGTTCTGGTACATGCTGTTGATGAAGAAATACGCGGGTTTGTGCTCCCCCAGCAGTCGTTCCAGGCTGGCGATATCCGGACCTTGGGCGGTTCGGGGTACGGCCAGGGTCTTGACCCCGTGCAGCTTCAGCAGGTTGAACAGATTGTAGTAACCGGGGCTTTCCACCAACACCAGGTCACCGGGCTTGAGGAGCGTTCGCACCAGCAGATCAAGGCCGTGGCTGGCGCCTTGGGTGGTGATGATTTGTTCTGGATCGACGTGAATGTCGATCAGGCCCAGGCGTTTTTGGATGTGCAGGCGCAAGTGAGCGGAACCCAGCGGGGTGCTGTAGTTGAACAACGCGTGGTTATCACTGCGTACGACCTGACGAATAGCCTGGCCCAGGTCCGTGTCGTCACGCCAGGCATCGGGCAACCAGCCACACCCCAGCTTGAGTTGCGCCGATTCATTATCGAATAGCGACCATGCGGCCGTGTCCGATTCAATACCCGGCGCCCGGGGCTGGGATAACTGCTGTGCCACGAAAAAGCCCGATCCGTGGCGGGACTCCAGGACGCCGCTGGCCACCAGTTGGTCATAGGCCTTGATTACGCTCGACAGGCTCAGGCCATTTTCCTGGGCCAATTGACGGATAGAGGGCATGCGCGCGCCGGGGCGGATGCCGTGGGACTGTATCCAGCCCATGACGTGGGTCACCAACTGCCGGATCACGGGCTCGGCAGCGTTGCGATCAATGTTCAGGTCCACGGCACGCGCTCTCGGCTAAGTGTTCTCGAATTTCGAGCGAACAGTTAAGCACAAATGGCCTCGGGCTGTTCCTTGTTTGCGCTGGGCCTGCACGTGATAGTCCTCCTGGACTTCACTCAAGCCCCCCAGAAAGGAACACCTTTGAACCCACAGCATCGACATTCCTGGGGACTGGCTTTCGGCCTTTGCCTGATCACCCTGGCGGTCAACCTGCAGGCGCCGCTGTACACCACTTATGCGCAGTTGTCCGGCTACGGCGCCGGGGCCACGGCGGTGGCGTTTTCCGGTTATGTGCTGGGCGTGTTGCCGGTGCTGCTGGCCTTCGGCGGGCTGGCCGACCGGGTGGGACGCAAGCCATTGATCCTGATCGCCCTGGGCCTGTCGATGCTGGCAACCGTGGTGACGTTGCTCTGGCCGAATCTGGTGGCGCTGGGTGTGGCGCGGTTGATGATGGGGGTCGGTACGGGATTGGCCTCGGCTACGGCGACAGCCTATATGACTGAACTCATGGCAACTGGCGACGCCCGCTCACCGGCCAACCGCGTCACTGCCAGCACCTCCCTGGGTTTTGGCCTGGGCGCGGCATTGACCAGTCTATTTCTGGCTGCCCATCACAGCGTCACACCTGGCAGCTTCTGGTTGCAGCTGATGTTGGCCGCCACGGCCATCGTCGTGGTCTGGCGGCTACCGGACCCGGCGGCGAAACTCAAAACCGCGCCGCTGTTGCGCTTGCCCTTGTTTCCCGCCGGCAGCCTGCCCTACAGTTTTTCCATGCTGTTGGCCTGGGCGACCTCGGGCCTGGTCATCGCCATACTGCCTTCGGTGCTGGCGACCCATGATTTGCAGCAGTGGTCCGGCCTGTCGACCTTCACCGTGATCAGCTGCGGGCTGATCTTTCAACCCTGGGCTCGTCGCCTGCAACCGGCCCGGGCCACTGGCTTGGGGCTGTTGATCCTGCCTTTGAGCTATGGGTTGCTGGCCTGGGGGGCAAGCGTCGGCTCCCTGGCCGCCGTATTGCTTGGCGCGTTGGGCGCCAGCAGCGCGTGCTATGGCTTTTTGTACCTGGGCGGATTGTCAGCCGTCACGGCCATGGCCGGCATGGAAAAGGCCCGGGTCAGCGCGGGATTCTTCCTGTTCGCCTATGTCGGGTTCAGCATCCCGGTGGTGGTGACTGGGTTACTGGCGGATTATTTCGGCGCGGATGTGGCGTTGATATTGTTTGGCGTGGCGCTGGCTGTCGGGGCTTGCATCACTGGGTTAATCATCGTTCGGACGCCGGCCTACATGACTTATCTGTCCCACGGCTGAACACCGAACCTGTGGCCAACACCGAACCTGTGGCGAGGGAGCTTGCTCCCGCTGGGCTGCGCAGCAGCCCCCCGGATTAGGCTGACACACCGAGTTGTCAGCTGGTTGTCGGGGCCGCTTCGCGCCCCAGCGGGAGCAAGCTCCCTCGCCACAAGTGGGTTCGACCTGACGACTCATAGCCCCAACGACCATCCCGGCAAAGTCGTATACCATATCCCCACCTCAGCCGAACGACCTGCCGCCGTGACTTTATCCAAGTTCAATCTGCCTGACCTGGGCAACACCCCATCCACTTCGGAGATCATCACCCGCCACCTGCGCGATGCCATCGTCGCCGGGCACTTCGCCGAGGATGAGCCGATTCGCCAGGATGACATTGCCCGTCAGTTCAACGTCAGCAAGATTCCCGTGCGCGAAGCCCTCAAGCGCCTGGAAGCCGAAGGATTGGTGATGTTCCAGCGCAATCGCGGGGCGATGGTCACGCGTATTTCCGAAGTGGAGCTGGCGCAGATGTTCGAGGTGCGCATGCTGCTGGAAGACAAAGTCCTGCGCCTGGCGATTCCGAACATGACCGAAGAGACCTTCGCCCGGGCCGAAGGCATCTGCCAGGAGTTCATCGGTGAAGATGACGTCGGTCGCTGGGCCGAACTCAATTGGCAACTGCACGCCTGTCTGTACGAACCGGCACAGCGGCCCTTCCTGGTGAGCTTGATCCGCTCGGTCCATGACAAACTGGAGCGTTATTTGCGCATGCAGATGAGTCTCTCGGCGGGTAAGGATCGTGCCGATCACGAGCATCGGGAAATCATCAAGGCTTGCCGCGCCGGGGATGTTGAACGTGCGGTGGGTCTGCTGGACGAACACATCGCCGGGGTCTGCAAGACGCTGTTCGAGTTCCTGCCTTCCAGCCATTGAAACGAGGCTGTGCCGATTTCGTCATGAGCAACAGATAAATCCATCAAGCCGCCAACCCCCTGCGCGAGCCACGCTTACCGTCACTCACCTGAACGGACGTGGCCCTCCATGAAACGCATCACCGTGATCGATTCCCATACCGGCGGCGAACCGACCCGTCTGGTGACCGATGGTTTTCCTGACTTGGGCCAGGGCAGCATGGCCGAGCGTAGGCAGCGTCTGGCCGAACAGCATGATGCCTGGCGCACCGCCTGTGTGCTGGAACCTCGAGGCAGCGATGTACTGGTGGGGGCACTGCTCTGTGAACCGGTCGACCCGAGTGCCTGTGCCGGGGTGATCTTCTTCAACAACAGCGGCTACTTGGGCATGTGCGGCCACGGCACCATCGGCCTGGTGGCGTCACTGGCCCACCTGGGCAGGATCGGCCCCGGCGTGCACAGCATCGAAACCCCGGTGGGCACGGTACAGGCGACCTTGCATGACGATCATTCGGTCAGCGTGCGCAACGTACCGGCTTACCGTTATCGCCAGGCGCTGCGCCTGGAGGTGCCCGGCCTCGGCCCGGTGGTGGGCGACGTGGCCTGGGGTGGCAATTGGTTTTTCTTGATCGCCGAGCATGGCCAGCGCGTGGCGGGCGATAACCTCGACGCGCTGACCGCCTACACCTACGCCGTGCAGCAGGCCCTGGAACAGCAAGGGTTTCGTGGCGACGACGGCGGCCTGATCGACCACATCGAACTGTTCGCCGATGACCCTCACGCCGACAGCCGTAACTTCGTGCTCTGCCCCGGCAAAGCCTATGACCGCTCCCCTTGCGGCACCGGCACCAGCGCCAAACTGGCCTGCCTGGCCGCTGACGGCAAACTACAACCCGGGCAGATCTGGCGCCAGGCCAGTGTCATTGGCAGCGAGTTCGAAGGATCCTATGAACGCTCAGGCGAGCGCATCGTGCCGACCATCCGTGGCCGCGCCTACATCAGCGCCGAAACCACGCTGATCATCGATGCGGATGATCCGTTCGCCTGGGGCATTCGTTCGTGAACCAGGGCCCTGTCGCCGACGTGATCGTCATCGGCGCGGGCATCATCGGTGCCGCCTGTGCCCAGGCGTTGGCCCAACGGGGCTTGAAGGTGTTGGTGCTGGATGCCGGCTGGCATGGTGCTACGGCGGCTGGCATGGGCCATCTGCTGGTGCTGGATGACAATCCGGCGGAACTGGCCCTCAGTCAATACTCCTTGCAACGCTGGCGCGAGCTGGCCCCGGCCCTGCCCAAAGGTTGCGCCTGGCGCAACAATGGCACCCTCTGGCTAGCGGCCAATGCCGAGGAGATGGCGGTGGCCCACAGCAAGTACCTGAACCTGCTGGCCCATGGCGAAGCCTGTGAACTGATCGGCCACGCCACCCTGCGCCAGCGTGAACCCGAGCTGCGCGAAGGCCTGGAGGGCGGGCTGCTGATCAAGGGCGACGGCATCCTGTATGCCCCGGCTGCCGCTCGCTGGATGCTGGAGACGGCCAATATTCGTCAGCAGCGCGCCCGGGTCAGTGAAGTAGACGGCCAGCGCGTGCGCCTCGACAACGGGCGCTGGTTAAGCGCCGAGGCGGTGGTGCTCGCCAATGGCATCCAGGCCACCGAGCTGTGCCCGGAGCTGCCCATCGAACCGAAAAAAGGCCACCTGTTAATCACTGATCGCTACCCCCCCACGGTCACCCATACCTTGGTAGAGCTGGGTTATGTCACCAGCGCCCATAACGCCAGCGGCCCGTCGGTGGCGTGCAATATCCAGCCTCGTCCAACCGGGCAATTGTTCATCGGTGCCTCCCGGCAGTTCGGCACCCTTGATCCGCAGGTGGAAGGCTGGATGCTGGCGAAGATGCTCAAGCGCGCCGTGGACTACATGCCCGGGTTGGCGCAACTCAACGGCATCCGCGCCTGGACCGGCTTTCGCGCCGCCAGCCCCGACGGTCTGCCACTGGTGGGGCAGCATCCGCAACGCCAGGGCTTGTGGCTGGCAGTCGGTCACGAAGGCCTGGGTGTCACAACGGCACCCGCAACGGCTGACTTGCTGGTCGCGCAACTGTTCAACGAAACCTCACCGCTTGCCCCTCAAGCTTACCTGCCACAGCGATTCCTCGGAGAACCGGCCCATGCCTGAAGCCCGACACAACCCCTTGTGGCGAGGGAGCTTGCTCCCGCTGGACTGCGCAGCAGTCCCCTGGATTGGCCTCACACACCGAGTTGTCAGATCGTTGTTGGGGCCGCTGCGCGCCCCAGCGGGAGCAAGCTCCCTCGCCACAGGATCGGTGTTTCTCCCTGACATTCGCCTAACCAACGGGTATTGGCTCCATGCCTGAATTATTCCTCGACGGCCATCCCCTGTCGGTCGCCAACGGCACCAGCGTCGCGGCGGCATTGGCCTTGGGTGCGGACGGTTGCAGCCGCACGTCCGTCAGCGGCCAGCGCCGCGCGCCCCTGTGCGGCATGGGCATCTGCCAGGAATGCCGAGTGATGATCAATGGCCGACGACGCCTGGCTTGCCAGACGTTGTGCAGCGATGGCATGCAGGTGCAAACCCGACCATGAACGAAACCACCGACCTGCTGATCATCGGAGCCGGCCCCGCTGGCATGGCCGCCGCCCTGGCGGCGGCAAGCAGCGGCGCACGTATCGTGCTTCTGGACGACAACCCGCTGCCGGGCGGGCAGATCTGGCGCGACGGTCCCCAGGCCAACCTGCCCGACGAAGCTCGACGCCTGCGGGATCGACTGCATGCCTGCGCCAACGTACGCTGCCACGCTGGCACCCGAGTGATTGCCTGCGCCACAGACACCACCCTGCTAGTGGAAGATGCCGAGCGCAGTTGGCAGATCACCTATGACCGTTTGATCCTCTGCACCGGCGCCCGTGAATTGTTGCTGCCCTTCCCCGGTTGGACGCTGCCCGGTGTAACCGGGGCAGGCGGCTTGCAGGCGCTGATCAAGGGAGGCTTGCCGGTGCGCGGCGAGCGCCTGGTGATCGCTGGCAGCGGCCCCTTGCTGCTGGCCAGTGCCGCCACGGCGAAGCATCAAGGCGCGCAGGTATTGCGGATCGCCGAGCAAGCCAGTCGGGTCAACGTGGTCGGTTTCGCCGCGCAATTGCCTCGCTGGCCGGGCAAGTTTTTCCAATCATTCAGTTTGTTCGACCACCATTACCGCACCGACACCCA
The DNA here is from genome assembly GCF_030064125.1 of Pseudomonas sp. G2-4. Classification (NCBI taxonomy): domain Bacteria; kingdom Pseudomonadati; phylum Pseudomonadota; class Gammaproteobacteria; order Pseudomonadales; family Pseudomonadaceae; genus Pseudomonas; species Pseudomonas sp. G2-4. The sequence continues at coordinate 3,074,911 of NZ_CP125957.1, read as the reverse complement.
CGTGCTGGAGGCGCTGGGCCGCGAGCGCCTCGAGGGCGTGCGCTTGCTGCAGCAAGGCAAGACGATTGAACTGGCCTGCGACCGCCTGGCCTGTGGCTTCGGGCTGATTCCCAATACCCTGCTCGGTCAGGCCCTGGGCTGTGCCCTTGAAAATCGGGCGCTGGCGGTTGACGTCTGGCAAGCGACCAGCCGCCGAGAACATTACGCCGCCGGTGAATGCACCGGTTTCGGCGGCAGCGAACTGGCCCTGGTGGAAGGCGCCATCGCCGGCCACGCCGCGGTCGGCAATACCGCAGCCGCTCAACGCCTATGGCCTCGCCGCGCACGCTGGCAGGATTTCGCCCAGGCGCTGAATACGGCTTTCGCCCTCGACGCACGACTCAAGGCCCTGGCCCGCGCCGACACACTGGTCTGCCGTTGCGAAGATGTACCGTATGGCGAACTGGCCGGCCATGAAAACTGGCGCGAAGCGAAGCTGGCAAGCCGCTGCGGCATGGGCGCTTGCCAAGGCCGAGTGTGCGGCGCCGCGCTGGACCATCTGTTCGGCTGGTCGTCACCCACACCACGCCCACCCTTCAGCCCGGCACGGATTGAGACCTTGCTGAACCTGGAAGAAACCCCGCCCATTTGAACCGCACCGAGACTCTACCGTGGGAGCGAGCCTGCTCGCGAAAGCGGGGCTCAGCTTGCACCGATTTTGAATGTGCCGACGCCATCGCGAGCAGGCTCGCTCCCACATTGTGTTCTGCGGTGTCTACTCAACTGGCATCCGTCGCGAATACCTGTGGGAGCGAGCTTGCTCGCGATGACGGCGTGACAGACACCTCATCTTCGATTGACACTCCACTATCGCGAACACCCTCGCACCCATAAAAAGGCGATGCAGGACCATGTACCCCACGCTCACCTCCTTCGCCCCCTGCGACCTGGACACCCTGCTGCGCAGCCTGCAACCCATCGCACCGCTGCTCGACACCCTCTCGGACGTGGTGTTTTTCATCAAGGACAATCAAGCCCGCTACGCCTTCGTCAACCAGACCCTGGCCCGGCGCTGTGGCTTCAAGCACAGCGGTGAGCTGCTGGGCCTCACGGCTGAGCAGGTGTTCCCCGAGCGCTTTGGCCCGCTGTACACCGAACAGGATCGACGGGTACTGGCCAGCGGCCGGGAACTGGCCGACCAACTCGAGCTGCACCTGTATTACGGCAACCAGCCGGTGTGGTGCCTGACCCACAAACTTGCGCTGTACGAACCGAGCGGGCAGATCGTCGGCCTGGCCGGTATTTCCCGTGACTTGCAGCTGCCCCAATCCAATCACCCCGCCTTTCAAAAACTGGCAGCGGTGGATGCCCATATCAAAAATCACTTCGCCCGCCCCATCAGCCTTGCCGAACTGACCGCCATCGCCGGGTTATCGGTGGCCCAGTTGGAGCGGCACTGCAAACGCATCTTCCAGCTCACGCCCCGGCAGATGATTCACAAGGCGCGGCTGGAAGAAGCCTCGCGATTGTTACTGGACTCGGAGTTGCCCATCACAGAAATCGCTTTGCGTTGCGGTTACACCGATCACAGCGCCTTTAGCCGTCAGTTTCGCGCCTTGACCAGTCTGTCCCCTAGTCAATATCGCGAGAATCAGCGCTGACGCTTGTTCCCTATTGGGGCGTTGGCGCCTGCGGCTGCTCCCATCTGTAACACCCTGAGCCAGGATCCCCGCTGACTAGCCTGTCACGGTCTCGAATCGAAGCCTCTATATCAGCCCTCTGCCGAATGACCACCAAACAGGCACGCCGATTGCTTATCTAATATCGTATACGAAATCCTCAATACGATATCTCACCGCATTTATTCGACAGCGAGGCATTTATGAAGAACCCTGCACTGGCCGTAGCCCTCAGCATTGTCCTTACCCCCTTATTCATCGCAACCGCCCACGCCGACAAGCTCGACGACATCATCGGCTCCGGCAAACTGCGCTGCGCCGTGACCCTGGACTTCCCGCCCATGGGCTTTCGCGACGAAAGCAACAAACCGGCAGGTTTTGATGTGGATTATTGCCACGATCTGGCGAAGGTGCTCGGCGTGGACGCCGAAGTGGTAGAAACGCCTTTCTCCGACCGGATCCCCGCGCTATTGTCCGGCCGCGCCGATGTCATCGTCGCCTCCACTTCCGACACCCTGGAGCGGGCCAAGACGGTCGGCCTGACCGTGCCCTACTTCGCCTTCCAGATGGTCGTGCTGACCCGCGACAACACAGGTATCAACAGCTACGCCGACCTCAAGGGCAAAGCCCTGGGCAACACCAGTAGCACCTACGAAGCCATCGCCTTGGAGAAAGACCAGAAGAGTTGGGGCAGCGGCAGTTTCCGTGCCTACCAATCGCAGAACGACACCCTGCTGGCCGTCGCCCAGGGGCACATCGATGCAACGGTGGTGACCAACACCGTGGCGGCCGCAACCATCAAGTCGGGTAAGTACAAAGGCTTGAAGATCGCCGGTGACGCGCCTTACGTCATTGACTACGTATCCCTCGGGGCCAAGCGCAGCGAATACGGCCTGCTCAACTACCTCAACCTCTTCGTCAACCAACAGGTGCGTACCGGCCGGTACAAGGAACTGTTCGTCAAATGGGTCGGCACCGACATCCCGCCGGCCAACCTGACCGTGCCGCAGGTTTATTACTGAGGATCGCGGCATGCCAAGCACACCTGTCCGTGTGAAAGGCCGCAGCCTGGTGGAGGGTGCCGCCCAGGGCACCCTGTTGTTCGCCGACGTGGGCCTGAGTTTCTGGGGCGGGGTTGACCCGGCCAGCGGCGAGGTCATCGACCGGCACCACCCGTTGAGCGGCGAACGCCTGGCCGGACGTGTGCTGGCGATTCCCGGCGGACGCGGCTCCTGCACCGGTAGCAGCGTATTGATGGAACTGATCAGCAACGGCCACGCCCCCGCCGCCCTGGTGCTGGCCGAAGCCGATGAAATCCTGACCCTGGGCGTGCTGGTGGCGCAGGTGATTTTCCAACGCTCCCTGCCGGTGTTGTGCGTGGGGCACGAGGCGTTCGACAGGCTGCGCGGCCAAGGCTTTGTGCGGCTCGAAGGCGACAGTCTGACCTTGTCGGGCCGGCGGCCCAACGATCATTGGCATGGGTCGAACGTGCCCTTGCAGCCGTCCATGCCATCCACTGTCAGCCTCACCGAACAGGATCGGGCGCTGCTCGACGGCGCCCACGGCAAGGCGGCGCAAATCGCGATGCAGATCGTCCTGCGCATGGCCGACATCCAGGGCGCCACGCAGCTGCTGGACGTGACCCAGGCCCACATCGACGGCTGCATCTACACCGGCCCGGCCAGTCTGCGCTTTGCCGAACAACTGGTGCAGTGGGGCGCCAAGGTGCGCGTGCCCACCACCCTCAACGCCATTTCCGTGGACCAGCGCCGCTGGCGGGAACTGGGTGTCGATCCGGCCCTGGGCGAGCCAGCCAGCGCCTTGGGCGATGCCTACATGGCAATGGGCGCACAACTGAGTTTCACCTGCGCGCCCTACCTGCTGGATACCGCACCCAAGGCCGGCGAGCAGATCGTCTGGGCCGAATCCAACGCGGTGGTCTACGCCAACAGTGTCTTGGGGGCTCGCACGCAGAAGTACCCGGATTTCCTGGATATCTGCATTGCGCTATGCGGGCGGGCGCCGTTGACCGGCTGTCATCTCGACGACCAGCGCAAGGCCAGACTGACCATAGACGTACCGGGGTTGGATCGCGTGGACGACAGCTTCTATCCGTTGCTGGGCTACCACATCGGCAGCCTGACAGGCCGTCGGATCCCGCTGATACGCGGCCTGGAACACGCCGCCCCGACCTTGGACGACCTCAAGGCCTTCGGCGCCGCGTTCGCCACCACCAGCGCCGCGCCGTTGTTCCACATTGCCGGGGTGACGCCGGAAGCCCTCGACTCGGACGATGTCGTGGAGGCCGGTATCAGCCTGCCGAAGGAAACTGTCGACGCCACCGGCCTGCTCGTTAGTTGGCGCGAGCTCAACAGCGCCCGAGACAACCATGTGGATGTGATCTCTCTGGGCAATCCGCATTTCTCCCTCAGCGAATTCGCCGCCCTGGCGACCCTTTGCGCAGGCCGGATCAAACACCCGGACGTGGTGCTGGCGATTACCTGCGGCCGGGCTGTGCTGGAACAAGCCCGCCATGCCGGCCACCTCACAGCCATCGAGGCGTTCGGCGCGGTGCTGGTGACTGACACCTGCTGGTGCATGTTGGGCGAGCCGGTGATCCCGCCTCACGCCACCACCCTGATGACCAACTCCGGCAAGTACGCCCATTACGCACCGGGCCTGGTCGGTCGCGGCGTGCACTTTGCCAGCCTCGCTGAATGCGTCGAGGCCGCGTGCACCGCCACGGCCAGCGGCCAGCCGCCAATATGGCTGCAACCCACCGCCCGCACGGAGAGCCCCACCCATGTTTGACTACAGCTTCCAATGGCGCCCGGCCCTGCGCGCCCTACCCGACATGCTCGCCGGGGCCTGGGTAACCTTCGAGACCGCCGCCTTGTCGATGATCTTCGGTGTGTTGATCGCCCTGGTGCTGACGGTGATGCGCCAGGCGCGCAACCCATTTCTACGCGGCGTGGGCAACGGTTGGGTCTCCATCGCTCGCAACACGCCGTCGTTGTTCCAGATCTACATCCTCTACTTCGGCCTCGGCTCCCTCGGGCTGCATGTCAGTTCCTGGCTGGCATTGCTGGCCGGGATCACCTTCAACAATGCCGGTTACCTGGCGGAAAATTTTCGTGGCGGCCTCAAGGCTGTGCCGAACACGCAAATGCGTGCGGCTCGCTCCCTGGGGATGAGCGCTTTCCAGGCCTACCGGATGATCATCGTCCCGCAGCTGTTGCGCATCGTGTTCTACCCGCTGACCAACCAGATGGTCTGGGCGGTGTTGATGACCTCCCTGGGCGTGGTGGTCGGCCTGAACAACGACCTCACCGGCGTCACCCAGGAATACAACGTCAAGACGTTCCGCACCTTCGAATACTTCGCCCTCGCGGCGGTGCTGTATTACCTGATCGCCAAGCTGATCGTCGGGCTCGCCCGGTTGTTGTCTTGGCGCCTGTTCCGTTACTGAGGGCCCGTCATGTTCGAAACCAGCCTCACCGTTAACGACCTTTTGTTCATGCTCGACGGGGCGTGGGTCACGCTGCAACTGACCGTTTGGTCGATCCTGCTGGGGACCCTGGCCGGGTTGCTGTTCGGCCTGTTGCGGGCGCTGATGCCGCGCGCCAGCCTGCCGCTGGCCTGGGTGTTGGACGTGTTTCGCAGCGTGCCGCTGCTGATCCAGTTCGTGCTGTTCAACTCCCTCAAGAGCATTGTCGGGTTGAACCTCAGCGCCTTTGCGGTCGGCTGCATTGTGCTCGGGGTCTACGCCGCGGCGTACTTCACCGAAATCGTCCGTGGCGGCGTGCTCGCAGTGCCATTGAGCACCCGGCGGGCCAGCCGTTCCCTGGGCTTGAGCTACCTGCAGGACTTGCGCTTCATCGTCCTGCCGATTGCCACCCGGGTGGCGTTTCCCGGCTGGCTGAACCTGGTGCTGGGCGTGATGAAAGACACCGCGCTGGTGATGTGGATCGGCATCGTCGAATTACTGCGTGCATCGCAAACCATCGTCACGCGCATTCAGGAACCCCTGCTGGTGCTGTGCATCGCGGGCCTCATTTACTACGTCATGAGCCTGGTGGTCGCCCGCCTCGGCGCACGCCTGGAAAGAAGGTGGCAGGAAAATGATTGAGATCGAAAACGTGCACAAATCCTTCGGTGACCTGGAAGTGGTCAAGGGCGTGAGCCTGACCGTGGACAAGGGTGAAGTGGTATCGATCATCGGCGGTTCGGGCTCCGGCAAGTCGACCCTGCTGATGTGCATCAACGGCCTGGAACCGATCCAGAAAGGCAGCATTCGCGTGGACGGCGTCGAGGTCCATGACCGCAGCACCGACCTCAATCGCTTGCGACAAAAGATCGGCATCGTGTTCCAGCAATGGAACGCCTTCCCCCACCTGACGGTGCTGGAAAACGTGATGCTGGCGCCACGCAAGGTATTGGGCAAGAGCCGGCAGGACGCTGAGGCCTTGGCGGTAAAACAGCTGGAACACGTAGGCCTGGGGGACAAGCTCAAGGCCTTCCCCGGCAAGTTGTCCGGCGGCCAGCAACAGCGCATGGCCATCGCCCGGGCATTGGCGATGTCGCCGGACTACATGCTGTTCGACGAAGCCACCTCGGCCCTGGACCCGCAACTGGTCGGCGAGGTGCTGGACACCATGCGCATGCTCGCCGAAGACGGCATGACCATGGTGCTGGTGACCCACGAGATCCGCTTTGCCCGGGACGTGTCCGACCGCGTGGCGTTCTTCTGCAATGGGCGAGTCCATGAAATCGGGCCGCCGGACCAGGTGATTGGCCATCCGATGCAGCCGGAGACGGCGGCGTTTCTCAAGTCGGTGAAATAGCGGATGGCCCCTTCGCGAGCAAGCTCGCTCCCACAGGGTTCTGTGGTGCACACCAATCAGCTGGTCACTTCCACAGATTCTGTGGTGCACACCAATCAGTGTGGGAGCGAGCTTGCTCGCGATGAGGCCCGCAAAGACAACACAAGGAGCAGCCAATGCGCTCATCAAAAATCATCCATGTAGTCAGCTGCCACGCCGAAGGCGAAGTCGGCGACGTGATCGTCGGCGGCGTTGCCCCTCCACCCGGTGCCACCGTGTGGGAACAGTCACGCTGGATCGCCCAGGACCAGACCCTGCGCAACTTCGTCCTCAACGAACCCCGTGGCGGTGTGTTCCGCCACGTCAACCTGCTGGTGCCGGCCAAGGACCCGCGGGCACAAATGGCCTGGATCATCATGGAACCGGCCGACACGCCGCCGATGTCCGGCTCCAACTCGCTGTGCGTGGCCACCGTGTTGCTGGACAGCGGCATCCTGCCGATGACCGAACCCCAGACCCGATTGGTGCTGGAAGCGCCGGGCGGCCTGATCGAAGCCGTGGCCGACTGCCGCGACGGCAAGGTACAACGGGTGGAGATCAAGAACGTGCCCTCCTTCGCCGACCGCCTCGATGCCTGGATCGAAGTCGAGGGCCTGGGCTCGTTGCAGGTTGACACCGCCTACGGGGGCGACAGTTTTGTCATCGTCGACGCCCAGCGCCTGGGCTTTGCCATCCGCCCGGACGAAGCCGCCGAGTTGGTGGCCGTCGGCCTGAAAATCACCCGGGCCGCCAATGAACAATTGGGCTTCGTGCACCCGCTGAACCCCGACTGGTCGCACATCTCGTTCTGCCAGATCGCCGCGCCTATCGTCCAGGAGAACGGCATTGCAACCGGCGCCAACGCCGTGGTGATCCAGCCCGGCAAGATCGACCGCTCACCCACCGGGACCGGGTGTTCCGCGCGCATGGCAGTGCTGCACGCCAAGGGCTTGATGCAGGTCGGTGAACAGTTCATCGGACGCTCGATCATCGGTTCCGAGTTCCACTGTCGCATCGACTCACTGACCGACGTGGCCGGCCGCCCGGCAATTTATCCGTGCATTGCCGGACGGGCGTGGATCACCGGGACGCATCAACTGCTGCTGGACCCCGCCGACCCGTGGCCGCAGGGCTATCGGCTTTCAGACACCTGGCCTGGCGCGTGAATGTTGAACTTTGCACATCCCCCCGTGGCGAGGGAGCTTGCTCCCGCTGGGCTGCGAAGCGGCCCCAATAACTACTTGGCAACTCGGTGTGTCAGGCAAATCCAGAGGGCCGCTTCGCGACCCAGCGGGAGCAAGCTCCCTCGCCACAAAAGCGCTGTATTCGACTCACTTTTTCTACATATATGAGAAATCCCCTTAACCACCGGAGACACCCCATGAGCAAACGCATCAACTGGAGCGGCGTTTTCCCCGCCGTCACCACGCAATTCAACGACGATTTTTCCATCAACCTGGAAAAAACCCACCAAGTGATTTCCAACGTCATCCGTGATGGCGTTTCCGGCCTGGTGGTCTGCGGATCGGTGGGGGAAAACACCTCCCTGAGCGCCGAAGAGAAAATCGCCGTGACCGAAGTCGCGGTGGACGCCTCTCGCGGCCGCGTGCCGGTGATTTGCGGCGTGGCCGAGTTCACCAGCGTGCAAGCCGCCAAGGTCGCCAACGCAGTGCGCAAGGTCGGCGTCGACGGGGTGATGTTGATGCCGGCGCTGGTCTACGGCTCCAAGCCGTTCGAGACCGCCGAGCATTTCCGCTACGTGGCCCGCCATGCCGATGTGCCCTTGATGGTCTACAACAACCCGCCGATCTACAAGAACGACGTGACCCCGGACATTCTGATTTCCCTGGCCGATTGCGACAACGTGGTGTGCTTCAAGGACTCCTCCGGCGACACCCGGCGGTTTATCGACGTGCGCAATGAAGTCGGCGACCGTTTTGTGCTGTTCGCCGGCCTCGACGACGTGGTGCTGGAAAGCCTCGCCGTGGGTGCCGAAGGCTGGGTCTCGGGGATGTCCAACGTGTTCCCGAAAGAAGGTGAGACCATTTTCCGCCTGGCCCGTGCCGGACGCTTTGCCGAGGCGATGCCGATCTATGAATGGCTGATGCCGATCCTGCACCTGGACGCGCGCGCCGACCTGGTGCAATGCATCAAGCTGTGCGAAGCCATCGCCGGCCGCGGCAGCGCCCTCACCCGCCCGCCGCGCCTGGCCTTGCCGGAAGAAGACCGGGTGTATGTGGAGCAGATCATGGCCAAGGCCATGGCGAATCGGCCGGTGTTGCCGGATGTGGGGCTTTAGGACCGGCCCCAAGAAAGTAAGAAAGCCTGTGTGGGAGCGAGCCTGCTCGCGAAAGCGGTCTGCCTGAAACGGCTATGCTGAATGGGCCTCCGTCTTCGCGAGCAAGCTCGCTCCCACAAAGGTCTACGGACACAACAGGAGACCGCCCATGAACTATTTCCTGGCCCAGGCCCTGAACAACCAGTGGGCCAATCACCGGCTACTCAACGCCTGCGCGCAGTTGAGCGAGGCCGAGTATGTGGCTCATCGCACGGGTTTCTTTCCGTCCATTCAAGCCACGCTTTGCCACATTCTGGAAGTGGACCGTTATTACCTCACCGCCCTTGAAGGTGATCGTGACGGCCAGATAAAGGATTTCTCCGAGGTCCTGCCCTTTGCCCAGCTCATGCAGAGCCAGGCCCAAACCGACCAGCGGCTTGTGGCCTACTGCGAATCCCTGCGGGAAAAAGACCTCGCCCGCTGCGTAGATCTGGTGCGGGTCGACGGTGTGGTACGCGAGCGAATCGACCGGCTGCTGTTGCACCTGTTCGAACATCAGATCCATCATCGTGGCCAGGTCCATGGAATGCTCAGTGGCACCGACCTCAAGCCGCCACAGCTCGACGAATTTTTCCTCGACTGCGATCGGCGGTTCCGCCAAAACGAGGAACGAGCGCTCCAGCTCGATGAGGAACACGTCTGGCGAAATCTACCGGCCTGAACCGAAACACCCGACAGGAGGATCATCATGAAACTCACCTTTCGCTGCATCGGTTTATCACTGCTGCTGATTGCAACCTCAGTATTCGCCCATCACGGCTGGAGCGAATACGACACGAGCAAGGCCTTGCAGCTCAGCGGAACGATAGAAGAATCCGGCTACTCCCATCCCCACGGTTTCGTGCGCCTGAAAACAGCGGACAAGACCTGGACCGTCGTCCTCGCACCGCCCTCGCGCATGGAGAATCGAGGCCTATCGAAGGACATGCTGGCCGCCGGCAACCAGGCGAGCGTGGTCGGCTATCCGAACCGCAATAAGCCCGACGAATTGCGTGCCGAACGCATCACCATCGCTGACAAGACCACCGAGTTGCGCTGATGCAAGGCACCCAGGCGGGTAGCGACCCGCAAGGCTGGCTGGACCGGTTGGGCGATTCGTCCCTGGGGTTGGCCATGCGCAGCGAACTGTGGCTTTATCCGCTGGTGGAGGTGGTGCACATCATCGGCTTCTCGGTGCTGGTGGGAGCGGTGCTGATGTTCGACCTGCGGCTGCTCGGGCTGTCCAAGGAACTCCCGGTGACCGCCCTGGCCCGTCATCTGCTGACCTGGGCGGTTGCAGCACTGTTGTTGATCGTACCCGCTGGTTTGATGATGTTCAGCGCTCATCCCCATGACTTCGCTGGAAATGGCGTGTTTCTCCTCATGCTGAGTCTGATTGCCGCGGCAGGCATCAATGCGGCCATGTTTCACATAGGCATCTACCGTTCGGTCCGGCATTGGAACACCCACGCCACCGCGCCCGGCCTGGCCAGAGCCCAGGCCATAGTCTCGATGCTGTTGTGGATTGCGGTGATACTCTGCGGCAGGTTGTTGGCCTATACCTGAGAAAAAATGCGATGGCCGCTGCCGGCCATCGCCAATCGCCCATCACAGGCGCCCTCAGATCCGTGCGGGTGACACGATGATCTTCACGTTGTGCTCCTTGTTATTGACCAGTTCCTCGAATCCCTGCCCAACGATCTGCTCCAGCTGAATGCGCCCGGTCACCAGTGGCGAAATGTCCAAACGGCCATCGGCAATGAAGGCGATCACGTCGGCAAACTCGCCGTTGTAGGCCAGCGCCCCGAGCACCTGTTTTTCGGTGGAGACCAGGTCAAAGAAGTTGAATGAACTCGGCTCCTCGAAGATCCCCACCAACACGCACTTGCCGGCCTTGCGGATCAGGTCGATGGCCAGCTTGGCGGTGTGCTTGTTGCCGATGCACTCGAAGCTGACATCGGCGCCCAGGCCGCCGGTCAGGCGCCGTACTTCGGCCAGGGCATCGCATTCGTTCGGATCGATCACATGGTTGGCGCCAACTTCCAGGGCCTTGGCCTTGCGTGCGCCGGACATTTCCAGGGCAATGACCTGGGCGGCGCCGGCGGCCTTGGCGCACATGATGGTGCACAGGCCGATCGTCCCGGCCCCCACCACCACGACGTTCTGGCCCAACAGGCTGCCGGCCTTTTTCACCGCATGCATGCCCACCGCCAACGGTTCGATCAAGGCGCCGGCCTCGGCTGGGAAATCGGCGGGCAATTTGTAGAGCAGGTTGGCTGGTACGTTGACCAGTTCGGCAAACGCACCGTTGTTCATCAACCCGGTGAACGCCAGGTTTTCGCAGATGTTGTACAGCCCGTGGGTGCAGTAATAACAGGTGCCGCAGTGCTGGCAGGCATCGGCCGCCACCGGCTCGCCAACGCTGAAACCCTCCACACCGGCGCCCAGTTCGACGATCTCGCCGCAGAACTCATGGCCGAGGATGCACTGGCCCTTGATCCCCGTCAGCGGGTGCGGTGCGTCCACCGGGATGAACACCGGTCCGGCCACGTACTCATGCAGGTCGGAACCGCAAATGCCGCACCATTGCACGCGGATCTGTACCCACCCGGCGGGCGGCGAAATAGGCAGTGGCACGTCTTCGACGCGGATGTCGTTACGGCCATGCCAAACGGCGGCGCGCATGCTGCGGGTAGGCTTGATTGAAACGTTCATAGCATTCCTCCAGATTTTTTGCAGGGGCGACGAATCACCTCGCCGCCCGCTTGATCAGTGCTGTTGAATGAACGCCAGGATCAGCGAGTTGACCTGTTCGGCCGCTTCCATCTGCACCATGTGGCCCTGACCGGACAACACCTCGACCTGTGCGCTCAATCCTTCGCTGTGGGTCACTGGAATGATGGCGTCGTCGCTGCCCCAGATCACCAGGGTCGGCACATCGCCGGCCTGTACCACTTCGCGCAAGTCGGTTTGCTGGCGACCCTCGGCGAACAAGCGCGCGGACAACTGTTGCAGCGCGGCATCCACGCCCTCCAGGCGCTTGTACTTGAGCATGTCGTCAAGCATCTGTCGGTTGACCAAACCGGCATTGGAGAACAGCTGCACCAACTGCGGCTTGAGGGCGTTGCGGTTGGCCGCTTCGACGAAGCCCTGCAAGTAGCTGCCATTGATCTCCGGCCCCAAACCGGCGCTGCCGATCAAGGTCAAGGAACGCACCCGCTGGGGCGCCAGCCGTACTGTGTTCAGCGACACGGCGCCGCCCATGGAGTGCCCGACGAGGTGCACAGCGTTGATGTCCAGATGATCGAGCAGGGCCAGCACCACGCCGCTCAACTCATCGAGATCGCCCCGTTGCAAGACCTTGCCAGACTCGCCATGGCCCGGCAGGTCCAGGGCAACCACCCGACGCCCGACCGCCAGTGCTTCATGGTTGAACAGCCAGTTGTTCAGATCACCACCGAAACCGTGCACCAGCAACAGCGGCGTGCCGCCCTCGCCGCGCTCGAAATAGCGGATCAGCCGGCCGTCCAATTCGACTTTCTGCGGTTTCGGTCCGCAGTCCTCGGCTGCGGCATCGCCCGGCACGAAGCTGGCCTGGAACTGCTCGATCAGCGCATCGATCTCGGCGTCGCTGGCCTCGCCCTCTACGACGATGCCCAGCAGGGCGCCAACCGCCAGGGTTTCGTCCTGGCGGGCGATCTGCCGGCGCAAGATCCCGGAGAACGGTGCCTCGACGCTGCTGGAGATTTTGTCGGTCTCCACGTCCATCACTTCATCGCCCTTGGTGATCGTCTGGCCCTCCTCCTTGAGCCAGGCATCGACCCGGCCCTCGGTCATCGACAGGCCCCATTTGGGCATGGTCAGGGTATGAATCTGGCTCATCAGCGCTTGCTCCACTCGATCACGTTGAGCACGGCTTTTTCGATTTTCGCCGCGTCAGGGATGTACAGGTCTTCCAAGGCATCGGAGAACGGCACCGGGGTGTGCGGCGCGGTGACCATTTCAATCGGCGCCTTGAGCGCGCCGAAGGCCTTTTGCGCCACCAGCGCGGAAATGTCGGTGGCCATGGAACAGCGTGGATTGGCCTCGTCGATGACCACCAGGCGTCCGGTCTTTTCCACGCTTTCGAGGATGCTGTCCTCGTCCATCGGGCTGGTGGTGCGCAGGTCGATGACTTCGCAGTCGATACCGCGCCCGGCCAGGCTGCGGGCGGCGTCCATCGCGGTGTTGACCATGCGCCCGTACGACACCAGGGTCACGTCCTTACCGTCGCGCAGGAAATTGGCCTCGCCGAAGGGGATGGTATAGAGCTCTTCCGGCACTTCGCCTTGCATGCTGTAGAGCAACTTGTGCTCACAGAAGATCACCGGGTCGTTGTCGCGGATCGCCTGGATCAACAAACCCTTGGCGTCGTAGGGCGAGGATGGACACACCACCTTCAGGCCCGGAATGTGGGTCCACAAGGAGGTGAGCATCTGGGAATGCTGGGCGGCGGCGCGCAGGCCGGCGCCGACCATGGTGCGGATCACCAGGGGCGTGGAAGCCTTGCCGCCGAACATGTAGCGAAACTTCGCCGCCTGGTTGAGGATCTGGTCCAGGCAGCAACCAGCGAAGTCGACGAACATCAGTTCGCACACCGGACGCACACCGCAAGTAGCAGCCCCGACCGCCGCGCCGACGTAACCGATCTCCGACAGCGGCGTATCCAGCACGCGCCCGGGGAATTGGTCGTAAAGCCCCTTGGTAACACCAAGCACACCGCCCCAGGCGTCGTTCTCACCGGGGGCGCCGGCACCGCCAGCCACGTCCTCGCCCATGATGAAGACACTGGAGTCGCGGCGCATTTCCTGGGCCAACGCCTCGTTGATTGCCTGCTGATAGCTGATTTTTCTCGCCATGATGGGATTCTCTATTTTTGTTTTAGGTTCTTGTTCGAGTAAGCAGCGTTCAGGGATAGGAGACGTAGACGTCGGTGAGCAGGTCCGCTGCCGTGGGTTTGGGATCGGACTTGGCCTTGAACACCGCGTTGTCGATCAGCAACTCCACTTCCTTGTCGACCTGGTCCAACTGTTCGGCCGACAGCAGCCCGGCCCGGGTGGTGCGCTCACGGAACTGCATCAGGCAATCCTGGTTCTCGCGGAAATGCTTGACCTCATCGGGCGCCCGGTAGGTTTGGGCGTCGCCCTCGAAGTGGCCGTAATAGCGGGTCAGCTTGACCTCGATCAGCGACGGCCCCTCCCCAGCCCGGGCGCGCTCGACGGCGGCGCCGGCCGCTTCATGGACGGCAAAGAAGTCAAAGCCATCCACCGTCACCCCTGGCATGCCGAACCCGGCGGCGCGGTCGGCGATGTGGTCGCAGGCCACCGACCAATTGGACGCGGTGGCTTCGGCGTAGCCGTTGTTTTCAGCGACGAACAGGCACGGCAGGTTCCACACCGAGGCCATGTTCATGGCCTCGAACACTGCACCTTCGTTGGAGCCGCCGTCGCCGAAGAACACCACGGCGACGCTGTCGGTGCCTTTCATTCGGGCCGCCAGCGCGGCGCCCACCACCAGGGGTGCGCCGGCACCGACGATGCCATTGGCACCGAGCATGCCCTTCTCAAAATCGGCGATGTGCATCGAGCCGCCCTTGCCTTGGCAGACGCCGGTTTTCTTGCCGTAGATCTCGGCCATCATCCCGTAGACATCCACGCCCTTGGCGATGCAATGGCCATGGCCACGGTGGTTGGAGGCGATGCAATCGTCATCGCCCAAATGGGCCATGACCCCGGCGGCCGAGGCTTCTTCGCCGGCATACAGATGGACGAAGCCGGGAATCTCGCCGGTGGCGAATTCCACGTGCAGGCGCTCTTCGAAGGCGCGGATGGTGCGCATCACCTGATAGGCGTGCAGCAGTTGATCGTGGGTGAGCGGTGTCGACATTTTTATTCTCCCAGGGTGTCTTGAAGGCTGTCTTGAAGGTTCAGGGGGTGTTGCGGATGTTCGCGGCCGATGGTCAACAAACGGTGTTGCGCGGCGTAGGCCAGCACCGCGCTGACGTCGATGCTCAGCGGGCCGTTGGCATCGAGGGTGACCGTGGGCCGGTCATGTGGGTTGAATTCGATTTCCCGTTCGCCATCCAGGGCCAACGTGCCGCTGGACAGCGACAGGCCGTGGGCAATACCCGGTTCCAGCGGCCCGGCGGCAAGCACGCCGCAGCCTTGCAACAGACCGGGAGCCAGCGGCACCAGCAGTGCCTCGGGCGATTGCGGGTCCAGGCGCATCCAGGCCCCGCCGGGAGCCTGGCGTGACACCGGGAACCACAGGCCGCACAGTGCCGACAAACCGATGGATTGCGGTTCGGCAAAGGTCACGAAGACTTCGGCCAGGTCCGCCGCCCGACTGATAGCCCGGGCGCCGACAAAGCGCAGCGGCGACACGGCGACATCCACCAGGGCGACCTCCCGCAGGCCACGCGCAGCATCGCAGACCAACAAGCGCTTGTTGCGACGCAGGCCGATCTGCGTCGGTATCCGGCCGCTGGCGTACAACCCGCCGGCCAGCCCGGCACTGGTGGCCTCGCGCAATTCAGGAAAGGCGTTGTTGGTGCCGGTGGACAGGGTCAGCAATGGGATGTCGCCCACTTCAGCGGCCACGGCCTTGTGCGTGCCGTCGCCGCCCAGCACGGCAATCAGCGCCACCTCGCGTTCGGCCATCAGCCGCGCCGCCCGGCGGGTGTCTTCGACGGTTTGGCGCAGGGTCAGGTCAAGAAACTCCAGGGCCGGCCAATGGCTGCTGCGGGCCTGGCGGCTGTGGCTGTTCTTCAGCACCGCGGCGGCCATGCCGATCATGTCGGTGGGCATCAGCACCTGTTCGATACCCGTGGCGCCGAAAGCGGCCAGCAGGCGCTGGATTACCGAGACCTTGTCGGTGCTGGAAAACAACCCGGCATTGGCGGTCAGGCGACGCACGTCACGGCCCGATGCCGGGTTGGCGATGATGCCCACGGTCAGTGGTCGGCGGCTCATGGCGCCACCGTGGACGAAACAGGCAAATAACCTGGGCGGCAAGACCCTGGGCAGGAAAACCCTCGGCGGGAAAACATAGACACCTCATTTTTATTATTGGATGAACCGCCAGGCGGTTTCAGGGGATAGAGCAAGGCCGGTGCCAGTTGCGTGAAGAAGCCGCGAGATACCCGAGCCAGAGCGCTCGAAGCACGCTGTTCAACAGCGTGAGCTCGGCCTCTGTGAGACGCGCCATGTCAGCCTGCACGAGAGCGTGGCGAGACAGTGAGACGTGGCGTCTCACGCCGGCCCTGCGCCCCGCTAAACTTGTCTGCGTCCGGCAAACGGCGCTTAATGCGCGCACAACGATAAGAAGTTGAACCGGAGGCCCTATGCTTTCCGCACACTCCCGGGCGCATGTGGATTGCGTCAGCCGCGTAGTAAAAAACGCGGACCGATTGCCACAACTGCCCGTCCCGGACTTGATCCTCGACTCCTGGCGTCGCTCCATGGAGCAACATCACTTGGACCCCGGCTCGCTGCAGGGCCCGCGCATCCTCTCCGAGGGCGTGCTCAAGCAATGCCGTGAGCGCTCCGAGCTGTTCCTCAATATCGCCAGTGAAGAAGTGGCCCGCCTGCATGGACGGGTACGCGACGCCGACTACTGTGTGCTGCTGACCGACGCCCAGGGCCAGACCATCGACTACCGGGTGGAAACCGCGATCCGCAATGACTGCCGCAAGGCCGGGCTGTACCTGGGCACTTGTTGGTCGGAGGGCGAAGAAGGCACGTGCGGCGTGGCGGCGGTGCTCACGGCCAAGACCCCGGTGACGGTGCACAAGCGTGACCATTTCCGCGCGGCATTCATTGGCCTGACCTGCTCCGCCGCGCCGGTCTTCGACCCGCAAGGTGAATTGCTCGGGGTATTGGATGTGTCGGCGGTGCGCTCACCGGATGATCGGCGTTCACAGCACTTGATCCGGCAAATGGTGGTACAGAGCGCCCGGGAAATCGAACAGGCGTTTTTCATGAGCAGCGCCCAGGGCTATTGGGTCCTGCGGGCTCACCGCAACGCCGGCTACGTCGACAGCCAGCCCGACTTCCTGTTCGCCTGGGACGACGACGGCTGCCTGCAGGCCCTGAACCCCGCCGCCCGCCAATACCTGTTGCAGCATTACGGGCAGATACCGCAACACATCAGCCAGGTCTTCGATCAACAACAGCTGCACCGCGCCCGTGACGAAAGCCTCTACCCGCTCGATCACGCCATGCATGGCCGCTTGAGCGCGCCTCGCCATCGGCCCCATCCACGGCCCCGGGTTGCCATGAGCCCGTCGGAAATCGATCCGCGCCTGGCCGACAGCCTGCGCCTGGCGGTGCGGGTCAAGGACCGCAACCTGCCGGTGCTGATCCAGGGCGAAACCGGTTCCGGCAAGGAAGTGTTCGCCCGTCAACTGCATCAGGCCAGCCAGCGTCGTGATCGGCCTTTTGTGGCATTGAACTGCGCGGCAATTCCCGAAAGCCTGATCGAGAGCGAGCTGTTCGGCTACGTCGCCGGGGCCTTCACCGGCGCCTCGGCCAAGGGCATGCAGGGCCTGTTGCAACAGGCCGATGGCGGGACATTGTTTTTGGATGAGATCGGTGACATGCCGTTGGCCTTGCAGACCCGCTTGCTGCGGGTGTTAGCCGAAGGCGAAGTGGCGCCCTTGGGTGCATCGCGCCGCAAGGCCGTGGACATCCAGGTGATCTGCGCCACCCACCGCGACCTGGAGACGCTGGTGGCCGCCGGCGAGTTTCGCGAGGATTTGTACTTCCGCTTGGGCGGCGCCCGCTTCCAACTGCCCCCGCTGCGTGAACGCACTGATCGGCTGGCGCTGATCAACCGTATTCTCGCCGAGGAGTCGGCGCTGTGCGGGGACGCGGTGCAATTGAGCAGTGCTGCCCTGGAATGCCTGCTCGGCTATCACTGGCCTGGCAATGTCCGTCAATTGCGCCATGTACTGCGCTACGCCTGTGCGGTGTGTGAGGCGAGCGTGATCCAGCTCAGTCATCTGCCCGAGTCATTGCACAGCACAGAAGTGGCGAGCCCCACGCCCGAGCCCAGCGCCAGCCCGGAACGCCAGGCACTGCTCGACGCCCTGGTGCGCCATCGCTGGAAGCCCACCGCCGCCGCCCGGGCCCTGGGTATTTCCCGGGCGACCCTGTATCGAAGGGTGCACCAGCATGGCATCGAGATGCCTGGCAGGCGCCCGGCGTAACGTTGAGTGCTTATCTGCGTGCCAGCTCGTGACGCACACATTGCTCGTAGTAGGTCTGCTTCACCGCAGCGGGCTTGAGGCGCGAGGCGCTGTTGTAGGTTTGTTCGGTGATGCCCATGGCAGTCATGCGCATCCAGGGCCTTGGGAATTTGCGCACCTGCAGTCGCTTGCGGGCGCCGTATAGGGTAATCCCGGAGAGCTTCGCTGCCTGTGCTCCTGCTGCGATGTCCGAACCCCAGCGGCACACTGACTGCTGGTTTTTCGTCAGCGCTTTGGCCTGGACCTCAAGCGAGACGGCGGCCAGGAGAAACGTCGCTACGACCCACATAGAAATTCGCATAGGTTTGTCGCTCAACTTTCTGAAATAAAAGAAGTTTGACGACATTCAAATGAGCAAGGGGCCAGCACGGCTGCACCGACATGTGGAGAGGGTAAAGGCTTTTGTGGCGAGGGAGATCCCGCTGGGTCGCGAAGCGGCCCTCTGCATTTGCCTGACACGCCGAGTTGCCAGGTAGTTATTGGGGCCGCTTCGCAGCCCAGCGGGAGCAAGCTCCCTCGCCACA
The DNA here is from genome assembly GCF_030064125.1 of Pseudomonas sp. G2-4. Classification (NCBI taxonomy): domain Bacteria; kingdom Pseudomonadati; phylum Pseudomonadota; class Gammaproteobacteria; order Pseudomonadales; family Pseudomonadaceae; genus Pseudomonas; species Pseudomonas sp. G2-4. The sequence goes on along the minus strand of NZ_CP125957.1, from coordinate 3,056,264 downwards.
ATCACTGGCCTGCCTTGGCTTCCTGCAACAACTGCTGAATCACCTGCTCCTGCTCGCCATACCGCCCTTCGCCAAAGTGGCTATAGCGCACCTGGCCCTTGGCATCGATGAAGTAATGGGCCGGCCAGTACTGGTTGTTGAAGGCGCGCCAGATCGCATATTGGTTGTCGATGGCCACCGGGTATTGGATGTCCAGCTTGCGCACCTGCTCGCGCACGTTGTCGATGATCTTCTCGTAGCCGTATTCCGGCGTGTGGACACCAATCACCACCAGCCCGTCCTTCTCATACTTTTTTGCCCAGCCGTTCACATAAGGCAGCGTGCGCTGGCAGTTGATGCAGTCATAGGTCCAGAAATCCACCAGCACCACCTTGCCCCGCAGTGATTCGCTGCTTAGCGGGCGCGAGTTCAGCCATTGCACCGCGCCGTCCAGCGAGGGCATGGCGCCCTGGGAGCCGAGGGTCGGCATGGATGTAGCGTTGGCTTTGCTGATCACGTAGTCGATCGCCTTGGGTACCTTTTCCAGCAGGCTTTGTTCCAGGGTTGCCGATCCTTGGGAAGAGGTGCTGGCCAACAGCCGATTATCCAAGCCAGTACCGATCGCCACGGCAGCCAGCAGTACAACGGCACCGCTGCCACGGCGCAACCAGGTCATCAGCGGCAGCGAGAGTTTCAAGCGACCGACCAATCCGCGTCCGGCGAGGATCAGCACGCCCAGCGACAAGGCACTGCCCAGGCCATAGGCAAGCAGCAACAGGCTGGTTTCGGCGCTGGCGCCTTGCAGCATGGCACCGGTCAGGATTACCCCGAGTATCGGCCCGGCACAGGGTGCCCAAAGCAGTCCGGTAGCGACCCCGATCAACACCGACGCTACCGGCCCGGCCATCCGCCCGGCGCCGGCGTCAATCCGATTGCCCAGGCTGACCAGCGGCCGCGACAGCCATATACCGACCCGGCTGAAGATCAGCGACAAGGCGAACAGCACCATCACCACCAGGGCGACTTGCCGGCCGACGTTGCTGGCGCGCAGTACCCACTCGCTGCTGACCACCGCCAGGCTCGACACCAGGGCAAACGTCAACACCATGCCGGCAAGTGTCAGCAGCACCGAGCTCCTCGAACGATTGGCACGGGCGAACAGAAACGGCACTACGGGGAGAATACAGGGGCTGAGGATCGTCAGGATCCCGCCGAGGAAAGCGATCAGAAGCATGGCATCACCTTAAGAGGGGGTGGTATGTCAAAGAAATGCAGGCATGCGCCCGTGGCAAGGGAGCTTGCTCCCGCTAGGCTGCGCAGCAGCCCCAACAACAATCGACTCGGTCAATCAGGCATACCGGGGCGTCTGGCTTTGGGGTCGCTGCGCAACCCAGCGGGAGCAAGCTCCCTCGCCACAGAGGCCGCAAGCACACCTACCGTTTTGATATCAGTTACCGTTATTGCAATTGTCGGCAAGCTTGCGGTAGTCCAGCGCCTGCTTGTGGCCCGCCGAGTCCAGATAGATCATCTCGGCGTTCACCACGCCACAGGCCGGATTGGCGTCTTCGGTGAGGGAAAGCACTTTCTGAATATCAAGGTGGGTCCCGTAGGTATAGGTTTGCGCCTGGACGTTGCTTTCGGCCCTGGCCGACAGGGTGCAGATGTTCAGCGCGGCGAAGAGGCAAGCGGCGTAGATGGCTTTGGTATTCATGGCGGTGTCCTCGATTCATTCAATGAGTGTGTTTTCTGCCGAGGCCTGTTGTGTTGCCTCGATGGAAGCCATTGAATGCCGTTGAGGTATCGCGCCTGTATCCAGACAGGTGGCTTTTTGCATCCCTGTGTATCCGCCGCGCGCCAGATACACTGCAATACAAACCGTCGCAGGCCGGGCCGACCGGCGCCTGTAGACTGATCACAACGAAACGCCAAAGGGGCTGGACACCATGGATCATGTCGATCACGTGTTGATAGTGGATGACGATCGCGAGATCAGAGAGCTGGTTGGCAACTACCTGAAAAAGAACGGCCTGCGCACCACCGTCGTCGCCGATGGCCGGCAGATGCGCGCGTTCCTGGAAACCACCCCGGTGGACCTGATCGTGCTGGACATCATGATGCCCGGCGATGATGGCTTGGTGCTGTGTCGGGAATTGCGCGCCGGCAAGCACAAGGCCACACCGGTGCTGATGCTGACCGCCCGCAACGACGAAACAGACCGCATCATCGGCCTGGAGATGGGCGCCGACGATTACCTGGTCAAGCCCTTCGCCGCCCGCGAGCTGCTGGCGCGGATCAACGCCGTGCTACGCCGTACCCGCATGCTGCCGCCCAACCTGGTGGTCACTGAAAGCGGTCGCCTGCTGGCGTTCGGACGCTGGCGCCTGGACACCACCGCCCGCCATTTGCTGGATTCCGATGGCACCATGGTCGCCCTGAGTGGCGCCGAGTACCGGCTGCTGCGGGTGTTCCTCGACCACCCACAACGGGTACTCAACCGCGACCAGTTGCTCAACCTGACCCAGGGCCGGGACGCCGATTTGTTCGATCGTTCCATAGACCTGCTGGTCAGCCGCCTGCGTCAACGCCTGTTGGACGATGCCCGGGAGCCGGCCTACATCAAGACCGTGCGCAGCGAAGGCTATGTGTTTTCGCTGCCGGTGGAGATCCTTGAGGCTTCGGTATGAGTCTGCCGTTGCGTTGGCCGCGCACACTCGCTTCGCGGCTGTCGCTGATCTTCCTGATCGGGCTGATCCTGGCCCAAGGACTGTCGTTTGGTGCCCAGTATTACGAGCGCTACCAGACGGCCAGATCCACCATGCTCGGTAACCTGGAAACCGATGTCTCGACTTCCGTTGCCATTCTCGACCGCCTACCTGCCGCCGAACGTCCGGCCTGGCTGCCCAAGCTCATCCGGCGCAACTACGGCTACCTGCTCAATGAAGGCCAGCCCGGCCAGCCGATGGACCTTGCCGATGCGCCGGTGTCGGTGAGCTCCATCCAGGAGGCTATCGGCCAAGCCTACGCCCTGACCTTCAGCCAGATTCCCGGGCCGAAAATGCATTACCAGGCTCACCTGCGCCTGGGCGACGGCAGCCCGCTGACCATCGATGTACGCCCGGCGATGATGCCCCTCTCCCCTTGGCTGCCGGTGGTCTTGCTGGGGCAATTGGCGTTGTTGATCGGCTGCACATGGCTGGCCGTGCGCATTGCCGTCGGCCCGCTCACGCGCTTGGCCGAGGCGGTGGAGACCCTCGACCCGAACACCCACAGCGCGCGCCTGGATGAAAAGGGTCCGACCGAAGTGGTCCACGCCGCCAAGGCCTTCAATGCCATGCAGGACCGCATCGCCGCCTACCTCAAGGAGCGCATGCAACTGCTGGCGGCGATTTCCCATGACTTGCAGACGCCCATCACACGCATGAAGCTGCGTGCCGAATTCATGGACGACGGCTTGGAAAAGGACAAGCTGTGGAGCGACTTGAGCGAAATGGAACACCTGGTACGCGAAGGCGTGGCCTATGCCCGCAGCATCCATGGCGCCACTGAGGCCAGCTGCCGCATCAACCTGGATGCGTTCCTCGACAGCCTGGTGTTCGACTATCAGGACACCGGACAGGATGTGCAGTTGTCCGGAAAGAACGCCGCCGTCATCGACACCCGCCCCCACGCCCTGCGCCGGGTGCTGGTTAACCTGGTGGACAATGCGTTGAAGTTTGGCGGCGCGGCTCGGATCGAGGTGCAAGAGAGCGAAAACGGTCAATTGGCGATCCAGGTATTAGATCGTGGCCCTGGCATCAATGAGCAGGAGCTGGCCGAAGTACTCAAGCCGTTCTACCGGGTAGAAAGCTCGCGCAACCGGGAAACCGGCGGTACAGGATTGGGCTTGGCCATCGCCCAGCAACTGGCGAATGCCATGGGCGGCTCATTGACCTTGAGCAACCGCGACGGCGGCGGGCTGTGTGCCGAGCTGCGGCTCAGTCGCGAACCCCGCTAAATCCTGGGTGATCGCGGTGGGTCAGTCGACATCGATGCTGCTGACCCGACGCCATCGCGAGCAGGCTCGCTCCCACAAGGGGATCTGTGGTGTATGCAAATCTTGAAACCACCCCAAAACAACTGTGGGAGCGAGCCTGCTCGCGAATGCGTTGGGTCAGTCAACATCATCACTCACTGACACACCGCCATCGCGAGCAAGCTCGCTCCCACAGGGAATCTGTGGTGTATGCAAATGTTGAACCCCCCCAAAACAACTGTGGGAGCGAGCTTGCTCGCTCCCACAGGGGATTACCTCAACCCAAGCGGTGCATCAGCAGCACTTGGGCCCACCCTTGCCACCGTAACGGGCCTCTTGGCGTTCGCGGAAGAACGCCTCGTAGTCCATCAGCGGTTTGTCCGGGTGTTTGGTTTGCATGTGCTCGACGTAGTTGTCGTAGTCGGGCATGCCGACCATCAGGCGCGCGGCCTGACCGAGGTATTTACCGAGGCGACTCAGGTCATTGAACATCGTTGCAATCCTCTATCAAGCGTCCGGCACGGCCTGGAAGGGTGCTTCCTTGTCCGTACGTTCTTTCGTGCCCCAGGCGGCGATGCCGACCTTGAGCGCGTAGAACAGGATGCTGAACACCACCAACAGGAACAACACCGTCAGCGTGGCATTGGTGTAGGCGTTGTACACCACGTGCTGCATCTGCTCGATGCTCTTGGCCGGGGCCAGGATCTGGCCGGCGGCCAGGGCATCGTTGTATTTGCGCGCCAGGGCCAGGAAGCCGATCGCCGGGTTGGCGTCGAACAGCTTGATCAGCCCCGCCGTGGTGGTGCAGATCAACAGCCAGGCCGCCGGCAGCATGGTCACCCAGACGTAGCGCTGGCGCTTCATCTTGATCAGCACCACGGTGGCGAGCATCAGGGCAATACCGGCCAGCATCTGGTTGGAGATGCCGAACAGCGGCCACAAGGTGTTGATCCCACCCAGCGGATCAATCACGCCCTGGTACAGCAGGTAGCCCCACATTGCCACGCAACCGGCAGTGGCGATCAGGTTGGCGGCCCAGGATTCGGTACGCTTGAGCGCCGGCACGAACGAGCCCAGCAGGTCCTGCAGCATGAACCGCCCGGCACGGGTGCCGGCGTCCACCGCGGTGAGGATGAACAGCGCCTCGAACAGAATCGCGAAGTGGTACCAGAACGCCATGGTGTTCTCACCCGGCAGCACCGAGTGCAGGATCTGCGCGATACCGACCGCCAGGGTCGGCGCACCGCCGGCACGGGCCAGGACGGTGGTTTCGCCGATGTCCTTGGCCACCGCCTGCAGCGCCTCGGGGGTGATTGCAAAACCCCAGCTGCTGACGGTTTGCGCCACGGCCACCACGTCACCGCCGACGATGGCCGCCGGGCTGTTCATGGCAAAGTACACGCCGGGCTCGATCACCGAAGCGGCGACCATGGCCATGATCGCCACGAAGGACTCCATCAGCATGCCGCCGTAACCGATGTAGCGGGCGTTGACTTCGTTATCCAGCATCTTCGGCGTGGTGCCCGAAGAGATCAGCGCATGGAAACCCGAGACCGCGCCGCAGGCGATGGTGATGAACAGGAACGGGAACAACCCGCCCTTCCACACCGGCCCGGTGCCGTCGGTGAACTGGGTCAGTGCCGGCATTTTCAGCTCGGGCATGGTGACCAGGATGCCGATCGCCAGGGCGACGATGGTGCCGATCTTCAAGAAGGTGGACAGGTAGTCCCGTGGCGCCAGGATCAGCCAGATCGGCAACACCGCGGCGACAAAGCCATAGCCGATCAGCATCCAGGTGATTTGCACGCCGGTGAAGGTGAAGGCCTGGGCCCAGACCGGGTCTGCGGCCACTTGCCCGCCGAGCCAGATCGAGCCCAGCAGCAACAGCACGCCGATGAGCGAGATTTCACCGATGCGGCCCGGGCGGATGTAGCGCATGTAGATGCCCATGAACATCGCGATCGGGATGGTCGCCATCACCGTGAAGATCCCCCATGGGCTCTCGGCCAGGGCCTTGACCACGATCAGTGCCAGCACCGCGAGGATGATGATCATGATCAGGAAGCAGCCGAACAGCGCGATGGTGCCGGGGACGCGGCCCATTTCTTCGCGGACCATGTCGCCCAGGGAGCGCCCGTTGCGGCGGGTGGACAGGAACAGGACCATGAAGTCCTGCACCGCACCGGCCAGCACCACGCCGGCAATCAGCCAGAGCGTGCCGGGCAGGTAGCCCATCTGCGCCGCCAGCACCGGCCCGACCAGCGGCCCCGCGCCGGCAATGGCCGCGAAGTGGTGGCCGAAAAGGATGTGTTTGTTGGTCGGGACGTAGTCCAGGCCATCGTTGTTGAGCACGGCGGGGGTGGCCCGGCGCGCATCGAGTTGCATCACGTTGTTGGCGATGAAGAGGCTGTAGTAGCGGTAGGCGACCAGGTAGATGGCCACGGCTGCGACGACGATCCAGAGGGCGTTGATGGGTTCGCCGCGGCGCAAGGCCACGACACTCAACGCACAGGCTCCCAGAACAGCCACGGCAAACCAGGCGAGGTGTTTAACCAGACGGGTTGTCATTGCGTGTCTCCTGCCGATATCCAATGGATTGCGGCGATTGTTTTTATAGTGTGCCCCGGCTATTCGGAGCGGGCCCAATATCCCTGTATGCCGTCAATAAATAAATCCGTAGTACTACGTAGAACCCGATTCCCTTGTGGGAGCGAGCTTGCTCGCGATGGCATTGTGTCAGGCGACATCCAGGCTGGCTGATCCTGCGCCATCGCGAGCAAGCGCGCTCCCACAGGTTTGGATGTCTCATCCATGGGTTTGGCATATGATGCCGCCATCCACCTCCCCCCCGTCGTGCCCGGACAGGAGTACAGATGCTGCTCAAACACAAAATCGTCGCGCTCGGTATTTTGCCTTTGGTCCTGGCGATTGCTGTCATCTGCGCATTGGTGATCTCCCTGAACCGCCAGTTGGGCGATCAACAGGCACAATTGATCGAAGACAGCATCCTGGCGAGCAAGCGCGCCGAGTTGAAAAACTACGTCGAGATGGCGCAGAGCCTGATCGCCCCGCTGTACAACAACGGCTTGGGCGACGAACGTGCGCAGCAGCAGGTCCTGGAGGAATTGCGCAAACTCAGCTTCGGCATCAACGGCTACTTTTTCGTCTACGACCGCCAGGGCCGCAGCCTGATGCACGCTCGTCAGTCGGAACTGGTCGGGCAATACCTCTGGGACATGAAGGATCCCCACGGTTTGCCCGTCATCCAGGCACTGCTCAAAAGCGCCGAGTCGGGTGAAGGTTTCCAGCGTTATGCCTGGAACAAGCCCTCCTCCGGCCAGGTCACCGACAAGCTGGCCTACGTCGTGATGCTGGATCGCTGGGGCTGGATGCTGGGCACCGGGATCTACCTGGAAGATGTCGAGCGCGCCACCCAGCAGGCCCGCGACGAGGTGGCCCAGGGCATCCACACCACCATGCAGGCCATCGCCGCCATCGCATTGGTCGCGGTGCTGCTGGTGTTTGCCGGCGGCATGACCCTCAACGTCAGCGAACATCGCCTGGCCGACAAGAAACTGCAGCGGTTGAACCAGCGCATTGTCAGTTTGCAGGAGGAAGAGCGCTCGCGGGTCTCACGCGAACTTCACGACGGCATCAGCCAGTTGCTGGTGTCGATCAAATTCCAATTCGAACTGGCTAGTCACGTGTTGGAAAACGGCCAGGAAAATGGCCTGGGCATTTTGAAGAATGCGACTGATCGGCTGGGAGAGGCCATCGGCGAAATCCGCAGCATTTCCCACGATTTGCGTTCTTCCCTGCTCGACACGCTGGGCCTGCCTGCCGCCATCGGCCAGCTCGCGGCTGAGTTCCAGCAACGCAGCGGGCTCGATGTGTCCTACAGAAGTAATGAGTTCGATTGTCGGCTGGAAAACGGCGCGCCGGTTTCACTGTTCCGCATTGCCCAGGAAGCCCTGACCAATATCGAACGCCACGCCGGCGCGAAAAGCGTCGGCATCACCTTGTTCGGCTCCGGCCAGTCCTTGCGCCTGACGGTGGTGGATGACGGGATGGGGTTCAACGTCCCACAGGTCGAGCGCGGCCATGCTGGCATCGGCTTGCGTAATATCCGTGAACGGGTCGAGCATTTCGGCGGACGCTTGGAGCTGACGTCGGTGCCGGGCCGAAGCGAACTGGACATCCTGCTGCCCATGACCCTGTCGGCGACAGAAAGCTGATGTGCGCCCACCCTACCCAGAGCACCTGCCAATGAGCCTGTCCCCTGCAATCCGCATTGCGCTGGTCGACGATCACTCCCTGGTCCGCGACGGCATCAGGGCCCTGCTGTCGGTGATGCCTCAATTGGACGTGGTGGGCGAAGCCGAGAACGGCGCCCAAGCGATCGAGATGGTCGGTCACTGCCAACCTGACCTGCTGCTGATGGACATCAGCCTCAAGGACATGAACGGACTTGAACTGACCCGCCAGTTGGGCAAGCAATACCCCAGCCTCAAGATCCTGATCCTGAGCATGTATGACAATTATGAATACGTGAGCGAGTCCGTGCGATGCGGCGCCAGCGGCTATGTGCTCAAGAACGCCCCTTCGCGGGAAATCATCGCGGCCATCGAAGCCATTATCAGCGGCGGCACCTTCTACAGCGCCGAGATCGCCCAACGGCTCGCCACTGACCAGAGCAGCGATAACGAACTGACGCCACGGGAGAGCCAGGTGCTGTACAAAATGGTCCAGGGCCTGAACAACAAGGAAATGGCCCGCGAACTGGACATCAGCGTGCGGACCGTCGAAACCCACCGCCTGAGCATTCGCCGCAAGCTCAACATCGACAAACCTGCGGCGCTGGTGAAATACGCGATCGACCACGGGATTATTTCGCGCTAAATCCCCTCGCCACAAAGATCAGCATCGCCTTACTTTGCGAACAACTGACTCATATCCTTGAACGCCTTGAACTCCAGCGCATTGCCGCAGGGGTCGAACAAAAACATCGTCGCCTGCTCGCCCACCTGGCCCTGGAAGCGGATATAGGGCTCGATCACAAATTCAGTGCCAAAGGACTTCAAGCGTTCGGCCAACGCCTCCCACTCCTGCCAGCCAAGCACCACGCCAAAGTGCGGTACAGGCACGTCGTGCCCGTCCACCGGGTTGCTGTGGACGCTTTCCTGGGACGCGGTCTTCGGCTGCTCATGGATCACCAACTGATGACCGAAGAAATTGAAATCGACCCATTGCGCACTGGAACGACCCTCCGGGAGCCCGAACACGTCCCCATAAAAAGTACGGGCAGCCGCAAGGTCATAAACGGGAATAGCCAGGTGAAAGGGAGAAAGACTCATCAGGACACCCATCATTCTTTAGAGAGAGCCTTCAGTCTAGCGCCAGTCATGATTGAACGCCGTATGGATCATCGCGACGCTCCAGTGACAGCCTGCCGGCACTTTTACTACACTCGACGGCCTTGTCCCTCCTTGCGAGCCGTCCATTCCTATGAAAAACATAACAATCACGATGACGATCTGCGGCCTGCTGGCGCTCTGCGGCAATGCCCTGGCGGAGGCTATGCCCTCGCACCTGGATCAAGTCCTTCAACGAGGCGAACTGCAGGTGTGCACCACGGGCGACTACAAGCCCTACACCTACAAGGCTGAAACAGGCGAATACGAAGGGATTGACATCGACATGGCCCGCTCGCTGGCCGCCAGCCTGGGCGTCAAGGTGCAATGGGTGCAGACCACCTGGAAAACCCTGATGCCGGACATGCTGGCCGGTAAGTGCGACATCGGCATGGGCGGGATTTCAGTGACCCTGGAACGTCAGAAGAAAGCCTACTTCAGCACGACCCTGGACGTGGATGGCAAGATCCCGCTGGTACGTTGCGAAGACCAGTCGCGCTATCAGACCATCGAACAGATCAACCAACCGTCGGTGCGCCTGGTGGAGCCGGCCGGCGGCACCAACGAAGCCTTCGTCCGGGCGTTCCTGCCCAAGGGCCAGCTCAACTTCCACGACAATGTGACCATCTTCCAGGAACTGCTGGACAAGAAAGCCGACGTGATGATTACCGATGCCTCGGAAGCGCTCTACCAGCAAAAACTCAAGCCGGGCCTCTGCGCCGTCAACCCGACCCGTTACCTGCAATATGGCGAGAAGGCCTACCTGCTGCCACGGGACGACACCACCTGGAAAATGTACGTTGACCAGTGGTTGCACCTGAGCAAGGCAAACGGCAGCTACCAGAAAGTCATTGGGCAGTGGCTGGCGGTTCCGGGCGCACAATAACCGCTCACGGAAGAGCAACAAAAAAACCTGTGGGAGCGAGCTTGCTCGCGATAGCGTCAGATCAGCCGCATTGATGTTGGCTGACACACCGCTATCGCGAGCAAGCTCGCTCCCACAAGGAGATGTGTGTCGAGCGCGGATTGCATGCCCACTGAAAGGCCAGTGTGGGAGCGAGCTTGCTCGCGATGGCGCCAGGTCAGCCGCATTGATGTTGGCTGACACACCGCTATCGCGAGCAAGCTCGCTCCCACATGGAGATGTGTGTCGAGCGCGGATTGCATGCCCACTGGAAGGCCAGTGTGGGAGCGAGCTTGCTCGCGATGGCGCCAGGTCAGCCGCAGTGATGTAGCTGAGCTCGCTCCCACAGGTTTGATCGGCTCAAGGCCTGGTGTTGGGTTCAGCTCACTGGGCCGCGCGCACCTTGGCAATTTCGTCGTACATCATCTTCACCAGGTTGCCATCCAGGGACTTGGCGAACTTGTCGATGACCGGTTGCACGCGCTCGCGGAAGCGATCTTTCTCGGCGGGGGTGATTTCGTTGACGGTCATCGCGCCAGCCAGCGTCGCTTTCGCCTTGTCCATGCTCGCGGCTGTGACTTCCCGTTGGAATGTTTGCGCCTCGACTGCCGCCTCGCGAATCATCGTCTTTTCATCGTCGTTCAGGCGATTCCAGGTTTTCTGGCTGATGATCAACGACTGCGGGTTGAAAATATGCCCGGTCACGGAGAGGTATTTCTGCACCTCGTAGAATTTATTGCCTTCGATCACCGTGAACGGGTTTTCCTGGCCGTCGATAGTGTGCTGTTCAAGGCCGGTGTAGACCTCGGGGAAGGCCATCGGCACGGGGTTGGCCCCCAGGGCGGAGAAGGTTTCCAGGTAGATCGGCGACTGGATGACGCGAATCTTCAAGCCCTGCATGTCTTCGAGCTTGGCCACCGGATGCTTGCTGTTGGTCAGGCTGCGGAAACCCAGGTCCCAATAGCCCAGGCCCACCAGGCCTTTGCTATCCAGCTGCGCGGCGAGTTTCTGGCCGACCGGCCCATCGATCACCGCATGGGCTTCCTCCGCGTTGTTGAACAGGAACGGGAAGTCGAGCATGGCATAGTCCGGTGCCTGGGCCGCGAGGATGCCGGAGTTGAGCACAGTGATGTCCAGCGTGCCGCCCTGCAAGGCCGACACCGTCTGCACGTCACCGCCCAAGGTGCCACCGGGGAATAGACGGACCTTGATCTTGCCACCGCTCTTCGCACTGAGCAGGTCGGCAAACTTCTGCGCGCCCTGCCCTTGTGGATGTTCCTTGACGTTCTGGAACGCGAATCGCAGGGTGCGTTCACGGATCTCATCCGCATGGCTCGCCACGCTGCCCAGCAACAACCCCGTTGCGCACGCCCCGGCCAACAGGGTTTTCATCAGTTTTCGCATGTCACTCTCCGATCATTATTGTTTTTAAGTCGAGCTACTACGGCTTGCACCGATATCATCCGGTGAAGAATTTCAAGGGCCCCAGGACCAGCTGAGGGAACAACACGAGCAGGAACAGCACCACAAACTGCGCGAGCATGAACGGCCACACGCCACGGACGATCTCCTCGAAGTCCAGCTTCGCCACCCCACACACCACATTGAGCACCGTGCCCACCGGCGGCGTAATCAGCCCGATCGCCGTGTTGATCAGAAACAACACGCCGAAATACACCGGGTCGATACCCGCCTGGATGACTGCCGGCATCAGCACCGGGGTGAGGATGAGAATGGTCGGGGTCATGTCCATCACCGTTCCCACCAGGATGATCAGCACCATCATCACCAGCAGCAAAAGGGTCTGGTTGTCCATGAAGGGCTGCAGCAGTTCTGCCAGCTGGCCCGGCAGGTCGGCGATGGTCACCAGCCATGACGAAACCATGGCCGCCGCCACCAGCAGCATCACCACCGAGGTGGTCCTGGCCGACGACAGGATCACGTCGTACAGCTGGCTGACTTTCATTTCCCGGTAGATCACCAGGGACACGAACAGCGAATAGACCGCCGCGACCACTGCGGCTTCCGTGGGGGTGAAGATGCCGAATTTAAGACCCAGGATGATGATCAAAGGCAGGCCCATCGCCCAACTGCCGTCGAGCAATGTGCGCAGCACTTCGGCACGGGAACGCTTGGGCGGCGTCTCGACATTCTCGCTTCGAGAGATGAACCACCAGGCCACGGCCAGCGAAGCTCCAAGCATCAGCCCAGGCACGATGCCGGCCAGGAATAGCTTGGAGATCGACACCCCGGAGGCCACGCCAAACACAATGAAACCAATGCTCGGCGGAATGACCGGTGCGATGATGCTACCGGCGGCGATCAGGCCTGCCGAGCGTCCCCGGTTGTGCCCGGCCAGCACCATCATCGGCACCAGCAACGCCGCCAGTGCCGCCGCGTCCGCCACGGCCGAACCGGAGAGCGACGCCAACAGGCAGGAAGCAATGATTGCCACGTAACCGAGACCACCGCGTTTGTGCCCCACCAGCGCCATGGCAATGTTGACAATGCGTTTGGACAGCCCTCCGACATTCATGACCTCGCCGGCCAGCATGAAGAACGGCACGGCCATCAGCGGGAAGCTGTCGGCGCCGTTGAGCAGATTCTGGGCGATGATTTGCGCATCGAACAGATCCAGGTAGAACATCAGCGCGACGCTGACCACCAGCAAGGCAAACGCAATGGGAATGCCCAGCGCCATGCTGCCTATCAAGGACCCGAGGAAAATAACCAGTGTCATGGGCGGGTACTCTTGATGGGGTTGTGGGCGCTCACCTCGGCGTCGCTGTCCTTGACCATGACCAGTTCGTCATCGCCGAGCTTGCCGAACGTCGCCAGGTAGAGTTCGTAGAGCAGGATGGCCGCGGCGCTGGCACCAAACACCAGGCCGGCGGCATAGAACAGCGCCATCGATAACCCCGAGGCCGGCGCGACCACATCCAGGTTGATCACCGCCTGCTGCCAGCTGCCGATGAAGATCAACCAGCAGATGTACAGCATCAGCAGATGCCCGATGACCAGGCAGATGCGCTTGCCGGCTGGCGACAGGCGCTTGACCAGGCTGTCCATCCCCAGATGCGCACGGTCCTTGAGCGCCACCAGGGCGCCGAGAAAAATCATCCAGACGAAGAACCAGCGCGACAGTTCTTCCGACACGCTGATGCCGGAGTTGAACGCATAACGCAGCACCACGTTGCCGAACACCAGCACGATCATGGCGACCATGCACAACACGATCAGGAGCTTGAGCAGCTTGAAATACAGATCGACGACTTTTGTCATCTTGAAGACCTCTCGAATTGTCGATGCCGGGATCCAGCCGGCGCGATAGAAACGGCGACGGTGTCCGCTATCGAATCCAGGCGCAGGCGTTGCGAAGAGCTCCAGGTCGGGCGCGACAGATCGAGGGAGAGGCGATGAGGGAGTGCAAGCAACTGCGCATGAGGTGTTCCTCTATTTTTTATTATGGCCCTGGCAATGCGACACAAGGCGGATGCGCCTAAAATGTACCAACCGGTTAGTTCGGTCAATAACCCAAGCACGCATGCATGACAAAGCGTGCGATTATCGGCTATGCGCTAAAACGACTACCCCTCCCCAATTTGGCGAAACCAGACGCACACTTTCGCTGTTTGAGAACAACCGGCGGCACGTCACGAACATAGTTATTACAAACCACTCATCAAAATTAACAAAAATAAAATGAACCAATTTTAATAAGCGCACTTTAGCAAACAAAGAGTTCAAGCAAATAAACTAGCGACCCGCGACAACATTCCGACGCCATTTCGCCGACATACAAAAGTTGCCTTCGCCTTTATTACGGCGCCAATAATTAATAACCACCCGCGACGTAGTTATTGCCACGCAGAAATCAACAGAGAATTTGAAACCCTTATAAATCAATGGGTAATTGGATTTGATCAATGGTCAATCCGCGTTACCCCTGGCATCGACTTCGCCTTCAAAAAAATATTAATAAAACTTCACACAAAAAACTTTGCGACAACGTACTTTGATGTTATTAATCTGCCGCTCCAAAAAACCAAGGTGCCACCACGCAACTTTCTTTGCGCGTACAGCCCTTTCGTACATTGGATCCACTTAACTTAAATCACTTACTCAAGTGCATGATCGCACTAGGGCGAACTGTTGTGCGGCGCAGCAAACTGCGCGAGGAAGGGCGTCATCGCTACTCAAGTCCCACGGCTCAAGATCCTGTCGATCTTCGGTACCCGTCCCGAAGCCATCAAGATGGCACCGCTGGTCAAGGCCCTCGCCGCCGAACCAGGTATTGAGTCACTGATCTGCGTCACCGGCCAGCATCAAAGCATGCTCAAGCAGGTGCTGGATCTGTTCGATCTCAAGGCCGACTTCACCCTGGACGTGATGACGCCGCACCAGACGCTCAACTCACTGACTGCCGCCCTGTACAGCGCCATCGACCCGGTCCTGGAACAGACCCGGCCGGATCGGGTACTGGTCCATGGCGACACCACTTCGGCCATGGTGGCCTCGATGGCCGCCTTCCACCGGCGTATTCCCGTGGGCCATGTCGAAGCCGGCCTGCGCACCGGTGACATCTACAGTCCATGGCCGGAAGAAATGAACCGTCGCTGCATCGACCTCAGTGCCGACCTGCTGTTTGCCCCTACCGGCCAATCACGCGACAACCTGCTGGGCGAACGCCTGCAGGGCCGCTGCCTGGTGACGGGCAATACAGTCATCGACGCCCTGCAACTGACGGCTCAGCGCATCAATGAGGATGCACAGTTGCGTGGCGAACTGGACCAACAGTTCCCGTTCCTGCAAACCGGACGCAAGCTGCTGCTGGTGACCGGTCATCGCCGGGAAAACTTCGGCGAAGGCTTCCTGGATATCTGCAAGGCCTTGCGTCATCTGGCCCAGCGTACTGACATCCAGATCGTCTACCCGGTGCATCTCAATCCCAACGTGCTGGGGCCGGTGACCGAACAACTGGGTGACCTGCTCAACGTGCACTTGATCAAGCCCCTGGATTACCTGGCGTTCGTGCGCCTGATGCAACACGCCCACGTCATCCTCACGGACTCCGGCGGTGTGCAGGAAGAAGCGCCGTCCCTGGGTAAACCGGTGCTGGTGATGCGCGACGTCACCGAACGCCCCGAAGCCGTGGCCGCGGGTACCGTGCGCCTGGTTGGCACTTCCCCGGCCTCGATCATCGCTGGCGTAAACGCCTTGTTCGACGACGTGGCCTTGTGGCGTCGTACCTCGCAGGCAGTCAACCCCTATGGCGATGGCAAAGCCAGCCAACGCATTGTCGACACCCTGATGGGGCGTCCGGTCAACGATTTTGTCGTGGGCCAGGCGCAGCCGTCCGAGCCATTGGCACATGTGCCGATGTCCTCGCCCCGCGAGTTGCTCACCGATTTCACCTCATAACCGCTACTCACCCTTATCCGATCGAGATTTGCCTGAATGAAGCCTTCCGTTGCCATCCCTACGGGCGCGCTCAGCGCCCTTGCCTGTGGCCTGAGCCTGCTCGCGCTCATGCCGACCTTTGCCCTGGCTGCGGATAGCCCGCTCACCCAGGCAATCCATCGACTCAACGCCGATACCCGCCAGGAACGTGAGATTCGCTTGAGCGACCTGGGCATCACAGCGCCGATCCTGCTGGGCGCCAGCGACGCTCGACGCGAACTGTATTTGCCCGTCCCCGCCGGCGTGACGCTGAACGATGCGACCCTGCAACTGGACGCCAGTTATCTCAATGGCGAAGGCGGCCGCAACACCATGCTGCTGTCGCTCGATGGCTATCCGGTGCGTGCCGAAGGCCTCAGCGAAGCGCAGGGCGATGCCAGCGTCAAGTTGGGTGTGGACAAGGCCCCGCGCGACAACGGCCTGGTGCGTTTGGGCATTGCCTGGTCCTCGGTGGTCTCCCGGCCGCTGTGCGAAGAAGACCGGGTCATCGGCAACGTGCTGCGCATTCAACCCGACACGCGCCTGAACTACAGCTACGACGCCAGCCAACTGCAGGACGTCGGCGCCGCCTGGACCACACTGCCTGCCAGCCCCGGCATCCTGGTCGCACCGGGCTCGTTGTCGGCCGGCAGCTATGATGCCGCCTGGCGATTGGGCGTAGCCCTGGAGCGCATCGGCAAGCACGCCCGCATCCTGCCCTTCCCTGCCGTGCAGGACAGCGTGGACCTGAGCAGCCTGCGCGTCCCGACCGAGCTGTTGAACATTCCCGCCTTCGCCAGCCTCAACGGCAAAGGCCAGCACACCTTGGCCAACCCAGCCGAAATCGGTGCGCTGCTGATGCTCGGCCAGACGCCGAACGTACAAGCCGATCTGGCCATCAACGACCCGCAATTGCTCCAGGCCATCAACCAGTCCCTGGATGCCTTGCAAAGCCAGATCCAAGGCGTCGACACAACGGCGGCCACGGCCTTGACCCAATGGCGCGATGCCCACGTCAACGCCGCCATGGTGAGCACCGGTACTGATAACGTACGTCTGGCACTGCTGGGCACCCGCCCGGTACTGATGATCGCCCCGGATGCAACCGGCAAGGCCTTGTCCCTGTTGGGTTCTGCGTGGAACAAACTGGCACGCAGCCGCCAGTTGACCGTGAACGAAGCACAAACGCCGTTGAGCGACGATGGCCGCGTGGCCCTGTCGCGACTGGGCGGTGCTCCCGGCACTTTCGACGTAGCATCGCGATTCGACTGGAGCACTTCGTTCCCCCTCGGCAGCGTGGCCTATGACGGTCGCCTGCCCGTCACCGCAGTGGTCGACGTATCCGCTGCCCCCGGTGCTTCAGACACCGCGCCCGTGGCCTCGCTGTTTTTCAATGATTTCCTGATCGGTGCCCAGCAACTGACCACCGATGGTCAACCGCAACGCATCCAGGCTCACATCCCACGCTATGCCCTGGGCTCGAAAAACGTCTTGCGCGTCTCGTTCCAGCGCCAGCCGGTCAGCGACCGTTGCCTGGAAACACCGCAAGCGTTCCCGGTGTCGGTGCTGCCCACCAGCCATATCGTGCTGGACAAAACCTCGTTGGGTGATGGTTTTTCCGGCATTGCCGCACGATTCGCCGTAGACACCCAGGTGCTCGTTCCCCAGGCGTACCTTGACCATCCGGCCAGCAGCCTGACCCAAGTCATCGCGGTGGCCGACGCCGCCGGTGTATCACCGTTGCGTG
Organism: Pseudomonas sp. G2-4; assembly: GCF_030064125.1. Taxonomy (NCBI): domain Bacteria; kingdom Pseudomonadati; phylum Pseudomonadota; class Gammaproteobacteria; order Pseudomonadales; family Pseudomonadaceae; genus Pseudomonas; species Pseudomonas sp. G2-4. Next base: position 3,038,772 of record NZ_CP125957.1, on the reverse strand, counting down.
CGCAGTTGAAAGTCAGCACCGATCCAAAAGCCGTCGTCAGCCCGGATAAAGCTTTCCTGGCCTTCGAACTGCCACTCAAGGACAGCAAGGAATCGGTCCAGGTCGATGAGCAGGGTCACCTGCGTATCAACCATAAAGACCAGGTGATGCTGGATGTGCAGCGCCTCAACCAATTGGCATCCCTGCAAGTGGTGCAGACCTCGGGCCAGCACGGCCTGGTCTATCGGGCCCTGGGCGACCAGCCCCCAAGCCTGGCCAAGCCGATTGTGCTGACCCGTGGCGACGTGGCGATCCTGGGTGACAGCGGTGCCGTGGCGATCTTCGATACCCAGGATCCCAACGGCAGCCAGTTGATCGGCCAGGAAGAACCCAAGGGCCTGGATGCCTGGCGTAAACCGTCACTGCTTTGGCTGATCCCAGGTGGCATTGCCTTGTTCCTAATCTTGTTGCTGGCTGGCCGTAGCGCCCGTCGCAATCGCCAGTAACGGTAACCTTTGATGACGTCGCTTTATTGGCCCTATTGGCTGGCCCACTACTATAACTACCTGGAAGCCGCGACCATTGTGGTCGCGGTACTGATCCTGATCTCCAGCCTGGACGATCTGATCATTGACGTGTGGTACTGGTCTCGCCGCCTGTACCGCAAGTTCACCGTGGACCGCAGATTTCGGCCGCTGACCGTCGAGCAATTGTTGGCCCGGGACGAGCAGCCGTTGGCAATCATGGTGCCAGCCTGGCTGGAATACGACGTCATCGCGCCGATGATCGAAAACATGGTGTCGACGCTCGACTACCAGAACTACGTGGTCTTCGTCGGCACCTATATCAACGACCAGCGCACCATCGACGAAGTCGAGCGGATGCGCCGGCGCTACAAGCAACTGCATCGCGTGGAAGTGCCCCATGCCGGGCCAACCTGCAAGGCTGACTGTTTGAACTGGGTGATCCAGGCGATTTTCCTGCATGAGAAAACCCATGGCATGACCTTCGCTGGCGTCGTGTTGCACGACAGCGAAGACGTGCTGCATCCATTGGAATTGCGCCTGTTCAACTACCTGTTGCCGCGCAAGGACATGATCCAGTTGCCGGTGGTGTCGCTGGAGCGCAACTGGTACGAATGGGTTGCGGGTGTCTACATGGACGAGTTTGCCGAATGGCACGGCAAGGACCTGGTGGTGCGTGAAAGCATGACCGACACCGTGCCCTCGGCCGGCGTCGGCACCTGTTTCTCCCATCGTGCCCTGCGAGTACTGGCCGGCGAAACCGAAAACCAACCGTTCAACACCGACAGCCTCACCGAGGACTATGACGTCGGCGCGCGGCTGGCCAAGGTCGGCATGAACGCGATCTTCGTACGCTTCCCGGTGCAGTTCCGGGTGCTGCGCAAATCCTGGTTCCGCAAGCCCTACGAATCGACCCTGACCATGCCGCTGTGCGTGCGCGAGTTTTTCCCCGATACCTTCCGCACCGCCTTTCGGCAAAAGGCTCGCTGGACCCTCGGCATCGGCCTGCAAGGCTGGGAACAGATGGGTTGGAATGGCTCGCTGGCCAATCGATACCTGCTGTTTCGCGACCGCAAGGGCGTAGTGACCGCGTTCATCAGCATCATTGCCTACGTGATCCTGGTACAGCTGCTGGGCCTGATTATCCTGCGCAATAGCGGCTTGTGGGACGTCAGCTTCCCAACGCCTTTTGAAACCAACGACGTGATCAAATACCTGTTGCTGGCCAACGGCGTTGCCCTGGCTTGGCGGATCGTACACCGCTACTACTTCACCGCGGTGCTGTATGGCTGGCAGCACGGCCTGCTGTCGATCCCGCGCATGCTGGTGGGCAACTTCGTCAACTTCATGGCCGCCTCCCGGGCCTGGCGCATGTTCCTCGTGGGCAAAGTGATGAACCGCAAGCTGGTGTGGGACAAGACCATGCATGACTTCCCGTCCACGGACCTGGTCGCCATCGCACCGCGTCGCCTGGGCAGCGTATTGCTGTCCTGGCAGGCCATTACCGACACCCACCTGCAAAGCGCCCTCGACGAACAACAGTCGCGCAATGTGCCGCTGGGCCGGATTTTGCTCAATAACGGCTGGCTGGACGATGAAACCCTGGCCGAAGCCATCGCGTTCCAGAATGACCTGCCACGGGTCTTCGACGTGGCCGAAAAAACGGCCGCCTCAACCTCGTCGCTGGCCAGCGAGTTTGCCTTGCGCTGGCGGGTCATTCCCCTTGGCCGCAATGGCGAAGGGCGTGAACAGATCGCCGTCGCCAACCCGCTTTCCGACGAAGGACTGCAACAGGTAACCGCCGAATTGGGCAGCGAGCCGGTGCAACTGATCGCCCGGGAAAGTGAAATTCTCGCGCTGTTGCGCCAAATGCCAGCGAACAACGGCCATGCCGTACCGAATGCCCGCGCACCTTTGCTGGGCGACCTGCTGATCGAAATGGGCCTGCTCGATCGCGATCAGTTCAGCCGCGCCATGCTGCAGTATCGTCCGCAGCATCACGGCCGGATCGGCGATTACCTGGTCGACAGCGGCGTGCTGCCGCGGGCAACTATCGAACAGGTGGTGGCACGCCAGCACAGCCTCTACCCAATGGAGCTTCCGGCATGAACCGCCCCCTTCTGACCCTCATGGCCACGGGTCTGAGCCTGATCTCTGCACTGGCGTCGGCCGAGACGTTGCCGCTGCCATTGACCGGGCCGGCCTACACCGCCGCCAACGAGGCCTACAGTGCCTACGAGCGCAAGGACTATGACCTGGCCATCGCCAAGGCGCGCGAAGCCCTGCGCCTGCGCGCCGACGTGAAGCGCCTGAACACGCTGATTGAGCTGGCTGAACGGGACAAGAAACTCCGCGACCAGCCCCGGACCGCCAGGTCATCCCGCGCCGTCCCGGCAGCCCCGGGCTTCGCCGCTGCGTCCCAGGGGTTCAAGGCCTATGATCGCGAACAGTTCGGCCTGGCCGCGCAATCGGCCCGCAAGGCCATCGCCCAGGCCCCCCGTCGCCGGGAATACCGGTTGTTACTGGTCGATGCCTTGCAGCGCCAGCAACATCTGGAAGAAGCCGACCAAGCCGTTACCGATGCGCTAGGGATCTTCACCCATGACACCACGTTGCTGATGCGGCGCAAAGAAATTCGCCGCCAATTGGCAGCACCGCTGGCGGTCCAGGGCTACCGCGCCCTGCAGCAAGGCAACCGAGCCCTGGCGGTGGAAAAGGCTCGCAAAGCCGTAGCCTGGGCTCCGGAAATCGCCGCCAACCAGCAACTGCTCGACAGTGCCTTGCTCGATGCCAATGATTCCGACGCACCGGTCCTGGAGTGCCAGGAAAGCGCCTTCGGCCTGACGTGCGCCACCCGGCCGGTCAACACCTATGAGCGGGCACCGGTAAGCGATTTGCAGCTTGCTTATGATTCGGTCCGCAGCGGCGATGACGAAGCGGCCCACGCTGCGTTCCGCAAGGCCGACGCCACTGAGCCACTTAAGCCGGCGGCAGCCCAGGACGCCGCCTACAACGCCATGCGCGTCCATGAGGACGACGAAGCCGTCGCGTACTTCAAGCGCGTGATCGATGGGCAAAAAACTGCAGAAACGCCCATGTCCGCGCAACAATTGTTCGATACCCGTCGCGCCGTCGGTGATGTTTCACGCCGGATGGGCCTGACCAGCACCACCAGTTATCGCGGCAACAGCTCCAGCGGCCTGAGCGCCGCGCCGAGCACCGGGGGCAGCGGCAGTCAAAGCAACGACTTGCTGCAAAACAGCACCGAGCTGTCCTGGCGCCCGCTGGGTTATCGCAACGCTCGTTTCGTTGAACTCTACGGGCGTATCACCGACACCCTGTGGAGCAAGAACAGCGAGTCGGATACCGGCGCCGACGCCTTGCAGGGCGCCGTTGGCGTACGGGTCAAGCCCTTCAGTTCGGTCAACATCATGGCCGCCCTCGAACGCACCTTCCCCCTCGGGTCTTCCAATGTCGACGGCGACTGGCTGGTGCGCCTGGGCTATGGTTCGAGCATCGGTACCGACCTGCGGGTCGACGTACCGAGCTGGTGGACCTCGCAGCTGTATGCCGAGGTCGGCCATTACATCAATGACTCGCGCAATTACTTCAACAGCGAATGGCAAGTCGGCCGCAGCTATGCCATTGGCGGCACCGGTTCGCGCTGGGTGACCTTCCCCCATGTCGTGGCGGCGATCGACTACGATTCGAAAATGAAGAGCAAAGCCAACGGTGATTTTTCGTCCGGCGACGCCGGCGGTATCGGCATAGGGAACAACGTCCGTTATTGGTTCCGGGAAGACGCCTACAACGCCCCACGCTCCTACGTGGACTTTTCCCTGCAGTACCGAGCCAGGGTGTTTGGCGAGGAACGGGCCAAAGGCGTGTTCGCTCGCTTGACCTACTCCTATTGAGGGCGTTGACGTGAGAATCAGTGCATCGATACGAAAAACAGCCCGCCTGGCCGCGCCACAACTACACTGCATCAGGAAGGGACTTGTTTGAAACGCTTCGCCCATGCAGTCAATCGCAGGATCGTCGCGGCACTGTTACTGGCCGCGCTCCTCGCCGCAGGTACAGGGACGTACTACATGACCACCACCGCGGCACCGAACATCGTCGGCATCGTCTGGCAGCCGGACAACCAGACCATCGGCATCAACGGCACTTGGGAACAACTCGGCGTGCATGAGTTGCTGGTGCAGTGGACGGTGGTGGACGACCAGGCGTTTGTGCCCGGCACCGGGTTGACCAGCGTACCGGTGCTGCCGGACTGGGCGCGCATCGCCAAGGCGCCCTGGGCCAAGGATGTCATCCTCGGCCTGGCCGGCTACTTCAGTGAAAACCGCTCACGGGACAACATCGAGCAATTGGCGGCGGTGTCAGAACGCATTGCGGGGCTGCCCACGCCGCTGCATGTCACCGGATGGTACTTTCCGGCCGAGGTTGACCCCAGTTGGTCGCGCGCCACGGAGCTGCCGGCCTTGCTGGCCAAACTGCCACGCCCACTCTGGATCAGCGTCTACGACGGCGCCAATATCGGCCCAGCCGCTACCGCCGACTGGCTCAAGCAATGGTTGCCGAACGACATCGGCGTGTTTTTCCAGGACGGCGTCGGCGTCTACGCCCGCACCGCACCGGTCGCGCGCAATTATGCCGACGCCCTGCGTGACCGGCTTGGCAAGGACCGCGTGCGAATCATCGTCGAAGCCTTCCGCCCGAAATACGGCGGTGGCTTCCGCTCAGCGACAGTGGCCGAACTCAAACCGCAACTGGCGGCCTATGACGGGTATCCGCTCTACCTGTTCGATGGCCCGCATTACGTGACGCCTGCGTTGGTGGAGCAATTGAAGCGCTCTCTGGCCACCCCTTGATCAAGGCTTGATGTTTTTCAGCTCATTAAGCAATGCCAACAGTTGCTGCATCTTTTCTTCGCCAAATTGCTCTTCAATTCGCCGATAGTTGCTTTCCATCCCCTCACTCATCGACACAAAGCACTGCTGGCCGCGTTCGGTCAGGCCGACGAAAACCCGCCGCTGATCCTGGCTCGACTTCTGTCGACGCACCAGGCCATCGCGCTCCAGACGGCTGAGCACGCCGGTCATGCTGGGTTTGAGGATGCAGGCCTGATGGGCGAGCTGATGGCTTTCCAGCTCACCTTGCTGGTGCAGGATGCGGATCACCCGCCATTGTTGTTCCGTGAGGTCATGCTGGTTCAGCGCCGGGCGGAAAAAAGCCATGGCGGCTTCGCGGGCTTGCAACAGGGTCAGGGTCAATGAAGGTCTGGGATTGGCCATGTTCACACGGTTTGGATGGGCGAGTCGGCAGCTTAGTGTTGCCTTCACACAGCTGCAAGAACAACTGTGGCGAGGGGATTTATCCCCGCTATTGAGTTGATGCACCGCTTAACGCAACCCCGATTGCCGCTGGCGATACTCCCCGGGCGTCAGTTGGGCGTAGCGCTGGAAAAAACGACTGAAATAGGCTGGATCCTTGAACCCGAGCTGGTAGCAGATTTCATTGGCCGAGCTGCCAGTGAACAGCAGCAGGCGCTTGGCCTCCTGCATCAGCCGCTCCATGATCAGGCGCTTGGAAGGCAGGTCGGCGATGCGTCTGCATACGTCATTCAGGCGCGCCTCCGTCACGCCGATACTCTCGGCGTAACGCGACAGCGGCCAATGCTGCAGATAATGACCCTCGATCAGCTCGTTGAAACGGTGAAAGATCTTCAGGTCTTCGTGCCGGGCTGGCCGGGCCTCCAGGGAGTTGGAGCACAATCGCAGCAGGCTGATCATGATCAGCCGCGTCAAGCCGTCCAGTGCCGCGCTGCGCCCCGCCCGCGTGGCCGTGACCTCCTCGCTCAGTTCCTCGAACAAGTATTCCAGCCGCCGCACCTCTCCCGCCTGTTCCGGTCCCAATTGCGCCAGCGCCACGCAGGCTGCCGGCATTTGCACACCGGCCGGCGCCAGGCTCGGGTCGGCGTCGATCAATTGCCACACCAATTGCTGGCGCACCGTCAATACATGCCCGTCACTGTCGGCCTCGGTCACGAATGAGTGAGGGATGGTCGGCGGCGTAAGGAAGAACATCGGACCCGACTCGACGTATTGCTGATCGTCGAGATACACCCGCACGGTGCCGCTCTTGACGTAGTGCACCTGAAAGAAACGGTCGTGGCGATGAACCGGCATGTTGCGGCCGAAAAAATCCGCCAGGTTGGCGAGCCGGTCGTAGTGAACCTCAGCATCGCTGTAGCGCTGGTCGTACACCTGACCAATGTTGATGTTCGGGATTGGCTGGCGGTCGGTCATCACGCAGTACTCGTTTTTATTCTGATTCAAATACCGGCTCGTGCTCATCCTGCACCGAATCTGGCAGGGCAACCAGCGCCCGATCATTCTGCCACGCTTGACGATAGTTAACATCTTAATTATAACTGTTAACACATTAACAATATCGCAGAGCCCTCATCACTCTGCACCGCCAGGAGACAAGCATGAGCCGTGCCCTGCATGACGTCGCTACCGGCACCCTGTTCGGGGTCGCACTGAACTATCAGGGGCTGCTGAAACAGCGCCTCGCCGAGTTCGAGCAACCGCCCTACCAGAAACCGCCGATCAGGCCGGTGCTGTTCATCAAGACGCCCAACACCCGCAACCGGCACGATGCCGACGTGGTTCATCCGGGTCACGGCGAAAGGCTGCAACCAGGACCGGCGCTTGGCGTGGTGATGGGCAAGTCGGCCAGCCGGGTCAGCGCCGCCGAGGCGCTGGATTACGTCGCCGGCTACACCGTCGTCAATGAGTTCAGCCTGCCGGAAAACAGCTACTACCGCCCCGCCGTCAAGGCCAAGTGCCGGGACGGGTTCTGCGCCATCGGCCCTGAGCTGGTGCCCATCGCCAACGTTGCCGACCCACACAGCCTGGCGATCACGCTGTATGTGAACGGCGAGGTACGCCAGCAAAACAATACGGCCAATTTCGTTCGTAACATCCCTCAACTGATTGCCGAAATCAGCGAGTTCATGACCTTGCACGAAGGCGACGTGCTGATCACCGGTACGCCCGAAGGCCGGGTTGATGTAGTGCCCGGCGATCGCGTCGAAGTGGACATCAGCGGCCTGGGCCGCCTGGTCAATACCATCGTGTCCGAGCAAACAGGAGCACGTTCATGAAACACGCGCGCATTCGTTTGGAAGGCCAGATCCACTCCGTTACCGTTGAAGCTCACAACGCCGTGCGTCTGGCCGACGGTCGCCTGCTGGCCGAGGACCGGGTCCAGTGGCTGCCACCGGCCACTGGCAGCATGTTTGCCCTGGGCCTGAACTACGCCGATCACGCCGCCGAACTGGCGTTCAAGCCACCGACCGAGCCCCTCGCGTTCATCAAGTCGCCCGGCACCTACACCGGCCATAACCAGGAGACCTGGCGCCCCGATAACGTCGCCTACATGCACTACGAGTGCGAGTTGGTAGCGGTCATCGGCAAAGAGGCGCGCAACGTCAAGCGCGAGGATGCCCTGGAGTACCTCGCCGGCTACACGGTGTGCAACGACTACGCGATCCGCGACTACCTGGAAAACTACTACCGGCCCAACCTGCGGGTGAAGAACCGTGACGCCACGACCCCAGTCGGCCCGTGGATCGTCGATGTGGCCGATGTGCCGGACCCGAGCAACCTGACGTTGCGCACCTGGATCAACGGCGAATTGCGTCAGGAAGGCAGCACGAAGGACATGATTTTCGACATTCCGTACCTGATCGAATACCTGTCCAGCTTCATGACCCTGCAACCCGGCGACATGATCGCCACCGGCACGCCGGAAGGCCTGGCGGACGTGGTGCCCGGTGATGAAGTGATCGTGGAAGTGGAAGGCGTCGGCCGCCTGGTCAATCACATTGTCAGCGAAGTCGAGTTCTTCGCAACCCGTAAAGAGGCGTGAGCAGCATGATCAAACACTGGATCAACGGCCGCGAGGTCGAAAGCGAAGACGTATTCATCAACTACAACCCGGCCACGGGCGAAGCCATCGGCGAAGTCGCCAGCGGCGGTGCCGAAGAAGTTGCCCAGGCCGTAGCCGCCGCCAAGGATGCCTTTCCAAAATGGGCCAATACGCCCGCCAAGGAACGCGCCCGGTTGATGCGCAAGCTCGGTGAACTGATCGAGCAGAACGTGCCGAAACTGGCCGAACTGGAAACCCTAGACACGGGCTTGCCAATTCACCAGACCAAGAACGTGCTGATCCCACGGGCCTCCCATAACTTCGACTTCTTCGCCGAAGTCTGCACCCGCATGGACGGCCATACTTATCCGGTCGACGACCAGATGCTCAATTACACCCTGTACCAACCGGTGGGTGTCTGCGCGTTGGTCTCGCCCTGGAACGTGCCATTCATGACCGCGACCTGGAAGACCGCGCCGTGCCTGGCCCTGGGCAACACCGCCGTGCTGAAGATGTCCGAGTTGTCGCCCCTGACCGCCAACGAACTGGGGCGTCTGGCCGTCGAGGCCGGCATTCCCAACGGTGTGTTGAACGTGATCCAGGGCTACGGTGCCACGGCCGGCGATGCGTTGGTGCGTCACCCGGATGTGCGGGCGATTTCCTTCACCGGCGGCACCGCCACCGGCAAGAAAATCATGCAGACCGCCGGGCTGAAAAAGTACTCGATGGAACTCGGCGGCAAGTCGCCGGTGCTGATTTTCGAAGACGCCGACCTTGATCGCGCCCTCGACGCGGCGCTGTTCACCATCTTCTCCCTCAACGGCGAGCGCTGCACCGCCGGCAGCCGGATCTTCATCCAGGAAAGCGTCTACCCGCAGTTCGTCGCCGAGTTTGCCGCTCGCGCCAAGCGTCTGATCGTTGGTGATCCCCAGGACCCGAAAACCCAGGTCGGTTCGATGATCACCCAGGCCCACTACGACAAGGTCACCGGCTACATCAAGATCGGCCTCGAAGAAGGCGCCACCCTCCTGGCCGGTGGCCTGGAACGCCCGGCCAACCTGCCGGCGCATCTGAGCCGCGGCCAGTTCATCCAGCCGACGGTGTTCGCCGATGTGAACAACAAGATGCGCATCGCCCAGGAAGAAATCTTCGGCCCGGTGGTGTGCCTGATCCCGTTCAAGGACGAAGCCGAAGCCTTGCAACTGGCCAACGACACCGAGTATGGCCTGGCCTCGTACATCTGGACCCAGGACATCGGCAAGGCCCATCGCCTGGCCCATGGTATCGAGGCCGGCATGGTCTTCATCAACAGCCAGAACGTGCGCGACCTGCGCCAGCCTTTCGGCGGCGTGAAGGGTTCCGGAACCGGTCGCGAAGGTGGACAGTACAGCTTTGAAGTGTTCGCTGAGATCAAGAACGTGTGCATTTCCATGGGCAGCCATCACATTCCGCGGTGGGGGGGGTAATCCGAGGCCAGCGGTGAACCTGTGCCGAGTGTTGACCTGTGGCGAGGGAGCTTGCTCCCGCTGGGCTGCGAAGCGGCCCCGTTTTTTGCGATTGCTGCGCAATCGAGCGGGAGCAAGCTCCCTCGCCACAGGGGTTATCGACTCACAGGCTGTGATTCATCACAAAAACTCAACAAGAACAATTTTTCAGGAGAATCATCATGGGCGAAGTCGTCCTGGCTGCGAAAATCTGCCACGTTCCCTCGATGTACCTGTCGGAGCTGCCCGGCAAGCACCATGGCTGCCGTGCAGCCGCGATTGCCGGCCACAAGGAAATCGGTCGTCGCGCCCGTGAGCTGGGCGCCGACACCGCCGTGGTGTTCGACGTGCATTGGCTGGTCAACAGCGCCTATCACGTCAACAGTGGCGAACAATTCAAAGGCACCTACACCAGCAACGAGCTGCCGCACTTCATCAAGAACATGGAGTACGAATACTCGGGCGCCCCGGAACTGGGCGAGTTGATCGCCGCCGAAGCCAATGCCGCCGACGTGCGCACCCTGGCCCACAACATCCCGAGCCTTGAGCTGGAATACGGCACCCTGGTGCCCATGCGCTACATGCACATGGACGTCCCGCAGGAACAGAAATTCAACGTCGTATCCATTGCCGCCTGGTGCGCCTGGCACCGCCTGCAAGACAGCTTCACCTTCGGCGCCGCCGTGCGCCGGGCCATCGAGAAAAGCGATCGCAAGGTGCTGGTACTGGCCTCCGGTTCACTGTCGCACCGCTTCTCCGATGATCGCAATGCCGAAGCCAACATCCATAACTGGACCCGAGAGTTCGACAAACAGGTCGACCTGCACGTCGTGGACATGTGGCGCCAGGGCCGTTGGAAAGAGTTCTGCGCAATGCTCCCGGACTACGCCGAACACTGCTTCGGCGAAGGCAAGATGCATGACACCGCGATGTTGCTGGGGCTGCTAGGCGGGCCGGACTACGACAAGCCTGCCGAAATCATCACCGAGCCTTTCGGCAGCTCCGGCACCGGCCAGATCAACGCCATTTTTCCAGTCTGAACAGCAGCCGCAAGCTACAAGCTGATCGCTTTCAACTTGCCGCTTGTAGCTCACCATTCAAAGCTGCCGACGCAGGAGGCCCCCATGCCCCATTTCATCGCTGAATACACCGACAACATCGAACAACAGGCCGATCTGCCCGGCCTGTTTGAAAAGATTCACGCCGTGCTGGACGACAGCGGCGTGTTTCCCCTGGGTGGCATCCGCAGCCGTGGCGTGCGCCTGGACACCTGGCGCATGGCCGACGGCAAGCACGACTACGCCTTCGTGCACATGACCTTGAAAGTCGGCCATGGTCGCGACTTGGCCACCCGCCAGAAAGTCGCAGAAAAACTCTTCGAGGTGATCACCGTGCACTTCGCCGAACTTCAGGCCCAGCGCCTGCTGGCGCTGTCGTTCGAAATGATCGAACTGCACGAGCAACTCAACTTCAAGGCCAACAACGTCCATGCCTTTCTCAAGGCCCAGACGAGTTAAGCCTGCCCACCTGTTCGCCCCATCGGCCACTCTGACAAAAAGTACAAGATCATGAGCACAGCCAATACCGCTGACACTGTCGGCACCGTCGCGCACGACCGCACCCACGCCACCATCACCTGGCGGCTGATGCCGCTGCTGCTGGTCTGCTACCTCTTTGCCCACCTGGACCGCATCAATATCGGCTTCGCCAAGATGCAGATGAGCGCCGACCTGCAGTTCAGCGACACGGTCTACGGCTTCGGTGCCGGCCTGTTCTTCATCGCCTATGCGCTGTTTGGCGTGCCGAGCAACATGGCCCTGGACCGGGTCGGTCCACGGCGCTGGATCGCCACGCTGATGGTGGTCTGGGGGGCCTTGTCCACCGGCATGTTCCTCATCGACAGCGCCGCCGGTTTCTACGTATTGCGCTTTCTGCTGGGGGTGGCCGAGGCCGGTTTCTTCCCGGGCATCCTGGTCTTTCTCAACCGCTGGTACCCGGCCCGGCGCCGGGCCCAGGTGACCGCGCTGTTCGCCATTGCCGTGCCGATGGCCGGAGTAATCGGCGGGCCGTTGTCGGGGGGCATTCTGGAGCACTTCCATGAGGTTGGCGGCCTGCGGGGCTGGCAGTGGATGTTCGTCATCGAAGGGCTGCCGGTGATCCTCCTCGGCTTGGTCGTACTCAAGTGCCTGCCGGACAGTTTCGAGACGGTCAACTGGCTGACGCCCAGTGCCAAGCAGCAACTGCGCGAACAGCTGAGTGTTGAGGAACAGCGCAAATCCATTACCTCGTTCTCGGCGATCCTCAACAACCCGCAGGTCTGGTTGCTGGTGGCGGTGTACTTCGCCGTCATGCTGGCGGTCAATACCCTGGCTTTCTGGATGCCCACCTTGATTCACGGCGCCGGCATCGGCAGCGACGGCCAGGTCGGGCTGCTCAGCGCCGTGCCCTACCTGGCCGGCTGCTTCTTCATGATCGGCTGTGGGCGTTCCTCCGACCGCCACCGTGAACGCCGCTGGCACCTGTGTGTGCCGCTGTTGATGGCGGCGGCGGGCATTGCCGTCGCCGGGCTCTCGCCCACCGACCCGACCCTGGTGCTGGCGGGCCTGATTGTCGCCGGGATGGGCGCCAGCGCTGCCTTGCCGATGTTCTGGCAACTGCCGCCAGCCTTCCTGTCCAACAGCACCCAGGCCGCCGGCATTGCCCTGATCAGTTCCTTCGGCAGCATCGCCTCATTCTTCGCGCCCTACCTGATCGGCTGGATGCGTGACACCACCCAGAGCGCCAGCCTGGCGCTTTATGTGCTGGCGCTGTTCATCGCCCTTGGCGGCCTGCTGGTGCTGCGTACCCGAGCCGCCATCGTCAACCCTCAATAAGAGACCCTCGTCATGCTCGATCAACGTCTTATTCAACAAGCCGCCGCCCGCCTCGACCACGCCGAGCGCTCGCGGGAGCAGGTCCGCCAGTTTTCCCTGGATCACCCAGAAATCACCCTCGATGATGCCTATGCCATCCAGCGCGCCTGGGTGGCGCAAAAGATCAAGGACGGCCGCAAGCTGGTCGGCCACAAGATCGGCCTGACCTCGCGCGCCATGCAGGTTTCGTCGAACATCACCGAGCCGGACTACGGCGCACTGCTGGACGATATGTTCTTCGACGAAGGCACCGACATTCCGTTCGAGCGCTTCATCGTGCCCCGGGTGGAAGTGGAGCTGGCATTCATCCTTGGCAAGCCGTTGAAAGGCCCGAACGTGACTCTGTTCGACGTGCTCGACGCCACTGAATGGGTGATCCCGGCACTGGAAATCATCGATGCACGCATCCAGCAGCTCGATCCGCAGACCAAGGCGACCCGCAAGGTCTTCGACACCATTTCCGACAACGCGGCCAACGCTGGCGTGGTCATGGGCGGTCGCGCGGTGCGTCCCACCGAGATCGACCTGCGCAAGGTGCCGGCGGTGCTCTACCGCAACGGCGTGATCGAAGAGTCCGGCGTCTCGGCGGCGGTGCTCAATCACCCGGCCAAAGGCGTGGCCTGGCTGGCGAACAAACTGGCAGCCTACGACGTGACGTTGCAGCCAGGGCAAATCATCCTCGGTGGGTCCTTCACCCGCCCTGTGGCGGCCAATCCTGGCGACACCTTCCATGTCGACTACGACATGCTCGGTTCCATCGCTTGCCGTTTCGTCTGATCGGAGACCACTTCATGGACATGCCTATCAATACGTTCAAACAACGCCTGTGCAGCGGCGAAGCGCAGATTGGCCTGTGGCTGGGCCTGGCCGACGCCTACTGCGCCGAACTGGCCGCCAACGCCGGCTTCGACTGGCTGTTGATCGATGGCGAACACGCGCCCAACGACCTGCGCACGCTGCTCGGCCAGCTCCAGGCCGTGGCGCCCTACCCCAGCCAGCCAGTGATCCGCCCGGTCATTGGCGACACCGCGTTGATCAAGCAAGTGCTCGACATCGGCGTGCAAACCCTGTTGGTGCCGATGGTGGAAAGCGCCGAGCAGGCCCGCGAACTGGTGCGCGCCATCCACTACCCGCCCCACGGTGTGCGCGGCGTCGGCAGCGCGCTGGCCCGGGCGTCGCGCTGGAACAGCATCCCCGGCTATCTCGACAAGGCCGACGAACAGATGTGCCTACTGGTGCAGATCGAAAGCCGCGAAGGCCTGGCCAACCTGGATGCCATTGCGGCGGTGGACGGTGTGGATGGGGTCTTCATTGGCCCGGCGGACCTGAGCGCGTCCATGGGCTTTCGCGGCAACCCCGGCCATCCGGATGTGCAAGCGGCCATCGAGGACGCTATCGCCCGCATCCGCCAGGCCGGCAAAGCCGCAGGGATTCTCAGCGCCGATGAAAAACTGGCCCGGCGCTACATCGAACTCGGCGCGGCGTTCGTGGCGGTGGGGGTGGATACGACCGTGTTGATGCGGGGTTTACAGACCCTGGCGGCGACGTTCAAGGACGTAGCGAAGCCAGCGGCGAGCGGCGTGTATTGACACCACCACAAAACCCGTGGCGAGGGAGCTTGCTCCCGCTGGGGCGCGAAGCGGCCCCCTTGAATCCGGTAGTGAACTGAAGATTTTTGGGCCTGCTGCGCAGTCCAGCGGGAGCAAGCTCCCTCGCCACAAGGAACTCAGCGCTTGATCGTCTTCAAATCATTGAGCAACCCCAGCAAGGTCTGCAGCTTTTCCTCCCCCAGCTTCCCCTGCAAGCGCTGGTAATTCTCTTCCATGCTCTGGCTCATCGAGTCGAAGCATGCCTGCCCTTGCGGTGCCAGGCGCACCAGCACCCGGCGTTGATCCTGTTCGGCCTTGCGCCGCACGACCATGCCCGCCGCTTCCATGCGCACCAGCACGCCGGTCATGCTGGGCTTGAGGATGCAGGCCAGCTCGGCCAGGCGATTGATCTCCAGCTCATCGTGCTGGCTGAGAATACGGATGACCCGCCATTGCTGTTCGGTCAAACCGTGTTGATTGAGGGAAGGCCGGAAAAACCCCATGGCCGCTTCACGGGCCTGTAGCAGGGTCAGGGTCAAGGATTGGCGCGGTTTGGGCATCGGGAGTGTTCGCGAGGAGGGTTTAGTTAATGAGTTAACTAAATATTAACAGCTTCCAGCCAGGACCGGACTATCTGCTTGAACACTCTGGTTCAGGATCGAGTTCCATCCGTGGCGAGGGGGCTTGCTCCCGCTGGGCTGCGAAGCAGCCCCAATAGATATGTTTAAACAGGTCATTTGTGGTCGTTGCATGGAGGGGGCTGCTGCGCAGCCCAGCGGGAGCAAGCTCCCTCGCCACAGGGTTCGGTGCCAAGCCTTAATGCATGTTTCAACTCAAGCGCCTTTGATCACACCCTTGAGCACTTGCTTGAAATGCTCGATCTGTTCCTCGCTGAACTGGCCGAACACCTTGTCCTGCTGTTCCTTGGCAATCCCCCAAAGCCCTTCGGTTTCGTCGATGCCTTTGACGGTGAGACGCACCCGATCGCCTTCATCGGCCACCAGCCCTTTGCGCTTGAGATTGGCCACGGCCTCTTCGATTTCGCGCACCGGCATGGCCACCTCCCGTTGCAGATCGGTCATGTTCAGCCCTGCATCATTCTCCAACACCATCAACATCCGCGCTTCGCTGGTGCGCAACCCGGTCGATAGCTGGCGCGGCTGGTAACTGGCCTGATAGGCCCGTAGCGCCTGGGTCATCAGGTAATACAAGTTGTGGCTAAGGCGCCCCTGAAAGTGACTGCTGGGAGATTGCCCCTCTTCCCGCCGAGTCATGCGAGTGTGGGGCAAGACCATGGAGTAGGCACCCTGGTGATAGAGCAACGGCGAACGTCCGAAGTCATCAAAGGCCACCACCTTGCCGACCATGATCCAGTGATCGCCACCGTCGACCTGCTGGTATTTCTCACAATGAAAACGCGCCGCGCAGTCCACGAACACTGGGGCGCCACCTTCGCCGGCCTCGAATTCGATCTCGGCGAACCGATCTTCCTTGGGTCGTGCGAAGTTGTTCGACAGGTCGATCTGGTCGGCGGCAAGCACGTTCACCGCAAAATGGCTGGCCGCTTCGAACACGCCATGACTGCTGGAGCGTTTGTCGATGCTCCAGAGGATCAGCGGCGGGTCTAGGGAAACCGAGTTGAAGCTGTTGGCGGTCACGCCGACCTTGCGGCCATCTTCAGTAGCGGCGGTGACCACGGTGACCCCGGTGGCAAAGTTACCCAGGGCCCGGCGGAACGCGCGGGTGTCGAAAGCGGTATCACAAACACTAGACATGCAAGACTCCCGGCCGCCTCAGGCGACGGCCTCGATTATTGTTGTATGGGCGGGGCTCGGTGAGCAGGCGGTCACACCATGGTGGGGTCGGGCTCCAGGCCCATCAACTCACGCCCAAGAATCTGCGCGCAGACGTCGTAGTCGGTGTAGGCATGAGCGCCGGTCAGGTGGGCATCGCGGAACAGCCGTTGCAGTTCGTTGGTCTCGAACCAGGCGCCGCCACCGGCGGCTTCCATCAGGCGATCCACCGCCTGGATGCACATTTTGGTGGCATAACCCTGGTTGGTTCGCCAGAACGCCAGGGTTTCCCGGCTGGGGTATTCGTGGCGTTCACCGTGGTCGGCGTGCTCCTGCCAGGTTTTCTCCAGGAACGCCCGGGCCGCCGCGACTTGATGCGTAGACTCGGCCAGACGCATCAGCGCCGGTGTTGCCGCACCCACCGCAGCGCCCGTGTAGGCCCGCACGCGGGTCCGGGTTTTCTCACGAAAAACGTCCAGCATGCGTTCCGCCACACCCAGGCTGACCGTGGAGAAACCACTGGCGAAATACGGGCGATACGGCGAGTAGAAAATCTTGCTGTCGGGGTACAGCCCAAACCCGCCGGATTTGCCTTCCATCATGTCCTTGGCTTTCTGGATGCGGTGCTCCGGCACAAAAGCGTTGTCGACGATCAACGTCTTGCTGCCACTGCCGCGCATGCCCACCGCGAACCAGTCATCGCGGATTTCATAATCGCTGCGAGGCAACACCGCGAAGCAATAGTCCTGGGTACCCTCGGCATTTTTGCGGCGAAACCCCATGATCGCCCACTCGGCGTGGTCGCAGCCGCTGCTCCAGCCCATTTCGCCGCTGAACATCACGCCGCCCTCGACTTCCTCGGTGCGGCCAAAAGGCGCAATGCTGCTGCTGGCGGTGGCATCGGGATCATCGCCCCAGACTTCCTGCTGGGTCTTGGCCGGGAACATTGCCAATTGATGGCTGTGGGTGCACAACAGACTCATGGCCCAGGCGGTGCTGGCGCAGGCGCCGGCCAGCAGCGCGATGCAATCGGCGAACTGCGGAAGGGAAATCTCCATGCCACCGTACTGCCTCGGCTGGAAAGCGCGGTGCATGCCGATACTTTTGAGCAAGGCTATATTCTCGGCAGGTACGGTACGGTCCTTTTCCGCCTGGAAGGCATTGGCGGCAATGACCGGCAGGATGGGCTTGAGGTCTTCGAGCAGCGGATTTGGCTTTTTCATGGACGGGCTCTTTTATTATTGGCATCTACCAACCCCGCCTTTGCCCGACAACCTGAGGCTGCGCAAACGGTGGGATCAATGATTAAGGCCGGTCCAGTATGGGCAATGGAAGGCGGGCAAAAAATGCACCTTCCAGATCCAAGATTGTACTTTTCATGGCGCGGACTTCGCCGCTATGGCGCGCTCGGTCAAATACTGCGGCACGGATGATCAAGACAGGCGCCCCCACCAGAGCCCTTAATAGGGCCATCGCGTGCAGCGCTTTGGGAAGACGTTGCAACGGAGTCTCCTTTTCACTTTGTCAGGTTGCGTCATGATCAATATCGAAACGCCCACCTATTACACGGCCACCAAGAAGTACAACCTCAGCTTCCCCACCCTGGAACAGGACCTGGAAGCCGACGTCGTAGTCATTGGTGGCGGCTTCTCCGGCATCAATACCGCACTGGAGCTCGCCGAAAAAGGCGTCACCAATATCGTGGTGCTGGAGGCGCGTTACCTGGGGTTCGGCGGCACCGGGCGCAACGGCGGGCAGATCATGGCCGGCATCGGTCATGACCTGGAAAAAATCAAGAAGGACGTCGGTGAAGACGGCCTGCGCCAGGTCTTCGAGATCAGCGACCTGGGCGCGGACATCATCAAGGACCGCATCGCCAAGTACGACATCGATGCCGACTTCTGCCACGGTTACGGCTACATGGGTTTCAACGCTCGCCAGGAAAAAACCTTGCGGGCCTGGGAAAAAGACTTCAAGTCAATCAACACCAAGCACGAGATCCGCTTTCTCGGCGGCTCCGACGTGCAGCAGATCATTGGCTCCAAGGCCTACAGCAGCGCCTTGCTGCACATGGGCGGCGGGCATGTGCATTCGCTGAACCTGTTGCTGGGTGAAGCCAAGGCACTGGTCAGCCACGGCGTGCAGATTTTCGAGAACAGCCCGGCCCTGGAAGTCAGCTACGGCGAGCGCATCACCGTGCGGACCGGGCGCGGCTCGGTCAGGGCCAGCAAGCTGCTGTGGGCCTGCGACAGTTTCCTCAACAAATTGGAACCGGAGCTGCATCGCTCGACCATCAACACCTACGCCTTCCAGACGATGACCGAGCCGTTGTCGGACGAACTGATCCAGCGTATCAGCCCGATTCGTGGGGCCTACAGCGATATTCGCCCGGTGATCGACTACTACCGTGTTACCCATGAAAACCGCCTGCTGTTCGGCGCGGCCACACCGTTGGTGGAACACATTCCCCAAGACCTCAAGGCCTGGAACCGACGCCTGATGCTGAAGATTTTCCCGTACCTAAAGGACGTGAAGATCGACCTGGCATGGGGCGGCCCGATGGCGTGCAGCCCGAACCTGTTCCCGCAAATTGGCACCCTGCCTGGGCGCAGCAACGCGTTTTTCGTCCAGGGCTACTCAGGTTTTGGCGTCACCCCGAGCCACATCATCTGCAAAGTGTTGGCCGAAGGCATGAGCGAAGGCTCGGCGCGCTACGATCTGGTCAGCTCGATCCATCGCCCCACCATCATCGGCAAAGACGCCATCCGCCCACTGCTGCTGACCGCCGGCAAGTCCTGGCATCAGCTGTCGGGTTACTGGAACGGCCGTCGCTGACGGCCAGACAGCCTTTTTCTTTTTCAATCATCAGGAGTCACTGCCATGCCCCTCATCACCCTCAAAAAAGACATCCAGCTGTCCGATCTGGACGCCTGGGGCTCCGTCGCCGACCTGGGTTCGCAAATTCTCGAAGGCGAAGTCAAAGCCTTCGGCAAGATGACCTTCGGCGCGCCGACCGATGCCGTGAGCAGCGCCTACTTCGGGACCACCCAAGGCAAGTTCCGGATGGTTTATCCATTCGCGGAACAGGCCACCGTGGTCACCGGTGAAGTGGTACTCACCGACGAAGCCACGGGCCAGAGCACCCGCTACAAGGCCGGCGACAGTTGGTTCGTGACCAAGGGCACGCCGGTGCTGTGGGAAGTGGTCAGCGAAAGTTTCGTCAAACACTACTTCGCGGTAGTCTGACCCGACCCGGCTGCCGGCCCCTCCGGCAGCCCTTTGATGGCAGGGTTCAGACCATGAACGTCATCCCCACCCAGGACATCGCCGGCCATTGCCTGCTCGCGTTCACCCAACTCATCCCCACCAGCCGGGCGGCCTTCTACTGCGTCGACCGACACCTGCAAGCCCATGACTTCAGCCTGCACGGCATGAGCGGCGAAATGCACCGCGACTATCTGGACAACTATCGGCAGTTCGACCCACTGCAACCGCGTCACTGCGCGTCCGATGGCCTGGCCGTGGTGCCACTGGGCCTGGCGATGGCCCGTCAACCGGTGCGGGACAGCCAGCGCTATCGCAACTTCCTGCAGCGCTACGGCGTGGTGGATGTCGTGGAAGTGTTCGCCCATCGGGACGGCCAGCCTCAAGCCGCCATTTCGTTATTGCGCACCGCCGAGCAAGGCGCCTTCACCAGCCAGCAACTGACCCAACTCACCGCACTGCAAACCCTGCTGCAACTGGCCGTCGCCCACCTGCCCGCCCATGAGGACCCATTGCGCGACCTGACGCCCAAGGAGCGCCAGATCGCCTGGCTGTTGCGCCAAGGCGTGAGCAACAAACACTTGGCCCGGGAGCTGGATGTGGGCTTGCCGACCATCAAGACCCACCTGATCAATCTGTTCCGCAAGGTGGGCGTGAGCAGTCGTACCGAGTTGGTCAGCGCACTCTTTCTCTAAGCGGTTCAACCATTCGGTTGATAGGCCGTAGCGTTTCAGGACCGCATGATCCGGGTGGCTACTTCATCCAACCGGAGCCTTGCAATGAGCACACCTACAGACTGGATTACCGTCGGCGCCCTGGCCGATGGCTTTGCCCCAGAGTCCTTCATCCTGCCAAACCTGGCCGACCTGAAGGGCAAGACCTTCACCCTGCATTTCGCCAATGGCTGGCAGATCGAGCACCGCTTCGAACAGGACAGCCTGTCCTGGAGCGCGACTGACGGGCACTCCAGCGGCACGGCGACCTATCGAGCCACCTCGGTGCGCCCTGGCCTGTACCTGGTGGACTTCGTCAAGCGCGAAGGTGCGCAAACCTGGTCGGTGAGCCTGGTGCTCGATACCGCCAGCGCGGCGTTCACCGCTGTCATCGGCCGCATGCCCGAGCAGGAACAAACGCGCGAAGGCCTTTACGCTCGCGCATTGGCGGGTCAGCCCCTGACTTCAGTCAACGTGGAATTCCTCCATGGCAGCCTCGACCAGCCCTGGCAGCAAGGCCTGTGCCCCCACGCACCGACCACCGAACTGGTGGGGCTGCGCAATCTGTATCGCTACAGCCCGAGCGAAGTCTACGAACACATTTACCTCAACGAGCGGTTTTATGCCTGGCAATGCCTCAAGGGCGTGGAGCAAGGCCTTTGCGACACCGATCGCTGCGACACCTACAAGATCGCCGACCAGTTGTACCTGTTTGTGTGGCGGGAAAAGATCATCCCGACCCTGGGCCTGGTGCTGATCGACCTGCAACAGCACCGCAGCGACGGCAAGATCTTTGGTTACGCCGGTGCGTCCTTCGATGAGTTTTCCAACTTCCCGGTCAGCTCCTACTGCCAGGTACTCAACCACACGGAATATCCCGATGCCTGACCTACCCACCATCGTGATCACCGGGGCGGGCACCGGCATCGGTGCCGCCTGCGCCCGGTTGTATGCTGCCGAAGGGGCCAATCTGGTGTTGATTGGTCGACGCCGCGCCCCCCTGGAGCAACTGGCGCAGGAGATCGGCGGCCTCGTGCTGGTGGGGGATGCGGCTTGCCCGACAACTTGGGACGGTTTCGTCGCGCAGGTCCGCGAGCGCTTTGGCCGGATCGATGTGCTGCTGGCCTGCGCCGGCGGCATGGGGTTGGGCAGCGCCACCGAGACCAGCCCGCAAACCTGGGAAGCGGCCGTGCGCAGCAACCTCGACAGCGCGTTCTACAGCGCCCGGGCGTGCCTGCCGCTGCTGCAGGAAAGTGCCGGCAACATCGTGCTGATCGCGTCCATTGCTTCATTGGCGGCAGGGCCGGGGGTGTGCGGCTACACCACCACCAAGCATGCGTTGCTGGGTCTAAACCGCTCCCTGGCGCGGGACTACGGACCAAAAGGCGTACGGGTCAACGCGGTCTGCCCAGGCTGGGTGCGCACGCCCATGGCCGATGAGGAAATGCAGGTGCTGATGCAGTTTCATGGCGAGACGCTGCAACAGGCGTACGACCGGGTCTGCGCCGACGTACCATTGCGCAGGCCCGCCAGCGCCGAGGAAATTGCCCATGTCTGCCGTTTCCTGGCGTCGCAACACGCCTCGATCATCACCGGCGCGACGCTGGTGGCCGACGGCGGTTCCAGCATCGTGGACGTGCCGACACTGGCCTTCAGCCGGATGGAGGCTACCCATGCCTGAGGATCTGGATTTCAGCGGTAAAACCGTGTTGGTCACCGGCGGCGCCCAAGGCATTGGCCGGGCCATCGTCGAAGCCTTCGCCCTGCGTGGGGCGCGTGTGGTGATCGCCGACCTCGGCCTGGCGCGGGCGGAGGCAGTGGCGAGCGAATTGACTGCCGAGGGCTGCCAGGTGCAAGCCGTGGGAGTCGACCTAGCGGATGCCTCGGCGATCTCCGGGATGATGGCGGGGTTGGAACAACGCTTGGGAAGGCTGGATGTCCTGGTGCACAACGCCGGCTATTTCCCGCTGACGCCCTTCGCCCAGATCACCCCGCCGATGCTCGAGCGAACCTTGGCCGTGAACCTCTCGGCGCTGTTTTGGCTGACCCAGGCGGCGCTGCCGATGTTCCGGCGCCAGGGCCAGGGTTGCGTGCTGGTGACCTCTTCGGTCACCGGCCCCCGGGTAGCGTATCCGGGCCTCAGCCACTACGCGGCGTCCAAGGCCGGGGTCAATGGTTTCATTCGCAACGCGGCGCTGGAGCTGGCGACTGAGAACGTGCGTGTCAACGGCGTCGAGCCTGGCATGATCGCCACACCGGCCATGGCGAACCTCGGAGATGATGAAGTCAACCAGGACATCGCCCGCCGGGTACCCCTGGGTCGCCTGGGCAAACCGAGCGACATCGCCGGGGCCATGCTGTTCCTGGCGTCGGACCTGGCCTCGTATGTCACCGGACAAACCCTGGTGGTCGACGGCGGCTCAACCTTACCGGAGGTTTGACCCGCTCGCGCTGAACGATGAGGCGGTCTGACAGGAGACCGCGTCACGCTCAAGCCGCCTTAAGGTTTGACTCAGGCCCGCGCCTGGCCGAAGCTTGCGACATTTCACGCTTCTGGTTATGGATTGCCTGCATGCCCTCGCCTCGCCGCTATTTACTTATCAGCTTGTCCGTCCTGTTGGTGATCGGCCTTGTCGCGGTGTGGCTGCGCAGCACTACCCCGCAGATCCCGGAAGCGATCAAGCGTGGCTACAGCGAAGCCCTGGAAAAGGCCCGCAA
This sequence comes from Pseudomonas sp. G2-4, assembly GCF_030064125.1. Taxonomy (NCBI): domain Bacteria; kingdom Pseudomonadati; phylum Pseudomonadota; class Gammaproteobacteria; order Pseudomonadales; family Pseudomonadaceae; genus Pseudomonas; species Pseudomonas sp. G2-4. The sequence goes on along the minus strand of NZ_CP125957.1, from coordinate 3,015,855 downwards.
CGGGCAGCCGGGGGCGGCGCGGGAGCTTTATCAGCAACTGGGGCGCCCTGACCTCTCACCCAAGCGCCGCGTGCGGCTGCATGCCGAACTGCCCAACTACCCAAGCCCGCAAGCTCTGAAACTGGCGGGTGCGGACCTGCACAGCGAATCGGCGGACGTGCGCCGTGCGGCCATCGGCAGCCTCATCGGGCTATTACCCTCGGGCCAGCGCAGCCTGCTGCTGGGTCCGTTGCTCGATGATGACGACCAGGACGTCAGGTTCTCCGCCGTGAACGCACTTCTGGGCTCGTCGCCTGATGACCTGGGCTTGTACTTCGGGGCGATGCAGCTCGCCATCGACACCTGGAAGCAGGTGCTCGGGGATGGCCCGCAAACCGCCGGGGCCTACTATCAACTCGCCCGCCTGCACCTGCACAACGCCGAGTTGAAAGAAGCCCAACAGGCCCTGGAACAGACGTTACGCCTGCAACCCGACAACCTGCCGGCGCTGGTCATGCAGATCGAAGTGCTGGACAAACAAGGCCAGGGCGAAGCCGCAAGACAGCTACTCGCCCGACAGTTGCAAACCCAGCCGGACTCGGCTTATCTACAACATGCACTGGGCCTGTGGCTGCTGCAACATGGCCAAAGCGAATACGCGGTACTCGGCCTGGCCAAAGCCGTGGAACTCGAGCCCAATAACCGGACCTACCGTTATGACCTGGCAACCACCCTGCACGCCGAGCAGGAACTGGAAGCCGCGCAGAAACAACTGCAGGAAATCGTCCAGCGCTACCCCGCCGACCGCAAGGCCCGGGTGTTGTTGATCAACTACTGGAAGGAGACCGGGCAGTTGCAGAATGTGCAGATCCTGCTGGCGCAACTTGAGCAGCTCAACCCCGACGATCCGGCGTTGCAGCAGGGTCTGTAGGCGCCGCATTGACAGTCAAAAGTTGTGCAGTGCACCGCGTTTTGTAAACGAAAGCGGAACCGCCATGATCGCTAAAGGTCAAGTGTTCAGGCAGTTCATTTTCAGGCGTACTCCAGCCTGCTGCCCACTTCCCTAGTCATGAGAGGGCTATTTTTGTCTACATCTAACGAGTTGATCAGCGCAAAAGCCGCCACCGGAATTGAAGGGTTGGACGATATCCTTTCCGGTGGTCTGTCCCGCGGCCATGTGTTCCTGCTGGAAGGGGAACCGGGCACCGGTAAAACCACGGTCGCGTTGCAATTCCTGCAGGCCGGCGCCCGAGCCGGCGAGCGCTCGTTGTACATCACGTTGTCGGAAACCGAACAGGAACTGCGCCAGGGCGCGGCGTCCCACGGCTGGACGATCGACGAGAGCGTTCATATTTTCGAGCTGACCCCGGCTGAAAACCTGCTTAATGTCGAGCACCAGCAGAGCCTGTTGTACTCCTCGGACCTGGAGCTGGGAGAAGCTACCCGGCAGATTTTCGAGGTAGTCGAGCGCATCAAGCCGACCCGGGTCGTGCTCGACAGCCTCTCGGAGATCCGTTTGTTGGCGCAAAGCTCCCTGCGCTATCGTCGCCAGATCTTGGCAATCAAGCACTACTTCGTGCGCTATGACGCCACTGTATTGCTGTTGGACGACCTGACCGCAGAAGCGTTGGACAAGACCGTGCACAGTGTCGCCCACGGGGTGATTCGCCTGGAAGAACTGACGCCCAACTACGGCGCCGAGCGGCGACGGGTCCGGGTGGTCAAATATCGCGGGCAGAAGTACCGCGGTGGTTTCCATGACTTCACGATCGCTGGCGATGGCATTCACGTCTTTCCACGGCTGATAGCAGCCGAACACCGGGGCGGTTACCTGCGCCGACAACTGTCCAGCGGCCTCGAAGGCCTCGATGCCCTGTTGGGAGGCGGGATCGAGACCGGTTCAAGCACCTTGATCCTGGGGCCGGCCGGTACGGGTAAATCGCTGATTTCGATGGTCTTCGCCGCAGCCGCAGTGCAACGCGGTGAGAAAGCCGCGTTGTTCATCTTCGATGAAGAACTGGGCTTGCTGTTCGCGCGCATGAAAAACATGGGTATCGATCTGGAGGCACTGAAAAAAACCGGCAACCTGCTGATTGAACAGGTCGACGCCGCCGAGCTGTCTCCAGGCGAATTCTCCCATCGCGTTCGCCGCTGCGTTGATGAAGGCGACATCAAGACGGTGGTGATCGACAGCATCAACGGCTACCAGGCCGCCATGCCGGAAGAAAACGCTCTGGTACTGCACGTGCATGAGTTGCTGCTCTACCTCAACCGCCGGGGCGCTGCCACCTTCATGACCGTCGCACAACACGGCCTCGTAGGCGACATGCAAGCGCCGGTGGACATCACGTATCTGGCCGACACGGTCGTTCTGCTGCGTTACTTCGAAGCATTGGGCAAAGTTCGCCGGGCGATATCCGTCATCAAGAAGCGTACCGGCAACCACGAATCCACCATTCGTGAATACCGCATCAGCGGGCAGGGCTTGACCATTGGTGCGCCGTTGGAGGCGTTCCAAGGGGTACTGCGCGGCGTACCTACGTACCTGGGAGAGAATAATCCATTGCTCAAGGATGATTTGCGGTGACGTCAGCGGAGCGCCTGTCCGAGCGAGCATTGATCCTTGCACCGCGGGGACGGGACAGCCAGGTCGCCCTGATGATTCTCAACGAGGCCGGTTTTGCCGGCCTCAGTTGCCGCCATCTGGGCCACCTGTGCGAAGAGCTGGAGCATGGCGCTGGCCTGCTGGTCATTTCTTCGGAAGCCCTGATCGGACCGGATATGGAAACGCTGCTCTCGCTTATCGAACTGCAGCCGGCCTGGTCAGATCTACCCATCGTCCTGTTGACCCACCACGGTGGCCCCGAACAGAACCCTGCACCGCGCATCGGCACGCAGTTGGGCAACGTGACCTTCCTCGAACGCCCTTTTCACCCGGAGACCCTGATCAGCCTGGTGACCACCGCCCTGCGCGGTCGCCGAAGGCAGTACGAAGCCCGGGATCGCCTGATCGACCTCAGCAACAGTGAGCTACGCCTGCAAACGACCCTCGAAACCCTCGAACAGCAGGTGGAAGAACGCACCGCCCAATTGCGCCATAACAAAGAGGCCCTGCGCCAGTCGCAGAAAATGGAAGCCGTCGGCCAGCTCACCGGCGGCATCGCCCATGACTTCAACAACATGCTCACCGGGATCATCGGCAGCCTTGAATTACTGCGCCGGCGCCTGGCCCGGGGCCGTACCGATGATCTGGACAGCCTGATCGACCTGGGGGTGACCTCCGCCAACCGCGCCGCTGGCCTGACCCATCGCCTGCTCGCCTTCTCCCGGCGGCAATCACTGGACTCCAAAGCCGTTCAGATGAATACCCTGGTGCTGTCCATGGGTGAACTCTTGCAGCGCAGCCTCAATGAAAGCATACGGCTGGACATGCAGCTTGACGATCAGCTCTGGGTCGCCGAAGCCGATCCCAATCAACTGGAAAGCGCCCTGCTCAACCTGGTGCTCAACGCCCGGGACGCAATGCCCGACGGCGGCAAGCTGCAGGTACAGACGTTCAATCGACACTTGGATGCAGCCTTTACCGCCCCCTACTCCAACCTGGAGCCCGGCGACTATGTGGTGCTGAGTGTAAAGGACAGCGGTTGCGGCATGCCCGAGTCGGTCATCAATCGTGCGTTCGACCCGTTCTTCACCACTAAACCGATCGGCCAAGGCACCGGGCTGGGCTTGTCGATGATCTACGGATTCAGCAAGCAATCACGTGGCCATGTGACGATCGACAGCGAAGTGGACAAAGGCACCACGGTCAATCTTTACCTGCCCCGCTTCGTGGGCGAAGCGATTCAAGAGCCCCCGGCCGTTACACAGCACGCGCCGGACGCCCAGGATGGCGAGACGGTGCTGATCGTCGAAGACGATCCGGCGGTACGGGTGCTGGTCAGTGCCGTGTTGAGCGAATTGGGTTATGCCTTTGTCGAAGCTGCCGACGCCAACGAAGCGGTGCCGATCCTCCAGTCAGGCCAGCGCATCGATCTGTTGATCAGTGACGTGGGCCTGCCAGGCATGAACGGCCGGCAATTGGCGGAGATCGGCCGGCAGATCCGTCCGGGCCTGCGCGTGTTGTTCATCACCGGTTACGCTGAACACGCAGCGGTACGCGGCGGTTTCCTCGATTCGGGCATGCAGATGATCACCAAGCCGTTCACCTTTGATTTGTTGACGGCCAAGGTGCGGGAGATGATCAAGACTTGAGGGTGTAACAGTCATAATTGGGCATGTGGTGGCCCAATGTGGCGAGGGAGCTTGCTCCCGCTCGGCGGCGCAGCCGTCGTAAAACCGGCTGACGCGGATTGCCTGGAGGTACACGTCAGCCGGTTTGGGACGGCTGCGCCGTCCAGCGGGAGCAAGCTCCCTCGCCACAAGAGCCCCTTGAACTGCAGGCACCCGGGTCAGGCTGCCTACGACAGCATTGACTGCATGATCTCTTGCAATTCAACCAGATCGAAGGGTTTGTCCAGGATCGGCGCCTTGCGGGTGATTGGGCTGTCGGTGTCGCGCACTTCTTGCGCGTAACCGCTGATAAAGATGACTTTCAGATCGGGGCGCAATCGGACCGCCGGTTCAGCGATCTGCACGCCCGTGATGCCGCCCGGCAGGCGGAAGTCGGTGATCATCATGTCCAGGTGCGGCTTGCTCGCCAGGATCTCGAACGCCTGCTCACCGTTTTCGGCCTGCAGTATCCGATACCCTTCACCCGACAGGTAGGCAGACAGCACCATCAGGATCGACGGATCGTCCTCGACAATCAGTACTACGTCTTGCGCATCTTCACTCATGAGAAGCCTTTGTTCGATCAATAGCTGCTGATACGACCTTGGGGTCACTCAGAGGTTGCGTCTGTTCGACGGTTTTGTTCAAGACGACTTTCTGCAGCGGCAAGCAAACGCGAAACAACGCGCCTTCGTTGAGGCGACTATTGACCGTGATCGTCCCCCCATGAGCGGTCACAATCTGCTCGGAGATGAACAGTCCCAGCCCCAGGCCAGAGGCGACGGCCTTGGAGGACACCCGCTCGAATTGCTGGAAGATGCGCGCCTGGTTTTCTTCGCTGATGCCGATACCGTGGTCCTGGACTTCGACGCAGGCGTGGTCCGACGTCTTGTAGACACGCACCTCGATCGGGCTTTTACCACCGTAGCGCAAGGCGTTGGTCAGCAGGTTCGACACCACCTGTTCGATACGGAACTCATCCCACAGCCCCTCCACCGAGGGTTCTGCGGTACAGATCAATGAGCATTCGGCCGCCGCGATCTGCGGCTGGAAATTGTGCAGCAGACTCTGCACCAGCGCCGTCAGGTTGAACCGGGTAGGACGGATGGACAACTTGCCGGTGCGAATCCGCGAGACGTCCAGCATGTCTTCGATCAGCCGGATCAGGCTCTTGATCTGCCGCTCGTCGCGCTCGACCATCGCACGCACCTTGTCCAGGCTGAATGCTGCTGCGTTATCCCGGGCCAGGTGCATCTTGCGCAATTGTGTCTCGAGAATCAGGCCATTGAGGGGCGTGCGCACCTCATGGGCGACGATTGACATAAAGTCATCACGCATCCGCACCGCCTGCTCCAGCTCGCTGCGAGTGGCCTCCAACTGCTGTAGCAAAATCTCCTGCTCCCGGCGACTCTGCTCCAGGGCGACGACCTGTTCCTTCATCGCCTTTCTCTGGCGATAGAGCTCGACGAACACATTGACCTTGCTTTTGACCGCATGGGTGTCCAGCGGCTTGTGCAGGAAATCCACCGCGCCGCTTTCATAGCCAGTGAAGGCATAGTTGCGCTCACGCCCTGCGGCGCTGACAAAAATGATCGGTATGCTGCGGGTTTTCTCCGTGCCGCGCATCAGCTCGGCCAGTTCGAAACCGTTCATTCCCGGCATCTGTACATCAATAATGGCCAGGGCAAACTCATGCTGCAGCAGCAGGGAAAGCGCTTCGTCAGCCGACAGGGCCTTGAAGACCTGGCGGTCTTCGCGCTTGATCAGCGCGTCCAGGGCCAACAGATTCTCTGGCAGATCGTCGACGATCAGCAATTTCGCTTGAATATCTCTTGGCATGTGGTTCATTCCAGCCCGGCCAGCAACTGGCCGATGTCTTGCAAAGTAAGGATGTGGTCGGGCTCATGCAGAGCCAGCGCCGCTTCGGGCATGGTCGAGACTTGTGCCTCGTTGGGATCCTGGACCACTGTGATGCCACCCAGCTCCCGAACCTTGGCCAGCCCCTTCGCACCATCGCTGTTGGCGCCGGTCAGGACCACCGCCAGCAGGTTCGGGCCGTAGGCATCGGCGGCCGATTCGAACAGCACATCGATGGACGGCCGCGAATGGTGCACCGGTTCCTCCAGGCTCAACGATAAACTGCGGTCGGCCTCGACCGACAGGTGATAACCGGGCGTGGCCACGTACAAGGTACCGGGCACGACGTCCTGCTTGTCCTGGGCTTCCTCCACCGGCACCGCGAGACGATGGCCAAACACACGGGCCAATTGGCTGTCGCGCTCGTCCGGCAAATGCAGCACCACGAGGATCGGCACGCAGAAGCCCTTGCGCAGTTGCCCGAACACCTTGAGCAGCGCTTCGACGCCGCCCGCAGATGCACCGACGACAATGGCCTCGATTCTGGATCTGTCCATCATGTGATTCATAACTTGCGATAGATCCGTTCCTGTTTGACCAGTGCATCAAATTGATGACCGTAACCCGAGAAATCCAGCGTCTCCTTGCTCCCCAGCACCAGGAACCCGCGGTGACACAGTGACTCATGAAATAACCCGAACGCACGATCTTGCAACTTTTTATTGAAATATATCAACACGTTGCGACATGAAATTAATTGAGTTTCTGAAAACACACTGTCAGTTGCCAGGCTGTGATCGGCAAAGGTCACGTTCTCACGCAGGGTTTTGTCGAACATCGCGTAATCGTAGGCGGCGGTGTAGTAATCGGCAAATGATCGCCGCCCCCCGGCACGCTGGTAGTTTTGGGTATAGGCCCGTACGTTTTCCAAGGAAAAAATGCCCTGCTTGGCTTTTTCCAGCGAGCGGGGATTGATATCGGTGGCGTAGATGAGCGTGCGATCCAGCAGGCCTTCCTCACGCAATAGAATCGCCATGGAGTAGACCTCCTCCCCCGTGCTGCACCCCGCGATCCAGATCTTGAGCGACGGATACGTCTTGAGCAACGGCACCACCTCCTCGCGGATCGCCAGGAAATGCGTGGGGTCGCGAAACATCTCGCTGACAGGAATCGTCAGCAGTTGCAGCAATTGCATGAACATGCCCGGGTCGTGCAACACCCGCTCCTGCAGCGCCGAGATGGTCTTGCACTCGAACTGGCTCAGTGCGTGATGGACCCGGCGCTTGATGGATGCACCGGAGTAATCCCGGAAATCGTAGCTGTACTTGAGGTAGATCGCTTCGATCAACAACCGAATTTCAATGTCAGTGTCACGTTCCACTAAATTCTTTCCATATTCGGCAACCACACGCGAATCAGTGAGAACAGACGATCCAGGTCGATCGGTTTGGCCAGGTAATCGTTGGAACCCGCCGCCAGGCAGCGTTCCTGATCATCCTTCATGGCCTTGGCCGTCACGGCAATGATGGGCAGCTTGCGCCAGCGCGGGTCCTTGCGGATCAACGCGGTGGCTTCGAAACCGTCCATCTCCGGCATCATCACGTCCATCAACACCAGATCGATGTCGTCGACTTCGTTCAAGCGCTCGATCGCCTCATAGCCGTTACGGCCGATGACCACGATTGCCCCTTTCGCCTCCAGGGCGCTGGTCAGGGCAAAGATGTTGCGCACATCGTCGTCCACCAACAACACCTTGCGGCCTTCAAAAACCTTGTCGCGACTGCGGGCGGTCTTGAGCATCCGCTGCCGTTCATGGGACAACCGCGATTCGACTTTGTGCAAAAAGAGTGTCACTTCGTCCAGCAGGCGCTCTGGCGAGCGGGCGCCCTTGATGATGATCGAGCGTGAATACTTGCGCAGCTCGGCTTCTTCATCGCGGGTCAGGTTACGCCCGGTGTAGACGATCACCGGTGGGAATGAACAGATCTCTTCGGTGGACATGCGCTTGAGCAAGTCGTTGCCCAGCATGTCCGGCAGCTTCAGGTCGATGATCATGCAGTCATAGACATTCGTGCGCAGCAGGTCCAGGGCTTGCTGGGCCAGCCCGACGGCAGTGATCTCGATATCGTCGTCGCCGATCAGCCGGGTAATGCTGTCACGCTGCAAGTCATCGTCTTCCACCAGCAGCACACGCTTGACCTTCTGGGTCAGCTTGGCCTCCAGGCGGGCGAACACATCCTTGAGCTCTTCGCGGGTGGTCGGCTTGACTGCATAACCGACCGCGCCCATGTGCATCGCGGCTTCGACACGGTCCTCGACGGAAATCACGTGCACCGGGATATGCCGGGTCACGGCCCGTTCCTTGAGCCGCTGCAATACCGTCAGCCCGGAGTGATCCGGCAGGCGCATGTCCAGCAGAATCGCATCGGGGCTCAGTTGCAGAGCCAGGTCAAAGCCTTCATCAGCGCCGTGAGCCACTAGGCACTGGTAACCGAGCTCATGGGCCAGGTCGAAGAGAATCCGCGCAAACTTGGGCTCATCTTCGATCACCAGGATGCATCGGGTGGCGAACGGGGCCTTGTCCCGGTCATCGGCGAACCGGGCGATAGGCATGTCCACCTGGGCTATCAGCGGTGCAGGTGCGGGTTTCGGGTGGGATGACGTGGGCGCGGTGGCCGTCGGGGTGAAGACCCTCGGCGCTGCCGGGGTTTGCCCTGGCTCGACATAACGCTCAGGCAAGACCAGCGTAAACACACTGCCCTGCCCCGGTTCGCTGGAGACGCTGATCGAGCCTCCCAGCAACGTGGCCAGGTCGCGGGAAATCGACAAGCCCAGACCGGTGCCGCCATACCGGCGATTGGTGGTGCCATCGGCCTGGCGGAACGCCTCGAAGATGCTCTGTTGCTGATCGGCGGCAATGCCGATGCCGGAGTCGCGCACCATGAACGCGATGCCCGAACCTGGCTGGCCAGCCACGGATAGGCTGACGGAGCCTTGCTCAGTGAACTTCACGGCGTTGGACAACAGATTCTTGATCACCTGCTCCAGACGTTGGCGGTCGGTGTACAGCATGGACGGTGCGTCGGGTAGCAGCTGCGCCTCGAAGCTCAGGCCCTTGTCGGCCGCCAGTGGCTTGAACATATCGCGCAAGCCTTCCACCAGCCGCGCCACGCTGGTGTTTTCCGGGCGCACTTCCAGTTTCCCGGCCTCGACCTTGGAAATGTCGAGAATATCGTTGATCAGGTTCAGCAGGTCGTTGCCGGCCGAGTAGATCGACTCGGCAAACTTGACCTGTTCCTCGCTGAGGTTCTGCTGCGGGTTTTCAGCCAATAACTTGGACAGGATCAGCGAACTGTTGAGCGGGGTACGCAGTTCATGGGACATATTGGCCAGGAACTCGGACTTGTACTTGCTCGAACGCTGCAATTCTTCGGCGCGCTCCTGCAACTGGACCTGCACCAGGTTCAGCTCGTTGTTCTTCTGGTCCATGGCGTCGCGCTGTTCGGCCAGTTGCTCGTTGGTCTGCTCCAGCTCCTGTTGCTGGGCTTCCAAGTGAGCCTGGGATTCCTTGAGGATGCGCGATTGCTCTTCCAACTCTTCGTTGGCGGTCTTGAGCTCTTCCTGCTGGACTTGCAGTTCTTCGTTCAACTGCTGGGTTTCGGTGAGTACTTCCTGCAAACGCTGGCGATAACGAGCCGCTTCAATGGACGTGCCGATGTTGCCGGCCACCAGTTCCAGCAGATCGAGGTCGCGCTCGGTCAAGGGCCGCAGGAAACCCAGTTCGATAACACCGTTGATCCGGTCGTCGTCACTGGTCGGCACCACCACCACACTGTTGGGCAAGCCCCGGCCCAAGCCGGAGCTGACTTTCAGGTAATCGTTGGGTACATCATCCAGGCGGATCGGACGCCCTTGTTGTACGGCCTGGCCCACAATGCCTTCACCGGGGACGATCACCTGATGCTGTTCGTCCTCCTCCCGGGACATGCCATAGGTGGCCACGCGCTTGAGAAGGCCGTTTTCCTCCCGCGCATACAGCGCAGCCACGACGGTGCCCATGTATTGGGCACAAAACTGCAGGATGTTGCGGCCCAGCAGGTTCAGGCTCAGTTGTCCCAACACCTGCTCGGCCAACAGCGTCTGGCCATTGCGCAGCCAGGCCTGCTTCTCCAGATGCAAGGCGCTCTGCTGCTGGACTTTCAAGCTCGCGCTGTAGTTACCGGCCAAGTTCAGCAGGTCCCGGCGACCGACGTAGGCCAGCATCCCGCTGACGGCGGCGACGAACAGCAGATACAGGCCAATGCTCCAGATCGTGGTGGTGCGTACCTCTTCGTTGCGCGTTGCGCGCAGTTGCTGCTCGGTCTCGACGATATCTTCGAAGGTCTTGCGAATTTCGTCAGACAGGCGCTTGCCGCGCCCGGCCTTCACCGCGCCTCGGTAATCGCCGCTGCTGCGTTGCAGGTCAATCATGCTCTGGGCGTAATTGGCCCATTCCGCCTGGAGCGCTTGCACTTTATGCAGGCGGTCGGTCTGGACGGGGTTGTCAGCTGTCAATTCCAGCAATGTGTCCAGCGCGACGGCGATCCGTGGCTTGGCCACCTCATAGGGGTCGAGGAAGTGCTCGTCGCCGCTCAAGAGATAGCCGCGCATGCCGGTCTCCAAGTCCACGCTCAGCTTGAGCGCTTCGTTGGCATTGTTGATCACCCGGTCGGTATGCCCGACCCATTGGATCACCGACAGCAGATAAGTGATCAACACGATGAAAAACACCGCGCTGAGGGCACCCATACCCAGCGGCAGGCTGATGTTGCGACTTAAGAGTTTGCGAAAACTTTGCTCGTCAACCGAAGACGAAGGAGTCATGGAAAGGGCCTTGGTGGACAGTTGAAAACCGTGGAGTTTGCCCGAAAAATGCCGGTTGGATCCACATTTCTGACGAGACGAAGACGCAAATCCTACGGCGATCTGCCTTCATAGCAAGGAAGCGACTATCCTTGTCAGCTCTTGTACTATAGATCCTTTCTTGTACAACTTGGGGAACTTGTACCGCCTCGCTACTTACTCATGCATGAGGCCTTTTTATCGCGCCCTTCCCGACCATTTTTCGAGAACACCGACTATGTCCACCCCCGCTCCCGCCACTCAACCCACCATTCTGGTAGTCGAAGACGACGACATTGTGCGTATGTTGATCGTCGACGTGCTGGAGGAGCTGGAGTACCAAGTGCTGGAGGCAGACGGTTGTGAACAGGCGCTCGGCTATCTGCGCAATGACGAGCAGCCCATCGCCCTGATGATGACCGACGTCGGCCTGCCGGTGATGGACGGTCGTGAGTTGGCGAAGCAGGCCCGATTGGTGCGTCCGGGCCTGGCTATTCTGTTTGCCAGCGGTTATGCCGACAGCATTGATGTGCCTGAGGGCATGGCGGTGATTGGCAAGCCGTTCTCCATCGATCAGTTACGCGATAAGGTCAAAAGCATTCTTGCTTGAGCCCAGGCGGATTGTTGGTCACTATCGGCGCCCTCCGCGCGCCGACTGCGCCTGATTCGCCTCAAGGGAAACCCTGTTCATGCGTCATCCCACCGCCACCAAGGTCCTGGTTATCGGCTATGTCTGGCCCGAGCCGCGCTCGTCGGCTGCCGGCGGACACGTCATGCAGTTGCTGGAAGCGTTCCTCGGGCAAGGCTGGGACATCACCTTCAGCAGCCCTGCACGCCCCGGTGAAAACCGCGCCGACCTGATCGCACTGGGCATCCACGAAGTGCCGATCGAACTCAATAGCAGCAGTTTCGATGGGTTCATTCGTGAACTGGCGCCGGATATCGTGTTGTTCGACCAGTTCATGATGGAAGAACAATTTGGCTGGCGAGTCGAGAAACACTGCCCCGACGCCCTGCGCGTGCTGGAGACGTCCGATCTGCAGTGCCTGCGCCACGCCCGCCATCAACGCCTGAAAGATCGTTTGAAGGCCGATGAGGTGTCCCAGGATTTCAGCGATCTTTTCGCCCCGGCCCTGCGTGAAGAGTTCGAGTTGATGGCTGGCACCGACCTGGCCCTGCGGGAAATCGCTGCCTTGTACCGCTGCGACCTCAACCTGATGGTATCCGAGGTTGAAATCGAACTGTTGGTGGAACACTTCAAGCTGCCCCGTAACCTGCTGCACTGGTGCCCGTTGATGCTGGACCTGCCGAACGCACCGTTCGTGCCGTTCGAAGACCGGGCGCATTTCTTGAGCATCGGCAACTTCCGTCATGCGCCGAACTGGGACGCCGTGCTCTGGATGAAAAACGCCGTCTGGCCGCTGATCCGCCAGCAACTGCCCAGTGCACAACTGCACCTGTACGGCTCCTACACGCCGCCCAAGGCGGCCGCGCTGCACAATCCGGCCCAAGGGTTCCACATCATGAACTGGGCGGAAGACGCCTTGCAGGTCATGTCGGCGGCCCGTATCTGCCTGGCACCGCTGCGCTTCGGCGCCGGTATCAAGGGCAAGCTGATCGAGGCCATGCTCTGTGGCACGCCTAACGTCACCACGCCCATCGGCGCCGAAGCCATGCACGGCGAGTTGCCCTGGGGCGGCTCGATCGCCCAAAGCGCTGAAAGCATCGCCCACGCGGCGGTGCAGCTGTATAGCGACCCGGCGCGTTGGAGCCAGGCCCAGAGCGCCGGCCTGGCCCTGCTGGAGAGCCGTTACCAGCGACAGGTACATGGCCCGGCGCTGATTGACAGCATCACGACTTGCCGTGCCGACCTTGCGCAACGACGCCGGGACAACTTCACTGGCAGCATGCTGCGTCACCACCAGCACAAGAGCACCCAATACATGGCCCAGTGGATTGAAGAAAAAAACCGCAACAGCTAGCCGACACCAGCCCCCACATCCTCTACGGGGTGGCACCTGTGTGGCGAAGGGGGCATTATCAGTGGCGATAACAACAAAAGTGCCAGGCACATGACCCGAACAGCCAGAGTCACCGACCCTTCCTACGAGTTGATGGACGACCACAACGGGCTGTCCATCATCTATCGCCAACACGGTTTCCCCTGCCCGCTGGTGCGCTGGCATTTCCACAAGGAATACGAGCTGCACCTGATCGTCGCCAGCTCCGGCAAGGTGTTCATTGGCGACTACATCGGCAATTTCTATCCGCAGTCGCTGTTCCTCACCGGCCCCAACTTGCCCCACAACTGGATCAGCCAGGTGGCTGAAGACGAAGTGGTGCCCAAGCGCGACATGCTGGTGAACTTCACCGACGAGTTGTTCGAAAGCGGTCATCAGGTGTTTGCCGAGCTCAAGACCGTTGCACCGTTGCTTGAACGCGCCCAGTACGGTATCGAGTTTCGCTGCACGCGCACCATCCGCCAGGCGATGATCCTGATGCAACGTATCGCCGATTCCCAGGGCATGAGCCGCCTGGGGCATTTTTTCATCCTGATGGAGCTGCTGGCCGCCACGGATGACTACCAACTGCTTTCCGGCGCTACAGCCCCGCCAGCGGCGGACGAGCACAGCATCGACCGCACCAACCGCGCGGTGGACTACATCTTTGCCCATTACGCCCGGGAACTGTCCCTGGAAGAAGTCGCCGAGCACCTGGGCATGAAACCCACCTACTTCAGCCGCGTGTTCAAGCAAGCCACCGGTCGGTGTTTCATCGAATTCGTCAATCGGCTGCGCATCAGTAAATCCTGCGAATTACTGGCCGACGGCGATAAACCGGTGACGGACGTGTGCTTCGAGTCGGGGTTCAACAATATTTCCAATTTCAACCGGCGCTTCCAGCAACTCAAGGGCATGACTCCCTCCCACTACCGGCGGTTGGCGGTGCAGCGGCTGACCGAGCAGAACCAGGGCTGACACTTATCGCCCTGGCAGAGAGCCCTGTGGCGAGGGAGCTTGCTCCCGCTGGGCTGCGAAGCAGCCCCCCTGGATCGGTCTGTCACACTGAGTTGTCAGGGCGATTGTTGAGGGCCGCTGCGCGCCCCAGCGGGAGCAAGCTCCCTCGCCACAGGTCCTTTATTCGGCCTGAAGTGGTAGGCATTAATCCCTCCAGTGCAAAATAGTATCAGCATAAGTGCGACGGATGATTTGTCACGCCGTCCATAGAGGGCTGTAATCAGCGCACATTCTTCCCTTCATCCGGAAGACACAAAAACAATAACTGTCCTTCTGCAGCCTTCCGGGCGCGGAAAAGGAGTGCGCGATGAAACCTTCGGTAAAAGCTCTGCTTGTCTCCACCTGCATGACCCTCAGCAGCGTCAGTTTCGGCGCACAAACCCTCACCATTGCCACCGTCAACAACAGCGACATGATCCGCATGCAAAAGCTCTCGAAAACCTTCGAGGCCGAGCACCCGGACATCAAGCTGAACTGGGTGGTGCTCGAAGAAAACGTACTGCGTCAACGCCTGACCACTGACATCGCCACCCAGGGCGGGCAGTTCGACGTACTGACCATTGGCATGTACGAAGCCGCACTCTGGGGTGCCAAAGGCTGGCTGGAACCGATGAAGGATCTGCCGGCCAGTTATGCCCTCGACGATATATTCCCATCGGTACGCGAAGGCCTGTCGGTCAAGGGCTCGCTCTACGCGCTGCCGTTCTATGCCGAAAGCTCGATCACCTATTACCGCACCGACCTGTTCAAGGATGCCGGGCTGACCATGCCCGAACACCCGACTTGGACCCAGATCGGTGAGTTTGCGGAAAAACTCACCGACAAGACCAAGGAGCAATATGGCCTGTGCCTGCGGGGCAAAGCCGGTTGGGGCGAGAACATGGCGCTGATTACCACCCTGGCCAACGGTTATGGCGCACGCTGGTTCGATGAGAAGTGGCAGCCGCAATTCAATGGGCCCGAGTGGAAAGACGCACTGAACTTCTACGTCGACAACATGAAGAAATCCGGCCCACCGGGGGCTTCCAGCAACGGTTTCAATGAAAACCTGGCCCTGTTCAACAGCGGCAAATGCGCGATCTGGGTCGATGCCAGCGTCGCCGGTTCGTTCGTGACCGACAAGACCCAGAGCAAGGTGGCCGATCACGTTGGATTCACCTTCGCCCCCCACGAAAAAACCGACAAAGGTACCTCGTGGATGTACTCCTGGTCGCTGGCCATCCCGGCCAGTTCCAAAGCCAAGGAAGCCGCCACGGTCTTTACCACTTGGGCCACTTCCAAGGAGTACGGTCAATTGGTTGCCAAGACCGACGGCATCGCCAACGTACCGCCAGGCACACGCACCTCGACCTACAGCGACGACTACATGAAAGCCGCTCCGTTTGCCAAGGTGACCCTGGAGTCGTTGAAAGTCGCCGACCCGAAAGCGCCAACCCTCAAGCCTGTGCCCTATGTCGGCATCCAGCTGGTGACTATTCCCGAGTTCCAGGCCATCGGCACCCAGGTGGGTAAATTCTTTGCCGGTGCGCTGACCGGCCAGCAGACCGTGGACCAGGCGTTGACCGCTGCGCAGTCCACCACCGAACGCGAGATGAAACGCGCCGGGTATCCCAAGTAGTCAGCTCATTTGAGGCCCGCTCCCTATTCCTGTGGGAGCGAGCTTGCTCGCGATGAGGGCCCTCCAGCCAATATTACGAGCGACTGACACGACGCTATCGCGAGCAAGCTCGCTCCCACAGTGGATCTTCATAGGCCCGCAATAATCGGTTCAATGCCATGAATAGTTCAACGACAACAACCGCCAAAGCCCCCGTCGAGATTGCCCCACCGGCCCGCAAGGCCCGTCTGGCGAACCCCGGCTGGTTCCTGGTCAGCCCTTCGGTCGCCTTATTGCTGCTATGGATGATCGTGCCCCTGGGCATGACCGTCTATTTCTCGATGATCCGCTACAACCTGCTCTACCCCGGCGAAAACGAATTCGTGGGGCTGGAAAACTTCACTTACTTCCTGACCGATTCGGGCTTCATGCCCGGCGCCAGCAACACCCTGCTGCTGGTGGGCAGCGTGTTGCTGATCAGTATCGTGCTCGGGGTGTTGATCAGCGCCCTGCTGGAGGCCAGTGAGTTTTTTGGCCGCGGCGTCGTACGGGTCCTGCTGATTTCGCCCTTTTTCATCATGCCCACCGTGGGCGCGCTGATCTGGAAAAACCTGATTTTCCACCCGGTCTCGGGGATCCTCGCCTCAGTCTGGAAACTGTTCGGCGCACAACCGGTGGATTGGCTGGCCCACTACCCGTTGCTGTCGATCATCATCATCGTGAGTTGGCAATGGTTGCCCTTTGCGATCCTGATCCTGATGACCGCCATGCAGTCCCTCGACCAGGAACAGAAAGAAGCTGCACGTCTGGACGGTGCCGGCCCCATCGCGATTTTCTGGCACCTGACCCTGCCGCATCTGGCCCGGCCGATTGCCGTGGTGGTGATGATCGAGACGATTTTCCTGCTGTCGGTGTTCGCCGAGATTTTCACCACCACCAACGGTGGCCCTGGCTACGCCTCCACCAACCTGGCCTATCTGATCTACAACCAGGCACTGGTGCAGTTCGACGTCGGCATGGCTTCGGCCGGTGGCCTGATTGCCGTGGTCATCGCCAATATCGCCGCCATCATCCTGGTCCGGATGATTGGCAAAAACCTCACTGACAAGAACTGAGGCCGCCGCCATGACACTTCAACAATCCCGTCGGCTGCAAAGCTTGCTGCTAGGCACACTGGCCTGGGCCATTGCGATCCTGATTTTCTTCCCGATCTTCTGGATGGTGCTGACCAGCTTCAAGACCGAAATCGACGCGTTCGCCACACCGCCGCAGTTCATCTTCACGCCGACGCTGGAGAACTACCTGCACATCAACGAGCGCAGCAACTACTTCAGCTTCGCCTGGAACTCCGTGGTGATTTCCTTCAGCGCCACCGCCCTTTGCCTGCTGATTGCAGTACCGGCAGCCTACTCCATGGCGTTCTATGAAACCCAGCGCACCAAAGGCACATTGCTGTGGATGCTCTCCACCAAGATGTTGCCGCCGGTGGGCGTGCTGATGCCGATCTACCTGCTGGCCAAGAGCTTTGGCCTGCTGGATACACGGACTGCGCTGATCATCATCTACACCTTGATCAACCTGCCAATCGTGGTCTGGATGATTTACACCTACTTCAAGGACATTCCCCGCGACATCCTCGAAGCCGCGCGTCTGGATGGCGCCACGCTGTGGCAGGAGATGGTTCGCGTCCTGCTGCCAATCGCCAAGGGTGGCCTGGCCTCCACCGTACTGTTGTCGCTGATCCTGTGCTGGAACGAGGCCTTCTGGTCACTGAACCTCACCTCCTCCAAAGCCGCACCATTGACGGCACTGATCGCGTCCTACTCCAGCCCCGAAGGTTTGTTCTGGGCCAAGTTGTCCGCCGTCTCGACCCTGGCCTGCGCGCCGATCCTGATTTTTGGCTGGATCAGCCAGAAGCAGCTGGTGCGCGGTTTGTCCTTCGGCGCCGTGAAATAACGCGCCCTACACAATCATCAGAAGTGGAGGCCCATCATCATGGCCAACCTGAAAATCAAGAATTTGCAAAAAGGTTTCGAAGGCTTCTCCATCATCAAGGGCATCGACCTTGAGGTGAACGACCGCGAGTTCGTGGTGTTTGTCGGCCCGTCGGGCTGTGGCAAATCCACACTGCTGCGGCTGATCGCCGGCCTTGAAGAGGTCAGCGACGGCACCATCGAACTGGACGGCCGGGACATCACTGAAGTCAGCCCAGCCAAGCGCGACCTGGCGATGGTGTTCCAGACCTACGCCCTGTACCCGCACATGAGTGTGCGCAAGAATATGTCCTTCGCCCTGGACCTGGCCGGGGTGCCCAAGGCCGAGGTGGAAAAGAAGGTCAACGAAGCCGCGCGCATCCTGGAGCTGGGGCCGATGCTTGAGCGCAAGCCCAAGCAACTGTCCGGCGGCCAGCGCCAGCGCGTGGCAATTGGCCGGGCCATCGTGCGCAACCCTAAGATCTTCCTGTTCGACGAACCCTTGTCCAACCTCGACGCCGCACTGCGCGTGCAGATGCGCCTGGAACTGGCCCGGCTGCACAAGGAACTGCAAGCGACCATGATCTACGTGACCCACGATCAGGTCGAAGCCATGACCCTGGCCGACAAGGTCGTGGTGCTCAATGCCGGACGCGTCGAGCAGGTCGGCTCGCCACTTGAGCTGTATCACCAACCGGCCAACCTGTTTGTCGCCGGGTTCCTCGGCACGCCAAAAATGGGCTTTCTCAAAGGCAAGGTCACGCGGCTTGAGGGCCAGGGTTGTGAAGTCCTGCTGGATGCCGGCACCCGTATCAGCCTGCCATTGAGCGGCGCCAGCCTGAGCGTTGGCGGCGCGGTCACCCTGGGGATTCGTCCGGAGCACTTGAACCTGGCACAACCGGGCGATTGCACGCTGCAAGTCACCGCCGATGTAAGCGAACGACTGGGCAGCGACACCTTTTGCCACGTCGTGACCGCGTCCGGCGAAGCGCTGACCATGCGCGTTCGCGGCGATCTTGCCAGCCGTTTCGGCGAGCAATTGAGCCTGCACCTGGACGCCGAACACTGCCACCTATTCGATGCCGAGGGCGTGGCGGTCACCCGTGCGCTGCGCGCCGCCGCCTGATTGCCGAGACTTGTGATGAAACTCAATCGACAGAACCTGCACAACCTCAGCCCCGAGGTCGCCCTGCCCGCCTACTCCTTGAGCGAGACTCGCCAGGGCATCGCCCACATCGGTGTCGGCGGTTTCCACCGCGCTCACCAGGCGTACTACACCGATGCGCTGATGAACACCGGCGCCGATCTGGACTGGGCCATCTGCGGCGTCGGCTTGCGGGCCGAAGACCGTCGCGCCCGGGATGACCTGGCCGGCCAGGACTACCTCTTCACCCTGTATGAATTGGGCGACACCGACGACACCGAAGTCCGGGTGGTCGGTGCCATCGCCGACATGCTGCTGGCCGAAGACGGCGCCCAGGCGCTGATCGACAAACTGTCCGACCCGCAGATCCGCATCGTCTCGCTGACCATCACCGAGGGCGGCTATTGCATCGACGACAGCAACGGCGAGTTCATGGCCCACCTGCCGCAGATCCAGCATGACCTGGCCCATCCGAACGAACCGAAGACCGTGTTCGGTTTCCTTTGCGCCGCCCTGACCAGACGTCGGGCCGCCGGGACCCCAGCGTTCACCCTGATGTCCTGCGATAACCTGCCCCACAACGGCGCCGTGACCCGCAAGGCGTTGCTGGCCTTCGCCGCATTGCGCGATGCCGAGCTGGGCCAGTGGATCGAACATAACGTGAGCTTCCCCAACGCCATGGTCGATCGCATCACGCCCATGACCAGCGTCGCCCATCGCCTGCAACTGCATGACGAACATGGCATCGACGATGCCTGGCCGGTGGTCTGCGAACCCTTCGTGCAATGGGTGCTGGAAGACAAATTCGTCAACGGTCGCCCGGCCTGGGAAAAGGTTGGGGTGCAATTCACCGATGACGTTTCGCCCTATGAAGAGATGAAAATCAAGCTACTCAACGGCAGTCACCTGGCGCTGACCTACCTGGGGTTTCTCAAGGGCTATCGCTTCGTCCACGAGACCATGAATGACCCGCTGTTCGTGCGTTACATAAGGGCCTACATGGACCTGGACGTGACGCCGCAACTGGCGCCGGTGCCGGGTATCGACCTGGCCGACTACAAGGACACCCTGGTGGAGCGTTTTTCCAACCAGGCGATTGCCGACCAGTTGGAACGGGTGTGTTCGGACGGCTCGTCGAAGTTTCCGAAATTCACCGTGCCGACCATCAACCGACTGATTGCCGACGGCGCTGAAACCCGCCGCGCGGCGCTGGTGGTGGCCGCCTGGGCCGTGTACCTGAAGGGCGTGGACGAGAATGGCGTGACGTATTCGATTCCGGACCCACGGGCGGCGTTCTGCCAGGCGCTGGTGGCTGACGATGCATTGGTGACCCAGCGGATGCTGGAAGTGGAAGAGATTTTTGGTACCGCAATCCCCCATTCACCGGAGTTCGTGGCAGCATTCGAATGGTGCTGCAACAGCTTGCGCGAGCATGGCGTTACGCGGACGCTTGAGCGGGTGTTGGCTGACGCAGACTAAGGCTAGGATGCGGTCGCTTTTGTGGCGAGGGAGCTTGCTCCCGCTGGGCTGCGTAGCGGCCCCAAGACAGCCGACGCGGTGAACCTGATAGACCGAGTGGCAGGTTTTGGGGCTGCTACGCAGCCCAGCGGGAGCAAGCTCCCTCGCCACAGGTAATGTGTTTGCTGACCGAGCGGCTATTTCCTGCGGGTATTGATCTGACGACCAAGGATTTTTATGGCAAACCAACAGCTGTTCCTAGGCATCGACTGCGGCACCCAAGGCACCAAGGCCCTGATCCTCGACGCCGCCAGCGGCCAGGTGCTGGGCCTGGGGGCCGCTGCACACGACATGATCAGCGGCCCTAACGGATGCCGCGAACAAGACACCCAGCAATGGCTTGACGCGTTCACCCAGGCCACACATCAGGCGCTGGCCGCCGCCGGGGTCGATGGCCAGGCCATCCTCGGCGTCGGTGTCTCCGGCCAGCAGCACGGCCTGGTGTTGCTCGATGACCAGGGCCAGGTCCTGCGCCCGGCCAAGCTGTGGTGCGACACCGAAACCGCTCCGGAAAACGATCGACTGCTGGCGCACTTGGGCGGCGAAAGGGGCTCCCTGGAACGCCTGGGTGTGGTCATTGCTCCCGGATACACCGTGTCCAAGCTGCTGTGGACCCGCGAGCAGCATCCAGCGCTTTTCGCCCGCATCGCCAGCATCCTGCTGCCCCACGACTTCCTCAATCATTGGCTCACCGGCCGCCGTTGCAGCGAATACGGCGACGCCTCTGGTACTGGCTACTTCAATGTGCGTACCCGTCAATGGGACGTGCCGTTGCTGCAACACATCGACCCTAGCGGCCGCTTGCAATCGGCGTTGCCGGAACTGATCGACGCTCACCAACCGGTCGGTCGGATCCTGCCGGCCATCGCCGCGCACCTGGGCATCAACCCGAATGCAGTGGTGGCAAGCGGTGGCGGTGACAACATGATGGGCGCCATCGGCACCGGCAATATCCAGCCCGGCGTGATCACCATGAGCCTCGGCTCCTCCGGCACCGTATACGCTTATGCCGCCGAACCTGCAGTCAGCCCGCAAGCGTCGGTGGCGACGTTCTGCTCCTCCAGCGGTGGCTGGCTGCCGCTGATCTGCACCATGAACCTGACCAATGCCACCGGGGCGATACGCGAGTTGCTGGACCTGGACATCGAAGCCTTCAACGCTTTGGTGGCCCAGGCGCCGATTGGCGCCGAGGGCGTGTGCATGCTGCCGTTCCTCAACGGTGAGCGCGTCCCCGCCCTGCCCCAAGCCACCGGCAGCCTGCTCGGCCTGACGGCCACCAACCTGACCCGGGCCAACCTGTGCCGGGCCGTGGTCGAAGGCACGACCTTCGGTTTGCGCTACGGCCTGGACCTGTTGCGCGCCAACGGGCTCCAGGCCCAGAGCATCCGCCTGATCGGCGGCGGCTCGAAGAGCCCGGTGTGGCGGCAGATCGTCGCCGACATCATGAATACCACGGTCATATGCACCGAGCAGAGCGAAGCTGCCGCCCTGGGCGCGGCCATTCAGGCGGCGTGGTGCCATTCAGGGGCGCAGGAAAACCTGGCCGAATTGTGCAAGCGCTGCGTCAAGCTCGACCTGGGCAGTGAAACCCGGCCCATCACCGAGCACGTGGCGGCGTCCCAACAAGCTTATGAACTTTATCGACAACACGTCGCAACCCTTTGAGAGCGTTCAACTATGTATCTGGTGTGTGGTGAAGCGCTGTTTGATTTTTTCAGTGAAAACGAAGCGGGTGGCCCCGCCTCGCAAGTGAACTTCAAGGCCATTGCCGGCGGCTCGCCGTTCAACGTGGCGGTTGGCTTGCGGCGCCTGGGCGTTGAGTCGGCGCTGTTTGCCGGGCTGTCCACCGACTACCTTGGCCGCCGCTTGCAGCAGGTGCTGCTCAACGAAGGCGTCAGCGCGCAATACCTGGTGGATTTCGACGCACCGACGACCCTGGCGATGGTTGCCGTCGGCGCCAACGGGTCACCCCATTACAGCTTTCGCGGCGAAGGCTGCGCGGACCGGCAGTTGAGCCCCGCGCATCTGCCGACGCTGGGCCCCGAGGTGCGCGGTTTGCATTTCGGCTCGTTCTGCCTGGTGGTGCAGCCGATTGCCGACACCCTGCTTGCCTTGGCGCAGCGCGAAAGCGGCAAGCGCCTGATCACCTTGGACCCGAACGTACGCCTCAATCCACAGCCGGATATCGACCTGTGGCGCTCGCGGATCGCAACGCTGGTGCCATATGCCGACCTGATCAAGGTCAGCGACGAAGATCTGGGCCTGCTCTACCCCGAGCTTGAACCTCAAGCGGTGATCGATGACTGGTTGCAGCATCGTTGCCAGCTGGTATTCCTGACGCGCGGCGGCCAGGGCGCGACGGTGTTCAGTCGCCAACACGGCTCATGGTCGATGCCCGCCTGCCCGGTGAAGATCGCCGACACCGTGGGCGCAGGCGACACCTTCCAGGCCGCGTTGATTACCTGGCTCACTGAACAGCAACTGGATTCGATTGAAGGGCTGAAAACCCTGACCCGCGATCAGATCAGCGCCATGCTTGACTTCGCCATACGCGCTGCGGCCCTGACTTGCTCGAAGACCGGGCCAGACCTGCCTTACCGGCAACAGTTGAGCTGACGTTCCAAACCGCTACAGATAGCGGACAAAGGAACGCCCAGCTCGGACAATGACCAGGCCAGGCGTCGATGTGATTGAACAGGGCGTGCGTTTTAGCGCCCGGTCATCCGATGGAGCTGATGAAAATGGTTACCGACGGGATTGTGGTGCTGGTTCTGACCGTGGTTCTGATCGAGTTCGGTGCGCAGCTCGGCAATCAAATCATTGATTGCGCGGCAACCCGTGAGTTTTTGAGCATCGATACCGGTTTTCACCAGGGCCACGCGGTCGGTTTGATGATCGTCGTAGATCTTGATCGTCATGGACAAATCGGGTGACAACGTGCATTGCGAGCGCTTGGGCAGCAAGCTGCTTTCAATGATGTTTCGCATTTCGAGGGCAGATAAAAACATGGCAACTCTCTCCTGTTGAGGCGGCCAATTTATGTACAACGGCGGTATTTTCGTCCGTTTTCTTCCATGCGGACTGGGACTACGAATGCCGTGCCGTTCGTTCGTTCGTTTTTTGGCGCTTCTAATCAATGAGCCCGAGCAGCGGACTCCTGGACCATCCCGCAATTAATGTGCCTGAATTCACGACCCTCTGACTTGATCGAAATCAATCACTTAGCTTGAAGAGGCGCCGGACCGGTCATGCAGAATGCAAGGAAACGATAAAAAAACCATGCAAACTGCAAGTACTTTCTTCCTGCCGAAGTTAGATTAGCCCCTATTGGGGCTGGGTGAGAGGGCATCCGTCGCCTGCTCCGAGAAAAGTATGTTTCGGCCGACAAACTGCATTTACGGCCGCGCGCTCAGCCACATGTCGCAGGCTATCGAAGTTGATGTTGGCACCGGAATCAATGGCCACCAGGGTCTGGCCTTGGGCACCGGTCCTGGACACGTACTGCTTGATGCCTGCCACCGCCAAGGCGCCCGAGGGCTCAGTGATTGAGCGAGTGTCGTCATAGATGTCCTTGATCGCGGCGCAGAGTTGGTCGTTGGTGACCGTCATGACCTCATCGACACAAAAGCGGCAGATCTCGAAACCATGGGCGCCGATCTGCGCGACGGCCACGCCATCGGCGAAGGTGCCCACGCTCGGTAGCGTCACCCGTTCTCCGGCCGCCAACGCCGCCTGCAGGCAAGCAGAGTGCTGCGACTCGACACCCACGATGCGGACTTCCGGTCGCAGGTACTTGACGTAGGCCGCGATCCCGGCGATCAGCCCACCGCCACCGACCGGGACGAAAATGGCGTCCAGCCTGCCGGGGTGCTGACGGAGGATTTCCAGGGCCACGGTGCCCTGGCCCGCGATCACGTCCGGATCATCGAAAGGCGACACGAACTCCCGCCCGGTCTGCCGCGCCAGGTCCAGCGCATGCTCCAAGGCAAACGGAAAACTCTCTCCGTACAGCAACGCTTCGGCGCCCCGGTTGCGCACGCCCAGCACCTTGAGTTGCGGGGTGGTCAGGGGCATGACGATGCTGGCCGAGATACCCAGTTCCCGCGCCGCCAGCGCCACGCCCTGGGCATGATTGCCAGCAGAAGCCGTGATGACGCCGCGAGCCCGCTGCTCCGAGGTTAACTGGACCAGCTTGTTGTAGGCACCGCGGATCTTGAAGGAAAAGGTCGGTTGCAGGTCCTCACGCTTGAGCAGGATCTGATTACCCAGGGCTTCGGACAACGCAGGGGCCGCTTGCAATGGCGTACGCACGGCCAGTTCGTACACCGGCGCGGCCAGAATCTTTTTGACGTAGTGTTCCAGCAGGGCTTGTTCGGGGCGGGTGGCGGTCATCGCGGTCTCCTGGTTTGGATACAACCCTGGAGACAGAAAGAAAAAACCCGCCTCTAGGGCGGGTTGGGTGCAGTCGTCAGCTAGCCCGCCAAATAAGGAATGGCGGTAATAATGCTTGGCTGGCTGCGCAGTACGTTAAAAGTCATGACTGGAAATTAGCGGTGCGTTGGCAGCAAGTCAATGGCAAATCTCAAGTGCCACCTAGATCGGCTCTTGTGGTCCTCGTCACGTCATTTAAGCCCGACTTTATACAGTGCCCCGTCGCCTTCATCCGTCAGCACATACAGGTAACCATCCGGCCCCTGGCGGACATCACGGATACGTTCGTCGAGTTCACCGAGTAGACGCTCTTCGTGTACGACCTTATCGTCCTGAAATTGCAGGCGGATCAGGTTCTTGGATACCAGTGCCCCAATGAACACGTTGTGTTGCCAGGCCTTGAAGCGATCATTGTCGTAGAACGCCATGCCGCTGAGCCCCGGCGACACCTGCCAGACATGATAAGGGCCAAGGGTGCCCTGCACCGTCTTGCCCTGGGCCTCGGGAATCGGAGCGCCGGAGTAGTTGTCACCGTGGGTCGCCAACGGCCAGCCGTAATTCTTGCCACGCTCGATGATGTTCAGTTCATCGCCGCCCTTGGGCCCATGCTCGTTCTCCCACAGCGTACCGTTGCGTGGGTTGAGGGCGGCCCCTTGAGGATTGCGGATGCCGTAGGCCCAGATCTCGGGACGTACGTCTTTCTGGCCGACAAAGGGGTTATCGTCCGGAACCTTGCCATCGGGGTAGATGCGCACGATCTTGCCTTGCAACTTGTCCAGGTCCTGGGCCGTCGGACGGTCGTTGTTCTCCCCCAAGGTGATGAACAGGTAGCCATCCCGGTCGAAAACCAGGCGCGATCCAAAGTGGTTGCCCGTGGACAGCTTGGGTTGCTGGCGGAAGATCACGTCGAAACTGTCCAGTCTCTTCAAGTCTTCTGACAGCTGCCCGCGGCCCACGGCGGTGCCGGCCTTGCCGTCCTCACCGGCCTCGGCATAGGACAGGTAGACGGTGCGATCCTGCTTGAAATCCGGCGACAGCGCGACATCCAGCAAACCGCCCTGGCCCTTGGCCCAGACCTTGGGGACGCCACTCAACGGCGCCGATAAATGCCCGTCGGGGCTCACCAGTCGCAGGTTGCCGGGGCGCTCCGTGACCAGCATGCCTTGCTGATCCGGCAAGAACGCCAGCGCCCAGGGATGTTCCAGGCCCTTGACCACCGTGGTCACCTCCAGGGTGCCATCCTCGCTTTTCATTGACTGGGTTTGCGCGGCAGAAACCGGCGTGGCAAGGGTCAGAACAGCGCTGGCGCAAATTACGGCCAGGAGTGTTTTACGCAACATGCACACATCCTTCTGTGGGTGGAAAGAAACAGCCAGGTTTCAGCGCCTAGCGATCGCGGTTGTTCGTATTCCTGGGGGGCGGCGTGTATTCGAGGGTGGGCCGTGGCGAGGCCGGCGGCTTGCCGGAACGCGGGTAGCCATTGCCGATGCCACCGTTTTCCAGGGTTGGCGGACGGGGGGCAGGAATCGTCGGGTTGTTGTGGATCATCGGCACGTTGGGCCGGGTGCCCTGCATGCTATTGGGGTTGGCCCGGCGAGTCGGGCTGTTATAGGGGTTGTTGTTGCCGGGCAGATTCTGGGCCACGAGCAACGGTTCCTCGCCAGGCATGGCGGCCTGGACAGTGGCGCTCAGCAGTAACGTCATGATGGCAATCAGCAGCCTGTTCATCGGAACTCCTCATGGATTCAGGCATATCGAAAACACGCTACGCCGCAGGTTCGCGGTTGTTAAGTAAAAAAACCGCCTGAAGATGTAACGAAGCGTCTCGAAGAACGTGTGGCAGCGCGCGACGGAAACTTTTCCTCGACCGCCAAGGTCACCAGAAAGACGAATCCATCCGTAAGGAAACTCCACCATGGCACGGGCAATCTGGAAAGGCGCAATCAGTTTCGGACTGGTCCACATTCCTGTGGCACTGGTGTCGGCCACCTCGTCCCAGGGTGTGGATTTCGACTGGTTGGACAAACGCAGCATGGACCCGGTGGGCTACAAGCGGGTCAACAAGGTCACGGGAAAAGAAGTGACCAAGGAAGACATTGTCAAAGGCGTGCAATACCAAAAAGGCCAGTATGTGCTGCTCAGCGAAGAAGAAATCCGCTCTGCCCATCCCAAGTCCACCCAGACCATCGATATCTTTTCCTTCGTCGACAGCGAAAAAATCCCGCTGCAGAACATCGACACCCCCTATTTCCTGGCACCGGACAAACGCGGCGGCAAAGTCTATGCCCTGCTGCGTGAAACCCTGATCAAGACCAACAAGGTGGCCCTGGCCCACGTCGTGCTCCACACCCGCCAGCACCTGGCGGCCCTCATGCCCCTGGAATCGGCCCTGGTGCTGGTCATGCTGCGCTGGCCGGCGGAAGTGCGCGACCTGGACATCCTGGAACTGGGCGACGAGGTCACTCATCCAACCCTGGCCAAGGGAGAGCTGGACATGGCCAAGCGCCTGGTGCAAGACATGAGCGCCGACTGGGAGCCGGAACAATACCGCGACAGTTTCGAAGACAAGATCATGGAACTGGTGGAGAAGAAGGCCAATGAAGGTCGTCTGGAAGCGGTGGAAACCGATCCCGGGGAAGAACAACGCAAGACCGCCGATGTCATCGACCTCACCGAACTGCTCAAGCGCAGCCTGGGTGGCAAAGGCAAGGCGGCGGACAAACCCGCCGCGAAAACTGCCGCAAAACCGACGAAGACCAGCAAGTCCGCTCCCGCTAAAAAAGCCACCAAGGCCTCTCGGGGCTAGACCCGGGCGCCTGCAATACAAGGGAATCTGTCATGGCCAATGCCGAGAGTGAATATGCCCGTTTGCCCGATGTCGAGCAGGACGAAGCATCGTCCCCCCGACGCGCTCGCCGGACCAAGACGATCGATGAAAACCGCCTTCCTGCACGTCTGTCGCCGCAGCTGGCCACGCCCGTGGAGCAACCTCCGTCCGGGGAGTGGCTCTATGAAGTGCAATTCCATGGCTATCGACTGCTGACCCGCATCGAACACGGCGAAGTGCGTTTGCTCAATCGGACTCAGCAGGACTGGACCGACCGCCTGAAGCTGCACGCCGACGCCTTGGCCGAGTTGAACCTGGGGGACAGTTGGCTAGACGGTGAGTTGGTCCTGTTGGACGACAGCGGGCACTCTGACTTCGCCGCCCTGCGCCAGGCATTCGAGATCGGGCGCAGCGTCGACATGGTGTATTTCCTGTTCGATGCGCCGTATCTCAATGGCGTCGACCTGCGCCACAAGCCGGTGGAAGAACGCCGCGCGGCACTTAAGAAGGTCCTGAAGAACAACGCCAGCAAGCGTCTGCGGTTTTCCGAGGCATTTTCCGCCAGCCAGCACGATATGTTCGAAAGTGCCATCGCCCTTTCACTGGACAGCGTGGTCGGTAAGCGCCTGGGCAGCCCCTACATGTCCCGGCGAAGCGCCGACTGGGTCAAGCTCAAGTGCCGGCTGCGTCAAGCCTTCGTGATCGTCGGGTTTACCCGTGCGCAAGGCAAGCGCAACGGTTTCGGCGCGCTGTTGCTGGCGGTCAACGGGCCGTCGGGACTGGTGTACGCCGGCCGTGTCGGCACAGGATTCACTCAATCCCAGCTCAAACAGCTACATGAGCAACTCTGTACCCAAGAGCGTGACACAGCGCCGCTGGCCAAACCGCTCAATGCCACGCAGAGCCGCAGCGTGCACTGGGTAGAGCCGACTCAGGTCTGTGAAGTCGAATTTGCCGAATGGACCCGTGACGGCCTGGTACGTCAGGCGGTTTTCCTAGGGCTGCCGGAAAACACCGCCACCGGCAGGATTGTCCGCGAACAGCCCATGCCGATAAAAACCCCGACACCCAAGCCCCAGCGCCGCAACAAAACCCGCGCCGTGGAAGTCGGCGGTGTGGCGATTACCCACCCCGAGCGCGTCATCGACAGCGTGAGCGGCGTCCATAAAGCGGAACTTGCGCAGTATTACGCCGACATTGCCCCGTGGATACTGCCCCATCTGAGGCAGCGGCCCGTTGCCCTGTTACGGGCTCCGGACGGGATCGGCGAGGAGCAGTTTTTCCAGAAACACGCTGATCGCCTGGACATTCCCCATATCAAACAACTGGATCCGGCCCTGGACCCTGGACATGCCGCCCTGATGGAAATCGATAATGTGCAGTCGCTCATCAGCGCGGCGCAAATGGGTACGGTGGAATTGCACACCTGGACCGCGACCCACGACCGGATCGAAACGCCAGACCTGTTCGTCCTGGACCTGGATCCCGATCCGTCGCTGCCTTGGAGCGCCATGCTCGAAGCGACCCGCCAGACCCTGGCGCTGCTCGATGAGCTGGGTTTGCAGGCCTTTCTCAAGACCAGCGGCGGCAAAGGCATGCACATCATCGTGCCGTTGGCACGAAGTGAAGGCTGGGACAGCACCAAGGCTTTCGCCAAGGCCATCTCCCAGTTTCTGACCCGGCAAATGCCACAACAGATCACCGCCACCATGGGGCCGAAAAACCGCGTCGGCAAAATATTCGTCGATTACTTGCGCAACGCCCGGGGCGCCAGCACGGTGACCGCCTATTCGGTCCGTGCCCGGCCAGGCCTGCCGGTATCCGTACCGATTGCCCGCGCCGAGCTGGACGGTTTGCGCAACGCCCAGCAATGGGACATTCATACGGCACTTGAACGGGCCAGGAGCTTGGGCGCCGATCCGTGGGAGGGCTACAACCATCGACAGCGGATCACGGCCAGGATGTGGGAACAATTGGAGGCGCAGAAACCCAACGACTGACGGAACGGCGCTCAGATCCAGACAAAAATCGCCAGCAACCCGCCGAAGAACGCCCATTTCTGCAGGTAATACAGCTTGCGGTTGCGTTTCTTCAGCGCTTTACCCTGGAGCCGTATTTTGTAGAGCCTGGAAAACGCCCGGTTCAGCGCACCGGTCTTGTCGCCAACATCGTTGGGGGCACCGGCGGCGGCCATCACGCTGCGGCTGAACCAGCGGTTGAACGCAGCGGCCCAGCGAAATGTCATGGGCCTTTCCACATCGCAGAACAGGATGATGCGGTTATGGTCGGTGGTGTTTTCGGCGTAATGAATGAACGTCTCGTCGAACATCACCGCTTCGCCATCACGCCAATGGTAATGCTCACCATCGACATTGATGTAGCAACCGGCGTCGTTGGGCGTATCCAGGCCCAGGTGATACCGATAGGACCCCGCATACGGGTCACGGTGACGCACCAGCTTCGACCCCGGCGGCAATTGCGCAAACATCGCGGCCTTGATCGAACCGATGCTCTGCACCAGCTCCGTGGTCCGCGGGCACAGTTTCATCGCCGAAGGATGACTGTCGCCGTACCACTTCAGGTAAAAACGTTTCCAACCGGTCTTGAAGAACGAGTTGAAGCCCACGTCATCGTATTGATTGGAACGCTTGATCTCTCCCGCTTGCAGCAGGTTCTGGCCTTCGGCACGGATCTCTTCCCAATGAGCCTGCAACGGACTCAGGTCCGGGAAATCCGCCGGATTCAGGAAAGGTTTGTTGGGAAGTCTGGAGCACAGGTAAAGCAGGCAATTGATCGGCGCAAGAAAGGACGAGTGGTCGCTCAACTGGCGTGGCAGCGCATGCCGGACGCGTCCACGCAGGTGAACATAGCCGATGGACAGGATGTAGATCGCGACAATGATGAGTTTCACAGATTCCGTCACACATCAGGAGTGAACAGGTTGCTTCTCCCAGCCAGCCGAGTTGGCAAGGGGATGACATCGGGTGAGATGGCATTTTAATCAGAGTTTGTAACCGAAGGTTATCCTTCAAGTGTGAAAAACTGTCATGCCCAGGCAATACCCTATCGTTAATGCGGCCAGATCAGTACAATCGCCGCCAAACATCACGCGCCCCCTTTGGCCGATACCGGAAACCCGGCTTCGGCGCACGTCTATTCGGGCCAGGCGCTCCGTATGCTGCTGTCCTCTTATGCCGGATGGACCCTTGCGCTTGCGACCGCGACGCCTTTGCGCGGTCGGGACCCGCGCAAACAGGTACTGAACAGGTACTGCCGCACCCTTAGCTACTCTGAATGTTCCGCAGGATAAACCTTTGATCTCTACAGCTAACATCACGATGCAGTTCGGCGCCAAGCCACTGTTCGAAAACGTCTCTGTCAAGTTCGGCGCGGGTAACCGCTACGGTCTGATCGGCGCCAACGGTTGCGGCAAGTCGACCTTCATGAAAATCCTCGGCGGCGACCTCGAGCCG
Source organism: Pseudomonas sp. G2-4 (assembly GCF_030064125.1). Lineage (NCBI taxonomy): Bacteria > Pseudomonadati > Pseudomonadota > Gammaproteobacteria > Pseudomonadales > Pseudomonadaceae > Pseudomonas > Pseudomonas sp. G2-4. The sequence continues at coordinate 2,984,886 of NZ_CP125957.1, read as the reverse complement.
TCCGGCGGCCAGGTGATGCTCGAGCCGAACGTGCGCCTGGGTAAACTTCGCCAGGACCAGTTCGCCTACGAAGAATTCACTGTGATCGATACCGTGATCATGGGCCACGAGGAACTGTGGAAGGTCAAGGCCGAGCGCGATCGCATCTACTCGCTGCCGGAAATGACCGAAGAAGACGGCATGGCCGTGGCCGAGCTGGAAACCGAATTTGCCGAGATGGACGGCTACACCGCCGAATCCCGCGCCGGCGAACTGTTGCTGGGCCTGGGGATTGGCATCGAGCAGCATTTCGGCCCGATGAGCGAAGTGTCGCCAGGTTGGAAACTGCGTGTGCTGCTGGCCCAGGCGCTGTTCTCCGACCCGGAAGTGCTGCTGCTCGACGAACCGACCAACCACCTGGATATCAACACCATCCGCTGGCTGGAAAACGTGCTGACCCAGCGTTCGAGCCTGATGATCATCATCTCTCACGACCGTCACTTCCTGAACAGTGTCTGCACCCACATGGCGGACCTGGACTACGGCGAGCTGCGCCTGTTCCCGGGCAACTACGACGAGTACATGACCGTGGCGACCCAGTCCCGCGAGCAACTGCTGTCGGACAACGCCAAGAAGAAAGCGCAGATTTCCGAATTGCAATCGTTCGTCAGCCGTTTCTCGGCCAACGCCTCGAAAGCCAAGCAAGCCACCTCTCGCGCCAAGCAGATCGACAAGATCCAACTGGCCGAGGTCAAGCCATCGAGCCGTGTCAGCCCGTTCATTCGCTTCGAGCAGACCAAGAAACTGCACCGCCAGGCGGTCATTGTCGAGCGCATGGCCAAAGGCTTTGACGGCAAGCCGCTGTTCAAGGACTTCAGCTTCACCGTCGAAGCCGGCGAGCGCGTGGCGATCATTGGCCCGAACGGCATCGGCAAGACCACCTTGCTGCGCACCCTGGTCAATGAACTGGAGCCGGATGCCGGTACCGTGAAATGGACCGACGCCGCGGAGCTGGGCTACTACGCCCAGGACCATGCCCACGACTTCGAAGATGACGTCAACCTGTTCGACTGGATGGGCCAATGGACCCAGGGCGGCGAACAACTGGTGCGTGGCACCTTGGGTCGCATGCTGTTCTCCAACGACGAGATCCTCAAGTCGGTCAAGGTCATTTCCGGTGGTGAACAGGGTCGCATGTTGTTCGGCAAGCTGATCCTGCAAAAGCCAAACGTGCTGGTGATGGACGAACCGACCAACCACTTGGACATGGAATCCATCGAAGCGCTGAACCTGGCGCTGGAAAACTACCCGGGTACGCTGATTTTCGTCAGCCACGACCGGGAGTTTGTATCGTCCCTGGCCACCCGCATCATCGAGCTGAGCGCCGACGGCGTGGTCGATTTCAGCGGCACCTACGATGATTACCTGCGCAGTCAGGGTGTGGTGTTCTAAGGGCAGTTCTGAGCTGCAAGCTTGAAGCTGCAAGTGAAAAGCCCTGTCCGTTGTGACGGGGCTTTTTGTATTTCAAGGGTAGAAAACCTGTGGAAGCGAGTTTGCTCGCGATGGCGGCAGCACATACCACTTCAATCCAGCCTGCCAAACACATTTAGTTAGCCTGCTTTCTTTTATCCCCACCTCGCGCCATGATGAGGCTCTCTTACCGCCGCCCGCGAACGAGCCCCATGCCCACACCCTCCTCTGCCCCCAGCTCCCTGTCGGTCACCTTGCAGATCGTCTCCATCGTTTTCTATACCTTCATCGCCTTTCTCTGCATCGGCCTGCCGATTGCCGTGTTGCCGGGGTATGTCCACGAACAGCTGGGCTTCAGCGCGGTGGTGGCCGGGCTGACCATCGGCTCACAGTATCTGGCGACCCTGCTCAGCCGCCCCATGGCCGGACGGCTGTCGGACAGCGTCGGCACGAAACGGGCGATCGTCTACGGGTTGTCGGGGATTGTGCTCAGCGGCGTGCTGACGTTGATCTCGACCTTGCTGCAGAGTTTCCCGCTACCCAGCCTGCTGATTTTGATTGCCGGCCGTTTGTTGCTCGGCGTGGCCCAAGGCTTGATTGGCGTGGGTACCATCAGTTGGTGCATGGGCCAGGTCGGCGTGGAACACACGGCCCGCTCGATTTCCTGGAACGGCATCGCCTCTTATGGCGCCATCGCCATCGGCGCGCCGCTGGGGGTGGTGATGGTCGGTGAATTGGGCTTCGCCAGCCTGGGGATCGCCTTGTCATTGCTGGCCGGTGCGGCGCTGTTGATGATTCGCAACAAGCCGTCGGTGCCGGTCATTCGCGGCGAGCGCCTGCCCTTCTGGGCGGTGTTTGGACGTATCGCGCCCTATGGGACGAGTCTGTGCCTGGCCTCGATCGGCTACGGCACGCTCACCACCTTCATCACATTGTTTTACGTCAGTCGTGGCTGGGCAGGCGCGGCCTGGTGCCTGACGGTCTTTGGCATCTGCTTCATTCTGGCGCGGTTATTGTTCATTTCCAGCATCGCCCGCTTCGGTGGCTTCAGCTCGGCCATTGTCTGCATGAGCATTGAAACCCTTGGGTTGGTGTTGCTTTGGCTGGCGCCTTCCACCGCGTTCGCGCTGATCGGCGCGGGGCTGGCGGGCTTTGGGCTGTCGCTGGTGTACCCGGCGCTGGGTGTGGAGGCCATCAAGCAGGTGCCGAACACCAGTCGGGGCGCCGGGTTGAGTGCCTATGCGGTGTTCTTTGACCTGGCGTTGGCGATTGCCGGTCCGTTGATGGGGGCGGTGGCTTTGAACCTGGGGTATTCGTCGATCTTTTTCTGTGCTGCGTTGTTGTCGATCACTGGGCTGGGATTGACTTTGCTGCTGCGGCGTCGAGCCGTAAGAGCCGATTATTGATTGCTGTTTTTCGGGGGGTCAATAGTTGCGCGTCTTTATTTGGGGGCGTAGTTTTGGGTGTATATCCGTTGCTGCGGTAACGGCTTTTTATGGTTCCGCTCTTACGGCGGGTCACTTTTGAAAAGCGCAAAAGTAAGCAAAACGCTTATGCCCCACCACTCGGTGCCTCGCTAGGGCTCGGCATGCCCGAACGTGGTTAACGGGGCGCCGAGATCAACGTCCGCCGCGAGGCGGCCTGAGAGCCGGCCTGGTTTGGGTGGGACCGCGTTTCCCCTGTGGGAGCGAGCCTGCTCGCGAAGGCGATGTCACTGTCAATGAAGATGTTGAAAGGGCTGGCCTCATCGCGAGCAAGCTCGCTCCCACAGGTTTTTGTGTCGTGTGCAGATGTTGTGAACCCCCGCAACCCCATGTGTGCGAGCTTGCTCGCGATAGCGGTGGTTCAGCCACATAGATGCTGGAGATGCCCGCACTTGCTTTGCTTTAGATCTTGATCTTGATCTGGGCGCCCCATTAACCACGCTGGCCGAACGCTGGCATTGCTCCGTGGGCACCTCGGCATGGATGCCGAGGTAGCCGCGCTGGACCATGGATGGTCCTTCGCGGCGGCCCACGGAGCAATGCCGGAGTGAGGGCACACCGAGCCTAGGCGAGGTGCCAAGTGGTGGGGCAGAGCGTTTTTGGTTACTTTTGGCGCTCTCCAAAAGTGACCCGCCGTAAGGGCGGAACCCTAAGTAGCCGTTACCGCAGCAACGGATATACACACAAACCAAAAGCTGCCAAAAAACGGCGCGTCCCCCTCCGGAAGCACCACCGTTTTTCTGAAGTGAACAGCAAGCCCACTCCCACCGCAATAGCCTTTCCCAACGCTGAAAATGGCCATCAAAACGCCTCCATTTCAAGCGCCCCCCAATGGTGCATCACGCCATGCCATCGCGCACACCAATGAAACACCGCCTTCCCCCTACACTTTTCTGGCTACAAAAACCTGCACTTCGTCGGTACGTATTTCCCTTCGTCGTGTAAGACATTGCCGACAATATCCGTGATTGTCCGACAATGCGACGAAGCGAGCCGCACCGCTCTACGTTCTGACCTAGACTGCCAAACTGGGGGAAAAACCTACCGGTCATCCAACCGAAAAAAAGTCGAAACTTTTCACAACGGCGACAGGTCAGGTTAAAGGTAGGGCAATAGCCGCTGGTGCATTCCTTGCACAAGCACTTGTAGCGGCCCCTCCACCTAATTCGCTTCGCCGCATTGGGCAGCGCTTTGCCTTCCTTGCGTAGCGCTTGTGCGCCTGGCCGTAGGATTCGGCCAATGAAACAACAGCTCTGGCGCTTGCCGGAACAGATCAAGAATATGGGAGATAGTTATGATCAGTGCTGCCTTGGAACCACAGCAAGTCCGTTCTCAATTACCGCCGGCGGCTGAATCGCCGACGGCACCGGTGCTGGCCACCGGCGGCAAGGCACTGCTCCCCGTCGTTCGACAGAATCCCAATCGCAAGAAGGTATTGTTCGTAACGTCGGAAATCGCCGACCTGGTCAAGACCGGCGGCCTGGGCGACGTTTCGGCCGCACTGCCCCGGGCCATGGCCGGTCTGCATGATGTCCGGGTACTGATCCCCGGTTATCCGCAGGTGATGAACAGCGGCAACCCGATCCACATCATTGGCGAACTCGGCGGCCATGCCGCACTGCCGCCCTGCAAGATCGGGCGCATGGACATGCCTGACGGCCTGGTGGTTTACGTCCTGATCTGCCCGGAGCTCTTTGCCCGCGAAGGTTCACCTTACGGTGCCAACAATGGTCGCGACTGGCCCGACAACCACATCCGCTTCGCGCGCCTGGGCCTGGCTGCGGCCGACATCGCCGCCAACCTTGCCCAGATCCATTGGTGCCCCGATCTCGTGCATGCCCACGACTGGCCCGCCGGGCTCGCGCCGGCCTACATGCATTGGCGCGGCCAACGCACTCCGACCCTGTTCACCATCCACAACCTGGCCTATCAGGGCGTGGTGAGCCTGGCGTCCTGCCCGGAACTGGGTATCCCGGAGCACGCGCTGCAACAGGAAGGCATGGAGTTCTACGGCAAGTTGTCGTTCCTCAAGGCCGGCATGGCCTACTCCAGCCATATCACCACGGTCAGCGCCACCTACGCCCAGGAGATCACCACCCCGGCATTCGGTTGCGGGCTCGACGGTTTCCTCTCGGCCAAGACACAACAGGGCCTGCTCAGCGGCATTCCCAACGGCATCGATGAAAGCTGGGATGCTGCCACCGACACGCATCTGTTCCGCCAGTTCGCCATGGGTGACTGGGAGGGCAAGGCTGTCAACGCCGCCCATGTGCGCGACCTGTTCGGCCTCGACGATTCCACGGGTCCGCTGTTCGCCGTGGTGTCGCGCCTGGTGTATCAGAAAGGCCTGGACCTGACTGAAGCCGTCGCCGAATTCATCGTCGAGTCGGGTGGTCAGATCGCCATCATCGGCCGTGGCGAGCCGGAGGAAGAACAAGCCATGCGCGAACTGGCACTGCGCTTCCCCGGACGCATCGGTGTGCGCATCGGCTTCAATGAAACCGACGCCCGACGGATGTTCGCCGGCAGCGACTTCCTACTGATGCCTTCGCGCTACGAGCCTTGCGGCTTGAGCCAGATGTACGCCCAGCGCTTTGGTTCGCTGCCGGTGGCGCGCAATACCGGTGGGCTCGCGGACACGATCGAGGACGGTATCACCGGCTTCCTGTTCAATGAGTCCACTGTGGAGAGCTACGAACAGGCATTGGGCCGGGCCTTCAAGGTCTTCGCCTTTCCTGACTTGCTCAACGCCATGCGCTGCCGCGCCATGTCGGCACCGTTCAACTGGTCTCAGGCCGTGGAACCCTACGCCGATCTCTACGAACAACTGGTGGCCAAGTCACTGGGTAAATCGGTCAGAAAATGAGGTAACAATGCCGTCAAGGACGCCTGAAACCTGGACCCATGGCGCGGTCATGCTCGATGATGAGCACACCCGCTTCGCCCTCTGGGCCCCGGACGCTTTTTTTGTCAGTGTCGAACTCGACACTGGAGATTCCATACCGCTACTACCCCAAGCCGACGGCTGGTTCATGATCCAGACCCGTTGCCCCGCTGGCACCCGCTATCGCTACAACATCGACGGCGAGCTGGAAGTCCCGGACCCGGCATCCAGAGCCCAGGCTGGTGACATCGACCGTCACAGCGTGGTGGTCGATCCACATGCTTATCAATGGCGACACACCAATTGGTCCGGTCGGCCCTGGCACGAAGCGGTCATCTATGAATTGCACGTCGGTGCCCTCGGTGGTTTCGAAGGTGTCGAACAGCATTTGGCACGCCTGGCCGGACTGGGCGTGACCGCCATCGAACTGATGCCGCTGGCGCAGTTTCCGGGCGATCGCAACTGGGGTTACGACGGCGTCCTGCCCTACGCCCCCCAGGCGTCCTACGGCACGCCGGAACAGCTCAAGCATCTGATCGACAGTGCCCATGGGCATGGTCTGGCGGTGATTGTGGATGTGGTCTACAACCACTTCGGCCCCGACGGCAACTACCTGCACCGCTACGCCAAGGGTTTCTTTCGCGAAGACAAGCACACGCCCTGGGGCGCAGCCATTGATTTCCGGCGCCGCGAGGTGCGCGACTTCTTCATCGACAACGCGCTCATGTGGCTGCTGGAATACCGTTTCGACGGTCTGCGCCTGGACGCCGTGCACGCCATTGAAGACCCTGACTTTCTCCATGAGCTGGCGGAAAAAGTCCGGGAACAGATCGACCCTGCGCGACATGTCTGGCTGACCGTGGAAAATGAACACAACCAGGCCAGCCTGCTGGAACAGCATTACGACGCCCAATGGAATGACGACGGCCACAACGCCCTGCATGTGCTGCTGACCGGCGAGACCGATGCCTATTACGCCGACTATGCCGAGCAACCGACGGAGCAACTGGCCCGCTGCCTCAGCCAGGGTTTCGTCTTCCAGGGCCATACCAACCGCCACGGCGAGGCCCGGGGTGAACCCAGCGGTCATTTGCCACCCAGCGCCTTCGTGCTGTTCCTGCAGAACCATGACCAGATCGGCAATCGAGCCCTGGGGGAACGCCTGCATCAACTGGCGCCGCCCCAGGCCCTGCACGCGGCGATCGCCCTGCTGTTGTTATCACCGATGATTCCGTTGCTGTTCATGGGCGATGAAGTGGCCGCCGAACACCCGTTCCTGTTTTTCACCAGCCATCATGGCGAACTGGCGGAACTGGTGCGCGAAGGCCGGCGCAACGAGTTCGCGGCCTTCAGCGCCTTCGCCGACCCCGAGAAGCGCGAACGGATTCCCGACCCCAACGACGTCGGTACCTTCGAGGCCTCGCGGCCGGTGTTCGAAACCCAGCATTCTCATCAGCACGCCACCGAGGCGCTGTACCGCCAATTGCTGAAGATCCGCCGTGAAGAAATCGTCCCGCGCCTGCCCGGTGCCCAAGCCCTGGGCGCCGATGTCCTGGGCCATGGCGCCGTCAGCGCACGCTGGCGGCTGGGCGACGGCAGCGTATTGCGCATCGACCTGAACCTCAGCGACCAACCGCTCGAACACACCGCTCCAGAAGAGGTGCACATTCTTTTCGAACATCCGCACCAAGCCATGGGTCTGTTGCAACAGGGCGTCCTTGCGCCCTACAGCGCTCTGGTCAGTCTGACGCAGGCGACAAACTTGCCCAACATCACTGGAGAGCGCCTATGAGCGATGCGCAACTTGAAATCCTCGCCGGTCGAGCAGGCCTTGCAGTCGACTGGATAGACGCGAACGGCCGGGCACAAAAAGTCTCGCCTGCCGTGCTGCGCTCAGTCTTGACTGGCCTCGGCCATCCGGCGGGTAGCGCCCAGGAAATCGACGCCAGCTTGCAGCAATTGCAACAGGCCCAGCAGAACCATCAGTTGCCACCGCTGATCACCGCCGACGTCGGGACCAGCGTGGACCTGAGCCGCTATTTCGAAGCCGCAACGCCCTGCGAGATCAAACTCGAGGACGGCGCGACGCTGAACCTGAAACTCGACGCCGATGCCAAGCTGCCGGGGATGATCCCGGTGGGTTATCAGCACGTTCGCATCCAGGACCAGCACTTTACCCTGGCGGTCGCGCCGGCCCGCTGCTACAGCGTGGCCGATGCGGTGGACGAGCCGACACCGCGGGCCTGGGGCCTGAGCGCACAGTTATATTCACTACGACGCCCAGGCGATGGCGGTTTCGGCGACACCCAGGCCTTGGAAGAACTGGCGCGGGTGGCCGGCGAGCGCGGTGCCGATGCCCTGGCCATCAGCCCGATGCATGCGATGTTCAGCAGCGACACCGGACGCTACAGCCCTTATTCGCCGTCCAGCCGCCTGTTCCTCAACAGCCTGTATGCGGCGCCGGGGACCATTCTGGGTGAACGCGCCCTGCGCACCGCCATCGATGCCACTGGCTTGACCAATCAACTGCGCAGCCTGGAAGAGCAGCCGCTGGTCGACTGGCCGGTGGCGGCCCAGGCCAAACAGAAAGTCCTGCGGGCCCTGTACGACGGTTTCAGCCAGGGTGAGCATCCGCTGCATGAAGATTTCAGCAGTTTCCGCCATACCAGCGGCGAAGCCCTGGAAAACCATTGTCGCTTCGAAGCCTTGCAGGCCGAACGCGCAGCTCGGGGGGAAAGCCTCGACTGGCGCCACTGGCCCGAAGAGTGGCGTAATCCCCGCAGCCCGGCGCTGGCCCACTTTGCCGAAGAAAACGCCGACGAAATCGGCTACTACGCGTTTTGCCAGTGGCTGATCGCCCGCTGCCTGGAGCGCGCCCAAAGCGCGGCCAAATCCAGTGGCATGGGCATCGGCCTGATCGCCGACCTCGCGGTGGGGGCCGATGGCGGCGGTAGCCAGGCCTGGAGCCGGCAGGACGAACTGCTCGCTTCGCTGACCGTGGGCGCACCGCCGGACATTCTCAACCGCTCCGGCCAAGGCTGGGGTATCTCGGCGTTTTCTCCGGAAGGCTTGGTGCGCAACGGCTTTCGCGCCTTCATTGAAATGCTGCGGGCCAACTTCGCCCATGCCGGCGGCTTGCGTATCGATCACGTCATGGGCCTGCAACGCCTGTGGGTGATCCCGAACGACGCCCCGCCTTGTGATGGCGCGTACCTTTACTATCCGCTGGATGACCTGCTGCGCCTGTTGGCGCTGGAATCCCACCGGCACCAAGCCATCGTGCTCGGCGAGGACCTCGGCACCGTGCCCGAAGGCCTGCGGGAAAAGCTCAGTGCCCGGTCGATCCTGGGCATGCGCGTGCTGTTGTTTGAACAGGACAACACTCGCTTCAACCCTATCCTCGATTGGCCGGACAACGCCCTGGCAACCACCAGCACCCATGACCTGCCGACCCTCAATGGCTGGTGGCACGGTCATGATATCGACTGGAACGCCCGCCTGGACCTGATCGACTCCCACAGCGAAATGGACTGGCGCAAACACCGCGAGCGTGAACGCGAAGGCCTGCGCAACGTGTTGAACGAGGACCCGCAGAACTTTCGCGAAGAACGTCACGAAACCGACGAGGTGCTGGATGCCAGCGTGCGTTTCCTCGGCCACACCCGCGCGCCGCTGGTGTTACTGCCGCTCGAGGATGCCCTGGGCATCGACGAGCAGGCCAACCTGCCCGGCACCACCGACACCCACCCGAATTGGCGTCGCCGCCTGGCCCACGACAGCCAGGCGTTGCTGGATGCCCCAGACGCCGCCCGGCGCCTGGAAATACTCGCCTGCGCGCGACTTCAGGCGAACGAGCGTGACCGATGAAACCGACCTTGGCCCAACCACTACGGGCGACCCTTCGCCTGCAATTTCATAAGGGTTTCACCCTGGACGATGCCGTGCCTCAGGTGCCGTACTTCTCGGCGCTGGGCATCAGTCATATTTATGCTTCGCCACTGCTCAAGGCCCGGGCCGGGTCCATGCACGGCTACGACGTCGTCGATCCGACCCAGGTCAACCCGGAGCTAGGCGGCGAAGCCGCACTCAAGCGCCTGGTCGCGACCCTGCGTGAACACGGGATGGGACTGATCCTCGACATCGTGTCCAACCACATGGCCGTCGGCGGCAACGACAACCCCTGGTGGCTGGACCTGCTGGAATGGGGACGCCTGAGTCCCTACGGTGAGTTTTTCGACATCCAGTGGCACTCCCCGGACCCGCTGATGGAAGGCCAGCTGTTGCTGCCGTTCCTGGGCAGTGACTACGGCGTCGCCTTGCAGGAAGGCACGCTGAAGCCGCGCTTCGATGCAACGCAAGGCAGCTTCTACGTCGAGCATTACGAACATCACTTCCCCATCTGCCCGATGCAGTACGGCGAGTTACTCAAACCCGCCGAGACCCTGCCATCGGAGCAGGCCGAAGCGCTCAAGGCCCTGGCCGAGCGCTTTACCACGTTGAATTACCAGACTGACGCTCACACCCTCGCCCGCCCGCTGCAAGTAGAGCTGCGGGAGCTGGCAACACAGCCGGGCATCCTCGCCGCCATCGAGGATAACCTGAGCGGCTACGACTCCCTCGAGTCCGAGGGTTTCAAGCGCCTGCATCAGCTGTTGGAGCGCCAGAGCTACCGCCTCGCCAGTTGGCGCACCGCAGCGGACGACATCAACTGGCGGCGGTTTTTCGATGTCAACGAACTGGGCGGCTTGCGGGTCGAACGCCCGACCGTGTTCGAAGCCACCCATGCAAAGATTTTCGAATTGATCAGCGAAGGGCTGGTGGACGGGCTGCGGATCGATCATATCGACGGGCTTGCCGATCCTCGCGGCTACTGCCGCAAATTGCGCAGACGCGTCGATTCACTGTCGCCGTCGCGGCACTTGCCGATTTTCATCGAGAAGATCCTCGGCGATGGCGAAACCTTGCGTCGTGACTGGAACATCGACGGCAGCACCGGTTACGAATTCATGAACCAGATCTCGCTGCTGCAGCATGATCCGGCCGGTGCCGAGCCCCTTGCCGAGTTCTGGAGCCGTCACAGCGAACGCCCGGCACACTTCATCGAAGAAGCCCGCCTGGCTCGCCAGCAGATTCTCAACGGTTCCCTCGCCGGCGACTTCGAAAGCGTCGCCCAGGCCCTGCTGCAAGTGGCTCGGGACGATGTGATGACCCGCGACCTGACCTTGGGTGCGATTCGGCGAGCGTTGCAGGAACTGATTGTGCATTTCCCGGTGTACCGTACGTACATCAACCCGTTGGGTCGCTCTGCCGAGGACGAGGTGTTTTTCAACCAGGCCTTGGAAGGCGCCCGGCAAACCCTCAGTGAAGCCGACTGGCCGGTGCTCGATTACCTGGCCGATTGGCTCGGCGGCACGCCATGGCGATATCGCCCCCGTGGGAGTCAGCGCAAACGCCTGCGACATGCCTGTGTGCGTTTCCAGCAACTGACCTCTCCAGCGGCGGCCAAGGCCGTGGAAGACACCGCGCTCTATCGGTCGGCAGTGCTATTGTCGCGCAATGACGTGGGCTATAACACCGAGCGTTTCAGCGCCCCGCCTCAAGCGTTCCACAACGCCTGTCTTGAGCGGCTGGAACATTGCCCGGACAACCTGATGACCACCGCCACCCACGACCACAAGCGCGGCGAAGACACCCGCGCCCGGTTGGCGGTGCTCAGCGAACGTCCCGATTGGTACACCGCGTGCGTGGAACAATGGCGCATCCTCTCGCCCTCGCTGCACAGCGACCCTGCGGCCCCCTCGGCCGGGGATGAGCTGATTCTGTACCAGGCGCTACTCGGAAGCTGGCCGCTGGACCTTGATCCACACGACCCCAAGGCACTGGCCGACTACAACGAGCGCCTGTGGCAATGGCAACGCAAGGCCTTGCGTGAAGCCAAGTTGCAAAGCAGCTGGGCGGCGGTGAATGACGCCTATGAGCAAGCCACCCAGATGTTCCTCGAACGGCTGCTGCTGTGCGATGAAGGAGTGCCCTTGCGCAGTGCCATCGCCGAAGCGGTCCAGGCCATTGCCGCGGCAGGCGCCCTCAACAGCTTGGCGCAGACTTTGCTGCGCATGACCGTGCCCGGCGTGCCGGACCTGTACCAGGGCAACGAGTTCTGGGATTTCAGCCTGGTGGATCCGGACAACCGTCGCCCGGTGGATTTCGAGGCGCGCCGTGAGGCGATGCACGCCGACAATACCCCAGCAGCGCTGGTACACGACTGGCGTGACGGCCGGGTCAAGCAGGCATTGATCGCCAGGACACTGGCCCTGCGGGCCGAATACCCGCAGCTGTTCCGCCAAGGCAGCTACCAGCCGCTACAGGTGGTCGGTGAACACGCCCAACGGGTGTTGGCCTTTATGCGAGAACACGAGCAACAACGGGCAGTCGTCGTGGTACCGATCCATGCCGCCCGCCTGCTGGAAAACAGTGCCGTGCCACAGGTGGCTGCATCGGACTGGGGCGATACCCGCGTGGCGTTACCGTTTGCCGCCGAGGATGAAAAACTGAAGGGACTTTTTTCAAGCACAGCAGTCACACCCCAAGGGGAGCTGATGCTCAGCGCCGCACTGGGGAATTTCCCGGTCAATGTCTTTATCCAACCTTGAGTTCAGTCAGGAGCACCGCGATGAGTACCGACGATAAACGCATTCGTGAATTCGCCTATCAAATCTGGGAATCCGAGGGTAAGCCGACAGGGCACGAAAAACGTCACTGGGAGATGGCTCGCAAACTCGCCGAAGCCGAAGCCCTGGCACCCAGCAAACCGCCCAAGGCTGCGGGAAAGCCCGCGGTTGCCAAGGCCGACGGCGCCAAGCCTGCCGCTGCCAAAAGCACCGCTGCCAAGGCCGCGCCCAAAAGCACAGCCAAGGCCAAGCCTGCGGCAGCGGCGGTCACGCCCGCTGAAAAACCTGCCAACAAGAAGCCACGGGCGGCACGCAAGCCGCCAGCGAGTTGATTTTCCCCCCTCGCTGATCTCAAGCAAACAGCTCTTTGTGGCGAGGGGATTTATCCCTTCGCCACAGGGTTCATCGCACAACCACCCGTCTTAACTTGAACAGCATTGCGTATCTGTCTTTTGCAGGAGCAACTATGACCCGTCCAAAACAAACCACGCCGCCGCCCGTTATCGAGGCTTCGCGGATTCGTGAAGGGCTGCCTTTTCCGCTCGGTGCAACTTGGGATGGCCTCGGGGTCAATTTCGCACTGTTCTCAGCCAACGCCACCAAGGTGGAACTGTGTATTTTCGATGATGCCGGCGAGGTCGAGCTCGAACGCATCGAGCTGCCGGAGTACACCGACGAGATTTACCACGGTTATCTACCCGACGCCCATCCGGGAATGATCTACGGCTACCGGGTCTACGGCGCCTACGATCCGGAGAACGGCCATCGTTTCAACCCCAACAAGTTGCTGATCGATCCATATGCCAAACAATTGGTCGGTGAACTGAAGTGGTCTGAAGCGCTGTTCGGCTACACCATTGGCCACCCCGACGGTGACCTCAGTTTCGATGAGCGCGACAGCGCACCGTTCGTGCCCAAGTGCAAAGTCATCGACCCGGCCCACACCTGGGGCAATGACCAGCGTGTCAGCGTGCCCTGGGACAAGACCATCCTGTATGAAACCCATGTGCGCGGCATCAGCATGCGTCACCCCTCGGTGCCCGATAATCTACGCGGGACTTTCGCCGGGTTGATGGTCGACGACGTGATGGAACATATCCGCAAACTGGGTGTTTCGTCGGTAGAGTTGCTGCCCGTCCATGCCTTCGTCAATGACCAGCATCTGTTGCACAAGGGCATGACCAACTACTGGGGCTACAACAGCATCGCCTTCTTCGCCCCGGACCCGCGGTACCTGGCCAGCGGCAAGATCGCCGAGTTCAAGGAAATGGTCGCCCACCTGCACGAAGCCAAGCTCGAGGTCATCCTCGATGTGGTCTACAACCATACGGCCGAAGGCAACGAACAGGGCCCGACCCTGTCCATGCGCGGCATCGACAATGCCTCGTACTACCGGCTGATGCCTGACGACAAACGCTACTACATCAACGACTCCGGCACCGGCAACACCCTGGACCTGAGCCACCCGTGCGTCTTGCAGATGGTCACCGACTCCCTGCGCTACTGGGCCACGGAGATGCATGTCGACGGTTTCCGCTTCGACCTGGCGACGATTCTGGGCCGCTACCATGATGGCTTCGACGAGCGTCACAGCTTCCTCGTCGCCTGCCGCCAGGACCCGGTGCTGCGCCAGGTAAAGATGATTGCCGAGCCCTGGGACTGCGGCCCCGGCGGCTATCAAGTGGGAGGCTTTCCACCGGGCTGGGTGGAGTGGAACGATAAGTTCCGCGACACGGTGCGCGCGTTCTGGAAAGGCGACGACGGCCAACTCGCCGATTTCGCCAGCCGCATGACCGCCTCGGGCGAGATGTTCAACCAGCGTGGTCGCCGCCCTTACGCCTCGGTGAATTTCGTGACCGCCCATGACGGATTTACCCTGCATGACCTGGTCTCGTACAACGACAAGCACAACGAAGCCAACGACGAAAACAACCAGGACGGCAGCAACAACAACCTGTCCTGGAACCATGGTGTCGAGGGCCCGACGGACGATCCGGAGATCAACGAGCTGCGCCATCGGCAGATGCGTAACTTCTTCGCCACCTTGCTGCTGGCCCAAGGCACACCGATGATCGTCGCCGGGGACGAGTTCGCCCGCACCCAGCACGGCAACAACAATGCCTATTGCCAGGACAGCGAAATCGGTTGGGTCAACTGGGACCTGAGCGAGGAAGGCGCGGCGTTGCTCAAGTTCGTCAAGCGCCTGATCAAATTGCGCCTGACCTACCCGATCCTGCGCCGTGGGCGGTTCCTCGTGGGCAATTACAACGAGGACATCGGCGTCAAGGACGTGACCTGGCTGGCGCCGGACGGCAGTGAGATGACCACCGAACAATGGCATGACAGCAACGGTCGTTGCCTGGGCATGCTGATGGACGGGCGCGCCCAGGAGACCGGTATCCGTCGCAAGGGTGGTGATGCGACGTTGCTGCTGGTGGTCAATGCCCACCATGACATCGTCAACTTCCTCCTGCCGGAAGTTCCGGAGGGCAGTTTCTGGACCTGCATGGTCGACACTAACCAGCCAGCGGTACGCGGCCAGGAGCGCTTCGATTTCAATTACGAATACTCTGTTACCGGACGTTCGCTGCTGCTGTTCGAACTGCAACGGGAAGAAGAGGAATAAGACCTGCGATAAACGGCGGCCGTAGAGGGAGACCCGCAAGGACGCGGTTCTTCAATACTGTGCAACTCAGTTCGAGTAGAAAAATGCAGCTCAGATAGACATGTGACGCGACGAATCGGTCGACATAGTCAATACTTCGCGTACGGTACTCCAGGATCAGGAGCGCTGCGGATCGCAGTCAGGCCCTTATGGGCGCCATCGGGCAGTCGGCCCGGTGCATGACTGAAAGATTGAATTCAACAAGGACGTCCCCCATGAAACCCGCCTCTCGCTTGCAAAGTCGGCAGCACCCGCAAATATGGAACAGCGCCCCGCAATTGGCCGACATTCCTATCATCAGTACCCAAACGCTCATCCCGGCCGGCGCTCGCGCCGTCATCCTCGCGCCACATCCGGGCGATGAAGTCGGGGCCTGCGGCGGATTGCTCCAGTTGCTGAGCAGTCTGGACCAGCCCATGTTATTGATTTCGATCACCGACGGCAGCCTCGGCCATCCCGGTTCGCCGTTGTGGAGCGATGAGCGTCTGCGCACGCACCGCCCTCACCCCCAGGAAAGCGTCGACGCCCTGCATCGGCTGGGCATACCGGCCCATGGCCTGCAATGGGTGCGCGGCGGCTTCCCGGAAAAAAACCTGGTCGAACATGAAGCACAAATAGCCGCCTTCATTGGTCGGTATCTGCACCCCGGAGACGTGGTGTTCAGCACTTGGCGCAAGGATGGCGACACCGACCACGAAACGGTCGGCCGCGCCGGGGCCCTGGTGGCTGAAAACATTGGGGCCGTCTTTAACGAACTGCCGGTGTGGGCCTGGCACTGGCCAGTCCGCGAGCAGAACAAAATACCCTGGCACCGGGCACGCAAGCTGCGCCTGGACGTCTGGACCACTGCCCGCAAGCGTCACGCGATGCACGCCTATGCCAGCCAGCTCAACGGCGAACCCGCCAGCGGCATCTCCCCCCTGGTACCACGGGTCATTCTTGATCGCATGGGCATGCCGTATGAGATCGTCTTCATCTGAAACCTGAATCGCCTGGACAGCGCAGATTCCCTGTGGGAGCGAGCCTGCTCGCGATGGCGGTGGATCAGCTTGCCTCGACGCTGAATGTACCGCCGTCTTCGCGAGCAGGCTCGCTCCCACATGGGTCTCGGGGTGTTCATGGACGTCATGTCCACCACAGGGTTACAGCGGTGATCAACGACGACAGGCGTTGACCGGCGGGACTCGGCAGCGCCACGGCTGGGCACGTTCCAGTTGCGCGGCCAGGGCCAGCAAGGTGCTTTCCTCGCCAAAGCGACCGGCGAAATGCGCGCCCATCGGTAGGCCGTTGGCGCTCCAGGACAACGGTACCGACATTGCCGGCTGGCCGCTGGCATTGAACAGTGCGGTGAACGGCGAATAGCTGTGATATCGCTCAAGCAGTTGATCAAGGCTCATGCACACATCCTGAATGTCCAGTTCGCCAATCGGCACCGGTTCTCGGGTCAGGACCGGCGTCAGGACCAGGTCGTAATCCTGCATGAATACCGCCAGTTGCCGACCCAGGGCATGAATCCATTCCACGGCAGCCGCGTACTGGGCGCCGCTGACGTTACCCTTGTCCCGCAAGATGATCCGGGTGCGTACTTCCAGTTCTTCGGCCCGCACTGCAAAACCACGTATCTGCCCCAGCAGGTCAACGTAATGACGGCTGCTTGCACCGATGATGGTAAAGACCTGATCCAGGAATTCCGGCAACACCACCGGCAGGCTTGCCGGTTCGACACGGTGCCCCAGGGACTCGCACAACCGCGCGGCCTGGCGCACAGCCTCCAGGCTCTGCGGCGACGTCGGCCAAGGGCCGAGCTGTTCGACCAGGGCAATGCGCAACGGCTTTGGATCACGCAGCACTGCCGTCACATAAGGCTGTGCCTGGACCGGCGCCGCGTACGGCGCGCCCAGGTCCATCCCGGCGGTGGCGTCCAGCAGCGCCGCGCTATCGCGCACCGACAGGGTGATCGCATGGGGCGTGCCCATTCCGGCCCAGCCCTCGCCCACCATCGGCCCCGACGGCAACAGGCCTCGGCTGGGCTTGAGCCCGAACACGCCACAGCAGGACGCCGGCACCCGTAAAGACCCGCCGCCATCATTGCCGTGGGCGAACGGCACTACTCGGGCCGCCACCAGCGCCGCGGCGCCACCGCTGGAGCCGCCGGCGCTGTGGTCGGTGCTCCATGGGTTGCGGGTGGCGCCAAAACGCGAGGATTCGGTGGAATACGACGTACCGAATTCCGGCGATGTGCTGGTGCCCACGACTTGGCAACCTGCGCGCCGTAGACGCGTCACGATTTCTGATTCGAACTCCGCACGAGCATCGCCCAGGGAGCAGGAACCGTTGGTCATCGCCGCGCCGTTGACCGGTGAAAACAGGTCTTTGATCAAGGTCGGCACACCGGCCAGCAGGCCTTGCCCGACCTGGGCGGTACGCGCCGACTCCCGTGCCGATTCGTACAACCGCTCGGCCACGGCATTGATCTGTGGTTCGACCTGTTCAAGGCGCTCGATGGCCGCCTCAAGCAGTTCGCCGGGCTGGACTTCGCCACGCCTGACCCACTCGGCCAGCCCGGTGGCGTCTTCGTTGTCCATCAAGTGGTGGATGTCTTGCATACCCATGCTTCAGGTTCCTTATTTCATGACGATTGACGTGATCCGAGGGCGTTTGCCTGGCCGTGGCCCCGCGCTCGCAGGCCGACGATCACCCAGAGCAGCGCTGAAGCAAGACTGGCGAACGCCAGCCATTGGATGGCCTGGCGAAGGTCACCGGCAAAAGCGGCCACAAAAGCCACCACCAGCGGGCTGACGAACTGGCCGAAGTAAAGAAACGAGGTGAACCCGCCCAAGCCGCGACCACGGGTGCTGGCGGTCAAGGCATTCATCACTGGCGCCATGACGTTAGGCACCAGCAACCCGGAACCCAGGCCCTGGATGAGCGCGGCCACCAGCACCGCGTTGTAGCTTTGCGCGCGCATCAGCAGCCACAGCCCGATCCCCATTAGTCCCAGCAACAAGGCGTTGCAACCGGCGATGCCAAAGCGGCGGCGCAACATGGGCCAGGCCAACGAGCCGCCCAGGGTCGCCAGCAGGCTCAGTCCAGCTGCCAGGCCAATCATCGTGCTCGAGGTAATGCCCAGGCCAACCAACAATGTCGGCGCCTGGATGGCCATGACGAAGGCCAGCACCATGCCACCCAGAA
The DNA here is from genome assembly GCF_030064125.1 of Pseudomonas sp. G2-4. Lineage (NCBI taxonomy): Bacteria > Pseudomonadati > Pseudomonadota > Gammaproteobacteria > Pseudomonadales > Pseudomonadaceae > Pseudomonas > Pseudomonas sp. G2-4. The sequence goes on along the minus strand of NZ_CP125957.1, from coordinate 2,966,544 downwards.
TCATCAAATAGCCGACCACCAGTTGCAGCACGGCGACCTTGGCCGGCCCCGATTCATGGACCTGCTGCTCGACCGCCCGGCACTTCGCCACAGGTGGCTCCCACAGCACCTTCATCATCACCGGCACCAGCAACAGCGGCAGCAAATACAACAGGAACGGCGACCGCCACGAGTGCTCGCCGAGCACGCCGCCCACCACGAAAAACAGCGCCCCCACCAGGCCGATGGTCACCACTTGGCGGTTGACGTAGCGCAGGCGTTCCTCGCCGTGCCAATAGTCCGCGATCAGGGTTGCACAGCAGGTCATCACCGCCGCCTCGGTGCAACCGAATAACAGCCGTGCCCCGACAATCGAAGTCAGACTATCGAGCATGGCCGGCAGCGCGCCGAGCACGGCGTAAAGCAACGTGGCAACCACCAGCAAGACCTTGCGCCCTACCCGATCAGCCAGCCAGCCGGCCAACGGCGCGCACACAGCAATCGCCAGGGCCGGCCCGGTGATCGCCAGCGGCACCAACAGATCGGCTCGCGGGTCCAGCGGACCGAATTCGGCGCCCAGCCGGGGCAGGATGGGCGCGACCATCACTGAGCCCATGATGGTCAGGCTGCTGCCCAGCATCAGCACCAGCCCTTCGCGTCGACCGGCCTGGCGCCACGGGGCGCCGGCCGTTGAAACGGAACTTGATTGGTTCATGGCGAGCCCCTTAGAAGCTTTGAGAGATACGCAGCGCCGCGGTGTAGCCTTCGGCGCGGTTGCGCGCATCGAGTTCCTTGTAGACATGCAGCCACACCGGTGGGATGCCAGGCTTGAAGTAGCTCACCGCCGGCCCGACGGCCAACACCCGGGCGCGATTGCCGGTTTCCAGTCCCGGCGCGTCGTCATCGGTGAACTGACGGTAGTAGTACCCGCCCACACCCAAGGTCCATGGCCCGACGTGCTGGCCCACGGCGAATTCGTGACGGTACTCGACGCCGTTCTTGTAGTCGGTGTCGTGGTTGCGGGTATTGATGTCGGCTTCGAAGCTTGAAGACACCTCGAAACCGCTGTCGGAGATGTACGTGGCGTTGAGGATCGGCGAGAAGGTCCAGTGATTGAGCCCCGGTGAGATCAAGCGATCCTTGTCGTAATCGCCCGTGGGGGCCTGGATCTGGAACTGGGCATTGACGAACAGGTTCGGCGAAAGCGTCCACTGCAGGATCACCGGCAGCACCTGCATGTCAGCCATGCGAAACGGATCGGCTTCAAGGTTCAGCGGGCCGACTGGCGTCTGCACCTGCAGCGAAGCGTCCATCTGGAAGAACGGCACCACGGCGCCGAAGCCATACTTGGCGCCCAGCACGGTGTAATCGGTCATGCGCATGTAGGCGACGCCGATGGACAGCACATCCAGGGAGAGATTGTTGTCCACGGACTTGCCGTGGCGATCCTTCTGCACGTTGGCCGAATAGAACGCGGTACGCAGGCCGACGGTCCCGAAAGGCGTGGCCGGCGGCATCATGCCTGCACCGAAATCGTAGACCCCGACTGCGGTGGTCGGCGCGCCGTTTTCGGTGCCATGGGCTGCGGTACAGGTACCAATCAGCCCCAGGGTCAACCACGTACAGCGCCAGACGTTTGTGTTTTTATTCTGATTCATCGAATGCCCCTACGACCATGTGGTGTTGGGGTCATCCTAGGGAGCCGGTCCGTCAGCCGTTATCCGTTTTCAGCACAGATGCGTGCGACGCAAGGTTTGTGACGGGGTTTCGCCAAACAGGGTCCGGTAATCACTGGAAAACCGGCTCAAATGCCAGAACCCCCAGCGTGCCGCCACCTCTTGTACGCCCAACGGCTGATCGCCATTGCATAGTTCACGACGCACGGCATTGAGGCGCAGCGCACGCAAATAAGCCACCGGGTTGATGCCCAGCGTCTCCTGGAAGCAGTACTGCAATTTCCGTCGGCTGGCGCCGATGTGGTTGCACAGGTCAAGGATCGACAGCGGTTCGTCGACATGGGCCAGGGCGTACTCCCGGGCCCGGTCGACCATGCGTTTGCGCGCCGTGGGGTTGAGTGGTGGCGCCTCGTCCGGCGCCACCAGTTCCAGCACATGCAGCATCACCGTGTCGCGCAGGCCCCGGCGGATCGATTCGTACCCCAGCAACGAGTCGCGCCCCTGCTCGCCGCCGTCGAGATCATCGAACAGCACCGCGAGCTCGGCTGGCAGCGTCGAGTCGCCGAGGCGGTAACACTTGGGAAGATCGGTAATTCGAAAGCGGCTACCCTGGCGCTCCAGCACATGCTCCAGTGCCTGCTCCTCGATCGCGACACCAAGCAGGTCCAGATGTTGGGGCGTGCGCAACTCGGGCAGGTTATGGCCACAGGCGACCAGCAGGCTCGGTTCGACAATGGGGTGCCCCGAGCAAAAGACCGGCCCGTCGGCACTCAGCGGCACGCTGAAGGTAATCGCGCCCTCCCAGGCGATGCCCCGCTTGGTCAGGGCCTGATTAGAGCGGTCGCGCACCAGTTGCATCCAGTCGCAGCGCAGTTCGATCAGTTCGCCTTCGAAACGTCCGGGGGTCAACTGGTCGTAGCTCACCTGCCAACCGCCCATGTTCCGGGCGTGCTCGTCGATGTCTGCGGTGCGGAACCGATTGATCGGCAGTGTCGGCAACACGTCTGCGGAGACCGGTGGCTGCGCCATGTTGTGGTTGTTCATTGACCCGACCTTTGATGATTCCTGGGCTTAGGAGTCAACGGTCAGGCAAGTTCCATTCCGCCCGGGAGCCAGATCATGCAATTGTGCCAAAAACGGATAATTGACCCGGTGGAAGGAGTGGCTGCGGAAACCTGGGTCACGCATAGCGCAGCGCAGGGGTGCGCTGCGCCCTTGCCCAAGCCAGTCTGAATATCGTCAATGCCCAGCAAAATCCGTATCAATGCCCATGCCCTGCCCCGCGTGCACACGGTAAGGTAGGCAGACCCATCTGGATCGAGGTGCGCCGTGGCGTCCTATTCCCTGCGTCAGCTCAAGTACTTCGTCACCACCGTCGAATGCGGCAGCGTCGCTGAAGCGTCTCGCAAGCTGTACATCGCCCAGCCATCGATTGCCACGGCCATCAAGGGGTTGGAGGACAGTTTCGGTGTGCAGTTGCTCATCCGTCATCACGCCCAGGGCGTGTCGTTGACCCCGGGTGGCGCCCGCTTCTATCGCAAGGCCCAGGAGCTGTTGCGCATGGCCCGGGAGTTCGAACAGAACGCGTTGGCCGATAACGATGTGGTCAGCGGACAGATTGACATCGGCTGTTTCGAAACCGTCGCCCCGCTCTACCTGCCGCGTCTGATCGCCGGTTTCCGCCAGCGCTTCCCGGGGGTGGAAATCCGCGTGCAGGACGGTGAGCAACAGGAGCTGGTGCAAGGCTTGACCGGTGGACGGTTCGACCTGGCGATTTTCTACGAGCACGACCTGGACAGCACCATCGAGACCGAAGCGCTGACTGCGCCGCAGCGACCCTATGCATTGTTGCCGGCGGGGCATCGCTTTGCCGGTCAGGCCCAAGTGTCGCTGCGTGACCTGGCGCTGGAGCCAATGATCCTGCTGGACGTGCAACCCAGCCGGACCTATTTCGTGAGCATCTTCGAAGAGTTGGGCCTGACACCGAACATCGTGTTCAGCTCGCCGTCGATCGAGATGGTGCGTGGCATGGTCGGCCAGGCGTTCGGTTTTGCCGTGCTGGTGACCCGGCCGCAGTCCACCTGCACCTACGATGGGCAACAAGTGGTGTGCGTCGACATCGCCGAGGACGTGACCGGGTCGGCGCTGGTGGCCGGCTGGCTCAAGCGCGCGCACCTCACCAAGCCGGCGCAGTTGTTTGTCGATTACTGCAAGGAACAATTCAAGCAGTGGTTACCGTGAGCCAAAGCAGGCCCGCCCGCCCCGGCCTGTAAGTAAAACACCAACCCCGTGGCGAGGGAGCTTGCTCCCGCTGGGTTGCGAAGCGACCCCAAACAGGTCGAACGCAATCTCCCTGATACACCGAGGTAACCGGGCTTGGGGCTGCTGCGCAGCCCAGTGGGGATAAATCCCCTCGCCACAAAGGTGTGCCTAGCGAGCCGCCCAGGCGTTGAAGCGTTGCTCCAGTTCCTCGCCATGGTCGACCCAGAACTCGGCATCCACCGCCTGGGCTTCGGCCAAATTGGCCTCGGCCGTGGGCAACTGCGCCTGCACCGCCGCGGGCAGCAAGGCCAGGGTCTGGCGATGCACCGGTCCGTAAGGGATGTTTTCCGAGAACACCTTCTGGGTCTGTGGCTGGCTGGCAAAAGCAATGAATTGCTCGGCCAGGGCCTTGTTCGGCGTGCCCTTGACCACCGCCCAGTACTCCGGGTCGTACAGGCTCTGCGGCCAGACAATACTCAGCTTCATGCCTTCCTTTTGCGCCGAAGCGATACGTCCGTTGTAGGCGGCACTCATCGCCACATCCCCTGCCACCAACCACTGCGCCGGTTGCGCGCCGGCCTCCCACCACTGGATGTTCGCCTTGATCTGGTCGAGCTTGGCGAAGGCCCGGGACACGCCTTCCGGCGTATTCAACACCTTGTACAACTCCTGCGCCTTGACCCCATCGGCCAGCAAAGCGATTTCCAATGTGTACTTGGCACCCTTGCGCAGGCCGCGCTTGCCCGGATACTCGGCAACGTTCCAGAAATCCGCCCAGGACTTGGGCGCCTTGGCGAGCTTGCTCTGGTCGTAGGCCAGGACCATCGACCAGACGTAGGTGGCGACACCGCATTCATTGAGGGCCCCCGGCACATAATTCGCCGGGTCGCCCATCCGCCCCAGATCGAGCTTCTCGAACAGCCCTTCTTCACAGCCCCGCAACAGCTCGGGACTTTCCACTTCGACCACGTCCCAGCTGGTATGCCCGGCTGCAACCATGGCCTTGATCTTCGACAGCTCGCCGTTGTATTCGCCGGCCACGATGCTTCCCGCACCGCTGGCGTTGAAGGGTTGGAAGTAGGCCTTGTCCTGGGCCTGCTTGGTAGCGCCGCCGAAGGAAATCACGGTCAGGCTCTGTGGCGCGGCTATAACACTGGTACTCAACAACGCCAGGGCACACGCAATATTGCAACGCAAGGATCTGGACATGAAGCGGTTCCTCGAAAATACCAGCTCGCCCGCACGAGCCGGTGACGGGACTCAAAGGTGACCGTAAACACGGGCGGTAGGGTCTACAGCAAAGGCTCTTGTCGGCCTGTTCTTTGTCGCCTGGCTGACCACCAGGAAGCTCCTTCCATTGAAGTCATCGTCCTAAGGCACCTGCTGTCAGCAATCATTGGGTTCACAGAGATAGCTCGCCAGCCGATCCATCAAGCGGTCGCAGGCGGCCATTTGTTCAACGCTCACGTATTCGTCAGGTTTGTGCCCCTGGTCCATGCTGCCGGGGCCACACACCACCGTTGGCACGCCGGCCTGATGAAACAGTCCGCCTTCGGTGCCGAACGCGACGGTGCTGAACGCGGCGCTGCCGCAAAGGCGGGCAATCAGTTGCGCGGCAGCGCTGTCAGGCGAAGTCGCCAGGCCCGGATAGGCGGACAGCTGTTCAAAACGGATCGCGGTGTCGCCCTGCACCGCACGCATCGGCGGCAGCAGTGTTCGCTCGGCAAAATCCTGCAATTGCTCGGCCACCGCCTGCGGGGCGAAATCCGGCAAGGCGCGCACCTCGAAATCGAAACAGCAATCGGCCGGGACAATGTTCAATGCCGTCCCGCCCTGGATCACCCCGACCTGCACCGTCGAATACGCCGGGTCGAAGCGCGTGTCATGCAACGAAGGGTCGGCCAGGTCTGCGCCAATCTCGCCCAATCGGCCAATCAGGCGCGCCGCCTGCTCGATGGCGTTCACGCCATAAGGTGCGTAGGCCGAATGGCAAGCCGCCCCTTTGACGTGACAACGCATCGCCAACTTGCCCTTGTGGCCCAGCACCGGTTGGAGTTGGGTGGGCTCGCCGATCAGGCACAACGCCGGTTGGGGAATGCGTTGAGGCAGCACCTCCAGCAGACTGCGCACACCCAGGCAACCGACCTCTTCGTCATAGGAAAACGCCAAGTGCACAGGGCGAAGAAGCGGGCTGGCGAGGAACGTCGGCACCGCTGCCAGCACCGACGCCAGGTAGCCCTTCATGTCCGCCGTACCGCGCCCGAACAGCTTGCCGTCCATCTCACTCAAGCAAAACGGATCCACCGTCCAGGCCTGTCCATCCACCGGCACCACGTCGGTATGCCCGGACAACACCACGCCACCGGGCACCGACGGACCGATACTCGCCAACAGGTTGGCCTTGGTCCGCTCAGGGTTGTAGATCAGCTCGCAGGCCACGCCCAAGCCTTGCAGGTAATCGCGAACGAACGTGATCAACGCCAGGTTCGAATCGCGACTGATCGTGGCGAAGCCCACCAGACTGGCGAACATTGCCCGGCTGCGCAGCTCACTCATCGCCCGGCACGCCATAGCTGGGCGCCGATGTCGGGTCCAGGGCACGGGTCAGGTAATCCTGCAGTTGTGGCTGATAGGCCAGCCAGAGTTTCTCCAGTTCGCCGATGGGGTTTTCCTCGGCCCAATCCACCCGCAGATCGACGATGTGCCAGGTCAAGTCATCCACCACCGACAGCGCCGCCGAGTGCACCGCCCCGGCTTCGCCACCCGCCGCCTGTCCGGCCTGCAACGCGCTCAGCAGACGTGACGCGAGACAGCCTTCGCTGCGTTCGAAAGCCGCGACCATGACCTCGATCACACCCGTGCTCGCCAACAGATTGCCGGCCGCCACACACTGTTCACCGGCCAGTGCGTGGTGAGTGCCCAGGGCATGGCTGCCACTGAAAATCGCCGTGTGTCCGTGGGCATCGACCACGGCCACCTGGCGGTATTGGCTGTAACCATTGCGCGCCAGGGCACGATCCACGGCCTCTTGCGCCGTCAGGCCACCAGCCAGCTCGTCCAGGATCAGCGGGCCGAGGGCCGGCAGCGTGATGTTCTGGCTCGACACCGCGCCGACACCGGCCCGCAACCAGGGACAACGGGCACCCACGGCAATGCTCGAGGAACTGATGGCGATCCCCAGCTGGCCGGTTTCGGCGCAACGCCCGACGATGGAAAAAGTCATGCTGCACTCCTTATTCGGGGATGACCGCGATCACGTCGATTTCCATCAGCCACTGCGGCTGGCCAAGGGCGCTGACCACCAGCCCGGTGGAAATCGGGAATACGCCCTTGAGCCACTTGCCGACCTCCTGGTACACCGGCTCGCGGTAACGCGGGTCGATCAGGTAAGTGGTGGTCTTGACGATATGGCTCAAGTCGCTACCGGCTTCTTCCAGTAATTGCTTGACGTTGCGCATGGCCTGCTCGGCCTGGGCGCGAGGATCGCCGAGGCCCACCAGTTGGCCGTTGAAATCGGTACCGACCTGGCCGCGCACATAGACGGTGTTGCCGGCGCGCACGGCTTGGCACAGGTCGTTGTCCAGCGTTTGGTTCGGATAGGTGTCCTTGGTGTTGAACATGCGAATGCGCGTATGAGTAGGCATCAACGGACTCCCGTGAGGCTGGTTTTCAAAGGGTGCGAATCGTGAACGGAGGTTTTTCCCTGAACGTCCCCATCCTGGCGTTGGCTGGCGTCCCGATAAGCGAGATAGGTGCGCTGCTTCACGATGTGGTCGGCGATATGCCGGGCGTCATGCCACACGCCCCAGATGAACGCCGAGCCGCGCCGTGACAACCAGGGCAGGCCGACGAAATACAGGCCCGGCTCGCTGGAGACCCCGCGTTGATGCCGGGGCTTGCCGTTGGTGTTGAGCGCGTCGACGTTCAGCCAGCTGTAATCCACCGAATAGCCGGTGGCCCAGATGATCGTGGTCACGCCTGCGTCGACCAAATCCAGCGCCAGGATCGGCTGGGTCAGGCAGTGCGGATCAGGCGGCAGCTGGCGGGCTTCGGGTTCGAGCGGCAGGTCCAGGCCATTGCGGGCAATGTAGGCATCGGCGGCATCCAGCAGCGCCAGGTAGTTTTCGTCGCCACGGGCGATGTTCTCGGCCAGGTTGTCTTCAAAGGTCACCACGCTGGCGTTGAACGATTTCGTCAGGCCCACCAAGGTGATGCCTTCATGGGCCAGCCGGCGGAAATCCACGGTATGGCCGCCACGGGCACCGCTCACGGCGATGGTCACGTGCTCCTTGCCGGGTTTGACGGCCTCCGCATCCCACTCGCCGAGCACCCCGAGCCACCAGCAAAAATCCCGGTTGCGATAGGCTCGCGGCGGACGATCATGGGCGCCTACCGAGAGGTAGACCTGCTTGCCGGCACGCTGCAATTCATCAGCGATCTGTACCCCTGACGAACCGGCTCCCACCACCAACACAGCGCCCTCGGGCAGTTGGTTGGGGTTGCGATACTGGGCGGAGTGAATCTGGGTAACCGTCGCCAGTTCCGGCGCGATCGGCGGGATCACTGGCTGTTGGAACGGTCCGGTGGCAACGACCACATGGAGGGCCTCGATCCGGCCCTCGGAGGTTTCAAGGGTGAAACCCGGACGGCCGACAGTGCGCTCGACTTTCCTGACCTCCACGCCGGTACGGATCGGCGCGTTGAACTTGCGGGCATAGGCCTCGAAGTAATCGGCCACCTGATCCTTCGCCGCGAAAGCATCGGGGTCGAGCCCTTCGAATTCCAGCCCCGGAAAACGGTCATGCCAGGCCGGGCCATTGGCGACCAGCGAATCCCAACGCGCCGTGCGCCAGGCCTCGGCAATCCGGCTGCGCTCCAACACAAGGTGAGGCACCCCTTGCCGGCTCAGGTGTTCACTCATGGCCACGCCGGCCTGACCGGCGCCTATGACAAGCGTATCGATGTGAGTTGTTTCAAAAGGCATGTCTGTGCACTTCCGGCAGTAGGTTCGGTTCAGGTCGGCATGACGCCGCCTCGGGTTCTGAATTGTTGTTCTGCGGCTGCGACTATCGATGGAAGGTGTCGGGGCGATTGTGTTGGCGGGCGGGGATTTGCGAAACGAGGGTTTTTATCGTTGCAGGGAAGGAAAAAACTGGCTGCACGCCCGATATGGATCAGGCGATTCAGGAGGGGGCAAGTTCTGAAGGCAATGGATATTGACTGACCGGCCTACTCCAACCGCGCCGGAAACGCCTTGAGCTCCAGCTTTTCCATCACCAGCCCAATGAACGCCGAGACCGCCAGCGGCAATTGGCGCCGGCTCGGATAAAGTACATTGAGGCCGAAGCCGATACGCTGGTATTGCGGCAACACACGGACCAGTCTTCCAGCTTCCAGATCCACGCGGCTCAGCGCCGAGGGCAGCACGGCGATGCCCAGGCCCGCCACGGCAGCCTTGCGCTGCGCTTGAGCAGTGTTGGCGTTGAAGCGGCTGGGAACCTGCACTTCCTGCTCCGCACCGTCTGGGCCAATGAGCCGCCAGTGACTCAAGCCGCTGGGATGGGCGAAGCTCACGCTGTCATGGTGAGCCAGGTCCTCCAGCGAAGTCGGCGCACCGCGCTTGGCAATGTAAGCGGGACTGGCAACCATGCCGTCACCGTCGTTCTTGAGGAGTTGGCGCCCGACATACCCGGAGTCCTGTAGCGGACCGCCGCGAAAGGCCACGTCGATGCGGTCGGCAATCAGGTCGACACGGGCATCGCTGAGCACGAAATCAAGCTGCACCCGAGGATGGGCTGCGAGGAAGTCCGCCACCCATTGCATCGGGAAAAAATCGAAGAAATCCGCCATCGCCGCGATACGCACCAGGCCGCTGGGTTCATCGCTGCCCTTCATCAGCTCCTGTCCCGCCTCGGTCAGCCCGTCCACGGCGCTGACGCAGCGCTCATAGAACCCCTGCCCCACCTGAGTCAGCGTGAGTTTGCGAGTGGAGCGTTGCAACAGTCGCTTCCCCAATTGCGCCTCCAACTGCTGGACGCGCCGGCTCACGGTATTGGAGGGCATGCCCAGCCGCCTGGCTGCTTCGGCAAAGCTGCCGCTGCGCACCACCTGGACAAACAGTGCGACATCATTCAGATCGAGCATCAGGTCGCCATTCCTTCGTTTTTTGGATGAGTTCAATCCGATTGTATCGGCTAATCAATCCATTACCAGGCACTTATCCTTCTCGCATCGAGGCCCCCAACGCTCACGAATCCGAGGTCACCCATGAATAGCATCGTCGTCGCGCCACCGCGCACCATCGTCCACCGCACCCGGGGCAATCGCCACGGGCCGATCACCCGCCTCATGAGCCCGGGCGACCTCGGCCAACTCTGCAAGCCCTTTGTGTTTCTCGACCTCTTCGCGTTCAAGGCCGAAGCCATGCACAGAGGTTTCGGCATGCACCCGCACTCCGGGATCGCGACGCTGACCTACATGATCGAAGGCCAGGTGGCCTACGAAGACACTACTGGGCAATCGGGCGTACTGCCCAGCGATGGCATGGAGTGGATGCAAGCCGGTAACGGCGTATGGCATGACGCTCGGCCGGTCGGCAGCTCGTCGATCCATGGCTTCCAGCTTTGGGTCGCGCTGCCGGCCGCTGAAGAAAATGCGCCGGCCCACAGCGTCTACCTGGCACCCGCCGATATCCCCCGGGAAGGTCCGGCGCGGGTGTTGCTCGGCCAATATGGCGCGGCCCGCAGCAGTGTGGCAGCCCCGGCAGGCATGAACTACCTGGCCGTGCAATTGAAAGACCAGGAACGCTGGCGCTACACGCCACCGGCCGGGCACACCGTTGCCTGGCTGGCGGTCAACGACGGCAGCCTCGACGCCGGCGGCCGCGTCAATGCCGGGGAAATGGTGGTCTTCGAAGAGTCCGGCGAATCCATCGACATCGTTGCCAAGGGCGCAACCTCCTTCGTGCTCGGCTCGGCGGCCAAGCATCCCCACGACCTGGTGATGGGCGACTACTCGGTGCACACCAGCCAAGCCGCACTGGAAAAAGGCGAGAACGAAATCCAGCGCATCGGCGCTCTTTTGCAACAAGAGGGCCGGTTGGCCTAGCCGACCCTCGACTCAACCCCTGTCTGATCTCTTCTGAGGTGAATCATGAGCAACATCGGTCTCGATCTTCTGCTGTCCCACGCCCAAGTCGGCAAGCTGTCCCTGAAAAACCGCATGATCATGGCCCCCATGACCCGCAGCCGCGCCGGCGTCGGTGACGCGGCCACGCCCCTCATGGCCGAGTACTACAGTCAGCGGGCCAGTGCCGGTCTGATCGTCAGCGAAGGCTCCCAGGTTTCAGCCCAGGGCAAGGGTTACCTGAGAACGCCGGGGATTTTTACCCCGGAGCAAATCGCCGGATGGAAACACGTGACCGACGCGGTTCACGCTGAAGGCGGACAGATGTTCCTGCAGCTGTGGCACGTGGGCCGACTCTCCCACCCGCTGGTGCAGGCCAACGGCGCCCAACCGGTGGCACCTTCGGCGATCAAGGCCGACGGCGAGATCTACACCCCTGAAGGCCTCAAGCCCTATGAGCTGCCAAGGGCATTGGACCTCGATGAAATCCCCGGCGTGGTGGCTGATTTTCGCCAGGCCGCCATCAACGCGAAGTTGGCCGGGTTCGACGGCGTGGAGATTCATGGCGCCAACGGTTACCTGATCGATCAGTTCCTGCGCGACGGCACCAACCAACGTACCGATGCCTACGGTGGCTCGATCGAAAACCGCGCGCGCTTTCTCAAGGAGGTGGTCGAGTCGGTGATTGAAGTCTTTGGTGCCAGCCGCGTGGGTGTTCGCCTGTCGCCGATCTTCAGTTATTTCTCGATGAGCGACAGCAACCCACAGGCGACCTTCGATTACGCCGCCAGGATGCTCAGCCGTTATGGCCTGGCCTACCTGCACATCGTGGAGCTGGGTGAAGGTGCTTTCGATTTCCTGGAACTCAAACGCCGTTTTGGTGGGCCCTACATTGCCAACGGTGGCTACAGCGCCGAACGCGCGGCCACAGCCATCAGCCGCGGCGACGCAGACCTGGTCGCGTTCGGAACGCCATTCCTGGCCAACCCGGACCTGGTGGAACGCTTCCAACAGGGCCAAGCGCTGAATACCCCTGACGCATCGACGTTCTACCAGGGTGAAGAACGTGGTTATACCGACTACCCAACATTGGCCGGGGGGCAAGCTCAGTCATGACTGGAACAGGCGGCTCCAATGGACCTTTTGGTCCAACGCCGCCGCGTTAAATTTTGTTGTACAAACGCAAAATACTTATACAAAAAACTTTAATTCGTACAACTCCTGCAGTAGGCTTCAAACTTGTACAGAAATACTGATCTGTACAATAATTTGGAGCCTCGTATGTCCGCCTACCTGCAGCGTTTCGCCCACGCCTTCGCCCAGCTGGACGCCAGTCACCTGGCCGGGCTCGATGCGCTCTACAGCGCAGACATACACTTCCAGGACCCCTTGCACCAGATTGACGGCCTTCCGGCGTTGCAGGACTACTTCGCACAGCTGTATGCCAATGTCAGGGACGTTCGCTACGACTTCCACGCCTTTGATGAAATCGGCCCCGGAGAGGGTTTATCTGCGCTGGACGCTGCACTTGAGCCACCCGCGCCTGGCGGGCGGAACCCCCATCGCGTTGCAAGGTTGCAGCTATCTGCGCTGGACGGATCGGGTCTACCACCATCAAGACTTCTTCGATGCGGGCGCGCTGCTCTACGAGCACCTGCCGCTACTCGGGTCCATGATCCGCTGGCTCAAGCGGAGGCTGGCATGAGTCGCATCTGGCTGACCGGTGCCAGCAGTGGCATCGGTGCGGCCTTGGCGGCGCAGTTGCTGGAACAAGGCCATCACTTGGCATTGAGCGCGCGCCAGACAGAACCCTTGCAGGCATTGGCGGCACGCTATCCGGGCCAGGCGCTGGTACTGCCGGGCGACCTGACAGACCCGCGCCAAGTCGCCAGCATCTGCCAGCAGATTGACCGCGAATGGTTGGCGCTGGACCTGGCGATACTCAACGCCGGGACCTGCGAATACCTGGAACCCGGGTACTTCGATACCCACCTCGTTGAACGTGTCATCACCACCAACCTGCTGGGCACCAGCCACTGCCTGGAGGCGGCCCTGCCTTTACTGCGCCGGGGCCAGCGCCCGCACCTGGTGGTGGTGAGCAGCGCGGTTACCTGGCTGGCCCTGCCTCGTGCAGGCGCCTACGGAGCCTCGAAAGCCGCGCTGCGCTATCTGGTGGAGTCGCTGCGCATCGACCTCGCTGCCGAGGGCATTGACGTCACCTTGGTAAGCCCCGGTTTCGTCGACACGCCACTGACTCGACGCAACGACTTCCCCATGCCCATGCGCTGGTCGGCGGAACAGGCCGCCCGGCATATCGCGCGTTACTTGCCGGCGCGGCCGCTGGACATCGCTTTCCCCTGGACCTTCACCCTCGCCCTGCGCCTGCTCGGACACTTGCCCGCAAGCTGGCGACTGGCCTTGGGCCGGCGCCTGGCTCGTCCCTCCAAGGAGTCATGAAACGTGCGCATCGCAATCATCGGCAGCGGCATCTCCGGCTTGACATGTGCTTACCTGTTGGCCCGTAGACATCAGATCACCCTGTTCGAGGCCGACGACCGGATCGGCGGCCACACCCACACCGTGGACGTCGACTGGCAGGGCCAACGCTATGGAGTAGATACCGGTTTCATCGTGTACAACGATTGGACCTACCCGAATTTCATTCGCCTCTTGGACCAGTTGGGTGTCGCTTCGCGCCCCACTGAAATGAGCTTCTCGGTGCATGACCCGGCCACCGGGCAGGAATACAAGGGCCACACCTTGCGCAGCCTGTTCGCCCGCCGGCGCAACCTGTTGTCGCCGGGCTTCTGGGGCATGCTGCGGGACATCCTGCGGTTCAACCGGCAGGCGACGACCGATCTGCAGGCCCAGCGTATCGACGGCACCACCCGACTCGGCGACTACCTGCATGCCCAGGGCTACGGCCAGCGTTTTATCGATCACTACATCGTGCCGATGGGCTCGGCGATCTGGTCGATGTCACCGGCCAGGATGCTGGAATTCCCGCTGCAGTTCTTCGTGCGTTTCTGCCACAACCATGGTCTTTTGTCGGTCAACCGGCGTCCGCAATGGCGCGTGATCGAGGGCGGCTCGCGTGGCTACATCGAGCCGTTGTGCGCGCGCTTTCGCCAGCACATCCGGCTCAACTGCGCGGTAAAGCGCGTGAGTCGTGACGACACCGGAGTGAGCGTGGTCAGTGCCGCGGGTGTCGAGCGTTTCGACAAGGTGGTGTTCGCCTGCCACAGCAACCAGGCGCTCGCCCTGCTCGAGACACCGAGCCAGGAGGAACGTGAAGTGCTCGGTGCCCTGGCCTACGCCAGCAACGAGGTACTGCTGCACACCGATACCCGACTGCTGCCCCGGCGGCGCCAGGCCTGGGCGAGCTGGAATTATCGCCTTGGCGGTCCGGCTCATGCGCCGGCCGCCCTGACCTACAACATGAACATCCTCCAGGGCCTGGACGCCCCGGTGACCTTTTGCGTCAGCCTCAACCAGAGCGATGCGGTCGACCCGTCCAAGGTGCTTGCGCGCTTCGATTACGCACACCCGCAATACAGCCTCGCCGGGGTGGCGGCCCAGGCACGCCAACATGAGCTGCAAGGGCACCGGCACAGTTATTTCTGCGGCGCCTACTGGGCCAATGGCTTTCATGAAGACGGCGTGGTCAGTGCCCTCAACGTAGCACAGCACTTCGGTGAACTCCTTTGAACAGCAGCCTGTGTCGCGGCTGGGTCGATCACCGACGCCATACGCCGCGGATCCACGCGTTCCGTTATCCGATCGGCATGCTGTACCTGGACCTGGCCGAACAGGAACAGGTACTGGGACTTTCCCGCCTGCTGCGGCCGTGGCCCCTGGCACCGCTGTGCTGGCGCGAGCGCGATTACCTGCCAGCTCGCACCCAACTCGGTGTTCCCTTGGCCGACGCGGTGCGCGAAATCCTCGCTCAAGCCTTGGGCGCAGCCCCCCAAGGCGCGATCCACCTGCTGACCCAGCCGCGCAGTTGGGGCCTGTCGTTCAACCCAGTGAGTTTCTATTTTTGCCATGAAGCCGACGGGCGCCTGGCGGCAATCCTCTGCGAAGTGCGTAACACCCCATGGCGCGAGCGATACCACTATGTGCTGCCGGTTTGCCCCGGGGAGCCCCAGGCGTTTCGGGTGGCCAAGGCTTTCCATGTGTCACCGTTCCTGCCCAGGGACATGGACTACCGCATGCGTTTCCTGATCCTGGATTCCAGCATTCGCGTGCACATGGAGAACTGGCTCGACGGCCGGAAGGTGTTCGAGGCCGGGCTTGTCCTTGAGCGCCAGGCCCTCGATGCCGGGTCGTTGCGCCGCCACATCCTGGCCTTCCCCTGGATGAGCCTGCGCACCGTCAGCGCCATTTACTGGCAGGCCCTGCGCCTGATCTTGAAACGCACTCCCCTGCACGACCACCAGGCCAGCCAAGGCAGCCTGAGCGTCGGCGAAACTGCCCACAAGGACTCTGACCATGTCTGACCCGATCCTGAGCGTAACCAAGGCCGCCAGCTTCCGCCCGTTCAGCGGCGGCCTTTTCAAGCAGGCCGTGCTCGGCCAGTTGCGTCGTCTGCGCCAGGGCCACCTGCGCCTGACGGTGGATGGAACAATGTCGAGCTTCGGTGACCCGGGCAGCCCGCTGGTGGCAGACGTCGAGATCCTCGACGACGCCGTCTGGGGCATGGTCGCGGGTAACGGTTCCATCGGCGCTGGCGAGGCTTATATCCAGGGCCATTGGCGCAGCCACGACCTGACGGCCGTCACGCGCCTGTTCGTTGCCAACCTGGAGGTGCTCGACGCCATGGACAGCGGCCTGGCCCGCTTCAGCCGCCCGCTGCTGCGGGGGCTGCACTGGCTTAACCGCAACAATCGGCGTGGCTCGCGGCGCAACATCATGGCCCACTACGACCTGGGCAACGCGCTGTTCGAGCGCTTGCTCGACCCCACCATGATGTATTCAGCCGCGATGTTCGAAAATCCTGAGCAAAGCCTGGAAGAAGCCCAACTCAACAAGCTCGAACGCATCTGCCGCAAGCTTGACCTGCGCCCCGGCGATCACCTGCTGGAGATCGGCACCGGTTGGGGCAGCCTGGCGATCCATGCGGCCGGCCACTATGGGTGCAAGGTCACGACCACCACCTTGTCCGACGAGCAATACGCTCACACCTGTCGGCGTGTCGAGGCCCTGGGCCTGCAACAGCGCATCAGCGTGCTGCGCCAGGACTACCGCGACCTGCAAGGCCGCTATGACAAGCTGGTGTCCATCGAGATGATCGAAGCCGTCGGCCATCGCTACCTGCCGCAATACTTCCGTCGCTGCGCCGCGCTGCTCAAGGATGACGGCCTGATGCTGCTGCAATCGATCACCATCCGCGACCAGCGCTACGACCAGGCCCGGCGCTCGGTGGACTTCATCCAGCGTCATGTTTTTCCAGGCGGCGCGCTGCCATCACTGTCCAGGCTGTTGACCATCGCCAGCACCCAGACGCCGCTCAATCTGCTGCACCTGGAGGACTTCGGCGCGCACTACGCCCGTACGCTGCGGCACTGGCACGAGAACTTCAGGCAGTCACGCCAAGTGTTGCTGGAGCTGGGCTATGACGAAACCTTCCAGCGCCTCTGGGAGTTCTACCTGTGTTACTGCGAGGGGGGATTCCAGGAGCGTGCCATTGGCGTCGCTCAGTTGCTGTTTGCCGCCCCCGGCGCTCGCCAATCGCCCTGGTTGGGACAACAGGCGCCGGAATGAGCCGCACCGGCCTGCTGATCAACGTCCTCTGGCTGCAATTGGGTTGGTGGGGTTGTGTACTGGGTGCGAAGGATCCGCGGTGGCTGCTGGCGGTGGTCGTCGGACTGCTTGCGCACCTGCGGCTGTGCCCCGAGCCCCGGGCCGAGATGCACGCGGTGATGCGCGTCGGCCTCTGCGGCATGCTGCTGGACTGGGGACTGGGTGTGCAGGGATTGTTCGAATTCAGCCAAACCCCGTTGCCGCTCTGGCTGGCCTTGCTCTGGCTGGTTTTTGCCACGGGATTGCGCCATAGCCTGGCCTGGGCAGCCACGCCGCTCTGGCGAGGTGCGTGTGTGGGCCTGGTCGGCGGCCCGCTGGCCTACTGCGTGGGAGCGCCGTTGGCCGGGGTTACGCTGCCCCTTGGCGTGCTGGGCACCGCACTGGTCCTGGCGCCGCTGTGGGCGCTATGGCTGCCGCTGGCATTGCGCTTGGCCGATTCGCACTGATCCGCCGTGCAGGCAACCTGCTTACCAGGGCTCATCGAGGAAAAGCGGTATGCGCAGCGGCTCGATCACACCTTCAGGCTGACCGCACATTTCATCGTGGACCACCTGCTGCACCAGCGTGCACGGCAAGCGCGGCACGGCTCGCAGCAACTCTCGCAGATGAGTGGTGGAGCGTACCTGCATCGTCTTGCCCGACTCATCGAGCAACGTACGCGGCCCACTGTCCAGACGGGCGCGCAACACGTAGAACCCGCCTTGCAGCGACAACAACTCCAACTCGTGGATACGACCTTCGGCGGCCAGGTCGGTCAGCACTTGCAGATTCATTGCCCAGCCCCGGTCTGACGGCGGAAAAACAGAGTCGCCTGCCCCAGCTCAACGCCGAGCTTGCCCATGCTCGAGCGGCAGCGATCCACATTGACATTGCCGCCGCTGGTCAAGCCCGGCATCAACTGCAGAGCCATCAGAAAACGTGTCATGGCTTGTCTCCAGTATTACGTGAAGTATTAACCCCAAGTAATTGATTTCTTGATTTTTTATCTCTGGTATCAGGATCAAGCCAAATGGCAAAAAATGCCTGGGCGAATGCCGGGTCCGCAACAACGTGGGAAAGTTGCTCATTCACATAGAAGCGACACCCCCACCCCGGCAGAAACACGCCGGTAATGCGACTTCCCGGCTTCACGTCAACGAACGCCCGGTTCATGTGGCCGCGCCATGCATCCAGGCGCCCGGCCTCCAGAGGTGCTCCGATGATGCGTTGCATTTCGTCAAGACTGGTTTCGACCAGGGTTTGCTTGTTGATGGAGCGCCGGTAATCGAGCTCCAGGGCGAACGTCGTCTCGAGGCCCGGCCGCAATGCTGCGCTCCATAGTCGCGCCTGATACACCTCGAACCCGTACCAGGTGAAGTCGGCCTGCCCAACCAGGCGTGCGCCAGGCAGTGAGGCTCGCCAATCGGACAAAGCCTGAGCGCAATACAGCGCAAGCATGCCAACGATGCATCCCATCAGGCTTTTCCTGAACGCGAACGACCTGATCATGAGCACGTCACCGGTTTCTCAAGGACGCCTCAATAATTGTACATTAGTCTTTATTTGTACAGCTTTTGCAGGCCGAACGAGAAACTGCTTTAGGCGGCTCTGAAATCCACTACCTGTGTGTTCGACTGGGAAAGCGGGCGGATAAATCCGAGCGATTCACACGCAAGGAAGTCCTCGCATTGACTCAGACAAGCTTAGCTAACGTGCTGAAATCGAATAAGATGGGCTTCGCATCAATCATGCGCAGAACCGTCGTAGAAGGAAATGTTGATGCTCGGACGCAAACGGCCAGAGCCAGAGATTGAAAGCTCTGATGAGGCCTTTTCTCCCCAGACCGCCCGGGCCGGAGCGGCATTGCGACTCACCGTGAGCTTCATGCTGGTGGTGGTTGTCGCGTTCCTGGCCGTTGAAGGCTGGCGGACGTGGCGCGACTACCGCGCCGCTTTTGCATCTGCCCGGGATTCAGTGACGAACCTGGCGCGGGCGACGGCCCAGCACGCTGAAGATACCATTCGACAAGTGGATGTCGTCACCGCCGCCCTCGCCGAACGGGTGGAGGGCGATGGCCTGCAGAACATGGATATCCCACGCATCCATAAGCTATTGGTGCAGCAGGCCGCCATCATGCCGCAACTGCACGGGTTGTTTATCTATGGCCCGGACGGCCAATGGCTGGCGACAGACAAGGAAGTGATCCCGGAAATGGCGAACAACGCCGACCGCGACTACTTCCAATACCACCGCACCCACGAGGATCAAGGCGTGCGCATCGGTGACGTCGTCAAGAGCCGTTCCACCAACGACCTGATCATTCCCATTTCCCGCCGCCTGAACAACCCCGATGGCTCGTTTGCCGGTGTATTGCTGGGGACGGTGAAGGTCAGCTATTTCGTCGACTACTACGGCGACTTCAAAATCGATGACAAAGGCGCGCTGGTCCTGGCCAAGCGCAGCGGAACGATCCTGGTCCGACGTCCCCTCGTCGCTTCGGTGATTGGCAAGAGCCTCGTTAACAGCGTGATTTTCAGGGAACATTTACCCACCTCTAACGAGGGGGTTGCCGAAGCCAAAGCCGTCGTCGACGACACCGAGCGCCTGTATGGCTACCGGGCCCTGACCACTTACCCGCTGGTGGTGGAAGCCGGCTTGTCCCGCGAGTCGATCATCGCGCCCTGGCGCCGCGACCTGCTCAAGACCGGTTTGGTACTGATTTTCCTGATCGCGATACTGGTGGGCTTCGGGCTCATCGTGTTGAGCCAGCTGCGCTACCGCATGGCCATGGAGAAGCAGATTCGCAGCGCCCACCAGGCCATGCGCGACATGGCGCTGACCGACAGCCTGACCGGGCTGGGCAACCGCAGGCGGCTGGACATCGCCCTGGCCGATGAGATCCGCCTGGCCAGGCGCCAGGGTTCGTCCCTGACCCTGATCATGCTCGACGTCGATTACTTCAAGCGTTTCAACGACAGATACGGGCATGCCGCCGGGGACGATTGCCTGCGGGCGATTGCAGCCGCGCTCGGGCAGACTATCAAAAGGCCGGGCGACCTGGCGGTCCGCTACGGCGGTGAAGAGTTCACTGTGCTGCTGCCTAACACCGACAGCGCCGGCGCCACCAAGGTCGCGCAGCATATTCTCGAAGCGGTCAGGGCCTTGAACATTGAACATGGCGACCATCCCTTGGGCATCGTGACCATCAGCGCGGGCGTCACCACTTGCCAGCCGAGCGGCGAGGACGTTACCCCGGCCATGCTAATCAGGGCCGCCGATGCCTTCTTGTACCTGGCCAAGAACACCGGACGAAACCGCTGGTGCAGCGCCGACTCGACGCCGGGGTGAACCCCGCGAGGGCGCCGCGCATCGGTCCACATCGCGTAAACCCAAGTCCACAGGTGCCGGCTACGCGCCTGGCGGCTACAATGCGCACTTCGACCGTGACCCAGCCTGACTAAAAATAAATGTCCTTGCCCAAACATCATCTGGAATTGCTCAGCCCCGCCCGCGACGTGACCATCGCCCGCGAGGCCATCCTGCATGGCGCCGACGCCGTATACATTGGTGGCCCGAGTTTCGGCGCGCGCCACAATGCCTGCAACGAAGTGGGCGATATCGCCCGGCTGGTGGAGTTCGCCCATCGTTACCACGCCCGGGTGTTCACCACGATCAACACCATCCTGCACGACAACGAACTGGAACCGGCACGCCAGCTGATCCACCAACTGTACGATGCCGGGGTCGATGCGTTGATCGTCCAGGACCTGGGGGTGATGGAGCTGGACATCCCGCCCATCGAGCTGCACGCCAGTACCCAGACCGACATTCGCACCCTGGCACGGGCGAAGTTCCTCGACCAGGCCGGTTTCTCGCAACTGGTGCTGGCCCGCGAATTGAACCTGCAGGAAATCCGCGCCATCGCCGACGAGACCGAGGCGGCCATCGAGTTCTTTATCCACGGTGCGCTGTGCGTGGCGTTTTCCGGCCAGTGCAACATCTCCCACGCCCAGAATGGCCGCAGCGCCAACCGTGGCGATTGCTCCCAGGCCTGTCGCCTGCCCTACACCCTCAAGGACGACCAGGGCCGGGTGGTTGCCTATGAAAAACACCTGCTGTCGATGAAGGACAACAACCAGAGCGCCAACATCCGCGACCTGGTGGAGGCCGGTGTGCGCTCGTTCAAGATCGAAGGGCGCTACAAGGACATGGGCTATGTGAAGAACATCACCGCCTATTACCGCCAGCGCCTGGACGATGTCCTCGAAGGCCGCCCGGACCTGGCTCGCGCGTCCAGCGGCCGCACCGCGCATTTCTTCGTGCCCGACCCGGACAAGACCTTCCACCGCGGCAGCACCGATTACTTCGTCAGCGAGCGCAAGATCGACATCGGCGCCTTCGATTCACCGACCTTCACTGGCGTGCCGGTGGGCGTGGTGGAAAAAGTCGGCAAGCGCGACATGCAAGTGGTGACCTTTGACCCGCTGTCCAACGGTGACGGGCTCAACGTGCTGGTCAAGCGCGAAGTGGTGGGCTTTCGGGCCAATATCGCCGAGCCCAAGGGCGAATTCGAAGAGGACGGCCAGAAGCGTTACCGCTACCGCGTCGAGCCCAACGAGATGCCGGCCGGCATGTACCAGTTGCGCCCCAATCATCCACTGAACCGCAACCTGGACCACAACTGGCAGCAAGCGCTGCTCAAGACCTCCTCGGAGCGCCGCATCGGCCTGGCCTGGAACGCACGCCTGCGCGAAGAGCGCCTGGAACTGACCGCCACCAGCGAGGAAGGCATCAGCGCCAGCGTCGCCCTGGACGGGCCGTTCGGGCTGGCCAACAAGCCGGAACAAGCCTTGGAGCAGTTACAAGACCTGCTCGGGCAACTGGGCACTACCGAGTACCACGCCACATCGACCCAACTCGACGCACCCCAGGCGTACTTCATTCCCAATTCGCAGCTCAAGGCGTTGCGCCGTGAGGTCATCGAAGCCCTGACCGCCGCCCGTATCGCCGCTCACCCCCGCGGTGGCCGCAAGGCCGAGACCAACCCGCCGCCGGTGTACCCGGAATCGCACTTGTCGTTCCTCGCCAACGTGTACAACCAGAAAGCCCGGGACTTCTATCACCGCCATGGGGTCAAGCTGATCGACGCGGCGTTCGAAGCCCACGAGGAAACCGGCGAAGTGCCGGTGATGATCACCAAGCACTGCCTGCGCTTCTCGTTCAACCTCTGCCCCAAACAGGCCAAAGGGGTTACTGGCGTGCGCACCAAAGTCGCCCCGATGCAGTTGATCCACGGTGATGAAGTGCTGACGTTGAAGTTCGACTGCAAACCCTGCGAGATGCATGTGGTGGGCAAGATCAAGGGCCACATCCTTGACCTGCCGCTGCCGGGCAGCAAAGCCGAGCTGGTTGTCGGGTACATCAGCCCTGAAGACCTGCTCAAGACAATCACGCGCGCACCACATTAAATAAACCCACCCGCTTCCCCTGTGGGAGTGGGTGTTCATGAAATGTGTGTCCACCACAGATCCCCTGTGGGAGCGAGCTTGCTCGCGATGGCGTCAACAGGACCAGCATGGATGTAAGCTGACCCACCGCTATCGCGAGCAAGCTCGCTGCCACATTGGGTTGTGGGTGTTCACAAAGCTTCTGTTCCGCTCCCACAATGAATATCAGGTGGCTGGAATGGATTTTTCATTTCTGCGCCGTTTTCGCTTTTCCGGGCGACAAATTCTGTTCAAGGGCTCCCCCGCCGCGTGTCCATGGTGTTAGGTTGTAAGTGATTGTTTCATCAAACGACACTTCTTCCCTGCAAAGGAATGCCTGCCACCATGAACTTCCCGTTCAAGCGTCTTGCCGTTGCCACCCTCGTACTGTCCAGCCTGTCGTCATTCGCGATGTCGGCCAACGCCAATATCACCGCGCAACAAAGCGCGACCATCGTCAAAACCTTCTCCGACACCTCGGTCACGGACTTCCGGCAGTTCCTGGGAAGTGTTGCCAAGAGTGACCTGGCGAAAACCGCCAATCTCGGCCCGGCCATCGACGCCTTCCTCGACAACAAGACCCTGTCGGCTGAACAGCAGAACGAAATCCATCGCCTGCTGGGCCTCTATGCACGGGTGAAGTACGGCAAAGCGGCCACCGAGACGCTGAAGGAGCTTGTGGCGATCCCGACCTTTCGCAAGGATGGCGTTGCCCAGCACGAAAACCCGGAATTCCTCAAGATCGCCGACAAGATCAAAAGCTTGTCGCAGGCTTTCAACCTGAACTTCCGCAACATCGACAACCGTGTCTATGAGATTTCCCTCGAAGGCAGCAGCGACGAAGTCGTCGGCATTCACGCCCACGCCGACGTGGTGCCGGTGACGCCGGAAAACTGGGTGCTCAAGGACGGCACCCGGCTCGATCCGTTCAAGGTCACCCTGGTGGGCGATCGCATGTATGGCCGGGGCACCGAGGACGATAAGAACGGCATCGTGGTGGCGCTCTATGCCATGAAAATCATCAAGGAAGAGAAGCTGCCACTGGCGAGGAATTTCAAGCTGCTGGTGGACACCACCGAGGAAACCACCGGCGACGCGATCCCCTATTATTTCGAACGCAACCCGACGCCCAACTACAACCTGGCGCTGGATGGCGGCTACCCCGTGGTGATCGCCGAGAAAGGCTACGGCACCGTCATGGCGAACTTTGCTCGACGTGACGCCCAGGGCAAAGGTGCCGAAATCACCGCACTGACCGGCGGCCTGGCCACCAACCAGATTCCGTCGACGTCGGTTGCCACTTTTACCAGCGACAAGCCCGCCGAACTGGCCGCCAGCCTGCTGCAAGCCGCTACGGACTACGCCAAGCGCAATGGCGGCAATTTCGAAGTGGCCTCCAAGGTCGTCGGCAAGGATGTGCAACTGACCTTCACGGGCGTTTCTGCCCACTCCTCCGAGCCCGAGTCAGGCGTCAACCCAGTGGCGAGGATGCTGGACTTCATCAACGGCCTCGACGGCAAGGTCGCACTCAAGCACAACCACATCACCGACGCCGCCCGTTACGCCGCCGAGAACTGGGGTCTGGACTACCTGGGCAAGCAATTGGGGATTGGTTTTTCCGATGCCTTCATGGGCCCGCTGACCGCGTCCCTGACCTACGTCGGGATGGATGAGAAGACCTTCAAACTCGCGGTCAATCTGCGAGTGCCGGTCGGCAAATCCACCGAAGCGCTCAAGACTGAGATTGCCGATAAGCTGGCCGCGTGGAGCAAGAAGTCCCAGGTCGCCGTGGCCTTCGACTATTCCATCGACGAGCCGATGTATCGCAACCCTGAAGGTGAATGGGTCAAGGCGCTGTTGGCCGTGTCCACCGAGAACCTGGGGATGGAACACAAGTACGGCACCTCCGCCGGCGCCACCTCGGTCCATGACTTGCCCAACGGCGTGCAGTTCGGCCTGGCCATGCCCGACGTCAAGTACACCGGTCATAACGACAACGAGTTCAAGACAGTCGAGCAGTTCCTGCTGGACCTGCAGATCGTGACCGAGATGATGGGGCGGATTGGGCAGTTGCCGAAGTTGTGATTGTCCGAGCCATGTCGTTCACTTGAGGCTTGCTTGTCACTTGAGGCTGCAAGTCCCTGAGGCTTGCTTGTCACTTGAGGCTGCAAGTCCCTGAGGCTAGCTTGATTCCTGTGGCGAGGGAGCTTGCTCCCGCTGGGTTGCGCAGCGACCCCAAGATTTTGCGGGCGCTGCGCACCCGAGCGGGAGCAAGCTCCCTCGCCACAGGGGTCCCCTCACCACAGGGTTGCCTCATTCCTTCAGGTAAGTTGCACTTGGATCGATGACCTTGGCGGTAATGTCCACCAGCTCCAGCCCCCAATCACCATGCAAGTACCAGTCATCTCCAATCATCTCGGCCGGGTGCATCGTTCGGTCGGCACCATTCCCGCAGGCCAGGGCATTGGTCGGACAGTAACGATCACAACCCCAGCAAATGCGCTCAGGATGTTTGGGACTGATGGGAAAAGGCTTTGCCATGACGACCCCGCATAACAGATGGGTGTGCCCGTACCCTACCGTGTCGCCGCGACATCCCCCTTGATCACGATCAAGAACAGCCGGACCCGGATGATCGGGCGTTCGCTGTTCGGAAATTCACGCTGAAAATTGACAAGAATCATTATTATTCGCAGCGATGCCTCCTAGACTCGGCCATCTTTTAGTCGTCCAGGAAGTCATCATGCGCACGCTTGCCCCCCTGTCTCTCGCCCTGCTGTTTCTCACACCCCTGGCCCAGGCCAAGGAATACCCTATCGGCGAACCACAAATGTGCCCAGGGCTGGAGGTCGGCGCGGTGTATCTGCAACCGATCGAAATGGCCCCGGCCGGCATGATGCGGGCCACGGCTGATTCTGACGTGCACCTGGAGGCCGACATCCGCGCCACGGCGGACAACAAACAAGGCTTCCAGGAAGGCAGCTTCGTGCCCTACCTCAACGTGTCCTTCCAATTGAAGAAACAGGGTGACGACACCGAACTGAAGGGCGATTTCCATGCCATGGTCGCCAATGACGGCCCCCACTACGGCGACAACGTGAAGCTGCTCGGCCCCGGCAAATACCAACTGACCTTCACCGTCCTGCCACCCGGCGGCCACGGTTCCCTCGGTCGTCACACCGACAAGGAAACCGGCGTAGCGCCGTGGTTCGAACGCTGCGAACTGCATTACGAATTCGTCTACGCCGGGATTGGTAAAAAAGGCGGGTACTGAGGATGAGTCGTCCAACCTGCGCGCGGCCTGTCACGCGCCATCGACGCCTGGCCGGGTGGATGCTGGCCGGTTTGGTCCTGCCGTCCATCGCCCATGCCCAGTTGCCGACTTACGAGCTGAGCATGCGCGATGGGCATTTCATCCCGCCGCTGTTGGAGGTCCCGGCCGGCCAGCGTTTCAAGATCGTGCTGAAAAATATCGGTGAGGGCCCTGCGGAATTCGAGAGCACGCCCCTGCGGGTCGAAAAAGTGTTGTCGCCTGGCGTCACCACCTTCGTCGTGATTCACCCACTGCAGCCTGGGCGCTATCCGTTTTTCGATGAATTCAATCCGCAACTGCCCGAGGGCGGCATCCTCGCCCAGTAATCGTCCAGCAGGAGGCGTTTGCATGACTCAATCGATGTTTATTGTCTGGCGCGAAAGCGTCGAGGCGTTGTTGGTGATCGGGATTCTCCAGGCCTGGGTCAGTCGACAGCCACAGGCCAGCCAACTGCTGCGCTACATCTGGAGCGGCGCACTGCTGGGCTTGCTGTTGTCGGGCGTACTGGCGGGGCTGATCCTGCTGGCCGGCGAAGCCATGAGCGGCGCCGCCAATGAATGGTTCCAGGCTTCGTTGGCATTGATCGCGAGTCTGTTGATCGTGCAGATGGTCGGCTGGATGCACCGCAACGCGGGGACACTGAAGCAAGACCTGTCGCGCCAGGCCGACCAGCGCCTGGGCCGCCAGGGTGGCCTGGGCTTGCTGGTGCTGGCCTTGCTGGCGGTCAGCCGCGAAGGCAGTGAAACCGTGGTCTTCCTGTATGGCGCCGGCGCCCGCTTGCAAGGACCGCCGCTGGGCCTGTTCGCAGTGGGTGCAATTGCTGGCCTGGTGCTGGCGCTGTTGACCGTTTCCTTGCTCCACGGCAGTCGCCGGTTCATCTCCTGGCCGCGTTTCTTCGCCATCAGTGAAGCGATCCTGCTGCTGTTGGGCGCGGCGTTGCTGGTCAGCGGCATCGAGCGGGTCGGCGGGCAATTGCTCGCGATGGATTGGCCCGAGCCGGTGTACCGCGGCATCGGCGATGCACTGTGGAACAGCAGCGCGATACTGGACGACGGTCATGGCTTGGGTGGTTTCCTCGCCGATTTCGCCGGGTATCGCGCCAGTCCCAGCGCGCTGACGTTGCTGGTATGGCTCGGCTATTGGCTGGCCGTCGCCGGATGGTTGCGGCCACGCAAGGCGGAAAACCTGCCATGCCTCACCTGAACCCCTGGCTCCAGCGCCTGGGCGACGGTATGAGGCGCCACGGCGCGACCATTCGTGCCGTGCAATGGGCGGTGGTGCTGTTCTATGCGGTGCTGCTGGTGATACCCGCCTTGTTGCCATTGCCCAGCAGTCAGGCGCATCTGTTCGACAACCTCACGCTGCTGGCGCAATTTCTGTTCTGGGGCCTGTGGTGGCCGTTCGTGTTGCTCTCGATCGTGTTGTTTGGTCGGCTCTGGTGTGGCGTGCTGTGCCCCGAAGGCGCCTTGAGCGAATGGGCCAGTCGCTACGGCAAAGGCCTGGGTGTGCCGAGAAGCGTGCGCTGGGCCGGCTGGCCGACCCTGGCGTTCTGCCTGACGACAATTTATGGCCAAC
Organism: Pseudomonas sp. G2-4; assembly: GCF_030064125.1. Classification (NCBI taxonomy): domain Bacteria; kingdom Pseudomonadati; phylum Pseudomonadota; class Gammaproteobacteria; order Pseudomonadales; family Pseudomonadaceae; genus Pseudomonas; species Pseudomonas sp. G2-4. The sequence continues at coordinate 2,939,347 of NZ_CP125957.1, read as the reverse complement.
TCATCAGCGTCTACGACTATGCCCAGGCGGCTCTGCTGATCCTGGGCGGCTCAACCGTCGCGGCGGTGATCGTTGGCCTGTTGTTCGCCCGTGGCAAGCGGGTCTGGTGCCGTTACCTGTGTCCGGTCAGTGGCGTCTTCGCCCTGCTCGCCCGCCTGGCGCCGGTGCACTTTCAAGTAGACGAACAACGCTGGCTGGAAAACCCAGCGCCGCGCCGCCCCGCGCCCAACTGCGCGCCCTTGCTGGACATCCGCCGCATGCGTGGCGCCAGCGATTGCCACGCCTGTGGTCGCTGCAGCGGCCAGCGCGATGCGGTGCGCCTGATCGCCCGCTCCAGCAACCAGGAAATCCTGCAATCAACACCCTCCACGCTCTCGCCCTGGGATGCACGCTTGCTGTTGTTCGGCGTCATCGGCCTGGCCATGGGGGCCTTTCAATGGACCGTCAGCCCCTGGTTCATCACCCTCAAGCAGGCGCTGGCCCAATGGCTGGTGGCACACGACCTGTTCTGGCCGTTGCAAGACACCGCGCCTTGGTGGCTGCTGACGCACTATCCGCAACTCAATGACAGCTTCAGCTGGCTCGACGGCTTCTGCATCGTCGCCTATTTGGGCGTGAGTGCCCTGCTGCTGGGCACTTCACTGATGCTGCTGATGCGCCTGGCGGCACGACTCGCGGGTAATCCCGCAGAATATTTGCCCCTGGCCATCACCCTGACGCCCGTGGGCGGTGCAGGCCTGTTCCTCGGCCTGTCGGCCACCACCGTCAAGTTGCTGCGCTATGAAGGGTTGCTGCTGGAGTGGGTGCAGCCGGCACGAGCCGGGCTGTTGGTGGCGGCGATGGCCTGGAGCCTGTGGCTGGGTTGGAAGCGCCTAGAGCAGATGGCGGCATCGCCTGTGCAGCGACTGGCCGGCATGGCGTGCCTGATATTGGCCAGCGGCTTGGTGGGTTATGGTTGGTGGTTGCAGTTTTGGGGGTGGTGACACGCAAAACCTGTGGGAGCGGGTGCTCACATGGGTTCAACACAAAACCCTTGTGGGAGCGAGCTTGCTCGCGATGACGTCGGCACAGCCAACATCACTGCAGCTGACCCACCGCTATCGCGAGCAAGCTCGCTCCCACAGGGGTTTGGCGGGCAGTCGTTCATCCCAACGCTCCCTCAACTACGCAACACAAACGAAGGAAACAACTCACGCATCGCGGCCCACAACTCCGGCTGCAACCCATGCGCCGAGATGCTGGAAAGATGCGGGTCGAGCATCCGCTCGGTGCGCACCAGTTGCACGGCAAACCGCGTGACGCCCCGTTCGCTCAAGCGTTCGGCCAGGGTCAACAGCCGTTCGGGGTTGAACAGATGCCAGTGCACGGTCGTGCGGCATTCATAGTCCACGCCGCTGGCCAGCAGATGGTCGAGGCTGCGCCAGTTGGCAGCGCCGCTGCCGTGGACTCGGGTCACGTCCAGGGCATCTTCGGGCAAGGCCTTGATGTCGAAGCCGACCCAGTCGGCCAGGCCGACCACTTTGGCGAAGGCCGCCGGCTTGATCCCGGCGCTGTGCAGGCCTATGCGAAAACCCATTTGCCGCACCTCCTCCATCGCTGGCGCCAGGCCGTCCTGCAGGGTCGGTTCGCCGCCGCTGAACACCACGGCGTCGAGCAGGTCCTGACGGCGTTGCAGGAACGCCAAGACCCGACACCAATCCACCTCCGCGCTGCCGCGCGGCGGGATCAGTTGCGGGTTGTGGCAATAACGACAACGCCAGGCGCAGCCCTGGCAGAACAATACGCACGCCAGTTGGCCCGGATAATCGAGGGTGGTCAGGGGCACCATGCCCCCGACCCGTAGCACTCGACTCATGGACGCCCGGCCGCGCTTTCGGTGAAGTGCACCCGTTCGCGATGCTCGGACTGTTTGCCCGGGTTGAAGGCTGCCACCGGGCGGTGATAACCCATCACGCGGGTCCAGACTTCGCAACGTTGACGCTGCGCTTGTGGAAGGCTTTGTGACGCATTCATGGGTGAAGCTCCTTGCGGTCGATGGATCGGATCAGTGAACGCTGCCTGCCAACTGCTGTTGCAGCAGCAAGGCCTCGTCGCATTTCGGGCAAAATTCGTGTTCGCCAGCCAGATAACCGTGTACCGGGCAGATGGAAAAGGTCGGCGTGATGGTCAGGTATGGCAGGCGGAAACGGCCCAGGGCTTTGCGCACCAATTGCTTGCAAGCCTGGGTCGAGGAAATCTGCTCGGCCATGTACAGGTGCAACACGGTGCCGCCGGTGTATTTGCACTGCAGTTCGTCCTGCAATTCCAGGGCTTCGAACGGATCGTCGGTGAACCCCACCGGCAGTTGCGACGAGTTGGTGTAGTACGGCGCGACAGGGCTGCCGGCCTGCAAGATATCGGGATAGCGCTTGAGGTCTTCCTTGGCGAAACGGTAAGTCGTGCCTTCGGCAGGCGTGGCCTCCAGGTTGTAGAGGTGGCCGGTTTCTTCCTGGAAACGCAGCAGCGTGGCCCGCACGTGATCCAGCAGCTTCAGGGCGAACGCACGGCCCTGCTCGGTGTGGGTGCCTTGCTGATCATCGGTGAAATTGCGCAGCATTTCGTGCAGGCCATTCAAACCGATGGTGGAGAAGTGATTGCGCAGCGTGCCCAGGTAGCGCTTGGTGTAGGGATACAAACCGGCATCCATGTGATGCTGGATGACCTTGCGCTTGACCTCCAGGCTCTCCATCGCCAATTCCATCAGGGCATCGAGGCGTTGCAGCAACGCACTGGTGTCGCCCTTGTACAGGTAACCCAGGCGCGCGCAGTTGATCGTCACCACCCCCAATGAGCCGGTCTGCTCCGCCGAACCGAACAGGCCACCACCGCGCTTGAGCAGTTCGCGTACGTCCAGTTGCAGGCGACAGCACATCGAGCGCACCTGATTGGGTTGCATGTCCGAGTTGAGGAAGTTTTGGAAATACGGCAGGCCGTAACGGGCGGTCATTTCGAACAACCGGTCGGCGTTCTCGCTGTCCCACGGGAAATCATGGGTGATGTTGTAGGTCGGGATCGGGAAGGTGAACACCCGCCCTTTCGCATCACCGGCCTGCATCACCTCGATGTAGGCGCGGTTGATCAGCTCCATTTCTTCTTGCAGGTCACCGTAGGCGAACGGCATCTCTTCGCCGCCGATCACCGGGATCTGTTCACGCAAATCCTCCGGGCAGACCCAATCGAACGTGAGGTTGGTGAAGGGCGTTTGCGTGCCCCAGCGCGACGGGACGTTGAGGTTGTAGATGAACTCTTGCAGCGACTGGCGAACCTCGCCATAGCTGAGCCTGTCCTTGCGCACATAGGGCGCCAGGTACGTGTCGAACGAGCTGAACGCCTGGGCCCCGGCCCATTCGTTCTGCAGGGTGCCGAGAAAGTTGACCATCTGCCCCAAAGCGCTACTCAAATGCTTGGGCGGCCCGGCCTCGACCCGCCCTGGCACGCCATTGAGGCCTTCATGCAACAGCGTGCGCAAGGACCAACCGGCACAGTAGCCGGCGAGCATGTCCAGGTCGTGGACGTGCAAATCAGCCTCGCGGTGTGCCTGGCCGATGGCCTGGCTGTAGACCTCGTCGAGCCAATAGTTGGCGGTGACCTTGCCCGACACATTGAGGATCAGCCCGCCGAGGGAATAACCTTGGTTGGCGTTGGCCTGCACGCGCCAGTCTTCGCGGTCCAGGTATTCGTTCATCGAGGTGGCGACCTCCACCAGGGTGCGACGGTCCCGGCGCAGGCGTCCGTGTTGTTCGCGGTAGACGATATAGGCGCGCATGGAAAGGAAGAACCCGGCGTCCATCAACACCCGCTCGACGCGGTCCTGGATCTGCTCGACGCTCAAGCGATTCTGCCCTTCCAACCGAACCAGCACCGCCTCCAACAACCCCTCGGCCTCGGCTTCGGCGTACTCACCGGTGGCCTTGCCAGCAGCAATCAGCGCCTGACGGATCTTGTCCGCATCAAACGCAACCACACTGCCATCGCGCTTATGCAAGCGGTTACAGCCCACAGCGATCAACGTACTCTGCATTTTGGCTCCAGACACTACATATAGGCTTTTAAAGTTAAATAAACACAATATGCAGTGGAGAGTACGGACAAAAGGCAGGGTTGCAATTGATCGATATCAAGAATCGGGGGTGACTATCCATCGAGCTTGAAAGGTCATTTGGCAGCCCCCTTATCCCTGTGGGCGAGCTTGCTCGCGATAGCGGTGGGTCAGTTGAGATCGATGTTGAACGGGCCGCCGTCATCGCGAGCAAGCTCGCTCCCACAATTGGATTGGAGTGCGACAGGGAGAAACAGGTTGGCTGTGAGGCCGCCTTCGCGAGCAGGCTCGCTCCCACAGGGGAAACGCGGTCCCCCAGAACCAGGCCGGCTATAAGGCCGCCTCGCGGCGGACGTTGATTTCGGCGCCCCGTTAACCACGATGGCCGAACGCAGGCATTGCGCAGTGGGCACCTCGGCATGGATGCCGAGGTAGCCGCGCTGGACCATGGATGGTCCTTCGCGGCGGGCCCACGGAGCAATGCCGGAGTGAGGGCATGCCGAGCCTAGGCGAGGCACCGAGTGGTGGGGCTAAAGCGTTTTGCTTACTTTTGCGCTTCTCAAAAGTGAGACGCCGTAAGGGCGGAACCCTAAGTGGCCGTTACCGCAGCAACGGATATGCCCCCGATCAACAACATCCTGCATTCAGAACAGAGCAGAACAGGTCTGCTGCGCAGCCCAGCGGGAGCAAGCTCCCTCGCCACGGGGGCCGCGCAAGCACTTAGCCTCCCGTCATGTTCATGAACCGCACAATCTGCACTTCCCCTCCAAGGTTAAAGGCATGGCGCAGAGGTTTCCCACGTAAAGCCTGGCGCACCGCCTGAACAATCGGCTGGTCATCCAACGGATAACGCCGCAACAAGCCACGCAGATCGAGAGAATCCTCCTGCCCCAGGCACAACAGCAAGCGCCCCTCGACCGTCATGCGCACACGATTGCAACTGGCACAAAAGTTATGGCTATTAGGCGAAATGAACCCAATCCGAGTCTGCGGATGCCGCTCCAAACGCACATAACGCGCCGGCCCGCCGCTGTTTTCGGTGCTGTCCAGCAGGCGATGATGGCGAGCGATCTCGGCCCGGACCTCATCGCTGGCACAGAACGACTCACCCCGGGAACGACCCACCTCCCCCAACGGCATTTCCTCGATAAAGCTGATGTCGATCCGCTGCTCGATGGCGTACTGCACCAACGCCGGGACCTCATCGAAGTTGCGCCCTTTCATTACCACGCAGTTCAACTTGATCCGCTCGAACCCGGCCACCTTCGCCGCTTCTATCCCGGCCAGCACCTGATCCAGGTCGCCGTTACGGGTGATCGCCCGAAAGCGCTCCCCGTCCAGGCTATCGAGACTGATGTTCATGCGCTTGACCCCAGCGTCGACCAGCGGCTGGGCCAGACGCCCCAACTGCGAGCCGTTGCTGGTCATCACCAGTTCCCGCAGGCCGGGCAACGCCGCGATCTCGCGACACAACCCGACGATGCCCGGACGGATCAGCGGCTCACCACCGGTCAGGCGGATTTTCTTCACCCCCAGACCGACGAACACCCCCGCCAGACGCTGCAACTCTTCCAGGGTCAATACCTGCTGACGCGGCAGGAACGTCATGTTTTTCGCCATGCAATACACACAGCGAAAATCACAACGATCGGTCACCGACATCCGCAAATAATCGATCTGGCGCCCAAACCCATCCTGCAACACCGCGTTCATGGAAATCTCCCGGTTGAGCCAGCGCTCACTGCACCAGCGGCGAGTCGACGCCCTGAAGATGAATGCCACGGATGTCCGCCGCTCCAATCAGGGTTTGCAGGTACTGCACCAGCGCTTTCTGCCAGACGCCCTGTTGCAACTGGGTACGAATCGCCGTGGCCACCGCCTCGTAAGGCAACGCCTGGCCTTCGATGCGCTGGTCAATGCTGATCACGTGCCAGCCATAACGACTCTCCAGCGGTTTGCTGGCCAGGCCCGCCGGCAGGGTGAACAGCTGGCGCTCCAGTTCAGGCACGGTCTGGCCCTTGCTGATTTGCCCCAGCGAACCGCCTTGTGCCTTGGACGGACACGCCGAATGCGTCAGTGCCAGCTCAGCGAAACTGCCCGGAAACTGGTCCAGCCGCTCCAGCAGCACCTCAGCCTGGTCATGAGCCTGGCTGCGGGCTTCGCCATCGTCCGGCGCGCATTCAAGCAGGATGTGCCGCACCGCCAACAACGGTGCACTATGGAAGCGCGCCCGATTGTTCTCGTAATAACGCAGGCAGGTGGCTTCGTCACATTGCGGCACCAGCACCTCACGCTCGAGCAGTAGCCGCGTGGCCGCCTCTTCTTCGTTTTCACCGGCACCGACCTGCAACGCCAGGCCCAACTCGGCGATGCGTTGTTGGAGCAATTCCCGAATCACCAAGGCCCGTGCTGCCTGGTAGACCGCATCCTCGCGGCTTTCCGCCGGGTGGTATTGCAGCTCCTGGGCCATCGCCTGCGGGGTGACCGCCACCCCGTTGACGCTGATGATCGGCCATTCCTGCTCACTGCTGGCGATCAACTGCGCGGGGGCTTCATCCACCGCCACCGTCCCGGCCTGGGCCGGTTCGAACTGCACCGCCCCGGTCGGTTCGACCTCATCGATCGACGCCATCACCGGCGCCGCTTTTGCCGAAGAACCACAACCGCCGCTACCGCCACCACTACCGCCACATCCGCATCCACTCGCCATGATCTTCTCCTCAGAACTTCTGCCGAACGATTTGATAACGACGTCCCAGGTACCAGACCGGCGCACTGACGATGTGCACCAGACGAGTGAACGGGAACAACACGAACAAGGTCAGACCAAGCACCACGTGGAGCTTGTAGACCAAGCCCACCGGTGCAATCGACGTGGCCGCTTCCACCGGACGCAACAACACGGTGTTCTGGGCCCAGTCGGCCAGCATCACCATTACCGAACCGTCCATGTGGGCGGTGGACGCGACGATGGTCAGCAACCCCAACACCAGTTGCACCAGCAGCACCACCAGCACCAGGATGTCCGAGGTACTGGACGTGGCGCGGACCCGTGGGTCGGTCAGGCGCCGGTTAATCAGCATCACCAGGCCGATCAGGCACAGCACGCCGAAGAAACCACCGGAGACCATGGCCAACAACTGTTTGTTCTCAGTGCTCAGCACATGGTGGTAGATCGCCGACGGCGTCAGCAGGCCGACGAAGTGCCCGGCCAGTACGAACAGCACGCCGACGTGGAACAGGTTGCTTGCCACGCGCATGCCGCGATTGCTCAGCATCTGGCTGGAGCCGGCCTTCCAGGTGTACTGGGACAGGTCGAATCGCGCCCAACTGCCGAGCAGGCAGATCGCCAGGGCGACATAGGGGTAGACCCCGAACAACAACAGATCCCATTTAGACATTACCCACCTCCCCGGCTGGCGCTGCGGCCAACCCTTCATGCTGAAAATCCACCCAGTGCAACGGCACCGCACTTTCATCCCGCGCCTTGCCGGGTGCGCTGGGCAGTGAACTGCAACGGTCCTGTTGTTCGGCCTTCATGAAATCCACCTGCTCTTCTTCCCAGATCTTGTCCAGGGCTTCGAGGGAGTCGTCCCGAGGCTCGGCCTTCACTTGCTCACGCAATTCGGCCACCGCCACCTGGGGTTCGGCCCCAGCGATCTGCAGCAAGGCCCGGAAGCAACTGGCGTAGACGCTTTCACGCTCGTCCAGGCGCGCCGCGAGCAAGGCCAGCAGGTGCGCCACGTCCGCCAAGCCCTCGCGGGCCTCGATGTCTTCGCGGGTGGAAAGAAACTCCAGGTACAGCGGGATGTAGTCAGGCAACTCTTTGACGCCGATGGCGAAACCGGCCTCTTCGTACTGGGCCATCATGTCCACCATGGCCTGGCCACGGTCGCGGGACTCACCGTGGACATGTTCGAACAGCAGCAGCGACAGTGAGCGGCCACGACCGAACAACGCGCCGTAGTGTTCCTGGCCGTCCATCAAGTCCTTGCCGCAGATCACCTCCAGCAATTCGAACAGGTCGGCGCGCTGCTGGGGGCTGATTTCCCGCGCTTGCACAATGGCCTGCTCCAGCTCGTCGCGACCGGCCACCAGGGTCTCGGTCGGATAATCGAGCAGCAACGAAATCACCTTGAGAATGCGCATGTTCATTCCTCCCACAACTGCACGGTTTTGATCACGTCGCGGCGATTGGCCTTCTTGCCGCCGAACATGTTGGTGTCGGAACTGCCGCTGCAACCGCTGCCGAAGCTGAAACCACACCCGGAGCGTTCGGCGAACGCGTCGCTCATGGCGTCTTCACGGTGAGCACTCGGTACGACGAAACGATCTTCGTAGTTGGCGATGGCCAGGTAGCGGTACATCTCTTCCACCTGATTCACGCTCAAGCCGACGTCGGCCAGCACTTGCAGATCCTGCACGCCGTCCACCTGCTCGGAACGCTTGTAGGCGCGCATCGCCAGCAAACGCTTGAGGGCGCGCTTGACCGGCTTTTCATCGCCGGCGGTGAGCATGTTGGCCAGGTAACGCAGCGGGATGCGCAGGCTGTCGACATCCGGGATCACCCCGTTCATACCCACGGTACCGGCGGCGGCAGCGTTCTGGATCGGCGACAGCGGCGGCACGTACCAGACCATTGGCAAGGTGCGGTATTCCGGGTGCAGCGGCAGCGCGAGTTTCCAATCCACGGCCATTTTGTAGACCGGCGAGCGTTGCGCCGAGTCGATCACCGACTGCGGCACGCCATCGGCCAGGGCCTGGCGGATCACCGCCGGGTCGTTCGGGTCGAGGAAAATCTCCAGCTGTTTCTCGTACAGGTCGTGCTCATTGGCGGTGCTGGCCACTTCGCTGATGCGGTCGGCGTCATACAGCAGCACACCGAGGTAACGGATCCGGCCAACGCAGGTTTCCGCGCAGACGGTCGGCATCCCGGCTTCGATACGCGGGTAGCAGAAGATGCATTTTTCCGACTTGCCGCTCTTCCAGTTGAAATAGATCTTTTTGTACGGGCAGCCACTGATACACATGCGCCAGCCGCGGCACTTCTCCTGGTCGATCAGGACGATGCCGTCCTCTTCGCGCTTGTAGATCGCGCCGCTCGGGCACGATGCCGCGCACGTCGGGTTCAGGCAGTGCTCGCACAGGCGCGGCAGGTACATCATGAAGGTGTTTTCGTACTCGCCGTAGATGTCCGCCTGGATCTGGTCGAAATTCTTGTCCTTGCGCCGCTTGGCGAATTCGGTACCGAGGATTTCCTCCCAGTTCGGGCCCCATTCGATTTTCTGCATGCGCTTGCCAGACACCAGCGAACGCGGCCGTGCGGTCGGTTGGTGCTCGCCCAGTGGCGCGGTGTGCAAGTGCTGGTAGTCGAAGTCGAACGGTTCGTAGTAATCGTCCAGGCTCGGCAGGTCCGGGTTGGCGAAGATGTTCGCCAGCACGCGGAACTTGCCGCCGATGCGCGGGTTGATCGAGCCGTCAGCGTTGCGGATCCAGCCGCCCTTCCATTTGTCCTGGTTTTCCCATTCCTTGGGGTAGCCGATGCCTGGCTTGGACTCAACGTTGTTGAACCAGGCGTATTCCATGCCTTCGCGGCTGGTCCAGACGTTCTTGCAGGTGATCGAGCAGGTGTGGCAGCCGATGCATTTGTCCAGGTTCAGGACCATGCCGATTTGTGAGCGAATTTTCATCTCAGTTCTCCTCGATATCAGTCGGCAGTGGACGCGGCAGATCATCGCCACTGGAACCGTCGAGCCAATCGACCTTGGACATTTTGCGCACCACGACGAACTCGTCGCGGTTGCATCCGACCGTGCCGTAATAGTTGAAACCGTAGGCCTGCTGGGCGTAGCCACCGATCATGTGGGTGGGTTTGAGCACCACGCGGGTCACCGAGTTGTGGTGGCCGCCACGGGTCTTGGTGGTTTCTGAACCGGGCACGTTCACGATCCGTTCCTGGGCGTGATACATCATCACCATGCCTTCCTTGACCCGCTGGCTGACCACCGCCCGGGCGGTCAGTGCGCCGTTGACGTTGAAGCATTCGATCCAGTCGTTGTCCTCGATACCGGCGCGCTTGGCGTCGATTTCCGAGAGCCAGACAATCGGTCCGCCACGGCTCAAGGTAAGCATCAGCAGGTTGTCGCTGTAGGTGCTGTGAATGCCCCACTTCTGGTGCGGGGTGATCCAGTTCAGGACGATCTCGGTCTCGCCATTGCTGCGCTTGCCCTTCACGCCTTCGATGGTGCGGGTGTTGACCGGTGGCCGGTAACTCATCAGCTGCTCGCCGAACGCCTGCATCCAGGGGTGATCCTGGTAGAACTGCTGGCGACCGGTGATGGTGCGCCATGGAATCGCCTCGTGAACGTTGGTGTAGCCGGCGTTATAGCTCACGTGATCGTCTTCCAGGCCAGACCAGGTCGGGCTGGAAATGATCTTGCGCGGCTGGGCCTGGATGTCGCGGAAACGAATGGCCTCGTGCTCCTTGGAGATGGCCAGGTGGCTGTGGTCGATGCCGGTGAACTCCGACAGCGCCGCCCAGGCTTTCAAGGCGACATGGCCGTTGGTTTCCGGGGCCAGGGACAGGATCACTTCAGCAGCGTCGATGGCGCTGTCGATCTTCGGCCGGCCTTGACTGATGCCTGCCTCGACTTCCTTGTGGTTCAGTTCGCCGAGGAATTTCACTTCAGTCTCGGTGTTCCAGTTGATGCCCTTGCCGCCGTTGCCGAGCTTCTCGAGCATCGGGCCCAGGGAAGTGAACTGCTTGTAGATGTTCGGGTAGTCGCGCTCCACCACGTGCAGGTTCGGCGCGTTCTTGCCCGGCTCCGGCGCCACGCCGGCACTTTTCCAGTCGGTACCGCCAAAGGGTTGGGCCAGTTCGCCGACGCTGTCATGCATCAACGGCACGGTAACCAGGTCTTTCTCGACACCCAGGTGCCCGACCGACATGGCGGAAAACGCCTTGGCGATGCCTTTGTAGATTTCCCAGTCCGAACGCGACTCCCAGGCCGGATCGATGGCGGCCGACAGCGGGTGGATGAACGGGTGCATGTCCGAGGTGTTCATGTCGTCTTTTTCGTACCAGGTCGCGGTCGGCAAGACGATGTCGGAATACACGCAGGTCGAGGACATGCGGAAGTCCAGGGTGGTCACCAGGTCGAGCTTGCCAATGGCGCCCTCGTCGACCCATTCGGCTTCGGTAGGCTTGCACTCGGTGCTATGGCCGATGTCTTCGTTCATCACGCCGTTCTTGGTGCCCAACAGGTACTTGAGCATGTACTCGTGGCCCTTGCCCGAGGAGCCCAGCAGGTTGGAGCGCCAGATGAACATGTTGCGCGGGAAGTTCACCGGGCTGTCGGGCTGCTCGCAGGCAAAGCGCAGGGAACCGTCCTGCAGCGACTTGACCACGTAGTCCTTGGGTTCCAAGCCCGCGGCGGCGGCATCGCGGCAGATGTGCAGCGGGTTGGTGTTGAGTTGCGGCGCGCTCGGCAACCAGCCGGCCCGTTCGGCGCGGATGTTGTAGTCCAGGGCGTGCTCAGGGAATTGCGATTTGTCGGCCAGGGGCGAGAGCACGTCGTGCATGCTCATCTTCTCGTGGCGCCATTGCGAACTGTGGCCGTAGAAGAAGCTGGTGCCGTTCATCTGCCGTGGCGGACGGTTCCAGTCCAGGCCAAAGGCCAGGGGCAGCCAGCCGCATTGCGGACGGAGTTTTTCCTGGCCCACATAGTGAGCCCAGCCGCCGCCGGTCTGGCCGACGCAACCGCAGAGCATGAGCATGTTGATCAGCCCGCGGTAGTTCATGTCCATGTGATACCAGTGGTTCATCGCCGCACCGACGATGATCATCGAGCGTCCACGGGTCTTGTCAGCGTTGTCGGCGAACTCGCGGGCGATCTGGATCGCCTTCTCGCGGCTCACACCCGTGATTTGCTCCTGCCAGGCCGGCGTACCGGGTACCGAGGCGTCGTCGTAGTCCTTGGCGACGTTGGCGCCACCCAGGCCACGGTCGATGGCCAGGTTGGCCGCCGACAGGTCGAACACGGTGGCGACTTTCGCCACGCTGCCGTCCGCCAGCACCACGCTGTGCACGGGTACGCGACGGTACTGCACCGCTTCACCGGCCACGTGCTGGAAGTACTCCTGGGCTTCACCGGCAAAATACGGGAAGGCCACTTCGGCGACGTCGCCACCGATCAGGCTCAGCTTGAGGTCGATCTCACGGCCCTCGCCGCCTTCACGGGCGAGGATGTTCCACTTGCCCTTCTCGCCCCAGCGATAGCCGATGGAGCCTTGGGGTGAAACCAGTTCACCGCTGGCATCCAGGGCGATGGTTTTCCATTCCGGGTTGTTCTCCTGGCCGAGATTGTCGGTCAGGTCACTGGCGCGCAGGAAACGGTCGGGCTGGTAGCCCGCACCCGGTGCCATGCCGAGCATCGGCTTGAGCATCACCAGCACCGGCAGGTCGGTGTAGCGCTTGGCGTATTCGGTGAAATAGGCGCTGGGCTTGTCCAGGTGGAATTCTTTGAAGATCACATGGTTGAAGGCCTGGGCCAGCGCGGCGTCGGTGCCCTGCTTGGGGTTGAGCCACAAGTCGGTGAGCTTGGCGACTTCCGAGTAGTCCGGGGTGATCGCCACGGTCTTGGTGCCCTTGTAGCGCACCTCGGTGAAGAAGTGCGCGTCCGGGGTACGGGTCTGCGGGACGTTGGAACCCCAGGCAATGATGTAGTTGGAGTTGTACCAGTCGGCCGATTCCGGCACGTCGGTCTGTTCGCCCCACACCATCGGCGAAGCGGGCGGCAAGTCGCAGTACCAGTCATAGAAGCTCAGGCACACGCCACCGATCAGCGACAGGTAACGCGAGCCGGCGGCATAGCTGACCATCGACATGGCCGGGATCGGCGAGAAGCCGACCACCCGGTCCGGGCCGTGTTCCTTGATCGTGTAGACGTTGGCGGCGGCAATGATCTCGTTGACTTCTTCCCAGTTGGAACGGATGAAGCCGCCCATGCCGCGCTTGCTTTTATAGGAGTCGGCCTTGACCTTGTCCTCGACGATGCTGGCCCAGGCTTCCACCGGTGGCAAGGTCTGCCGGGCTTCGCGCCACAACTTGAGCAATGGCTTGCGGATCTTCGGGTACTTGAGCCGGTTGGCGCTGTAGATGTACCAGCTGTAGCTGGCACCACGAGGACAGCCGCGTGGTTCGTGGTTGGGCAGATCGTTACGGGTGCGCGGGTAGTCGGTCTGCTGGGTTTCCCAGGTGATCAGGCCGTTCTTGACGTAGATCTTCCACGAGCACGAGCCGGTGCAGTTCACCCCATGGGTGGAGCGCACGATCTTGTCGTACTGCCAGCGGGAGCGGTAGACGTTCTCCCAGTCGCGGGACTCCTTGCGGGTCTCGCCGTGACCATCGGAAAACTCGCCTTGCTTGCGGTTGAAAAACCGCAGTTGATCCAGTAAATGACTCACAGTGTGTTCCTCTCAGGCTTGCTCCGCGGGGTCTGCGCCCCGCCCACGCAGGTTTAGGTTCGGCTTAGCAAGGTGTCGCGGCGCCCTTGCGGGCATACCACCACCAGGTCACCACGATGCAGCTCAGGTAGAAGCCGACGAACATGTAGAAGGCCATCTCCGGGCCGCCGGTCAGGGCCATCGAAGTGCCGAATGATTTAGGAATGAAGAACGCCCCGAAGGCGCCCATGGCCGAGCTGAAACCCAGCACCGCGGCCGACTCCTTACCGGCGTTCTTGATCGCTTGCTCGCGCACCTCGGGCTTTTTCCCCAGGGCGGATTTTTCATGCAGGGTGCGGAAGATCACCGGGATCATGCGGAAGGTCGAACCGTTGCCCACGCCAGTGGTGATGAACAGCAACATGAACATGCCCAGGAAGCCGTAGAAGTTGCCGCCCTGGCCGTTCTGCGGCAAAAAGTGCAGGACGCCGAAGACCATCGCGATCATCAGGACAAAGTTCCACAGGGTGACCTTCGCGCCACCGAGCTTGTCCGCCAGCCAGCCGCCCAGTGGACGCACCAAGGCACCGACCAGCGGGCCGAGGAAAGCGAATTTCAGCGCGATGACTTCCGGGAACGAGGTCTTGATCAGCAGTGGAAAGGCGGCAGAGAACCCGATGAACGAGCCGAAGGTTGCCAGGTACAACCAGCACATCAGCCAGTTGTGCTTGCGCTTGAAGATCACTGCCTGCTCGCTGAACGAAGCCCGGGCACTGGACAGGTCGTTCATGCCGAACCAGGCAATCAGGGTCACGGCGAGGATGAACGGCACCCAGATGAAACCGGCGTTCTGCAGCCACAACGAGCTGCCGTCGGCCAACACCTGTGGCTGGCCGCCCATGAAGCCGAACACACCGAAGGAGATCACCAGCGGCACGCTGAACTGCATCACCGACACACCCAGGTTACCCAGCCCGGCGTTCAGGCCCAGGGCGGTGCCCTGCTGGGACTTGGGGTAGAAGAAGCTGATGTTGGACATGCTCGAGGCGAAGTTGCCGCCACCAAAACCACAGAGCAGCGCGATCAGCACGAACACGTTGTAGGGCGTGCTCGAGTCCTGCACGGCGAAGCCCATCCACAGCGCAGGCACCAGCAACGATGCGGTGCTCAGGGCGGTCCAGCGCCGGCCGCCGAAGATCGGCACCATGAACGAGTAGAAGATGCGCAAGGTAGCGCCGGACAGCCCCGGCAAGGCCGCCAGCCAGAACAGTTGGTCAGTGGTGAAGCTGAAGCCGATGGCGTTAAGGCGCACGATCACCGTGCTCCAGACCATCCAGACCGCGAAGGCCAACAGCAACGCAGGAATCGAGATCCACAGGTTGCGCCGGGCGGTCAGTTTGCCGCTGCTACCCCAGAACGCGGGGTCTTCCGGACGCCAGTCATGAATGACCGGGCCTTTTTCAGGCGTTTGCAGAACGGACATGTTCTTCTCCTTGGGCAATGCTGGAAAACGGGGATTGGCTGGCCGGCGACTGCTTACCCAGCAGCGGGCGCTTGCGCATTTCGCTGAAGTACATCCAGGTGAGGGAGACCCAGACCACGCCGTACATCAACATGAAGCAGGACGAGCGCACGCCGGTGAGGTCCACCAGGGCGCCAAACATGATCGGCAGCACAAACCCGCCCAGACCGCCGGCGAGGCCGACGATGCCGGACACCGCGCCCATGTTTTTCGGGTAGTCGTTGGCGATGTACTTGAAGACCGAGGCTTTGCCGAACGCGAAGGCGATGCCCATCACGAACAGCAGCACGGTGAACAGCGTGGCGTTGAGGCCGATGTGGAAATCGACGATGCCGTTGACGGTCTGTACTTGCAGTTGAGTCTGGGGATAGGACAGCAGGAACAGGCAGATCCAGCTGACCCACAGCACCCACCAGGTCACGCTCTGGGCGCCCCAGCGGTCGGACATCCAGCCACCGACGGCCCGCAGCACGCCACCAGGCAGGGAGAAACAGGCCGCCAGCAGCGCTGCGCTTTGCAGGCTGAAGCCGTATTCCTGCACGTAGTATTTGGTCATCCACAGGGCCAGGGCCACGTAGCCGCCGAACACGATCGAGTAGTACTGGCAGTAGCGCCACACGGCCGGTTCTTTCAGGGCTTTCAATTGCTCGCGCAACGTGGCGCCGCCAGTACCGCTGTGTTCTTTTTTCTCGGTGGTGAGGAACCAGAACAGCAGCGCGGTGATGAACAGGATGGCGCTGAAGACTTTCGGCACCAGGTGCCAGGAGCCGAACGCGATCAGGGCCGGGGCGAGGAACTTGGTGACCGCCGCGCCAGCGTTGCCTGCGCCAAAGACGCCCATGGCAAAACCCTGGTTCTGTTTGTCGAACCATTTGGCGACGTAGGCGATGCCCACCGAGAACGAGCCGCCGGCCAGGCCGACGAACAGGCCCAGCACCAGGAACTGCCAGAAGGCCGTGGCCAGGGTGATCAGGTACAGCGGCAACACACAGGCCAGCATCAGCAGGAAGAACACGATCCGTCCACCAAAGCGGTCGGTCAAAAGCCCCAGGGGCAAACGCACCAGCGAACCGGTCAGCACCGGCGTGGCAGCCAGCAGGCCGAACTGGGTTTCGTTGAGGGCCAGCAGTTCCTTGATCGGAACGCCGAGCACGGCAAACATCATCCAGACCATGAAGCACACGGTGAAGGCCAGGGTACTCATCCCTAGTACCAGCCCTTGTTGCACTTGCGCTCGCATTACGATGCACTCCGTCAGTTCGATGAGCGCAGCCTAGTGATGCGTACCCCGCAAAAACTTGACCTGGGTCAACGTGCGCAGGGGGGGTACTGGCCTATGCTTGGCCCGTCTACCTCTAAGGAGGTAGACCCGGATACTGATAAAACCCTTTGTTTATCAATCTCTTGAATAAGTCTGCCGAAGCTTTTATCGAAACGGAGCGGCCGACAACTCTTTAGAGGTAGTGCGCCCAGGATTGGCCGCTACACCCCACATCCAGGCGCCGCCCATGTTCGGGTTCCAGATTTTCTTGCAGGGTCAGCCTCAATGATGGGCTGGCTGCGCAGCTCCCTGCCCGCTCGCGCCGGGCTCGCCGTGATCCTCATCGCCATCCTGGCCCTGGCCAGTTCCTTGAGCGCCGGGCTGATCGCCTGGTTCAGCCAGGGCGACGCCGCGGCCATCAACACCGCCGGCTCCGTGCGCATGGAGACCTACAACCTGAGCTGGAAACTGGCGGCGGGTGCCACCGACGACATCCCGGTGATTATCGAGAGCCTGCAACAGCGCCTCGACAGCCCTGCCTTGCGCGCCGTGCTGGAAGACGGGCCCACGACGTCCTTGCATGAGAGCTATCAGCACCTTGTGCAACGTTGGAACCAGACTTTGCGCCCGGCCGTCGAGCGCGGTGATTCGGCGTTCTTCCAAGCCAGCGCCAGCTCCTTCGTCGAGCAACTGGACCAATTTGTCACTCTGTTGCAACGCCAGAGCGAACACAAACAGGGCTGGCAACAGACGATCCAGGGCATCGCACTGTTCAGCACCATGATCATCCTGCTGATCGGCCTGTATGAATTGCAGTACGGCGTGGTCACGCCCTTGCAGGAGTTGGTGGACGCTACCCAGCGTTTTCGTCGTGGCGAATTCCAAGTGCGGGTCAATCATCAGTCCGAGGATGAGCTGGGCCAACTGGCGACGAGCTTTAATGCCATGGCCGAGACCATCGAGCAGTCCCATCGCACCCTGAAAAGCCAGGTCCAGCAAAAAACCCTGAACCTGCAACAGGCCAACGCGGCATTGGAATTGCTGTATCAGAGCAGCCGCAACCTCGCCACGCGACAGGCCAACGCCCAGGGCCTGGATGAGTTGATACGCCGCTTCCAGCAACGACTACCGGGCCTGCGACTGTCGCTGTGCCTGCAAGGACAACTACAGGCGCCGGCGCGGCAACTGCTGGCGATGCACGGGGCCAACAGCCGCGAGGTCTGTGCCAGCAGCGATTGCGCCACCTGCCAGAAACATCACACGGCCCGGCCGCAAACCTTCAGCATCAGCAACCAGGGCAATGAACTGGGTGAGCTCAAGGCGCATTTTGTCGACGGTCACGCGGCGCAGGCTTGGGAAATCGCATTGATCCAGGCCCTGGCGAACCTGATCGGCACCTCCCTGTCCCTCAAGCGCCAGCGCGAACAGGACCATCGCCTGCTGCTGCTCGACGAGCGCACCATCATCGCCCGCGAGCTGCATGACTCCCTCGCCCAGGCCCTGTCGTACATGAAGCTGCAAGTGAGCCGCATGCAAACCCTGATGCGTCGGGGCGAACCGGTGCAGACCCTCGAAACGGTGGCCGGCGAACTGCGTGAAGGGCTGAACACGGCCTATCGCCAACTGCGCGAACTACTCACCACCTTCCGCTTGCAGATCCACGACGATGGCTTAGTCGAGGAGCTCAAGGACACCGCCGAAGAATTCTCCAACCGGGGGGACTTCAAGGTGCACCTGCTCGTCGACACCCTGGCCTTCGAGTTGTCGGCCAGCGAGCAGATCCACATCCTGCAGATAACCCGCGAAGCGCTGTCCAACTGCCTGCGCCATGCCCACGCCGAGAACGCCTGGCTCGAACTGCGCCAGGAAGGCGAAACCGTAAGGCTGTCGATCGAAGACGATGGCCGGGGCTTCAGCGGCGAGGTCGACCAGCGCGAACATCATGGCTTGAACATCATGAACGAGCGGGCCCGCAGCCTGCGCGGCCACCTGCAGATTCTCTCCCGGACACCCCAGGGCACCCGTATCCAAGTGCATTTCCAACCGGAATTCCTGGGCCAACCCACCGAAGGCCTCGCAACATGAACGCCCCCCTGCGCCATACCCTGCTACTGGTCGACGATCATCCGATGATGCGTCGCGGGATCCGTCAGATGCTGGAGCTTGAAGACGATCTGCAGATCGTCGGCGAAGCCAGCCACGGCGAAGAAGCCCTGACGCTGATCGAGCCGCTCAAGCCCGACCTGGTGCTGCTGGACAACAACATGCCGCAGATGAACGGCATCGAGACCCTGCGCCGGCTGCGCGCCATGCACTACACCGGCAAGGTGCTGCTGTTCACCGTATCCGATGCCGAGGACGACATCCGCGATGCCCTGCGCCTGGACGCCAACGGTTACCTGCTCAAGGACATGGAGCCCGAATTGCTCATCCAGTACATCCGCGATGCCCTCAACGGCGCCCTGGTGATCAGCCCCGGCCTGACCCGCGTCATGGCCCAGGCCCTGCGCGCCGCGCCGCGCCAGACCGAGGTGGACCTGACCGAACGCGAACGCCAGGTGCTCAAGACCATCGCTGGCGGCTACAGCAACAAGGTCATCGGACACAAGCTGGGCATCACCGAGGGCACGGTCAAGGTGCATGTGAAGAACCTGCTGCACAAGCTTGGTTTGCGTTCGCGGGTGGAGGCGGCGGTGTGGGCGATGGAGCATTTGCGCGGGGCTGGCTAAAGCAGGCGCGTAGATTCCATGAGCGAACACCGATCCTGTGGCGAGGGAGCTTGCTCCCGCTGGGGCGCGCAGCGGCCCTGTTTTTTGGGGCTGCTACGCAGCCCAGCGGGAGCAAGCTCCCTCGCCACGGGATTTGTGTCAGGCAAAGGTTGATTCAACTGACTGGAGTACCGGCTCATCCCTCTTCGGAGGTAGGCCTGCCGAGGCATAGGCCAGCGGCGTCTTGGGCTCTACCATGACCGCACGCGGAGGTACGCCATGCTGACCCACCCTTCCATCGTTTTACTGTTGCGTCGTCACCATCTGTTCAGCCAGTTGCCGGAGCGGATTTTCGAAGACGTGTGCAATCTCGCCGTCCTCAAGCGCCTGCCCGCCAATAGCACGCTCATGCACCAGGGCGACGCGGCCAAGCGGTTTTTCCTGCTGATCAGTGGGCAGATCAAGTTGTATCGGGTCACCGGTGAAGGCCAGGAGAACCTGGTGGAAATCATCCAGCCCGGCCAGACCTTCGCCGAGGCCCTGCTGTTCAGCCAGGCCCGTTGTTACCCGGTCAGCGCCTCTGCAATCAAGGACAGCGTGCTGGTGAGTGTCGAAGGCAATCATTACCGCAACGCCCTGGAAGACCAACCGAAAGTCTGCCTGGCGATCCTGGGAAGCATGAGCATCCACCTGCACCAGCGCCTCAAGGACATCGACAACCTGACCCTGGCCAGCGCCAGCCGGCGGGTGATCAATTTCCTGCTACAGGAACGCGATCCCCGCGACGGGCAGTTGGTGTTGCAGGTTTCCAAACGCCTGGTGGCCTCCAAGCTGGGGATTCAGCCCGAAACCTTCTCGCGCATTCTGCATCGCCTGGTGGACGGCGGCCTGATCGCCATGGAACGACGCAACATTCGTATCCTGGCCGAGGAGGAGTTGGAGGCTTACCAGCAATAGCCCGAGTAAGTGCACCCCTTGTGGCGAGGGAGCTTGCTCCCGCTGGGCTGCGCAGCAGCCCCAAAAAGCCAGACGCAATCAACCTGACACACCGCAGTGGCAAACTTGGGGGGGCTTCGCCCCCCAGCGGGAGCAAGCTCCCTCGCCACGGGCAACGGTGTTGGCCAGTTGCGCCACGCTGGAACAACCGGAACAGGAATACACCAGGGGCAGCAGGCTCGGCGCTGTCATCACACGGTTGCCAAGCCCTTGCCCGCCCGCTCCAGATTGCGCCACAGCCACAGCGGCAATACATCCGGATCGAGGCTATCGATCAGGTTCTTCAGCGCCAACCCCAGTTCGGTGTCGCCCTCGATCACCAGCCGCCGCCGGAAGAACAACGTATCGGGATCCTCCTGACGGCTGGCCAGCAACAGGAATTCGCGCCAGTTGCCGCTGATGGTCACCTGGGCATCAGCACGCTCGGCGATGCGCAGTCCATCCCGCGCCAGGGTCAGGTACCAGCACAGTTTCAGGTCGGGCACCCGCAGGCACAGCCAGCGCCCCTGCAGCACATCGAAACCGCCATCGCGCAGCGGCTCGGCCAGGCAACGATTGAGCGCCTGTTGGAGCGCCAAGCGCTGCACCACAAACGGCACCTTGGCCACGAGCGGCAGCACCCGGTCAGCGCCTTTGAGCAACCATTTCTTTGGACTCAGCACAGACCCGCCTCCTCTACCTTCAACATGCCGGCATGGCCGTGCCAGTAACCGTTGCAGCCGTCCACGAACAGCGGCGGAGCCTCGCCTTGGCGAACCTTGTCGAAGGCCGTGACCACCTCGGCCATGCCCTGGGCACGCGGGCTCAGGCGCAGCAGGTCGGCGCCACTGGCCGTCAGCGCGGTGTAATCGGCCAGCAGGTTGGTCACCTCGCCGGACATCGTCTGGATGCCGTTGAGGGTGAATAACTGTTGGCCTTCCTGGCTGCTCAGGGCCAGGCCATCGGGGTAGTTGATGCAACAGAACTGACAGTCGTCCTTGGGTCGGTTTTCGGCCCGGGCGGTGAAGCAACGTGCCGAGTACGCCAAGGGCAGATGGCCGTAGGCGAAGATCTCCACCTCGGGCACCTCACGGCCCAGCTCCCGCACTTGCTCGAGTACGTCGCCGATCAGCGCCGCCGAGCATTCCACGGGGGGTACCCAACGGATCATGCCGCTGTCGAGCAATTGTCCCAGGGCATGACCGTTGTACAAGTTCAACGCCGGACCGCCGACAAAGGGCAACTTGCGCTCGGCCAGGAACTGCACCGCGCCCATGTCATTGGCTTCCACCAACAATTGGCCGTTGTCACACAGGCGTCGCAGCGAGGAAAGCTCCGAAGCCGCTTCGATCAGCGTCAGGCTCGACAACACGATCTGCGCCTGGCTGCACGCTTGTAGCTCACGCGCCAGGCCCAGCCATTGATCCAGAGAGAATGCCCGGCGCTTCGAGCACACGGTTTCCCCCAGGTAAATCACATCCAGCGGCAGGGCCGACATCTCGGCGTAGAAATGTCCCAGTTGCGCTTTGTCCCAATAAAACAGGACCGGTCCCAGGCTGAGCTTCATCGGGCCTCCCTCATTGCCATGATCGATGGTAGGCACCCAGGGTGGTCTGGCTGCCCTCGGACAAACCGGCCAACACCTGGCGCCATTCTTCCCGCACCCGGAACCGTTGCGGCGCGGCCTGGTGTGCATCCAGCGCGGCACGCCAGACCCGGGTGACTTGTTCAACGTAGGCCGGGCTGCGCTGGCGGCCTTCGATTTTCACGGCCTCGACACCGATGGCCGCCAGCTCCGGCAGCAGGTCCAGGGTGTCGAGGCTGGTGGGTTCTTCCAAGGCATGGAAGCGCTTGCCGCCCACCAGGAAGCGGCCCTTGCACAGGGTCGGGTAACCGGCCGGTTCTTCAGGGGTGTAACGGTCGATCAGCACTTCGCTCAGACGTGCGCTCAGGCCTTGGGCGTCCTCGCTCCAACGCACCGCCTTGGCGGGCGAGCAGACCCCACAGAGGTTCGGCGATTCGCCGGTTACATAGGAAGACAAGTGGCAACGCCCCTCGGCCATGATGCACAGACTGCCGAAGCCGAAAACCTCGATGGGCACTGGACTGGCTGCCGCCACCTGCCGCACCTGGGCCAGGGACAGCACCCGTGGCAGCACGGCGCGGCGAATACCGTAGCGCTCGGCGTAAAAAGCCAGGGCCGCCGCGTGGGTCGCCGAACCCTGTACCGACAGGTGCAGGGCCAGTTGCGGATGGCGCTGACTGGCGTAGCTGAGCACACCGGGATCGGCGGCAATCAGCGCGTCCACGCCGAAATCGGCGGCACGGTCCACGGCGCGTTGCCAGCGCTCCCAGCCCTTGGGCTGCGGGTAGGTATTGACCGCCACGTACAGCTTGCGTTGGTGTTGACGGATGTGCGCGACAGCCGCGTCGAACTGCTTGTCATCCATGTTCAATCCGGCGAAGTGCCGGGCATTGGTGTCATCGCGAAAGCCGACATAGACGGCATCGGCGCCTTGGCGCACCGCCGCTTTGAGGGCAGGCAGATTCCCTGCCGGGCAAACCAGTTGCATGGGGCATCCTCATGAGAAAACTCAAGCGCCGCCAGTCTAGCCAGCCCTCGGCCGACGACATTGACGGCAATCAATTGCCGTCAATGCATCAGGTCGGCGAATGGCAGGTACAGCACCCGATCGTGCTTGTGCACCAGCGTCTCACGCTCGACCACCGCCAAGCCGTCGGCCCAGCACGCGGCCGTCAACATCGCCGAGCTTTGCTGGGGATGCAGCTCGACACACAGCGAGCCGTCGGCGGTCGGGCTCAACTTCGCCCGCAGGTACTGCCGTCGCCGGTTGGGCTTTGGCCAGTCAAACCCGGCTGGCAACTGCAACGCTGCGGGCAATACCTCATCAATGCCCTGAGCCCGGAATAGAAACGGGCGTACGACAATCAACGCGGTAATCAGCGCCGCCGAAGGGTTACCCGGCAGCCCGATCCAGGGTTTGCCGGACACCTCGCCAAAGGCCAGGGGTTTGCCCGGCTGGATCGCCAGGCGCCACAGGTCAACGCTGCCCAACGCTTCGATGGCTTGCTTGAGATGATCCTCCTCGCCCACCGACACGCCGCCAGAGGTGAGCAGCAAGTCGCATTCGGCCGCCGCCTGGCTCAAGGCCTGCCGACTGGCGAGCAATTTGTCAGGCATGACGCCATAGTCATGCACTTCCAAGCCCCAGCCGCGCAGCAGTGCCGCCAGGCTGTGGCGATTGCTGTTGTAGATCTGTCCCGGCGCCAGCGTTTCGCCCGGTTCGCGCAGTTCATCACCGCTGCTGAGCAGGCCCACCTGCAATGGACGATAGACCTCCACCCGAGCAATCCCGGCACCAGCCAGCAACCCCAGCTCCTGGGCGCGCAAGCGTTTTCCGGCCGCAAGCAAACGGTCGCCTCGCTGTATTTCCTCACCTTCCTTGCGCACATGGTCTGCGCCATTGACCGGTGGTAACCAGACGCGCTCACCGTCCACCCGGCAGCTTTCCTGGGGTACCACGGTGTCTGCCCCCGGCGGCAACGGCGCGCCGGTAAAAATCCGCACCGCCTGCCCGGCCTGCAATGGCTTACCCGGTGCCTCTCCGGCGGCAATGCGCCCGGCCAAGGTCAAATGACCGCCGGCGACCGGCAGGTCGGCAGCCCGCAAGGCATAACCGTCCATGGCACTGTTGTCCCATGGCGGCAGGTTCATGGGGCAGCGAATGTCTGTCGCCAGCACTCGGCCCAAGGCCTGGTCCAGCGTCACCCGCTGCACCGGAGGCGGCAGCGGTGCCTGATCCAGCAGATAGCGGATGGCTTCATCCACCGGCATCAGCGCACCGCTTTCGCAGACGCTGCCACACGTACCGCTGCTCATGAACGCGCCTCACAAGGTTGCAGGACAATGCCAGCCTGCGGCTTGAGATGCGGGGTGAAATTGCACGGGCCAGTGCGGCTGTCCAGTTGCCCGGCCAGGATTTTTTCCCAGCCGGTCCGGCACGCCCCCGGCGAACCCGGCAAGCAGCACACCAGCACGCCGTTGCTCATGCCCGCCAAAGCGCGAGACTGCAGCGTGGACATGCCGATTTCCGCCAGGGACACCTGGCGGAACAACTCACCAAACCCATCGACGTGCTTGTCCAGCAACGGCGCCACTGCCTGGGGCGTGTTGTCGCGTGGGGTGAACCCGGTGCCGCCGGTCATCAGCACCACTTGCACGTTCGGGTCGGCGATCCACTGGGAGACCTGGGCGCGGATCTGGTAGATATCGTCCTTCACCAGCCCGCGGTCGATCAGCACATGCCCGGCGGTTTGCAGCAGGTCCGCAAGGGTCTGGCCCGAGGTGTCAGTCTCGAAACTGCGGGTATCGCTGATGGTGAGGACCGCGATGTTCAGCGGTTGAAAGAGGCGTTGCGTCAGATGGGCCATGATCAGCCGTCCTGTCAGAAAAGATGGCCCAGCCTGAACCCCATTCGATGCCGGGCCTATTCCTCCATGGAGGTACCTCCCTCGGTGTCATGGCGCCAGACGGCTGCGCTGCCATGCACCCTCTTGCAGGCGGTAGTCGAGACGATCATGCAAACGGTCGGCGCGGCCCTGCCAGAACTCCAGCCGTTCGGGCCGCAGGCAATAGCCGCCCCAATGCTCGGGACGCGGCACCGGTTGATCGGCGAAACGTTGTTCGGTTTGCGCCAGCAAGGTCTCGAGCGCGGCCCGATCAACCAAAGGATGGCTTTGTGGCGATGCCCAGGCGCCCAGACGACTGGCCACGGAACGGGACTCGAAATAGGCATCCGACAGCGCCGGGTCAAGCTTGGCGACCGGCCCTTCAATCCGCACCTGCCGTTCCAGCCCCGGCCAGAAAAACGTCATGGCCGCCCACGGATTTGCCGCCAGGTCCTGTCCCTTGGCGCTGGCGTAGTTGCCGAAAAACGAAAAGCCTTCGTTGCTGAAGCCCTTGAGCAACAGCACTCGACAATGGGGTCGGCCCTGCTCGTCCACGGTCGCCAGGGCCATGCTGTTGGCTTCTACCGGTGGGCTTTCGGTCTCGCGGGCTTGTTGCATCCATAGCCCGAACAGGACCATGGGATCGCCCGGTGCCTGGGTTTCATCCAGGCCGTCGAGGGTGTACTGGCGGCGCATTTTGGCCAGGGAAAGGGGCATGCTGGTGATCTCCCGATGGGTTTGGCCCAGTCTGCGCCTGGCCATCCGGGGTGGCCTTGATCGTTGTCAATGCGGGCTAACCCGGCATCCATGCCGGGTTGCCCACTGCGCAATGCCTGCGTTAGGCCAGCGTGGTTAGCGGGACGCCCAAGATACCTGCGGGCACTCGCCTATTGGTGCTGCACTTGGACCATTGAACTCACCTGCACCCGCGCCAGCATCTGCTCCGCCCCGCCGCCCCGGCGCATGCCGCGTACCGGGCAGGCGTCGAGGTAGTCCAGGCCGACCGCCAGTTTCAGGTGGCGGTCGGGACGGGTCAGGCGGTTGGTGATGTCGAAACTGTACCAGCCGTCGTCCAGCCAGGCTTCGGCCCAGGCGTGGCTCGCCAGATGGCTCTCATCTTCGGTGCACAGGTAGCCGGAGACATAGCGGGCCGGGATGCCCAGGCTGCGCGCGCAGGCCAGGAATGCGTGGGTATGGTCCTGGCAGACACCCGCTCCGCCGGCAAACGCCTCGGCGGCTGTGCTGCTGACCGCCGTCGTGCCCGGGCTGTAGGGCATACGATCGGCCAGGCCGTTCATCAGGTCGGTCAGCGCCGCACGGTCACGCCGCGCGCCACATTGCTCTACAGCGAAGGCGCTGAGCACGTCATCGGCCTGGGTCAGACGGCTGGTGCGCAGGAACGGCAATGGCGACTGGCTGTCTGTCTCCATCTCCACGGTCTGATCGATCTGCACCTGACCGTAAGCCGTCAGCACCAAGGCGCCGTGGGGCTCGTCCATGGTCATCACATGCAGGATATTGCCGTAAGGGTCGATCTGGCTGCGCACCAGGCGCGGCAATTCCAGGTGCCACTCAAGGATGCGCTGGCGCTGGCTGTCCTTGGGGGTCAGGCGCAGGAACTGGATGCTGGTGCAGACTTCATCGGCATAGCTGTAGGTGGTGTCGTGGCGTATGGACAGTTTCATACGACCTCCAGATAAGACTCATGAACGGTCTGGCCCAAGTGACGGATTTGGCCAATGAGGTCGGTCAGCCACTGATGCAGGCCCGACGCCAGGATCTCATCGATCCCGGAATAGCGCAGGCGCGCATTCAGCTCGGCGGCCAGGCGCTGGGCCGGACGGCCGTTATTGCCCGGCAGGCTCGCGAGGATATGATCCAGTTCCTCGATACAGGCATGCAGCGAGCGCGGGACGTCAGCCCGCAGCAGCAACATCTCCGAGACCTGCTCGGCATTGGGCGCGTTGCGGTAGATCTCGTTGAACGCCTCGAACGACGACAGTGCCCGCAGCAAGGCGCTCCACTGGTAATAGCCGCGCGCCGAATTGTCGCTGACCTCCTCCGACTCCTCGCCGAACATTTCGTAGCGTGCGTCCAACAGGCGCAAAGTGTTGTCCGCCCGCTCGATGAAGGTCCCGAGGCGAATGAAACAGTAGGCGTCGTTGCGCATGATGGTGCCCGATGTCGCACCACGGAACAGGTGCGAACGCTCCTTGACCCATTCGCAGAAGTGGCTGATGCCATAACGGCCCAGGCCGTTGCTGGCGATGTTGCGCATTTCCAGCCAGGTGGCGTTGATGTTCTCCCACATGTCGGCGGTGATGCGTCCGCGCACCGCATGGGCATTGGTCCGCGCCGCCCGCAGGCAGCTGTAGATGCTCCCGGGGTTGGTTTCATCCAGTGCGAAAAAATGCAGCATGCGTTCGGTGTTCAGCGCGTCATAACGCGCGTTGTAATCGTCCAGCGTACCGGCCGCCAGCAGCGACATCGCCAGCTCGGCGTGCCCATCGCTGCGCCCGGCCTGGGGCATCAGAGACAGCGAGTAACTGACTTCGAGCATGCGCGCCAGGTTCTCGGCGCGCTCCAGGTAGCGGGACATCCAATAGAGGTCAGAAGCGGTTCTTGAAAGCATGTCTTAGTCCTCCACTACCCAAGTGTCTTTGGTGCCGCCGCCCTGGGACGAGTTCACCACCAGCGAGCCTTCGCGCAGTGCCACGCGGGTCAGGCCGCCAGGTACCAGGCGCGTTTCCTTGCCCGACAACACAAACGGACGCAGGTCGATGTGACGCGGGGCGATGCCGCTCTCGACAAAGGTCGGGCACGTGGACAGGCTCAGGGTCGGCTGGGCGATATAGGCTTCGGGGCGGGCCTTGAGGCGGGCGCGGAAGTCTTCGATCTCTGCCGCGCTGGCGGCTGGTCCGACCAACATGCCGTAGCCGCCGGAGCCCTGGGTTTCCTTGACCACCAGATCAGGCAGGTTGGCCAGCACATGGGACAACTCTTGAGGTTTACGGCACTGCCAGGTGGGCACGTTCTTCAGGATCGGTTCTTCGGTGAGGTAGAAACGGATCATTTCGTCGACGTAGGGGTAAATCGACTTGTCATCGGCGACGCCCGTGCCGACGGCATTCGCCAGCACCACATTGCCTGAACGGTAAACGGCGATCAGGCCCGGAACGCCCAGCATGGAATCGGGGTTGAACGACAGCGGGTCGAGGAAATCATCGTCAAGACGACGATAGATCACATCCACCTGCCTGGGGCCGGCGGTCGTGCGCATGTACACATGGTCGTCGCGCACGAACAGATCGGCACCTTCCACCAACTCCACGCCCATTTCCCGGGCCAGGAACGCATGTTCGAAATAGGCACTGTTGAAGCGACCCGGTGTCAGGACCACGGCGGTCGGATTATCCAGGGGGCTTGAGCTTTTCAGGGTGTCGAGCAGCAGGTTCGGGTAATGGTCGATGGGGGCCACGCGCTGGGCGGCGAAGAGTTCGGGGAACAGGCGCATCATCATCTTGCGGTCTTCGAGCATGTAGCTCACGCCGCTGGGCGTACGCAGGTTGTCCTCCAGCACGTAGTAACTGCCGTCACCGTCGCGAACCAAGTCGACACCGGCGATGTGGGCGTAGATGCCCCGGTGCAGGTTCAGGCCCTGCATCGCGATTTGATAACCCTCGTTGGCGAGCACTTGTTCGGCGGGAATGATCCCTTCCTTGAGGATGTGTTGCCCGTGATAGATATCAGCCAGGAACATGTTCAGGGCCTGGACCCGCTGGATGCAGCCTCGCTCGACGATCTGCCATTCACTGGCCTTGATGCTGCGAGGAATGATGTCGAAGGGAATCAACCGTTCGGTGCCCTGCTCGTCCCCGTAGAGGGTGAAGGTGATACCGGCTCGGTGGAACAACAGGTCGGCTTCGCGTCGGCGTTGTTCAAGCAGTTCAAGCGGCGTATCCGCCAGCCAGCGGGCGAAGGCCTGGTAATGCGGGCGGCAGTCACCCTGTGCGTCATACATTTCATTAAAAAAAGCGTGGGGCATAGCCAACTCCCAGCCGCGTTCTACACGGCATTTCTTATTACTTCGTCATTCCAATGGTCTGGCCTTGCTTTGTTTTAATGAACCCTGTTTCTCCGTGCACCTCGATAGCAGTGGTCTCTGATCTGGCCTTTGCGTCTGGATGACGTGCGCCCCCTGATTAAATCTGCGTGGTCACTCCTATACTGAATCCAACGGTTCGGTGGGTTTCGCTGTTGAGGTGTAGCAAAGGCTGTGCCTAAGCGCGATGCATCAAGACTGCGCCAGAAAAACCATCGCAAAGTTGTTTAAAAGCGAAATTTGTTTTCATTTATACGACAAAACACCGTGAGAAGGCTGAAACGTTTATTTCAGCTTTCTCCAGCGAGCCCTGGAACGGGTCGAATAGGTGCAAAAAGGTAGGTGACAGGGATTCAACGCCCTGAAAGGGGGAAATTTTTACTCACTGCGCAATGCTTGAGCTTGGCGCCTGCGGGGGACGCCTCCTAGATCACGCTTGGATCAAGCTCACCGGTCCAGACCAGCAGGGCCGCCAACAGGAAAAAACTGCCGCAGGCCGTCTCCACTTTCTGCTCCC
Organism: Pseudomonas sp. G2-4; assembly: GCF_030064125.1. NCBI lineage: Bacteria > Pseudomonadati > Pseudomonadota > Gammaproteobacteria > Pseudomonadales > Pseudomonadaceae > Pseudomonas > Pseudomonas sp. G2-4. The sequence goes on along the minus strand of NZ_CP125957.1, from coordinate 2,910,270 downwards.
CAGCGGCCGAAGTTCGGTAGCAATGGCCGAGGAAACACCCGTCCTGAAAATCGCCACTGCGAATAATTGCCGCCAGTTGTGCAGCGGCGTGCTCGCGCAGCACCTCGCCGTCGGGTACCTGTGGCGCCAGTCCTTGCAAGGCCAGCGCTGCCATTGCCGCCGCGCAGGGATCGTCCGGCCCCTGGGGCTCGGACAGGCGATTGAGCGGTACGTCCAAGCCTCGGCTGCGTTGCCAGTACTGGCTCGCCTGCATAGCATCCTGGCGGTAAGGTGCACCGTACAACCTGGCACCGACACTCAAGCCAAGCATCGCCCAGGCCTGCCCCCGGGACCAGTTACCCGGTCTATCGTCAGCACACCAGCGCTCCTCGTCATGGGATGCCTGACTGCTCCAGGCCCCGCCGCTACTGGCACAGGCGCGAAAAGACGCCTGCAGTTGCTGCCGTCCGAGGCCTAACAACCGAGGGCCGGCGCGGCGTGCGAACAACTGTAGCGTGGCGGCCAGCGGGTCGATGCTCAGGCGCTGATCACCCTGCTCACCGCCGCCCATGTCGCGACCCAATGCAATGCAGCCCAGCAAGGGGTCGAAAGCTCGAGCCAGCTGCTGCACCGCCTGCTCCGCCAGCTCATCGGCCAGGGCATCATCCAGCAAACAACTGCCCAGTCCCGCGCCATAGTGAAAGATCAGGCTGCGATGGTGCGTGGCACTGCCGAGCTTGTCCCGCAACCGTTCGGTAATCTGCCGGGCCTGCCGACGATCCTCCAGGCGCGCACCACGATGGGCGCGCAACCACCACAGCCCGGACCAGAACCCGCCCAGCCAGGAGCCGCCAGCCGAGACTTTCCAATGGCTGTCAGGCGCTGGGCAGTACAACGGGAACCCCTCGCCACAGGATGCCTGGACCTGATCCATGCGCCTGACAATCGCCGCAATGGCGCGATAGGCCTCGTCCAGCCGCAAAGGCCCTTGCCTCGCCACGGCGACGCTCATTTGACCGCCCTCAATCCGCTGATGACGGGTGCTTTGTGACGTTGCCGCAGGCGAATCAACAGCAGGTTCGCCACGCCACCCAGCACAAGCACGCCGATCAGCAATAACCACGCATCAGCGAACCCCCACGGTCCGCGCTGGAACAGACCGAACAACGGTGGCCCCACGGCGAACCCACCGAAAAAGCCCACCGACAGCAGGCCAGCCGCCGATGCCGGGCTGCCAAACCCCGGATCGCGCAATACCATGCTCATGGCGATCGCATTGGTCGCTACAGCGCTCAGGCCCATGCCCAAGGCCCCCGCCCACAGCGGCCAATGACGAACAGGCAAGGCCAGCGCGGTCAGCCACAACGCCACGCCCGACAACAGCAACAGCACCAGCAGCAACCAGGACTCATCGGCCATCCGCGCGCCCAACGGGGTGAGCAACACCCGAGCGGCGATGCCCATCACGCCGAAACCGGCGATCAATGCGCCGATCCATTGCGCGCTCATGCCTTGCTGTGCAGAAAAGACCCCAAGAAACGTCACAAACGACGACAACACGATGCCTACGCACAATTGCACGCTCATCAGCAGCGCCAGGCGTGCATTGGGTCGACTCAAGGCGAATCCCAAAGGTTTGCCCACCCGCTCACGGGCTGCCACTCGCGGCCCCCACAGTGCCAACAGCACCGCCGGCACCAGCAGCGTGGCCAAGGCACCGCGCCAGCCCAAGCTCAGGGCCAGGCTGGGCAACAACAGGCCAGCGAACAACGCCGAGACCTGCACCCCGGACTGTTTCAAACCGACCACCGCAGCCTTTTGCCGGGGCTCGACGCGCTCGGCGATCAGCAGATTCGTCGCTGGATTGGCCAGCGCCTGGGCAATGCCACACGCTGCCAGCGCCAGTACCACACCGACAAACCCCGGCAAGCTCGCCAATAATCCATACGCCGCCACCGTGCTCCAGAACAACAAGGCCAGGGCACGCCGGGTTCCGAGACGATTGACCAGCGGCCCGGCCCACAGCGACAACAATGCGGCGAAACCGAACGCGCTGGTGATCAGCCAGCCCAGCCAATGGGTCGGCACACCGAGGTCGGCGAGCATCAACGGCCCGAGGGTGCCGACCGCGTAGAAAATCAGCATCGGCAGGGCCATCGCGGCGGTGAGCACCAGCCGCAGCCATACGCTTGGTGAGGCATTTTGCTCAGTCATTGCTCTGCTCCCGCCATCACGGACGGCCAATCGAAGTCCAGCCCTGCGTCGCCGCAGCTGTCGAGCAAGTGCCGGCCTACCGCGCTCACCAGCGCATCGTCGGTGCCATCCAGGATATGGGTGGTGCGCGCCACGCGATAAATGCCCGACAGCGGCGACAGTTCGCTCAGGCCTTCGGCGCCCATGATCTGGATCGCCGAATCCGCGGCCTCGCTCAAGGCCTGGGAAGCGGCGACCTTGGCGATGTTCACCTCAATGCCGTTAGGAACAGCGGCGTCGTATTTTTCGGCGGCGTCGTGAAGCAGTGCGCGGGCGCTGGCAATGCCCTGGTAAACCCGGAACACCCGCTGGCGCACCAGCTGCTTGTCCGCCAGCCGCGCCTGCACGCCCCGGGCCGAATGGATGCGCGCGCACATCAGGTCAAAACAGCGTTGGGCCAGGCCCAACCAGTGCACCGAACGCAGGATGCGCCCCAGCGCCAGGCGCTCCTGCATCAACGCCAGGCCCTGCCCCACCTCGCCCAGGACATGGCTGGCCGGGACTTTGACCTGATTGAATGAGAGTTCCCCTTGCCCGGCATAACGCCCGAGAATCGACAAGGGCCGCTCCACGCGAAAACCTGGCAAGTCGGTGGGCACCAACAGCATGGATAAACCGCTCTCCAATGGTCCCGGCGCGGTACGAGCGATCACCGTGACCAACGCCGCTCGCTCGGCCCGGCAGATGAACCACTTGCGCCCGTTCAACCGCCAGTGGCCGTCGACGAGTTCGGCGTGGCTGCGCAGGGTCGCCGGGATCGAACCGATGCTGTCCGGCTCGGACATGCCATAACTGGAGACCATCGCACCCGCCGCCAGCGGAGCGAGAAAGCGCTGTCGGATCTCCTCGCCGGCATGCCGGCTCAACATGTGCAGATCCAGCGTGGCGTCGTCACCGAAGATCGCCGGTCCGTACTCGGAGCGGCCCTCTTGCTCGGCCACCAGCAGGTAGGCGCGCAGGCTGGCAATCCGACCGCCCTGGGCCTGAGGGTAAAAGTTGCCCCACAGCCCGGCGGCACGGGCTTGGGCACTCAGCTCGGCGATGCGTCTGGCCGCTTGTCGGGGTTCGGCTGCCAGCTCGGTCTCCAGCGGGATGATCTGGTCGTCGGTAAAACACCGAACCTGACGCACCAGCTCGCCAGCGTCCTGAGGGACGCCAACCCTCATTGCACTCAACATGCGATGCCCGCCCCACTCTCGAGGAACGCCACTTCAGCGGCCAGGGATTTCTTGTCGATCTTGCCCGCTGGCGTCAGCGGCAGCTGCTTATAGAAACGCAGGTACTCGGGCAGCTTGTTGACCTCCAATCCTTGCTCGCGCAGGTAGTCGGTCAACTCACTCAAGGTGAAGCGCGATGCGCCCTCGCGCAGGGTCACGCAAATGCACACGCGCTGTCCAAGGTCCGGGTCCGGCACGGCCACGCAGGCGACACTGACCACATCGGGATGACCGGTGGCCAGGGTTTCGATCTGCACCGGGCTGATGTTGGCGCCGCCACGGATAATGATGTCCTTCTTGCGTCCGGCCAGAACCAGGTAGCCGTCTGCATCGATGTACCCAAGGTCGCCGGTCTTGACCCATCCTTCGGCGTCTCGATACTGCGCGTCGAGCTCCGGAGCGTTGACGTATTGCATCGGGCTCAACGGCCCGCGCGCGCGGATCTCGCCGACGCTGCCCTGGGGCAGTTCCTGGTCCTGCTCGTCGAAGATCTTGATCGCGCACACCGCCGGGTTTGGCCGGCCGACACTGTAGAACACCACCTCCAACGCGTCGTCCAAGGTGTTGTGACAATTCACCCCATCCGCCGAGCCGTACAGGCTGATGAAGCCACAGCCAAAGGCGTCCACGCAGCGGCGCACCGTGACTTCGTCGATCAGCGAACCACCGCAGATCAACCCCTGCAGGCTGGATTTGTCGACCTCGGCCAGCCGGGCATCGGCGGCGATACGCTGAAGCATCGTCGGCACCCCGAGGATGTGGGTCGGGCGCAGCTGTTCAATCGCCTCGATGGCCGCCGCTACATCGAACTGCGGCAGGACAGCAATCGACCCGCCGAGCCACGACAGGCTGCCGAAGGTGGCGGTGGAACCGAACGATGAGCCCAGCGGCACCAGATACAACCCGCGAAAGCTCGCACCCTCGGGATGGATGCGTTGCAGGAAGCGCCCGCGCCCGCCCACCAGGGCATTGTGGGAGTAGGCCACCAGCTTGGGCTCCGACTCGGTGCCGGAAGACACCAGCAGGCGTACCGGCGAATTGGGGCATACGTCGGGCAGTTGCGCTTCATCGAGCGGCTCGGTCTCGAGCAGGTTTTGCAAGCTCAGCCAGCCCTCCCGGGCGCTGCCTTCGACGATCAACACCCGCAATGACAACAAGGTCGGGCGCAGTGCTTCGACGACTTGGCATAGATCGATTCCGGCATACTCGGCCGGAACGATAACGGCCCGCGCATCGCAGCGTCGAACCAGCGCCTGGATGTCCAGGCTGCCGCGCCCCGGCGGAAATGGGGCAACCACCGCGCCCAGCGCTGCGGCGGCAAGGTCGATGGCGCAGCAACGCCAGCTGTTGGTCAGCTGATAGGCCACCACATCGCCGGGCATGATCCCGGCAGCGCGCAGGCCGGCCGCCATGCGCAAGGCATGCTCATGCAACTGGCCATAACTCAGGGTGCCCTCAGGCGAAAGCACCGCGGGTTTTTCCGGTTCACGCAGGGCGTGCTCGCGGAACAGTTGATAGACCGAACGGTTGGGGTAGGTCCCGTCACGTTCCCAGACACTGCGAACCTCAACGGGAACCAGATCAATGATGCCTGCGTTATTCATCGAAAACTCCAGTGGGCGTTGACCGAGGTATAGGCATTCAGGCTTAAGCACGGCTTCAATCGCCTGTCTTGGCTCAGTTGCGACAGGTCTTGTACGACCACACAGGCCGGTATCGCGGCTTCACCCAGCACGCGTTGCCAGGCCTCGGCCGATTGCGTCGACAGGGCTGTGTTCAACAATGCGTCCAGCGCCTGGGGATCGGTTTGTGGCGCCAAGGCCAGGATTCGGCTCAGTTGTTCAAGCTGGGCCAGGGTCTGGCAATCGATCGCCAGCCACCCGGACTGGGTCGGGTACACCCCCTTGAGCAGGCTGTCGGGGGTCACCTCCGGGTTTTGCAGGGCTGGGGCGCAGAGCAAGTTGGCTGCCCCGAGCAAGGAGCTGTCGACCCGCACCGACTGGCCGCTGAGGGCGCGATGGACCAGGGCGGCCGTCACCCCTTGGGCGGCGACCGCACCGCCCAGGACATCCAGCACGGTGAACAGCGAGCCGCCCGGGGTGCCCGAGGCCTGGCCGATCTGCTCACCGACACCGGACCACGCCTGGACCACGAAATCAGTGCCCGGCAACGATTCGCCCGGGCGGTCGTGGCCCCAGCCACCGGCATAGGCGTAGACCAGGCCCGGATTGATCCGGGCCAGGTCGGCGCGGTCCAGCGCCAGTTCCGCAGCCTTGCCCGGCGCCCAGTTGTGCAGGAACACGTCGGCATGCCGCACCCGCTCGTAGAGCTCGGCGCGACCGGCAGCGGACTTGATGTCCAGTTCGCGCACCTGCTTGAGGCGATTGAGGGCATCGAAGCGCACCGATACGCCGTCGGCGCATGGCGGCATGGCCCGCAACGGATCGCCACCGGGTAATTCGATGCGCAGCACCTCGGCGCCGAGCATCGCCAGCAAGTGGCCGGCCAACGGCCCCTGGATCCGGCGACAGGACTCGATCACCGTCAGACCGCTCAAGGGCAATTTTCCCGGCGCCAGCGCAGGCAATGCCCGGCCATCGGCAGCGCCACAGTCGAACGCCCAAGGGCCTTGATTCAATTGCCGTGGCAAGTCCTCGTCGGCCCGCCGCTCAGCGAGGCTGCGCACTGGGCAAACCGCCATGCCGTTCAAGCCGCACAAGGCACTGATGCGGGCCATGGACAGCCGCGCAAGGGCCTGGCGAAACACCGTAGGCATCGGCGCCACAGCCTTGGCATAACGCAGCAGGAAGGCCTTCCAGCCCTGCCCGGCCTGGTCGGCGTCGATCCCCACCGCCGCCCAGAAACGGCGCCAAGGTTCGGCATCGAGGGTTTCCAATTCGAAAGCCACGCCGTCGGCGGAGACGAAGGGCGGACGGTTCTTCGAACAGGTCGCGCCGGGAAGCAGCCGCTCGGCCTCATCAGCGGCCGTGGCACCGGCCAGGTATTGTCCGATGCCCAGCACCCCGGCGGCGCCCACGGAGCTGCTGACGTGTCCGAAACGACCGCCGCGCAGTTGACCCAGGGCGGCGGCCAGCGCGCCTTGAAGGGCCAGGCTCGCGCTCAGGGTCGAGACATAATCGAGCCCCAGTCCCTGGGCCTTGCCGCTGGCCCGGCCATGCACCGACATCAACCCGCAGGCCGCCTGCACGGTGTGTTCCGTGATGCCGAGGGAGCTGCCGTCAGGCCACCCGTGAATCCTTGCGTCGATGGGCGAAAGGTCCGGATGATGAAAAGAAAACCCCAGCCCGCTGGCCGGTGGTTCGCCACGAGATTCGCGGTGTTCCAGGCCCAGCGCCGTCGCTTGGTAGCGCAGTGACGCGGCCAGCGCAGCAAAGCCGGCGGGCACCGGTTCGACACAGCCGGAAAGGCTGCAACCCTGTAGAAGACGCGACATAAGACCTATACCAGCAGGTTTCCATACCGCCACGCGCGAGCCTTTGGTGAGGTACCGCGCGCAGCCCCGGGTCAGAGCATCAGGCCTCAACCGCCGGCCACGGCGGGGAGGATGGTGAGGCTGTCGCCCGCCTTGAGCGTCGTGGCGAGGTTGTCGGCAAAGCGGATGTCGTCATCGTTGACGTAGATGTTCACGAAACGATGCACCTGACCGTCGCCTATCAGCCGCTCCTTGACGCCCGGATACTGTTTTTCCATGTCTTCGATCACTTCAAGAACAGTTTGCCCCTGAACTTCGACGCGCTTTTGATCTTGGGTGAAAGTGCGTAACAAAGTAGGCACCGTGACAAAAATCGACATGCAGAACTCCCTGAGCCCTAATAAGCTCTTCGCTCGTGATTATTAATTGAACTGCGCCGCTTATAAGTTTCAGTTAACGACGCAAATACGCTCTTCAGTCACTTTGTTATTAATGATGCGATAACTTCGCACCCACTCATCTACATCCTGCAGTGTTGAAACAATGACGTAATGCACCGAAGCGTCACCGGCATAGCGCACATCCTCGGCGCTCGGATAAGCGACACTGGCGGTATGGGAGTGATAGATCACCCGGCATTCTTCGTCTCGTTCGTCCAGCGCTCGCCAGACCGCCAATTGTTGCCTGGGATCGAAGCTGAAGAACGTCGGCGAACGGGCGGCGTTGTCCATCGGCACCAGGCGTTCGGCGGTACGAACGCCCGCCGGTGCGACGACGATGCCGCAGGTTTCCAGCGGATGATCCCGTCGCGCCTGCTCCAGCATGGCTTCCAGCAGGCCGGCACGAATACTCAACATCCTCGGTCCTCGTTTTCAGGTTCAGTAGGCCGGCAACGTTGGCTCGACATCCCGCACCCAGGCCAGCACGCCGCCGTCGAGGTTGCGTACGTTGCTGAAGCCACGCGCCTGAAGCTCGCGCAACACCGCCCTGGAACGTGCGCCGGTCTTGCAGTGCAGGATCAGGTTGGCGTGCTTGCCAAAACGGGTTTCGATCAACTCCGCGGTCTTCGGCCCCTTGGGGATGTGCTGGGCGCCGTGGATCCGCACGATGTCCCATTCGGCGCGGTCACGGACATCGATCAACAACACGTCCTGGCCGCTTTCGCGCAACGCCTGCAATTGCTTGGCGCTGACCGTGGGCAGGTCCGAGTCCTGCACGCCGTGAGGGGCGTTCAAACCGCAGAAAGCCTGGTAGTCGCTCAGGGCCGTGATGGGCTGGCGGCCCGGAGAGCGGCGCAGCGGCATCTGCCGATAGGACATGTCCAATGCGTCATACACCATCAGGCGCCCCAGCAGGCTATCGCCGATGCCGGTGATCAGCTTGATCGCCTCAGTGGCCATGATTGCGCCAATGGACGCACACAAAATGCCCAGCACCCCGCCTTCGGAACACGAAGGCGCCAGCTCGGGCGGAGGCGGCTCGGGGTACAGGTCGCGGTAGTTGAGGCCGACACCGCCGGGGGCATTTTCCCAGAACACCGAGGCCTGGCCTTCGAAACGGAAGATCGAACCCCAGACGTAGGGTTTGTTGGCCAACACACAAGCATCGTTGACCAGGTAGCGGGTGGCAAAATTGTCCGTGCCATCGAGGATCAGGTCGTACTGGCTGAACAACTGCACGGCGCTTTCCGGTTCAAGCCGCTGTTCGTGGCGTTCGACTTTTACATAGGGGTTCAGCGCGTTGATGGCCTCGGCGGCGCTGTCGACCTTCAACTGGCCGACCGTCGCCACCCGGTGGATCACCTGGCGTTGCAGATTGGACTCGTCCACCCGGTCGAAGTCGATGATCCCCAGGGTACCGATACCGGCCGCGGCCAGGTAAAGCAACGCCGGCGAACCGAGGCCTCCGGCACCGATCACCAATACTTTGCTGCTCTTTAAACGACACTGCCCTTCCATGCCCACATCAGGAATCAACAAGTGTCGACTGTAGCGGGTTATTTCTTCGTTACTTAGACTTGAAACAGGAGCGACAAGCGGGGGAAGTTTCATGTTTAATACCTGTTGCTGAATGTAAGTAATTCTCAAGCAGGCTCTTTGATTAATCAATTCAAAGGGCTTTGAATTTCATATGCACAAGGTCCGTTTTCGTATGCATTCGAGAATGCCATTACGCGATAATGGCTCGTCGCCGGTCTGGATCACCTGAAGCTACAGCCCACAGACAAAAGCCCTCTTTTGAGGTAGTGCTGTTCACTTAAGGGAAAACGGTGCTTCTTTCTGAGGGGGGGCTTTTTTGGGTTTGTTTTTGTGGGTGGGGGTTTATAGGTCGTGTGTATATCCGTTGCTGCGGTAACGGCGACTTAGGGTTCCGCCCTGACGGCGGGTCACTTTCGAAAAGCGCGAAAGTAACCAAAGCGCTTTTGCCCCACCACTTGGCACCTCGCCTAGGCTCGGTGTGCCCTCACTCCGGCATTGCTCCGTGGGCCCGCCGCGAAGGACCATCCATGGTCCAGCGCGGCTACCTCGGCATCCATGCCGAGGTGCCCACTGCGCAATGCCTGCGTTCGGCCAGCGTGGTTAATGGGGCGCCGAGATCAACGTCCGCCGCGAGGCGGCCTGAGAGCCGGCCTGATTCAGGGTGATCGCATTTCTCCTGTGGGAGCGAGCCTGCTCGCGAAGGCGGTGGTTTGGTTAGATAGAGATTGGATTTACTGTCGTCATCGCGAGCTCGCTCCCACAATTGGATCGGAGTACGACCGAGAGAACCAGGTCGGCTCTCAGGCCGCCTCGCGGCGGACGTTGATCTCGGCGCCCCGTTAACCACGCTGGCCGAACGTAGGTATTGCGCAGAGGGCACCTCGGCATGGATGCCGAGGTAGCCGCGCTGGACCATGGATGGTCCTTCGCGGCGGCCCACGGAGCAATGCCTGCGTTCGGGCATGCCGAGCCCTAGCGAGGCACCGAGTGGTGGGGCAAAAGCGTTTTGCTTACTTTTGCGCTTCTCAAAAGTGAGACGCCGTAAGGGCGGAACCGCCAGCCGCCGTTACCGAAAAAACGGATATACACACGACCTCCCCCCCAAAAAAATACAAAAACGGTGCCCCCTGGAAGAAGCACCGTTGCCCCTCAAGTGAACAGCACTACCTCGAAAAAGGGCTTTCGCCAGGCATTCAATGCGTCAGGCGAGAAAGGTCGACATGTCCTCGCACACAGCGCTGAAAGCCTCGACAAAATGCTGCGCTTCAACGTCATTGAGCACCAGCGGCGGCTGAATACGCATGACCCGGTTGTTGTTGGCCGTGACGAAGGTCAACACACCATGCTCCTGGGACAACTTGCTGACGAAACGCAAAACAAACATCTCCTCGAAGTTTTTCTCCACCTCACTGATAGCCTCCTCGATATGCCGCTTGGCCTTGCCCGACAACATGCGATAGGTGCCTGCGGCGTTGCCCGGAATACGACTGGCGAACTCGCGAACGAAAGCTTCGACACCGCCGTTGAAGCTGTATTCGAACTCGATGGCAATCATCAACCCGACGCCGCGCACCTCGCGAATGAAAGGGTATGACATGACAGCTTCCCCCAAGGCCTGCTTGAGCTGCCCACCCACCCGGGCGGCGTTGCCGGCCAGGTCCTGGGAAGTGATCACGTCAAGCGTCGCCAGCGCCGAAGCCGATGCAAAGTTACCGCCGCCGAAGGTCGAAGTGTGCAACGCAAAGGTGTCGATGCTGCCATAGGCTCGATCCCATAACGCCGCACTGGACAGCGTCGCGCCGATGGGTACCGCGCCGCCGGACAACGACTTGGACAGCACCAGGATATCCGGCACCACAGCCTCCCACTCACAAGCGAACAACTTGCCGGTGCGGCCCAGGCCGGTCTGGATTTCATCGACAATCAACAAGCAATCGTAGGCACTGCACAACGCGCGAACCTGCGTCAGATAGCCCTGCGGCGGCACGATCACCCCACCCTCGCCTTGAATCGGCTCGAGGATAAAGGCGCCGACATCACCCTTGGCCAAGGCACTTTCCAGCGCTGCCAGATCGCCGAAAGGGATCGAATCGCAGCGCGCCAGCAGAGGTTTGAAGGGGTCGCGGTGCTTGTCCCGCCCCGTGACCGACAAGGCCCCCAGGGTCTTGCCGTGATAGCCGTTGTCGCAATACAGGATTCGAGGTCGCTCCATGGCCGCCATCGCCAGCTTCAACGCCGCCTCGATCGCCTCGGTGCCCGAATTACTGAAGAACACCCGCTCCAGATTGCCCGGTGCCAGTTCGCTCAGGCGTTGGGCCAGCAGGCTGGTCTGCAAGGGCACCGACACGTACTGGACGAACGTAGGGTATTGCTGTTGCAGATACGCCTGTAGCGCTTGGTTGATGAGCGGATGATTGTGCCCGGTATTGAGGCAGCCGTAGCCGGCGACGAAATCCAGGTAGCGGCCGCCGTCCAGGTCCGTCAGCCAGCAACCACTGCCCTGGGTGAACACGCGCTCGATGTGGTTGAACTGGTAGAACTCACGCAGCACCGGGTTGATGTGCTGGCCGAAGCACCGCAAGGCTTCGGCACGCAGGGCGGCGGGTTGGTCGGCCTGTCGTTCGACGGGCGCGATGCCGTTGGCGCTCCGATGAAATCGTCGCAGGGCCTGGAAATCAGCATCGTTCAGGCGCTCGCCATAAGACGCCATGGGCGACGGCGAGAAACCGTGCAATTGGGCGATGCGGCCAATTTCCAGTACCCGTTCCTCGGGCAATTCGCGGCCGATCGAAAACGCTTCGGCACGCCCCTCCAACGCCAGCACCAGGGTTTCCGCCAGGCAGCCATTCAGGAATTTTTTCGGCGCCAGGCCCAGGGTTTCAGTGCCGAAGCGCACCTGCGTACTGGCCGACACCAGGCCACCGTCAATAATCAGGATGTCCTGGCGGTCTTGATGAAACGGCAACACATCGCGGGGCAGCGCAGCGTCCACCACCACCGACCCCGGCGCCAACCGGTAAGGGTCGATCACCCCACCGCTGGACGTCGCCGCCACGTAAAAACGTACCTGGTCGTAGCAGCTGTCGATATCCGCCGTCAGCCGCACTTGCCCGTGAAACTGCGCCGGCAGCCAGGCGAGGCTTTCACGGCCCTGCTCCGCGCTGCCGCGATGCACCAGGCGCAGGCGGCAACCGTCGCGGGCCAAAAGCTTGGCGATGACCAAGGCAATCGAACCGGGATAGCCGACCACGGCCACTTCACTGTCGGCCGGCGCCACCTCCAGCCGGGCCATGGCCTCCAGCACATTCTTGTACGCAGCGTAGGCAGTCAGCGAATTGCCGGTGGTCACCGGCACGCCGCTGCGGTCCAGGGTCTGCAACCCGCGGTTGCCGACAATCGCGGTAAATCCACCCAGGCCGACCAGTTGCGCGCCCTCCTGCTGCAGGCTGTGCACGCCTTCGAGTACCCGTGCGGCAATGGTTCGCGGCTGGCTGAGCATTTGCTCGGCGGTCAGTGGCAGATAATGCAAGATGCCTTCGCACACCGCGCCACTGGCGCTGACGATGCGCCCGAAGTCTGCGAATGGCACCAGATTGCGCGCCTGCCACAGCTGCGCCTGATAGCCGCGATCCTGTTCAACGAGCGTGCGATCCAACAGGTCGATGATCTTCACCTGACGCTGCAGGGCAATGGAGGTCGGGTGGGCGATGAAACCGAATTTCATGGGAGTGTGTCCTTGGCAAGGGTTCATTGACGGTTCCAGGCGGTTTCGGAGACCAGGCTCAAACCGTCGCCCTCCGAGTTATGGGCCAGCAATACGTCGAAGATGTTCAGGCGTCCGGGTTGCGTCAGGGCCTGGCGCAAGGCGGCTTCATCGAACTTGACGAGGCGTTCGCGATGCACGCTGAGGGGCCCGATCCGTTCCAGAGGGGCAGCCATTGCCCCGGCGTTGGTCACGGCGACTTGCTGGGCGCCGTTGTGGGCATAGCGTTTGTCGAGGTACGTCTGAATCAGCGACAACATGCCGTTGGTGAGGTAGAACAGACTGACGTTGCGCTGGTTAGCCGACGGATCCAGGGCCAGCCCTTCAGCCAGGCGCGCCTCGATATCCGGCACCAGGGCCCGGGCACCATCACCGACGAAGGCCAGGACATTGCCCTCGCCGGTCATGGCGATATACGGCAAGGCCATCAGCGCATCCCCCATCAACGCTCGCCCATACCACCCTGAGAAACCCGGGTCGGTGCGCGGCACGTTACGCACCGCCGAGATACCGCAACGACCGACATCGTAGACGCCGATGTAGCGATAATCCTGGCGCTCGATCAGCTCGCGCACCAAGTGACCGAGCCGGTGGAAAAAGTAGTTGGCGGTCATGGGCAGGGTCTCGATGTGATCCGCCGCCACGGTTTCGCTGCGTTGCGCCATTTCCCGCAGCTTGTCACGCCGCAGCGCGAGCACCTGCGGTTCGACCTGCAGCCCACGCTCGACATGGCCGAGGAACTCGTCCAGTGGCACATCCAGCGCCAGGTCGGTGAACGGCGAAAGGTGCCGTGGTTCATGATTGACCTGCACCACCCGCAGCTGACGCTTGAGCTTGCCTTCGGAAAACGGCGTGGCGGCCTGGTCGACCTTGCTCTTGAGAAAGAACACGCAGTGGTCCTGGGCGCCGTTCAACTCATGCTCGCAATGCATGAACTGGTACACCCGCCGGCTGAACCCATAGAGGGACAGTGGCCCAAGGTACTCGGGCACCGCCCGCCCCTCGTGATAAGGGCCGACACTGCCGGGTTGGGTAATGCTGTCCGCCAGGCCGATGGCGCCACGCGCGGCCAGGGCGTGTACCCGGCGACGCTGCTCGGCGCTGAGCTTGCCGCACTGCCATAACACATGCACCGGCTCGTGATTGAGCAGATGCAGGGCCTGGTCCAGCGCGTCGGCCTGACGCGTGTCGGGACACCAGGCCGGCGCGGGCATGATTTCGGGTAGGCGTACGTCCAGCGGCACCTGGGGCCGGGATTCGAGCACCCCCTGGGTGGCCAGGATGAACACCGGTTCGGGCCGCTCGGCGAGCATGGCAAAGGCTTCTTCCAGGCGCGGGCCGATCTCCTCGACCTTACGGATGAAGACCTGGCGCAATCCCCGGGCCTCGATGACCCGACAACCGTCGTTGTCCAGGTCGTGGGTGCCCTGGAAGGCAAACCAGACGTTCTCCGGACTGTCGGCACAGACGATCAACCCCGGCGCCCCAAGGCGCTTGAGGTTGGCCAGGGTGCCGCGAAACTCATCGATCATTCCCGAGGTCACGGTAATCACGTAGGCCCGGCCAAACAGCTGCCAGCCGGCCATGGCAGCGACCGCCAGGCTGTGTTCGTTGCAGCCGCCCAGGCAACGCACGCCGGTACCGGCGACGTTCTGCTGCATCGACTGGATCAGCCCCGCCACCATCGACCCGGTGTAGGCATGAAAGTCCCAGCGCTGCTGCCAGCGGCTGCACATGAACCGGGTGATTTCCGTCGCCAGGCTCACCGACAGCAACGGCCCGCTGATGGAGCGTGCCAGCAGACGGTTGAAGTGCGCGTGTTCCAAGTGATCGAGGATGATGCGCAGCAGGTCCGCCCGGCGCGCTGCCCGGTCCTGCCCCGCCACCCGCAGATGACGGTTGCCGCCGATCCGGTTCATCCATCCCGGCAGGGCCGGCAAGGCGCAATACAGCAGTGCCGAATGAGGTGACAGGCGTGAGCCGGGCGCGGCGGCGATCAGCTCATCAAAGGGATCCTGGTCCCCGGCCTCGGTTTGCTGACAAAGGTCGAGAATGAACAGCTCGTTGGATAACGCGGGGGTTTGCCGTCGCAGACTTTGCCGGGCGGCTTGTGGCGAATCGAACGTCAGCACCCACAAGTCCGGCAGCGCTGCCGCTGCGCAAGGGTTGCCTTGCAAATAGCGCTGAGCCTGGACCATCAGGGTTTCCAGGACAGCTTCGCCGTGGGGCCTGGACCCCAAGGCTTGATGCATGGATTCACAGCCTCTGATCGAGAGCGGCCAATCGGGACTATTTGCCGGTGGCTGCAAGCAGGCCTGCAAATACTCGACGACAAATGCCACATCCTCGATCAGAGGCTGCGTCTGGGTAATCAAACAGATGCCTAAGGTTGCCTTCATGGACTCCATTCCTATTGGGTCGAACTGATTGAGGGGGCGTGTTTTTCTCTGACTCGGTCAGCCCGGCCGATGGGGACACAGGCATCCGCCGTGACCTGGGCAATCGAGCCCCGCGCAGCCATCGCCAGGACGCATACGCCGAGCATTGCCAGGCACAGGCCAGCCAGCATTCCCGCCGGGCCACTGCGGTCGAGCAACACGCCGACGCCGATCGGCACCAAGAGACGCGTGAGTACAAACAGGCTGGCCTGAAGGCCGTAGTCGTTGGCCTGGTGGTGGTGGCGGGAGAAAAACATCATCAGACCGAACATCAGGCTCGACACCGCGCCCATGGCCGTGGCCAATAGATAAACCGCCGCCACCAACCACGGCTTCGAGACCTGGAGCCAGACCGCGCCCGTCAATGCCAACAGCGCCAACAAAGCACCAACCATGAACCACGGCGTCACCCATGCCGGGCCCAGGCGCTGCACCAGCCTTGCGCCCAGTACGCTCGCCAGGGCGCCGACCACGCCACCGCCGACACCCGCAATCCAGGCCACCTCCTGCACAGGCATGCCCTGGTCCAGCAACAGTGGCTTGAGGTACAGCCACGCGGCACCGAGAAAGGGAAAACCGCTGAGCAGCAGCCAGATCCAAAGACGTGCACCGGGCTGCCTGAAAAAACCCGACCAATCGACCTGCGATGGCTTGGCGTCCTGGAGGCCTTCATCGCTAACCACGCTCTCATGCAATAGCCAAAGAAATGGCAGCGCCAGCAGCAACCCTGCAGCCATCAACAGAAATGGCGCCTGCCAGCCCCAGCGCGCCTGCACCAACAGCATGACGCCGGCGCCCACAATCGCAGCGAGAAACAGCGCTGCCGAACGGATCCCCCCGGCGCGCAATCGCTGCGTTTGTGGCAATAGCTTGATAGCCAGGGCATTGACTGGGATGTCGGCCCAGGTCGCCAGTACGCCGGCGGCGAAAGCCAGGCCGAACAAGAACAGGCGATTGGCGGTGATCGCCTGCTGGCTGGCCAGCACCAGCAACAGCGCCAGCAGCAGGCACAGCACCAGCGCCCAAAGACGATAATGGCCTCGAACCGTCCGATAGCGCTGCACGGGCAAGGCCAGCAGGAATTTGAACACCGCCGGCAGCCCCGTCAGTTGGAACAGCCCGATGTCGGTGCCGGACCAGCCATGTTCACGCATGACCAGTGGAAGCCCCAGCAGCAGGTAGATGCTGGGCACCGCGAGGACGAAATGGAGCCAGCCGAACAGCCATTGGAGCCGCCACATGCGGGCGCTTTCCTCGCCTTTCATAGCCCGCTCCGACGCGCCACTTGCACCGCGACCGGCGCGACCGCAAAGGCCACTTCAGGATAATGGTCGATATCGACAAACCCAGCCTGGGTCAATGCTTCGGTCAGCCCTCCAGCGGGGGTGACCTGGCGGCCGAGCATCTGCATCGACAGGTAATAAGGCATAACCCGTTGGGCCAGCTCCGGGTCCAGCGGGACCTCGGCATGGGCACTGACCAGTACGCCGCCGGGACGCAGCGCCGCGTGGATTTTCTCCAGGCTCGTCGCCAGGTCTGGGACAAAGTGCAGCACCGAGGAGCACCAGATCAGGTCATAACCCTCGCCGATGTCATCGTTTGCCAGGTCCCCACCACGGACCGTGAGGCGCTGCTGGAGGCCGGCCTTGCTGATATTTTCCGCCGCCACGCTGACGGTCTGGGGAAAATCGAACACCTCACCGCTCAATGACGGGTTGTCCCGGACCAATGCAATCGCTACCAGCCCTGGCCCGCCCCCCAGGTCCAGGAATCGACGGGCATGGGCGAACTCGGGAATCCGTGTCATCAGGCGCAACGCCACCTCTACGGTGACGGCCCGTTGTTCCTGGGCCAGTTGCAGACGCGCGGCAGCCGTCCAGTTCTCAATGGTGGTCGCCACGTTCGGCGCCTGCCCGCTGGGCTGGCCCGCCCGTACCTGGTCGCCCAACTGTCCACCGAAATGGCGAAGCCCGCGCAGGCGGAACGTCCACGCATCGCCGCAGTAGTCCGGTGCCTCGGCGCGCAGGTAGTCGTGGGCCACGGCGGCATTGTGGTAACGCGGCGGTTGCTGTTGATCACGGACCAGCAATGCCATGCTCCACAGCGCTTCCAGCCAGTAACCGGTGTTAACGGGGTCGAGTTGCAACTGGCGGGCAATGGTCTGCGCCGTGACAGGCACTTGCAGCAAGTTGAACAGCTTCCACTCCAGCGCAATGCGCAGGGCGTCGGCGCGCACGCCGGCCAGGGTCAGGTCCCAGTAGGGTTGCAGGGGGTGAGGTGTTGCCAGGTCGATTCCATTCATTATTCGCAGCTCACAGTTCATAGCTCACACGCAGGCCGATTTCCCTTGGCGGGCTGTAGACCCGGGCGGTGCCGTTCAAATAGCCGACAGCGTCGTAACGCTTGTCGGCGGCGTTCTTCACGTAGGCACTGATGCCGTACTGGCCGAAGTCATAACCGGCATTGAGGTTGATCAGGCCATAGCCACCTCGGCTGTACTGGTTGGCCGAGTCCAGGTAGGTCTTGCCGACCCCATCCACCCCGCCCTGGGCCCACCAACCGGCCGGGGCGTCGTAGCGCAGGCTCAGGTGGGCGGTAAAGTCGGGGGCATAAGGGTTGCGATTGCCCTGGTAATCGCTGCCGCCCTCGCTGAAACGCTCGAAACGGGTCCGGTTCAGGCCCACGGAACTGACCAGCGTCCAGTGGTCGGCCAGGAGGTATTCGGCTTCCAGCTCCAACCCCGTGGAGCGCGCCGACGCCGCGTTGGTGATGTACACCACGCCCGGCTGGATCAGCTGCTGCACCTGCATGTCGCGCACGTCCATCCAGTACAGGGTCGCCGAATAGCGCAGGCGCTTGTCGTCCAGCCAGCCCTTGGCACCGATTTCGTACGTCTTGACCTTTTCCGGGTCATAGCCGGGGTAACCGGCGGCGCTGGAGAAGGCATTGAAGCCTCCAGCGCGGAAACCTTCGGCATAGCTGGCGTACAGGTAGGCATCCGGCTGCCACTCGTATTGCAGCGAAACCTTTGGAGTAAAGCGTTGCCACTGCTGGCTCTGGCGACTGCCGCCTTGGGGATCGATGTGCACTTTGTCCTGCTCGACACGGGCGCCAAGGGTCAGGGTCCAGCGTTCGGCCAGGGGCATCAGCCACTGACCAAACAAGGCCGTGGTATTGCCACCCAGTTGCACATCCGTGCGGGACAGGCTGGCAGGCAGTTTCTGTTCGTAGGACAAGTCATGGTCATCGCGATCGGCATAGACGCCGAGCAGCCACTGGCTCTCGCTCCATTGGCCTTCCAGGCGAAACTCCTGGGACAAGGTACTGAAGTGGTAATCACGGCCGACGTGAAACAGGTCGGCGGGTTGGAAATCGGTGTCTTGGCGAACCCGATCGTAGAAGTCATTGCGGGCGGTGATCGAGCGCAGCTTCAAGCCTGACTCGAACTCATGCAGCACGTCCAAAGACAGGCTGCGGCCGCTGGAATGGTTCCAACTCGAGGTGCCGGAACGCACCAGGCGCCGGGATGAATCCGCCGGGCCCCACTGGGAACCGCCGTCGCGATAATCCTGGCGGCTGTAGCGCAAGTTGATGTCCGTGGCCAGCGTGGGCGTCCAGCGCAATGCCATGCGTGCACTGTGCCGTTCGCGATCATCGGCCTGGCCACCGCGCCAATCGTTGTCGATGTAGCCGTCCTGCTCCAGCCACTGCCCGGAAAGCCCGACGAACAGCGTCTCAGGAACCAGTACGGTACTGGCATCAACGCCCAGGGTTCGGCTGTCGCGACTGCCACCACCGGCTTCGACCCGGGCGTATGGCTGGGCATCGGGCTGGCGAGTGTGGATGTTCAGCACGCCGGCCTCAGCGTTGCGGCCATACAGGGTCGACTGCGGCCCGCGCAGAATCTCGATGCGCTCCACTCCCAGCAGGTTATGGTCAAAACCCTGCCCCATCAGGGTCGGCACGCCATCGACCAGCATCAACATCGAGGAAGAAAACGCCGTGGGGCTGGCGGTCAGGCCGCGCACCACCGGCAGGTTGGTGCCCGACTGGCCAAATGGCTGGAAGGTAAAACCAGGCGTGGCCCGCGCCAGGTCTTGCAGGTCATGGATGCTGCCCTTGCGCAGGTCTTCGCCCGTCAACACCGAGAGACTGGCTGGAACCGCTTCCTGGGCCTGTTCGATCTTGTTCGCCGTGACCGTGACCGGGGCCAACTCGGTCTGCGCCGCCGCACTCACTGCCGCGCCCAGACAGCAGCCGACGCACAACGTGTAACCGCTGGCTTTCAATACAGGCTTGACCATCGCACTCCCCATCAATGAATCAACGACTGCCTCGTTCTGACGATGACAGTTGAGATGCAAACATGGTATTCATTAATGCGAATAGTTATCATGTAGTTCATATGGAATCTGGATCAATCCATATGCAAGCCAGAGTCAACCCAGGAGGACGATAAAAGTGGCGGCCCTACAGAAGATTTCCCAATCGTATCGAGTTGCGCCAACGCACTCGCGGCTGATCAGCAACGACGCCTGTGGCTGGACACGCCAGCAACTGCCGGGGGAACTGGGCGAGTGCTATTCCGAGCGCTATTTCGTCGACAACGACCTGATGGTGGTTCGCTCGCGCTACCGCCCCACGCGTAATCTGATCGAAGAAACCGTCAGCCCTCACAATCGCCACATGCTGGTCATCACGTTCGGTATGCAGGGCGACTCCGGCTACAAGGGCGCCGATGGTTCGGCGGTGTCATTCCGAGCGGGCTACACCACCATCACTTCATTTCAATTGAGCCTTGGCGAGCGTTGCTACGAGGCCGGGACGACCGTATCCCAGCTCCGGTTGCTGATCGGTGAAAGCATGCTCAACCGATACATCGGCGAGCAGCGCACCCGCCAGTTACTGGGCAATGGCAATGTGCGCCAACTGGCTTTCCAGAAAACCTCGGCCACCAGCGCCAGCCACGCCACCGCCCTGGCGCGTTATCTCAACCAGGGTGCGACCGGCGCGCTGGACATGCACATCCACACCCTCAGCCTGCTGTCCGAACAACTGAAGCTGCTGAGCCCGCCCACCTGCATCCAGAACCCGCAATTCAGCGCCAGCGACATCGAAAAGCTCGACCAGGCACGGGACATCATGATCGAACAAATGGACCAGCCGCTGACCATTCCCTACTTGTGTGCCGCTGTCGGGCTCAATGAGTTCAAGCTCAAGGAAGGCCTGCATCACCGTTTCAACTCGACGCCACACCGCATGCTGCATGAGATCCGCATGCGCAAGGCCTATACCTTGCTGGAAAGTGGTTGCCAGGTCGCTCAGGCGGCTTACAAGGTAGGCTACAAATTCCCGAATAATTTCAGCGCAGCATTCACCCGCTTCTTCGGCAAATCGCCGAAGACGGTCTTTGGCAAGCGCCGTTGAGTTTACCCTGGCGCCTGGATGAATTGAGCGGTGGTCAGAACGTTACGCTGGCACTCAGACGCGCGGTACGCGGCTCGCCGACGTTGACTTGCACCTGGCTGCCGGTGGACGACGGGTAGTACTGCTTGTCGAACAGGTTGTCTACGTTCAACTGCAGCGACGTTTTGTGCCCGAACACCGGAGACTCCCAGCGCAGGAAGGCGTCGGCGACGGTGTAGCTGCTGAGCCAGAAGTCGTTGGCGGCATTCGCGGCGCGTGCTCCAACATAACGCGCACCGGCGCCGGCGTGCCAGGCGCCGAATTCGGCGGGCACGTTCAGCTGGTGGGTCAGGTACAGGCTGGCGGTGTGCTTGGGTGCGTCGGGCAGGCGATGGCCTTCGTTTTTCGGGTCATCCAGGATCTCGGTGTGGGTATAGGCGTAGGTGCCTATCAAGTCCCAACGGTCGGCCAGGCGGCCGGTGATGTCCAACTCAAGGCCTTGGGAGCCAACTTTGCCGGCGGCTTCGGAGACGTCGTCAACAGTGGTCACCACGTTCTTTTTAACGATATCGAACAAGGCAAGATTGATGTTCAGCCCCGGCAGAGGATCGTACTTGGCGCCAATTTCATAGCTCCGCCCCTCCTCCGGCTTGAAGGTACGACTGTCTTTGTCGACCACATCGTTGGGCTTGAAGGACCGGCTGTAGTTGCCATAAAGCGACAGGGTCTCGGAAGCTTTATAGACCAGCCCCAGAAATGGAACAAACGCATCGCCATTGTCGTCGCGAACCGGCGGGGCCGCGACCATCCCCTGCGTGGTGTATTGATCGTAATGTTGGTAGCGGCCACCAAAGACCAGAATCCAACGATCATCGAGGTGCCAGTTGTCCTTCAGGTACACCGAGCTGGAAGTCAGTTTGTTGCTCAAGTTGCTTTGGCCTGGATTGATCACGCTGGGTTCTTCCAGACCACCGTACACCGGTGCTGTGATGTCGAAACCCGCTTGATTGGCCCCACGGTAGGTCTTGCCACGGAACTGATCGGATACCTGGTTATCAACGCCGATCAACAGGTCATGACGCTGACCGAATAGCTCCTGCTTGCCGATGAAGTCCCAACTGGCGTAGCGGGTTTCATCGTCGTAGTGCGCGCCGTTGGCTGCACGCTGAAAAACACCGCCGCTTGTCATCCGCGGCTGCGCGATTGAAAGGCTATACCGATCATTGTTCCAACCATAGGTGACCCGCGTTTTCCAATCCTCGCTCAGCGCATACTCAAACCGCGCCGTAGCCGTTTCGCGAATCCCCACGCTCTTGGCCCACGGCTCATCGAGGCGCTTGTCGTAGTCGATGTCCGCAGGATGCCCGTTCTGGAACACCGTACCCCGATCAAACGGATTGGAATATTCGTTGTACTCATAGCTGAGATTCAACGAAGCCCGTTCCCCCGTCCAAGCCAGCGACGGGGCCACCAACGTGCTCTCGTTGACCCCGTAGTTGCGCCAGTAGTCCTCATGCCCACGCTCGGCAATCAGCCGATAAGCCAGGCCGGTATCACCCAGCGGGCCGGTAGTGTCCAGGGCCATGGTGCCACCGCCTTCGCTGTAGGCCGAACCACTCAACGTGGTGCTCTGGGTGTACTCGGGCTTCTTGCTGATGACGTTGACCAGGCCGCCGGGCTCCAGCGCGCCGTACAGCATCGAGGCCGGGCCCTTGAGCACTTCGACCCGTTCGGTGGTGGCGCTGAAGTTGTGCCCCAGGTTCGAACGCACGCCGTCGCGCAGGATCGAGCCGTCGTCGTTGGTGCCAAAACCGCGCTTGACCAGCGAATCCCGCGAGCCTCCCAGGGTATTGCCCTGGCTCACACCGCTGACGAACTTCATTGCGTCGGCCAGGGAGCGCACCTGGTAATCGGCCAGGGTCTGCTGGGTCACGACATTGATCGATTGCGCCTCTTCCTTGATCGGTACGTCGCTTTTGCTCGCCGTGCTGGCTTGCGACGCCGTATAGCCCTCGTCCTGAGTGGTGCGACTGCCCTGGATATCGGTGGCCGGCAGTTCAAGTGTGTCCTGTGCCCATACGGGGCTTGCGATGAAGCAGCAGGACAACGTTGGCAATACACACTTGATGAAGACATTGCGATTAGCATGAGGGGTGGAACGATTCAAGACGCTGCACTCATTGGGGGGACGTTAATGAGAGCGAATATACTTTGAGAATCATTCCCAGTAAATACGTACTTACACCTATCTACTTGACGCAATACAAAAAAATGGCGCCGGATTGCTCCGGCGCCATTGCTCGTTGCCCTTTTGGTATCAGCCTTTACACCGGGTCAATGATCGACGGCGGCACCGGCCCCCCGTGGAACCCGGATATCTTCCACCAGGTGCTGGATATGCTCCGGCGGCGGCGCGGTGAAGCGCGACACCACAATGGCTGCGATGAAGTTGAAGAGCATTCCCAACGTACCAATGCCTTCCGGCGATACCCCAAGCCACCAGTGATCGGCGGTGTTCATCGCCGGGTTCACGAACTTGAAGTAGACGATGTAGCTGAAGGTGAACGTCAGCCCCACAATCATCCCGGCGATCGCGCCCTCACGGTTCATGCGCTTGGAGAATATCCCCATGACGATGACCGGGAAGAATGAGGACGCTGCCAAGCCGAAGGCAAAGGCCACCACCTGGGCCACGAATGCAGGTGGATAGATGCCGAACAGCCCGGCGATCAATACCGCCACCCCGGCGGAAATCCGCGCAGCCAGCAGCTCCTGTCTTTCGGTGATCCTGGGCAGCATGTTGCTCTTGAGCAGGTCATGGGAAACCGAGGTGGAGATCACCAACAGCAACCCCGCAGCAGTAGACAAGGCGGCCGCCAGGCCACCGGCAGCGATCAACGCGATCACCCAACCCGGCAAACCGGCAATTTCCGGATTGGCCAGAACCATGATGTCGTTGTCCACATACAGCTCGTTGGCCACCGGCGAAACCTGATTGTTGAGCAGACGTTGCTCATAGGCCCCTCGCTCGGTGGTCTTGAAGCTTGGGGCTCCGACCAACGCGGCACCGGGACCGTACTGGATGATGCCGTCGTTGTTCTTGTCCACCCAGGCGATCAGCCCGGAGTTTTCCCAAGCCTTGAACCACGTCGGTGCCGTGCTATAGCTGACATTCGGAATCGAAGTCAGCAGATTGGTGCGGGCAAACGCCGCTACGGCCGGTGCGGTGGTATAGAGGATGGCAATGAATAGCAGCGCGTAGCCTGCGGATTTGCGGGCATCCCGTACAGTAGGGGTCGTGAAGAAACGCACAATGACATGAGGCAGTCCTGCCGTGCCCACCATCAGCGCCATGGTGATGAAGAACACGTCCGTCGTCGACTTGCTGCCATCGGTGTAGGCCGTGAAGCCCAGCTCCGCCCCGAGCCCGTTGAGCCTTTCAATCACGCTCTGCCCCGAACCCGTGACTTCGCTGATAAAGCCCAACTGCGGAATCGGATTACCGGTGATCATCATCGAGATGTAAATCGCCGGCACCATGTAGGCGAAGATCATCACGCAGTACTGCGCCACCTGGGTGTAGGTGATGCCTTTCATTCCACCCAGCACGGAATAGAAAAACACGATGGCCATGCCGATCATCACACCGGTGTTGATGTCCACCTCGAGATAGCGGGAGAACACAATACCCACTCCCCGCATTTGCCCCGCCACGTAGGTGAAGGAAATAAAGATCACGCAGATCACCGCCACCACCCGCGCCGTTTGCGAGTAATAACGCGCTCCGACGAACTCAGGCACAGTGAACTTGCCGAACTTGCGCAGATACGGTGCCAGGCACATCGCCAGCAGCACGTAGCCACCGGTCCAGCCCATCAAGTAGACCGAACCGTCATAGCCGGCGAAGGCGATGATCCCAGCCATGGAAATGAACGAGGCTGCCGACATCCAGTCAGCGCCAGTGGCCATGCCGTTGAGTACCGGGTGCACCCCCTTGCTCGCGACATAGTATTCACTGGTGGAGCCGGCACGTGTCCAGATCGCGATAGCAATATAGAGCGCGAAGCTTGCACCGACGAACAGATAGATCAGGGTTTGGGTTTCCATGCTCGTCGGCCTCAGTCTTCGTGGACGTCATACTTGCGATCGAGCTGATTCATCTTCCAGACATAGAAGAAGATCTCGAGCACAAAGACATAGATGGACCCCTGCTGGGCGAACCAGAACCCTAGAGGTGTGCCGAAGAAACTGATGGTGTTGAGTGAGTCAACCAGCAAAATACCAAAGCCGAACGACACCAAAAACCAGATTGCCAGTAGTACCAGCATCCAGCGCAGGTTTTCCGTCCAATAGGCACGCGCAGCCTGTTGCTTTTGAGTGGACATGAGGGTCATCTCCCGTTGTTTTTATTGTTTTCCCCTCAAACCGTAGCAGCCGCTGGGCAGAGTACCAGTACGACTTTCGTCTAATTCGCCAGCATAAGTATTGACATTTGTTTCAGCGACTCGATGGAAAGTCACAAACAGCCTGAAAGATCAATCTGATATCAAATTGCCCTGACTCGCTAAAGCTTTGTCGCCAGCGGTCGAATGTATTCCATTGAGTGATTTTTTTTGCCCAGGAGCAGCGGCATGCAGACGTTAAAGGCCTTGTACGAGTCTATCGAAATGCAATTTTTCGATACGCTCACCAAAAAGCTGTCGAGCCTTTTCCTGTTGGTCGTGGTCAGTGGGTTGTTGTACTGGGTCGCCCTGAGTGCACGCGCTGACATTGTCTTGCAGCTGCGCGACGCGCAGCTGGATGCCGGGTTGCTGGGCCAGATCGAGGGCCGGCTCGACAGCCTCACCCATGCCCTGCTCTTCGGCACGCTCCTGACGCTGGGCATGATCAGTTTCATGGTCTGGTACTTTCGCCACCTCATCGTGCGTCCCGTCACCGCCATGACCAAGGCCCTGGAAGAGATCGCCAACGGCGAAGGCGATTTGTCCAAGGACCTTCCCCTGGTGACCCACGACGAAATTCGCGTGCTGGCCGGCACCTGTAACCGTTTCCTGGCCAAGCAACGGGAGATCATCAGTAACGTCCAGGCGCTGACCGTGCACATCGCCGTCGAATCGGCCCGCTCGCTGAAAAACATCAGCGATTCCAGCGACAGCGCCACCCACCAGGCGCGCTTCGCCAAGGAAGTGATGGACCAGAGCAACACCGCCGTAGGCCGCATCGAAGAAGTCTCGCGCCAGACCCAAGGCATCTCCAGCACCACCGCCCAGAACCTGAGCATGGCCCGCGACTCCTATGCCGAGCTGCTGGAAGTGACCGGCAACATCAGCGAAATCTCCAACAGTCTCAGTGAGTTTGCCACGCTCGTGGGGGCCTTGAACCAACGCTCCTCAAGCATCAAGTCCATCGTTGGATTGATCCAGCAGATCTCTGCCCAAACCAATCTGCTGGCCCTCAACGCCGCCATCGAAGCCGCCCGGGCTGGCGAGAGCGGTCGGGGTTTCGCGGTGGTGGCTGATGAAGTGCGGACCCTGGCGCAGAACGTCAGCCGCGCCACCGATGATATCTCCCGCAACATCGACGCCATGCTTGAAGAAGTCGGTTCTACCCACGAACAGACCACCCAGATCAGCCACAGCGCCCGGGAAACCCAGAAAGTGGTGGAGCGTGCCTCCGGCCATTTCGAGAGCATGATCGGCGATTTCGAATCCACCAACGGCAAGCTGGCGGACATCGCCACGCATATCCAGCAGTTCGCCGACAGCAACACGGGCATCAACGAACGGGTCACCCAGATCCATGCCGACAGCCAGTTGATCGACCAGCGCATGCAGCATTCGGCGACGGCCACCCGTGACCTGTCCGGCGTTGCCGAAAAGGTCCAGGCACTGTTGGGCCGGTTCGTGCTCGGCCACGGCAAGCTGGATGCCGCCATCACCCGCGCCAGCCAATGCCGGGACACGCTTCAGGAGCGCCTGGAGGCGCTGCAAAGGGAAGGTCTGAACCTGTTCGACCAGAGTTACCAATTGATCCCCGGCACTGACCCCAAGCAGTACATGACCAGCTACACCGAACGCTTTGCCCAGGCCTGCCAGGAAGAGTGCGACAAGCTCACCCGCAGCACGCCGGGGGGCAAGGTTTCGTTCATTGTCGATAGCAAGGGCTATTGCCCGGTGAACAACAGCTGGGTCTCCAAGCCACCCACCGGTGATCGTGCTGTCGACCTGCCGGTGTGTCGCAACAAGCGCATCTTCGGCGACCCGATCGGCCTGCGCGCAGCCGGCAACGTCCAGCGTTTCCTGCTCCAGACCTACCTGCGTGACACCGGGGAGATCATGACCGAGATCGACGTACCGTTCTTCTTCGGCGGCCGTCATTGGGGCAACTTGCGGGTGGGGTTCGACGCGGCGGTGTTGTTGGCGGAGTGATTCCAGGCACGATGGGAATCCAGCCTGCTAGACGTTGTATGTAAAGAGCCTGCCACCGGCAGGCTTACACAAACTTGCATGTGCCCGCATTCCAGACATTCCTCGCCTGCAGCCAGTTGAAAGGCTCCCCTGTCCCCGGCCGGTATTGCGGCTGGGTTTTGACAACCTCGCCCGATACACACTGCGATACAGCCCGCCTGGCATTAACCCCCTGCCCTCGAAAAAATCGAAACCTTGGACGCAGCGCCGGGGTCCAGTCCTGTATGAACACAAAGCGCTGCACGCCACCCGAAGGCGCTGCGGCCCATCAACGTGAGGGACAGACATGAGCATGACCGTCGGTGATTTTCTGGTGGAACGTCTTTACCAATGGGGGGTTCGCCGCATTTATGGCTATCCGGGCGATGGTATCAACGGTGTCTTTGGCGCCTTGAACCGCGCCGATGGAAAAATCCGCTTCATCCAGGCGCGTCATGAAGAGATGGCCGCCTTCATGGCCTGCGCCCATGCCAAGTTCACCGGCGAACTGGGCGTATGCATCGCCACCTCGGGGCCGGGGGCCTCGCACCTGATCACCGGCCTCTACGACGCCCGAATGGACCACATGCCCGTGCTCGCCATCAGCGGCCAACAGGCCCGCACTGCCCTGGGCGGGCACTACCAACAGGAACTGGACCTGGTCAGCCTGTTCAAGGACGTGGCCGGGGCGTTCGTCCAGCAGGCCAGTGCGCCCTCCCAAGTGCGCCATCTGCTCGACCGCGCCGTACGCACGGCAGTGGGTGAGCGTCGGGTCACGGCACTGATCCTGCCGAATGACCTGCAGGAAATGGAATACTCCGAACCACCGCACAAACATGGAACGGTTCACTCCGGCGTCGGCTATCGCAAACCCAAAGTCGTGCCCTATGAAGAGGACCTGCGCAAAGCCGCCGACGTCCTGAACGCAGGCAAGAAGGTCGCCATCCTGGTCGGCGCCGGAGCTCTGCAGGCGACAGACGAAGTGATCGCTCTCGCCGAAAAACTCGGGGCCGGCGTGGCCAAGGCCCTGCTCGGCAAGGCTGTCGTGCCGGATGACCTGCCCTGGGTCACCGGCTCCATCGGCCTGCTGGGCACAAAGCCCAGTGACAACCTGATGGCCGGTTGCGACACGTTGCTGATGATCGGCTCTGGCTTTCCCTACGCTGAGTTCCTGCCACCCGAAGGCCAAGCCCGGGGCGTGCAGATTGATATCCAACCGGACATGCTCAGCCTGCGATACCCGATGGAGGTCAATCTGCAGGGCGACAGCGTCGACACCCTGCGAGCGTTGTTACCCCTGATCGAGGAAAAGCCCGATCGGACCTGGCGCAAGAAAATCGAACACTGGCGGGCGGACTGGGACAAGACCCTGGAAAAGCGCGCATTGATGTCAGCCAAGCCGATCAACCCGCAACGGGTGACATTCGAGCTATCGCCCCGGTTGCCGGATCACGCCATCATCACCTGCGATTCCGGCTCCTGCGCCAATTGGTACGCCCGGGATATCAAGATCCGGCGCGGCATGATGTGCTCGCTGTCCGGTGGCCTGGCCTCAATGGGCGCCGCCGTGCCCTACGCCATCGCCGCGAAATTCTGTCATCCGCAGCGGCCTGTGATCGCCCTGGTCGGCGATGGTGCCATGCAGATGAACAACATGGCCGAACTGATTACCGTGGCGAAATATTGGCAAACCTGGGCCAACGGCACCTGGATCTGCGCGGTGTTCAATAATCAGGACCTCAACCAGGTGACGTGGGAACAACGGGTGATGGAAGGCGACCCGAAATTCGAGGCCTCCCAGAACATTCCGGACGTGCCCTATCACCTGTTCGCCGAATCCATTGGCTTGAAAGGCATCCTTGTGGAGCATGAGGACAACGTGGCTGCTGCCTGGGAGGAAGCACTCGCTGCCGGCCGTCCGGTGCTGATCGAATTCAGGACCGATCCAGACGTGCCACCGCTGCCGCCGCATATCAAACTGGACCAGGCGAAGAAATTTGCCTCGACCTTGCTTCAAGGCGATCCGAACGAGCGAGGCATTGTGGTAGAGACCGCCAAGCAGGTTTTGGGCGCTCTGCTACCGGGTCATCGCAAGGATAAAGAGTGAGGCAATCCCATAAAGGGGTGAAACGCAGTGACTGGCTGGCGGAAACGCGCTGGTCATTGCGCTTCGCTTCAAGTCCTGCACATCACCCCAGGGGGTATGACGCGACAGAAAAGAATGTCTTTTACGCATGAATCAAGCAAAACTCATTCAACTTTTAGTCTTTCCTGCAATAAAAGTTCGAAACACCGCCTTATCAAGCAACCCCTTCCCATCCGGATACGGCACTGCCCTGCGCACCATTATCGATCATGACTAAGTTAATCAGCCTGACAGCCGATAAAGAGCATGTGCGGGTGATATCGCTTTTTAGCTGATGACTTATTTATGACCGAAGATGCTGGCCACAAATCCTCCGTTTTCCCTCCGGGCTCGCCAACCCGAAGTTTCACTCGTCGCACGTTTCCGGCCATCATGTTCCTGCTTTTTGTCATGTCCGCTCTGGCTATCGCGGTGTTGCTCAACATCACCGGGGCCCAGGACGAACGCGCCCGCGAACAGAGTCTGTTTTTTGCCCAGCGGGCCATCGACGGTATCCGCACCGGCATCTCGCGTGACCTGAGCGATTACTCCAAGTGGAGCGATGCCTACCGGCACCTGCATGTGGTGGTTGATAAAGACTGGGCCTACGAGCAGGAAAATGTCGGCAGCAGCGTTAACGATCTCTACGGCTACCAGGCGGTATTTGTCATTTCCCCGACAGGCAAAACCGTCTATTCAGTGATCGATGGCCAGATGAATGAGATTGAGGCCGACACCTGGCTGGCTGGCGATCTGCGAGCGCTGGGAAAGAAAGCCAGCACGCCAGAGAAGCGTGATGAAGTCGTCGTTGAGCTGCTGCATCACGAGGGCATGCCGGCATTTGTCGCCGCTTCCGCCATCACCACCGGCACGGACACCAGCGTGCCCGAGATTCCGGGCCCACCCAGCCTGCTGTTGTTCGTGAAAGTACTCGATAGCGCCGCCCTGCAAAACCTGGCGCGGGACTTTGCCCTGCCGGATGCCCATATTTCCAGCTCGCCGGGACAGGCCGGGACAGCCCAGGTCTCCCTTGACGGACAGACCCAGGAGGCCCTGACCTGGAATCCGCCAACCCCCGGCAAGGATCTACGCAAAATATTGCTGCCCTTGCTGATCCTGGCGCTGCTCTTTCTCGGGATCCTGGCGCTGGCCGTGTTGCACCATGCCCTGGCCATGCTTCGTGCCCAGGAAGGCCAGTACACCAGCCTGCTGGCCCACCGCAAAGCGTTGGAGCGCAGCGAAGAACGCTTCCGGGACATTGCCGAAGTGTCGTCTGACTGGTTGTGGGAGGTCGACTCCACCGGAACGTTGACCTACCTGTCCGACCGTTTTGAACAAGTGACCGGGTTCAGCCCCATCGAGTGGTTGGGCAAGCCCCTCCATCGGCTGCTTCACCCCCATGGAGGGTCAATTTCGATTGCCCAATGGCTACTCGGCGGCGCCAACAGTGCTTCATCCGCCCCGTTGCTATGCGAATACACCGCGCGCAACCAGCGCATACGCACCTGCAAACTCTCGGTACGGGCCATCGAAGCCGGCACCTTGGGGTTTCGCGGCACCGCTACCGATATCACCGAGGAGCTGCGGGCGCTGGCCCAGATCAAACATCTTTCCCTGCACGACCCGCTGACCGGGCTGGCCAACCGAAACCGCTTGTTCGATTGCCTGCGCGAGCACCTGGACCGAGCTGACGGCACATCGCTGGCGGTGTTGAACCTGGATATGGACCGATTCAAGCCGGTCAACGATTCCCTGGGCCATGCCGTGGGGGACAAAGTGCTCAGGGAAGTGGCGCATATCCTTCAGCAAAACGTGCGCGGCACCGACCTGGTGGCGCGTCTGGGCGGCGATGAGTTTGTCATCGTCATGCCCGACCCCGGCGATGCGCGCGACCTCGATCAACTCTGTGAGCGCCTGATCGACTGCATGCAGCGCCCGATGCATCTGGACGGTAACACGCTGTACCTGGGGGTGAGCATCGGCGTTGCCTGGTCACAGCCGGGTAACGAACACGCTGATGAACTGCTGCGCCACGCCGACATCGCCTTGTATGCGGCCAAGGCGGCGGGCCGCAATACCTGGCGCGTGTACGTGGAAGCCATGGGTAATGTGGCGCGCGATCGTCGGCGATACGAGCAGCAATTGCGCCAGGCGATGCATGAGGATCAACTGGAATTGCGTTATTTACCGCGTTTCAACGTGAGCGCCGAGCAATTGCATGGTTTTGAAGCCCAGACCTTTTGGCATCATCCCGAGAAAGGCGAACTGGGTGGGTCCGATTTCATACCGGTCGCCGAAGCGTCGGGCCAGTTGGAGGAACTGGGGACCTGGATGCTGATTAACGTCTGTGAAGAAGCGGCGTCCTGGCCGACTGCCGTCAGCGTGTCCATCGCGGTTTCGCCCAAGTGGTTCAGCAGCAGCTTCCTGCTTAGTCAGGTGCAAACGGCCCTTGAAGCGAGCGGCCTGGATCCTCATCGATTGACCCTGGAAGTGGCTGAAGGGGTCCTGTTGGCCGACCATAAGAGCGTCGCCAGTACCCTTCATGCCCTGAAGGATCTCGGTGTACGGATCAACATCGACAAGTTCGGCACCAGCATCGCTTCCCTTCGCGAAGTCTTGAACCAGCCGTTCGATGGCATCCGCTTCGATCGCAACATCTTGGCCCAACTGGGCCTGGAGCATGATCAGGAAGGCGTCCTGGCGATGATCCGACTGAGCCGCAGCGTCGGGCTCATGGTCACTGCCGAAGGCATCGAAAACGCCCGGCAATTCAGCCAACTGCGTAGCGTGGCCTGCGACCATGTTCAGGGCCCCTACTTCGGCTCGGCGCTGGCACGCTCGGAGATGGCTTCGTTTTTCACTACTCCGCGGTGGTTGTAGGGCACGCTCGGGTGCGATAGATGCTGGGGGTCATAGGGCGTGTGTATATCCGTTTTTTCGGTAACGGCGACTGGCGGTTCCGCCCTGACGGCGGCTCACTTTTGAGAAGCCTGCGCGGCCCGGCGAAAAGTAAGCAAAACGCTCTTGCCCCACCACTTGGTGCCTCGCCTAGGCTCGGCATGCCCTCACTCCGGCATTGCTCCGTGGGCCCGCCGCGAAGGACCATCCATGGTCCAGCGCGGCTATCCCGGCATCCATGCCGGGATGCCCACTGCGCAATGCCTGCGTTCGGCCAGCGTGGTTAACGGGGCGCCCGAGATCAACGTCCGCCGCGAGGCGGCCTTATAGCCGACCTGGTTTGGGGTGAACGCATTCCTCCTGTGGGAGCGAACCTGCTCGCGAAGGCGGAGGGTCAGTTTGCGGTGATGTTGGCTGTGCCGACCTCATCGCGAGCTCCCACAGGTTTTTGTGTCATGTGCAGATGCTGTGAACACACCCGCAACTCCATGTGGGAGCGAGCCTGCTCGCGATAGCGGAGGGTCAGTTTGCGGTGATGTTGGCTGTGCCGACCGCTATCGCGAGCAAGCTCGCTCCCACAGGTTTTTGTGTCGTGTGCAGATGTTGTGAACACCCGCAGCTCCATGTGGGAGCGAGCCTGCTCGCGAAAGCGGTGGTTCAGCCACATAGATGCTGGAGATGCCCGCTCTTGCTTTGCTTTAGATCTTGATCTTGATCTTGATCTTGATCTTGATCTGGGCGCCCCATTAACCACGATGGCCGAACGCAGGCATTGCGCAGTGGGCACCTCGGCATGGATGCCGAGGTAGCCGCGCTGGACCATGGATGGTCCTTCGCGGCGGGCCCACGGAGCAATGCCGGAGTGAGGGCATGCCGAGCCTAGGCGAGGCCCAAGTGGTGGGGCATGAGCGCTTTGGTTACTTTCGCGCTCTTCGAAAGTGACCCGCCGTAAGGGCGGAACCCTAAGCAGCCGTTACCGCAGCAACGGATATACACCCAAACCACAAGTCCAAGCCCCCTCAAAAAAACAGCGCTTTCCCCTAAGAAGAAGCACCGCATTTCCTTAAGTGAACAGCATTGCGCTCCACAAGGTACTTGAGATGAATGCAAGTCTCCCGAGCCACGGGTAACCGCCAATGTCTCAATGACTCATCGGCCCCATCGCCATCGCCTGCCCCAGCACCTTCTGATCAATGTCCTCCAACCGCAGCACCCGCCCTCCGCTGTCCCTGGCAAGCTTTTCCGCCGCCTGGGCATCGGAGAACGAAGCCAATACAACGCCCATAGCGCCCTCGAGCCCGGAGCCGATCACAAAATAGGCGGTCCTGGCATCGATCAGATGAGCATCATCCGGCGCATTCCACTGACTACCCCCCATGTCGTGAACGTACAGCTTCACATCGGCCCGATGGTTTTCCGGCTGCAACCACCAGCCCAGCATTTCCGCCGGCGAGCAGAACTTCTTGACCTCACCCGCACCGACAGCCGCCCCCTTGGGCCCGGGGAAATCGTTGATGACCATGCCGCACACGTGGCACTCGTCACTGGGGTGAAACGCCAACGCCGCTTCGGTGGCCGGTGGCAAACTGGCCTTGTCACACGCCACCAGCGCCAGGCACACCAACACCCCGACCAAGAGACGGCTCGCCTTGAAGTACAGCCTGTTCATCGTTACATGCTCCTTTATTAAGATCAGAAGTCACGGGCACCGGCGATTGAACAACCGATAGGCCAGCCACAACGGCAATGCCACCCATAGCCCCAGGCACAACCACAACAGAGGCCCCGCCACCGGTAGATCGCTGCCCAACGTCAGCACGGCAGCGCCGCTGGAAGCGGAGTCGAACCCCGACAGGTTGATTAGCCGATACACATCCGTGGGGTTGAACAGCAGCAACCACGGCAACAGATCCGGGCTGAAGTGGCCCTCGCTGAGCACCAGCAGCGCCAGCAGCACCAGGTCGAACACCAGCACGAAGAAAAACCACACCCCCAGCGCCAACCCGGCGGCGGTGGATTTTTCCGCCGACAGAGCACTCAGCACATAGGCCAGCCCGAGAAAACCCCAGCCGAGCAAGGTGGTGGACAACATGAAGCGGCCGAAGGCCCAGAGCAGCAGGCTCAATTCGACATCGTCCACCAACAGACCGATGGCAAGCATCGCGCAACCAAAGCCAATCACTGTCGCCAAAGTCAGGATCAGGCCGTGACCGACGAACTTGCCCAGCAGCAATTGGCCGTGTCCCAACGGATAAGTCAGCAACAGCAGTAAGGTGCCGCTCTCGTCTTCGCCGACAATCGCGTCATAGGCCAGCAGCAAGGCGATCAAGGGCATCAGGAACGTCGCCAGACTGGCCAGGCTCGCCACCGTCGCCGGCACCGAAGTGAAACCCAATTGGCCGGAGGCCGCCGCGCCAAGCCAGGCGATGCCGATGGCCAGCACCGCGAACAACAGACTGATTGCCAGCAACCAGCGGTTGCGCAGGCCATCGCTGAACTCCTTGCGGGCCATGCTCCAGATCGGATTCATTGGGCGGCCTCCTCGGCTGCGGCGCGGACCATGTAATACCGGTACAGATCCTCCAGGGACGGCGGTTTGATCTCGACATCCGTGGGGTTGTCCTGCGCCAGCAACTGGCGCAACAAGGCGAGCTTGCTGCCATCCGGTGCAGACACCTGCAAGCCTTCGGCGCCCCAGCCCTGGGTGACATGCCCTTCGCTGCGCCAGCGTTCCAGCAGTTGCGCAGAACGGGTCAGCCCCGAGGCGCGGATCAGGGTCGGCAACCCCGCATCCTCGCGCAGCCGGGCCAGGCTTCCCAAGGCCAGCAGGCGGCCCTGGGTCAGGATCGCGGCGCGGTTGATGTGCGCTTCGACGCCCGGCAGGACGTGGGAACACAGAATGATGCTGGTGCCCTGCCAGCGCAGGCGATCGAGCAGTTGATAGAGGTCCTGGGTGGCGATGGGGTCCAGGCCAACGGTCGGTTCGTCCAGCAGCAACAGCCGCGGCTGGCCGAGCAAGGCCTGGGCCAGGCCGAGGCGTTGACGCATGCCCTTGGAGTAGGTGCGTACCCGGCGCCGGGCCGCGTCCGCCAGCCCCACCTCTTCCAGCAAACGCTCGACCTGTTCCGGCGCCGCGCCTTTGAGCCGGGCGAAGTGGCGCAAGGTCTCCAGCCCGCTCAACTGCGGGTAGAACATGACGTTTTCCGGCAGGTAACCGAGCAGTCGCCGCACGCTCGGGTCGCTGGGCTCGCGGCCGAAGACTCGCACCTGCCCTTCGCTGGCCCGTAGCAAACCGAGGATCAACTTCATGGTGGTGGTCTTGCCCGCACCGTTGTGCCCAAACAAGCCGAGGACTTCGCCCTGGCCCAAGTTGAGGTTCAGTCCCCGCAGCACGGTGACCTCGCCGTAGTGTTGGCTGACGCCTTCGATCTCGACGACATTCAAGGCGCGTCCTCCTGAGCACTGTTGCGTGATGGGGGACAGACCGGTGTTTCCATCAACGGATGGCTGTCCATCACCCCAGGGGACTTCATCACCGGGAACGCCCGCTGCACCCAACGCAGCAGCTCGATACCCGGGCTGTTCATCAGCAACCGTACTTGCGGGTACAGCCACAGCAGGCGATCGACGTTGTCATTGGGCTCATAGGCCACATCCCCGACCCCGTCACCGTTGCGGTCCCAGCCCAGGTAGTCGCTCCAGTAATTGCCGCGCCCCTCCGCCGACCATTCCTGCAGCCGGGTGGCAACGTATTTGACTTGGCGCTGGTTGTGAACGAAGGCATTGCCAGCGATGCGGTTGTCCTCGGAGCCGGCAGTCAGGTGGATGCCCACGGCGCTGCGCTCGAAATGATTGCCTTCGATGCGGTTGAATAACGAGTTGTAGATGAACAGGGCCTTGCCCTCGGCGCCGGTGATCATGGTGTCGCCGGTGGACCCGTCGCGCACGTCAGTGACGAAGTTGTCGCGCAGGATGGAATAGGTGATGTAGTTCATCAGGATCCCGTAGTTCTGATCCTGTTCGGAGCGGTTTCCGATCACCGTCAACTGACGGCTTTGCATCAAGGCGTAACCGGTGCGGGTGCGCCGGGTGACGTTGTCCAGCAGACGGTTATCGTTGGCGAACATGTAATGCACGCCGTAGCGCAGGTCCTCCAGGGTATTGCCCTGGAGCAGGTTGCCGCTGGAGGTGTCGATGTAGATGCCATCGCGGGTTTCGTGCACCTGATTGCCGATGACCCGGGCGCCGTGCACGGCGTAGAGGTGGATGCCGTTGCCGCGGTCCTGGGAGCGCAGGCTCGGGTCGCCCTGGATGCGGTTGTCGATCAGGCTGACGTCGCGGGTGCCATCGACCCAGATGCCGAAGCCCGGGCCCTGCATCCGGTTTGCGCGAACCACAGCCCCTTGGGCGCCAGGCTGGATGAAGACGGCAGCATTCATGGCCGTCAGGTCATGGCCCCAGTCCAGGAACGTACAACCCTGGACCTGGACGTTCGGGGCCCGGATGATCAATCCATTGCCCTCGCCCTGCCCTCGCAATACCGCGCCTGGCGCACAGGTGAGGGTCATCGGCTGATCAATGCTGAACGAGCCCGGGTATTGCCCCGCAGGCAGGCGCCATTGCTGCTCGCCCTCGGCCTGCAAAGGCAGATTGGTGATCGGCTGCGGCGCGGCGAACGCGCCAGCCGTCAGCAAACACAGCACCAGCGCAATGACCGGTTGGCACACGTGGCCCATCGATTGCTGCGTGTTCCCGGTCATTGCGCCGGCCTCCTCGATGAGCCGACTCAGGCTTTTTCAACCAGCATGCGCCCGACCATTTCCATGTGCAGGGCATGGCAGAACCAGCTGCAGTAGTACCAATGCAAGCCAGCCTTATCGGCAGTGAAAGTGATGGATGAGGTCTGTTGTGGGCTGATCTCCATGCTCGCGCCGTGGTTGGTCATGACAAAGCCATGGCTGACGTCCTCGATCTGGTCGATGTTGGTGATCGTCACCGTCACCTCGTTACCCTGTTTGACGGTGAACTCCGTCAGCCCATAGGCCGGCGCCATCGACGTCATGTACACCCGGACCTTGTTGCCGTCGCGGATGACCTTGTTGTCGGTTTCCAGGTTGATGCCGTCTTTCTTGGCCAACTCCACGGTGCCGGCGAAGAACGGATCGTTGCGGCTCCAGATTTTCTGGGTCTTGATCTGATCGCGCCGGGCGAGGATGCAGTCGTGGGGTTCGGCGAATGCCGGGCCGTCGTGTACCAGCTTCATTTCTTCGCCGGAGATGTCGATCAGTTGGTCGTTCTCAGGGTGCAGCGGACCCGTGGGCAGGAAGCGGTCCTTGGAGAACTTGCACAGCACCACCAACCATTTGCCGTCCGCCTCGCTGGTCTCGGTCAGGGACGCGTGGTTGTGCCCGGGCTGGTACTGCACATCGAGTTTCTGCTTGATGTAGTTGACCTTCTCGCCCTTGTAGGCGCGAATCGCCTCTTCCATGTTCCACTTCACCACCTGGCTGTCGATGAACAAGGTGGTGTAGGCATTACCGCGCCCGTCGAAGGTGGTGTGCAGCGGCCCCAGGCCCAGCTCGGGTTCAGCGACGATCACTTCGCGCGGGTCTTTGAAGCGGTCGGCGAACAGGTCATCCAGGCGGTCGATGGCGATCATCGAGACGGTAGGCGACAGCTTGCCGTTGGCGATGAAATATTTGCCGTCGGACGAGGTATTGAGCCCGTGGGGGTTCTTCGGCACCGGGATGTAGCGGGTGAATTCGGAATCCTTGCCATCGGTTTTGCGACCATCCACCACCGGCACCTTGGAGCCGTCCAGGGTGATGAATTTACCGGCCTTGATCGCCGCTTCGATGCGCGGGATGTTGTAGACCACCACCCAGTCGCGCTCGTTGCGCATCATGCCGCCCAGGTCATAGGCCTTCTCGGAGTTGTAGCAAGTGCTCGCGGCATATTTGCCGGTGTAGTCGGCGTCGGTGTTGTCCAGGTTGCCGTCAACGATCACCTGGAAGGCCATTTCCATTTTCTCGGCGTCGATGGCGTTGAACATCGTGAAGCTGTTTTTGTCTTGCAGGTCGAAGGTGTGGCCGTCGTTAGGGTGCGGGATCACGAACTCGGCGTTGGCGAACACGTACTTGGTGTGTGGCACCTTTTGCAGGCGTAGGCCATGGATGGCTTGCACGTTGGGCACGGTGAGGATTTTGTCGCACTTCATGATGTCCAGGCGAATGCGCGCGACCCGGGAGTTGGCCTTGTCGTTGATGAACAGGTACTTGCCGTCGTATTTGCCGTTGGTCATGGAGATGTGCGGGTGGTGGCAGTCGCCGTTCTGGTATTTGGCGCTGTCACCGAGGATGCGCTTGCTCTCGTTGGTCAGCCCCCAACCGGTTGCCGAGTCCACGTTGAACACCGGGATGCGCATCAGCTCGCGCATCGACGGCACGCCCAGCACCCGCACCTCGCCCTGATGGCCGCCGCTCCAGAAACCGTAGTACTCGTCCAGCTCGCCGGGCCCGACGTGGACCTTGGACTTGGCCTCCTTGGCCGCCGCCGCCCAGGACTCACGGGTGAACGTCCCGGCCCCCAGCGCCGTAGCGCCGGCCAGTACCGCCCCGGTTACCGCCCCCGTGCCGAGGAAACTGCGCCGGCTGACGCCCCGGGGCTCTTCCGCCGCCCCAGTGTGTTCGGTTTTTTTATCGCTCATGCTGTGTGCTCCACGAAGAAGGAAAGGGTCAAGGGAAACAGGCCATTGGCGCCCGTCATGGCGTCGGACTGACCTGCACCACGGGAATCAATTGCGGATCAGTCACGGTCGCCTTGCCGCGTTTCTTGCGCTTGTTGATCAGCGGCGGGCATTTGTTTTCGTTGTGCCAGGTCATCTGGCAGTCGAGGCAGTAATGGCATTCGTTGGCATTGATCCGGCCATCGGGATGAATCGCCTGGATCTCGCATTCCTTGGCGCACAGCTGGCAGGGGTTGCCACATTCCTTGCGGCGCTTGAGCCAGTCGAACAGGCGTAACCGGGTCGGCATCGCCAAGGCCGCGCCCAGTGGGCAGATGTAGCGGCAATAGACTTTGCGGGTGAACAGATTGATCACCAGCAGGCCCACCGCGTACGCGACGAACCACCACTGACGGTCGAACCTGAGGGTGATGGCGGTCTTGAAAGGCTCCACTTCGGCCAGTCGTTCGGCGGTGGCCATCGACTCCAGCGAGACACCAAACAGCACCAGCAAAATGATGTATTTGATCGCCCACAGCCGCTCATGGACGGCGAACGGCAGTTCGTATTGCGGCAGCTTGAACTTGCGAGCCAGTTCGTTGATCAGTTCCTGCAGCGCGCCGAACGGACACAACCAGCCGCAGAACACCCCGCGCCCCCAAAGTAGAATGCTGGCGGCGGTGAACACCCAGAGGATGAAGATCAGTGGATCGGTGAGGAACAGCTCCCAGCGGAATCCTTGGAATAGTGCGTGGACGAAAGTCAGCACGTTGACCACCGACAGCTGCGCCAGCCCATAGCCACCGAGAAACACCACGGTGAACACCAGGTACCCCCGCCGTACCCAGTGCAGCAGTTTCGGTCTACGGGCCAACGCATCCTGGAGGAACAGGATGCCCGTGAGCACCAGAAGGGCCACGCCCAGCACCGTGATCTCGACACTTTTCTGATACCAGAGCGTCAGCCACAGCGGCCGGCTGGCTTCTTCGGCCGCGGCCAGTTGCTCGGCCGTCGGCAATGGTCGCTCCAGGTACGGTTCGGGAAGTTGGTAGGCCAACTCGAAGCTGCTGAAGATTCCGCTGACCGGCCCGGTCTGGCGGCGCACCAGCAACTCCAGGCTCCAGGGCGACCCGGGGTCGAAATGGTGTGAGGCGCGGACGATGAAGATCGCCATTTCGTCGAACGACGGCATGTCCTCGGCCGCCACGTCATCCAGGCGCTGGAAGTCCATGTCGCGGAAGCTGATGGCATCGCCGAACTGACGCAACAGCACACGATCGAAAATGCCGCCGCGGACATACCCCGATCCCTTGAAGGAATAGCGCCCGCTGCCCATTACCGCAATAGCCTGTTCGCCCGGCTTGAGTTCACTCATCAGCCTGCGGTATTGGCTGTCACCGAGCAGGTTGCGGCCAATGGTGGGCGGGTTCAGGTGGGTGACGTACAGATCGATGAAGGTGTCATCTATTTGCGCGGCACTGGCGACTTCGACCTGCTCGGCATCGGTCCCTTTGAAGGAAGCGTCTACCTGGCCGCGGGTGAGGTGCAGGCGGCGCACCGCACCATTGCCGGTCAGGGCCTTCCAGTCGGCGGGTTCGTAGATGTCCTCACGCACGCGGGCCGGCGCCACGGCCAACCCCGCATCGCCCTTGACCAGGCCCAGGGACACCGCAACGTCGTGAGCAGCACGCATGATGACTTCATTGACCACCATTGCCGTCACGGTGGCACCGGCGATCGCATCCACCGTCACCGCATTCGTGTCACTGGAGTGCCCGACCACCACGCGCTGATTGACGCTAATCCCGCTGTAGCGGGCGCTGAAATCGTGAAGTTTTTGTTCCGGAATGCCGACCAGCAAAATCGGCTCGTGATGTTCCAGTACGTAGGCGTCGAGGATCACACCGGCCGGATCGAGGATCACCTGGAGGTTGATCGGCTTGCCTGAGTAAGCGGGAATGTCCACCACGTCCAGGCTTTGAAACACATAACCCAGGACTTTGCCCGCCGCGAACAACTTGCGCACCTTGAAGGACCCTTCGGGCTCGGAGATCGAGTCGGTCTGACTCAGGACATGGTGAATCCGCTGTTGCTGGAGGTCCCCGTAGTCCTTGGCCTCGGCGAAGCCCGCGAGTAAAAGCAGGAGAACGAACAGTCCGCGGAGCCAGCAGCGGGACGGGTGCAGCATCACAAAGGGAGGGGTCATGGACGCCAGGGCTTAAGGACAGGATCTTGGCGATCATGGTAGGGCCTGCTCCCCTGAGCGGCCCTTGATTGAAATCAACTTGAGGAAATGTCCCCCCGACTCAGCCAAAACCTGTGGCGAGGGAGCTTGCCCCGCTGGGGTGCGCAGCGCCCCCAATGAAGCGGATTGAATCAACCTGACACACCAAGGTGACAGGTTTTGGGGCTGCTACGCAGCCCAGCGGGAGCAAGCTCCCTCGCCACAGGTGCTCACTCGGGCGCCATGTTCACGGCTTGATGCTCAGCGCAAACCGTAGGAATAGATTCCCAAGTCATTGGATCCGTATCAATGGAAATTGGAACGCTCTTCTCATCTCTTTCATCTGGAGTAAATTTTTATCGCACGAGAATGAATGAACCCGGTCGCATAATTGTCAGTGCTGTGACTCAGGTTCCATTCTCACAGTGACGCCGTTTCGCCAAAAAGCCTCAACGCGTTGAGCAGACGCAAACAAGGAACGCTCCATGCCCCCACGCTCCGGTCCCGCCGCCACTACGCCATTGCCTGAAAACACCGGCTTCGTCCAGGTGCGTGGCGCCCGTGAACACAACCTCAAGAACGTTGACGTCGACATCCCCCGCAATGCCTTGGTGGTGTTCACCGGGGTGTCGGGCTCCGGCAAGTCGTCGCTGGCTTTCTCCACGCTCTACGCCGAGGCCCAGCGCCGCTATTTCGAATCCGTCGCGCCCTATGCACGGCGCCTGATCGACCAAGTGGGCGTGCCAGATGTAGACAGCATTGAGGGCCTGCCGCCGGCGGTGGCGTTGCAGCAACAGCGCGGCACACCCAGCGCACGATCTTCAGTGGGCAGTGTCACCACCTTGTCGAGCCTGATCCGCATGCTCTACTCCCGCGCTGGCAGTTATCCGGCCGACCAACCGATGCTCTACGCTGAGGATTTCTCGCCCAACACGCCGCAAGGTGCCTGCCAGGAATGCCACGGCCTGGGACGCGTCTATGAAGTGACCGAAGCATCCATGGTGCCCGATCCGTCGCTGACCATCCGCGAACGCGCAGTGGCAGCCTGGCCCATGGCCTGGCAAGGCCAGAATCTGCGGGACATCCTGGTGACCCTCGGCTATGACGTTGACATTCCCTGGCGCGACCTGCCGAAAAAGCAGCGCGACTGGATTCTCTTTACCGAAGAAACACCCACCGTTCCCGTGTACGCCGGGCTCACCCCGGCCCAGACTCGGGCAGCCCTCAAACGCAAGCTCGAACCCAGTTACCAGGGCACGTTCAGCGGGGCTCGACGTTACTTGCTGCACACCTTCATGCACTCCCAAAGTGCCCAGATGCGCAAACGCGTGGCGCAATACATGCGCGCCAGCCCCTGCCCCCAGTGCGAAGGCAAGCGCCTCAAACGCCAGGCGCTGACGGTGACCTTTGCCGATCTGGATATCGCCGAACTGTCCCACCTGCCTTTGCTGGAACTTGCCCAGGTGCTCAAGGAAGTCGTGGCGCCGGTTTATCTGGAGCAGGCCGAAGAAGCAGGGGAAGTCCTCACCCATCGGCAAACCCGAGAGGCTCGTGAGCAGCGCGCCGCCCGGGGCGACAACCCTCACGCAGGTGGGCCGGACGCTCGCCAAACCCCCAATCTCTCCCTGGAAAAGCGCCTCGCTGCCCAGCGTATCGCCGCTGAACTGCTGGAGCGGATTGTCACCCTCATCGACCTTGGCCTTGGCTACCTGGCCCTGGAGCGCAGCACCCCCACGCTTTCCTCCGGCGAGCTGCAACGCCTGCGCCTGGCGACCCAGCTCAACTCCCAACTGTTCGGGGTCATCTACGTGCTGGACGAACCCTCCGCCGGCCTGCACCCGGCCGACAGCGAAGCCCTGTTCGACGCCCTGCAACGCCTCAAGGCCGCGGGCAATTCAGTGTTTGTGGTCGAGCACGACCTGGACACCATGCGCCGCGCCGACTGGCTCATCGACGTCGGCCCGGACGCCGGTGAGCAAGGCGGGAAAGTTCTCTACAGCGGCCCACCCGCAGGCCTTGAGCAGGTGCCCGAGTCACGGACCCGCGCCTACCTCTTTGCCGAAGATCGCGCCGCTGCACGCAGCCCCCGAGAACCCAGGGACTGGCTGCGCCTGGAAGGCATCACCCGCAACAACCTCGACAACCTGAGCGCAGCCTTTCCTTTGGGCTGCTTCACGGCAGTGACCGGCATCTCCGGCTCGGGCAAATCCAGCCTCGTCAGCCAAGCCCTGCTGGATCTGGTGGGCGCTCACCTGGGCCAGGCCAGTCCTGACGCCGAACCCGATGAACAAAGCCTGGAAGACGAACCCGTGCAAACCAGTGACGGCCAC
The DNA here is from genome assembly GCF_030064125.1 of Pseudomonas sp. G2-4. Lineage (NCBI taxonomy): Bacteria > Pseudomonadati > Pseudomonadota > Gammaproteobacteria > Pseudomonadales > Pseudomonadaceae > Pseudomonas > Pseudomonas sp. G2-4. The sequence goes on along the minus strand of NZ_CP125957.1, from coordinate 2,867,055 downwards.
GTCACTGCCGGGCTCGACGCAATCAAGCGGCTGGTCCAGGTGGACCAGAAACCCATCGGCCGCACCCCGCGCTCCAACCTCGCCACCTACACCGGGCTGTTCGATCACGTGCGGAAACTGTTCGCCGCGACGGAGCAGGCTCGAGAATTGGGATTTGATGCCGGACGGTTTTCCTTCAACGTCGCCAAGGGCCGTTGCGAGACCTGTGAGGGTGAGGGATTCGTCAGCGTCGAGTTGTTGTTCATGCCCAGCGTATACGCGCCCTGCCCTACCTGCCACGGGGCACGCTACAACCCGCAAACCCTGGAAGTGAACTGGCAGGGATTGAACATTTCCCAGGTGCTGCAACTGACCGTGAACCAGGCACTCGAGGTATTTTCCGAGCAAGCGGCGGCGAGGCGCTCACTGCAAGTACTGCAGGATATCGGATTAGGCTATCTGCGCCTGGGCCAACCAGCCACGGAACTGTCCGGTGGCGAGGCTCAGCGGATCAAACTGGCGACGGAACTGCAACGTAAGGCCCGGGGAGCGACTTTGTATGTGCTGGATGAGCCTACCAACGGGCTGCACCCCCAGGACGTGGATCGCTTGCTGGTGCAGTTGAATCGACTGGTGGAGGACGGCCATACGGTGGTTGTAGTAGAGCATGACATGCGGGTCGTAGCCCAAAGTGATTGGGTCATCGATATAGGCCCGGGGGCTGGAACCGAGGGCGGAAGCGTGGTGGTCTGCGGGAATCCAGAGACGGTGGCAGAATGCCGAGGGAGTCGAACGGCAGCGTTCCTCAAAAGAGCCTTACAGCTTGAAAATTAAAGTTTTTTTTAATCTTTTTCGCCGTCGTGGAAAAGTTGTCTATACTACCTCCCAGTTAATCGTTTCAGTAGCCGTTATTAACTACAGCCTCACAGGGTAAAAGTGTGGGGCTATCTGCCAGGAGGCGCAATGATATCAACACCGTTTAGAGAAATAGAGTTTCACGGCGAGACCAGGCCCCCTCATCGCTCTTTGAAGCGATCTCCGACGAACTGGGAAGCACTCAATAGGCCGCGCCCCTTCGCAGCGCCTGCTGTAGCCATAAGACCCGCTTGTGGTTGTTGGCACCCACACTAGAAAAACTCGAATTCCGCTTGGCGCGTCATAAAATAAAGCGTCTGGCTACGCCATGGTTTTACATCAATTTATTCGAGCGTGCCCATTATGCTCAAACCCATCTCAAGCCATCTTTTAAATTTAATTCAAGAGGTGGAAAACAACCTTCCAGAGGCCGATGAAGTCGAGTACACCGAAATACTGGGGTGGATATTCTTGAAACTGGGAATCAAGAAATTTGCTTATGTTCATCTCGAACCTACACCCTTCAATAACTCGAAAATCTCCATCCACAGTAATTACCCCACGGAATGGATTGACACCTATCGGAAAAATTCACTCTACAAATCAGACCCGGTCATGGCCAATACAGCCATCACTGCCACTCCGTTCTTCTGGGATGAAATCCCGCAAGAAATAGACAGCAATCCTGACCTATTTGACCAATCCGCTTCCTATGGCATCCAGCAAGGGTACACCGTGCCGATTCATGAACCTGGCAGATCATTCGGCTCCGTTCATTTATCCTCCGAAGAAAATGATCCAGACTTCCCCATTATTGTCCGGGAGAATCTAGTCATCATACAAACCCTCAGCATCATCGCCAACCAGCACCGCCCCGCGGAAGTCAGTATTGAGAGCAATCTCAAACTATCACCCAGGGAAATTGAGTTCTTACACTGGCTCTCGCTCGGGAAAAACTATAAGGAAATAGGCTTGATCATGAATATCACCGAACGAACGGTAAAGTTTCATGCCAAGCAAATGACCGAAAAACTGGACTGCATCAATGTCAAGCAAGCGATGTTTAAAGCAGTCCAATTGAATCTCGTTTAGATCACCCTACTGCTATTCACCCCCCCCTCTTGCACACTTAGCGTCGGTCCAACTGCTCAATCCAACGTCATTGTGCAACTCTAAAGTCGTCGCACACTCAAGCAAACCCCGCCTGCGATGCGATATTGAACAGCATGCCACATGCGAACAATCCGATCACCAGAGATATGGCGCGGCTTAAAAGTCGCCCCGATACAATCGAGTGCAGTTTCCGACCACAAAAGGCACCTAACGCAATCCAGACAAGCCCTACCGGAAAAATAATCACAGAAAATAGCAATATGAATGACAAGTAACTATTCAGTGACAAAAATGTGCCTGCCGGCGCAACGAACGAAACAAAGAACAGCCCTTTTGGGTTTGTCAGCGTTGCCAGGAACAAATCAGATACCGTAATGCCTGTGGTGCTGCCTGATGCGCTGTCTTTTACCGAGAACCACAGTTTCAAGGAAATATAAAACAAAAAGCACACAGCAAATATTTTGGTTAGAATCACCACCCAAGAGTGGTCGGTAATCAGCAGATCAATGAACACCCCCCACATCGTCATCTGAATAATATAGGCCAGCCACTCCGCACCTACGAACCTCATTGAGCGAGCATTGAACCCTCTGCTTATACCCGTTTGCAGTAACAATGAGTTTGTCGGGCCAGGAACCAACAATACAGTCATCAAAGAAAGCGCAATATAGTTCATAACATTATCCATATCAGGAGCCAGGCCGGCTCGTTCTTCAGGGTCAGATCAATCCATTCTCCTCATATGATATCCCGCTCAAGTCATATGAAGTCAGACAACCCACCTAATAGAGTAAACACACTAGACCAACATCAATGTGCCACTTACCCCTTCAAACTTGCAAATTGACATCGCTGCCTCCGCAGGCAAGAAACAAGCGCGCACATGAAGCCAACGCTCTCACAACTGCATGACTCTTGTATTACATGTATCCATATCCAAGTCTGAACGCGTCAATTTTTCGAACCGTGCGATTTCAACTAGTTAGAGCTTCTCTCTCAAGACGTCAAAAAAATGATGCCTACGCAATCTAGTCATCGCAGCGTTGCCACGCTGAAATAGCCCCAATTAGCCACTACTGCGCGCCTATACTTTTTTGGATTCATTGTGATACGAACCTCCAACTAACGACCCTTCCTTGTGAGTATAAGGCAGCGTAGAAATCAACCTACTAATTAGACTATCCGCTCTATAAACCAAAGACTGTACTTTAGTACAGTTGAAATGCGCTAGTGCAAAGTTAACAGTAGCTTCATCCGCAGCCAAGAAATCGCGTTCATGAACTATTCCCCCTGCACCTATCAATTTTCCGGCGTATCTACCAGCGTCGCAAGCTACTCGAAAATCCCACTCAAAACCCTCGAACAAATTTTATCCATTCGCAAACTAGCTTTCATCGACAGAAAAAAATGGGACATTGAAAGTTATCAAGGCAGCGATTACGAGTGGGATGAATACGACGACCCCGACGCGATTTATATCTATGCCCATACCCATGATCGAGTGACCGGTTGCGTTCGACTACGCCCCTCCAACAAACCGACACTTATGAGCGGTTCCTTGAGCTTTATCCTGCCAACCGACAAACCCAGACCGTGTCTACAGCATTGCTGGGAGGCCACGCGCTTTGCACTTTCGACTGACAGTTTCGCCACAGGAGAACTCACTCAAGCTAATGTAGACATTCGCACAGCGGCACTTTTCCTGTCAATGATTAAGTTTGCTCAACAGCAAAATATACACACCTATGAAATTGTTGTTGACACCATGATGGAGAAAATCCTGAAACGTTCCGGATGGACAGTTGAAAGACGCAATATTGCACTAGGTTCGAAGGGCGAAAAAATCATCTACGGCACACTGCCTTGCACATTCACAACTTATGAGGAGGTCCTCAGCAAGAATGCTATAAAAACAACTCGCCTCTATAACCCATCCCCCGAGACATGCCGTTCGTCAGACGCGCACCATAAACCCTTGGATATCGGCCAGACATTCCGTAATCGAAACATTTCAGCAAAGAGCTCCATGCACACTGAACTGCAGCTATAAATCAAATAATTGGTATGAGTTTGGAGAAAGGATGAACCTACAACGATTATTCCCGCACGTTGGCAAAGTCATTGCCAGTACAGGCAGCCGCAATTTTCCTCGCATGCTGCACGACCTGATACTCACGGAAATACCCGTAGACGCAACGCATATTACTGAGCAACGGATAGGCACAAGTAATATGTCTGAACCGAGCACCTCCAGTATAGGCTGCGTTGGCATGGACAATACATGCATCGACGCGATCATGGACTCTCATACAGCAAAGCCTTTTTTCCTGGCCGACGACATTTTTTTTGAAGATGCTGCTCCACAAAAAGTAGCCAATTTCTCCCGATGTCTGCTCAAGTGCGAGCGTCCGGATAAAACGCCTTCCTACAACACAACCACCCAGTTACATCTGACCACCCGGAAAAATGGTCGTCGTTATGTACTGTCCGTATATCGGTCACCGTTTTCCAAAGGATTTTCCGCGCAGGAACATGCGCTGCTGAAAGACTTTTCCTGTCTTTTACTGCCCATGGTCGAGGAACATGTTGCCGCCCTGGTTCCGTCGGAATCCGTTCGGCAGGATCCTTGCCTGCCATTGGATGTTTCGGAAAGCGGCGGCATGGAAGCGCTACGCCAAAGATTTGCCGATCGACTGCTGTTGTCCGGGTTGAGTTTGTCTTCTCGCGAAACAGAAGTGTGCGTAGGTCTGCTGGCCGGGCGCACCGCACCTGAACTTGCGGAACAACTGAACCTGAAAGTCAACACGGTCGAAAGTTATCTGAAGCGTGCCGCTATAAAAATGGGGATTGGCGGACGCCGTTCGCTTATCCGATGGATGCACTCGATGGATGCCACACCCACCCACGTCGAATGGAGCGGCAACAGCGTGATTCAACAAGCCGTATGAAATTTCCCCCCAACGATTGCTCGATCACTACCTGAATCGAGTCTTTGTTGGGGGATTGTTGTTTACCCCCCTGCACTTCCTTCCCCTGCCACGCCTTTTTCCCCTGACGTGCGAGTGCGACGTTTCAACCACTCCAGCACATCGTCCACATAAGTGAAAATCACCGGCACGACCAATAGACTCAACACCGTGGAAGTCAGCAAACCACCCATCACCACCACGGCCATCGGCTGCCTGAAACTCGGGTCTTCCCCCATCCCCATCGCAGTCGGCAACATCCCGGCGCCCATGGCAACGGTGGTCATCAGGATCGGGCGCGCGCGCTTGTGACAGGCATCCACCAACGCATCGTATCGATTCAGGCCATAATCGCGGCGAGCCATGATGGCGTACTCCACCAACAGGATGGAGTTCTTGGTCACGATCCCCATCAACATCAGCAAACCGATGACGGATGGCAGGGAAAAACTGAAGTTGCACACCAACAAGGCCAGCAACGCGCCGCCCAGCGAAAGCGGGAGCGCCGAAAGAATCGTCGCCGGCTGCAAGAAGTCATGAAACAACAACACCAGGACCGAATAGATACAGAACACACCGATGGCCATGGCCAGACTGAAACTTCCGAACAGCTCGGTCATCAGCTGCAATTCGCCCAGCTCCACCTGCTTCACTTCGGCTGGGAGATTGCGCATCCCCGGCAGTTGGCTGGCCTCGGCCATGACCTCGCCCAGGTTGCGGCCGTTGAGTTCGATGGACAGGGTGATATTACGCAGGCGGTCCATCCGACTGATTTGCGCCGGCCCACTGCCCATGCTGATGTCCCCCAACGAGGCCAAGGCGACCTGGCCGTCTCGACCGGTCACGCGCAACTGGTTGATTGCCTGCAGGTCATCGCGTAGCAGCGAATCCATCCGCACCCGCACATCCACTTGGCGTTGGGACAGATTGACTTTGCCCAGTTGCGAAGAGTATTCGCCGTAGGTCGCCATGCGCAAGGTATCGGCGATTTCCTGGCTGGTAATGCCCAGTTCCGCTGCGCGGGCGAAATCCGGTCGCATCTGGATTTCCGGGCGCTGCAGGGCGCTGCTCGACGACACATTTCCGATCCCGCGCAGTTCACGCAACTGCGGTTCAAGGGTGTTTGCCGTGCGCTCCAGCAGATCACCGTCGTCACTGGCGAGGACGATATTGAGCTTCTCTCCGCTACCATCACCGCCGACATTGATACGCACCCCCGGCAGTGAACGCAGCACTTGGCGCATTTGCGCTTCCACCTCCACTTGCTTGCGATCACGCGCGTCCCGAGCGACCAGTTCCACCGTCAGCACCGCATCACTGGCGCCGGTGATACCGGCAGGCCCAGAGCCCGAACTGCTGGCTGTCCCCACCGAGACAAAAGCGTGTTTGACGTCTGGCATTTCGCGCAGCTTTTCGCTGGCTTGCAGGGCTATCGCGGTGGTTTGCTCCAACGTCGAGCCAGGTGGCAGCTCCAACGTTACTTTACTGCGGCCGGTGTCCTGCGCGGGCAGGAAGCTGGTAGGCAGCAACGGAACCAGTGCCAAGGCGCCAACAAAGCACAGGCTGGCCAGGAACATCGTCGTCTTGCGCCGGGTCAGGCTGGTGTGAATCCAGCCCAGGTAACGGGTCATCAACGGACCATCGTGAGCGGCTTCATGTTTTGCCTTGAGGAAATAGGCCGCCATCATGGGTGTCAGCACCCGTGCTACCAACAGTGAAAACAACAGCGCAACCGAAGCCGTCACGCCGAACTGGCGGAACAGTTTCCCGGCGATCCCCCCCATGAATGCCGTGGGCAGGAACACCGCAACCAGGGTGACGGTCGTGGCAAGCACCGCCAGGCCGATTTCATCCGCAGCCTCAGTGGCGGCCTGAAGCGGCGACTTGCCCATGCGTAAATGCCGTGCGATGTTCTCGATCTCAACGATGGCATCGTCCACCAGCACGCCGATGACCAATGCCAGGGCCAGCAGGGAAACGGAGTTGAGCGTAAACCCGGCCAGGTACATCACACCAAAGGTGGGGATGATCGACAACGGCAGTGCCGTGGCGACGATGAGCGTGGCGCGCCAGTCCCGCAAGAACCACCAGACCACCAATACCGCCAGCAGCATGCCTTCGTACAACAGGTTCATCGAGTCGTGATAATTGGCGAGGACGGCCTTGACCGTGTCACTGGCCTCCACAATCTGCACGTTGGGATGCTGCTCCACAAACGTGGTCATGGCCTTGCGCACGTCGTTGGCCACGCCGACATCGGAGAAGCCCAGGGAACGGGTGACCTGGAAGCCGATCACCGGCTTGCCATCACGAAACGCCCGGGTGCTGCGTTCGGCGTGAGTGTCGCGAATATCGGCCAACTGACTCAACGCCAGCAGACGACCGTCGCCACTGGGAATATCGATGGCACCGAGCGCCGCCGGATCGTCGATGGCCCCCAAGGTCCGCATGGCCTGCTGACCACTGCCCAGGTTGCCCTGGCCACCTGAGTTGTCCTTTTGCATGGCCCGCAACTGGCTGGCCACGTCCGTCACCCGAATCCCCAGTCCCGCCATCAGGGCCGGGTCGAGATTGACCTGGACTTCCCGGTCGACACCGCCCACGCGCTCGATCATCGCGACGCCGGGCACCGCCAGCAGCTGTTTGCTCAATTCATTGTCGACGAACCAGGACAAGGCTTCTTCATCCAGATTGTCGGAGTCGATGACATAGGTGAGCAACGCTGAGGCGCTGGTGGTCATCCGTGAAACCGACGGTGTATCCAGGCTCGCCGGCAGTTGCGGCATGGCGCTGTCCACCGCATTACGCACTTCGTTCAGTGCCTCGTTGCCATCCTTGTCGATGTCAAAGCTGACGCTGATGTTGACCGCGCCGTCGGTGATGGTCGTCGTCACGTGTTTGAGCAAGCGCAGGGAGGTCAGTTTGTCCTCGATCTTGCGTGCCACTTCCGTTTCCAACTGCTCGGGGGCCGCGCCCTCCAATGAGGCGCTGATCACCACCACCGGCAGGTCCATGTCCGGAAAATCCTGGATGGCGAGCTTGCCAAAACCCGACAGGCCGAAGAGCGTCAGCAGAATGAACAGCATGACGGCCGGAACCGGATAGCGGATCGACAGGGCTGAAATATTCATGGCTGGGCGACCTGGGCTTGGACGAGGGTCACGCTCGCGCCGTCATTGAGAAATGCGCCGCCGGCGCGCACGATCCGGGCCGGCTCGTCGAGGCCGCTGAGGATTTCCACGGCCTGGTGCAGGCGCCTGCCGACCACGACCGGCCGCTGGACGACGTGCATGTCGTCATTGAGCGTGAACACATAGGAACGCCCATCCCGCAGGATGACCGCAGTGTCCGGCACCGTGAGCGCCTCACGGGGCGCCAGTTCAATCTGGCCACTGGCATACATGCCGGCCTGGGCGGCGCTGTCGGTTGGCAGGGAGATGTAGACCAGCGCCCGGCTGGTCTTGGTATTCAATGTCGGGGACACCAGCCGCACCCGCCCTTCCAGGCTCCGACCGTCGGGTAATGTCATACGGGCGACCTGGCCGGCCTGAACTTGGGCCAACTGGCGGGCATCCAGCTCGGCCTGCCATTCGATGCGGCTGTCGCGCACCAGGCGAAACAGCTCGTCGCCGGCGGAGAGCACCTTGCCGAGCAACGCCGTGCGCGCCGAAATGATGCCGTCGTCCACCGCCACGATGCGCGTCTGCTTGAGCCGGATCCGAGTGCTCTGCAATTCGGCGCGGGCGCTGGCGAGGTCAGCTTCGGCGAGCGCTACTTTGATTCGATAATCTTCGCGCTGCTGTTCCGACAACGCCCCGCCCTGTCCGACGACTTTGGCGCGACGGTCGTTGGATCGGGCCTGCTCCAGATTGGCCTCGGCCTGGGCGACGAGTGCCTTCTGCTTGTTTTCTTCAGCGACGACCGTTTCGGAGGCCAGCGTGGCCAGCAATTGACCTTTCTTCACCCGGCTGCCCACATCGGCCTCGATGCTGGCAATGCGCAGGCTACTGGTCTCGGCATTGATGACCGCTTCCTGCCAGGGCGCAAGCGCGCCATTGGCGAATAACAGCTGCGGCCAGACCTGGCGCCGGGCCTGGACCACCTCCACGCTCAAGCTGCTGACATTGGGCGCGGGCGCGGCCGGTTCGCTGCCACGGCGAAAATAGATCAACGCCACCACCACGGCGATCACGACGAGCGCCAGCGCGAACTTACCTGACCGCGACCTCACACGCCCTCTCCGCTCGTTGCCCGGTTCCGCACCAAGGGTTGATTGGCTTGCCACCCGCCGCCCAATGCTTTGTACAAGGCGATCCAGTAGCGCACTTGATCCTGCTGCAAGGTGATCAATTCGATTTCGGCCGTCAGCGCCTGGCGACGTGCGGTTTCACGGTCCAGCAGGCTGACGTTGCCGGCTTGCCAATTGCGGTCGATGGCCTCGAAAGACTCACGAAAACCGGCGGTGGAACGCGCCACATCCGACTCCCGACGACGGGCCGCATCGAGACGCACCAGGGCTTGTTCCACTTCCATCACGCTGGTGCGCAGCGTCTGGCGATAGACCGCCAGGGCCGCGTCATAAGAGGCCTCGGCACCGTCCGCCGCTGCGCGGCGCTTACCGCCATCGAACAGCGGAATCGACAGCACCGGGCCCAACGACCAGGAGCGGTTACGCTGGCCGACCATGGTGCCCACGGAAAATGTGCCGGAAAGGCTCAGGCTCGGCAGCCGTTCAGCCTGAGCCACGCCGATCTCGGCATTGGCCGCTGCCAGTTCTCGTTCGCTGGAGGCGACGTCCGGGCGCTGACGCAACAGGTCGGCTGGAATCTGCCGCACCTGGAGCTCGGCCGGCTGGGGCAGTTGCGCCGGTGTCTGCCCGAGCACCTCCAGCAGCCGCCCTTCATCACTGCCCGTCAGCGCCACCAGGCTTTTGAGCAGCACCTGGCACTCGCTCTGCTGCTGGACCAGGGCCGCGGCACTACTGGCGGCGCTGGCATCGGCCAGGGCGGCGTCGGCGGAGGAAGTGAAGCCCGCCCCGAACGACTCACGAGTGATGCGGGCGGTGTCTTGTTGTGACTGGGCCTGATCCGTGTAGGCCAGTACCAGCTTCTGGCAGCCCCGGTATTGCACATAGTAGTCGCCGACCTGGGCCGCCAGCGTAACCCGCGCATCATGCCAGTCATCTACCCGCGCCTCGACACGGGACTTCGCCGCTTCATTGTTGCGACGCAACTTGCCGAACATATCGAGCTCCCATGCCGCATCCATCGTGGCCGAAGAACCTGATCCACCCAGGCGTTGAGCACCGGTCTGTTGTCCCCCCCGGCCGCCGGACAATGTGCCGTCGATCTTGGGCAAGGCATCCGCGGCATCACTGGCGGCGGTTGCCCGGGCCAGCGAGATATTGGCCCAGGCCTCATCCATGGACGGGCTATCGGTTTCGGAAAGACGCAACAGCTCAGCCAACGCCGGGTCGTCGAACTGCTGCCACCAATCGGCCAAAGCCACTACGGATGCGCCGTGAGGCAACGGTGCTTGCCATTTGGCGGCGATCGGAACGTCAGGCACCCGATAGTCCGGGCCCAATACGCAACCATTCAAGGCCACCGCACACAGTGTCACCAGCAATATCCCTGGGGGCTTGAAGACATGCATAGGGTTCTCTAGAGAGGATGACTAAGGTGAAAAACAACAAAGCACCCGTCAGGGAGGTGGCAGTCATTAGCGATGGGCTTGATGAAGCTCGTGTGGCAGCCATTTAACCTCGGGCCGGATTTGATGTCTGGCGTGGAAAACGGGGACAGTTGCCGGCAAGAAAATTCGCGATAAATACGGGGGCCTGTTGAAATGACCTGGACCTGCCAAGTAACGGCTGCACCTGCTATCGGGCATGAATAAACCCCGCGCTCGGTTCACGTTCCATAGCCTATGGATGATCGAATATGGAAGCACTCACTTACCTCGAAAACGTCGAGTCGAACGCACGAACCTATGCGCAGACTTTCCAGCGACTGTTCGTCAGCGGCAAGGGCATGCGGATCAAGGACGCCAGCGGCCAGGAGTTTCTCGACTGCCTGTCGAACGCCGGAACCCTGGCCCTTGGGCACAACCCGCCCGAAGTCCGCGACGCCGTGATGCAGTTTCTCGGCAGCGATCATCTACAGCAGGCACTGGACCTGGCCACACCGGCCAAACATGCGTTCGTGCAGGAACTGTTCTCGATGCTGCCGGCGAAAATGCGCGACACCAGCAAGATTCTTTTCTGCGGGCCCAGCGGCTCGGATGCCGTCGAGGCGGCCATCAAACTGGCGCGTCACTACACCAAGCGCTCGCCGTTGATGGCCTTCCACGGCGGCTATCACGGCATGACGGCCGGAGCACTGTCGGCGATGGGCAAACTGTCGCCCAAGACCGGTGACGGCATGATCGCCCAAGGCACGCACTTCCTGCCCTTCCCCTACCGGTTTCGGTGTCCGTTCGGCACCGACGGCGAGCACACCGATCAACTGTCCATCGACTACATCCGCACCGTCCTGTCGGACCCCGAAGGCGGCGTTGCCAAACCGGCGGCGGTAATCGTCGAAGTGGTGCAAGGCGAAGGCGGTTGCATTCCTGCCTCGGCCAACTGGTTGAGGGCGTTGCGGGAAATCACCCTCGAACAGGACATTTTGCTGATCGTCGACGAAGTCCAGACCGGATTGGGGCGCACCGGCAGCACGTTCGCCATTGAGCACGCGGGCATCGTGCCCGACATCCTGGTGCTCTCAAAAGCCATCGGCGGCGGCTACCCGCTGGCGGTGATCGTGTACGCCGAGCACCTGGACACCTGGGGCCCAGGCATGCATGCGGGCACTTTCCGAGGCAACCAGGTGGCGATGGTCGCCGGTGCGGCAACCATGCAGCAAATCAGGAAAGACAATCTCGTTGCCCATGCCGCCCGGATGGGCAAGCAGCTGGAGAGTGGCCTGGTGGACATCGCCCAACGTTTTCCATTCATCGGCGACATCCGCGGTCGCGGATTGATGATCGGCGTGGAAATCACCCAGCCGGCGACCAACCAGCGCGCCGGCCATGCCGACGGAGCGCGGGCACATGCCATCAAGCTCAACTGCTTCGACAACGGGTTGATGATGGAAACCGGCGGACGCCATGGCGCGGTGCTCAGGTTCCTGCCGCCCCTGACCATCACCGAGGCCGAGGTCGGCATGGTGTTGGAGCGCTTCGAACATTCGCTCGGGAAGGTCGGTGAGACGCGTTCGCTTGCCGCACGCGAAGCGGTATAAAGGGTCAGGCACAAACTATATAGGGCCAGACACAATCCTCTGTGGCGAGGGAGCTTGCTCCCGCTGGGCTGCGAAGCAGCCCTGAAACCAGTCAGCGCTAAGTGACAGGATGAATGCATTCAGCCTTGCGAGGGCTGCTTCGCAGCCCAACGGGGATAAATCCCCTCACCACAGGGGGAGTAACTGGCTTCAAGCCTGGTAGACCAGGTCAATCACGCGCCAATGCATTGATCGGATCAAGCCGCGCGGCATTGCGCGCGGGCACGAAGCCGAACACGATCCCTATCAGGGTCGAGCAGACGACAGCCGCGACGATCGATCCCATCGAGAACACCATCTGCCATTCCTTGACGAAGATCGAGAAGACGTAGCCGATCCCAAACGATAAGGCGATGCCAATCGTGCCCCCCATCAGGCACACCATCACCGCCTCCACCAGGAACTGCTGGCGTATATCGGACTGGCGTGCACCGACGGCCATGCGGATACCGATCTCGCGGGTACGTTCGGTCACCGAGACGAGCATGATGTTCATCACACCAATGCCTCCCACCACGAGCGAGATGATCGCAATCAACGAAAGCAGAAGCGCCAGCGACTGGCTGGTCTTCTGCACTGTCTGCAGCACGCTGTCGAGGTTGTAGGTGAAGAAGTCCTTGATGCCATGGCGCTGCTGCAGGAGCTTGACGACGTTGTCCTCCACCACTTTGCTCGGTTGCCCGTCCTTTATCCGTACCGTGATGCTGTCCAGGAAACGCTGGCCCAGCAAGCGACCGGCGGCCGTTTCATAGGGCATCCAGATGTTCAGGCTCTTGTTGGTGTTGAACACGCTTTTGCGGTCTTCGGTCACGCCGATGACCGTGCAAGGCAGGTTGTCGACCAGAATCACCTTGCCCAGCGGGTCGGTGTGCGGACCAAACAGTCTCTGGCGCGTGTTGTGGTCGATGACCACCACTTGCGACTGTCGCCGGGCATCGTCCTTGCTGAACGCGACGCCCGCGCCGATCTTGATCCCGCGAACCTGGAAATAGCTCTCGCTCACACCGTTGACGGTTGCGTTGAGGTCGATGTTTTCATAACGCAATAACAGGTTGCGACCCACGTTGGGGGTCGCACTGTCGATGTAATACAGGTCGCTCAGGGCGGTAACATCGGACAGCACCAAGGTTTCGATAGCCGTCGAACGACTGTCCCCCCAGTCGGCCCCGGGCATGATCTCGATCGTATTGCTGCCGATCGCCTGGATGTCTTTCAGGACATATTGCTTGACCCCTTCACCGATGGCGACGATCGAGACCACGGACGTAATGCCGATAATAATGCCCAGCATGGTCAGCAGGGTTCGCATCCGGTGCGAAATCAACGCCACCCAGGCCATTTTGAACGCTTCGCTGAACAACCCGAAACTGGCGAGCAGGCTGTTCGCTGGTTTGACTTTGGCCGGGCGTGTTTCCTGAGGCGGCTGATCTTCCAGCAGCCGCTGCGGATTGGGTCGATCACTGACGATCTCGCCGTCGCGGATCTCGATGATGCGCTGGGCATGGGCCGCCACTTTCTCATCGTGGGTCACGATGATGACCGTATGCCCTGCCGTGTTGAGTTCCAGCAGGATCTTCATCACCTCTTTGCCGCTGGTGGTGTCCAGCGCGCCGGTGGGTTCGTCCGCCAGAATGATGTCGCCGCCGTTCATCAGCGCCCTGGCGATACTCACCCGCTGCTGCTGGCCGCCCGAGAGCTGATTGGGCCGATTGCTCAAGTGTCCCACCAACCCCAGGCGCGTCAACAGCTCGCCAGCACGGCTGTGTCGCTGCGACTCGACGGCACCGGCGTAAATGGCCGGCATCTCGACGTTGTGCAAGGCACTCAGGTGCGGCAGCAAATGGTAGCGCTGGAAAATGAAACCGAAGTGGTCACGGCGCAACACCGCCAGCTCCTGGTCGGTCATCGAGCCGGTTTCGCGCCCGTCCACCTTGTAGCTTCCGGAACTCGGATGGTCGAGGCAGCCGAGCACATTCATCAGGGTCGACTTGCCGGAACCGGACGCCCCGGTGATCGCGACCACTTCGCCTGCATTGATGGTCAGGTTGATGTCCTTGAGCGCCGTGAACGCCTTTTCACCCGCGATAAAACTGCGGGTGATGCCTTCAAGTTCCAACAATGGTCGCGTCATGGTCAGGCTCCCGCCACGGCTGGGGTCGGCTCGCCGATGACGACCTTGTCACCTTCAGCCAAGCCATCCTTGATCTCGGCCCTGACGTTGTTGTTGATGCCCGTCTGCACGTTGCGCGGCTGGGCCTTGCCTTCGGCGTCCAGCACCCGGACCACGAAGCTGCCATCCTGGTTTTTCGCACCCAGGGCGGCAACGGGAACGGTCAATACGTCCTTGGCCTTGTCCAGGACGATACGGACCTGGGCCGTCATGGAAATGCGCAGGCGATGGTCGGGGTTCGGCACGTCGAAGAGGCTGTTGTAGAACACCGCGGTATTTTGTTTTGGCGTCCCGGCGGCCTGGGTTTCGAGGAAGTTCTGCGGCGCCGGCTCCGTGCCGCGCAGCTTGGCGTAGTAACGCTTTTCCGATTCGCCCAGGATGGTGAAATACACCTCCTGGCCGGGGACGATGTGAATCACATCGGCTTCCGACACCTGGGCCTTGACCGTCATGGTGTCCAGGTCAGCGAGCTTGAGCAGGACCGGCGCCAGTTGCTCGGCAATCACCGTCTGGCCTTCCTGGGTCACGATCCCCACCACATAGCCATCGATCGGCGCGACGATGTGGGTGTAGGCCAGGTTGACCCGCGCGGTTTCCACCTGGATACGAGCGTCCTTGATCTGCGCATCAAGGGAGAGCAGATTGGCCGCTTCAACCTTGTAGTTCGACTCGGCGGTCTCGTACTCCTGCTTGGAGATCGCATCGTCCGGTTGCAGTTTTTTGTAGCGATCATAGGTGGCCTTGGCGTCCTTGAGTTGCGCCGCCGTGGCCTGCCGCTTAGCCACCAGGTTCTCTTCGTTGACCAGGGTCTGGCGCAGTGAGTTCTGGGCCAGCATCGGATCGATTTCCGCCAGCCACTGGCCCTTCTTGACCTTGTCGCCCAATTTCACCTTGAGGGATTTCAACTGGCCCGACACCTGGGCACCGACGTCGACCTGCTTGATGCCCTGCAGCGTCCCGGACGCCAACACCGCGTTCTCGATATCCGTGCGCTCGACCACAGCGGTCAGGTAATCCGGCGGTTTGCCCGGCGATTGAGCGCTGTAGAAAATCAGACCGGCCACCACGACCAGTACGAGCACGATAGCGATTTTGCGAAACTTCGACTTTTCCATAAATAACCATGAGTGCGTTGATTTCAGGCCCGGCCAGTGTGGCGCCGGGCTCCATGGATGCGCGCGAAGGAAGGACGGCTAGACGCAATCACTGGCGGCCTCCTCATCGAGCATGGGAAGGCTGTCCTGCCACCAGGCTGCCAGGTTGTGTACGTGAGGGGCCTTGAGGATCGTGAAGTGGTTACCCGGACCGTACCAGATACTGAGGTCAGGGATATGCTTGCGCCATCCTTCGATCATTTGTTCCTGTTCGCGTTTGTTACCGGCCGTGTCCAGGGTTGGATCATTCGCCAGCACCAGCCGCACCGGCCCGGTGTATTGATGTTGAGGCTGATAAACCGTGCGCAAGGCCGTGCCAAAAGCCCGCGCCGGACCTCGCATCGAATCCACCGCCGAACGCTGCGGCAGCATGCCGGCGCGGACCATACCGGCATGCAGCAAGCGCATCTGGGCGGTATCGTCCTGGGCACCGAAGACCGTCGCATCGATCCCCAGGGACTTGCCGGAAGCCAGCTGCATTGCCTCGATCAGCCGCTTCAAGACCCCCGTCGCGGTATAAGGCTTGCCCACCACGCCGTTGCCGCCCGGCGACTCACTGTCGATCAGCGTCAACGAGGCCACCTTGCGTCCACGGGCATGCAGGCGGGCCGCCATTTCGAAGACGATCCAGCCACCGAAGGAATGGCCGAGCAGATGCACCGGCCCCTTCGGTTGCACCCTGTCGATCGCTTCGAGGTACGCCTGGGCGGCGGTTTCCACCAGGCTGAAAGGCTCTGTGCTGCCGTCCAGCCCACGGGGTTGCAGGCCATGGATTGGCCAGTCCGGGCCGAAGGCATCGGTCAGCCCAATAAAGCCGGTCACGCTGTCGCCTGCTCCTGGCACACAGAAGATTGGAGCCCGATCGGCGCGCCCGCCCTGGATTGTCAACAGCGGCTGGTAACTGCTCCTCGACAACTTCACCGGACGCGATGCGACGGTACGCAAAGCATCGTCGATGGCCCGGCCCAATGCCTTGATCTGTGGGGCCTGCATCATCGTCTGGTGGTTACCCGGCACCTTGACGCAGTGCATCTGTGTCTTCGGCAGGACGGCGTCCCAACCCAGGTAACCGGAATGCTCGGGCGCATCGTCCTTGCGCTCCTCGGCGACCAGCAGGTGCACCGGCACGGAGATTGGATACACCGAGTAATGGGCCAGCGCATGACCGTGGGCGACCTCGCGATCCAGGTAATACCAGAGCTGGGCCGCGCTGTAGCTCGCCAGTTCCGCCGGCAACAGGCCTTCGTCACTGCACCGCTGCACCAGGCCTTCGAACTCGAAGTCGCCCAGTTGAGTCAGCAGATGAGTCAGTTTGCCGAGGACCGCTGCGAGGTCCGCCTCGCCGGCTGTCGAAGCCTCCCAGAACACCTCGCAACGGTCCAGCAAATGCCGTTTGTGGGCTTCGTCCGGAGACCAGCGTTCTCTACCCTGGTCCACCAACCGAGGCAGGTAGCTGTCGATCAGGCCAACGAACTCAACCTCTTCGTCCAGGCCAATGAGCTGGATCGCGATTTCATAAGCCAGCACGCCACCGAACGACCAGCCGGCCAGCCGATAGGGACCATGGGCCTGGACCGAACGAATGATGCCCACCAGCCGCGAAGCCAGGCACTCCATCGTTTGCAGCTGTGGCTCGCCCCACGGGATGGCCGGCAGGCCATAGACCGGAACATCCGGGTCGATGTGCTTGCCCAGTGCCGGGAAGTAGAGGTCAAGCCCGCTGAACTCATGCACCAGGAACAGCGGGTTCTGCTGACCGGTGGTGCGCACCGGCACAAAAGCCTCCTGCACGGGGACATCGGTGGAGCGGGTCTGCAGCATTGATGCCATGGACGCGATACTCTCGTGCTGGAACAACTCGGCCAGCGACACCGTCAGGTTGGCTTGGGCCAGCAGCCCCACCAAGCGGATCGCCAACAGGGAATGCCCGCCCAGTTCGAAGAAGTTGTCATGGCGACCGATGCGTTGCAGGCCCAGCAAGTCTTGCCAGATCTGCGCGAGCACGCTTTCGACTTCGCCTTGCGGGGCTTCGTAGCCGCGGCTGACAACGGCCTCCTGGTCCGGTGCCGGCAATGCCTTGCGGTCGAGCTTGCCATTGGCGGTCAACGGCAGCCCGTCGAGGTGAACATAGGCTGCTGGAATCATGTAGTCCGGCAGCTGCGCGTGCAGGTGAGCCCGCAGCGCCTCGATCTCCGTCGCGACATCCGGGTCGCGCAGTGTGAAGTAAGCCACCAGGCGTTTCTCCCCAGGGGCATCTTCACGCACCAGGATGACCACATCCTTGACGTTGTCATGCTCGGCGAGCCGGGCTTCGATTTCCCCCAGTTCGATACGGAAACCACGGATCTTCACCTGGTCGTCGTTACGACCGAGGTAATCGACCGTGCCATCCGCGCGCCAGCGCGCCAGGTCGCCGGTGCGGTAGAGCAAGGCCTGCGGATCGGCACTGAACGGGTCGGCGATAAACTTCTCGGCGGTCAGCTCGGGACGATTCAGATACCCTTTCGCCACGCCGTCGCCAGCGATGTACAACTCGCCCGCCACGCCGATGGGCACTGGCTGCTGGGTGCTGTCCAACACATAGACGCGGGTGTTGCCGATAGGCCGACCAATCGGGATTCCGCCCTCGCCCACGCTGTTGATTTCGTGAGTGGTGGTGAAGGTAGTGGCTTCGGTCGGGCCATAACCGTTGAGCAAGTGAGCCGGTGCGCCATCCTTGAGGACACGACCGATCACCGCGGGGTCAAGCACATCGCCGCCCACGATCAAGTAACGCAGTTGTCCGAATACGCTCATCAGACCGTCGGCGTATTGATGGAACAGCCCGGCGGTCATCCACAACACGCTGATCGAGTGCTCGAGCAACAGCCCACGGAAACGCTCCTGGGACAGCAGGACATCCTGCTCGACCACGACCACACAGCCGCCGTTGAGCAAGGGTGCCCAGACGTCGAGGGTGCTGGCGTCAAACGCTGGGTTGGAGGCGAAGGCCACCCGATCTTCGGCGTTGAAGTCGGCATAACCGTTGTTGATCACCAGGCGATTGATCGCCCGGTGCGGCACCAGCACGCCTTTGGGTGTGCCGGTGGAACCGGAGGTGTACATCACGTAGGCGACCGATTCGGCGCTTTGCATCAGGTTCAGATCGCCGAATGCTTCATCCATCACGACGGTATCCAGGTCCACACGCAGCGCGTCTCCAGGAACCGTAGCCGTGCTCAGCGCCAGCAGGATCCGAGCCCCGCTGTCCTGCACCATGAACTGCTGGCGCTCGATAGGCGCGCTGACATCCAGCGGCACATAGACGGCGGCGCACTTGAGGATCGCCAATTGGCTGACCAGCAACTCAATCGAACGCTGCAGCCCAATCGCCACCCGATCGCCCGGTTGAACCCCTAGGCCGATCAGGTGACGGGCCAGGCGATTGGCCCGGCTATTCAACTCGGCGTAAGTCAGACACTGTGCGTTGTGCACGACTGCCGTTGCATCCGGACGTGCCTGGGCCTGCGCCTCGAACAAGCCCTGGACGGTCTTGTCCTGCGGATAACGCCGCGTGGTGGCATTGAAATCCACCAGCAACTGACGACGCTCGGCAGACGGCAGGATCGATGCGCTGTTCAACGGCGTTTGCGGCGCCTGCTCCAGCGCTTGCACCAGATGCTCCAAGGCAATGTTCATGTAGACACACATCCGTTGCGCACCGATCTGCGGCACCGCCAGCGCCGAAACACTGAAACCTTCGCCAAGGTCATCCACCGACAAGGTCAGCGGGTAGTTGGTGCGCTCTTCACTGCCCAAGGCCTCGATGCCATCCCAGGCTGCCAACGCTTCGCTCGAAGCCGTACCCATTGCGCTGTGCCGATAATTGAGCAAGGCATTGAACAACGGCATCGGTGCGGCCACGCCGCTGCAACGCTGAGCCAAGGCCAGCGAGGCATGCTCGTGCCCCAACAACCCGGTCAGGCGAGCATGAGTGGCTTTCACTCCATCACGTACGCTTTGGCTACCGACATCCACCCGCAACGGCAAGGTGTTGATGAACATGCCCAGCGCACGGTCGGCGCCGTCGCCACCCTGCATCCGGCCCATCAGCACGGTACCGAATACCACATCCTGTTTGCCCGAGACTTGCCCCAGCACTTGCGCCCAGGCCAGGTGATGCAGGCTCGCGGCGCTCACCCCCAACTGGCGGGCCTGGGCCCGCAAACGGCGGCTCAGGTCGGCAGAGAGATTCAGCCCGGCGGCTTCGATATCGCTGCCGTCGCCACGGACATCCAGCAAGCCGAACGGCAGCGTTGGCTCGTCAAGATCGCCCAACATCTCGCGGAAGAACCCTTCATGTTCCTCGCGGCTAATACCCAGACGGGCCTGGGCCACATAATTGCGGAACGGCACTGCTTCGCCCAATTGATCGGCCTGGCCCAGCAAGTGCGCCTGCATTTCGTGCTGCACCACTTCCAGCGCCGTGTGATCGAGGGCCATGTGATGGAACAACAGCATGGCGATCCAACGCTGGTTGGCGACGTCATGGGTGAACGCCAGGCGCATCAGCGGTGCCTGGCGTACATCTAGCCGCACGTGTTGCGGATTGAAGCGTTCCAACAGTTGCTCGGCAATGTCATGACTCGGATCGAAAACACACTCTTCCAGAACCAACTGCGCCTGGCGCAGCACCACTTGGACCGGTTCGCGCAGGCCTTCCCACAGCACGCCGGTGCGCAGAATGTCGTGCCGATCGATGACACCTTGCAAGGCGTTGACAAAGGCATCCAGCCGGGCCCGATCCTTGAGATTGAACGTGGCCTGCTGCAGATAGAGATCGCCCTGCTGCGAAGCCAGGTGGTGATACAGGATCCCTTCCTGCAACGGCGCCAGGGCGTAGATGTCCTGGACGTTCGCCACACCGCCGGGCACCGTTGCGACAATCTGCTCGATCTCGCCTTGAGACAGATCGATAAGCGGCAGCATGTCCGGTGTGATCCGCTCGCACCCTGGGGCAATACCGTTGCCCGGCACGACAATCTCCATCGTGCGCCCCACTGCCGCCGCCAAGGCTGCCAGCGTCGGCTGGCCGAACAGCACCCGGACATCGGCGCTCAAGCCCGCCTGGCGCATGCGTTCGATCAACGTGACCGCCAACAGTGAATGCCCACCCAGTTCGAAGAAGTGGTCGTGACGCCCCACCCGCTCGACCTGGAGCAATTCGGCCCAAAGCTGCGCCAGCGTCGTTTCGACGGTGCCCTGGGGTGCTTCGTATTCCCGGGTAATCACCGAAGCCAAGTCCGGTGCCGGCAATGCCTTGCGGTCCAACTTGCCGTTCGGCGTCAGGGGTAAGGCGTCGAGTCGCACATAGGCGCTCGGCACCATGTATTCAGGCAACTGCCCTTGCAGGTGAGCCCGCAAGTTTTCGATGTCGGCAGTCTCGTCAGCGGAATGCGTCGTGAAGTAAGCCACCAGGCGTTTCTCGCCCGGCACCTCTTCACGGGCCAGCACCACGGCTTCCTTCACCGCGTCGTGTTGCGCCAGCCGGGCTTCGATCTCACCCAACTCGATGCGGAAGCCGCGGATTTTCACCTGGTCATCGTTGCGGCCCAGGTAATCGATGTTGCCGTCCGGCAAGTAGCGACCCAGATCCCCGGTGCGGTACATCCGCGCATTCGAAGCCTGGCTGAACGGATCCTTGAGGAAACGCTCGGCAGTCAATTCAGGACGGTGCAGGTAACCCCGCGCCACCTGGACCCCGCCGATGTAAATCTCCCCGGCCACGCCCATGGGCACTGGCTGTCGATGGGCATCGAGCAGGTAGATCCGCGTGTTGGCAATCGGCTTGCCGATGGGTGTGCTGTCCGGTGTCTCTGCACCCGCGCAGTCCCACGCAGTCACATCCACCGCCGCTTCGGTCGGGCCGTACAAGTTATGCAGTCCGGTTTTCGGCAGTTGCGCCTTGAAGCGTCGCACCAGATGCCCCGGCAAGGCCTCGCCGCTGCACATCACCCGCACCAGACCTTCGCACTCGCTCGCCTCGCCATGGGCCAGGAACACGTCGAGCATCGATGGCACAAAGTGCAACGTGGTGATGCCTTGGGCCTGGATCACGTCGCGCAGGTATGCCGGATCGCGATGCCCACCAGGACGGGCCATCACCAGCCGTGCGCCGCTGAACAGCGGCCAGAAGAACTCCCACACCGACACGTCGAAGCTGAACGGAGTTTTTTGCAGCACCGCATCGGCAGCGCTCAGCTGGTATTGCTGCTGCATCCACAGCAGGCGGTTGACCACCCCGCCGTGCTCGTTCATGACGCCTTTGGGCAGGCCGGTAGAACCCGAGGTGTAGATGACGTAGGCCAAGTGATTGGCATGCAAGCCATCGACCTGCGGATTGTCGGTTGGCTGCGTCGAGAAACCTTCCGCCTCATCCAGCAGCAGGGTTAGCGCCTGCGTAGCCGGCAGGCTGGCCTGCAAGGCACGCTGGGTCAGCACCACCGTTGGCGCACTGTTTTCCAGCATGTAGGCCAGGCGATCCTGCGGATAATCCGGGTCCAGCGGCACATACGCCGCGCCGGACTTGAGGATGCCCAACAGGCCGGCCACCATGTCCACGCCGCGCTCCACGCAGATCGCCACGCGGTCGTCCGGGCGAATGCCCAGGGCGATCAGTCGATGGGCGACCTGATTGGCGCGATGGTTCAGTTGCGCATAGCTCAGCTGTTCTTCGTCGGACACCACGGCTACAGCGTCCGGGCATGTATCAACACGTACCTCGAACAAGCCGTGCAAGGTCAGGCCTTGCGGATAGTCGACCGTGGTGGCATTGAACGCTTGCACCAAGTGCTGGCGCTCGCTGTCACCCAGCAGCGGGATCTGCGCCACGAGAGCCTGCTCGTCAGCGACCATGGCGCGCAGCACGCACTCCAAGTAACCGAGGTAGCGTTCCATCGTGCTCTGATCGAACAGCGCCGTGGCGTATTCCAGCGAACCGAACAGGCGCCCATCGATCAACGCCATGTCCAGCAACACATCGAACTTCGCGGTACGACTGGTCACGCCCAGCCCTTGCAGGGACATATCACCCAGTTCCAGCCCGGTGGTTTCGTTGTTCTGCCAAGACAACATGGCCTGGAATACCGGACTGTGGGACAGGCTGCGCAATGGCCGGACCACCTCCACCACCTGTTCGAACGGCAAGTCCTGATGCGCCTGGGCGCCCAGGGTCTGGGCCTTCACCTGTTGCAGCAAGGTTTGAACCGTCAGTTCGGCCACCACATCGACGCGCAGCGCCAGGGTGTTGACGAACAGGCCGATCAGGTCTTCAACCTCCGATTGCATGCGATTCGCCACCGGCGTGCCGATGACCACGTCGTTCTGACCAGACAGGCGACTGAGCACCGTGGCCCAGGCCGCCATGACCGTCATGAACAAGGTGGCGCCATGGCGTTGGCTCAACGCTTTGAGGCCTTGGGTCAGGGTTTCATCGAGGACGACGCCCACCGCACTGCCGGAGTGATCCTGCTGGGCCGGCCGTGGCCGGTCAGTCGGCAACGTCAGCAGTGCCGGGGCGTCGGCCAGGGCTTGCTGCCAGTAACGCTCCTGTGTCTCCAGCACATCACCCGTGAGCCAGCGCCGTTGCCAGAGGGCATAGTCGGCGTACTGGATCGGCAAGGCCGGCAGCGGATCATCCCGACCTTGGCTGAACGCCTCGTACAACACGCCCAACTCATGGGTCAGCAGATCGGCAGACCATCCATCCGAAACGATGTGATGCAGGGTCACCAACAGCACGTGATCATCATCAGCCATGCGAATCAGCCGGCCACGCACCAGCGGACCGTGGGCCAGGTCAAAGGCTTGGCGAGCCTCTTCCTCGGCCATGCCCAACAGTTCGGTTTCGGCGTCCGGACGCCCCGCCAGGACCTGCACTTGCAGCGCGAAGCCGCTGTCAGCCGGCGCAATGCGTTGCCGCGTTTCCTGTCCTTGCTCCTGCACGAAGGTGGTGCGCAGGGCTTCATGGCGGGCGACGATACGGTCCAGTGCACGCGTCAGCGCCGGGATATCCAGCGTGCCCCGCAGGCGCAGACCGGTAGGGATGTGATACGCCGCACTGCTGCCGTCCAGTTGCGCCAGGAACCACAGGCGCTGCTGGGCGAACGACAACGGCAACACCTGCTCGCGGGACACCGGCACAATGTCTGGCCGGGTGCTGCGGGCCGCCCGGGAAAGCACCTGGGCCAGCGCGCTCAGCTGCGGTTGTGCGAAGACATCGTTCAGGCTCAGCTCGACACCCAGTTGTTCACGCACCTGGGCAATCAAGCGCATCACCAGCAGTGAATGACCACCCAGTTCGAAGAAGTGATCATGGCGCCCCACCGACTCGACCTTGAGCATCGTTTGCCAGATCTGCGCCAGGGCGACTTCAGTGCTGCCCTGAGGCGCTTCATGGCTGCGGCTGGCGTAGGCCTCGGCATCGGGTGCCGGCAGCGCCTGGCGGTCGAGCTTGCGGTTCGGTGTCAGCGGCAGCGCGGCCAGGCTGACGAATGCGCTCGGCAGCATGTATTCGGCCAGTTGCGTCGACAGTTGCGCGCGCAGGGTCGCGGCGTCCAGGCTCGTTTCAGCCTGCGGTACCACATAGGCCACCAGGCGTTTATCGCCGGGGGTGTCTTCGCGCACGATCACTGCCGCTTCCTTGACCTCGGCACAATGGCCCAGTCGGGCCTCGATCTCGCCCAGTTCGATTCGGAATCCCCGGACCTTGACCTGGAAGTCGTTGCGGCCCAGGTATTCGAGGCGTCCGTCCGGACGATAGCGGGCCAGGTCACCGGTCTTGTACATGCGGGCACCGGGCTGGTCGCTGAAAGGATCGGCCAGGAAACGCTCGGCGCTGATAGCGTCAAGGTTCAGGTAACCACGCGCCACGCCTTCGCCACCGATGAAAATTTCCCCGGTGACCCCGAACGGCACCGGTTGACGGTGCGCATCGAGCAGGTAAATTCGGGTGTTGGCCATCGGCTTGCCGATGCTGGCATTACCGACAGCGTCACTGGCCGAGACATGTTCCATGTACGCGGCGGTACATGAAACCGTTGCCTCGGTCGGGCCATAGGTGTTGATCAACCGGGTATGCGCCGGGCGAACCGCGTCCCACATCTGCAATTTTTGCGTCGACAAGGCATCGCCGGTGACGTTGATCAGCCGCACATCGCACAGATGGTCCCGCGCCTGGGCCGGCGCGTTGTGCCACTCGGCCGCAAGGGTGTGCCAATGGGCTGCCGTCAGGTGCAGGAAGGTCGGGCGGATATCGCCATTGTTTTGCAATTCGGCACTGCCAAACAGCTGCCGGGTGGGTGCCAGGGTGGCGCCGGCAAGCAGCGTCGGGAAGATCTCTTCCACCGACAGGTCAAAGTTCAGGGTGTTCTGTTGCAGCACCGTGTCGGCCGGTGTCAGGCCGAACAGCCGGACCGCATCGACGCAGTAGTTGACCAGGCCCCGGTGTTCGATCATCACCCCCTTGGGGTTGCCGGTGGAGCCCGAGGTGTAGATCACGTAGGCCAGGTGGTGCACGCCCAGGGATGCGACGACCGGGTTGTCGTCACGCCCGGCGGCAATGCCGCAAGCAACACGCTCGTTGTGGTCGAGCAGCACCACCGGCGCCGCCGACACCGGCAGACGCCCTTGCAGCTCACGCTGGGTCAGCAGCGCCGTCGGGGTACTGTTGGCAAGCATGTAGGCCAATCGTTCGGCCGGGTACGCTGGATCGAGTGGCACGTAACCGGCACCGGCCTTGAGGATCGCCAACAGGCCGACCAGCATGTCGATACCGCGTTCGACACAGATCGCCACCCGATCATCCGGGCGAATACCCAGTTCGATCAGGTGATGGGCCACCTGATTGGCCTGGCGGTTCAGTTCGACGTAGCTCAGCCGCTCACCCTCGAACACCACGGCTGTGGCATCCGGCCGGACCACGACCTGGGCCTCGAACAGCTGATGGATCGTCTGCTCACGGGGGTACGCTGTCTGGGTTGCGTTGAGGTCCGCCAGCAAATGTTTACGTTCGGCGTCGTCCAGCAGCGCGATTCGCTCGATCACGGTCTGGTCACCGGCCACCATGGCCCGCAGCAGGCGCTCGAAATAGCCGAGATAACGCTGCACCGTACTCTCGTCGAACAACGCCGTGGCGTACTCGAGGGAGCCGAACATCTGCCCTTGGACCTCGCCCACTTCCAGGGACAGGTCGAACTTGGCGATGTTGCTCGCCGCGCCCAGACCTTCGAGTTTCAGATCGCCCAACACCAATTCAGTGCTGTCCAGGGTCTGCCACGACAGCATGGCCTGGAACAGCGGACTGTGGGCCAGGCTGCGCACCGGATTGAGCAGTTCCACCACCTGCTCGAACGGCAGGTCCTGATGCGCCTGGGCGCCGAGGGCCTGGGTCTTGACCCGCGCCAGCAGCGTTTCGACCGTCGGAGCTGACGAGAGATCGACGCGCACTGCGAGGGTGTTGACGAAAAGGCCGATCAGCCCTTCGACTTCCGAGCGCGTGCGGTTGGCCACCGGCGAACCAATCACCACTTCATCCTGGCCCGAAAGCCGGCTCAACAACGCACCCCAGGCGGCCATCAACGTCATGTACAGCGTGACGCCGTGGCGCTGGCTCAGCGCCTTGAGACTTGCGGTCAAGTCCGCGTCGAAGGTCACCGGCAACGCCGCCCCAGCGTAGTCCTGCTGTGGCGGACGGACCCGATCGGTGGGTAGCATCAGCAACGCTGGCGCGTCGGCCAGGGTCTGCTGCCAGTAGTTGCTCTGGGTGTGCAGCACCTCGCCGCTCAACCAGCGGCGTTGCCAGACGGCGTAGTCGCTGTACTGCACCGCCAGGGCCGGCAGCGGATCCTCCAGTTCATGCCGGAACGCTTCATAGAGCGCCGCCAGTTCCTTGATCAACACGCCGATGGACCAGCCATCCGAAACGATGTGGTGCATGGTCACCAGCAGCACATGGTCCTCGCTGCCGAGACGAATCAGCCGGCCCCGAATCAACGGGCCGTGCTCCAGGTCAAAGGCGTCCGTGGCTTCCTGCACCACCAGCACCTGCAGTTGGTCTTCGGCATCAACCTGGCCGGACAGATCATCCTGGAGCAGCGCGAACCCGGCGTCGGCAGGCGCAATGCACTGCCGTGCCTCCTGGCCCTGATCCTGCACGAAGGTGGTCCGCAAAGCCTCGTGACGGGCAACGATGCGATCCAGCGCCCGCTGCAAGGCGAAACGGTCCAGCACGCCGCGCAGACGCAGCCCGGCAGGCATGTGATAGGCCGCGCTGGCACCTTCCATCTGCGCCAGGAACCACAGGCGCTGCTGGGCGAACGACAGGGGCAGGTCTTCATCACGGGCAACCCGGACGATCTCCGGCAATGTGCTGCGCCCGGCCCGGGCCACGGCTTGCGCCAAGCCCATGAGCTGGGGATGGGCGAACAGCTCGGCCAGGCTCAGTTCCACGCCCAGGCGCAGGCGCACCTGGGAAATCAACTGGATCGCCAGCAACGAGTGGCCACCCAGTTCGAAGAACTGGTCATGACGACCGACCTGTGGCAGGCCCAGCAGGTCTTGCCAGATCTGCGCCAGGGTGGTTTCGAGCTCACCTTGTGGGGCTTCGTAGCCACGGGAAATGACGGCATCGAGATCCGGCGCCGGCAGTGCCTTGCGGTCCAGCTTGCCGTTCGGCGTCAGTGGCAACGCCTCGAGTCGCACGTAGGCGGCGGGCACCATGTAGGCCGGCAGTTGCGCTTGCAGGTGCGTACGCAAGGCTTCGATATCGACTGTTTCGTCTGGCGAGTGTTGGGTGAAATAGGCGACCAGGCGTTTGTCACCTGGTACGTCTTCCCGGGCCAGGACCACGGTTTCCTTGAGACTAGGATGCTGGGCGAGTTTGGCTTCGATCTCGCCCAGTTCGATGCGGAAACCGCGGATCTTCACCTGATCGTCGTTGCGGCCCAGGTATTCGATGTTGCCATCGGGCAGGTAGCGGCCCAGGTCGCCAGTCTTGTACATGCGGGCGTTTGGCGTGCTGCTGAATGGATCTGTGAGGAATCGTTCGGCGGTCAGGTCGTCACGATTGAGATAACCGCGAGCCACGCCGGCACCACCGATGTAGATTTCTCCCGGTACACCCAGTGGCACGGGTTGTTCGTGTTCATCCAGCAAGTAGAACTGGGTGTTGGCGACCGGTTTGCCGATGTGCGCAGCAAAGCCGTCTTCCCGGGCCATCGATACCCAGCTTGAATAAGTCGTGGTTTCCGAGGGGCCGTAGAGGTTGCACAGGCGTTTGACCTGGGTCTGTTCGAACAAGGTCTCCACCAGGCTGCGCTTGAGCGCCTCGCCAGCGACGTTGACGGTGTCGACGCCCCCACCCACGCCACCCGACTCCAGCAACGCCTTGAGCGCCGAAGGTACGGTGTTGATCAGCGTGATGTCACGCTCGACCTGCTGCAGTTCCAGCACATTAGTGACGACTTCAATGCTGCCGCCACACGTCAATGGCGCGAAGCACTCGTAGACGGCCAGGTCGAAGTTCAACGAGGTCGAGAACAGGGTTTTCGACAGTGTTTCGGCGTCAAACGAACGGTGTGCCCAAGTCAGGAAGTTCACCGTATTTCGCTGCTCGATCATCACGCCCTTGGGCAGCCCGGTCGAGCCCGAGGTGTAGATCACATACGCCAGGTGCGACGAGGTCAGGCCCGGCACCTGCGGGTTCGGCGCTGACTCATCCTGCCAGACGCCCCTGTCGAGATCGATCACCGGCACCGTCGTCTCGCCCAGCAAGTGGCGCGTGGCCCCTTGAACCAGGATCGCCGCCGGGGCGCTGTCTTCGAGCATGTAGGCAATCCGATCCAGCGGATAAGTCGGATCCAGCGGCACATAACCGCCGCCGGCCTTGAGGATCGCCAGTAACCCCACGACCATGTCGAGGCCGCGTTCGACGCAGATCGCCACCCGCGAATCCGGCTGCACACCCTGCTTGCGCAGGTAATGGGCCAGGCGGTTGGCGAGCCCGTTGAGCTCGCGATAATTGAACTGTTGCCGGCCGTGGCGTACCGCCACGGCATCCGGGGTGCGCAACACTTGGGCTTCGAACAGCCCGTGGATGGTCTGCTCCTGCGGGTATTCGGCTTGCGTGGCATTGAATGTCACCAGCAACCGTTCGCGCTCCGCCACCGGGACAATCGACAACTCACGCAATGCCCGGTCCGGCGTCTGCTCCAACGCTGCCACCAGGCTTTCCAGCGCCGTGTGCATATAACCGCAGACACGCAGGGCACCGACTTCGACCACGGCCTGGGTCGTGAGCCGGAAGCCTTCGCCCAGGTCGTCCACGTTCAGGCACAACGGATAATTGGTCCGTTCTTCCATGCTCAGGGTTTGAATGCCGTGCCAGGCCGAGACGGCATGCTCGGGCACCGCTTCAGCGGCACTGTGCCGATAGTTCAACAAGGTGCTGAACAAGGGCAGCGAAGCCGGCACGCCACTGCAACGCTGGGCCAGGGACAGCGAGGCATGCTCGTGTCCCAGCAAGGCCGATAGCCGCCCGTGGGTCGACCTGACCCCGGCGCGGGCACCTAGGGCGCCGACGCTGACGCGCAATGGCAGCGTATTGATGAACATGCCCAAGGCCCGATCAGCCCCTTCGCCGCCCTGCATCCGTCCCATCAACACGGTGCCGAACACCACCTCTTCACGGCCCGACACCCGGCCGAGCACTTGCGCCCAGGCCAGGTGGACCAGGCTCGCCGCGCTCACGCCGAGCTGACGGGCCTGCGCACGCAGACGCTGAGCCAACGCGGCGTCCACGTCCTGGTGCGCCTCCTCGATCCCGCTGCCGTCGCCCTGCACATCCTGCAGGCCGAACGGCAGCGTGGGTTCGTCGATATCGCCGAGCATCTCACGGAAAAAAGTTTCGTGTTGCTCACGGCTGACCCCAAGCCGTGCCTGGGCCACGTGGTTGCGATACGGCACCGCCGGCGAGAGCAATTGCCCCTCGCCCAGAAGGCTGGCCTGCATTTCATGCACCACCACCTCAAGCGCCGTGTGATCCAGCGCCATGTGATGGAACAACAGCATGCCGACCCAGCGCTGATTCGCCGCGTCCTGCGCATAAGCAAGGCGCATCAGCGGCGCCTGGGCGATGTCGAGGCGGTAATGACGCGGGTCGAAGCGCGCGTGCAGCTGCTGCACCACATCGCCTGCGGCCGGGTCTGCCTCGATCTCCTCAAGGGCCAGGGTTGCATGGCGCCATACCACTTGCACCGGAGCTTCCAGGCCTTGCCAGACCATGCTGGTGCGCAAGATGTCGTTACGCGACACCACGCTCTGCAAGGCATGGGCAAAGGCTTGCACCCGTTCGCGGTTGTCGAAGCCGAACAGCACCTGCAACACATACGGATCGCCCTGCTCTGCGGCAAGGTGATGGTAGAGAATCCCCTCCTGCAATGGCGCCAACCCGTAGATGTCCTGCACATTCGCCACGCCGCCCGGCACCGTCGCCACGATCCGGTCGATGGCGTTCTGGTCCAGGTCGGCCAGGGGCAACATGTCCGGGGTGATCCGCGTGCAGCCGTCCGGGATTGCGTTGCCCGGCACCACGATTTCCCTGACGCCGGCCACGGCTGCGGCCAATGCGGCCAAGGTCGGCTGGCCGAACAGCACGCGCACATCGGCGGCCAGGTCGACCTGGCGCATGCGTTCGATCAGTTTCACGGCCAACAGCGAGTGGCCGCCCAATTCGAAGAAGTTGTCGTGACGTCCTATCTGCTCGACGTTGAGCAAGTCTTGCCAGATCCGGGCAATGGCCGCTTCGACCGGCCCCTGCGGCGCTTCATATTCACGACTGATCACCGCCGACTGATCCGGTGCCGGCAATGCCTTGCGGTCGAGCTTGCCGTTGGTGGTCAGCGGGAACGCGGCCAGCGTGACAAAAGCGCTGGGCACCATGTAATCCGCCAGCGAAGCCAGTAAACGGCTGCGCAGGTCGGCAGCTGACAGTTGCACGTTTTCCTTGGCAATCACGTAGGCCACCAGGCGCTTATCACCCGGCATGTCTTCACGGGCGATGACCACCGCTTCACTGACACCCTCGCAAGCCACCAAGCTCGCCTCGATCTCACCCAGCTCGATACGGAAGCCCCGGATCTTCACCTGGTCGTCGTTGCGCCCCAGGTATTCGACGCTGCCGTCGGCCAGCCAGCGGCCAAGATCACCGGTCTTGTACATTCGCGCGTTCGGCGCGGTGCTGAACGGGTTGTCCAGGAAACGTTCGGTGGTCAGTTCGTCACGGTTCAAGTAACCGCGACTGACACCCGCACCGCCTACATACATCTCGCCCACCACACCCACCGGCACCGGCTCACGCTGGGCGTCGAGCACGTACAGTTGCAGGTCGGGGATACGCTTGCCAATGGGGCTGACGCCGGTCAACTGTGCATCGGCCGGGCACAGTGCTCGGTAAGTCACGTGCACCGTCGTTTCGGTGATGCCGTACATGTTGACCAGTTGCGTCCGGGCATTCGCTTCGCGGGCGTACCACGGCTTGAGAATCCCGGTTTCCAGGGCTTCACCGCCGAAAACCACGTGCCGCAGGTTGTGGTTCAGCTCGCTTTCGCCCTGGGCCGCAATCAGTTGGCGGAAGGCGCTTGGCGTCTGGTTCAGCACCGTGACGCCGGCCTCGCATATCAGCGCATAACATTCTTGCGGTGAACGACTGATCCATTGCGGCACCACCAGCAAGCGGCCACCTTGGGTCAATGCGCCCCAGATTTCCCAGACCGAGAAGTCGAAGGCAAACGAGTGGAACAAGGCCCAGACGTCCTGCGGGCCAAAGTCGAACCAGGGCTGCGTCGCCGAAAACAGCCGGGCGACGTTGCGGTGTTCGACCATTACGCCCTTGGGCAAGCCAGTGGAGCCCGAGGTGTAGATCACATAGGCCAGATGACTGGAATCCAGGCCCGGCACTTGCGGGTTGGCGACGGATTCGTCCTGCCAGTTGCCGCCACCGAGATCCAGCACCGGCACCGAGACTTCGGTCAACGCATGACGGGTGACGGCTTGGGCCAGCACCGCAACCGGCGCGCTGTCGCGCAACAGGTAGGCAATGCGCTCTACCGGATAAGCCGGGTCCACGGGTACATAACCGGCGCCGGATTTCAGGATGCCCAGCAGGCCGACGATCATGTCCAGGCCGCGCTCGACACAGATCGCAACCCGGTCATCCGGACGAATGCCCATCGACAGCAAGCGATGAGCGACTTGGTTCGCCCGGGCGTTGAGTTCGCCGTAGGTCAGCGTCCGATCTTCGAACACCACTGCGGTCGCATCCGGCTGCGCCGCAGCCTGGACTTCGAATTGCCCATGGATCAATGCGTCCTGGGCATACATGACATCCACGGTGTTCCAGGTTTCGATCAGCTGTTGGCGCTCGGCCGGCGGCAGAATCTTCAGCCCGTTCAACGGGGCCAGCGGCGATTGCTCCAGTGCCTGCACCAGGTTTTCCAGCACGCATTGCATATAACTGCATACACGCCCGGCGCCAATCGGTGCCTGAGCCATGACGGTCAGGTTGAAGTCTTCGCCCAAGTCATCCACCGACAACGTCAGCGGATAGTTAGTGCGTTCTTCACCTTCCAGCGTCCGGATACCGTCCCAGGCAGCAATGGCTTCACTGGAAGCCGTCTGCGCACCGAGATGACGATAGTTGAGCAACGCGCTGAACAGCGGTGCCGGCGCGGCCACGCCACTGCAACGTTGTGCCAGGACCAGCGAGGCATGCTCGTGTCCCAGCAGTGCCGTCAAGCGGGCATGGGTCGCCTTGACCCCGGCGCGGACACCTTGCGCCCCCAGGTTCACGCGCAACGGCAGCGTGTTGATGAACATGCCCAAGGCACGGTCGGCTCCTTCTCCGCCCTGCATGCGCCCCAGCAATACGGTGCCGAACACCACATCGTCCTTGCCCGACACTTTGCCCAACACCTGCGCCCAGGCCAGGTGATACAAGCTTGCCGCGCTGACGCCGAGCTGGCGCGCCTGCACCCGCAGGCGCCGGCAGAGCTGGGCATCGACCCGCTGGCGGACTTCCTCGATCCCGTGCCCATCGCCCTGCACATCCAGCAAGCCGAAGGGCAGCGTTGGTTCGGCCACATCGCCAAGCATGTCCTGGAAGAACGCTTCATGCTCCTCGCGACTGACACCCAGTCGCGCCTGGGCCACGTAATTGCGATACGGCACCGACGCCGCCAGATGCTGCTCACGCCCGGCCATATGCGCGCCAATTTCCGCAGTGAGCATGCCCAACGAGGTCGCATCATCGACCATGTGGTGGAACAGCAACATGCCAACCCAGCGATTGTTCGCCACGTCTTCGGCATAACCGATCCGCATCATCGGTGCCTGGCGGATGTCCAGGCGATAGTGACGCGGATCCAGGCGTTCACGCAGCTGCTGGGCAATATCCCCCTGCGCAGCGTCCAGTTCTATCTCGTCGAGACCCAGTCGGGCCTCACGCCAAACCACCTGAACCGGTTCGTCCAGGCTTTCCCAGACCACCCCAGTGCGCAGGATGTCATGCCTGGACACCACGCCTTGCAGGGCCTTGGCGAACACGTCCAAGTGTGCACGGCTGTCGAAAGCGAACAGCACGTATTGCAGATAGGGATCGCCTTTGGCCGCCGCGAGGTGGTGATACAAAATCCCTTCCTGCAGCGGCGCCAAGGCGTAGATATCCTGCACATTGCGCACGCCACCGGGCACCGTCGCCACCACGCGGTCGATCTCGTCCTGGCTCAACGTGGCCAGCGGCAACATGTCCGGCGTGATCCGCGAACAGTCATCCGGGATGAGGTTGGCCGGCACCTGGACTTCTTGGGTGCCGCCCACCGCCGCGGCCAGCGCCGCCAGCGTCGGCTGGCCGAACAGCACGCGTACATCGGCTGACAGATCGACCTGGCGCATGCGCTCGATCAATTTCACGGCCAATAAGGAATGGCCGCCCATTTCAAAAAAGTGATCGTGGCGACCGACCTGTTCTACCTGCAGAAGGTCTTGCCAGATCCTGGCAATGGTCGTCTCGACCTCGCCTTGGGGGGCTTGGTATTCACGGGTCACCACCGACGACTGATCCGGCACCGGCAAGGCCTTGCGATCGAGTTTGCCATTGGTGGTCAGCGGGAATACCGTCAACATCACAAACGCGCTGGGCACCATGTATTCCGCCAGCGAGCCCAACAGCTCGGCGCGCAGCTCAGCGGCCGACGGTGGCTCGCCTTCTTCGGCAATCACATAAGCCACCAGGCGTTGGTCCCCCGGTGTGTCCTGGCGTGCCACCACCACGGCCTCTCGGACACCGTTGCAGGCAGCCAGTTTGGCCTCGATCTCGCCCAATTCGATACGGAAACCACGGATTTTCACCTGGTCGTCGTTGCGCCCCAGGTATTCGATGCTGCCGTCCGCCAGCCAGCGACCGAGGTCGCCGGTCCTGTACATCCGCGCGCCCGGCTCGCGGCTGAATGGGTTGTCCAGGAAACGTTCGGCGGTCAGCTCGTCACGGTTCAAGTAACCGCGACTGACGCCCGCGCCGCCTACATACATCTCGCCCACCACACCCACCGGCACCGGCTCACGCTGGGCGTCGAGCACGTACAGTTGCAGGTCGGGGATGCGCTTGCCGATGGGGCTGACGCCGGCCAACTGTGCATCGGCCGCGCACAGCGCACGGTAAGTCACGTGCACGGTGGTTTCGGTAATGCCGTACATGTTGACCAGTTGCGTCCGGGCATTCGCTTCGCGGGCGTACCACGGTTTGAGAATCCCGGCTTCCAGCGCTTCGCCGCCGAAAATCACCTGGCGCAGGCTGTGGCTCAGCTCGCTTTCACCCTGGGCCGCGATCATCTGCCGGAAGGCACTGGGTGTCTGATTGAGCACGGTGACCCCGGCCTCGCACAACAAGGCGTAGCAGTACTGCGGAGAGCGACTGACCAGTTGCGGCACGACCAACAGGCGTCCGCCTTGCGTCAACGCGCCCCAGATTTCCCAGACCGAAAAATCGAAAGCGAAAGAATGGAACAACGCCCACACGTCTTGCGGGCCAAAATCGAACCAGGGCTGCGTCGCCGAGAACAGCCGGGCGACGTTGCGGTGTTCGACCATCACGCCCTTGGGCAGGCCGGTGGAACCGGAGGTGTAGATCACATAGGCCAGATGGCTGGCCTCCAAGCCCGGGACGTCGGGGTTGTGCTGCGCCTGCCCGTTCATTTCGCCCGTTTCGGCTGGATCGAGCACAATCGTGGGGACTGACAAGGTCGGCAGGTTGTCGCGCCATTGCGGCTGGGTCACCACGGCCACAGGGCTGCTGTCATGCAACATGTAGGCAATACGTTCTGGCGGATACGCTGGGTCCAGCGGTACGTACCCTGCGCCGGATTTCAGGATCCCCAGCAGGCCGACGATCATGTCCAGGCCACGCTCGACGCAGATCGCCACGCGGTCATCCGGGCGAACCCCATGGGCCACGAGGCTGTGGGCCAGTTGGTTGGCGCGGATATTGAGCTCACCGTAGGTCAGTGCCTGGTCTTCATACACAACCGCCACTGCATCGGGCTGAGTCGCGGCCCAGCCCTCGAATTGCCGATGGATCAGAGCATCGTGGGCATACACGGCATCGCTCGTGTTCCAAGTTTCCAACAGTTGCCGACGCTCGGCCGGTGGCAGGATCGCCAGGGTTTGCAATGGGGTTTGCGGGGCCTGCTCCAGGGCCACCACCAGGTTTTCCAGGGCCATGTGCATATAGCCGCAGATGCGCTGCGCACCGATGGACCTATCGACCATGGCGGTGAGGGAGAAGCCCTCGCCCAGGTCATCCACATTGAGGGTCAACGGGTAATTGGTGCGTTCATCACCGCCCAATGCCGAAATCCCGCTCCACGCCGACAGGGCGTCCTCGGTAACCTGTACCGCGCTGTGCCGATAATTGAGCAAGGCGCTGAACAGGGGCGTCGGTGCAACCACACCGCTGCAACGCTGAGCCAGCGCCAACGAGGCATGTTCGTGGCCCAGCAGGGCCGTCAGTCGCCCGTGAGTGGCCTTGACGCCGCTGCGCACATCCTGGGCGCCCACGTCCACCCGCAACGGCAAGGTGTTGATGAACATGCCCAGCGCCCGGTCAGCCCCGTCGCCGCCCTGCATCCGGCCCAGCAAGACCGTACCGAATACGACCTCTTGCTTGCCGGAGACCTTGCCCAGCACCTGCGCCCAGGCCAGGTGCACCAGGCTGGCGGCACTCACCCCCAGCTGCCGCGCCTGTGCCCGCAGGCGCCTGGACAGCGCAAGGTCGACAGGCTGGCGGACTTCATCGATGGCATGCCCTTCACCCTGCACATCCTGCAAACCGAAGGGCAGCGTCGGCTCATCGATATCGCCGAGCATCTCGCGGAAAAATGCTTCGTGTTCCTCTTCGCTCGCACCCAAGCGGGCCTGGGCCACATAGTTGCGGTAAGGCATTGCTTCGCCCAACTGCTCGTCCTGCCCCAGCAGGTGCAGTTGCATCTCATGCTGCATCACGTCCAAGGCGGTATGGTCCAGCGCCATGTGATGGAACAGCAGGATCGCGACCCAGCGATCCTGGGCCTCGTCCCTTGCATAAGCGAGGTGCAGCAGCGGTGCCTGGCCCAGGTCGAGGCGATAGTGCCGCGCATCGAACCGGGAGGCCAATTGCGTGGCGATATCGCCGGCCGTGGCGTCTGGAACAATGCATTGCGGTTCCAGCACTGCCTGGCGCCAGACCACTTGCACCGGTTCGTCCAGGCCTTCCCAGACCACGCTGGTGCGCAGGATGTCGTGGCGATCGATCACCACCTGCAGCGCTCCAACGAACGCATCGAGGCGTTCTCGGTTGTCGAAGGCGAACTGGGTCTGCAAGACGTAGGGGTCGCCCTGTTCGGCGGCCAGATGGTGATAGAGAATGCCTTCCTGCAACGGTGCCAGCGGGTAGATATCCTGCACGTTGCCCGCGCCACCGGGCACGGTCGCGACGACTTGGTCGATAATTTCCTGGGTCAGGCTGACCAGCGGCAGCATGTCCGGGCTGATGTGTTCGCAATCGGCCGGGATCCGGTTCGCCGGGACGCTGATTTCCTTGCCGCTGCCAATGGCCGCCGCCAGCGCGGCCAGGGTCGGCTGGCTGAACAGCACGCGCACGTCAGCACTCAAGCCCACCTGGCGCATGCGTTCGATCAAGGTGACGGCCAATAGAGAATGGCCGCCCAGTTCGAAGAAATGATCGTGGCGACCGACTTGCCCGACCTTGAGCACGTCGGCCCAGATCCGGGCCAGCGTCTGTTCGACCTCCCCCAGTGGCGCTTCATACTCACGACTGGCATAGGCTTCGGCATCCGGTGCCGGGAGCTCACGACGATCCAGCTTGCCGTTGGCGGTCAGTGGGAAGGACGGCAGTACCACAAAGGCGCTGGGCAGCATGTAGTCGGCCAGCACGCTGGACAATTGTCCGCGCAAGTCGTGTACCGACAAGCTGACGCCCTCTTCAGGGATCACATAGGCCACCAGGCGTTTCGGACCCGCATCGTCCTGTCGCGCCAATACCACCGCGTCTTTCACGCCCGCGCACTGGCCCAGTCGCGCTTCGATTTCGCCCAATTCGATACGAAAACCACGGATCTTCACCTGGTCGTCGTTACGACCGAGGTAATCGACAGTGCCATCTGCGCGCCAGCGCGCCAGGTCACCCGTGCGATAGAGCAAGGCATCCGGATCGGCACTGAACGGATCGGCGACAAACTTCTCGAGGGTTAGCTCAGGGCGGTTCAGATACCCTTTCGCCACGCCATCGCCACCGATGTAAAGCTCGCCCGCCACGCCGATAGGCACGGGCTGCTGCAGGGTATCCAGCACATAGACGCGGGTGTTGCCGATAGGCCGACCAATCGGGATGCCGCCCTCGCCCACGCTGTTGATTTCGTG
Source organism: Pseudomonas sp. G2-4 (assembly GCF_030064125.1). Lineage (NCBI taxonomy): Bacteria > Pseudomonadati > Pseudomonadota > Gammaproteobacteria > Pseudomonadales > Pseudomonadaceae > Pseudomonas > Pseudomonas sp. G2-4. The sequence goes on along the minus strand of NZ_CP125957.1, from coordinate 2,829,491 downwards.
AGTAGTGGTGAAGGTTGTGGCTTCGGTCGGACCGTAGCCGTTGAGCAGATGAGCCGGTGCGCCTTCTCTCAAGACACGGCCGATCACCGCCGGGTCGAGCACATCGCCGCCCACGATCAGGTAGCGCAGTTGCCCGAATACACTCATCAGCTCGGCGGCATATTGATGGAACAGCCCGGCGGTCATCCACAACACGCTGATCGACTGCTCGAGCAGCAGCGCACGGAAACGCTCCTGGGACAGCAAGACATCCTGTTCGACCACCACCACGCAACCGCCATTGAGCAAGGGTGCCCAGACATCGAGGGTGCTGGCGTCAAACGCCGGGTTGGAGGCGAAGGCCACCCGATCCTCGGCATTGAAGTCGGCATAACCGTTATTGATTACCAGGCGATTGATCGCCCGGTGTGGCACCAGCACGCCTTTTGGTGTGCCGGTGGAGCCGGATGTGTACATCACATAGGCGACCGATTCGGTGCTCTGTATCAACCTCAGGTCATGGTCCGCTTCAGCCTCCAGGGCCACACTATCCAGGTCCACACGGGCAATACCCTCAGGCACCGTCATCATGCTCAGTGCCAGCAGAATCCGGGCGCCACTGTCCTGCACCATGAACTGCTGGCGCTCGATGGGCGCGCTGACATCCAGCGGCACATAAACGGCGGCACACTTGAGGATTGCCAGCTGACTGACCAACAACTCAATCGAACGCTCCAGCACGATCGCCACGCGATCGCCCGGTTGAACCCCCAGGCCGATCAGATGACGGGTCAGGCGATTGGCCCTGGCATTGAGTTCGTTGTAGGACAGGCTCTGTCCATCGTGCACGACTGCAAGGGCATCCGGACGCGCCTTGGCCTGCGCCTCGAACAGGCCATGAACGGTCCTGTCCTGCGGATAGCTGCGGGTGGTGGCGTTGAAGTCCACCAACAACTGGCGACGCTCGGCGGACGGCAGGATCGACAACCTGTTCAACGGCGTCGTCGGTGCCTGCTCCAGCGCTTGCACCAGATGCTCCAGGGCAATGTTCATGTAGGCGCAGACTCGCTGCGCACCGATCTGCGGCACGGCCAGCGCGGACAAACTGAAATCTTCACCCAGATCGTCCACCGACAAGGTCAGCGGGTAGTTGGTGCGCTCTTCATTGCTCAGTAGTTGAATGCCGTCCCAGGCCGCCAGGGCGTCGCTTGACGCAGTGCCCGCTGCACTGTGCCGGTAATTGAGCAAGGCGCTGAACAGCGGCATCGGCGCGACCACGCCGCTGCACCGTTGGGCCAAGGCCAGCGAGGCGTGCTCATGGCCCAACAACCCGGTCAGACGGGCGTGAGTGGCTTTCACACCGTCGCGCACGCTTTGAGTACCGACATCCACCCGCAGCGGCAAGGTGTTGATGAACATGCCCAACGCACGGTCAGCGCCGTCGCCACCCTGCATCCGACCCATCAGCACCGTACCGAACACTACATCCTGTTTGCCGGACACTTGCCCCAGCACGTGCGCCCAAGCCAAGTGATGCAGGCTCGCGGCGCTCACCCCCAACTGCCGAGCCTGGACCCGCAAACGGCGGCTCAGGTCGGCAGAGAGGTTCAGCCGGCCTTCTTCGATATCGCTGCCATCGCCGCGTACGTCCAGCAAGCCGAACGGCAGCGTGGGCTCGTCCAGATCGCCCAGCATCTCGCGGAAGAACCCTTCATGTTCCTCACGGCTGATACCCAGACGGGCCTGGGCCACGTAATTACGGAACGGCACCGCCTCGCCCAATTGATCGGCCTGGCCCAGCAAGTGCGCCTGCATTTCGTGCTGCACCACTTCCAGCGCCGTGTGATCGAGGGCCATGTGATGGAACAGCAACATCGCCACCCAACGCTGGTTGGCGGGGTCATGGGCGAAGGCGATGCGCATCAACGGCGCCTGCTGCATGTTCAGCCGGTAATGCAGCGTGTCGAAGCGCTCGTGCAACTGGCCGGCGATATCGCCCGCCTCGGCGGTCAGCACAACCTCTTCGACCGCCAGCTGCGCTTTGCGCCAGACTACCTGCACCGGCTCATCGAGACCTTCCCAGACCACCGAGGTGCGCAGGATGTCATGGCGGTCAATCACACCCTGCAGGGCCTGGGCAAACGCCTCCAATCGATCGCGATCCGCGACGGTGAACGTGGCTTGCAGCACATAAGGATCACCCGTGTGCGCAGCGATGTGGTGATAGAGAATCCCTTCCTGCAACGGCGCAAGCGGATAGATGTCCTGCACGTTACGCGCACCACCCGGCACACTTTCCACAATCCGGTCGATGTCCTGCTGGTCCAGCTCGACCAAGGGCAGCATCGACGGCGTGATCCGGGTGCACCCCAGCAGAATGCCGTTGGCCGGCACCGCGATCTCGCTGCCACTGCCGACCGCTGCGGCCAATGCCGCCAGGGTTGGCTGGCTGAACAGAACCCGGACGTCCGCCGACAGGCCGAGCTGGCGCATCCGTCCGATCAGGCTGACAGCCAGCAGGGAATGACCACCCAGTTCGAAGAAATGATCGTGACGCCCGACCTGTTGCACACCCAGCAGGTCTTGCCAGATGTGCGCCAGGGCGATTTCGGTTTCGCCTTGCGGGGCTTCGTAGCCACGGGTGATCAGCGCGTCGAGGTCCGGGGATGGGAGTGCCTTGCGGTCGAGCTTGCCGTTCGGGGTCAGCGGCAATGCGTCGAGGCGTACGTAGGCCACCGGTACCATGTAGGCCGGTAACTGTGCTTGCAGGTGCGCACGCAGGGCTTCGATGTCGACCGTCTCGTCTGGCGACTGTTGGGTGAAGTAGGCGACCAGGCGCTTGTCACCCGGTACGTCTTCCCGGGCCAGGACCACGGTTTCCTTGAGACTTGGATGCTGGACGAGCTTGGCTTCGACTTCGCCCAGTTCGATGCGGAATCCACGAATCTTCACTTGATCGTCGTTGCGGCCCAGGTATTGGATGTTGCCGTCCGGCAGGTGGCGGCCCAAGTCGCCGGTCCTGTACAGGCGGGCGTTTGGCGCGCTGCTGAACGGGTCCTTGAGGAAACGCTCAGCGGTGAGATCATCGCGGTTGAGGTAGCCACGAGCCACGCCAGCGCCGCCGATGTAGATTTCACCCGGTACGCCCAGTGGCACCGGTTGTTTGTATTCGTCCAGCAAGTAGAACTGGGTGTTGGCGACCGGTTTGCCGATGTGTGCAGCGAACCCGTCTTCGCGGGCCATCGACACCCAGCTTGAGTAGGTCGTGGTTTCCGAGGGGCCGTAGAGGTTGCACAGGCGTTTGACCTGGGTCTGTTCGAACAACGTCTCCACCAGGCTGCGCTTGAGCGCTTCGCCGGCGACGTTGACCGTGTCGACGCCCTCACCCAACCCACCCGACTCCAACAACGCCTTGAGCGCCGAAGGTACGGTGTTGATCAGCGTGATGTCGTGCTCGCCCTGTTGCAGTTCCAGCACGTTGGTGACGACTTCGATGCTGCCACCGCAGGTCAGCGGCGCGAAGCACTCGTACACAGCCAAGTCGAAGTTCAGCGAGGTCGAAAAGAGGGTTTTCGCCAAGGTTTCAGAGTCGAACGAACGGTGCGCCCAAGTCAGGAAGTTCACCGTGTTTCGGTGTTCGATCATCACGCCCTTGGGCAGACCGGTCGAACCGGAGGTGTAGATCAAATAGGCCAGGTGCGATGAGGTCAGCTCCGCAACCTCCGGATTCAAGACGGACTCGTCCTGCCAAAGCCCGCTGTCCAGATCAATTACCGGCATTGTGGCGTCAGCCAGCAACCCCACCGTTGCAGCCTGCGCCAACACCGCCGCCGGAGCACTGTCCTCAAGCATGTAGGCAATCCGATCCAGCGGATACGCCGGATCCAGCGGTACATAACCGCCGCCGGCCTTGAGAATCGCCAGCAAGCCCACGACCATGCCTGCGCCACGCTCGACACAGATCGCCACCCGCGAATCGGGTTGCACGCCCTGCTTGCGCAGGTAATGCGCCAACCGGTTGGCCCGCTCGTTCAGTTGGCGATAGCTCAGACACTGCCCATCACGAATCACCGCAATGGCATCCGGCGTGCGTTGCACCTGATCTTCGAACAACCCGTGGATGGTCTGCGCCTGCGGGTAATCGGCTGCGGTAGCGTTGAACGCCACCAGCAATTGCTCGCGCTCCGCAGCGGGTAAAATCGGCAGGCGATACAACGCCGCCTGAGGCGTCTGCTCCAGCGCTTGCACCAGCGTTTCCAGCGCCGTGTGCATGTAGGCGCAGACCCGTTGCGCGCCAATCTGCGGTGCTACCAGCGCCGTCAGGCTAAAACCGTGCCCCAGGTCATCGACGTTCAATGTCAGCGGGTAGTTGGTGCGGTCCTCGCCGTCCAGTACGTTGATCCCATGCCAGGCTTGCAGCGCCTGCGGCGAGGCCACGCCGCTGGCGCGGTGTCGATAGTTGAGCAAGGCACTGAACAGCGGCAACGGCGCCGTCACGCCACTGCAGCGCTGGGCCAGTGCCAGTGAAGCATGTTCGTGCCCCAACAGCGCCGTCAGTCGCCCATGAACAGCCTTGACCCCGGCCTTGACGCCTTGATCACCCAGGCTCACGCGAAGCGGCAAGGTATTGATGAACATCCCCAGTGCGCGATCGGCGCCCTCGCCACCCTGCATCCGGCCCATCAGTACCGTACCGAAGACCACGTCCTGCTTGCCGGACACCTTGCCCAGCACCTGTGCCCACGCCAAGTGCACCAGACTGGCGGCACTCACCCCCAGCTGACGCGCCTGTGCCCGCAGACGCAGATCCAGGGCGCAATCCACCGATTGGCTGGCCTCTTCGATGTCGCGGCCGCCACCCTGCACATCTTGTAAATTGAACGGCAATGTCGGTTCGTCGATATCACCGAGCATGTCGCGAAAGAACGCCTCATGTTCTTCACGACTGACACCCAAGCGTGCCTGGGCCACATAATTGCGATAGGGCATTGCTTCAGCCAGTTGCCCGGTTTCATTCAGCAGGTACGCCTGCATCTCGTGCTGTACCACCTCCATCGCCGTGTGGTCCAGGGCGATATGATGGAACAACAGTGTCGCGACCAAGCGCTGATTGGCCTCATCCTGCCCGTAAACCACGCGCATCATCGGTGCCCGGGTGACGTCCAGCCGATGGTGCCGGGGGTCGAAACGTTCGCGCAATTGCGCGACGGCATCGCCTGCGCTCGGGTCGAAATCGACGGTTTCGAGGTGCAGCTTCGCTTCGCGCCAGACCACTTGGATGGGCTCATCCAACCCGTCCCACACGATGCTGGTGCGCAAGATGTCGTGGCGATCGATGACGACCTGCAGCGCTTGGACAAACGCATCAAGGCGTTCCTGGCTATCGAAGGCAAACTGCGACTGGAGCAAGTACGGATCGCCCTGCTCGGCGGCCAGGTGATGGTAGAGAATGCCTTCTTGCAGCGGCGCCAGCGGATAGATGTCCTGCACGTTGCCCGCGCCACCCGGCACCGTCGCCACGAGGCGGTCGATGGTTTCCTGGGACAGGCTGGCCAGCGGCAACAACTCCGGGGTGATGCGCTGGCAATCCGGCGGAATCCGGTTCGCAGGAACGCTGATTTCCTTCCCGCTGCCGACGGCGGCAGCCAATGCGGCCAGGGTCGGTTGACTGAACAGCACGCGCACGTCGGCGCTCATTCCAGACTGACGCATGCGCTCGATCAGGCTGACTGCCAGCAGGGAATGACCGCCCAGTTCGAAGAAGTGGTCGTGACGACCGACGCGCTCGACCTTCAGCAAGTCTTGCCATATCTGCACCAAGGCGGTTTCGATCTCGCCTTGGGGGGCTTCGTAGCCACGGGTGATCAATGCGTCGAGGTCCGGTGCTGGCAGTGCCTTGCGATCCAGCTTGCCGTTCGGCGTCAGTGGCAACGCCTCGAGTCGCACGTAGGCGGCGGGCACCATGTAGGCCGGCAGGTGCGCTTGCAGGTGGGTGCGCAGGACTTCGATGTCGACCGTATCGTCTGTTGAGTGTTGGGTGAAATAGGCGACCAGACGCTTGTCACCTGGCACATCTTCACGTGCCAACACCGCGGCTTCTTTCACCGCTTCATGGCGGGCGAGCTTGGCTTCGATCTCGCCCAGTTCGATGCGGAAACCACGGATCTTCACCTGGTCGTCGTTGCGGCCCAGGTATTCGATGTTGCCGTCCGGCAGATAGCGGCCCAAGTCGCCGGTCTTGTACATGCGGGCGTTTGGCGCGCTGCTGAATGGATCTTTGAGGAAACGCTCGACAGTGAGGTCGTCGCGATTGAGGTAGCCGCGGGCCACGCCGGCACCACCGATGTAGATTTCACCCGGTACGCCCAGTGGCACCGGTTGTTTGTATTCGTCCAGCAAGTAGAACTGGGTGTTGGCGACCGGTTTGCCGATGTGTGCAGCGAACCCGTCTTCGCGGGCCATCGACACCCAGCTTGAGTAGGTCGTGGTTTCCGAGGGGCCGTAGAGGTTGCACAGGCGTTTGACCTGGGTCTGTTCGAACAACGTCTCCACCAGGCTGCGCTTGAGCGCTTCGCCGGCGACGTTGACCGTGTCGACGCCCTCACCCAACCCACCCGACTCCAACAACGCCTTGAGCGCCGAAGGTACGGTGTTGATCAGCGTGATGTCGTGCTCGCCCTGTTGCAGTTCCAGCACGTTGGTGACGACTTCGATGCTGGCGCCGCAGGTCAGCGGCGCGAAGCACTCGTAGACCGCCAGGTCGAAGTTCAACGAGGTGGAAAAGAGGGTTTTCGACAGCGTTTCGGCGTCGAACGAACGGTGCGCCCAAGTCAGGAAGTTCACCGTGTTTCGGTGTTCGATCATCACGCCCTTGGGCAGACCGGTCGAACCCGAGGTGTAGATCAAATAAGCCAGATGCCCTGAAGTCAGCTCGGTAACCTCTGGATTCAGAACCGACTCGTCCTGCCAAAGCCCGCTGTCCAGGTCGAGCACCGGCATCGAGGCATCCGCCAACAACCCAATCGTCGCAGCCTGCGCCAGCACTACGGCTGGAGCACTGTCTTCGAGCATGTAGGCAATCCGATCCAACGGGTAAGCCGGATCCAACGGCACATAACCGCCACCGGCCTTGAGGATCGCCAACAAGCCCACGACCATATCGATGCCGCGCTCGACGCAGATCGCCACCCGCGAATCCGGCTCTACGCCCTGCTTACGCAGATAATGGGCCAAGCGGTTAGCCCGCTCATTCAACTCGCGATAGCTCAGACCCTGCTCACCACGGATCACCGCGATGGCGCCCGGCGTACGCTGGACCTGGGCCTCGAACAACCCATGAATCGTCTGTTGCTGCGGGTAATCGGCCGCAGTGGCGTTGAACGTCACCAGCAGTTGCTCGCGCTCCGCAGCGGGCAGGATCGAACGCCGCTGCAACGGCGCCTCTGGCGTCTGTTCAAGCATCCCGGCCAGGTTCTCCAACGCCTGCTGCATATACCCGGCAATGCGCTGGGCGCCGATCCCGGCCACGGCCAGCACACTCAGGCTGAAGCCTTCGCCCAAATCATCCACCGATAAGGTCAGCGGGTAGTTGGTGCCCTCGGCACCGCCCAGTGAATGCAGGCCTTGCCAAGCCCCGAGCGTCTCTGCCGTGGGCGCTTGCGCCGTGCCGCTGTGTCGGTAGTTGAGCAGCGAACCGAATAGCGGCGCGGGCGCGGGCACACCGCTGCAGCGCTGGGCCAGGGCCAACGAAGCGTGTTCATGGCCGAGCAATGCCGTCAGGCCCGCATGGGTGGCTTTGACGCCTTCACGCGCGCCTTGCCCCGCCAATTTCACCCGCAACGGCAGCGTATTGATGAACATGCCCAGCGCGCGGTCGGCACCGTCGCCACCCTGCATCCGGCCCATCAGCACCGTGCCGAACACCACGTCCTGGCGACCGCTGACAGCCCCCACCACCTGCGCCCAGGCCAAGTGATGCAGGCTTGCCGCGCTGACGCCCAACTGACGGGCCTGCGCGCGCAAACGCCGGCTCAACGCGCCATCGATCGCCAGGTGAACTTCCTCGATCACCGACTCGTCTTCAGGTACCGCAGCAAACCCCAGGGGCAGCGTCGGTTCATCGACATCGGCCAGCATCTCGCGGAAAAACGCTTCATGGGCGTCGCCGCCCACGCCCAGCCGGACCTGCGCTACATAGTTGCGATACGGCACCGCTTCGGGTAACCCATCGGCTTGTCCGAGCAGGAACGCCTGCATCTCATGCTGCACCAGCTCCAGCGCCGCGTGGTCCATTGCCATGTGGTGAAACAGTAGAATCGCCACCCAGCGATCATTGACCGGATCCTGGGCGCAAACCAGGCGCATCAACGGCGCCTGCCCTACGTCCAAGCGGTGATGCCGAGTGTGAAAGCGCTCTTGCAACTGCCCAACGATATCGCCGTCGGCAGGATCAAGCGTGATCTCTTCCAGGGCCAACGTAGCCTCGTGCCAGACCACCTGCACCGGCTCGTCCAGTCCTTCCCACACCACCGAGGTGCGCAGGATGTCGTGGCGATCGATCACGCCTTGCAACGCCTGGGTAAAGTCGTCCAGGCGTGTGCGTCTGTCCGCTCCGAACAAGGCCTGCAGCACATAGGGATCGCCCTGCTCGGCGGCAAGGTGATGATAAAGAATGCCTTCCTGCAAGGGCGCCAGGGGGTAGATATCCTGCACATTGCCCGCGCCGCCCGGCACGCTGTCGACAATCCGGTCAATCGCTTCCTGACTGAGATCGGCCAGGGGCAACATGTCCGGTGTGATACGGAAGGCCGGGCTCAGCCAATCGCCACCATTTCTCTCCACCAATTCGAGCAGTTCGTGCTTGTGGACGACAAGGCTGTCCCACAGTGCACTGTCCAGTCCTTCGTCGTCGCCCAGGATCACAAGGTTGTCGTCGTCCTGCTGGAGTCGGATCGGATGCTGGGACAGAGCTGTCATCAATTCGCTGAATTGCATCGAAGAACCTGCTTTTCTAGTTCGGAGTGGTTGACGATAAAAAATGTGTTTTTCAGGTACGGCGCGGCGCCTGGACGCTGGATGGCGGCGGTTGGGCCGACCTCGGCGCACGGGCCAGAGTTATGGATGATCGTCACGTTCAACCGAAGGAGGTCCTCGCGGACGGCCTCCTTACAGGCCAAAAAAAATTAGAACATTCGGTAGGCGATGTCTGTCATGGGAAGCAGGGACAAGCCCAGACGGCGCCCCGGCAGAATGTGCGGAGGAGGAGAATCCGAGGTGTGAACCCTGCCCGGAAGGCCCGGGACAGGGCACTGCAACGCGGATGGAGACTGCTGGTGACTCAGATACTGCGTTTGCGCGTGAGCGTGGGGATTTTCGTCATCGGTACGTCAATCCGTTGCACCTCGCCCACTGCGGCGGCCACCTGGGCGAGCGTGGGCTGACCGAACAGCACCCGGATATCGGCTTCCATGCCGTCCTTGCGCATGCGTTCGATCAGCGTGACGGCAAGCAACGAGTGACCACCCAGCTCGAAGAAATGGTCGTGACGGCCGACCCGCTCGACCTTGAGCAACTCCGCCCACAACGCAGCAAGCTTGGTCTCTACTTCTCCCTCCGGGGCTTCGTAGAGACGCGTGGAGTACGCATGGCTGTCCGGTACGGGCAGCGCCTTGCGATCGAGCTTGCCATTGGGGGTCAGTGGCAGTGCATCAAGACGCATGTAGGCGGCTGGGACCATATAGGCCGGCAGTCGGGTTTGCAGGTGCGTGCGCAGGGCCTCGATGTCTGCGGCTTCGTTCGAATGTTGGGTGAAGTAGGCGACCAGGCGTTTATCACCCGGTACGTCTTCGCGAGCCAGGACCACGGTTTCCTTGAGGCTTGGATGCTGGGCGAGCTTGGCTTCGATCTCGCCCAACTCGATGCGGAAACCACGGATCTTCACCTGGTCGTCGTTACGCCCCAGGTACTCGATGTTGCCGTCCGGCAGGTAGCGGCCCAAGTCGCCGGTCTTGTACATCCGGGCATTCGCGGTGGTACTGAACGGGTCCTTGAGGAAGCGCTCGGCGGTGAGATCATCGCGGTTGAGGTAGCCGCGAGCCACGCCTGCGCCGCCGATGTAGATTTCGCCCGGTACGCCCAGTGGTACGGGTTGTTTGTATTCGTCCAGCAAGTAGAACTGGGTGTTGGCGACGGGCTTGCCGATGTGCGCGGCGAATCCGTCTTCGCGGGCCATCGATACCCAGCTTGAATAGGTCGTGGTTTCCGAGGGACCGTAGAGGTTGCACAGGCGCTTGACCTGGGTCTGTTCAAACAGACTTTCCACCAGAGAGCGTTTTAGCGCTTCACCTGCGACGTTGACCGTGTCGACGCCCTCACCCAGCCCACCCGATTCCAACAACGCCTTGAGCGCCGAGGGTACGGTGTTGATCAGCGTGATGTCGTGCTCGCCCTGTTGCAGTTCCAGCACGTTGGTGACGACTTCGATGCTGCCACCGCAGGTCAACGGCGCGAAGCACTCGTACACCGCCAAGTCGAAGTTCAGCGAGGTCGAAAAGAGGGTTTTCGCCAAGGTTTCAGAGTCGAACGAACGGTGCGCCCAGGTGAGGAAGTTCACCGTATTGCGGTGCTCGATCATCACGCCCTTGGGCAGGCCGGTCGAACCGGAGGTGTAGATCAAATAGGCCAGATGTGATGAGGTCAGCTCCGCAACCTCCGGATTCAAGACGGACTCGTCCTGCCAAAGCCCGCTGTCCAGATCAATTACCGGCATCGTGGCCTCAGCCAACAGCCCAATCGTTGCTGGCTGTGCCAACACCGCCGCCGGGGCACTGTCTTCGAGCATGTAGGCAATCCGATCCAACGGGTAAGCCGGATCCAGCGGCACATAACCGCCGCCGGCCTTGAGGATCGCCAGCAAGCCCACGACCATGTCGAGGCCGCGTTCGACGCAGATCGCCACCCGCGAATCGGGTTGCACGCCCTGCTTGCGCAGGTAATGGGCCAAGCGGTTGGCTCGCTCGTTCAGCTCGTGATAACTCAGGCGCTGCCCACCACGGATCACCGCAATGGCAGCCGGCGTGCGTTGCACCTGCTCTTCGAACAACCCATGAATGGTCTGCTGCTGCGGATAGTCGGCTTCGGTGGCGTTGAACGTCACCAGCAACTGGTCACTTTCCGTGGCCGGCAGGATCGACAACTGATGCAATGGCTCTTCCGGCGTCTGCTCAAGCATCCGGACCAGACTTTCCAGCGTGTGCTGCACATAGCCACAAAGGCGCTGCGCACCAACGCGCGCGGGAGTCATCACGGAGAAACTGAACGCCTCGCCCTGGTCATCCACCGACAACATCAGCGGATAGTTGGTCCGCTCTTCGCCACTGAGCACCTGGATACCCTTCCAGGCCGACAGTGCCTCGGCCGAAACCGCTGTGGCGGTGTGACGGTAGTTGAGCAAGGCACTGAACAACGGCGTCGGTGCTTCCACGCCGCTGCAGCGCTGCGCCAGCGCCAGTGAAGCGTGCTCGTGGCCGAGCAAGGCGGTCAGTCGTTCATGAGTCGCCTTGACCCCGGAGCGCACAGCTTGCGCCCCCAAGCTTACCCGCAACGGCAAGGTATTGATGAACATCCCCAGTGCGCGGTCGGCACCCTCGCCGCCCTGCATCCGCCCGACCAACACGGTGCCGAACACCACGTCGTCCTTGCCCGACACCTTGCCCAGTACCTGCGCCCAGACCAGGTGATACAAACTCGCCGCACTCACGCCAAGCTGACGGGCCTGAACCCGCAAACGGCGACTCAGATCAGCCTCGACGTCCTGGCGAACTTCCTCGATGCCGCTGCCATCGCCTTGCACATCCTGCAAATCGAACGGCAACGTCGGCTCGTCGACATCGCCCAACATGTCGCGGAAGAACCCCTCATGGGCTTCGCGGCTCACCCCCAAGCGGGCCTGGGCCACGTAGTTACGGTACGGCACCGACGCGGACAGCCGGTGTGCCTGGCCAAGCATGTGCGCCTCGATTTCCGCCGATAGCACCGCCAGCGACGTGACATCGTCCACCAGGTGGTGGAACAACAGCATGCCCACCCAGCGTTGATTCGCCGGGTCTTGCGCATAGGCAATCTGCATCATCGGTGCCTGGCGGATGTCCAGGCGATAGAAGCGCGGGTCGAAACGCTGGTGCAACTGGGTGGCTACATCACCGTCGGCCGGATCCAGCGCAACCGACTCGACACTCAATCGAGCGTCACGCCAAACCACTTGCATGGGCTCGGGCAAGCCCTCCCAGAGCACGCCAGTGCGCAGGATATCGTGCCTGGCAATGACCGCTTGCAACGCTTGGGCGAACAGCTCCAGACGCGTGAAACTGTCAAAACCAAACATCACGTGTTGCAGATAGGGGTCGCCCTGGGCTGCGGCGAGGTGGTGATACAGGATCCCTTCCTGCAACGGCGCCAGGGCGTAGATGTCCTGGACGTTCGCTGCGCCACCCGGCACCCTCGCGACAATTTCATCGATAGCAGACTGATCCAGCTCGGCCAACGGCAGCATGTCCGGGGTGATACGTGTGCAGCCATCCGGGATGCCGTTGACCGGCACCGCGACTTCCCGGTACCCGCCCACCGCAGCGGCCAGTGCCGCCAGCGTCGGCTGGCCGAACAAGACGCGCACATCGACGCTCAGCTGGACCTGGCGCATGCGCTCGATCATTTTCACGGCCAGCAACGAGTGACCGCCCAGTTCAAAGAAATTGTCGTGGCGGCCGACCTGTTCGAGATTGAGCAAGTCCTGCCAGATCCCGGCGATGGCCACTTCGACTTCGCCTTGCGGGGCTTCGTATGCGCGGGCGACCACCGCTGAATGATCCGGTGCCGGCAATGCCTTGCGGTCCAACTTGCCGTTTGGCGTCAGGGGCAAGGCGTCGAGTCGCACATAAGCGCTCGGCACCATGTATTCCGGCAGTTGCCCTTGCAGGTGAGCCCGCAGGGTTTCGATGTCGGCAGTCTCGTCAGCAAAATGCATCGTGAAATAAGCCACCAGGCGTTTCTCGCCAGGCACCTCTTCACGGGCCAGCACCACGGCTTCCTTCACCGCGGCGTGTTGCGCCAGCCGGGCTTCGATCTCACCCAACTCGATGCGGAAGCCGCGGATTTTCACCTGGTCATCGTTGCGGCCCAGGTAATCGATGTTGCCGTCCGGCAAGTAGCGACCCAGATCCCCGGTGCGGTACATCCGCGCATTCGGAGCACTGTTGAACGGATCCTTGAGGAAACGCTCGGCGGTCAACTCTGGACGGTGCAGGTAACCCCGTGCCACCTGGACCCCGCCGATGTAAATCTCCCCGGCCACGCCCATCGGCACTGGCTGTCGATGGGCATCGAGCAGGTAGATCCGCGTGTTGGCAATCGGCTTGCCGATGGGTGTGCTGTCCGGGGTGTCGGCGCCCGCGCAGTCCCACGCGGTCACATCCACCGCCGCCTCGGTCGGACCGTACAGGTTGTACAGGCCGGTGTGCGGCAATTGCGCCTTGAAACGTCGCACCAGATGCCCCGGCAACGCCTCGCCGCTGCACATCACCCGTACCAGACCTTCGCACTCGCTCGCCTCGCCATGGGCCAGGAACACGTCGAGCATCGACGGTACGAAATGCAGCGTGGTGATGCCCTGGGCCTGGATCACGTCGCGCAGGTACGCCGGATCGCGATGCCCACCAGGACGGGCCATCACCAGCCGTGCGCCGCTGAACAGCGGCCAGAAGAACTCCCACACCGACACGTCGAAGCTGAACGGAGTCTTTTGCAGCACCGCATCGGCAGCGCTCAGGTGGTATTGCTGCTGCATCCACAGCAGGCGGTTGACCACCCCGCTGTGCTCGTTCATCACGCCTTTGGGCAGGCCGGTAGAACCCGAGGTGTAGATGACGTAGGCCAAGTGATTGGCATGCAGCCCATCGACCTGCGGATTGTCGGTTGGCTGCGTCGAGAAACCTTCCGCCTCATCCAGCAGCAGGGTTAGCGCCTGCGTAGCCGGCAGGCTGGCCTGCAAGGCACGCTGGGTCAGCACCACCGTTGGCGCGCTGTTTTCCAGCATGTAGGCCAGGCGATCCTGCGGATAATCCGGGTCCAGCGGCACATACGCCGCGCCGGACTTGAGGATGCCCAACAGGCCGGCCACCATGTCCACGCCGCGCTCCACGCAGATCGCCACGCGGTCGTCCGGGCGAATGCCCAGGGCGATCAGTCGATGGGCGACCTGATTGGCGCGACGATTCAGTTGCGCGTAGCTCAGTTGTTCTTCGTCGGACACCACCGCTACCGCGTCCGGGCACGTATCAACACGTACCTCGAACAAGCCGTGCAAGGTCAGGCCTTGCGGATAGTCGACCGTGGTGGCATTGAACGTTTCCAGCAAATGCTGACGCTCGGCCTTGGGCAGACTCGTCAGCTCGCACAGCGGCGTATCCGGCGCCTGTTCCAGTGCAGTGACCAGGTTTTCGAGGGTGGTCTGCATGTATTCGCCGACACGTCGCGCGTCGGTTTCGGCCAGTGCCTGCACCACCAGGTTGAAGCCCTCGCCTTCATCGTCCACGGCCAGCGCCAGGGGGTAATTGGTCCGTTCTTCGCCGCCAATCGACTCGATGCCTTGCCACGCTGTCAGCGCCTGTGCGGTCACCTCGACCCCACAATGGCGATAGTTGAGCATCGAACTGAACAACGGCGTCGGCGCAACGACTCCACTGCAGCGCTGCGCCAGCGCCAGCGGTGCATGCTCATGGCCCAGCAGTCCGGTCAGCCGCTTGTGGGTGGCCTTCACGCCGTCGTACACACCATGCTCACCCAGGCTCACCCGCAATGGCAAAGTGTTGATGAACATGCCCAGGGCCCGATCAGCGCCCTCGCCGCCCTGCATCCGCCCCAACAGCACCGTGCCGAAGACGACTTCGTCGCGACCGCTGACACGGCCCAGCACCTGGGCCCAAGCCAGGTGCATCACGCTCGCCGCACTGACGCCCAACTGACGGGCCTGTGCGCGAAGACGGCGACACAAGCTGGCCTCCACCACCAATTTTACTTCCTCGACACCGGTGCCATCGCCTTGCACGTCCTGCAGACCGAACGGCAGGGTCGGCTCTTCGATGTCGCCGAGCATCTCGCGGAAAAACGCTTCATGTTCCTGCTGGCCGACACCCAGGCGGGCCTGGGCCACATAGTTGCGGTAAGGCACCGCAGCGCCCAGTTCGTGAGCCTTGCCCAGCAAATGAGCCTGCATCTCGCGTTCCAGGGTTTCCAGCCCGGTATGGTCCAGCACCATATGGTGGAACAGCAGCATCGCGACCCAGCGCTGGTTGGCCTCGTCTTCGGCGATGGCCAGGCGCAGCATCGGCGCCTGGCGCACATCCAGGCGGAAATGCCGGGCATCGAAACGTTCGTACAGCTGCGCAACGACATCCCCGGCATTCGGGTCCGGTTCCAGTTCATCGACGATGAGTCGAGCCTGTCGCCATACGATTTGCACCGGTTCGTCGAGGCTTTCCCAGACCATCGAAGTCCTGAGGATGTCGTGACGGTCGATCACCCGTTGCAACGCCTGGGCAAAGTCATCCAGGCGCGCACGGTGGTCAAAAGCGAACAGCGTCTGCAGGACGTACGGATCACCTTTTTTCGCCGTCAGGTGGTGGTACAGAATGCCTTCCTGCAACGGCGCCAGCGGGTAGATATCCTGGACGTTACCCGTGCCGCCCGGCACGCTCGCCACGATCCGATCGATCGACTCCTGGCTCAATACCGCCAGGGGCAACATGTCTGGGGTGATGCGTTCACAGCCTTCGACGATGACATTGGCCGGCACCACCACCTCGCGGTGTCCACCCACCGCTGCAGCCAGTGCGCGCAGCGTCGGCTGGCTGAACAGGACGCGCACGTCCACCGACAGCTCGACCTGACGCATCCGCTCGATCAGCCGCATCGCCAGCAGTGAATGGCCACCCAGTTCGAAGAAATTGTCGTGACGGCCGACCCGCTCCACTTTCAACAGCTCGGCCCACATGCCGGCCAGCGCCAGTTCGATCTCACCCTGCGGCGCCTCGTAGGCCTGGCTGGCGTACGCCTCGGCCAGAGGCGCCGGCAAGGCCTTGCGGTCCACCTTGCCGTTCAGCGTCAAGGGGAAAGCCGGCAGTATCACGAACGCGGCAGGCACCATGTAGTCGGCCAGGGTGGCGGACAATTGCTCGCGCAATGCAGCAACGGTCAACGTGACCTGGGGTTGTGCAATGACATAGGCCACCAGGCGTTTCTCGCCCGGCTCATCGGCCCGCACCAGCACCACCGCATCCTTCACGCCTTCACAGGCGACGAGCTTGGCCTCGATTTCGCCCAGTTCGATACGGAAACCGCGGACCTTGACCTGATCGTCGTTACGCCCCAGGCACTCCAGGCTGCCCTCCGGCAACCAGCGACCCAGGTCACCGGTGCGGTACAGCAACGCGCCGGGCTCACGGCTGAACGGGTCGGCGATGAATTTCTCCGCCGTCAGGTCCGCTCGGTTTAGATACCCCTTCGCCACGCCCTGGCCGCCGATGTAAATCTCACCGACCACACCCAGCGGCGCCAGCTGCTGCCGCGCGTCGAGCACATAAATCTGGGTATTGGAGATCGGCCCGCCAATGGGCACGCTTTGCGCGTCCGCGGCCACGGCCTTCACTTCCAGGGTGGTGGCGTAGGTGGTGGTCTCGGTCGGACCGTAGCAATGCACCAGGCGCAAACCGGGGGCCAGGCTCAATAAGCGCTGGAAGGACGCCACGTCGGCCCGTTCGCCGCCGCACAACAGGATCCGCAGCCCACCGATGGCCTCGGGAATCAGTTGCACGTATTGGTTGAAAATCGCCGTGGTGACGAACAGCACCGTGACGCCCGCATCGCCCAGTACCTGGGCAAACCGCGAAGGTTCGAGCAGGGTTTCATGGTCGATCACCACCACTTGCCCGCCATTGAGCAGCGCGCCCCAGACATCCATGGTGCTGGCGTCGAACGCCGGATTGGACGCAAAGGCGATCCGGTCGTGCACATTGAAATCGGCGTAGCCGTTGTTGATCACCAACCGGTTGATCGCTCGATGCGGCACCAGGACGCCCTTGGGCTGCCCGGTGGAGCCCGAGGTGTACATGATGTAGGCAATCGATTCGCTGGATTGCACGAGGGCCGGATTATGGAGAGAGCCTTGTGGGCTCAGCGTGTCCAAGTCGACGCGGTGCGTGCCTTCGGGCACGACCTCGGAACTGAAGGTCAGCAAAAACTTCGCCTGGCAATCTTCCAGCATGAACCCCTGGCGCTCCAGCGAGGCATTGCGATCCAGCGGCACATAGGCCGCCGCGCACTTGAGGATTGCCAGCTGACTGGTCAGCAGCTCAATCGAACGCGGCAGCAGGATCGCGACACAGTCGTCCGGCTGCACGCCGAGCCCGAGCAGGTAATGGGCCAGGCGATTCGCCCGTTCGTTCAGTTCCTCGTAACTTACTTGGTGCTGACCATGCACCACCGCAATTGCCTGCGGCAGCTGTGCGACCTGGGCCTCGAACAGCGCCAGGACGGTCTGGTCCTGCGGATAAGGACGCTGGGTGGCGTTGAAATCCACCAGCAGCTGGTTGCGCTCGGTTTCCGGCAAAATTTCCAGGCGATTGAGCGGCGTTTGTGGAGCTTGCTCAAGTGCCTGCACCAGGCTTTCGAGCGCGGTGTGCATGTATGCGCAGATGCGCTCTGCGCCTATTCCTTGTGCGACCAAGGTGCTCAGCATGAAGCCTTCGCCCAAGTCGTCCACTGAGAGGGTCAATGGATAGTTCGTACGCTCCTCATTGCCGAGGATTTCCATACCCTGCCAGGCGGACATAGCCTCGGCCGAAGTTGAACCGGCCGCGCTGTGCCGGTAGTTCATCAGCGCACTGAACAGCGGGGCCGGTGAGGCCACGCCGCTGCAGCGCTGGGCCAGAGCCAGCGAAGCATGCTCGTGGCCGAGCAAGGCGGTCAGTCGCCCATGGGTGGTCTTGACCCCGGTGCGCACGCCCTGCTCATCCAGGCTGACCCGTAATGGCAAGGTATTGATGAACATGCCCAGCGCTCGATCAGCGCCCTCGCCGCCCTGCATCCGGCCCATCAGCACGGTGCCGAATACCACGTCCTCGCGACCGGACAACCGCCCAAGCACCTGGGCCCAAGCCAAATGATGCAGGCTGGCGGCACTCACACCGATCTGCCGCGCCTGTGCCCGCAACCGACGGCTCAAACCAACGTCCACTGCCAGCTTCGCCTCTTCGATACCGTGACCGTCACCCTGGACCTGTTGCAAGCCCAGGGGCAGCGTCGGTTCGTCGACATCGCCGAGCATGTCGCGGAAAAACGCCTCGTGCTCGGCCTCGCTGACACCCAGGCGGGCCTGGGCCACATAGTTGCGGTACGGCATCGCCTCGCCCAGTTGATCGGCCTGGCCGAGCAGGAGCATCTGCATTTCCTGTTGCACAACATCCAGCGCGGTATGGTCCAGGGCAATGTGGTGGAACAACAACATCGCCACCCAGCGCTGATTGACCGAGTCATGGGCATAGCGCAGGCACATCAGCGGGGCCTGGCGAATGTCCAGGCGATGATGACGCGAGTCGAAGCGCGCATGCAGTTGAGTCACCGCGTCAGCGTCTTCAGCTTTCAGCGCGAGGGCTTCGACACTCAACAGCGCCTTGCGCCAGACCACTTGTATCGGCTGCTCCAGGCCCTCCCACAACACCGCCGTGCGCAGGATATCGTGACGATTGATCACGCCCTGCAGCGCCTGGGCGAAGGCCTCGAGACGCGCCTCGCTGTGGAAGGCGAACATCGCCTGCAGCACGTAAGGGTCGCCCTGCTCGGCCGAGACATGGTGATAGAGGATGCCTTCCTGCAACGGTGCCAGCGGGTAGATGTCCTGCACGTTGGGCACACCGCCCGGCACCGTGGCGACGATCAGGTCAATGGCCTCCTGGGTCAACGCCGCCAGCGGCAACATATCAGGGGTGATCCGCTCGCAATCAGGCGTGATCGCATTGGCCGGGACCTCAACCTCATTGCCGCCGCCCACCGCCGCGGCCAGTGCCGCCAGGGTCGGCTGGCCGAACAGCACGCGGACATCGGCACTCAAACCGACCTGGCGCATCTGCTCGATCAGGTTGACAGCCAGCAAGGAGTGACCGCCCAGCTCGAAGAAATGATCGTGACGCCCGACGCGCTCGACATTGAGGACTTGCCTCCACAGGCGCGCCAGGGTGATTTCGGTTTCGCCCACAGGGGCTTCGTAGCCCCGGCTGATGATCGAAGCCTGGTCCGGCGCCGGCAAGGCCTTGCGGTCAAGCTTGCCATTGGCGGTCAGCGGCAAGGCGTCGAGGCGCACATAGGCGGCCGGTACCATGTAGTCCGGCAAGCGGGTTTGCAGATGTGCGCGCAGGGCTTCGATATCCGCCGCGCCCTCCCTGGAACGCAGGGTGAAATAGGCGACCAGGCGTTTCTCGCCAGGAACGTCTTCGCGGACCAGCACTGCGGTTTCCTTCACGTCATCGTGTTCGGCCAAGCGGGCTTCGATCTCCCCCGGCTCAATGCGGAAACCACGAATTTTCACCTGGCCATCGTTACGCCCCAGGTATTCGATGTTGCCGTCCGCCAGGAAGCGCCCCAGGTCACCGGTGCGGTACATCAGGGCCTGTGCCGTCTGGCTGAAAGGATCGACCAGGAACTTCTCGGCGGTCAGCTCGGGCCGGTTCAAATAGCCTTTCGCGACCCCCATGCCACCGATATAAAGCTCGCCGGGCACGCCTTGCGGCACCGGCCGCTGCTGCGAATCCAGCAGGTAGACCCGGGTATTGCCCAAGGGCCGACCAATCGGGATGCTGCCCTCGCCGACCGTCTTGATCTCGTAGGTGGTGGTGAAGGTGGTGGCTTCGGTCGGACCGTAACCGTTGAGCAGATGAGCCGGGGCGCCTTCTTTCAGGACACGACCGATCACCGTCGGATCGAGCACATCGCCACCGACGATCAGGTAGCGCAACTGCGCGAACACCGTCATCAGGCCAGCCGCGTATTGATGGAACAGGCCCGCCGTCATCCACAACACGCTGACCGATTGCTCGAGCAACAGCGTACGGAAGCGCTCTTGGGACAGCAGCACGTCCTGCTCGACCACCACTACACAGCCGCCATTGAGCAGCGGTGCCCAGACGTCGAGGGTGCTGGCATCGAAGGCCGGATTGGAGGCAAAGGCCACCCGGTCCTGTTCGTTGAAGTCGGCGTAGCCGTTGTTGATCACCAGCCGGCTGATCGCCCGGTGCGGCACCAGCACGCCCTTGGGCGTGCCCGTGGAACCCGAGGTGTACATGATGTAGGCCGGCGCTTCGCTTGACTGTGGCCGCTGCCCGCCGTGGGCCGGCTGCAGGGAAAGGTCAATGGTGTCCAGGTCCACCCGGCGCACTGGCGGCGCCAGCACCTCGGTGCTGTGGGTCAAGGCCAGCACCGCGCGGCTGTCCTCGATCATGAACTGCTGGCGTTCGGCGGGCGCGTTGACGTCCAGCGGCAGGTACACCGCCGCGCACTTGAGCACGGCCAACTGACTGATCAACAGATCCAGCGAGCGTGGCAGCAGCAGTGCCACGGTTTCACCCACTTGCAGGCCAAGGCCGATCAGATGACCGGCCAGGCGCTCGGCTTGGGTGTCCAGCTCGCGGTAGGTCAGGGTTTGTCCGCCCTGCACCGCTGCCGGCGCGTCCGGACGGGCTTCGGCCTGCGCCTGGAACAAGGCATGAATCAGCTGCTCCCGGGAGTAATCGCGCTCGGTGTCGTTGAACCCCAGCACCACCCGTTCACGCTCCGCTGCCGGCAAGAACGACAGGCTGTTGAGCATCGCCCCGGGCGCAGCCTCCAAGGCGTCCACCAGGCTTGCAACGGCGGCCTGCATGTAATCGCCGACGCGCTGCGCGCCGATCTGCACACTGGCCTGCACCGTCAAGGCAAAGTCATCGGAGAAATCGTCCACTGAGAGGATCAGCGGGTAGTTGGTGCGTTCTTCCGCACTCAGGGCTTCGATCCCGTCCCAAGCCAGGCTGACTTCCGCCGGGAGGACTTGGGCCGCGCTGGCGCTGTGACGATAGTTCAACAACGCACTGAACAACGGCGCCGGCGCTGCAACGCCGCTGCAACGTTGCGCCAGGGCCAGGGAGGCGTATTCGTGACTGAGCAGGCTGCTCAGCCAGCCGTGGGTGCTTTTCACCCCATCGCGCACGCTCTGCGCCCCCACGTCTACGCGCAACGGCAAGGTATTGATAAACATGCCCAGCGCCCGGCTCATGCTTTCGCCGGCCTGCATGCGACCCAGCATCACCGTGCCGAACACCACGTCTTCACGGCCCGAAACGCCGCCCAGCACCTGCGCCCAGGCCAGGTGAAAGAGACTCGCCGCGCTCACACCGAGCTGTCGCGCTTGCCCACGCAGGCGTCGACTGAGGTCTGGAGCCAGGGTCAGATGGCTTTCTTCGATGGCATTGCCGTCGCCCAGCACATCTTGTTGGCCGAACGGCAGGGTCGGCTCCTCGACGTCGCCCAGCATCTCCCGGAAGAACGTCTCGTCGGCCTGCCGCTGGCCAGCCTGGCGGGTCCGGGCGACATAGTTGCGGTAAGGAATGGCGGGCTGCAGTTGTGCAGTCTGCCCCATCAGGTAAGCCTGCATTTCACTCTGCACAACCATCAGGGCTTCGTGGTCGAGGGCCATGTGGTGGAACAGCAGCATGGCGACCCAACGCTGGTTGGCCGTGTCTTCGGCGACGACCAGCAACAACAGCGGCGCCTGGCTGACGTCCAGGCGATAGTGGCGGGGATCGAACCGCGCCTGCAATTGCGTCATCACGTCGCCTTCGGCGAGGTCGGCGCTGATGTCCTTGACACCCAGCCGGGCCTCACGCCAGACCACCTGGACCGGCTCTTCCAATCCTTCGCGGACGATGGCGGTGCGCAAAATGTCGTGACGATCGATCACACTTTGCAAGGCGTCGACAAAATCCTTCAGGCGCTCGCGCCGAGCAATGCTGAACTGCGCCTGCAAGACATAAGGGTCGCCCTGGGTGGTCGTCAGGTGGTGATAAAGAATCCCCTCCTGCAACGGCGCCAGCGGGTAAATGTCCTGCACATTGGCCGCGCCACCCGGTACGGTGGCCACGATGCGGTCGATGGCCGGCTGGTCCAGGGCCACCAGCGGTAGCATCGGCGGCGTGATGTGCCCGCAACCGACGGGGATGGCGTTGGCAGGGATGTCGATCTCACTGCCCTTGCTGGCATCGTATTGCCCGGCCTGGATCAACGCGATCAAGGCGGTTTTGTGTTCGCGCAGCAAGGCCAGCACCGCCGGTTCGCTCAGCGACTGTTTTCGGCCCCGCACCACGAGCTGATCGCCCTTGACTGACAGCTGTACGTCTTTTTCTTTTAGTGTCGCCAACAGTTCGATCACACTCACAGGACAATCTCCATTTTTTCTGTCGTTGCCGCGTATTCCGAGAGCGTGGGCTGCTCGAATAACGTCCGCACATCCGCTTCCATGCCTTCCTGGCGCATCCGCTCCATCAGGCTGACGGCGAGCAAGGAATGCCCGCCCAGTTCGAAGAAGTGATCGTGACGGCCGACACGCTCTACGTTGAGCACTTCAGCCCATAGCTGGGCCAGTGTGATTTCGGTTTCGCCGATGGGCGCTTCATAGCCACGGCTGATGAGTGAATCCAGGCCCGGTACCGGCAGTACCTTGCGGTTGAGCTTGCCGTTTGGCGTCAGCGGCATGGCGTCCAGGTAGACGTAGGCCACCGGCACCATGAAGGCTGGCAGTTGTGCTTGCAGGTAGGTGCGCAGCGCTTCAATGTTCAGCGCCTCATCGGGCGAGTATTGGGTGAAATAGGCCACCAGGCGTTTCTCGCCCGGGACGTCTTCACGGGCCAGCACCGCCGCTTCCTTCACGGCCTCGTGCTGGGCGAGCTTGGCTTCGATCTCGCCCAGTTCGATGCGGAAACCGCGGATCTTCACCTGATCGTCGTTACGGCCCAGGTACTGCAACGTACCGTCGGGCAACCAGCGACCGATGTCGCCGGTCTTGTACAAGCGGGCGTCGGACTGGCCATAGAACGGGTCGGCCATGAAGCGTTCGGCGCTGAGCTGCGGCAGGTTGAGATAACCACGCGCCACCCCGACACCGCCGATGTGGATCTCACCGGGCACCCCCACCGGCAGCAACTGACCGTGGCTGTCCAGCACGTGCAATTGCATGTTGCGGATCGGCTTGCCAATCGGAATCGACTGGTCCCGGTAGGTTTCCAGATCGGTATCAGCGGTGTGCCAGGCAACCACGTCACTGCACTCGGTCGGCCCGTAGCTGTTGATCACCGCCGGCCGTGGCTGCGGCAGTTTCTCCAGCATGCCGACCTGGATCGGCTCACCGCCCAAGACCACCCGCTGCAGGCAAGCCAGTGCCTGCTGATCGTCGGCGTCCACCAGCGCATGGAAAGCGCTGGGCGACATGTTGAGGTGGGTAATCCCGGCGTTGGCGATCTGGGCGACGATGCCACGGGGGTTGAAGGGCTCTTCGGCCAAGTGCAGCGCGGCACCGACCATCAGCGGCGCGAGGATGTTCTTCTGGGTCAGGTCGAAGTTATAGGAAGACGCCAGCAGCACCGCATCGCCGGCATGGAAGGCCAGGTCTTCGAGGTACCAGTCCAGCAGGTTGCCCAGGCCACGCCGCTCGACCATCACGCCTTTGGGCAGCCCGGTGGAGCCGGAGGTATAGATCACATAGGCGAGATGGGCCGGTGTCAGGCCCGTCGCGTGCGGGTTGTGATCCGGCTCGTCTTGCCACGGACCGGCATCCAGGTCGATCAGCGGCACCTGAGCCTGCGACAAGAGCGCCCGGGTGCTTGCCTGCGTCAGCACCGCAACCGGCGCGCTGTCTTGCAACATGAACGCAATGCGCTCCGCCGGATAAGCCGGATCCAGCGGCACATAGCCGCCACCCGCCTTGAGCACCGCCAGCAGCCCGACCACCATGTCAACGCTGCGTTCGACGCAAATCGCCACGCGCGAATCCGGCGCCACGCCCTGCTTGCGCAGGTAATGGGCCAGGCGGTTGGCCCGCTCATTCAGCTGGCGATAGCTCAACCGTTGCTCTCCCCCCAGCACCGCCAAGTCGTCCGGCGTGCGCTGTACCTGCGCCTCGAACAACGCCTGGATGGCCTGTTGTTCCTGTGGAGCGTCAGCTTCGCGGGTATTGAATTCGGCCAGCAGTTTGAGGCGCTCGCCGGGTGGCAGAATCGACAACTGATGCAGCGGCGCTTGGGGGGCCTGTTCGAGCATCTCGATCAGATTTTCCAACGTCTGCTGTACATAGCCGCAAATCCGCTGCGCACCAATGCGCGCCGGGGTCATGACACTGAGGCTGAACCCCTCGGCCTGGTCATCCACCGCCAACGTCAGCGGATAGTTGGTCCGTTCTTCGCCGCCGAGCACCTGCATACCGTCCCAGGCTGACAGCGCCTCAGTGGAAGTGATGGCGCCGGTGTGACGGTAGTTGAGCAAGGCACTGAACAAGGGCGTCGGTGCCTCTACGCCGCTGCAACGTTGCGCCAGCACCAGCGAGGCATGCTCGTGGCCCAGCAACGCGGTCAGTCGGGCGTGGGTCGCCTTCACGCCGGCACGGACTGCGGTTTGTCCCAGGCTCACCCGCAACGGCAGCGTATTGATGAACATCCCCAGTGCCCGGTCGGCGCCCTCGCCGCCCTGCATCCGCCCAACCAGCACGGTGCCGAACACCACATCGTCCTTGCCTGACACCTTGCCCAGCACTTGCGCCCAGACCAGGTGATACAAGCTCGCCGCGCTCACACCGAGCTGACGGGCCTGGGTCCGTAACCGTCGACTCAGGTCGGCCTCGACTTCCTGGCGAATCTCCTCGATCCCGCTGCCATCGCCTTGCACATCCTGCAAGCCGAAGGGCAATGTCGGCTCGTCGACGTCGCCGAGCATGTCGCGGAAAAACTGTTCATGGGCCTCGCGGCTCACACCCAAACGGGCCTGGGCCACGTAGTTGCGGTACGGCACCGATGCTGGCAAGCGTTGCGCCTGGCCGAGCAGGTGCGCCTCGATCTCGGCGGACAGCACTGCCAACGACGTGGCGTCGTCCACCAGGTGATGGAACAGCAGGATGCCCACCCAGCGTTGGTTCGCTGGGTCTTGTGCATAGGCGACCCGCATCAGCGGTGCCTGGCGGAGGTCCAGGCGATAGTGCCGGGGGTCAAAACGCTGATGCAGCTGCGTGGCAACATCGCCCGCCGCCAGATCCAGCTCGACCGGCTCGACCATCAGGCGCGCCTCACGCCAGACCACCTGCATGGGCTCGGCCAGGCCTTCCCAGAGGACGCCGGTGCGCAGAATGTCGTGCCGCGCGACGACGGCTTGCAGCGCCTGGGTGAAATTATCCAGGCGCGTGAAGCTGTCGAACGCGAACATCACGTATTGAAGGTAGGGATCGCCCTGGGCGGCCGCCAGGTGGTGATACAGGATTCCCTCCTGCAACGGCGCCAAGGCGTAGATGTCCTGCACATTGCCGACGCCACCGGGGACCATCGTCACTACGCGGTCGATCTCGTCCTGGCTCAGGGTCGCCAGCGGCAACATGTCCGGCGTGATCCGCTGGCAGTCCGCGGCAATCCGATTGACCGGCACCACGACTTCCGTGTGCCCGCCGACCGCAGCGGCCAGGGCCGCCAGTGTCGGTTGGCCGAACAGCACCCGAACGTCGGCACTCAAACCTGCATGACGCATGCGTTCGATCAGTTTCACCGCCAGCAGCGAATGCCCACCCAGCTCGAAGAAGTTGTCGTGTCGACCGATCCGCTCAAGGTCCAGCAGGTCCTGCCAGATCGCGGCGATGACGGTCTCGGCGTCGCCTCGCGGCGCTGCGTATTCCCGGGCCGCCACCGACGACTGATCCGGCGCCGGCAAGGCCTTGCGGTCGAGCTTGCCGTTGGTGGTCAACGGGAATGCGGCAAGGACCACGAACGCGCTCGGCACCATGTACTCGGCCAACGACCCGAGCAACTGGGTCCGCAGATCGCTGGCCGAGAGTGCTGCGCCTTCTGTGGCAATGACATAGGCCACCAGGCGCTTATCGCCCGGCTCGTCTTCACGGGCAATGACCACCGCCTCGCTGACACCTTCGCAAGCCGCCAACGTCGCTTCGATCTCGCCCAGTTCGATACGGAAACCACGGATCTTCACTTGGTCGTCGTTGCGGCCCAGGTATTCGATGCTGCCGTCGGCCAACCGGCGTCCAAGGTCGCCGGTCCGGTACAGACGCGCGCCTTCACGACCGCTCAAGGTGTCGAAGATAAAGCGTTCCCGATTAAGCTCGGGACGATTCAGGTAACCCCGCGCCACACCCACGCCACCCACGTACATTTCACCGACCACACCCACTGGCACCGGCTCGCGCCGGGCGTCGAGCACATGCAGCTGCAGGTCGGGAATGCGCTTGCCGATGGGGCTGACGCCGACCCGCTGTGCGTCGGCCGCTTCAAGGGCATGGTAGGTCACGTGCACCGTCGTTTCGGTGATGCCGTACATGTTGACCAGTTGCGTCCCGGCATTGGCCTCGCGGGCATACCACGGCTTGAGAATCCCGGTGTCCAGGGCTTCACCGCCGAAAATAACCTGGCGCAGCTGGTGGCTCAGGTGGCTTTCGCCTTGGGCCGCAATCAACTGGCGGAAGGCACTTGGCGTCTGGTTCAGCACCGTGACACCGGCTTCGCAGATCAGCGCATAACAGTCCTGGGGTGAACGGCTGACCAGCTGTGGCACCACCAACAAGCGGCCGCCATGGGTCAGTGCGCCCCAGATTTCCCAGACCGAGAAGTCGAAGGCAAACGAGTGGAACAAGGCCCACACGTCTTGCGCGCCGAAATCGAACCAGGATTGCGTCGCCGAGAACAGGCGGGCGACGTTGCGGTGCTCGACCATCACGCCCTTGGGCAAGCCAGTGGAGCCCGAGGTATAGATGACATAGGCCAGTTGCGAAGACGTCTGGCCTGGCACTTGAGGATTGGCCTCCGACTGGTTATGCAACGCAGCGCCATCGAGGTCGATCACCCGCGCGGACTCTTCGGCCAGCCGCTCACGGGTGGCGGCATGCACCACGATTGCCACGGGCGTGCTGTCTTCGAGCATGTAGGCGATGCGTTCCGCCGGATAGGCGGGATCCAGCGGTACATAACCAGCGCCGGACTTGAGGATACCCAGCAGGCCGACAATCATGTCCAGGCCACGCTCGACACAGATCGCGACCCGATCATCCGGACGAATGCCCAGCGACAGCAGGCGATGGGCGAGCTGATTGGCCTGGGCGTTGAGTTCGCCGTAAGTCAGGGTGCAATCCTCGAATACCACCGCCACAGCGTCGGGCTGCATCGCCACCTGCGCCTCGAATTGCTGATGGATCAAGGCATCATGGGCATACACGGCGTCTGCGCTGTTCCAGGTTTCGAGCAACTGGCGCCGTTCCGCCTGCGGCAACACCGCGAGGCTGTGCATCGGTGTTTGCGGCGCGTGTTCCAGGCTGTCGACCAGGCTGTGCAGGGCCACCTGCATGTAGTCACAGATGCGTTGCCCGCCGATCCGGGACTCGACCTGCACTGTCAGGCTGAAGCTTTCTCCCAAGTCATCGACATTCATTGTCAGCGGATAGTTGGTGCGCTCTTCACTGGACAACATGTGCATGCCATCCCAGGCCGACAACACTTCATCGGTCACCTGGATCGAACTGTGCCGGAAGTTCAACAGTGCACTGAACAGCGGCGCTGGCGAGGCCACATCACTGCAGCGCTGGGCCAAGGCCAGGGAAGCATGCTCATGCCCCAACAACCCGGTCAGCCGCCCATGGGTCATTTTCACGGCATCACGCACGCTTTGTCCGTCCACGGGCACGCAGATCGGCAAGGTGTTGATGAACATGCCCAGCGCCCGGTCAGCCCCGTCGCCGCCCTGCATCCGGCCCAGCAGGACCGTGCCGAACACCACTTGCTCCTGGCCCGAGGCCAAGGCCAGGACCTGGGCCCAGGCCAGATGGACCAGGCTCGCGGCACTCACGCCGAGCTGCCGGGCTTGAGCACGCAGGCGCAGGCTCAAAGCCTCATCGACCAACGCCTTCACTTCCTCGATACCGCGCCCGTCACCCTGAACCTGGGCCAGGCCGAAGGGCAGCGTCGGCTCGTCGATCCCGCCGAGCATCTCGCGGAAAAACGCTTCGTGTTCCTGTTCGCTCGCACCCAAGCGGGCCTGGGCCACGTAATTGCGGTAAGGCACCGCTTCGGTCAGTTGTTCGCCCTGGCCCAGCAGATACAGCTGCATCTCATGCTGCATCACGTCCAGGGCGGTATGGTCCAGTGCCATGTGGTGGAACAGCAGGATCGCGACCCAGCGATCCTGGGCGTCGTCCCGGGCGTAAGCCAGGTGCAGCAAGGGTGCCTGGCCCAAGTCGAGGCGATAGTGCCGCGCGTCGAACCGCTGGCCGAGGTAGGTGGCAATATCGCCCACCGTGGCATCCGCTTCAATGCATTGCGGCACCAGCACAACCTGGCGCCAGACCACTTGCACCGGCTCATCCAACCCTGCCCAGACCACACTGGTGCGCAGGATGTCGTGGCGATCGATCACCACTTGCAGCGCCTGGACGAATGCATCGAGGCGTTCACGGTTGTCGAAGGCAAACTGCGTCTGCAGCACGTAAGGGTCGCCCTGTTCGGCGGCCAAATGGTGATAGAGAATGCCTTCCTGCAACGGCGCCAGCGGATAAATATCCTGCACATTGCGAGCCCCACCCGGCACCGTCGCGACCAGTTGGTCGATGGTTGCCTGGGTCAGGCTGATCAGCGGCAGCATGTCTGGAGTGATGAGTTCGCAATCGACCGGGATGCGGTTCGCCGGAACACGGATTTCCTTGCCGCTACCGATAGCCGCCGCCAGCGCGACCAGGGTTGGCTGGCTGAACAGCACGCGCACATCGGCGCTCAAGCCGGCCTGACGCATGCGTTCGATCAGGGTGACCGCCAACAGCGAATGACCGCCCAGTTCAAAGAAGTTGTCGTGACGGCCGACCCGCTCCACTTTCAACAGCTCGGCCCACATGCCGGCCAGCGCCAGCTCGATCTCACCCTGCGGCGCCTCGTAGGCCTGGCTGGCGTACGCATCGGCCTGGGGCACGGGCAAGGCCTTGCGGTCTATCTTGCCATTCAGCGTCAAGGGGAAAGCCGGCAGCATCACGAACGCGGCAGGCACCATGTAGTCGGCCAGGGTGGCGGACAATTGCTCGCGCAATGCAGCAACGGTCAACGTGACCTGGGGTTGTGCAATGACATAGGCCACCAGGCGTTTCTCCCCCGGCTCATCGGCCCGCACCAGCACCACCGCATCCTTCACGCCGTCGCAGGCGACGAGCTTGGCCTCGATTTCGCCCAGTTCGATACGGAAACCGCGGACCTTGACCTGATCGTCGTTACGCCCCAGGCACTCCAGGCTGCCCTCCGGCAACCAGCGACCCAGGTCACCGGTGCGGTACAGCAACGCGCCGGGCTCACGGCTGAACGGGTCGGCGATGAATTTCTCCGCCGTCAGGTCCGCTCGGTTCAGGTAACCCTTCGCCACACCCTGGCCGCCGATGTAAATCTCACCGACCACACCCAGCGGCGCCAGCTGCTGCCGCGCGTCGAGCACATAAACCTGGGTATTGGAGATCGGCCCGCCAATGGGCACGCTTTGCGCGTCCGCGGCCACGGCCTTCACTTCCAGGGTGGTGGCGTAGGTGGTGGTCTCGGTCGGACCGTAGCAATGCACCAGGCGTAAACCCGGTGCCAGGCCCAGCAAGCGCTGGAAGGACGCCACGTCGGCCCGTTCACCGCCGCACAACAGGATCCGCAGCCCACCGATGGCCTGGGGAATCAGTTGCACGTATTGGTTGAAAATCGCCGTGGTGACGAACAACACCGTGACGCCCGCATCGCCCAGTACCTGGGCAAACCGCGAAGGTTCGAGCAGCGTTTCATGGTCGATCACCACCACTTGCCCGCCATTGAGCAGCGCGCCCCAGACATCCATGGTGCTGGCGTCGAACGCCGGATTGGACGCAAAGGCGATCCGGTCGTGCACATTGAAATCGGCGTAGCCGTTGTTGATCACCAGGCGGTTGATGGCGCGATGGGGCACCAGGACGCCTTTGGGCTGCCCGGTGGAGCCCGAGGTGTACATGATGTAGGCAATCGATTCGCTGGACTGTTTCAGTGCCGGGTTGTCAGTCGTTTCTGGCATATCCAACGTGTCCAGGTCGACGCGGAGCGTGCCCTCGGGTACCGCTTCGGAACTGAAGGTCAGCAACAGCTTCGCCTGGCAATCTTCCAGCATGAAGCCCTGGCGTTCCAGCGAGGCGTTGCGATCCAGCGGCACATAGGCCGCCGCGCACTTGAGGATCGCCAACTGACTGGTCAGCAGGTCGATCGAACGGGGCAGCAGGATTGCGACACAGTCGTCCGGCTGCACGCCGAGTCCGAGCAGGTAATGGGCCAGGCGATTCGCCCGTTCGTTCAGCTCCTCGTAACTCACTTGGCGCTGACCATGCACCACCGCAATCGCCTGCGGCAGGTGTGCGGCCTGGGCCTCGAACAGCGCCAGGACGGTCTGGTCCTGCGGATAAGGACGCTGGGTGGCGTTGAAATCCACCAGCAGCTGGTTGCGCTCGGTTTCCGGCAGAATTTCCAGGCGATTGAGCGGCGTTTGTGGGGCTTGCTCAAGTGCCTGCACCAGGCTTTCGAGCGCGGTGTGCATGTAGGCGCAGATGCGCTCTGCGCCTATTCCCTGTGCGACCAGGGCGCTCAGCATAAAGCCTTCGCCCAGGTCATCCACGGACAAGGTCAATGGATAATTGGTGCGTTCTTCGTTGCTCAGCAGTTCGATGCCTTCCCAGGCAGTGAGGGTTTCACTGGAGGCCACGGCCGCTGCGCTGGCGCTGTGGCGATAATTGAGCAACGCGCTGAACAACGGCAACGGCGCGACCACGCCGCTGCAGCGCTGGGCCAAGGCCAGCGAGGCATGCTCATGGCCCAACAACCCGGTCAGGCGAGCGTGAGTGGTTTTCACCCCGTCACGCACGCCTTGGGTACTGATATCCACCCGCAACGGCAAGGTATTGATGAACATGCCCAGCGCTCGATCGGCGCCATCGCCGCCCTGCATCCGGCCCAGCAGAATGGTACCGAACACCACATCGTCCTTGCCCGACACACGGCCCAGCACCTGCGCCCAGGCCAAGTGAACCAGGCTCGCGGCACTCACCCCGAGCTGACGCGCCTGGGCTCGCAGACGCAG
Organism: Pseudomonas sp. G2-4; assembly: GCF_030064125.1. Lineage (NCBI taxonomy): Bacteria > Pseudomonadati > Pseudomonadota > Gammaproteobacteria > Pseudomonadales > Pseudomonadaceae > Pseudomonas > Pseudomonas sp. G2-4. The sequence goes on along the minus strand of NZ_CP125957.1, from coordinate 2,798,072 downwards.
GCTCAACGTCGCCTCGACCACTTGCCTGGCTTGCTCGATAGCCTGCCCGTCACCGCTCACATCCTGGAGGCCAAACGGCAGTGTCGGTTCATCGACATCGCCGAGCATCTCGCGGAAGAACCCTTCGTGCTCTTCTTGACTCACGCCCAGCCGGGCCTGCGCCACATAGTTGCGATACGGCACCGACTCACCCAATTGAGCGGCCTGGCCCAGCAGGTGCGCCTGCATTTCCTGCTGCACCACCTCCAGTGCCGTGTGATCGAGGGCCATATGGTGAAACAACAACACCGCCACCCAGCGCTGGTTGACCGCGTCCTCAGCGAAGACCAGACGCATCAGCGGCGCCTGAGTGATATCGAGTCGATAGTGTTGCGGGTCGAAGCGGCTCTGCAACTGCGCGGCGATATCGCCTGCGCCGCTATCAAGGGCAACCTCTTCGAGGTGCAGCTGCGCTTCGCGCCATACCACTTGGATCGGCGCGCCGAATCCTTGCCACACCACACTGGTGCGCAGGATGTCATGGCGGTCGATGACGTGTTGCAGCGCGCCTACAAACGCCATCAGCCGGTCACGGCTTTGCAGCTCGAACACCGTCTTCAACACATAGGGATCGCCCTGCTCGGCGGCCAGATGGTGATAGAGAATGCCATCCTGCAGCGGCGCCAACGGGTAGATGTCCTGCACATTCCGTGCTCCACCCGGCACTGTCGCCACGACTCGGTCAATCGCCGCCTGGTCAAGATCGATCAGCGTGAGCATGGCCGGTGTGATTCGCTCAGAGCCCGGCGCGATCAGGTTCGCAGGCACACTGACTTCCCTGCCGCTGCCGATGGCCGCCGCCAGCGCGGCCAGGGTTGGCTGGCTGAACAGCACACGCACATCGGCGCTCAAATCTGCCTGACGCATGCGCTCGATCAAGGTGACGGCCAACAACGAATGGCCGCCCAGCTCGAAGAAGTTGTCGTGGCGACCGACCTGCTCGACCTTCAGCAGCTCTGCCCAGAGCTGGGCCAATGTCTGTTCGATTTCGCCTTGCGGCGCTTCATATTCGCGGCTGACGTAGGCGTCGATATCCGGCGCCGGCAGCGCCCGGCGATCGAGCTTGCCGTTCGCTGTCAACGGCAGTACGTCGAGGTGAACATAGGCTGCTGGAATCATGTAGTCCGGCAGCTGTGCGTGCAGGTGAGCCCGCAGCGCCTCGATCTCCGTCGCGACATCCGGGTCGCGCGGTGTGAAGTAAGCCACCAGGCGTTTCTCCCCAGGGGCATCTTCACGCACCACGATGACCGCGTCCTTGACGTTGTCATGCTCCGCGAGCCGGGCTTCGATTTCCCCCAGTTCGATACGGAAACCACGGATCTTCACCTGGTCGTCGTTACGCCCCAGGTAATCGACCGTGCCATCCGCGCGCCAGCGCGCCAGGTCGCCGGTGCGGTACAGCAAGGCCTCCGGATCGGCACTGAACGGGTCGGCGATAAACTTCTCGGCGGTCAGCTCGGGACGGTTCAGATACCCCTTCGCCACGCCGTCGCCAGCGATGTACAACTCGCCCGCCACGCCGATGGGCACTGGCTGCTGGGTGCTGTCCAACACATAGACGCGGGTGTTGCCGATAGGCCGACCAATCGGGATGCCGCCCTCGCCCACGCGGGTGATTTCATGGGTGGTGGTGAAGGTGGTGGCTTCGGTTGGACCGTAGCCGTTGAGCAAGTGAGCCGGTGCGCCGTCCTTGAGGACACGACCGATCACTGCGGGGTCAAGCACATCGCCGCCCACGATCAGGTAGCGCAGTTGTCCGAATACGCTCATCAGACCGTCGGCGTATTGATGGAACAGCCCGGCGGTCATCCACAACACGCTGACCGATTGCTCGAGCAACAGCCCACGGAAACGCTCCTGGGACAGCAACACATCCTGCTCGACCACCACTACACAGCCGCCATTGAGCAAGGGTGCCCACACGTCGAGGGTGCTGGCATCGAACGCCGGATTGGAGGCGAAGGCCACCCGATCCTGGGCGTTGAAATCGGCATAACCGTTGTTGATCACCAGGCGATTGATCGCCCGGTGTGGCACCAGCACGCCTTTGGGTGTGCCGGTGGAACCGGAGGTGTACATCACGTAGGCGACCGATTCGGCGCTTTGCATCAAGTTCAGATCGCCGGATGCTTCATCCATCACGACGGTATCCAGGTCCACACGCAGCGCGTCTCCAGGAACCGTAGCCGTGCTCAGCGCCAACAGAATCCGAGCCCCGCTGTCCTGCACCATGAACTGCTGGCGCTCGATAGGCGCGCTGACATCCAGCGGCACATAGACGGCGGCGCACTTGAGGATCGCCAACTGGCTGACCAGTAATTCGACCGAACGCTGCAGCCCAATCGCCACCCGATCGCCCGGTTGAACCCCTAGGCCGGTCAGGTGACGGGCCAGGCGATTGGCCCGGCTGTTCAACTGGGCGTAAGTCAGGCGCTGTGCGTTGTGCACGACGGCCATTGCATCCGGACGTGCCTGGGCCTGGGCCTCGAACAAACCATGGACGGTCTTGTCCTGCGGATAGCTTCGAGTCGTCGTGTTGAAGCCCATCAACAGCTGTTGGCGCTCGGATTGCGGCAGGATATCCAGCCCATGCAAGCGCGATGCAGGGTCGGATTCCAATGCGCTGGCAAGGCCTTGCAGCGCGGTTTCCATGTAGGCGCAGACCCGCTGCGCGCCGACGCCGTTCATGGCCAGGACGGTCAGGGCGAAGTCTTCACCCAAGTCGTCCACGCACATCGTCAAGGGGTAGTTGGTGCGTGCTTCGCCCCCCAGGGTCTCAATGCCGTGCCAGGCCGACAATGTTTCCTCTGCATCGGCCTGTTCACTGGAATTGCGGTAGTTCAACAAGGCGCTGAACAGCGGCAGTGGCGCGGCCACGCCGCTGCAACGTTGGGCCAATGCCAGCGAGGCATGCTCATGCCCCAACAGTGCGGTCAGGCGGCCATGGACCGCCTTGACGCCGGCCTTGACGCTTTGATCGCCAAGGTTCACGCGAAGCGGCAAGGTATTGATGAACATGCCCAATGCCCGGTCAGCCCCCTGGCCGCCCTGCATGCGGCCCATCAGCACCGTGCCGAACACCACATCCTGCTGGCCGGACACCTGGCTCAGCACCCGGGCCCAGGCCAGGTGATGCAGGCTCGCCGCGCCCACGCCCGACTGGCGCGCCAGACGCCGCAGACGGCTACTCAAGTCGCCATCGAGCACCAGGCTGGCTTGCTCGATGTCGTGGCCATCTCCCTGCACCTGTTGCAGGCCAAACGGCAGCGTGGGTTCGTCGACGTCACCGAGCATCTCGCGGAAGAACCCTTCCTGCTCCTCAAGGTTCACCCCCAAACGCGCCTGGGCCACGTAGTTACGATACGGTACCGGTACGTCCAGCCCATCGACCTGCCCCAGCAGATGCGCCTGCATTTCCTGCTGCACCACTTTCAGCGCCGCATGATCGAGGGCAATGTGATGGAACAGCAGCATCGCTATCCAGCGCTGGTTGGGCTTGTCTTCGGCGAATGCCAGGCGCATCAGCGGTGCCTGGGTCATGTCCAGGCTGTAGTGCCGGGCATCGAATCGGTTGTGCAGCTGTTGGACGGTCTCCCCGGCCTGCGGGTCCGCCACAAACTCTTCGAGGCCCAACCGCGCTTCACGCCAGACCACCTGCTGAGGTTCATCAAGCCCTTCCCACAGGATCGCGGTGCGCAAGATGTCATGGCGGTCGATGACGCTCTGCAGGGTCTGGACGAAGTCGTCGAGGCGTTGCCGGCTTTGCAGGGCAAACAGGGTTTGGAGCAAATAGGGATCGCCTTGCTCGGCCGACAAGTGATGGTAGAGGATGCCTTCCTGCAACGGTGCCACCGGGTAGATCTCTTGCACATTGGGTGCGCCACCCGGCACCGTCGCCACGATGCGGTCGATCGCGTCCTGGTCGAGGTGAGTCAGCGTCAGCATGTCCGGCGTGATTCGCGTGCAATCGAGCGGGATGCCATTGGCCGGCACCACGATTTCGCTGCCGCCCCCCACGGCTGCCGCCAGTGCGGCGAGGGTCGGCTGGCTAAACAGTACGCGCACGTCGGCGCTCAAACCGACCTGGCGCATGCGCTCGATCAACGTGACCGCCAACAGTGAATGCCCGCCCAGTTCGAAGAAGTGATCGTGGCGCCCGATACGTTCGACCTTGAGCAAGTCCTGCCAGATCTGCGCCAGGGTGGTTTCGACTTCGCCTTGCGGGGCTTCGTAGCCGCGGGTGATCAGCGCGTCGAGGTCCGGTGCAGGGAGTGCCTTGCGATCGAGCTTGCCATTGGGCGTCAGAGGCAATGCGTCGAGACGTACGTAGGCGGCAGGCACCATATAGGCCGGCAGTTGCGCTTGCAGGTGCGTGCGCAGCGCTTCGATGTCGACCGTCTCGTCTGGCGAGTGTTGGGTGAAATAGGCGACCAGGCGCTTGTCACCCGGTACATCTTCGCGAGCCAGGACCACGGCTTCCTTGAGACTTGGGTGCTGGGCGAGCTTGGCTTCGATCTCGCCCAGTTCGATGCGGAAACCGCGGATCTTCACCTGGTCGTCGTTACGGCCCAGGTACTCGATGTTGCCGTCCGGCAGGTAACGGCCCAAGTCGCCGGTCTTGTACATCCGGGCATTCGCGGTGGTACTGAACGGATCCTTTAGGAATCGTTCGGCGGTGAGGTCATCGCGATTCAGATAACCGCGAGCCACGCCAGCGCCGCCGATGTAGATCTCACCCGGTATGCCCAGTGGTACGGGTTGTTGGTGTTCATCCAGCAAGTAGAACTGGGTGTTGGCAACGGGTTTGCCGATGTGTGCAGCGAACCCGTCTTCGCGGGCCATCGAGACCCAGCTTGAATAGGTCGTGGTTTCCGACGGGCCATAGAGGTTGCACAGGCGTTTGACCTGGGTCTGTTCGAACAACGTCTCCACCAGGCTGCGCTTGAGCGCTTCACCCGCAACGTTGACCGTGTCGACACCCTCGCCCAGCCCGCCGGACTCCAGCAATGCCTTGAGCGCTGAAGGTACGGTGTTGATCAGCGTGATGTCGTGCTCGCCCTGTTGCAGTTCCAGCACATTAGTGACGACTTCGATGCTGCCACCCGAAGTCAGCGGCGCGAAGCACTCGTAGACCGCCAGGTCGAAGTTCAACGAGGTGGAAAACAGGGTTTTAGACAGCGTTTCGGCGTCGAACGAACGGTGCGCCCATGTCAGGAAGTTCACCGTGTTTCGGTGCTCGATCATCACGCCCTTGGGTAGACCGGTCGAACCCGAGGTGTAGATCACGTAGGCCAGGTGCGATGAGCTCAGCTCAGCAATCTCCGGATTCAGGACGGATTCGTCCTGCCACAGGCCGCTATCCAGATTGATCACAGGCATAGAGGCACCCACCAACAACCCTATAGTTGCCTCATGTGCCAATACCGCCGCCGGGGCACTGTCTTCGAGCATGTAGGCAATCCGATCCAGCGGATAAGCCGGATCCAGCGGCACATAACCACCGCCTGCCTTGAGGATCGCCAGCAAGCCCACGACCATGTCGAGGCCGCGTTCGACGCAGATCGCCACTCGTGAATCGGGTTGCACGCCCTGCTTGCGCAGGTAATGCGCCAAGCGGTTGGCCCGCTCGTTCAGTTCCCAATAGCTCAAACGCTGCTCACCACGAATCACCGCGATGGCATCCGGCGTGCGTTGCACCTGCTCTTCGAACAGTCCGTGGACGGTCTGCGCCTGCGGGTAATCCACCTGCGTGGCGTTGAACGCCACCAGCAATTGCTCGCGCTCCGAGGCCGGCAAGATCGACAGCTGATGCAACGGCGCCCCTGGCGTCTGCTCCAGCATCTGGATCAGCGCCTCCAAGGTCTGCTGCACATACCCGGACAGGCGCTGCGCACCAATGCGCGCCGGGGTCATGACGGTGAAGCTGAACCTCTCGCCCAGGTCATCCACCGACAACATCAGCGGGTAATTGGTCCGTTCTTCGCCACCGAGCACCTCGATACCACTCCAGGCCGACAACGCCTCGGGCGAGGTGGTCACGGCGCTGTGGCGGTAGTTGAGCAAGGCGCTGAACAACGGCGTCGGCGCCTCCACGCCGCTGCAACGTTGCGCCAGCGCCAGAGAGGCATGCTCATGGCCGAGCAAGGCCGTCAGTCGTGCATGGGTCGCCTTCACGCCGGCACGGACAGCTTGCGCCCCCAGGCTTACCCGCAACGGCAAGGTATTGATGAACATCCCCAGCGCGCGGTCGGCACCCTCGCCACCTTGCATCCGGCCCATGAGCACCGTGCCGAACACAACGTCTTCGCGACCCGCTACCCGGCCCAGCACCTGCGCCCAGACCAGGTGATACAGACTTGCCGCGCTCACACCGAGCTGACGGGCCTGGGCCCGCAACCGGCGGCTCAAGTCGGCGTCGACGTCCTGGCGAGCTTCTTCGATCCCGCTGCCATCGCCTTGCACATCCTGCAAGCCGAACGGCAATGTCGGCTCATCGACATCGCCCAGCATGTCGCGGAAGAACCCTTCGTGGGCTTCCTGGCTCACGCCCAGGCGTGCCTGGGCTACATAGTTGCGATACGGCATCGCGGCGCCCAACTGGTCCGCCCGGCCCAACAGGTGGGCCTGCATCTCCTGCTGCACCACTTCCAGCGCGGTGTGGTCCAGGGCCATATGATGGAACAGCAATATCGCCAGCCAGCGGTCGTTAACGGTGTCTTGGGTATAAACCAGTTGCAGCATCGGTGCCCGGGTCATGTCCAGGCGGTGGTGCCGCGAATCGAAGCGCTCGTACAGCTGCACCGCAACGTCACCGCCGGCAGGATCCAGCACGGCCTCTTGCTGGATCAGCAGGGCTTGGCGCCAGACAACCTGCACCGGTTGCTCGAAGCCTTCCCACAGCACCGACGTCCGGAGAATGTCGTGACGGTCGATGACTTTTTGCAATGCATAGGAGAAGTCGTCCAGGCGCCCGCGGTTTTCAAAGGCGAACTGGGTCTGGAGCACATAGGGATCGCCCTGCTCGGCGGCGAGGTGATGGTAAAGAATGCCTTCCTGCAGCGGCGCCAGCGGATAGATGTCTTGCACATTGCCCAGGCCGCCCGGGACCGTCGACGCGATACGGTCGATAGCGTCCTGGTCCAGGTCGACCAGCGGCAGCATGTCCGGGGTGATGTGTTGGCAATTCGCCGGAATCCGGTTCGCTGGGACACTCACTTCGCTGCCATTGCCGACCGCCGCGGCCAGTGCGGCCAGTGTGGATTGGCTGAACAGCACGCGCACATCGGCACTCAGCCCCGCCTGGCGCATCCGCTCGATCAGGCTGACCGCCAGCAGGGAATGGCCGCCCAGTTCGAAGAAGTGATCGTGACGACCCACTTGCTCGACCTTGAGCAGGTCGGCCCAGATCTGCGCCAGCAGCGTTTCGACCTCGCCTTGCGGGGCCTCATAGCCACGACTTGAATAGGCATCACTGTCAGGGACCGGCAAAGCCCGGCGGTCGAGCTTGCCGTTCGGGGTCAGCGGCAACGTGTCCAGGTGCACGTAGGCCGACGGCACCATGTGCCTGGGCAAGTGCACCTGCAACTGTTCACGCAGACTGTCAGCCGTCAGCGCCTGATCCAAGGTGTCATGAACCGTGTAATACGCCACCAGGCGCTTGTCATCCGAAGCCTCACCCAGCGCCACGACGATAGCCTCTCGCACACCGGCGCAAGCGCCGAGCCGGGCCTCGATTTCACCCAACTCAATGCGCAAGCCGCGGATTTTCAGTTGGCTGTCGTTGCGCCCCAGATAGTCGATGTTACCGTCCGGCAAGTAGCGCCCCAGGTCACCGGTGCGGTACATCCTGGCGTCCTGCACGGGGCTGAACGGGTCCCTCACGAAGCGCTCGTCGGTCAACTGCGGACGGTTCAAATAACCCCGCGCAACCCCGGCACCACCGATATACAGCTCACCTGCCACACCGACCGGAACCGGTTGCAGGTGCGCATCGAGCAGATAGACCCGTGTATTGGCCACCGGTTTACCGATATGCAACACCGCCTGGGAGGCATCGATCCGCCCCGAGGTGGCGACCACGGTCGTTTCCGTCGGGCCGTAATTGTTGATCAGCTCGAAAGGCAGGTCGACAGGCAGCTTGCGCAGGCGGTCGCCACCGATCAGCAGCGTGCGCAACTGGTCGTGACCGGGGTGGCGGCCAAATGCGTACTCGGCAATGGGCGTGGGCAGGAAGCACACGTCCAGCACCTGGGCTTGCCACCAATCGAGCAGCGCATCGACATCCTCGCTGCCCGCATGGGCCGGAGGCAGCAACAACGTTGCACCGGCGCACAGCGCAGGCCAGATTTCCCAGGCCGCCGCATCGAAGCCGAAACCGGCGACGCTGGAGGTACGACTGCCGCGTTTCACCTCAAAGGCCTGACAATGCCAAGCCACCAGATTATTGAGGTTACGATGCTCGACCATCACACCCTTGGGCAGGCCGGTCGACCCGGAGGTGTAGATCACATACACCAGATGGCTGGAATCGAGGCCCGGCACCTGGGGGTTGGAGATGGATTCGTCCTGCCAATCGCCGCTATCGAGGTCGATCACGGGGACTGACGCGTTGGCCAACAAGCCATGGGTAGCGCTCTGCGCCAACACCGCAACCGGTGCACTGTCCTGCAGCAGGTAGGCGATACGTTCCGCCGGGTAGGCCGGATCGACGGGGACATACCCCGCACCGGACTTCAGGATGCCCAACAGGCCAACGATCATATCCAGGCTGCGCTCGACACAGATCGCCACCCGATCATCCGGGCGCACACCCAAGGCCAACAAACGATGCGCGACCTGGTTCGCCCGGGCGTTGACTTCACAGTAGGTCAGCGTCTTGTCTTCATAGACCACCGCCACCGCTTGGGGCTGCGCCGCGACCTGGGCTTCGAACTGCTGATGGATCAGCGCGTCATGGGCATACGCCGCGTCAGTCGCATTCCAGGTTTCGAGCAGTTGCTTGCGTTCAGCCGCCGGCAAGATCGCCAGGCTGTGCAACGGTGCCTGGGGCGAGTGCTCCAGCGCATCGGCCAGGTTTTCCAACGCCACCTGCATGTAGCCACAGAGGCGTTGGGCACCGATTCGGGATTCGACCTGGGCCGTCAGGCTGAAGCCTTCACCCAGATCATCGACGCTCATGGTCAGCGGATAATTGGTGCGCTCTTCGCCACCGAGTGCCTCGATCCCTTGCCAGGCCGACGACGTGTGTAACGCAATGGGTTCGGCGAGCGAATGACGATAATTGAGCAACGCGCTGAACAACGGCGTCGGCGCCGCAACCCCGCTGCAACGCTGGGCCAGCGCCAGGGAGGCGTGTTCGTGCCCCAACAGGCCGGTCAGCCGCGCATGCGTCGCCAATACGCCATCGCGCACGCTCTGCCCACCGACCTGCACACCAATCGGCAAAGTATTGATGAACATGCCCAATGCCCGGTCGGCACCCTCGCCGCCCTGCATCCGCCCCATCAATACCGTACCGAACACCACGTCTTCTCTGCCCGAGACCCGGCCCAACACCTGGGCCCAGGCCAAATGATGCAAGGCGGCCGCGCTCACCCCCAGGCGACGGGCCTGGGTGCGCAGGCGTTGACTCAAATCAGTCGCGATCTCTTGCCGGGCTTCCTCCGTGCCACTGCCATCGCCGCGAACATCCTGCAGGCCGAACGGCAGCGTCGGCTCGTCGATGTTCCCCAGCATTTCGCGGAAAAACACCTCGTGTTCTTCACGACTCACACCCAGGCAGGCCTGGGCCACGTAGTTGCGGTATGGCACCGCATCGCCCAACTGGCCGTCCTGCCCCAACAGGTGGGCCTGCATCTCGTGCCGCACCACCTCCAGCGCCGTATGGTCAAGCGCCATGTGATGGAACAGCAGGCTCGCCACCCAACGTTGGTTGAGCACATCCTCGGCAAATCGGATGCACATCAGCGGGGCCTGGCGGATATCCAGGCGATGATGGCTGGCGTCAAAGCGTGCCTTCAGTTGGCTGGCAATGTCGCCGTCGTCATGACTGAGGCGCACTTGCTCGACGCCCAGTATTGCCTTGCGCCAGACCACTTGCACCGGCTCGTCCAGCCCTTCCCAGGCCATGGAGGTGCGCAGGATGTCATGGCGATCGACCACACCCTGCAGGGCCTGGGTGAAACGCTCGATACGTTCACGGCTGTCAAACGCGAACTGTGCCTGCAAGACATAGGGGTCGCCCTGCCCGGCAGCGAGGTGATGGTAGAGAATGCCCTCTTGTAGCGGCGCCAGCGGATAGATGTCCTGCACATTGCGTACACCGCCGGGTATTGTCGCGACGATGCGGTCGATGGCGTCCTGGCTCAACGTTGCCAGGGGCAGCATGGCCGGGGTGATGTGTTGGCAATCCAAGGGAATCAGGTTCGCCGGAACGCTGACCTCGTTGTCACCATGACCGACCGCCGCTGCCAGCGCAGCCAGGGTGGGTTGACTGAATAGAATGCGCACGTCGGCACTCAAACCGACCTGGCGCATGCGCTCGATCAACGTGACCGCCAGCAGGGAATGCCCGCCCAGTTCGAAGAAATGATCGTGACGACCGACTTGTTCCAGGCCCAACAGGTCTTGCCAGATGTGCGCCAGGGTGCTTTCGGCTTCGCCTTGCGGAGCTTCGTAGCCGCGGGTGATCAGCGCGTCGAGGTCCGGTGCAGGGAGTGCCTTGCGGTCGAGTTTGCCGTTCGGTGTCAGTGGCAATGCGTCGAGGCGGACGTAGGCCATTGGCACCATGTATTCCGGCAGCTGCGTTTGCAGGTGCGTGCGCAGGGTTTCGATGTCGACCGTTTCATTTGGCGAGTGTTGGGTGAAATAGGCGACCAGGCGCTTGTCACCTGGTACATCTTCGCGAGCCAGGACCACGGCTTCCTTGAGACTTGGGTGCTGGGCGAGCTTGGTTTCGATCTCGCCCAGTTCGATACGGAAACCACGGATTTTCACCTGGTCGTCGTTACGGCCCAGGTACTCGATGTTGCCGTCCGGCAGGTAGCGGCCCAAGTCGCCGGTCTTGTACATGCGGGCGTTTGGCGCGCTGCTGAATGGATCTGTGAGGAAGCGCTCGGCGGTGAGGTCATCGCGATTGAGATAACCGCGAGCCACGCCAGCGCCGCCGATGTAGATCTCACCCGGAACGCCCAGCGGCACCGGTTGTTGGTGTTCATCCAGCAAGTAGAACTGCGTATTCGCCACCGGTTTGCCGATGTGCGCGGCAAAACCGTCTTCCCGGGCCATCGATACCCAACTGGAGTAGGTCGTGGTTTCCGAAGGACCGTAGAGGTTGCACAGGCGTTTGACCTGCGTCTGTTCAAATAGGCTTTCTACCAGAGCGCGTTTAAGCGCTTCACCGGCGACGTTGACCGTGTCGACGCCCTCACCCAGCCCGCCGGACTCCAGCAACGCCTTGAGCGCCGAAGGTACGGTGTTGATCAGCGTGATGTCGTGCTCGCCCTGTTGCAGTTCCAGCACATTAGTGACGACTTCGATGCTGCCACCCGACGTCAGCGGCGCGAAGCACTCGTAGACCGCCAAGTCGAAGTTCAGCGAAGTCGAGAACAGGGTTTTCGCCAAGGTTTCGGCGTCGAACGAACGGTGCGCCCAAGTGAGGAAGTTCACCGTGTTGCGGTGCTCGATCATCACGCCTTTAGGCAGACCGGTCGAACCGGAGGTGTAGATCACGTAGGCCAGATGCGCTGAAGTCAGCCCCGCAATCTCTGGATTCAAGACGGATTCGTCCTGCCACAGGCCGCTATCCAGATTGATCACTGGCATCGAGGCAGTAGCCAACAGTCCAATCGTTGCTGGCTGCGCCAACACCGCCGCTGGGGCACTGTCTTCGAGCATGTAGGCAATCCGATCCAGCGGATAAGCCGGATCCAGCGGCACATAACCACCACCGGCCTTCAGAATGGCCAGCAAACCCACGACCATATCGATGCCACGCTCAACGCAGATCGCCACCCGCGAATCGGGTTGCACACCCTGCTTGCGCAGGTAATGCGCCAAGCGGTTGGCCCGCTCGTTCAGTTCCCAATAGCTCAGACGCCGCTCGCCATGGAGCACCGCGATAGCATCCGGCGTGCGTTGCACCTGCTCTTCGAACAGTCCGTGAACAGTCTGCGCGTACGGGTAATCGGCCTCGGTGGCGTTGAAATCCCGCAACAGCTGCGAACGCTCGTCTTCCGGCAGGATATCCAGATCATTGAGGATCGATTGGGGCGCGAATTCCAGCGCCTCCACCAGGCTCGCCAAGGCTGTCTGCATGTAAGCGCCGACCTGCCGCGCATCGACCGCGCCAGCCGTCTGCACACTCAACAGGAACCCTTCGCCCTGGTCATCCACCGACAACATGCACGGATAGTTGGTCCGCTCCATGACGGCCAGCACCTGCGTACCGGCCCAACGCTCGATGCCGTCGTTGTCCTGGAGCGGGCTGTGGCGGTAGTTGAGCAAGGCGCTGAACAGCGGCAACGAAGCCGGCACGCCACTGCAACGCTGGGCCAGGGCCAACGAGGCATGTTCATGGCCGAGCAAGGCAGTCAGCCGCTCATGGGTCGCCTTGACCCCGCTGCGTACATCCTGGGCACCCACATTTACCCGTAGAGGCAAGGTATTGATGAACATGCCCAGGGCGCGATCCGAGCCTTCGCCGCTCTGCATGCGGCCCAGCAGCACCGTCCCGAAGACCACGTCTTCGCGGCCGGACAAGCGCCCCAGCACCCTGGCCCACGCCAGGTGATGCAAGGCAGCCGCACTCACGCCCAGTTGCCGGGCCTGACGCCGCAGACGCAGGCACAGCGCTGCATCGAGGTTCAGCTTGACCTCTTCGATGCCGCGACCATCGCCCTGGACTTCACGCAGCCCGAATGGCAGCGTCGGCTCTTCCACGTCACCGAGCATGTCGCGGAAGAAACCTTCGTGTTGCTCGCGGCTTACACCCAGCAGGGTCTGCGCCACGTAATTGCGGTAAGGCATGGCCGCACACAGGCGGTCGGCTTCACCGCTGAGGTAAGCCAGCATTTCGTCCTGCATCACATCCAGCGCCGTGTGGTCCAGGGCGATGTGGTGGAACAGCAGGATCGCGACCCAGCGCTGATGGACACTGTCCCAGGCGCAGGCCAGACGCATCAGGGGGGCATTGCCCAGGTCCAGGCGACAGTGCCGGGGATCGAACTGTTCTTGCAGTTGTGTGGCGATATCACCCCGGGCCGGATCCAGCCGTTGTTCTTCGAGCACCAGCCGGGTGCTGCGCAGCACCACTTGCAGCGGTACGTCGAGGCCTTCCCAGAGCACGGCGGTCCTGAGGATATCGTGCCGGTCGATCACTGCCTGCAAGGCCTGGACAAAGCCATCGAGCTGAGCGCGGCTGTCCATGGCGAACGCGGCTTGCAGCAGATAGGGGTCGCCTTCTTCTGCGGCAATGTGGTGGTAGAGAATCCCCTCTTGCAGCGGCGCCAGTGGGTAGATGTCCTGCACGTTGCCGACACCACCCGGGACGCTCCCGACAAGGCGGTCGATGGTTTCCTGGTCCAGCGTCACCAGCGTCAGCATGGCCGGAGTGATCCGCTCGCAACCAGCGGCGATGCCATTGACCGGCACCACAACATCAGCCCGACCACCTACCGCCGCCGCCAGCGCCGCCAGGGTCGGTTGGCCGAACAGCACCCGCACGTCGGCACTGAGGCCGGCCTGGCGCATGCGCTCGATCAGTTTCACCGCCAGCAGCGAATGCCCGCCCAGTTCGAAGAAGTGGTCGTGTCGACCCACCTGCTCCACCCCGAGGACTTCGCTCCAGAGCCGCGCCAGCACGGCTTCCACCTCGCCCAGGGGCGCTTCGTAGGCTCGGCTGGCAAAGGCGTCCGCCTCGGGTGCCGGCAGTGCGCGACGGTCGAGTTTGCCGTTGGCTGACAGCGGCAGTTTGTCCAGTCGTACATAGGCGGCCGGGACCATGTAGTCCGGCAACAGTGCCTGAAGATGCGTGCGCAGCGCGTCGGCGTCAGGCGCCAGGTCTGCCACCGGGACGGTGAAGTACGCCACCAGGCGCTTGTCGCCAGGGCTGTCTTCCCGGGCGATGACAGCGGCCTCTTTCACGCCAGGATGCTGGCAAAGCCTGGCTTCGACTTCACCCAGCTCGACGCGGAAACCGCGGATCTTGATCTGGTCGTCATTGCGCCCCAGGTATTCGATGCAACCGTCGGGCTGGTAGCGCCCCAGGTCACCGGTCTTGTACAGGCGTGCCTGTTCATCCGCGGCGAACGGGTCGCGGATGAAGCGTTCAGCACTCAGGTCATCACGATTCAGGTAACCACGGGCAACGCAGATGCCGCCAATGTGAATCTCGCCCGCCACGCCCGCCGGCACCGGCCGCAGGTGTTCGTCCAGCAGGTAGATACGCGTATTGGCCACCGGGCGGCCGATGGCCGGCAGCGTTGGCCAGGACGCGACATCGTCGGGCAATGTCAGCGCGGTGGTGACGTGGGATTCAGTCGGCCCGTAGTGGTTGTGCAGGCGGCAGCCGTCCAGGCGCTCGAAGAAGGCCCGGATCTGTGGCGTGATACGCAGTTGCTCGCCCGCGGTGATGACATCCCGCAGCTCGCAGGCCAACGGCCCGTTCCCACCGTCACTCACCACCGCCTCGGCCAACGCCTGCAAGGCGATGCAAGGCAGGTAGAGACGCTCAATGCGTTGCTCGCGGATGTGCTGGAACAACTGGTGGAAGTTCAGGCGCAGGTCGGCATGGATCAGCGACAGCTCGCCACCGGCACACAACGTGCTGAAAATCTCCTGGAACGCCACGTCGAAGCCAAGGGCGGCGAACTGCAACGTGCGCGCGACATCCCGGCCCTGCTGCGCCGCCTGTGCGATTTGCCACTGCATCAGGTTGACCAGGGCACGGTGCGCCATGGCCACACCCTTGGGCTGGCCAGTGGAACCCGAGGTATAGATGACATAGGCGAGGCTATCGGGACTCAGCCCGTTCGCGTCCGGGTTGGTGGGCGGCTGGGCGCTGATGCCGGCGGCATCGCGCTCCTCGGCATCGAGCAGCAACACCGGCACGTTCAACTGTGGGAAACGCCCTTGCAAATCGCGCTGGGTCAGCAGCACCTTGGGCGCGCTGTCGTCCAGCATGTAGGCCAGGCGCTCGGTCGGATAGGCCGGATCCAGCGGCACATAGCCGGCGCCCGCCTTGAGGATACCCACCAGCCCCGCGACCATTTCCAGGCTGCGATCCACGCAGATCGCCACGCGATCGTCGGCGCGGATACCCTGCTCGATCAGGCGATGGGCAATCTGGTTGGCCAGTCGATTCAGTTCAGCGTAACTCAGGCTCTGGCCCTGATAGCTCAGTGCGACGGCTTGCGGCCGGGCCTGGACTTGCGCCTCGAACAGTTGATGGACCAGCCATCCCGCCGGGTAGACCGCATCGAAGGCATTGAAGTCTTCGAGCAATTGTCGGCTTTCAGTGGCGGGGACAACATTCAGGCGGTGCAGCGGCGTGTTCACATCCTGATCAAGCGCATCGGCCAGCGCTTCGAGCACGGCGTGCATGTAGGCGCAAACGCGCTGGGCACCGATGCCGACCACTGCTTGCACGGTCAGGCCGAACGATTCGCCCAGGTCATCCACCGACAACGACAGCGGGTAATTGGTCCGCTCTTCGCCCCCGAGGATCTCCACCCCGGCCCAGGTGCGTGCCAGGCCTGCGTCCTTGGGTGCCTGCGCGGCCACGGCGGTTTGCCGGTAGTTCATCAACGCGCTGAACAGCGGCGTGGGCGCGGCGACGCCACTGCAACGCTGCGCCAGGGACAACGGCGCATGCTCGTGTCCCAGCAGCGCCGCCAGTCGCCCGTGGGTGTTCTTCAGCGCGCCCAATACACCCTGGGCACCCGCCTCGACGCGCAAGGGCAGCGTGTTGACGAACATGCCCAAAGCATGCCCTTCGTCCTGCCCGCTGTGCATACGGCCCATCAACACCGTACCGAACACCACGTCCTGGCGCCCGGACAAACGCCCCACCACCTGCCCCCAGGCCAAATGGTGCAGGCTCGCCGTGCTGACCCCCAGGCGCCGGGCCTGGGTGCGCAGGCGCTGGGTCAGTTCGCCAGCCAGTGCCAGCGAAGCCTCTTCGATGCCGTGGCCGTCGCCCTGCACATCTTGCAGACCGAACGGCAGCGTCGGCTCGTCCACATCCCCCAGCATCTCGCTGAAAAACGCCTCATGTTGTTCGGGATCGCTGCCCAAGCGAATCTGCGCCACGTAATTGCGGTAAGGCACCGATACCGGGAGTTGATCCGGACGGTTCTCCAGGTGCGCCTCGATTTCCTTGCCCAGCATGCCCAGCGAGGTTGCATCGTCAATCAGGTGATGGAACAGCAGCACCGCCACCCAGCTGCCGTTGGCAACGTCTTCGGCAAAGTGGATGCGCATCATCGGCGCCTGGCGCAGGTCGATGCGGGTATGCCGAGGGTCGAAGCGGGCCTGCAGTTGACCGGCGATATCACCTTCGGCCTCATCCAGGGCCAGTTCTTCCACCTTCAGCCGGGCTTCACGCCAGACCACCTGCACCGCCTCGTCCAAGCCTTCCCACAGCACCGAAGTGCGCAGGATGTCGTGCCGCGCAATCACCGCCTGCAGGGCCTGCACGAAAGCATCCAGCTGTTCGCGACTGCCCATGCGCAACAGCGCCTGCAACAGGTAGGGATCACCTTGCGTGGTTGCCAGGTGGTGATACAGGATGCCTTCCTGCAATGGCACCAGCCCGTAGATATCCTGCACGTTGCCCACGCCGCCCGGCACGGCCTCGACAATCCGGTCGATCTCCTCCTGGGTCAGCGTTGCCAGCGGCAGCATGTCCGGCGTAATGCGCTCGGCATCAAGGGCAATGGCATTGTCCGGTACGACGATGCCCCCGCTGGTACCCGTGGCAGCGGCCAATGTCGCCAGCGTCGGCTGGCCGAACAACACGCCCACATCGACATGCAGGTCGACCTGGCGCATGCGCTCAATCAGCTTGACCGCCAGCAGTGAGTGACCACCCAGCTCAAAGAATCGGTCGTGCCGTCCCACCTGCTCCACACCGAGCAGTTCAGCCCATAGCCCGGCCAGGGTGATTTCCACATCGCCTGTCGGAGCTTCGTAGCTGCGACGGGCATAGGCTTCTGAATCGGGCGTCGGCAGCGCTTTGCGATCGAGCTTGCCATTGGTGGTCAGCGGGAACGTATCCAGGACCACGAACGCGCTCGGCACCATGTAGTCCGTCAAGGAACCCAGCAGTTTGGAACGCAGTTCGATAGCCGACAGTTGCGCGCCTTCGTCAGCAATCAGATAGGCCACCAAACGTTGATCGCCCGGTGCGTCCTCACGCGCGATCACCACCACCTCGCGTACGCCATCGCATGCCGCCAGCTTCGCCTCGATCTCGCCCAGCTCGATGCGGAAACCGCGGATCTTCACCTGTTCGTCGTTGCGCCCCAGGTATTGCAGCTCACCGTTCTCCAGCCAACGACCGAGATCGCCCGTGCGATACATCCGTGCCTGTGCCGAACCGTCGAACGGGTCCGCGATGAAGCGGGTTTCATTGAGCAACGGCCGATTCAAATAGCCCCGTGCCACGCCAGCGCCGCCGACATACAACTCGCCTTCCACGCCCACGGGTACCGGTTGGCCATGTTGATCGAGCAGGTACAGGCGCAAGTCAGGAATGCGCTTACCAATAGGACTGACGCCGACCAACTGCGCATCGGCCGCACACAATGCCCGGTAGGTCACGTGCACCGTGGTTTCGGTGATGCCGTACATGTTGACCAGTTGCGTCTCGGCATTCGCTTCGCGGGCGTACCACGGCTTGAGAATCCCGGTATCCAGTGCTTCACCGCCGAAAATAACCTGGCGCAGTTGGTGGCTCAGGTCACTTTCGCCCTGGGCCGCAATCAACTGGCGGAACGCACTCGGTGTCTGGTTCAGCACCGTGACACCGGCTTCGCAGATCAGCGCATAACAGTCCTGCGGCGAACGACTGACCAGCTGCGGTACCACCAGCAAGCGGCCGCCATGGGTCAATGCACCCCAGATCTCCCAGACCGAGAAATCAAAGGCAAACGAGTGGAACAAGGCCCACACGTCTTGCGGGCCGAAATCGAACCAAGGCTGCGTCGCCGAGAACAGGCGCGCGACGTTGCGATGCTCGACCATCACGCCTTTAGGCAGGCCGGTCGAACCCGATGTGTAAATCACGTAGGCCAAATGGTGCGATGCCAGCGCCGCAATGTCGGGGTTGTGTTGCGGCTGCGCGGCAATACCCGCAGCTTCCGGTTGGTCGAGCAAAAGCACTGGGACAGTCAGCGCCGGCAGCTGCACCGGCAGCGCCGATTGAGTGAGCAACGCCACCGGAGCGCTGTCTTCGAGCATGAATGCCAGACGCTCCAGGGGATAGGCCGGGTCCAGCGGTACATAGCCTGCGCCAGACTTCAGGATACCCAGCAAGCCGACAATCATGTCCAGGCCACGCTCGACACAGATCGCGACCCGGTCATCCGGGCGAATTCCCAGCGATAACAGGCGATGGGCAACCTGGTTCGCCCGGGCATTGAGTTCGCCGTAGGTCAGTACCTGGTTTTCATGCACCACTGCCAACGCGTCGGGTTGCGCGGCCACGTGCACTTCGAACAGGCCGTGGATCGTGCGGTCATGTTCATAGTGGTGTCCATCGTTGGCGTTCCAGGCTTGAAGCTGGCGAGCTTCGGCCGGGGTCGGCAACACGAACCCTTGGATTGGCAACGTGTCGTCGCGCAACCCTTGCTCCAATACATGCATGAAGCGGTCGGCCATCGCGTCGATTTCACCCGGCTGGAAGAACGCTTCGTTGTAGATCCAGTGCAGCCAGGCATGGTCGTCGTTGGGGTTGCTCCTGACATGAATAGCCAACGGCATCTGCTCATGCCCGTTCGAGCATTTCACCGAGCGGGCCGGGGTTTGCCCGAACATGAACTGGTGATCGTCCAGTTCGTAGGAGAACGAGACGTCGAACAACTGCGCGCGGTTGTCCCGTAGCAGTTCCAGCGAGCGGTTCATGTCGCTCAGGGGAAACCGCTGGTTGCGATAGTCCTGCTTGAGGGTACGCGTCACCTCGTGTACCAGTTCGCCGAATGACAAGTCGGCGCTGAACCGCAGCCGCACGGCGCTCACTTGGGTGAACATGCCCATGGTCTTCTTGAAGGCCGCATTGGAGCGGTTCAGGATCGGCAAGCCGATGACCAGGTCGTCTCGCTGGGTGGTGCGGGCAAAAAACACATACAGCGCGGCGAGCAGCACGGCGGAGCGTGACGATTTATGCGCCTGCGCCAGAACGTCGATCCGCTCGTTCAACGTTTGCGCGTAGCGCCATACGGCATGGCGGCTGGGGGCCATGCCATTGGGGTAGCGGTCACGGTCGCGGGCCACGAATAACGGTGGCGGGACATCCTGATACTTTTCCAGCCAGTATTGCTGCTCACGCGCAAAACGAGGGGAGTCGCGATAGCGGGCATCGTCCTGGATGAACTCCACATACGAAGGCGCTGATACATCAGGCGACTGGTGACATCCCAGCGCGGTGTAAAGCTCGCCGAGGTCCTTGAACATCAAGCCGATGCTCCACCCGTCCAGGACAATGTGGTGAACCAGGGTGACGAAATAGAACGAAGCCTCATTGAGTTTGAGCAGCTCGAAGCGATACAGCTCGCCGCCGTTCAGCGGGAACGCATTCGCCATCCCTTGCGCGATCCATTCCTGGGCCGATGCCTCCGGATCGGACCGATCAGAAAAATCACGCACAGGCACCTGCACCGTCAGCGTATCGACCAGCCTCTGCATGGGCATGCCACCGGTGCCAGCGTCCGAGAGCAGTACCGTGCGCAGGGCGTCGTGTTTTTGTACCAACAGGTCGACCGCTTGCTGGAAGCGCTCAGGGTCGACGGCACCTTCGATGTGGAGATAACCACCGATGTTGTACAACGATGAGTCGCCCTTGGTCATCTGGTCCAGCCAGATGTCCCGCTGGGCTGCCGTCAGGGGATAGATTGCCGAAAGCTCAAGGGACTGATTCATACGCGCCCCTCCGACACCAGGACGCCCGCCGATTGTGGGCCGCACTGAGTTACAACAACGTCATCCACAGCATGCGCAAAGAAAAATTTCATACGTTCCTTCTCAGAGATTTGTCAGTGCTGCCTGGGACAAACGCAACAGGCACGCCTGGAATTGATGCAGGTCCGCGCAAACAGCCAGCGCGGCACGGTGTCGGTGGGACGAGCGGATCGCCCTTGCATGGCATTGCCACCCGACAGCGCGTTCGCGCTTGCCGAGTGGGTTTCATGCCAGGCATCTTTCACGGTTTTTCAAAAGGTGTAGTCAGGCCATCGCAAGCCGGACGCTGTTGGCGAAATCGGCATTCAGGCTCGCTTGTCGCGGAGGGCGCAGTTGATATCGGAAACGATTTGCCCATCGGCCAACTTGATGATCCGATCGGCCAGTTGGAAGTACTGATCGTCATGGGTAATGATCAGCACGGTCTTGCCGCGACGCTTGAGGTCGGGCAGCAATTCTTCGTAGAAAAATTTCTTGAACGGCGGATCCTGGTCGGCAGCCCATTCGTCCAGTACGTAGACCGAGCGGTCTTCCATGTAGGCACACACCAGCGCCAGGCGCTTTTGCTGGCCATAGGACAAGGCCTTCATGGTTGAATAACCCAGCCCTTCTATCTTGATTTTGTCGGCCAGCCCCAGGGTTTCCAGGTACTTGCGCGCAAGCGTGGGGTTGCCGTCCTCTTCGTCGGGGCCGATGAGGCGGTTGAACAGATGAAAATCGGAAAACA
This sequence comes from Pseudomonas sp. G2-4, assembly GCF_030064125.1. NCBI lineage: Bacteria > Pseudomonadati > Pseudomonadota > Gammaproteobacteria > Pseudomonadales > Pseudomonadaceae > Pseudomonas > Pseudomonas sp. G2-4. The sequence goes on along the minus strand of NZ_CP125957.1, from coordinate 2,777,131 downwards.
CCGCGGAAAACAGATCGCGATAGTCACTGCGACTTTCATCCGTGATGGGCTTGCCGTCGAGCAGCACCTCCCCCCCCTGCGGAATGTAGAGCCCGCAGATGAGCTTGGCCAAGGTACTTTTGCCGCAACCGTTGCCACCGACGATGTAGATCAACTCACCGGACTGCACCTCCAGGTCGATGGGCCCCAGGGCGAAACCGGTCTCTGCGTTCAACTCCTGGTAATGCATCTGGGCCGCCTTCAATTCGATGCTTTTCCAGGATTTCTTGTGCTCCAGCAGATGCACCTTGGGCGCGTCGGTCTCGATGGGCTCCGGGTGCGGATCGTTGATCGAGAAACCGAATTCAGAAAGACGGGTACACGCCACACGGCCCGCCGCCAGCAACGGCATCGCGCCCACCAGCAACGAAAGCGGTCCCATGATGTACAGCACGGCCAACACACTGGCGGTCATGATTTTCGGGTCGACCGCACCGACCAGGGGCGCGGCGAACAACAGGCAACCGATCAACAATGACAGGGTGAACTGCCCGACGTTGTCGGCCGCGGTGTACCACAGGCGCTCAACGAAGTTGTAACGCGCCACGCGGGTGGAAGATGCCTCGATGGCCGAACGGCCGAACCAACGGCGCCGCACCCCATTGAGCTTGAGTTCCTTCAGGCCGAACACCAGGGCGTGGGTGTATTCGTTGAAGGCGGTGTACTCATCCCGTACCCGGGAGGTGTTCCGCACGCCACAGGAAAAGAAGAACAGATAAAGCCCAACCCCCAGGATCATCAGCGAAACCGTCAAGGCCAGGACGACCCATGAAAGGTAAGCCAGGTAGGCAATGCCAAACAGAAAGACCGTCGTCTCCACCAGAATCGTCGGCATGATGATCAGCGTGGTATTGAGCTGCGGAATGTCGTTGGTCAGCATCGTCAGCACATTGGGTGGGCCGCGCCGGTCAACTTCTTCCAAGGGCGTGGCGAGAATCTTGCGGCACAGGGCGATACGCAACCGCGTCATGATGCGCATGCTGGCATAGGCCGGGAATAGCGCCGCACCGTTGCGCAGGATCAGCGCCGTGGCACTGAGGCCGATAAACCAGTACAAGGCATGGATTCGCGAGCCGTCATTGTGGATAGCGTCGTTGATCACGCTCACCACCGCGATAGACGCGACCCCACTGATCACACCGCAGATCAAGGTAAAGAGCGTCAGCCAGGGATGGTTGCGCCACAGCAGGCGCATGACCGAGCCTGGCTTGGGCTTCTTCGCTTTCTTCTCTTTCATGAGTAGCTATCCTCAAATGGACCCGCGAGATGGCTCATGCCGGCTGCCATACGTCATCCCTGGCGGTCATCTCGCCCATGGCGACGACAATCAGGCGCGGTTCCTCGTAAGGATCGCGAGCGTGGGCAGCCAACATGTTGTCGAGCATCACCACATCGCCCTTGCGCCAGGCGAACCTGACCGCACAGGCCTCATAGGCCTCGCCGAGCAACGCCATGACGCTGTCTTCTATGGGCGTTCCATCGCCATAACTGACCATGCGCGGCAGACGATCGGCGCCGAACATATCGAGCAGGTCTTCTCGCATTTCCTCGCCGAGACAAAACGGATGGTGCAGCTGGACCTGGTTGAAAAACGCCCGTTCCCCTGTCGTCGGGTGCTGGATAACCGCGGGGCAAAGGGTGCGTACTTGCAGGGTTTCGCCGTCGAGCCATTCGAAATCGGTGCCCTGTTCCCGGCAACGCTGTTCGACCGTCGCGCGGTCGCTGGTGCCGAAGAACGACGCCCAGCTCGGCTCTACACCGGTGGTGAACGTGCGGCTGTACATCAGGCCTTTCTGTTCAAATTGAGCCACTACCTCTGGAGGCAGGCACTGCAGCACCTGACGGATGTCCGCCAGCGGCGTCGCGCCGCCAACCCGTGACGGCTGTTCGCAATAAAACCATTGCTTGCGCGGCCAGCTTTCCAGGTGCGAGCTCTCGTTGTGATACAGGATCATCTCGCGCTCGGGATAAGGCGTGGAGCGGTAGACGTTGCGGCCACCCTCCTTCTTCGGCAAGTCGCCGTAACTGCCATGCAGCCCGGGCGACAAGGCTTCGGCGAACGCCTCGAAGGCCGCCACCGAGCCGAGGTCGAACCCGCGAAACAGCACCGCGCCGTGGCGACAAAGCAAGGCCTCGATCGCCTCGCGATGGGTACCGGCCCACAGCGAAGGGTCCAGTCCCGGTTCAATGGGCTCGATCACCACCGGCAAACTCAAACCGTCGGCGAGCAACGACAGCCGTACCGATTCGCCGGCTCCCTGACCAGGCCAGACCAGCGAATCCGCCATCCCATCAGCGGGCATGACGGGCGAAGCGTCAGTTTGAAGACTCATTAATAACTCCTGAACCACAGATCCTCGGATCCACGTCGCAGGGCCGAATCAATACGCCCCACCATCGGGCAAGGATAAAAACACTGATCCGGGGTGATGTCTGGCACCGCAAACAGGGACAGAGCCCGGCACGCACCGACGGTGCCAACGCTGCGATCCGCAGCAGGGTCGCTTGTCCCCATTTCCCGCGACAGACGCGGACACGAAGTCGGTGCTGAAATGCGGCAGCTGCGAATCGCACAGGTACCTGAAACGATCCCGTGGGCCGCAGTGACGTCTCGAGTGCAACGGTTTGCGTACCACGCAAATACGCTGCGCCTGGCCATTAACAGGAGCGTTAGTCATGCCGATTAAGAACACTGGCGGATCGGTCACCCCCGCGCCAGCCCCCCTCACGCCTGGCGTATTGCTGCATGAAATATTCACCGCCCGGGCACGTGAATTCCCCGAGCGAACCGCGGTGTCCGACGCCACACGCTCGTTGAGCTACGCGCAACTCGATGCCACCTCGTCACAGCTGGCGGCCAGGTTGCGCCAGGAAGGCGTCAAGAACGGCATGCTGGTGGGAATGTGCCTGCCACGCGGTGTCGACCTGGTCATCAGCCTGCTGGGCATTCTCAAGGCCGGCGGCGCGTACGTCCCGGTCGACCCGCAGTACCCTGGCAAGCGTGTCGAACACATCGTGCGCGACAGCGGCCTGAGCCTGATGATCGGGGAACTCGCCGACCTGCCGCAGAGCGCATCCGTGCGTGTCCTGTCCCTGGTCGAGCTGCTGGCCGGCCCGGCATTGGAACCCCTTTGCGACAATGAGCGCCGCAACCCCGACGAGGCCGCGGCGTATGTCATCTACACCTCCGGCTCCACCGGTGAACCCAAGGGTGTATTGGTGGCCCACGGCAACGTCAGCCGCTTGCTGGAAAGCACCCAGCGCTCGTTCGCCTTCACCGAGCACGACGTCTGGTCGATGTTCCACTCCATCGGTTTCGATTTTTCGGTCTGGGAAATCTGGGGCGCCCTCGCCCACGGCGCCCACGTGGCCGTGGTGCCTTACGCGGTATCGCGCTCGCCAGGCGATACGCACCAATGGCTGGCCGACCAGGGCGTAACCGTCCTGAGCCAGACGCCCTCGGCTTTCCGTGGCCTCGATGACGCCGACCGCTCTGCCCATGCACCGCTGGCGCTGCGCTATGTGGTGTTCGGCGGCGAGGCGCTGCCGGCCACCGTGCTGCGCCCGTGGGTCGCGCGTCATGGCGACAGCAAGCCTGCATTGGTCAACATGTACGGCATCACCGAAGCCACCGTCCACACCACCTTCAAGCGTGTGCTCGGCCAGGACCTGGAAAGCACCGCCATGGTGTCCATCGGTGCGCCACTGGATGGCTGGCGCCTGCATCTGCTTGATGCCGATCAACGACCGGTATCCCAAGGCACCGTCGGTGAGCTGTACATCGAAGGCGCCGGTGTAGCGCTGGGCTACCTGAATCGTCCGGCCCTGAGCGCCGAGCGCTTCGTCCAGTTGCCGGAAACCTCAAGCCGTGCCTATCGCACCGGCGACCTGGCGGTCCTGGGGGATGACGGCGAGTACCACTACGCCGGTCGTTGCGATGAACAATTGAAGGTCCGCGGTTTCCGGATCGAGCCGGGAGAAGTCGAGGCGTGCCTGCAGACCAGCCCGGCCGTCGCCGCAGCCCATGTCGTCGGTCACGATTACGGCGATGGCGACTGGCGCCTGCTCTGCTATGTGGTGCCGACCCAGGGTGTGGAAGCCTGGAGCGAACAGACCCGCAGCGAAGTGGCCGCGTTGGTGACGGCTAACCTGCCCGACTACATGCGTCCTTCGGCCTACATTGCGCTGGCAGAATTGCCGGTCACAGCCCACGGCAAGATCGACAAGAACCGCCTGCCTTCGCCTGACTCGGTCCCTTCGACCGTACAGCACCTCCGCGAACCAGGCCTCACCGAGCAGGAGCAGTTCGTGCTCAAGGTCTGGTCGGACGATATCGGCCTGAAGAACATCGGCGTGAACGATGACTTCTTCGACTTTGGCGGCACCTCCCTGGCCCTGATCCGCTCGTTGAGCACCCTCAAGGCCCATTACCGGATCAACCTGGACCCTGGCGCACTGGCAGACGGCGCGACCGCCAAAGTGTTGGCCAACTGCATCCAGCGTTCCCTTGTCCAAGCCCAATGACCGAAAAGGAAAAGCTCATGAGCAAAAAATTCGCCTTGACCCCTGAAGAACGTGCGTCCTTTGAAAAGAACGGTTTCATCGGACCCTTCGACGCCTATACGCCAGAAGAAATGAAAGAGACCTGGAGGCGTACCCGTCTACGCCTGCTCGACCGCAGTGCCGCAGCCTACCAGGACCTGGATGCGATCTCCGGCGGCACCAACATTGCCAACTACGATCGCCACCTGGACGATGAATTTCTCGCCAACCACATCTGCCGTGCGCAAATCTGCGACCGCGTCGAGAGCATTCTCGGCCCGGATGTCCTGTGCTGGCGTACCGAGTTTTTCCCTAAGTACCCCGGCGACGAAGGCACCGACTGGCACCAGGCCGACACCTTCGCCAACGCCTCGGGCAAGCCGCAGATCCTCTGGCCGGAAAACGAAGACTTCGGTGGCACCATCACCGTCTGGACCGCCTTCACCGACGCCAACATTGCCAACGGTTGCCTGCAATTCATTCCGGGCACCCAGAACAGCATGAACTACGACGAAACCAAACGCATGGCCTACGATCCCGATGCCAACAACAGCTCAGTGGTCAAGGATGGGGTGCGGCGCGGTTTCTTCGGCTATGACTATCGCCAGCTGCAGATCGACGAAAACTGGAAGCCAGACGAAGCCTCCGCCGTGCCTATGCAGATGAAGGCCGGTCAGTTCATCATTTTCTGGTCGACCCTGATGCACGCCTCCTACCCCCACAGCGGTGAGTCCCAGGACATGCGCATGGGCTTCGCCTCACGTTATGTGCCGTCGTTCGTGAAGGTCTACCCGGACTCTGACCACATCGAGGAATACGGTGGTCGCATCAGCCTGGAAAAATACGGCGCGGTCCAGGTGATCGGGGACAAGACCCCGGAATACAACCGCCTTGTCACCCACACCACCCGAGGCAAGAAATTCGAAGCGGTCTGATCTTTTTCAGTGCCCTATGACAGTTGGCATGCGCAACGTGCCTGACAGGAGTCCCCCAATCCATGACTATTTCCACCGACGCAGCCACGCGCCTGTGTGAGACCGTGAGGATGCTTAGGCACCTTGCCATCCATCTGCCCGACCCGATCTGCCTGAGCTTTCTCGCCCAGGGGAGCGACCTGTCACCCGACCAGGCCTCCCCCAGCGTCAGAGCCACGGAGCGGGCGGTCAGTACCGCCTTCGCACGAATCGGCGTCAAGGCCGTGCAGTACTTGCACGACGGCGAGACCCAACTGTCGTCCTTCGAGATGTTTATCAGCAAGAAAATCTGCCAGGCGCTCGAGTTCTCCTACGAACACTTCGACGACGTCGACAGTGCCAAGGAGTTCGGGCGCCTGGTCAGACACTTCGATTTCAGTGGTGCCGTGCCCGAGGTTGAGACACTGCACTTGATCACCCGCGACAACGTGGCGCTGTCAGTCCATGCCAGCACCGACCGACAACGCCCGGCCATCGTCCTGGCCCTGCCCTGTGGCATGCCGTTCGACCTGTGCCGCGACTGGTTCAACGCGCTGAGCGAGCGGTTCTTCGTGGTCACCTGGGAAACCCGCGGGCTTTTCGGTTCCTGCACCTCGTTCGACCAGTTGTCAGTGGATACCGACGCCCAGGTTGGCGACCTGATCAATGTGATGAACCACTACGAGTTGGAGAGCGCGCACCTGATGGGCATTTGCGGCGGCGCAGTGATTGCCCTCAGCGCTGCCGCCACCCACACCGACCGGGTCAATTCCCTGAGCCTGTGGCACGGGGACTACAACCTGGGCGACGACAGCCTGCGCACGCCTCATCAGCAGAATTTCGAATGGCTGATGGAATCGGCCGCCGTGGACCGCAACGAGGCCAGTGATCTGCAGGCGCTGTTCCTGGACCAGGCGACGCTGGCGACCATTCCGGACTCCATCGCCCATGCGGCGCTCTATCCTTATGTCAATGAGGAGTTGTTCTACCGCTATGCGCGACTCAACGATGCGTTGAACAAGACTGAGTTGAAGTGGCGGCTGGAGCAGATCACGGTGCCTACGTTGGTCGTCGCTGGCGATGCCGATGCAACGACCCATATCGGCGGCTCGCAGCACATTGCCGATTCCATCAGCGACGCCATGCTGCATGTGGAGCACAATGGCAGCCATCTGGCGTTTTTTGAATCGACCCAGCTTTCGAAGCAGACGGCCTTTCGTTTTCTGGAATCGACGCTTGAGTCTACGTTGGTCTGATATTGGCGTCTGATTGTGTGTATATCCGTTTTTTGTGTAACGGCTACTTAGGGTTCCGCCCTTACGGCGGCTCACTTTTGAGAAGCGCAAAAGTAAGCAAAACGCTTTTGCCCCACCACTTGGTGCCTCGCCTAGGCTCGGCATGCCCTCACTCCGGCATTGCTCCGTGGGCCCGCCGCGAAGGACCATCCATGGTCCAGCGCGGCTATCCCGGCATCCATGCCGGGATGCCCACTGCGCAATGCCTGCGTTCGGCCAGCGTGGTTTAACGGGGCGCCCAGATCAAGATCAAGATCAAGATCTAAAGCAAAGCAAGAGCCGGGGGGATATCCAGCATCTATGTGGCTGAACCATCGCTTTCGCGAGCAGGCTCGCTCCCACATGGATTCGCGAGTGCTCACAACATCTGCACATGACACAAAATCCTGTGGGAGCGAGCTTGCTCGCGATGGCGTCGGCACAGCAACATCACCGCAAGCTGACCCTCCGCTATCGCGAGCAAGCTCGCTCCCACATGGATTCGCGGGTGCTCACAACATCTGCACACGACACAAAAACCTGTGGGAGCGAGCTTGCTCGCGATGAGGTCGGCACAGCAACATCACCGCAAGCTGACCCTCCGCTATCGCGAGCAAGCTCGCTCCCACATGGATTCGCGGGTGCTCACAACATCTGCACACGACACAAAAACCTGTGGGAGCGAGCTTGCTCGCGATGAGGCCAGCCCTTTCAACATCTTCATTGACAGTGACATCGCCTTCGCGAGCAGGCTCGCTCCCACAGGGGAAACGCGGTCCCACCCAAACCAGGCCGGCTCTCAGGCCGCCTCGCGGCGGACGTTGATCTCGGCGCCCCGTTAACCACGATGGCCGAACGCAGGCATTGCGCAGTGGGCACCTCGGCATGGATGCCGAGGTAGCCGCGCTGGACCATGGATGGTCCTTCGCGGCGGGCCCACGGAGCAATGCCGGAGTGAGGGCATGCCGAGCCCTAGCGAGGCACCGAGTGGTGGGGCTAAAGCGCTTTGGTTACTTTCGCGCTTTTCGAAAGTGACCCGCCGTAAGGGCGGAACCGCCAGTAGCCGTTACCGAAAAAACGGATATACACACCACCTCGGAACAGCCCCCCAAAAAAACCTCAAGCAACCATATGCTTCTCACGATGAAACTCAATATAAAGCACAGTACGATAAGCCCTGGAAGCATTCACCGCAAAGTGATCAAGAGAGCCGTCAAAGATCACCAAATTGCCGTTGGTACTCTGATTAAAGCTGCCATTAACGTTGAGATAAGAGTAATTCTGGGTAGTAGGCGCATCGATGGTCAGCTGCATATGCAACAGCCCCTCTTCCCACGTACCCGTATGGGCATGGGTGCTGAGAAACACACTAGGCTCCATGCGCAGCAAAGCACAGAGCTTGATGCCAGGGATTTTTCTCAGCAACTCGATGGTCGCCGGCATGGCGGCCTGGGCGTAGGGGATCGGAGTGTCATAGGCGACCAGGCCATATTGCGTCCAGTCGCGCTTTATCTCCATGTTGTCACCCCACCCCCAGATCCAGCCGTACTTCCCACCCTCCTCCATATGCGCGGCAACTGCGTCGACGATCTCGGTGATCGACTTGCCCACCCGGTTGATGGTCAGGGTCGGCGCATCGAGAGCGAGAAACTCTTCACGAATCACCTCCCAGTTGTTGGCAAGGTCCTGGAGTTTGGGGAAGCGGCTGGGATCATAAAACGACGGGCGCATAGGTGCTCCTTTTTATCGAGGTTGTCGGCTCTAATGGCGATGCAAACACGGGTCTGCCAGGCCCGGGTGCGGGGGTGGCAAAAGCTCGGCAAAGGTTGACCCACCGCCCCCGGCCTGTCTGTCACGGGAATCCGGTACAACAGGCCAGGCCCGGTATCACAGGGCGTTGACCGGGGGACTGTCGCTCGCCTGTATGGCCGCTGCCTGCGGCTGGGTCTCGGCCAGACGGCGCATCGGCCCATAGAGCAAAACACCCAGGGGCAGGAGCGCAAAAAGCGCGCCGGCCACCACGAACAGCAAGCCCACGCCACGTCCCGCGCCCACCCCCAGCCAGAGACCGATCGAATCGGCGTAGAGGCCGTCGGGCTGCAGCGCCGGCTGGAACCAGTGGTCCACCAACACACCACCGACGAAGATCACGAGACTGGTGGCAGCAATGGTCAACATGTTGATCAGCGCAAACACACTGGCGCGATTACCGCTGGGAATCTTGTGCATCCACAGGGAGGTCACACAGGCATCGGCGACGCATGCCGAGGTGATGGCGAAGAACGCCAGGGCACAGTAGGCAACGGGATGCAAAACCACCCCCAAGGCAATGACACAGGCGGCCAACAACAGATCGGCCACCCCCACCAACGCCATCAACTTGCGCGGGTGGCCGATGAGAATCAGCAGCCCGGCGCCAAACAACCCGCCCAGGGCCGACCATGTGTAGGCCATGCCCAGCATCTGGCTGCTCATGGTGGACAACACCAACGGCGTCATCATGACGGTCGCCAGCGAAAGCAGCGCGTTGCGTACCACGGTGTAAACCAACAGCCAGGCCATCAGGTGCCCGGCGGAGAAAAACTTCAGCGCCGAGGCAATATTGCCCAGCACACTGCGAAACACCGGGCCTTTGCCGGTACCGTGCAGCCGCTCCGGCGCGAACCGCACATGGGAAAACGCCTTGATCACCAGCAAGGTACCGGAACAAAAGGTCACCACGTTCAGGCCCAGGATCATCACCAGGCCGGCCTTGGCCATGATAATCCCGGCCATTTGCGGTGCCACCAGCGCCGAAACGTTTTTACTGATGCTTATCAGCCCCGAGGCCCGGGTGAATTTCTCCGGGGCGACAATCGTATTGACCGCTGCCTGGTACGCCGGTTTGCGGAAAGCCGCGACGATGGAAGCCAAGCCATTGAAGATGTACAGATGCATGGGCTCCAGGCGATCGAGCCAGAGCAACGCCATGATCCCCAGCAGCAGCACCGCCAGGCTTACATCGCAACAGACAATGATCACCCGGTGACTGATCCGGTCGGCCAGCCCTCCCGCCAAGGGCAAGAACACAATCGCCGGCAACGTTGCCGCCAATATCACGTTGGTGAATGCCACCGCCGAGCCGGTATGGGAGTACACCCAGACGCCGAGGGCGAAGCCCATCATCGTCGTACCGACGACCGCCAACGATTCACCGCACCAGAGGAAATAGAAACTGCGTCCGAGGTCGAATCGTTGGTGGATGCTCCTGAGGCTCATGTGCGCGCATCGCGGGGCTTGCCGGCACCGATCAGGCTGCGCCCCAGTCGATAAACCAGGGAATAGGCCACTACCCCCAGCACCAACGGCGCATAACGGGAAAACAGAAAGGTGCGCAATACCCGCCTGGCAATGGGCGAGCGGATATCGCCACTGACATGCAAGGGGGTCGGGAATGTCGCGGCAACGGTCGCGCCGAATGCGTCATCCATCGATTGCACCGCATGCCACCAATAGACCGGTATGTACAACGCATCGCCCGGTTCCACCACCGTGCGCAATGCATGCAAACCCCGAGTGCCCGGGAAGCGCTGGGTGTCGATGTCGTACAGATAACCCGCCTCCTCGACCACCGGCCGAAGCGCCCGCCAGCTGGCCTCGTCCGGCGGCAGCAAGAGCACTTCCTTGGCACCGACTACCTGGGCCATGAAGGTCTCATCGACCACATGGAAATGCCAATCGGTGTAGGAGTTGCGGTACAGGAAACTGCGATGGGGTGGATAGTGCCGGGGCTTGGACAGCGTCGGCATGAAGGGCAGGCCACCGACGTCTTCCCTCATCTGCTCGATGGCAGAGCCTTTGGAAAAGCGGCAACTGTCGGCCACCTGCGGATCATCGCCCTCGCCAAGCCTGTCGAGAAACTCATGGAACGGCACTTCCTGGAAGACCGTTTTCGCGTACTCGGTCATCGCCGCCTTGACCTCGGGCTTCGACCAGCCGATGACCTCCGAGACGATCTTCGAACGCACCTTCACCGAACTGTTGCGCGAATGCGCCTTGAGGTAGTCGAGGTTCCACTTATGGAACGCCGGCCAGTGCCGCACCGCATTCTTAACCAGGCAAGGACGGTTGTAATTCACGTACTGGCGGGTGAATTGCTCATTGGAAATCGTCAGCGCATCGATCACCTCGACCGGTCCGGCCTTGGGGTGATTGGGGAAACGGGACAGGCTCCAGAACTTTGAGGCTGGACGATCCGACTCGGTGATTAGTGGCATTTTCGACCCTCGCAAACACACTCAGGGCCGTTGGTATAACAGACTCGCGCCACCCTGCCCAAGCACCGCAATGCCCCGTTTCCCGTGGTTGTCCCTGCTTCCCATGACAGACATCACTCAACGGATGTTCTAGTTTTTTCCCACTATTTTCTTTCGTCCCGCCGACATGCCGTCGTCCTGATCACTGTGCAGCGCTGCCCTGTGACCGGAAACGAACTCATGATTTGCAAACAGGTGCTCCTACATGGATTCCTCGATCGCCAAGCTGCCCGAACAAGACTCCGCGTCCCATGAACTGGCCTCGGTCCAACAGGGCATCTGGCTCGATCAACTCGCGCACCCAGACCTGCCCTACTACAACATTGGCATGTCCCTGGAGATCATGGGCGAGATCGACATCCCGCTGTTCGAGAAAGCCATCGAGCTGGTTGCCAACCGCCACGACACCCTGCGCCTGAGCTTCAGCCATGAGGGCGGCATCGGCCGTCAGCGGGTCTTGCCCGAGGTCAAGGTGAACCTGGAAGTGGTGGAATTTTCCGAGGCCGACGCCGAGGCCGGCCTGGCCATGGACTACCTGCGCAACGCCTTCCGCCAACCATTCGAATCGCTCACCGGCCAGCTCTGGGAAGCGCGCATGGTCCGTTGCGGCCCGCACCGCCACTACTGGCTCAACCGCTACCACCACCTGGTCACCGACGGCATCGGCGTTGCGTTGATCGGCCATGCCGTGGGGGCGGCCTACAATGCGCTACTGGCCGGCAATGAAGAGGTCGCCCAGGGGCACTCCTACCTGTCATTCCTGGAGGATGACCGGGCTTACCTGCAGTCTTCCCGTTATGAGCGGGACCGTGCGTTCTGGCAGGAAACCTACGCGCAATTGCCGCCCTCACTGCTGCAACGCCGGGCCGATTTCAAAACCGGGCAGGCTAACGAACTGGCGCCGAGCGAGCAGGTCCAGGCGATGCTGCCGCGAGCGCTGTACAACGCGCTGACACAGTTCGCCAGCGAGCGCAGCCTGTCGGTGGCCCATGTGCTGATCAGCGTGGTCGCCACCTATTTCTGCCGCACCGTGGGGGTCGATGAAATCGTCATCGGCATGCCCGTGCACAACCGTACGACGGCCCGGGCAAAAGAAACCGCGGGCATGTTTTCCTCGGTCAGCCCGATTCGCCTACCGGTCGATCCCCAGGCCTCTCTGCTGGAGCTGATGCACACTGCCGGCGGGCAACTGCGCCGCTGCTACCGCCATCAGCGCTTCCCGATTGCCGAACTCAACCGCACCCTGCGCCTGCCGCAAACTGGCCGTCGGCAACTGTTCGACGTTTCGCTGTCGTTCGAAAGCCTCGACGGCGACGATCAGTTCGGTGGCACGTCATCTCGCGTGATCACGATGGATAACGGCTATGAGCAGACGCCCATGGCGATCTTCGTCCGCGACTACCATCCGTTTGAAGACGTGCACCTTGACTTCAACTTCAACACCGCCTACTTCAGCCTGGAAGAAGCCCGGTATCTGCAACAACGCATGCTCGCGATGCTCGAAGCGGTGCTGGAGCGCTATGACACCCCGGTGGGCGAGTTCCCGCTGATGAGCCAGGCCGAGCGGCAACGCTTGCAAGTCGAATTCAACGCCACGGCCCGCCCATACCCCCAGGATGTGCTGATCCACACGCTGTTCGAACAACAGGCCGAGCAGCGCCCGGACGCCTGCGCCGTACGCGACGACACCGGGCCACTGCTCAGCTACGCACAACTCAATCGCCAGGCCAACCAGCTTGCCCATCGCCTGATCGAACTCGGCGTGAAGCCGGACGCTCGCGTGGCCGTGAGCCTCAAGCGCGGTCCGGAAATGGTCGTCGCCCTGCTGGGGATCCTCAAGGCCGGCGGCGCCTACGTGCCGATCGATCCAGACCTGCCGAGCGCGCGCCAGGCCTTCATGCTTGACGACAGCGCCCCCCTGGCCGTGCTGAGCAGCCAGGGGCTGCTGGACTCGTTGCCAGCGTTGAACATGCCGTTGCTGACCCTGGATGACGATGAAGACCACGGGCAACTGACCACGCAACCGGCACATAATCCAGACCCGCAGACCCTGGGCCTGACGCCGCGACACCTGGCCTACGTGCTCTACACCTCGGGCTCAACCGGCACCCCCAAAGGCGTGATGAATGAACACCTGGGGGTGGTCAACCGCCTGCTCTGGGCCCGGGACGCATACAGCGTCGACGCCAGCGACCGGGTCCTGCAAAAGACCCCGTTCGGTTTCGACGTGTCGGTCTGGGAGTTTTTCCTGCCACTGTTGGCGGGCGGCGAACTGGTCATGGCCCGCCCGGGAGGCCATCAGGAGCCGGACTACCTGGCCCGACTGATGCGCCAGGCCGGCATCACGATGCTGCACTTCGTGCCGTCGATGCTCGACGTGTTCCTGGAACACCGCGACAGCCAGGGGTTTCCTGACCTGCGGCGAGTGCTGTGCAGTGGCGAAGCCCTGCCCCGCAGCCTGCAACGGCGCTTCGAACGGCAATTGACAGGCATCGAGCTGCATAATCTGTACGGCCCGACTGAGGCCGCCATCGACGTGACCGCCTGGCAATGTCTCCCCAGTGATCCCGGCGAAAGCGTGCCCATTGGCAGGCCAATCGCCAATACCCAGATGCATGTGCTCGATGGCCGTGGCGAACCCCAACCATTGGGTGTCGCCGGGGAAATCCACATCGGTGGCATCGGCGTGGCAAGGGGTTACCTGAATCAACCGCAGCTGAGCGCCGAACGCTTCATCGCTGACCCGTTCAGCAACGAACCGAATGCACGCTTGTACAAGACTGGCGACCTTGGCCGCTGGCTTGCCAACGGTGCGCTGGAGTACCTGGGCCGCAACGACTTCCAGGTGAAAATTCGCGGTTTGCGCATCGAGATCGGCGAAGTCGAAGCGGCGCTGGCGCTGTGCCCCGGCGTGCGCGAAGTGGTGGTGATCGCCCGGGAAGACACCCCCGGGCAACCGGACAGCAAGCGTCTGGTCGCCTATGTCTGCGGCGAACCGGCCCCAGCCGAGCAACTGCGCAGCGCCCTGCTCAAGCATTTGCCCGAGTACATGGTGCCCAGTGCCTTCGTGCATCTGGACACTCTGCCTCTCACCGCCAACGGTAAGCTCGACCGCCGCGCCTTGCCCGCACCCGGCCAGGAATCCCTGGCGAGCAAAACCTACGAAGACCCTCAGGGCGACACCGAAATCGCCATTGCCGCGATCTGGCAGTCCTTGCTCGGCCTGGATCAGGTCGGTCGCCACGACAGTTTCCTGGAACTCGGCGGTCATTCGCTGCTGACCGTACAGATGCAAGCGCGCCTGCATCAAGACCTGGGCGTCGAGATCGACCTGCGCACGTTGTTCGCCCAGACCTCGTTGAGCGAACTGGCCCAGCGTGTTGAACAGGCCAGCCAGTCACAGCGCCAGTCGATTGCCGTGATCTCCCGCGACCAGCCGTTGCCGCTGTCCCTGGCTCAGCAACGCTTGTGGTTTCTCGATCAACTGGACCACGCCGCCAGCGTCGCCTATCACATGCCCGCCGCGTTGCACTTGCGCGGCAGCTTGGATCGCAACGCCTTGCAGCAGGCCCTGGACCGTATCGTCGCCCGGCATGAAAGCCTGCGCACCACCTTCGAGCAGCGTGACGGCGAAGTCCATCAACGGTTCGCCGCCACCGACAGCGGTTTCGCCCTGGTCGAGCACGATCTGCAAGCCCTGGCCCCCGCGGACCGCCAACAGGCCGTCGAGCAATGGACCCAGGCCGAAGCGCGCGAAGCTTTCGACCTGAGCCAAGGGCCGCTGATTCGTGGACGCCTGCTGCGCCTGGCCGAAGACGAGCACATCCTGCTGGTCACCCAGCACCACATCGTCTCCGACGGTTGGTCGGTGGCGGTGTTGATCGGTGAGTTCAACGAACTCTACGCCGCTTTCAGCCAAGGCCTCGACGATCCACTGCCAGCCCTGGCCCTGCAATACGCCGACTACGCTGCCTGGCAACAGCAACACCTGCAAGGTGAGCGGCTGCAGGCCCAGACCCGGTTCTGGAAAGACCACCTCGCCGGCGCCCCCGCGCTGCTGGAGTTGCCCAGCGACCACAGCCGGCCGCCGGTGCAAAGCTACCGCGGCGCCGCCGTGGCGCTGGAAATCCCGGCAGCACTGAGCGCCAGGCTGCGCAGCTTCAGCCAGCAACAAGGCCTGACCCCGTTCATGACGCTGCTGGGGGCCTGGTCGATCCTGCTCTCGCGCCTGAGCAATCAGCCTGAAGTGGTGATCGGCACGCCCGTGGCCAACCGCCCGCGCCGCGAAACCGAGGCGCTGATCGGTTTCTTCGTCAATACCCTGGCCCTGCGCATCGATGTCCACGCCCACAGCCGTCTCGATCAGTTCCTGGCCCAGGTCAAGGCCACCACCCTTGACGCTTACAGTCATCAGGATTTGCCGTTCGAACAGGTCGTCGAAGCCCTGCAACCGGAGCGCAGCCTGAGCCACAGCCCGCTGTTCCAGGCGATGCTGGTGCTCGGCAACACCCCCCATGACCAGGCCTTGGCGCTGCCGGGGTTGGATCTGAGCCTGCTGCCCCAGGCCATCGACACCACTCAGTTCGATGTCAGCCTGTCGCTCAACGACAACGGCGACACCATCAGTGGCAGGTTCGAGTACGCCAGCGACCTGTTCGACCGCTCCACCGTGGAACGCTTCGCCCAGCATTTCCAGACCCTGCTGGAAGCCATGGTCGAGGATGCCGAACAACCCGTGCTCGGCTTGCCATTGCTCAGCCCGGCCCAGCGCCAGGCTTCACCCGCGGCGCGGCCACCCAAAGCCGTGTTCGATCCGCAGTGGCTGATTCATCAGCGTTTCGAACAACTTGCCGCCGCCCAACCCCAGGCCATCGCCCTGGTCTTCGGCGAACTCGAACTGACTTATCAGGCGCTCAATCGCCGCGCCAACCACATCGCCCGGGCATTGCTCGCCCAAGGCGTGCGTCCCGATGACCGGGTGGCGATCCTGGCCCAGCGTGGCGTGGAAATGGTTTGCGCAGTCCTGGCCGTGCTCAAAGCCGGAGCGGCTTACGTGCCGCTGGATCCGGCCTACCCCACTGAGCGTCTCGGCTATCTGCTGGGCGACAGCAGCCCGGTGGCCTTGCTGGCCCAGCCGGCCTGCCTCGAGGTGTTACCCGAGCATGCTGTGCCGGTGGTGAATCTCGATGATTACGTCGCGGCAGACGATCAGTCCCTGGACTACAACCTCGAGGCCAGTGCGCTTGGCCTGACGCCCCAGCATCTGGCCTACGTCATCTACACATCGGGTTCGACCGGACTGCCCAAGGGTGTGTTGGTAGAGCACGGCAACGTCGCACGACTGTTCGACGCCACCGCCGAACTATTCGACTTCGGCCGCAACGACGTGTGGACGCTGTTCCACTCCTTTGCCTTTGACTTCTCGGTCTGGGAAATCTGGGGCGCACTGAGCTACGGCGGCAAGTTGGTGATTGTCCCGAGTGACGTGGCCCGTTCGCCCGACGACTTCTACGCACTGGTCTGCCAGCAGCAGGTCACCGTCCTGAACCAGACGCCGAGCGCCTTCCGCCAATTGAGCGAAGCCCGTGAGCGCAGTGACCAGGAACACACCCTTCGCGAAGTAATCTTCGGCGGCGAGGCCCTGGACTTCCGCAGCCTGCGGCCATGGACCGCGCGCACCGCGCTGTCCCGCACCCGTCTGGTGAACATGTACGGGATCACCGAAATCACCGTGCATGCCACTTATTACCCGATCAGCCAGGCTGAAATCGACAGCGGCGCGCCAAGCCTGATCGGCCCGCCGCTGCCGGACCTGTGCCTGCGCATCCTCGACGAGTACCAGCAACCGGTGCCGGTGGGGGTCAACGGCGAGATCTACATCGGCGGTGCCGGCGTCGCGCGGCATTACTTGAACCGCGACGCGCTGAATGCCGAACGGTTCATCAGCGATCCGTTCGGCTTAGAGCCCGGCGCACGGTTGTATCGCACGGGTGACGTCGCCCGCTACCGCGCCGACGGAGGTGTCGTCTACGTAGGCCGCAATGATTCGCAGATCAAGATTCGCGGGTTCCGCATTGAGCTGGGTGAAATCGAAGCCATCCTCGCCGCTGTTGCGGGTGTCCGCGAAGTGGTGGTCGTGCCGCTGGAGAGCCAACCGGGGCAATCGGACAGCAAGCGGTTGGTCGCTTACCTGTGCGGTGAGCCGGTACCGGCCGAGCAACTGCGCGCCGCGTTGCTGGAGTCCCTGCCCGAGTACATGGTGCCCAGTGCCTACGTGCACCTGGAAAACCTGCCGCTGACCGCCAATGGCAAACTCGATCGCAATGCCCTGCCCGTGCCGGGCCAGGACGCCTTCGCCAGCCGAACCTATGAGGCACCGCGTGGCGAGGTCGAACAGATCGTCGCCACCGTCTGGCAAGATTTGCTGGGCATCGAACAGGTCAGTCGTCACGACCGCTTCTTCGACATCGGCGGGCATTCGCTGATGGCCGTGAGCCTGATCGATCGCCTGCGCCAGTACGGCTTGAACGCCACGGTGCGGACCGTGTTCACGACACCTGGCCTGCGGGAGATGGCCGAGGTCCTGGGCCGCCATAACGAGGCACTGTTCCAGGCCCCGGCCAACGGCATTCCCGCTGGCTGCACGGCCCTGACCCCGGACATGTTGCCCCTGGTGGAACTGACCCCGGCCCAACTCGAGCAGATTGTCGCCGCCGTTCCCGGCGGTGCCGGGAACATCCAGGACATCTACCCGCTGGCCCCGCTGCAACAAGGCATTCTGTTCCATCACCTGCTCGGGCAGGAAGGCGACGCCTATCTGGTGCGCTCGATGATCGAGTTCGATGACCGCCAGCGCCTCGACGCCTTTCTCGCCGCCCTGCAGGTGGTGATCGATCGCCATGACATTCGACGCACCGCCGTGCATTGGGTCGGCCAGCCACAAGCCGTTCAGGTGGTGCAGCGCCAGGCGTTGCTACCGGTAGATCACGTCACCCTGGTTGCCGATGAGGACGCGCGCGTTCAACTCGAACGCCTGAGCGACCCACGGCACATGCGCCTGGATTTGCAACAGGCACCGCTGACGCGTGCCTGCGTCGCCCGCGATCCGCACTCCGGACGCTGGTTGTTGGCCCTGCTGGATCACCACATGATCAGCGACCACGTGTCCCAGGGGATCGTGCTCGAAGAAATCCAGACCCTGTTGCAAAACCAGGGCGCCAGCCTGCCGGCTCCGATGCCTTATCGGGAGTTTGTCGCGCAGATCCTGGCGACACCGCCGCAGGCCCACGAAGACTATTTCAACCGCCGCCTGAGCCGTGTCGACGAGCCCACCGCGCCGTTCGGCGTGCTGGATGTCCAGGGCGACGGTGCCCACGTAATGGAAGCCAACGTACGTCTCGACCCGGCCCTGAGCCAGCGGATCCGCGCGCAATCTCGCGCAACCGGGGTGACGCCGGCCGTGCTGTTTCATATCGCCTGGGCCCAGGTCCTCGGACGCTGCACCGACCGCGACGACGTGGTGTTCGGCACCGTGCTCGCAGGCCGTTTGCAAGGTTCACTGGGGGCCGATCGGGCCCTTGGCGTATTCATCAACACGTTGCCGGTGCGAGTCCAGTTGGCCGGGGTCGGTGTTCGTGCGTTGGTGGACGAAACCTATCGCGACCTCAGCGAACTGCTGTCCCACGAACAAGCATCCCTGGCCCTGGCGCAACGCTGCAGCAGCGTGGGCCCGGGCCTGCCGCTGTTCACCACCCTGCTCAATTTCCGCCATCAGACCGAAGGCGGCTCACTGGCCAACGAAGAGCAGATCCTGGCCTGGGACGGTGTAAGGTTCCTGAGCAACGAAGCCCGCACCAACTATCCGATTGAAGTAGCAGTGGCGGATGAGGGAAAAGACTTCTCCCTCACGGCCCAATCCATCAGAGGCATCGATCCACAACGCATCGCCGCGTATCTCGGCCAAGCCGTGGCCGCGCTGGTGGAGGCTCTCGAGCAAGCCCCCGAACGCCTCGCCAGCAGCCTCGACGTGCTGCCCGAAACCGAGCGGAAATTGCTGCTGAGTGACTTCAACCACACCACCACGGATTTCGGCCCGGCACAGCCAATCCATACCCTGTTCGAAACCCAGGTCCAGGCCAATCCCGAGGCCGTGGCCCTGGTCTATGAAAACCAACAATTGACCTACCGCCAGCTCAACCGTCGCGCCAATCACCTGGCCGGGCAGCTGCTCGAACTGGGCATCGAGCCCGATCAGCGCGTGGCGATCTGTGCCGAACGCAGCCTCGACATGATCGTCGGCCTGCTCGGCGTGCTCAAGGCCGGCGCGGCCTACGTGCCCATCGACCCGGCCCATCCCGCCGAGCGCATGGCGTTCATGCTGCAAGACAGTCAGCCTCGGGCACTGTTGACCCAATCGGCGCTTACCTTGCCGTCCGGCGATCTGCCGGTGTTCTTGCTGGACACGAGCGATTCGCTGCGGGCGGCAGACGACGCGACGTTCGATGTGAACCCGCAGGTACCCGGCCTTACAGCCGCGCACCTGGCCTATGTGATCTACACCTCCGGTTCCACCGGGCAGTCCAAGGGCGTGATGGTCGAGCACCGTTCGGTGTTCAACTTCTGGCAAGTGCTGACCCGCACCACCCACCAGCATTGCCCAGCCCCGGCCACCGTGGCGCTGAATGCCGGGTTCTTCTTCGACATGTCGATCAAAGGCATCTCGCAGTTGTTCTCCGGTCATCGACTGGTGATCATCCCGCAACTGATCCGGGCCAGCGGCCACGAGTTGCTGGACTTCCTCGAACAGCATCAGGTGCATGCTTTCGACTCCACGCCGTCGCAGCTCGATACCCTGCTCGCCGCTGGCCTGCTGGAACGCCAGAGCTACCAGCCCGTCAGCGTGCTGCTCGGTGGCGAGGCGATCAACGCCGCGACCTGGGAGAAACTGCGCAACTGCTCAAGCATCCGCTTCTACAACATGTACGGCCCGACCGAATGCACGGTGGACGCCACCATCGACTTGATCCGTGACCTGGGCGAACGTCCGAGCATTGGTCGGCCGATTGCCAACGTCCAGGTGCACGTGCTCGACGCCCGTGGCGAACCGGCGCCGTTGGGCGTGGCTGGCGAGATTCATATTGGCGGTGTCGGCGTCGCCCGGGGTTACTTGAACCGGCCGGAGCTGAGCGCCGAGCGTTTCATCGCTGACCCGTTCAGCCGCGAACCGAACGCACGCCTGTACAAAACCGGTGACCTCGGTCGCTGGTTGGCCGACGGCACATTGGAATACCTGGGCCGCAATGACTTCCAGGTGAAGATCCGTGGCTTCCGTATCGAATTGGGCGAGATTGAAACCGTGTTGCTGGGCTGTGTCGGTATCACCGATGCCGTTGTGATTGCCCGGGAGGACAACCGGTTGGTGGCGTACCTGTGCGGCGAGCCGGCCCCGGCCGAGCAACTGCGCAGCGCCCTGCTCAAGCATTTGCCCGAGTACATGGTGCCCAACGCCTTCGTGCACCTGGACGCCCTGCCCCTCACCGCCAACGGCAAGCTCGACCGCCGCGCCCTACCGGCGCCTGGTCAGGAATCCCTGGCAAGCAAAACCTACGAAGCCCCCCAGGGCGACACCGAAATCGCCATCGCCGAGATCTGGAAAGGCTTGCTGCACCTGGATCAGGTCGGTCGCCACGACGGCTTCCTCGAACTCGGTGGCCATTCGCTGTTGACCGTACAGTTGCAAGCACACCTGCATCAGGACCTCGGGGTCGAGATCGACCTGCGTACGCTGTTTGGCCTGGGTTCGCTGCGTGCGCTGGCCGAGTGCGTCGATCAAGCGGCCGAGTCCCGCGTCCAGCCAATCAGCGTGGTCCCCCGCGATCAGCCGTTGCCGTTGTCCCAGGCCCAGCGACGCTTGTGGTTCCTCGATCAGCTGGACCACGCCGCCAGCGTCGCCTATCACATGCCCGCCGCGTTGCACCTGCGCGGCAGCCTGGATCGCAACGCCCTGTTGCGCGCCCTGGACCGCATCGTCGCCCGCCACGAAAGCCTGCGCACCACCTTCGAACGCCGTGACGGCGAGGTCCATCAACGGTTCGCCGCCGCCGACATCGGCTTTGCCCTGAAGGAGCACGACCTGCAAAGCCTGGACGCCGATGCCCGGCGACAGGCCGTAGAGCAACTGACCCAGGTCGAAACCCGAGAGGCCTTCGACCTGAGCCAGGGGCCAATGATTCGCGGGCGCCTGCTGCGCCTGGCCGAAGACGAACACATCCTGTTGGTCACCCAGCACCACATCGTCTCGGACGGTTGGTCGGTGGCCGTGCTGATCGGTGAATTCAACACCCTCTACGCCGCTTTCAGCCAAGGCCTCGACGATCCGCTGCCACCCCTGGCCCTGCAATATGCCGATTACGCCGTCTGGCAGCAGCAACATTTGCAAGGTGAACGCTTGCAGGCCCAGACCCGTTTTTGGCAAGACCACCTCAGCGGCGCGCCGGCGCTGCTGGAACTGCCCAGCGACCGCAGCCGGCCACCGGTGCAAAGCTATCGCGGCGCCACCGTGGCACTGGAACTCCCCGCGCCACTGAGCGCCAAGCTGCGCCGCTTCAGCCAGCAACAGGGCCTGACCCCGTTCATGACACTGCTGGGCGCCTGGTCGATCCTGCTCTCGCGCCTGAGCAATCAGCCTGAAGTGGTGATCGGCACACCCGTGGCCAACCGTCCACGCAATGAAACCGAAGCGCTGATCGGCTTCTTCGTCAACACCCTGGCCCTGCGCATCGACGTCCAGGCCCACCGCCGCGTCGACCAGCTGCTGGCCCAAATCAAGGCCACCACCCTCGACGCCTACAGTCATCAGGACTTGCCGTTCGAACAAATCGTCGAGGCCCTGCAACCGGCCCGCAGTCTCGGCCACAGCCCGTTGTTCCAGGCCACGCTGGTGCTGGGCAACACGCCGCGCGATCAAGTCCTGGCATTGCCGGGACTGAACCTGACCCCGCTGCCCCAGGCCGCCAGCACCAGCCATTTCGACGTGAGCCTGTCGCTCAACGACAACGGCGAGACCTTCAGCGGCCAGTTCCAGTACGCCACCGACCTGTTCGACGAAGCCACTGTCGTGGGCTGGAGTCGACACTTCCTGCACCTGCTCGATGCCCTGCTCGTCGACGTTACACAACCGCTGGCGAGCTTGCCGCTGCTGGATCCGCAGCAACGCCAACAACTGCTGGTGGAGTTCAACCCTGCCACGACCGTCCTGGACGAAAGCCCGGGGCGCTTCCCTCACGCCGTATTCGAGGCCCAGGCCACACGCACCCCGGACGCCGTGGCGCTGGTGTGCGCCGGGCAAGTGCTCAGTTACGCCGAACTCAATGCCCAAGCCAACCGCATCGCCCACCGCCTGATCGCCCTGGGCGTGCAACCCGATGACACCGTCGGCCTCTTCTCTCGCCGCAGCCCGGAGATGGTGATGGGCTTGCTGGGCATCATGAAAGCCGGCGCGGCCTATGTGCCGCTCGATCCGCAATACCCGGCGGAACGCCTGGCCCACATGCTGGCCGACAGCGCGCCTCGGGTACTGGTTCGTCAACAAGACCTGGATAACCTGCCGATGCCAGAAGGCCTGGCGACACTCGAACTGGGTTGCCCATCGCTGCTGCAAGCCCCTGACCGCAACCCCCGGGTGGCGGACCTGAATTTCGGCCACCTGGCCTACGTGATCTATACCTCGGGCTCCACCGGATTGCCCAAAGGGGTGATGGTCGAGCATCGCGGTTTGCGCAACTTGCTGGACTGGTTCATCGAGGACCTGGCGTTTAATGCGGACGACGCGGTGCTGCTGGCGTCCTCCTACAACTTCGACCTGACCCAGAAAAACATCCTCGCGCCGCTGATGGTTGGCGCCCAATTGCACCTGGCCGAAGAACCCTTCAGCCCGGGTGCCATCGTCGCGCAGATCGCCGAGGCCGGCATTACCCACACCAACCTGTCGCCCAGTGCCTTCCACACCCTGGTGATTGCCGATCGGCACCAAGCCTTGTCCCGCCTGAAAAGGGTGGTATTGGGCGGTGAGCCCATTCCCGTCGCCATGCTGGAAAAACTGGTGGAGCCACGGCCAACGGTGGTGAACGGCTACGGGCCGACCGAGTGCAGCGGCGTCGTCGGCTGGCACCGGGTGAACAGCGACCTGTCGACGTATCGGGACCAGTCGATCCCCATCGGCAAACCGATCCGCAACATGCAAATGCACGTACTGGACAGCCACGGGCAACTGCTGCCGGTGGGCGTGCGTGGCGAAGTCCATATCGGCGGTGTCGGTGTGGCGCGCGGCTACCGGAACCGACCGGAACTCAGTGCCGAACGCTTCATCGCTGATCCGTTCTCCAGCACGGCCAATGCGCGCCTGTACAAGACCGGCGACATCGGTCGCTGGTTGCCCAATGGCACGCTGGAATACCTGGGACGCAACGACGATCAGGTGAAAATCCGCGGCCTGCGCGTCGAGCTGGGTGAAATCGAAGCCGCCCTCGCCGCCCTCCCGGGTGTGCACGAAGCGGTGGTCGTTGCCCGCGACCACCAGGCGGACGAGACCTACAGCAAACGCCTGGTCGCCTATCTGTGCGGCGAGCCGGCCGCAGCCGAACAATTGCGCGCCGAACTGTTGAAACGCCTACCCGACTACATGGTGCCCAGCGCCTTCGTGGTACTGGAGGCACTCCCGCTGACGCCCAACGGCAAACTCGACCGCCGCGCCCTGCCCGAACCGGGCCAGGACGCCTACGCCAGCAGGGCCTACGAGGCACCGCAAGGTCCGGTTGAACTGGCGATTGCCGATATCTGGCAACAATTGCTGGGGCTCGAACGTGTCGGGCGTCACGACGGTTTCTTCGAGCTCGGCGGCCACTCACTGCTGGCGGTCAGCCTGATCGAACGCCTGCGCGAACAAGGCCTGAACGCCGACGTGCGCAGCGTCTTCAGTGCGCCAAGCCTGCGGGAGCTGGCCCAGGCCGTGGCAAATGCCAAGGACCAGACCTTCCAGGCACCGGCCAATCTCATCCCGGCCGCTTGCACCGCCCTGACCCCGGAGATGTTGCCGCTGGTGACACTGACCCCGGCCCAGCTCGAACGCCTCGTCACTGCCGTCCCCGGTGGCGCCGCGAATATCCAGGACATCTATCCTCTGGCGCCCCTGCAAGAAGGCATCCTCTTCCACCACTTGCTGGGACATGAAGGTGATGCCTACCTGATGCGCTCGATGCTCGACTTCGATAACCGCCAGTGCCTCGATGCCTTCATCGCCGCCGTGCAGGCAGTGATCGATCGCCACGACATACTGCGCACCGCCGTGCATTGGGACGGTTTGCCCCAAGCGGTACAAGTGGTGCAGCGCCAGGCGCGGTTGACGGTGCACAGCGTCACCCTCGATCCCCACAAGGACCCGCTCCACCAGCTTGAAACCCTGAGCGATCCCCGGCAACTGCGCTTGGATCTGCGGCAAGCGCCGTTGATGCGAGCCTGCATTGCCCAGGACCCGCATTCCGAACGCTGGATGCTGGCGCTGCTTAACCACCATATGGCCAGCGACCACGTGACGCTGGAAATCGTCCTCGAAGAAATCCACGCCATCCTCCATGGACAAGGCGACAGTCTGGCGACGCCACAACCCTATCGCGACTTCATCGCCCAGACCCAGGCCATCCCGACGCACGTCCACGAAGACTATTTCCGCCGCCGACTGGCAGACGTCGATACCCCCACCGCGCCCTTCGATCTGCTGGAAGTGCAAGGCGATGGCAATCACATCGAAGAAGCCAGTGTGCGCCTGAGCGTCGAACTCAACCTGCGCATTCGGGCCCAGGCCCGGGAGCGCGGCATCACCCCCGCGGTGCTGTTCCATGTCGCTTGGGGGCAGGTGCTGGCCCGTTGCACCGGCCGTGATGACGTGGTGTTCGGCACCGTGGTTGCCGGTCGCCTGCAAGGTTCGGCCGGCGCTGAGCGCGCCCTTGGGGTGTTCATCAACACCCTGCCGGTGCGGTTGCAACTGGCCGAAGGCGGCGCCAACGCCCAGGTCATGGCGACCCACCGCGATCTCAGTGAATTGCTGGCCCACGAACAGGCATCCCTGGCGCTGGCCCAGCGCTGCAGCGGTGTGCCCAACGCACTGCCGCTGTTCACCAGTCTGCTCAATTATCGGCACCAGCGCGGTGACAACCCGTTGCACTGGCCGGGCATGCGGATCCTGGGCAGCGCCGAGCGGAGCAACTACCCGCTGACCCTGTCGGTCAATGATTACGGCGATGCCTTGGGCCTCGCGGTGCAAAGCGTGCGGGCGGTGGATCCGCAGCGCATCTGCGCGCTGATGCAACGCGCCCTGGAACAATTGACCCAGGCCTTGATGTACACGCCGAAGATTTCGCTCATGGAACTGGACGTGCTGCCCGCCGAGGAGCGCACCCTGCTGCTGGACACCTTCAACCAGACCGCGGTGGACTACCCGACGCAGCGGTGCATTCAACAGCTGTTCGAAGAGCAGGTGCACCGCACACCAGATGCCTGTGCACTGGTCGACAGCCAGCAGCGCCTCAGTTACGCCGAGCTCAACGCCCAGGCCAACCGTCTGGCCCACCAATTGATCGCGGCGGGGGTTCAACCGGGAGATCTGGTGGCGATCTGCGTTGAGCGCGGCGTCGCGATGATCAGTGGCCTACTGGGGATTCTCAAGGCCGGTGGCGCCTATGTGCCGCTGGACCCGACCTACCCGGCCGAGCGCCTGGCCTCGATTATCGAGGATGCCCGGCCACGCCTGCTGCTGGCCGATACGGTCGGCCGCACGGCCATTGGCACGCTACAGGAGGGCACTCGCTACCTGGCCATCGAACAGGCACTGGCGGCGCCATCGAGCAGCCGCGACCCACACCTGGACAGCACCGGTCTGACCCCGGCGCACCTGGCCTATGTGATCTACACCTCCGGCTCTACCGGCAAACCCAAGGGCGTGATGATCGAACACCACAACTTGGTGGCTTCGACGCTGGCCCGTGGCGCGGTGTATGGGCCGGCGACCGGCAAGCGTTTCCTGCTGCTGTCGTCGATCGCCTTCGACAGCTCCGTGGCCGGGATCTTCGGCACCCTGGTCAGCGGCGGCGCCCTATGCATTCCGGATGCCGAAACGGCCCGAGACCCTGAAGCCATTGCTCGTTTCATCGGCGAACAGGCCATCACTTCATTGCTGTGCGTACCGTCCCTGGGACGCCTGGTGCTGGCCAGCCTTGCTGCCGGGGAAGGTCATGGCGCGCTGCAAGAGATGATCGTGGCCGGTGAAGCCTGCCCCGCACAGCTGGTACAGGAATGTGCCGGGCTTGAACCTTCGATCACCTTGTACAACGAGTACGGCCCCACCGAAGCCACCGTCTGGGCCACGGTGCATCGCTGCACTGTTGAGGACCAGGGCACGGTGCCGATCGGTCGAGGGATTCCCAACAGCCGCCTGTACGTGCTCGACGAACAGCGCCAGCCGACACCGCTCGGCGTGCCGGGCGAGCTGTACGTCGGTGGCGCGGGGGTTGCGCGTGGTTACCTGGACCGGGCGCAACTGAACGCCGAACACTTCCTTGCCGACCCGTTCGCGGCAAGCGACGAAGCGCGGATGTACCGCACCGGCGATCTGGTGCGCATGCGCGCCGATGGGGTGCTCGAGTTCCTCGGGCGCAACGACCAGCAAGTCAAGATCCGCGGCTTCCGTATCGAACCCGGTGAAATCGAAGCCTTGATGCTGACCTTGCCGGGCGTGCGCGAGGCGGCGGTCATCACTCGCGAAGACACACCGGGGGCGGTGCGCCTGGTGGCTTACCTGAGTGTCGAACCGCACCTGGCCGGCCGCAACGCCAGTAGCACGCTGCGCCCTTACCTGGTCTCGCAGTTGCCGGACTACATGGTTCCAACGGCGTTCGTGGTGCTCGAGCAATTGCCGTTGAGCCCCAACGGCAAGCTGGATCGCCGCGCCCTGCCCGCGCCTCGCAGCGAAGACTTCGCCTATCGCCAATACGAAGCACCCAACGGCGAAACCGAAGCCCTGCTGGCGCAGATCTGGGCCGACCTGCTGGGCCTGGAACGGATCGGCCGTCACGACGACTTCTTCGAACTCGGCGGCCATTCGTTGCTGGCGGTGCAAGTCACGCTCCGGGCACGCGAGACCTTTGGCGTCGAAGTGCCCCTCAGAGGTGTGTTCGAACACCCGTCGCTGGGGGCCCTGGCCGACCTGATCACCACCCTGCAACTGGCGCAGTACGAGTCGGATGAGCTGCTGGACCTGCAACAAGAAATGGCTTCGCTGTCTGAAAGCGAACTGCTCGCTATCGTCTCCAAGGATGCTTAATAAATTGAACGAACATAACGATAGTCTCGACCAGTTGAAACGCGCCGCCCTCCTGCGCCTGCTCAAGCAACGCGGCGCAACGCGGGTCATCGAACCCGTCCATGACGACATGACCGGCGTGGACCGCGAGGGTCCACTGGCGCTGTCGTTCGCCCAGCAGCGACTCTGGTTCCTCGACCAGTTGGACCCGACGGCCAGCGTCGCCTATCACATCCCCGCCTCATTGTTGCTGCGTGGCACTCTCGACCGGGCGGCCCTCAAGGCCGCACTCGACCGTCTCGTGGCGCGGCATGAAAGCCTGCGCACCACCTTCCGCCGCGAAGGCGAACACCCGGTGCAAATCATCGCCCCGGCGGATTGCGGCTTCAGCCTGTTGGAACACGACCTGCGCCACCTCCCCCGGGACCAGGCCGAGCAGCAGGCGGCGCGCCTGACTGAAGACGAGGCCGTGCTGGCGTTCGACCTGCTGCACGGGCCGCTGATCCGCGGCAACCTGTTACGCCTGGCCGACGATGAGCACATTCTGCTGATCACTCAGCATCACATCATCTCCGACGGTTGGTCCATCGGCATCCTGGTCAAGGAATTCGCCGCACTGTATCAGGCGTTCAGCACCCAGCAGGACGATCCTCTACCGCCGCTGAACCTGCAATACGCAGACTACGCGGCCTGGCAACGCCAGCACCTGAATGGCGAACGCCTGGATCAGCAAGTGGAATTCTGGCGCAGCCACCTGGCCGGCGCCCCCGCCCTGCTCTCGCTGCCCACCGACCGGCCACGCCCGGCGGTACAGAGCTACCGCGGCGAGACCCTGAAGTTCGCGCTGCCCGCGGCGCTGTCCAGCGCCATTGCCCAGTTCGCCCAGGCCCAGGCCGCGACCCCATTCATGACATTGATGGCCGCTTGGGCGGTGTTGCTGGCCAGAATCAGCGGCCAGCAAGACGTGGTGATCGGCACCGTCGCCGCCAACCGCGACCGCCTGGAGGTGCAGTCGCTGATCGGTTTCTTCGTCAACACCCTGGCCCTGCGCATCCGCCTGGACGCCAACCCGACCCTTGAACAGGTGCTGCAGCAGGTCAAGCACCTGATGCTGGAATCATCCAGCCGTCAGGACACGCCATTCGAACAGGTCGTCGAAGCCCTCAAGCCACCGCGCAGCGCCAGCTACAGCCCGATATTCCAGACCCTTCTCTACACCAATGCCGGAGACGGGGGCGGTTCGTTGCAACTGCCAGGGCTGGACCTGCAATTCCTGCCGTCGCGCAAAGGCAGTGCCCAGCATGATCTGTCCCTGCACATCGACGAAGGCGGCCCCTGCCTGACCTGCAGCCTGTCGTATTCCACCGCGCTGTTCGACGCTTCCACTGTCGAACGCCTGGCGGCGCGTTTCGAGCGCCTGCTGCATTGTTTCACCGAAGCGGCGCACACCCGTATCGGTGCGCTGGAACTGGACCCGGCCCTGGCCCTGCCCGAAGTCACGGCATTGGCGCCTGTGCCGGAACAGTTGCCGTTGTCTTATCACCAGGAACGGCTGTGGTTCGTCGACACCTTCGAAACCGGGTATTTGTACGAAGCCAACCCGGTCTATCACAACATTGCGCTGCTGCTGGAACTGAGCGGCGAGATCAATCAACCGGCCCTGCAAACGGCCCTCGACGGATTGCTGGCCCGTCACGACATTCTGCGCTGCCGGGTGACCAGCGATGGCGCCCGCGCCTGGCAACGCTTCGACGGGCCGTCCAGCCTTGCACTCGATCTGATACACAGCGACTCGCACGATCTGGCGGCCCGGGCCCTGGCCGAAACCCGTCGGCCGTTGACCATGGACGGCGGCAGCCTGGTGCGCGCGACTCTGGTCCGTGCGGATGACAACAACGCCGTCCTGGCCATTGCCGTGCATCACCTGCTGGCTGACCGTACCTCCATGGGGTTGCTCAAGCGCGACCTCCTGGCCCTCTATGCAGCGGCCTGCGCCGAACGCAGCGCCGAGCTGCCAACGCTGCCACTGGGCTACGGCGACTTTGCCGCCTGGCAACGCAACCTGCCGGCCGCCGTGCTGGAAAACCTGCGTGCCTACTGGAGCTATCAGTTGCGCGGCAAGCTGCAAGCCCTGGAACTGCCGCTTAATCGGCCACGGGCCGCGGTGCATGTGTTTGCCGAAGCCACCCACGGATTCAGTATCGAGCCGACACTGGTTCGGCGCATTGAAGCCCTGTGCAAGGAAGTCGGCGTCAGCAGCGAGAGCCTGGCCCTGAGTGCCTTCACCGCACTGTTGCGCCGCTACGCAGGGCACGACGAGCTGGTGATCGGCACCACGGCGGCCTGTCGCGAACCGGCCCTGCACGACGTGATCGGACCGCTGGACAACCTGCTGGTGCTGCGCGAAACCTGCGACAACGCCACCACCCTGCAACAGCTTTGGGAACAGACTGCCAGCCACCTGACCCAGGCACTGCGCCATCGGCACATGCAGTTCGACCAGTTGGTGCTCGCCCTCAATCCGGCCAAGGACATGAGCCGCACCGCGCTGTTCGACGTGCTGTTCAACTTCCAGCACAGCAGCGACAACCAGGCCCTGGTCGCCGGCTTGGCGGTCAATACCCTGGAAACCAACCTCGGCTACGGCAAGAACGATCTTCACCTGCTGATCACGGCCGGCGAGTCACACTGGGCCGGGCACCTGGCCTACAACGCCGAGTTCTTCGACCGCGAATTTGTCCAGCAATTGATGCGCCATTACGTGCGCCTGCTGGAGGCCTTTGTCGACGATTTGCAGCAACGGGTCGACGACATCCCGTTGCTGGATTCGGCCGAGCGTCAGCGGCAGATCCTCGACTTCAACGACAGCGAAGCGGCCTGGCCCGACACCTTGACGGTGCACCAGATTTTCGAAGAGCAGGCACGCCGGACGCCGGAGCGCATTGCCGTCAATCTGGGCCAGGAACACCTGAGCTATCGCCAGCTCAATGAACAGGCCAACCGCCTCGCCCACCGTTTGCGTGCTGCCGGCGTGCAGCCGCAGGAGCTGGTGGCCATCGCCCTGGATCGCTCGGTACAGATGATCGTCGCCACCCTGGCGGTGCTCAAGGCCGGCGCCGCCTATGTACCGATCGACCCGAGCTCGCCCCAGGAGCGCATCGCCTACGTGCTTGGCGACAGTGGCGCACGCATAGCTATCGCTCGCCAGGACATGAGCCCGGCATTGCAGAGCCTGGGCATCGAAGTCCTTGACGCCCTCGCGGACAACGGCAGCAGCACCGCCAACCTGCCCAACCTCAACGCTGCGGACCACCTCTGCTATGTGATCTACACCTCGGGCTCCACCGGCGAGCCCAAGGGAGCGTTGCTCGAACACCGCAACGTGGTGCGGCTGCTGCATAACAATCGCTCGGACTTCCAGTTCAGTGCCGATGACGTCTGGTCGCTGTTCCATTCCAATGCCTTCGATTTCTCGGTCTGGGAAATCTTTGGTGCCCTGCTCCACGGCGCACGCCTGACCCTGGTGCCCGAGGCCCTGCGCCGCGATCCGGCGCAGTTGCTGGGCTTTCTTGAAAGCGAACAGGTCACGGTGCTGAACCAGACCCCGTCGGCGTTTCTCCAGCTCAGTGCGGCGGCACTGGCTGCGCCGCAGGTGCGCCTGGAACGGCTGCGCTATGTGATTTTCGGCGGGGAAAGCCTGGAGCTGGGCAAGCTCGATGCCTTCCATCGGGCGTTCGGACATGTGGCACTGGTGAACATGTACGGCATCACCGAAACCTGTGTGCACGTCACCTACAAAGCCATCGGCGCGGCGGATATCGCCGCCGGTATCTCCAATGTCGGACGCCCGATCCCAACCACCGTGGCCTATGTGCTCGATGCTCAGCAGCGCCTGTTGCCTGTTGGTGTAGCCGGCGAGATTTGCGTCGGTGGGCTGGGCGTCGGACGGGGCTACCTGAACCGTCCGGCACTGAGCGCCGAACGCTTTATTGCCGACCCGTTCCGTCCCGGCGAGCGGCTGTATCGCTCTGGAGACCTGGGCAAGCTGCTGGACAACGGCGAAATCATTCACCTGGGCCGGATGGATGCCCAAGTGAAGATTCGTGGTTTCCGTATCGAACTGGGTGAGATCGAGGCCAAATTGCTCGCCTGCGACGGTGTGCGTGAAGCGCGGGTGCTGGCTCGCGAAGACGTGAGCCAGGGCAAGCGATTGATCGCCTACCTGATCCCTCGCCCGGGCGCGGTGCTGGAAGTGGCGGCCTTGCGCAAACAGTTGGGGGCCACGCTGCCCGACTATATGATCCCGAGTGCTTTCGTCAGCCTGGAAGCCTACCCGCTCACCGCCAACGGCAAACTGGACCCGGATGCCTTGCCGGCGCCGGACCTGGATGCGATGTCCGCCCGCGGCTATGCCGCGCCCGAAGGCGCCACCGAAACCGCCCTGGCGCAGATTTTCCAGGAACTGCTGGGGCTGGAGCGCGTGGGACGCCATGACAGTTTCTTTGAATTGGGTGGGCACTCCCTGCTCGCCGCGCAACTGGTTTCCCGGGTACGCCAACAATTGGGCAGCGAACTGATGCTGCGCGAGCTGTTCAGCCATCCAAGCGTCGAAGAGCTGGCCCGGGTCGTCGGCGACCTGCAAAGCGTCAGCAGCGAGACCATCGGTGTCGCCGACCGCAGCGCGCCGCTGGCGCTGTCCTTTGCCCAGCAACGCCTTTGGTTTCTCGACCAACTCGACTCAAGCGCCAGCACCGCTTACCACATGCCCGCGTCCTTGCTGCTGCGTGGCGATTTGGATCATGCCGCGCTCAAGGCCGCGCTCGACCACTTGGTAGCGCGTCACGAAAGCCTGCGCACCACCTTCGAACGGCAAGGGGAGCAGCCGGTGCAGATCATTGCCCCGGCGGACTGCGGCTTCGCGTTGGTCGAGCAGGATTTGCGCAGCCTGTCTTATGAGCAGGCCAGCCTCAGCGCATCACGCATCGGCAACAGCGAGGCGATAGCACCGTTCGACCTGCGTCAAGGGCCGCTGATTCGTGGGCGCCTGCTGCGCCTGGCCGATGACGAGCACATTCTGCTCATCACCCAGCACCACATCATCTCCGACGGTTGGTCAGTGGGGGTATTGGTCAAGGAATTCGCCGCGCTGTACCGAGCCTTCAGTCAACAGCAACCCGACCCACTGCCCGCCCTGTCGATTCAATATGCCGACTACGCCGCCTGGCAGCGCCAGATCCTCGACAGCGAGCGCCTGAACCACCAGGCCGACTTCTGGCGTGAGCACCTCGGCGGCGCGCCGTCGCTGTTGGCCTTGCCCACCGACCGTCCACGCCCGGCGACGCAGAGCTATCGGGGTGGCGATGTCCCTGTCGAGATCGCCCCCGCGATGCGCGAACGCCTGGAGCGTTTCTGCCAACAGCACAACGTCACCCTGTTCATGGCCTTGCTCAGTGCCTGGTCGGTCCTCATGGCGCGCCTGGGTAACGAGCGGGACGTCGTGATCGGTGTCCCCACGGCCAACCGTGGCCGCACTGAAACGGAAAACTTGATCGGTTTCTTCGTCAACACCCTGGCCCTGCGGGTAGACCTCGGGCAGAACCCGAGCGTGACGCAGCTGCTGGAGCAGATCAAGCACACCACCCTGGCGGCCCACGAGCATCAGGACATACCTTTCGAGCAAGTCATCGAAGCCTTGCAGCCACCCCGCTCCCTGAGCCACAACCCGCTGTGCCAGGTCGCGCTGTCGCTGAACAATACCCCTGGCGGCGTTGAGCTGAGCCTGCCCGGCCTGACCCTGGTTCCCGTGGCCCAGGCCCATGAAACCTCGCAGTTCGACCTGATGCTGACACTGGGCAATACCAACGGCACGCTGGCCGGCGTGATCGAGTACGCCAGCGACCTGTTCGACCGTTCCACCGTGGAACGCTTCGCCCAGCATTTCCAGACCTTGCTGGAAGCCATCGTCGAGGATGCCGAACAACCCGTGCTCGGCTTGCCGCTGCTCAGTCCGGCCCAGCGCCAGGCTTCACCCGCGGCGCAGCCACCCAAAGCCGTGTTCGATCCGCAGTGGCTGATTCATCAGCGTTTCGAACAACTTGCCGCCGCCCAACCCCAGGCCATCGCCCTGGTCTTCGGCGAACTCGAACTGACTTATCAGGCACTCAATCGCCGCGCCAACCACATCGCCCGGGCATTGCTCGCCCAAGGCGTGCGTCCCGATGACCGGGTGGCGATCTTGGCCCAGCGTGGCGTGGAAATGGTCTGCGCGGTACTGGCCGTGCTCAAGGCCGGGGCGGCTTACGTGCCGCTGGATCCGGCCTACCCCACTGAGCGTCTCGGCTATCTGCTGGGCGACAGCAGCCCGGTGGCCTTGCTGGCCCAGCCGGCCTGCCTCGAGGTGTTGCCCGAGCATGCCGTGCCGGTGGTGAACCTCGATGATTACACCGAAGCAGACGACCAGTCCCTGGACTACAACCTCGAGGCCAGCGCACTTGGTTTGACACCCCGGCATCTGGCCTACGTCATCTACACATCGGGTTCGACCGGACTGCCCAAGGGTGTGTTGGTAGAGCACGGCAACGTCGCACGACTGTTCGACGCCACCGCCGAACTATTCGACTTCGGCCGCAACGACGTGTGGACGCTGTTCCACTCCTTTGCCTTTGACTTCTCGGTCTGGGAAATCTGGGGCGCACTGAGCTACGGCGGCAAGTTAGTGATTGTCCCGAGTGACGTGGCCCGTTCGCCCGACGACTTCTACGCGCTGGTCTGCCAACAACAGGTCACCGTCCTGAACCAGACGCCGAGTGCCTTCCGCCAATTGATCGAAGCCCGTGAGCGCAGTGACCAGGAACACACCCTTCGCGAAGTGATCTTCGGCGGCGAGGCCCTGGACTTCCGCAGCCTGCGGCCATGGACCGCGCGCACCGCGCTGTCCCGCACCCGTCTGGTGAACATGTACGGGATCACCGAAATCACCGTGCACGCCACTTACTACCCGATCAGCCAGGCTGAAATCGACAGCGGCGCGCCAAGCCTGATTGGCCCGCCATTGCCGGACCTGTGCCTGCGCATTCTCGACGAATACCAGCAACCGGTGCCGGTGGGGGTCAACGGTGAGATCTATATCGGCGGCGCCGGCGTGGCCCGGCATTACCTGAACCGCGACGCCCTGAATGCCGAACGCTTCATCAGCGATCCGTTCGCCGAGGAACCCGGCGCACGGTTGTATCGCACGGGTGATATCGCCCGTTACCGCGCTGATGGCGGTGTCGTCTACGTGGGTCGTAACGATTCGCAGATCAAGATTCGTGGGTTCCGTATCGAGCTGGGTGAAATCGAAGCACAACTGTTGGCCTGCGCCGAAGTCCGCGAAGCGCTGGTCACCGTCCGCGAAGACTCGCCCGGGGACAAACGCCTGGTGGCGTACCTGATCGCCCATGAAGGGATTGCCCCTGAGTCCTCGGCCTTGCGCAGCCAGTTGGCAAGCGTGCTGGCCGAGCACATGCTGCCCAGCGCTTTCGTGACCCTGGCCGCCTGGCCCCTGACCACCAACGGCAAGCTGGACCGTGCGGCCTTGCCGGCACCGGATTTGTCCGCGGCGGCGAGCCAGCACTATGAAGCACCGCTGGGGGATATCGAAATGACCCTGGCCAGCGCCTGGCAAACACTGCTTGGGGTTGAACGAGTGGGTCGTCAAGATCACTTTTTCGAACTCGGCGGCCACTCGTTCCTGGTCATCAGTCTGATCGAGCGCCTGCGCCAGGCTGGTCTGCAACTGGATGTACGCACGGTCTTCTCCGCGCCGACCCTCAAAGCCATGGCCGCCGTCCTCGCCGGCGGCAGCAACAACCAACGGGTGGTCCCGGCGAACCTGATCCCCGCCGACTGCACAGCCATCGAGCCACAGATGTTGCCGCTGGTGACCCTGAGCCCACAGGAAATCGAGCAAATCGTCGCCGACGTTCCTGGCGGGGCGGGTAATGTGCAGGATATCTACCCCCTGTCATCGTTGCAGGAAGGCATTCTGTTCCACCATTTGTTGCAGTCCGAAGGCGACGCCTACCTGATGCGCACCGTGGTGACGTTCAATCATCGCCAGGTGCTCGACGACTTCCTGGCCGCCGTGCAGGTGGTGATCGACCGCCACGACATCCTGCGCACCGCCCTGCGCTGGCATGGTTTGCCGCAGCCGGTGCAGGTCGTTCATCGCCAGGCGCAACTGCCGGTCATTCATCTGGACGGCCTGCCCGGCCAAGCGGCCTTGCAGACCCTTCGCGACCACACGGACACTCACCACCTGCGACTCGACCTGCAGCGGGCTCCGTTGATCGCGGCCTACATCATCTACGACGAGCCTGGGGAGCAATGGTTGCTGGCCTTGCTCGACCATCACCTGGTCAGCGATAACGTGACCTTGCGCCTGATCATGCTGGAGATCCAGGCGGTCATGGCCGGCCAGGCCGACAGCCTGCCGCCGTCCCAGCCGTACCGGAACTTCATCGCCCAGGCCGCCAGCGTGTCCCAGGCCGATCACGAAGCCTACTTCCGGCGCTTGCTGGCCGATGTCGACGCCACCACCGCGCCTTACGGGGTGCTGGATGTCCGGGGCAACGGTGCCGGGATCAAGCGGGCGGTCAAACACCTGAGCGACGCGCTCAGTGCACGGGTCTATCAAACGGCCCGCCAGCAAGGGGTCCCGACATCCGTGCTGTTCCACGCCGCCTGGGGCCTGGTGGTCGCGGCCACCAGCGGACGCGACGATGGGATTTTCGGCACGGTGTTGTCCGGGCGCTCCCAAGGCACCGCCGGCGCCGACCATGCACTGGGGATGTTCATCAACACCCTGCCGATGCGCATCCGCTTGCAGCAAAACACGGTCAGCGACATCGTCCAGGACGCCTACCAGCAGCTCAGTGAACTGCTGACCCACGAACAGGCTTCCCTGGCCCTGGCCCAGCGTTGCAGTGCGGTGGATGCTTCCCTGCCACTGTTCACGGTGATCCTCAACTGCCGCCATGGCGACCTGGTGAACGCGTCCGGGGAAAACGTCGTAGATGGAGGCCACCACGAAGGCATGCACTTTGTTGCCTCCGAAACCCGCACCAACTACCCCATCGAAATTGCCGTGGCGAATGTGGGCAGCGGATTCTCCCTGACCGCCCAGTCCATCACCGGCATCGATCCGCAGCGCATTGCCGCGTATCTCGGCCAAGCCGTGGCCACGCTGGTGGAGGCTCTCGAACAAGCCCCCGAACGCCTCGCCAGCAGCCTCGACGTGCTGCCCGACACCGAGCGGCAATTGCTGCTGAGTGACTTCAACCACACCACCACGAATTTCGGCCCGGCACAGCCAATCCATACCCTGTTCGAAACCCAGGTCCAGGCCAACCCCGAAGCGGTGGCCCTGGTTTGCGAAAGCCAACAACTGACTTACCGCCAGCTCAATCGTCGCGCCAACCATCTAGCCCGGCAGCTGCTCGAACTGGGCATCGAGCCCGACCAGCGCGTGGCGATCTGTGCCGAACGCAGCCTCGACATGATCGTCGGCCTGCTCGGCGTGCTCAAGGCCGGCGCGGCCTACGTGCCCATCGACCCGGCCCATCCGGCGGAGCGCATGGCATTCATGCTGCAAGACAGTCAGCCTCGGGCACTCTTGACCCAATCGGCGCTTACCTTGCCGTCCGGCGATCTGCCGGTGTTCTTGCTGGACACGAGCGATTCGCTGCGGGCGGCAGACGACGCGGCGTTCGATGTGAACCCGCAGGTACCGGGCCTGAGCGTCGAACACCTGGCCTATGTGATCTACACCTCCGGTTCCACCGGCCAGTCCAAGGGCGTGATGGTCGAGCACCGTTCGGTGTTCAACTTCTGGCAAGTGCTGACCCGCACCACCCACCAGCATTGCCCAGCCCCGGCCACCGTGGCGCTGAATGCCGGGTTCTTCTTCGACATGTCGATCAAAGGCATCTCGCAGTTGTTCTCCGGTCATCGGCTGGTGATCATCCCGCAACTGATCCGGGCCAGCGGCCACGAGTTGCTGGACTTCCTCGAACAGCATCAGGTGCATGCTTTCGACTCCACGCCGTCGCAGCTCGATACCCTGCTAGCCGCTGGCCTGCTGGAACGCCAGAGCTACCAGCCCGTCAGCGTGCTGCTCGGCGGCGAGGCGATCAACGCCGCGACCTGGGAGAAACTGCGCAACTGCCCAAGCATCCGCTTCTACAACATGTACGGCCCGACCGAATGCACGGTGGACGCCACCATCGACCTGATCCGTGACCTGGGCGAACGTCCGAGCATTGGTCGGCCGATTGCCAACGTCCAGGTGCACGTGCTCGACGCCCGTGGCGAACCGGCGCCGTTGGGCGTGGCTGGCGAGATTCATATTGGCGGTGCCGGCGTGGCCCGGGGTTACTTGAACCGGCCAGAACTGAGCGCCGAGCGTTTCATCGCTGACCCGTTCAGCGGCGAACCGAACGCACGCCTGTACAAGACCGGTGACCTCGGTCGCTGGTTGGACGACGGCACATTGGAATACCTGGGCCGCAACGACTTCCAGGTGAAGATTCGTGGCTTCCGTATCGAATTGGGTGAAATCGAAAACGCACTGGTGGCCTGCCCGGGCATCCGGGAAGCTGTGGTGATCGCCCGTGAAGACAGCCAGGGCGATTCGGAGAGCAAACGCCTGGTCGCCTATGTCTGCGGCGAACCGGTCCCGGCCGAGCAACTGCGCAGCGCGCTGTTGAAGGATCTGCCCGAATACATGGTGCCCAGCGCCTTTGTGCACCTGGACGCCCTGCCCCTCACCGCCAACGGCAAGCTCGACCGCCGCGCCCTACCGGCGCCTGGTCAGGAATCCCTGGCAAGCAAAACCTACGAAGCCCCCCAGGGCGACACCGAAATCGCCATCGCCGAGATCTGGAAAGGCCTGCTGCACCTGGATCAGGTCGGCCGTCACGACGGCTTCCTCGAACTCGGCGGCCATTCGCTACTCGCCGTGCAGTTACTCTCGCGTCTGCGACGCAAGCTGGGCGCACGGGTGACCCTGCGCGAATTGTTCGACGCGCCGACCGTTCGTGGCCTCGCTTCGCTGGTCCAGGCCGCATCGCCCACCGAGGCTGCGTCGATTCCCTTGGCCAATCGTTCGGGGCGACTGCCGTTGTCGTTCTCCCAACAACGGCTGTGGTTCCTCGATCACCTGGACCACGCGGCGGGTGCGGCCTATCACCTGCCCCTGGCCTTGCGCCTGAAGGGGCCGCTGGACAAAGCAGCGCTGCAGGCAACACTCGATCGCCTGGTAGCACGTCACGAAACCTTGCGCACCCGGTTTGAACTGGTGGATGGCGAGCCGCTGCAAAAAATCGCACCGGCCGACTATGGCTTCCAGTTGGAACAGCAAGACCTGCGCGCGATTGCGGACGAGGAACGCAAAGCCACGCTGGAGCACATCGGCCAGATCAACGCCACGCAGTTGTTCGATTTGAACGTCGGGCCACTGATGCGCGGCCATCTGGTGCAACTGGCGGACGAGGAACATGTGCTGTTCATGACCTTGCACCATATTGTTTCCGATGGCTGGTCCAACAGCGTGCTGGCCCGTGAGGTCAGCGTGTTGTACAGCGCATTCAGCCAGGGCGAGAAGGATCCGCTGCCGCCCCTGGCGCTGCAATATGTGGACTACGCCGCCTGGCAACGACGATCCCTGGAAGGTACGGCGCTGCAAGCGCAGATTGACTTCTGGCGCCAGCATCTGGAAGGCGCGCCCGCCTTGTTGAACCTGCCGCTGGATCGCCCGCGCCCGGCGCTACAGAGTTATGCCGGCGGCATCCTGAAATGCACCTTTTCGCCCACCCTCAGTGCCGATCTCCGGGCTTTCAGCCAGGCCCAGGGCACCACGTTGTTCATGGTGCTGCTGGCCGGCTGGTCGGTGTTGATGAGTCATCTGAGCGGTCAGGACGATGTGGTGGTCGGCACACCGGTGGCCAACCGTCAGCGTCCGGAGCTGGAGGCGCTGATCGGTTTCTTCGCCAACACCCTGGCGTTGAGAGTCAGCACCGAACGCAACACCCGGGTCGACGAACTGCTGGCGCGAATCAAGGACCTGACCCTCGCTGCCTACAATCAACAGGACCTGCCTTTCGAGCAAGTGGTGAGTGCGCTGCAACCGACGCGCAGCATGAGCCACAGCCCGTTGTTCCAGGTCATGTTGAGCCTGGACAACACGCCACCGAAACCGCTGCAATTGCCTGGGCTCGAGGTGCAAACCCTGCAAAGCCCTCACCACACCACCCAGTTCGACCTGTCGTTGTCGCTGATCGACACCGGCGAGCGCATCAGCGGCAGCCTGCAATACGCCAACGACCTGTTCGACACGGAGACGGTGCAGAACATCGCCGGGCTCTTCGCCCAGGTGCTGGAAAATCTGGTAGCCGACGGGCAGCAATCCATTGGCAAGCTGCTGGCGGACACGCCACCGCTGGTGCGCTCGGTCAATGCCATCGCCCAGGCAAGCGTCGCCGAAGAATCTCCGGCCCCGGACTTGCCGTACGAAGCGCCGCAGGGAGACACCGAGATCGCCATTGCGGCCCTCTGGCAGGATCTGTTCAAACAGGAGCGCATCAGCCGGCACGACGACTTCTTTAGCCTCGGCGGTATTTCGTTGATGGCGGTGCAGATGGCCTCGCGTCTGCGCAAGGTCCTCGGTAAACCCATCGCCGTGCGTGACCTGTTTGTCGAGCCGACCATTGCCGGCTTCGCCAGGACCCTCGACGGCCAGGCTCGGCCAGGCGCCCACGGCAATCTGGTACCGATCCGGCGCACGGGTTCCCAACGGCCGCTGTATCTGGTCCATCCGCTGGGCGGTGAAGTGCAATATGCGCGGGACCTGGCGCCTGCACTGGATCCCCAGGTCCCCGTCTACGGCTTGGCGGCCAGTGGCCTGGTGGCGGGAGAAGCACCGCTGTCCGATGTACCGGCCATCGCGGCGCGTTACCTGACGGCCATCCGCCAGGTCCAGCCGCAGGGGCCGTATCGGATCGCCGGTTGGTCGGCGGGTGGCCTCATTGCCTATGAAATGGCGCGTCAACTCCAGGCCGGCGGTGAGCCCGTGGAATTCCTCGGCATCATCGATGCCTCGGCCCGTCCTGATCCGGTACCGGCGGACTCGATCAGCGAAGCGCAGTTCCTGATGGCCTGGCTCCCGGAGCACATCGACGCTGAGTTGCTCGGGCGACTGACAACGCTGGCGGAACACTCAGACATCGAGGCCATGCTGACGCTGTGCATGACCCATCGCCTGCTACCGGAGGAGTTGCCCCACGACATCGATGGCGCCCTGCTCCGCACCCACCTGGGCGTTGCCTATGCGACACGCCTGGCCATCGGCGCCTACGTCAGCCCACCGAGCCCGCTCAAGGTGTCGCTGTTCACCGCGAGCGAACAGCAACGCAACGACCCGACCCTGGGCTGGCGCGGATTGCTGCAGGATCAAGTGAGCGTGACGGCCCTGCCCGGCACCCATATGACGCTGGTCAAGGCACCCCACGTGACCAAACTGGGCGAGGCGATTTCCAGGGTGTTGCAGACCGGCGCGGGTTCATAAAACAATGTGCGGGGCTTGCTTGCGAAGGCAGTCGCACAGTCACGACCGCCATCGCGAGCAAGCTCGCTCCCACAGAGGATTGGGGGGGACACGACTGCTATGAACGCCCCGGAACAAATGTGGGAGCGAGCCTGCTCGCGAAGGCGGCGGTACATTCAACATCGATGCAAGCTGACCCACCGCTTTCGCGAGCAAGCTCGCTCCCACAGAGGATTGGCGGGGACACGACTGCTATGAACACCCCGGAACAAATGTGGGAGCGAGCTTGCTCGCGATGACGGCGGGACATTCAACATCGATGCCAGCTGACCCACCGCTATCGCGAGCAGGCTTGCTCCCACAGGGGATTGGGGGGGGGACACGACTGCTATGAACGCCCCGGAACAAATGTGGGAGCGAGCCTGCTCGCGAAGGCGGCGGTACATTCAGCATCGATGCAAGCTGACCCACCGCTTTCGCGAGCAAGCTCGCTCCCACAGGGGATTGGGGGGACACGACTGCTATGAACACCCCGGAACAAATGTGGGAGCGAGCCTGCTCGCGAAGGCGGCGGTACATTCAACATCGATGCAAGCTGACCCACCGCTATCGCGAGCAAGCTCGCTCCCACAGAGGATTGGCGGGGACACGACTGCTATGAACACCCCGGAACAAATGTGGGAGCGAGCTTGCTCGCGATGACGGAGGGACATTCAACATCGATGCAAGCTGACCCACCGCTTTCGCGAGCAAGCTCGCTCCCACAGGGGATTGGGGGGACACGACTGCTATGAACACCCCGGAACAAATGTGGGAGCGAGCCTGCTCGCGAAGGCGGCGGTACATTCAGCATCGATGCAAGCTGACCCACCGCTTTCGCGAGCAGGCTCGCTCCCACAGGGGATTGGGGGGGACACGACTGCTATGAACACCCCGGAACAAATGTGGGAGCGAGCTTGCTCGCGATGACGGAGGGACATTCAACATCGATGCAAGCTGACCCACCGCTATCGCGAGCAGGCTCGCTCCCACAGGGGATTGGGGGGCTCCCAATCTCTGGACTCGACACCCAACCTGATCTGCGGACCAGAATGTCCCCGTTTTCCGCTACAGACTTTTCCTACCTGGAAACGCCTAATACCCCCTCAAGCTGAATCGTTTTTGTGGATCGGATTCCACAGGCGATACCTGATCGTCGCCGATCAGGGCTGTCACTCATCGCACGATCACTCTAGAGGGAGTTTTATGCATGTGATCATTACGGCCATCGGCTCAGCCGGTGACGTTCATCCATTTGTCGGGATCGGTCGCACGCTCGCAGCACGTGGCCATCGGATAACATTCTGCGCCAGCGCGGCGTTTGCGCCGGTGATCGAGCGCTGCGGTTTCAAGTTCCTGCCATTGGGTACCCGCGAGGAATATCAAGCGGTCATGGCCGACCCGGCGTTGTGGCATCCACGAACGGCACTGCCCACCCTATGGAAAACCGTCGGCGGTACCTTGCGCGACCAGTATCGGCTCCTGGAGCAAGCGTGCGATGACGACACCGTCATGCTCGGTTCATTGTGGGCGTTTTCCGCCCGCCTGCTGCAAGAAAAACACGGCATTCCGCTGATCACCGGGCAGGTTACACCGTTCGCCATCTGGTCGCCCCTCGCGCGTCCCACCCATCCTCCTGGCGCGAACCTGCCGGCCTTTGTCCCGTATCCCGTGAGGCGCCTGCTGCTGAGTGTCATCGAGCATGCCTTCCTGGATCGGCTCATGAAGCCGGAGCTCAACGGTTTTCGCCGCGAACTGGGCCTGCCTCCGGTCAAACGCATCATCAGCCAGTGGATTTCCTCGCCCGATCGGGTATTGGGATTGTTTGCCGATTGGTTCGCCCCGATCCAACAGGACTGGCCCGCCCAGACGGTACTGACCGGGTTCCCGCTATTCGATGAATCCGGCTTCGAGGAACCCGACGCCGAACTGGAGGACTTCTTGAACGAGGCGCCACCGGTGGTGTTTACCCCGGGTTCGACCACGGTGGATGCCAAGCAGTATTTCGCTGCTGCGGCGCAAGCGCTTAAGTTGACAGGCCGCCGCGGGGTGTTCCTGACGAGTCAGCC
The DNA here is from genome assembly GCF_030064125.1 of Pseudomonas sp. G2-4. Lineage (NCBI taxonomy): Bacteria > Pseudomonadati > Pseudomonadota > Gammaproteobacteria > Pseudomonadales > Pseudomonadaceae > Pseudomonas > Pseudomonas sp. G2-4. The sequence goes on along the minus strand of NZ_CP125957.1, from coordinate 2,733,987 downwards.
GGTAGACCCATCGTTGTCCAGCGACGGCACGATCCTGGTCAGGCGCTACGTCCCCATGAGCCGCATCCTGCCCCATACCGCGGCACTGGTGCATCACGGAGGCGTCGGCACAACGGCCCTGGCCTTCGCCGCCGGAGTTCCCCAGGTCACTACGCCGTTTGCCCACGATCATTTCGACAATGCGGCGCGAATGGAGCGCTTGGGGTGCGGCTTGCAAGTGCTCACTCCGGCCTCCGCGGAGTCGCTGGCCGCAGCCTTGGACACGGTGTTGAACAGTGCCGAGGTACGCGCCCGTTGTGACCGCTACCGCAAGCTGATGCCCAGTGGTGACAGCGCCCGCGAAGCGGCGGCGCTGCAAGTCGAGGCACTCGCCGCCCGCGCTGATGTGTACCGCGTAGCGTAATCACGGATTGACGGTGATTGACTGTGCGCTGCCGATGGCCCGGTTTCAGGCATTCCTCTTTTTCATTCGTTTCATCGGGCCATCGGATCGGCCCACGGAGAACACCATGACTCAGACCATGCCCGCCTCGGGTGCAGAGCACCTGCTTTATCCCCTCGCCGCCCCGCAACTGGATATCTGGCTGGACCAGGTGCTGCATGGCGACAGTCCGTTGTACAACATCGGCGGCTACGCGCGTATCAATGGCGCGGTCGACGCCTCATTGATGCAAATGGCCATCGATCAAGTCGTCAACCGCCACGATGCCTTGCGTATCCAACTGGTCCCAGGCTCAGCCGAACATCCTTTGCCACGGCAACGGTTCCTGGGCACGGTCAGCGTTCCACTGAACGTGCATGACGTCTCCGGGCATGGGGATCCGGAGGCCAGCGCACTGGCCTTGCTGCAGGAAAACCTGCAAACCGCGTTTTCCTTCGACGACGGATTGCTGTTGCGCGCGGACCTGCTCAAGGTCCGGGAAGATCTCTACTACTTTTTCGTCAATGGCCACCACCTGATCATCGATGGCTGGTCCTTCGCCATGATCGGCCGGGCCATCAGCCAGGCCTATACCGCCCTGCATGACCAGACGGAAAACGAGGTCACGGCGCCGACCTATCGAACCTATATCGAGCAGCAAGACACCGTCAAAGACTCGGCCGCCTTCCAGCGCCAACGCCAGTATTGGCTGGATAAATATCGCACCTTGCCCGAGCCCCTGCTGGCGCCCCGTTATCTGGGTCGATTCGGACAGGGCCTGGCGCCCAGCCAGAACCATGCCTGGCGCCTACCGCGGGCACTTTACAATCGCCTCGGCGAACAGGCGAAAGCGTCCGGCCAGGCCACGGTTTTCCACGTCATGCTGGCGGTGCTGTACAGCTACTTCGCGCGCGTCGAGCAACGCGACGAGATCGTGATCGGCCTGCCCATCCTCAACCGCGCCAATGCTGCACACAAAGCCACGGTCGGTTTATTCGTCGGCATGAGTCCGGTACGTCTGAGCCTGGGCACCGACCTGCGCTTCAGCGAACTGGCCGGCAAGATTGCCCTGACGCTCAAGCAGGACTACCGGTACCAACGCTTTCCGTTGAGCGAACTGAACCGCGAGCTTGGCTTGCAGAACCAGGGCCGACGCCAGTTGTTCGACGTGGTGGTGTCCTACGAACAGGACCAGGACACCTGGTACGGACCCGCGCTCGCCCAGCCCGTCAAACTCAGCAACGGCTACGAACAGATGCCGCTGGCGATGCACATTCGCGAAGCCGCGCTGGACGACGATGTGTGGATGCATTTCATCTACAACGAAGCCTATTTCGAAGCCCCACAGATCGAGGCGTTGCAACAGCGCTTCACGAATATCCTGGAGCAGGTGGCCGCTGATTTCGATGCGCCGGTCAATACCCTGGACCTGATGCCTCCCACTGAACGCCAGGTGCTGCGTGAATGGAATCGCACCGCCGTCGACTACCCCAGGGATGTGTTGCTCCATCAATTGATCGAGGCCCAGGTCGTCGCTTGCCCTCATGCAATCGCGGTGCGCTTCGAGGGTCAGTCGCTGACCTATGACCAACTGAACCGCCAAGCCAACCGCCTGGCCCACGCCCTGCTGGAAGCAGGTCTTGGTCCGGACGCCCGAGTCGCCATCTGCGTGGAGCGCAGCCTGGAGATGGTCGTGGGCCTGCTGGGCATTCTCAAGGCAGGCGCCGCCTACGTGCCGCTGGACCCGGGTTATCCGACCGACCGTTTGAGCCATATGCTGAACGACAGCGCGCCGGGCGTCCTGATCACCACCCGTGGGCTATTGACGAACCTGCCCACCGTGGCGATGCCCGTGTTGTGCCTGGACACCGACCCTGAACGCCTGTCCCGGCAACCGGAGCACAACCCGGACGCCGCCGCACTGGGCTTGACGCCGCAACACCTGGCCTATGTGATCTACACCTCTGGCTCCACGGGCCTGCCTAAAGGCGTCATGAACCAGCATGACGGGGTCGTGAATCGATTGCTCTGGGCCCGCGATGCCTACGGGGTCGATGAGCACAGCCGTGTCTTGCAGAAAACCCCGTTCAGTTTCGATGTGTCCGTCTGGGAGTTTTTCCTGCCCTTGCTCAGCGGCGCGCAACTGGTCGTCGCCGCCCCCGACGGGCACAAGGACCCTGGCTACTTGATGGACATCATGGCGAGCGCCGGCATCACGCTGTTGCACTTCGTGCCGTCGATGTTGCAGATCTTCCTCGACCAGGTCGAGCCACAGCGCTTGCCCGACCTGAAGCAGGTCCTGTGCAGTGGCGAAGCCTTGCCCTACGCCTTGCAGAAGCGCTTCTTCGAACGTTTGCCGGCGGTGCAGTTGCACAACCTCTACGGCCCCACCGAAGCGGCCATCGACGTAACGGCCTGGCGTTGCCGGCCCCACGTGCATGAAGGCATCGTGCCGATCGGCCAACCCATCGCGAACATCCAGATGCATGTCCTCGATGCGAACCTGCAGTTGCTGCCGCCCGGTGTCGCGGGCGAGCTTCACATCGGTGGCCTGGGTGTTGCGCGAGGTTATTTGAACCGTCCCGAACTGACGGCCGAACGCTTTATCCGTGACCCGTTCCAGAGCGCGCCCCAGGCCCGCCTGTACAAGACCGGTGACCTGGGGCGTTGGTTGCCCGACGGCAGCATCGAATACCTCGGACGCAACGATTTCCAGGTGAAGATCCGCGGCCTGCGCATCGAACTCGGCGAAATCGAAGCCCACCTGCTCGCTTGCGAGGGTGTCAAAGACGTGGTTGTGATCGCTCGCCAGGAACACGACGGTAATGCGTACCTCAGCGCCTATCTGGTCAGCGACCCCGGTTGCGTGCTGTCACCGCAAGAACTGCAAGACGCCTTGCGCCAGCAGGTTCCCGACTACATGGTGCCCCGGCACCTGATTCAGCTTGAGCAATTGCCGTTGAGTGTAAACGGCAAGTTGGACCGCAAGGCCTTGCCCGAGCCGCAAGCCTTGGGCAGTGCCGAGACGACAGCGCCACGCACGCCGCTGGAGCAGGCATTGGCCGACCTCTGGGGGGACAACCTGAACCGACCTGCACCCGGTGTCCACGACAACTACTTCACGTTGGGCGGCGACTCCTTGAAGGTCATTCACTTGCAGATCAAGGCGCGTGAACAAGGCATCGCGCTGACGCTGGCGCAGATTTACCAGCACCCCACCATCGCTCAGTTGGCCCAACTCCTACAGACGCAAGAAGCATCTTCGACAGGCCTGCAACCCTTGGCCCACGTGGCGCCTTTTGCCCAGGTGCCGCAAGCGATCCGCCAGGCCAGCGAAGGTTTGTACGATGACGTGTTTGCCGCGTCGCAACTGCAAGTCGGCATGATCTATCACTCGATGATGCACCCGGACTCGGCGATCTATCACGACATCTTCCGCTACCGCCTGCGCCTGCGTTGGGATGCGGCGGCCTGGGAGCGGGCCTGTGCCGCGTTGATCCGGCGTCACCCGGCCTTGCGCATGTCGTTCGATATTGGCCACGCCGAAGTGCCCATGGCCCGCGTACACTCGACGGTCGAGCCACCCGTGCAGGTCATCGATGTCCTCTCTCTGAGCCCCGCTGCACGGGCCGAGGCCATTGGCAGCTATGTGGAGGAACGCAAGCGTTACCGCGAAGACTGGCAGCGGGCGCCGCTGTATCAGTTCGGCGTATTCGTCGCGCAGGATGAAATCGACCTGGTGTTCAGTTTTCACCATGCGATCCTCGACGGCTGGAGTGTCGCGACCTTGATGCGCGACCTGATCACGCTCTACACCTCGGCGCCTGAACCCCCGGCACTGCCCGCCCTGACCACCACGCCAGCCGATTTCGTGATCCTGGAGCAGGAAGCGATGGCAACGGATGAGCATCGCCAGTTCTGGAGCGACTACCTGCGCGACGCACCCGCCGCCGCCATGACCAGCTGGATCCATGCGGTTGCCCCGGACTCGACGCCCCACCGTTCGGCCTACCGTGAAATGCCCGCAGCGGACCTGGCCCGACTCGAAGCGTTCTGCCTGGCCCAGGACCTGCCGTTGCGCGCGGTCTTGCTGACGGCCCACGGTTTCGCCCAAGCCGTCATGTCCAATCAAAAGGAAGTGCTGTGTGGTGTGATCAGCCATGGGCGGCCAGAGTTCGAGGATGCTGCCTCGGTCCTGGGCTTGTTCCTCAATACCCTCCCCATGCGCTTCAGCACCCTCGGCCAGGATTGGCTTGCGGTCATCCAGGCGGTGATTGCCCAGGAACAACAGGTGTTCGCCCATCGGCGTTATCCGTTCGCATTGATTCATCGCGAAACCGACGTCGCCTTGAACGTGGTATTCAATTACGTCGATTTTTATGTCCTCAAGGACATGCTGGCAAAGGGAGAGGAAATCCTCACGGACTGGGAAACCACGGAAGCCAGCAACTATGACTTGCTGACCACGCTGGGCCGTCACCCTGGCAATGGTTCGCTGATGTTGAAGATGGACTACTGCACGGCGCGAGTTGCCACCAGCCAGGTTGAAGCCTATGCCGATTACCTGTTGCGCACGCTGGAACTGATGATCGCCGCCCCCCACGCCAAACCCAGCATACCGGCATGGCTGCCGCGCTTCGAACGAACCGCGCCAGGATCAGCCATGGCATTGCCCCATGACAATCTGTCGGCCTTGTTGCTGGACAGCTTCGCGCGCCATGACCAGCAGACCGCCGTGAGTCTTGACCAGACCCGCCTTTCATACCGCCAACTGCGGGATGCCAGCGCACAACTGGTGACCTGGCTGCACCAGCAGGGTATCGGCCAGGGCGATCGGGTCGCGATCATGATGCCCCGCTCGCCCGACCTGATCATTGCCTTGCTCGGTGTCGTACAGGCCGGCGCCGCCTATGTACCGATTGACCTGAGCTACCCGAATGAGCGCATCGAGCTGATTCTCGAAGACTCGCAACCACGCCTGGTGCTGTTCGCCGATGCGTCTGCGCACCTGGCGATGACCCTGGCGGGCCAGGCCGACAGGCGTCACTGGGACAGCGTGGTCGGCGATTTCGACGACAACCTTGAGCACTGTCACGCGCAGGTTGCCTCTATCGCCGCAGACATCGTGGCTGACGATAACGCCTATCTGCTCTATACGTCCGGCTCGACGGGCCGCCCCAAAGGCGTGGCCATGCCGCACCGGGCATTGACCAACATGATCCTCTGGCAGAACCGCCAGCAGGCACAAGATGTCTGCCCGGATGCGCTGAAAACGCTGCAATATTCGCCCATTTCGTTCGACGTGTCGTTCCAGGAGATTTTCTCGACCCTGTCTTGCGGTGCCGAGCTGGTGATGATCGATGAGGGCCTGCGCTATGACTTCATCCGGTTGTTGAAATTCATCTGCGCGCAAGGCGTGAACCGCCTGTTCCTGCCCTACGTCGCCTTCCAGGGTTTGGCCGAAGTCGCCATGCAGTTGGGCATCCGCCCGGTATCGCTAGGCCAGATCAATGTGGCAGGCGAGCAGCTGAAAATCACCGCGGAAATCCGCGACCTGATTGATCACCTCGACGACTGCCGGGTCGAAAATCACTATGGCCCCACCGAAGCGCACGTGGTCACGAGCCTGAAACTTGAAGGCACCGCGGCGGCCTGGCCAAGCATGCCGCCAATCGGCACGCCCATCGACGGGGTACGCATGCATGTCCTCGATACGGCGGGCAACCCCTGCCCGGTCGGGGTCATGGGCGACCTGTTCATCGAAGGCGCATGCCTGGCCAACGGCTACTGGAACCAACCCGACCTGACTGACGAACGCTTTGTCTATCGCCAGCTGGAAGGCCAGACCCGGCGCTTATATGAAACCGGGGATATCGGCTTCTACCTGCCCTGGGGCGATCTGGTGTACCAGGGCCGCAGCGACGCCCAAGTCAAAATCCGCGGCTATCGCGTCGAGCTCGGCGAGATCGAAGTGGCCATGCTCGGCTCCGCCCGGTTCAGGGCCGACATTCAGCAGGTGGCGGTCATCGACAAGCCGGCAACCGATGGCAGTCGTTATCTGGTGGGCTTCGTCCAGCCCATGCCGGGCCGCACGCCAGACTTGGCTCAACTCAAGGCCGAAATGCGCCTGGCGCTGCCCGACTACATGGTGCCGAACACACTTGTCAGCATTGCCCAGCTACCGCTTGGCCCCACCGGCAAGATCGATCGTCGGCGATTGCAGAAAGTAGACGTCCAACAGACGTTGCTGCGTCCCTTCATCGCGCCCAGGAATGTCATGGAGGATCTGTTGCAAGCCTACTGGCAAGAAACCCTGGGCATGGACGACATCAGCGTCTACGACAACTTCTTCGAACTGGGGGGTAACTCGCTCAAGGCAGTGCAACTGGTGGCCATGCTCGCCAGGCATCAAGGCCTGGAGCCGTCGCTGTCCGACTTCATCCAGGCCCCGACCATTGCCGAGTTCGCCCAGGTGCTGCAACAGACCGAAGCCGGACACCCTGGTACCGGCGCGCTGGTGGACTTCAAAAATGCCCCGCGCAAACCGATGCTGTTCCTCGTGCACCCCATCGGTGGGCACGTACTGTGTTATGCGGCACTGGCGCGCGTCCTCAAGGACCAGGTTCACCTGTATGCATTGCAAGCACCGGGAACATGGGATGCCCGTGAGCCGTTGCAATCGGTGCAGGCCCAAGCGGTGTGTTACGCCGATGCCATCGAAGAGATAGCGCCCGAAGGACCTCTGAATGTGGGTGGCTGGTCCTATGGCGGCGTCGTGGCGTATGAGCTGGCGAGCGAGTTGCAGCGGCGCGGGCGGCGTCTGCATAACGTGTTTTTGCTGGACACCATCGTGCGCGTCAGTCAGGGCGAGGTGCAGATAGAACGCAGCGAGTTCATGAATTGGTTCATGTGGGAACTGCTCAGCGGCGACGGCCAGAAAGAATATGACTACCAGGCCCTGGACTTCTCCTCCATGGCCGACGCCCATGCCTTCGAAGCAATCAGGCAGCACGGCATTGACCAGGGCATTTTCGACGAGTCCATCACCCTGGCGACGCTGGACCAGTTGTTCCGAGTCTTTCATGCCAACTGGCAAGGGTTGCTGGACTACCGCTTTCCGCCACTGGACTTGCCTATCACGCTATTCGCGGCGGATGTCGAGCTGCCCGACGTGCTGCAAGCCCCCCATGAACTGGTGGGCACGGCCTTTCGCGACCCGTACCGCGGCTGGCGCTCGATTGCGCCCCACGTGCAGCGAGTCGCCGTGGAAGGCGACCATTTGACCATGATGCGCGAGCCCCATATCGAGCGGGTGGGCGAGTTCATCAAGTCACGCATGGACATGGCCCGGACCAGGAACGCCGGATCCATGAAGGCATTCGCCTAACCATTACCGCCGGTCGCGGGGCTGGATTGACGGCCCCGCTTGACTCAAATGCCCGGTCGTCCCGGGCTCGATACAGGTGAAACAGCATGACAGAACCCAGAAAAGCCATTGTGGCCGGCGCCGGTATCGGCGGACTGACCGCGGCCATCGCGCTGCAGCGAGCGGGCTGGCAGGTCAAGGTCTTCGAAGCGGCCCAGTCACTGCGTACCGGTGGCACCGGCTTGTCCATCATGGCCAACGCCATGGCGGCGCTGCATTCGATCGATGCCCATGTGCCGGTGGAACAGGCGGGCCAGGTGATCCGAGCGTTTTATTTCAAGGATAAAAATGGCGATCCCATTACCAGCATGCCGATCCACGAAATCGGTGAACAGTTGGGCCACCCCAGTGTGAATATCCAGCGCCCCCTGCTGCTGCGTGCCCTGGCGCAACAGCTCGCACCTGACACCCTGACCACCGGGATGCGGTGTGTGGGGTATGCCCATCGCCCGGATGGCGTGACGGTGCGGTTCGAAGATGGCAGCACCGACGAGGCGGATCTGCTGATTGGCGCCGATGGCCTGAACTCAGTGATCCGCCAGCAGATGTTGGGCGAGACGCCAATACGCCCATCGGGCTATGTCGCCTGGCTGGCGGTCACGCCATTCAGCCATCCGGTCATGACCGAAGGTTATGTGGCGCATTATTGGGGCCGCGGCAAGCGCTTTGGGCTTTGCGATGTGGGGGACGGCCAAGCGTATTGGTGGGGAACCTGCAATCACGAAAACGCGGCGGATGCCGCCTTGAACATCAGCAAGCAGGAAGTGCTCAGCGCCTATGCCGGCTGGGCACCGGAAGTCCTGGCGGCCATCGAGGCCACCCCCGACAGCGCGCTGTTGAAAATGCATGCCCGGGATCGCCGTCCCGTGGAGCAATTCTGTGACGGACACGTGGCGCTGTTGGGTGATGCGGCGCATCCCATGTTGCCCAGCCTGGGCCAGGGTGCGGCGCAGGCGATTGAAGATGCCGTGGTGCTGGCCGACCGCTTGGCCCATATGCCAGACCTGCGCACCGCGCTGGCAAATTACCAGGCGTATCGACACCCCCGGGCCAATGGGATCGTCAATGCCGCCCGCTTCATGAGCGGCATCGAACAGGCCGAGTCGACACTCGCCTGCTGGCTCCGGGAATGGTATTTCCGCCTGACCCCGCAAAGCAGCCTGCGTAAAAAGAACATCGACATCCTGTCGTTCAAGCCCTGCGCATAAGACGTCACACGAATCACATCACCGACATGCGTCAATGACAAAAAACGACTTCCACACAGACAAAAAACGACATATTTATAAACGAAAATCGAAGAAATCCGAATCCTCCGCCATAATCGGAAGTCTGGATTTCGGGCATTTCTGCCAGATTATTCCCACCTGCAAGATTGTAAACATACAGATGACGGGCGCCTTTTTCAGGTGCAGAGAACGATCTAAGTCATTAATTTAAAAATGAATATATCAATACGAAAGCCTAAGAAAACTCCCTCGATGCGCTCACCGATCGAGGAGCAGACTTTCGCTCAATGCGTATTTTTGCCAGGCGTCATCAGAGCGCAGCGCCACCCATTGACCCGGAATGTCCCTGTTTTCCCTTACAGACTTTTCCTACGCTAAAACGCTTAATAGTCCTACCGGCTGAACCGTTTATGTGTGAATGGATTCACAGGTGATATTTGACCCCAAGGTATCAAATCCAGAAAAGGCTTCAGCATTTTGAGAAGCGGTCGGATTTTCTTCCGTCAACGATCACTGCGATGCAGAGCTTTTTCGACATATGCAGGATAAGCATAATGAATCGACATGCGTGTATTGAGGGCGCCGAGAAATCGCACCTCTACGTAGAGCTAGGAAAGCTGATTTCAAGTGTCGGGCACGAGAGCTTCTTGACCAACATGCACCAGATGATCGAAACATCGGTGCCTGTCAGTCGACTCGAGTTGAGTGAATGGACCGTGGACGACACCCAATCGGACGTCCTCGATGTCCAACTGCTGGGGTACGCGGGCTCAGAAAGAAACCCGCACTTGCAATCCGCCTGCCCTACCAGTGCGATACAGCGCAACGATCACCCCTTGGTGAAACGAGTGCTGGAGGTGGACGACGCCTTGCTGATCCATCTGAACGCCCGGATGCAGGACGAAAAAGGCAACAACTGCCTGGGTACATCCCATCAATGCTATCTGATCTCATGCAAGGCCAATCGTCGTTGCGTGATCTCGGTGCATCGCCCCCAGGGGCAGCGCGACTTTTCCCTCCAGGAACTGTCCTTTTTGAAGTACCTCTCCGAGACGCTGCTGCCGCTGGCAGAGCGACACGCGCACCTCAATCGGCAGTCTTGCTTTAAGAACCCTGGCAGCGCCACGAGCCATTCGCTTGATAGCACTGAACAAAGCCAGTTGCAGCGCGATTTCAATGAGCGATTGAGCCCGTGCGACGTGACGCTTTCGGTACGGGAAAAAGAGGTCTGCCTGGGGCTGCTGGCCGGAGGCACCGTACCGGAGATCGCGGAAAAGCTACGGGTCAAGAACAGCTCCATCGAAACCTATCTCAAACGTGCCGCCGCCAAGTTGGGTGTCAGCGGACGGCATGGGCTGGCGAAATGGATGATCGGATCATGACCGCGCGCTGCGGGCGAGTGTGGTCCCAATAGAACCCGCCTGCCCGCGCCTGCGGGGCCTGAGCAGGTATCACGATGAGACAGGTCGATGCATAAACTCTTGAGCCCCTTGGCGGCCGCGGCATTCCTGCTCGGCGGTTGTTCGCTTATCCCGGACTACCGACGCCCCGATGCACCAATAGCCGGGCAATACCCACAGACGTCCGCCTATGCCCCTGCCCTGTCGGGGTCTATCGCCGCCGAACAGGGTTGGCGTGACTTGTTCCAGGATCCGGCGCTGCAGCAACTTATCGAAAGCGCGCTGGCCAACAACCGCGACTTGCGGGTAGCGGCCCTGAATGTCGAGGCTTACCAGGCGCAATATCGGATTCAGCGGGCGGATCTCTACCCGGCAATCAGTGCCAATGGCACAGGTTCGCGTCAGCGGCTGCCGGCCAGCCTGTCGGGAACCGGTGACGCCGCGATCAGCAGCTCTTACTCGGCAACGCTGGGAATCAGCGCCTATGAGCTGGACCTGTTCGGGCGGATCCGCAGCCTCAGTGATGAGGCGTCCCTGGTCTATCTGTCCAGCGAAGAAGCCCGTCGCAGTACCCAATTGAGCCTGGTGGCCAGCGTGGCCAGCGCCTACCTGACCTGGCGTGCCGATCAGGAACTGTTGGCACTGACCCAGGACACGCTCCAGTCCTACGAGCAAAGCCTGCGCGTGACCGAACGCAGCAATCAGGTCGGCACCGCTTCGGCCCTGGACCTGAGCCAATCGCGAACCTCGGTGGAAAGCGCCAAGGCCAGTTTGGCCAGGTTCCAACGCCAGGTCGCCCAGGACCACAACAGCCTCACGTTGCTGGTGGGTACTTCGGTCGCGGATGACCTGCCCGCCCGGCCGCTGGCATCCGACCTGCTCACCGAAGTACCTGCCGGTCTGCCTTCGGACCTGTTGCAACGACGGCCCGACATTCTTGAGGCCGAGTACTTGTTGCAATCGGCCAATGCCAACATCGGCGCGGCCCGTGCCGCATTCTTCCCGAGCATCAGCCTGACGGCCAATGCCGGCAGTTCGAGCAGCGAACTGTCTGGGCTGTTCAAGGGTGGTTCGGGCAGTTGGGTGTTTCAACCACAGATCAATTTGCCGATTTTCAATGCCGGCAGCCTTCGGGCGAGCCTGAACTATTCGAAAATCCAGAAAGACATCCGCGTATCGCAATACGAGAAAGCTATCCAGACCGCCTTCCAAGAAGTTTCCGATGGCCTGGCGGCACGCAAGACTTATAAGGACCAATTGGTCGCCCAGCACGATCTGGTACAGGCCAACCAGGACTATTACCGCCTGGCGGAGCGGCGCTATCGCATTGGCGTGGATAACAGCCTGACATTCCTGGATGCCCAACGCTCGCTGTTCAGCGCCCGACAAACCCTGATCGCCGACCGGCTGTCGCAGCTGCTCGCCGAGGTCAGCCTGTACAAGGCCCTGGGCGGGGGTTGGGTAGAACGCACAAACAAAGTGACTGTGAGGTGACTGCAAATGGGCACATTCGAACCCGGGGCACTGGTGCGCTTACGCTCGGGAGGTAAAACGATGGTGGTCAAACATGCTTCGTCAATATCCCAGCTGCCCGAAACCTCGCTGCTGCTCTGCGAGTACCGCGCCAAGAATCGCCTGGTGCAAGGCTTCTATGCGATACGCGACTTGATCCCGGCCTCCGGAAATCCCGACAGCGAAAAATCATAGCCAACCCCGCCATCAGCGGAGAAAACCGACCCCTGTGGCTAGGGAGCTTGCTCCGTGGATGCCCATAGAGGATCACAATGTGGCGAGGGAGCTTGCTCCCGCTGGGCTGCGCAGCAGCCCTCAAAGAAGCTGAATACAATCATCCTGACACTCCTCAGAGGTAGGTTTCGGGGCTGCTTCGCACCCTCAGCGGGAGCAAGCTCCCTCGCCACACCAAAAGCAGTCCCGTATGCCTCAGTTGATACAGGTGGCAGCCTCGACTTTTGTGCCGTCGTCAGACCGTACGCGAATACTGGACTGCCTGGTCTGCCCCCAGGTACGCATCAAAAGCCATGGCAACACTGCGCATCATCAATTGGCCCTGGGGCAATAGCACTAGCGCTTCGTCCGTGATTTCCAACAGTCCGTCGCTCACCTGTTCCTGGAGCCGGTCCAGCACGTCAGCGAAGTACTCGTTGAAACGAATGCCATGACCGGCCTCGATCCCGCCGAACTCTACCCGTCCATGGCACATCAGTTCGCTGATGACCTCACGCCGCAAGCGGTCATCCTCACTCAGGCGATAGCCCCGTTGCACCGGCAACAGGCCTTGGTCCAGGCGGGAGTAATACTGGGAAAGCTCCTTGACGTTCTGGTTGTAACTGTCGCCCACCTTGCCGATCGACGAAACGCCCAGGCCAATCAAGTCGCAATCGGCATGGGTGGAGTAACCCTGAAAGTTGCGCTGCAGCGTGCCCTGGGCGCGGGCGCGCACCAGTTCATCGTCCGGCAAGGCGAAGTGGTCCATGCCGATGTAGACGTAGCCAGCCTCGGTCAGGCGATTGATGGTCAACTCCAGCAACTCCAGCTTGCGCTCCGGCGGGGGCATGTCTTCGGGCCGGATCATCCGCTGCGCCCGCACCCGTTGTGGCAGATGCGCATAGCTGTAGGCAGCAATACGGTCGGGACGCAGGGCAATGATCTTGCTCAAGGTCACATCGAAACTGGCAACGGTCTGCAGCGGCAGGCCGTAGATCAGGTCAACACTGACCGACTTGAAGCACGCCAGCCGAGCCGCTGCCACCAGCTCGACAACCTGGGCTTCGCTTTGTACCCGATTGACGGCCGCCTGCACCTGGGCGTCGAAATCCTGGACGCCGAAACTCAAGCGATTGAAACCCAGCTCGCGCAGGCCCTGGATCTGTTGCGCATCGATGGTCCGGGGATCGACCTCGATGGAAAACTCATGCGCGTCGCTGTCATCCATGTCGAACGATTGGTGCAGACAGTCCATCAAGTCGGCCAACTGCTCATGGGTCAGGTAAGTCGGCGTACCGCCCCCCAAGTGCAATTGGGTCAGTTTGCGCGAGCGGTCAAACAGGGTCGCCTGCTGGACAATTTCGCGCTTGAGGTACGTCAGGTATTCGACGGCGCGATGAGTCTTGCGCGTGATGATCTTATTGCACGCGCAGTAATAACAGAGGCTCTGGCAGAACGGGATATGGATGTACACCGACAACGGCTTGGGCACCGGCGCCTGATTACTGCGCTGGGCCGCATGCCGGTAGTCATCCATGGCAAACGCCTGATGAAACTGCGGGGCCGTGGGATAAGAGGTGTAGCGCGGCCCCGGAAGGTCGTATTTTTCCACCAGGGCGCGATTGAAAGCGGACGCAGCGTTCATGAGATATTCAACTTTTCAAAGGAGCGTGGGCCTGCGTCATCCGGCTCTGGATCGAACAGATTGCAGATCGCATCCACATTCAGGCGCCCGGCGGGCAGGATGCCGATAAACCGGCTCGACAATTCAATCAATCCTTTGTCGTGCAACACCTCCAGCAGCGGCCAGACAGGCGCGAAATGCTCGCGAAACACCAGCCCAAACTGCGCTTCGATGGCCGCGATATCCAGCTCCAGATCACAGGAAAGCTGCTCGATCACGCTTGCACTGACCAGATCCTGCGCCTCACAGCGCCAGCCGCGACACACGGGCAACTGTCCGGCGTCCAGTTGCTGACAGTAGTGGAGCAGATCGTCAGTGTTCTGCACGTACAACTGTTCGATCTGGGTAACCGCCGACAAGCCAAAACCCACGTGATCACAGCAACCGTGACGGGTAAACCCCTGGCAATTGCGATGCAGCCGTCCGTGCTCCTGGGCCACCGCCAAGTCATCGTCGGCGCGGACGAAATGCCCCAGGCCGATATAGTGATACCCCGCGCCAATCAGTTGCTCGCAGCAAATCCGCCGCATGGCCTCCTTGTCGGCCCGACTGCAAAAGGCCACGGCGGTCCCGGCGTTCTTCGAGCGATAACGATAAGGCGCATGGGCATAGTCAAAAACGTGCAGCCGATCCGGCTCCAGCTCGACCAGCGTCGCCAGTTTCAGGGCGAAACTGTCGGGCGTCTGCCAGGCATGGCCGTAACCGAGGTCAATATTGATCGAGCGAAAACCAAAAGTTCGCGCCGCATCGATCAGCGAATGAATCGGGGCCGGGTTCTGGTAGCAATCGACTGACAAATCACTGTCGGTACCGATGTCGGGAACCCCGATGCTGACGTGGGTGAATCCCTGGTCACGAATCAGGCCCATGGTCGACCAGTCAGTGTGATGCAGGTCCACCTCGATGCTGTGATCGCCGCTGTCATATTCGCAGAAGTCAAAGCGCTTGCGCAGATCCCCCATCAGCGTCTGCAGATGAGCAATCACCGGGGTGCCACCGGTCAGGCAAAACTGTTCGACCCGCCGCCCTGCCCCCAAGTGGCAACCGACCAGCCCCATCTCGTACGTCAGGCGTTGCAGATACCCCTCGATTTCCCCGCACCGGCAGACACTGGCCAACGTCGAACACGATGCCAGTCGCAAACGCGAAGGCAGGTGCACCGACAGGGACAGGGGGCGTCGCGCCTGGCGGCTGTCGCGCAAGCCTCGCAGCAGGTCGAGCGAGCCGATGCCAGCATGGAATTTTCGCGTCCCGACTGGGCAATCGACGTCAACCACCGCGCAGACACGTCCTGCGGATCGCTCGCCGAGGGTTTGAATCAGGTCGAACATGACAATCTCCGAGTGGCTGCGCAGCAACAGTGTCTGACGTAACCCGCCGGGCCACCTTGACCTGTATCAAGCGCCTTGAAACCACGCCGGCGTTGCTCACCAAGTGACGTAGAACATCGCCTTGGCCAGCAGCACGATCGCCACCATATGAAGGAACACACTGGTATGAATGATGTGAACGTAACGGGCGTTCATGCGCTCGCTTTTGAACAACCACATGGCCCAGAGAAAATGCCCCAGCACACTGCCCGCCAACAGAATCTTCAATCCCAGCAGCACACCGAACGATGACTGCAGCGGCGACGACAACACCGGCCAATACCGCAGCCAGACCATGCCACCGCCTGCGCCAAACAGCACCAGCACTACCCAAGGCATCAACTGCCGGGCACGCCGGCTGATGCCTTGCTCCAGCAGCACCATGACTTTGCCAGGGAGTTGTTTGCGGATGCTCTCGAGGAACAGCACCTCGAAAAACACCGTGCCGATGAACACCAACGCGGCGAACAGGTGCAGGGTCAGAAACAGCGGATAACTCATGAGCCTCCTTGGACCCGGTCTGGCGCCCTCTTCCGGACGCCGGGTTGATTGGAGGCTACCGCGCGGGCCAGCCACCGCGGTTGATGCCAATCAAGAAAGTCGCAAGTGCCAGCCCCCCTATCCCTGTGAGAGCGAGCTTGCTCGCGATGGCGTCGGATCAGCCAGCCCTGATAGGACTGATACACCGCTATCGCGAGCAAGCTCGCTCCCACAAGGGCATGGTTGATCCTGCAAGAAAGCGTCAACAAAACGTTACATTCCGCTTATTTCATACAACCACTTATCCGGTAGTCAGTTTTTTTGACACTTTCTCCGACATTCGGTCACAACTTTTGCGCTCCATTGGGTCATAACACCGGGGTTGCCGATGGAATATTGGCATCTAGCGCGGTTATAGCCAGATACGGAGATAAGCTCATGATTTTCAACGTACTAGATTTTGGCGCCAAAGGAGATGGCATCACCGATGACACGGCGGCGATACAAAGTGCGATTGATGCGGCGGCCGCGGCAGGTGGAGGTCAGGTGTACATGCCGACCGGAACCTATATCGTTTCGGCAGGTGAGGAACCGTCCGACGGCTGCTTGATGCTCAAAAGCAACGTCTACCTGTACGGCGACGGCATGGGCGAAACCACGGTCAAGGTGGAGGATGGCTCCGACACCAAAATCACCGGCATCATCCGTTCGGCCTATGGTGAGGAAACCCACGATTTCGGGGTCAGTAACCTCACCATCGACGGCAACCGCGACAACACCACCGGCAAGATCGACGGCTGGTTCAACGGCTACATCCCTGGCGAAGAAGGCTACGACTCCAACGTCACCCTCGACAGCGTCGAGATCAAGGATTGCTCCGGGTACGGTTTCGACCCGCACGAGCAAACCGTCAACATGGTCATCAAGAACAGCGTGTCCCACGGCAACGGCCTGGACGGTTTCGTCGCCGACTTCCTCAGCGACAGCACCTTCGAGAACAACGTCGCCTACAACAACGATCGTCACGGTTTCAACGTGGTCACCAGCACCCACGATTTCACCATGACCAACAACGTCGCCTACGGCAATGGCAGCAATGGCATCGTGGTCCAGCGCGGCAGCGACGACATACCCTCCCCCAGCAACATCACCATCACGGGTGGCGAGGTGTACGGCAACGGCGCCGAAGGGGTGCTGATCAAGCTGTCCAGCGAAGTGACCGTCAGCGACATCGATATCCACGACAACGGCAGCGCCGGGATTCGCATCTACGGCAGCAACCACGTCGAGGTCATCGACAACACCCTCAATAACAACTCCCTGGGCGGCGCCGTACCGGAAATCATCATCCAGTCCTACGACGACACCCTGGGCGTATCTGGCAAGTATTTCAACGGCAGCGACAACCTCATCCAGGGCAACATCATCAGCGGCAGCGACCTGTCGACCTACGGCGTCGCCGAACGCAATGAAGACGGCACCGATCGCAACGCGATTATCGGCAATACCATCAGCCACACCAGCAAGGGCGCCACACTGGTCTATGGCGACGGCAGCTATGTCAGCGCCACGGTGCCGATGACTACCGTGCAAGGCACGGCTGGCAATGACACCCTGCTGGGCAGCAGCGCCAGCGAGATTTTCTACGGCGCGGCCGGCAACGACACCATCAACGGCGGGGCCGGCAACGATATTCTGGTGGGCGGCGCGGGCCTCGACAAACTCACCGGCGGCACGGGCGCCGATACGTTCCGGTTCGTCGCCCAGTCCGACAGTTACCGCAACGCCACCTCCAGTTTCGATGACACCATCACCGATTTCGACGTCACCCAGGACAAGATCGACCTTGCCGGCCTTGGTTTCACCGGCCTGGGCAACGGCCGTGGCGGCACCTTGCAGGTCAGCTACAACGCCAGCAGCGACCGCACCTACATCAAGGACTATGACGCCGATGCCAGCGGCAATCGCTTCGAGCTGATCCTCTCGGGCAACCTGACCAGCACCCTGACCGCCAGCAACTTCATCTTCAACCGGGTGATCACCGGCACCAGCGGCAACGACTCGCTGTTGGGCAGCGATTCGGCCGACACCTTGCTCGGCCTCGCGGGCAACGACAGCCTCAGTGGCGGTGCCGGCGACGATAAAATCGATGGCGGTGCCGGCATGGACACCCTCACCGGCGGTGTCGGTGCGGACACGTTCGTGTTCTCCAACCGACTGGACAGCTACCGTAACTACAACACCGGTGGCGCCAACCTCGGCGACCTGATCACCGACTTCAATGTCAGCGCCGACAAGATCGACCTCTCGGCCATGGGCTTTACCGGCCTGGGGGACGGCAAAAACAACACGGTATACCTGGTGCTCAACAGCGCCGGCACGAAAACCTACATCAAATCCCTGACCGCCGACGCCAATGGCAACCGCTTCGAAGTGGCGCTGGACGGCAATTACCTCAACACGTTGACCAGCGCCAACTTTGTCTTCGCCACCACGTCGCCGACCAACCAGGCGCCGGTCTTGGCTACGCCGCTGCTGGACCAGAGCGCGACCGAAAACACCGCGTTCAGCTACGTGGTGCCGGCCACCAGCTTCACCGACCCGGACAATGACAGCCTCAGCTACAGCGCCAAACTGGCCGACGGCAGCGCCCTGCCCAGTTGGCTGGTGTTCGACGCGGCCACCCGCACCTTCAGCGGCACACCCAGCGACACCGCATCGGGCACGTACTCCATCCAGGTCACCGCGACCGACGGCAGCAACGCCACCGTGAGCGACAGTTTTACCCTCGCAGTGCAAGACGTTCCCGCCGCCCCCACGGTGATCAATGGCACGCCGAACAACGACACACTGACCGGCACCGCAGCCAACGAGCAGCTGTTCGGTGGCGCCGGTAACGACACCCTTAACGGCGGTGCCGGCAACGACATCCTGGTGGGGGGTACCGGCGTGGACAAACTCACCGGAGGCACCGGTGCCGACGTCTTCCGCTACACCTCCAAGCTCGACAGCTACCGCACCAGCTCCACCAGCGCCAGTGACCAGATTCTCGATTTCGATGTAGCCGCCGACAAGATCGACGTCTCGGCGCTCGGCTACACCGGGCTGGGCAATGGCCTCAACGGTACGTTGCAGGTGACCTACAGCAGCTCGACCAATCGCACCTACCTCAAGGACCTTACGGTCGATGCCAACGGTAACCGCTTCGAAGTATCGCTGGCGGGGAACCTGGTCAGCAGTCTGACGGCCAATCACTTCGTGTTCGCCGACCAGAACACGCCCGGCAACGTAGCGCCGGTCGTGGCCATTGCGCTTCTCGACCAGAATGCCACGGAAAGCTCGCCCTTCAACTACACCGTGGCCCACGACAGTTTCACCGACGCCAACCAGGATGTACTGACCTACACCGCGACACTGGCCGACGGCAGCCCCCTGCCCGCCTGGCTGACTTTCAACGCGACCAACCTGACCTTCAGCGGTACACCCACCAGCACCGCGTCTGGCAACTACACGCTGCTGGTCAAGGCCACCGACCCGGCCGGTGCGTCGGTCAGTGACAGTTTTGCCCTGGTGGTGGCCGACGCGCCGGCCAACACCATCACTGGCACCAACAACGCCGAAAGCCTCAACGGCACGGCTGGCGCGGACCTGATCCTCGGCCTGGGCGGCAACGACACCATCAAGGCCGCCGCCGGCATGGACATCATCGACGGCGGCGCCGGACGCGACTCGTTGTACGGCGGCGACGGTGCCGACACCTTCCGCTACAGCAACGCGCTCGACAGCTACCGCGACTACGACACGGGCGGCGTAACGGCCACGGACACCCTCTATGACTTCACCGTGGGCGTCGACAAAATCGACGTTTCAGCGCTGGGCTTTCTCGGCCTTGGCGATGGCAGCAATGGCACGCTGTACATGACCTTGAACGCTGCGGGCGACAAGACCTACATCAAGTCCGCCGAAGCCGACGCCGATGGTAATCGCTTTGAAATCGCCCTCAACGGCAATTACCTCAATACCCTCACCGCCAGTGATTTCGTGTTCGGCGAACGCGCCCAGCAAGACATCCTCTACCTGCCGACGCTCGGTCAATCCAACGCGCGTCTGCTACGCATGAGCGAAGACGACGACCAGTCCGGCACCTCGATGCTGGTCAATGACCTGGACAGGTACACCCCCTATGACGTGCGCAGCCAGTTCAACGATGCCGACGGCAACGGCATTGACATCGCCGTGGGCGGCAGCACGGTCAATGGCCTGTCGACCCTGGGCGCCGAAGAACTCAAGTTGTGCTGGTGGCTGACCGACACCAACCAGCCCGGGCCTGCGCTGTTGCGGGCCGTGACGTTGCTGCGCGACCAACTCACCGAGCTGCAATCGATCGATAACGTCACCATGGGCATCATCTGGGGCCAGGGCGAGGAAGCCGCCCAGGAAATCGCCCGCTCCGCGGACAAAGCAGCGGCGGCAGCGGACTACAAGGCCGCGACCTTGAAGGTGTTCGATTACCTGCACGCCCAGTTCGGCAATTTCAGCGTGTACATGATGGAGACGGGTCACTACGAACAGGACGCCGCCCGTGCCCGCGGTTATTCGGAAGAGAAGATTGCCTCCATCGTCGAAGGCGTCGGTTACGTCCGCGCCGCCCAGGAAGCCATCGCCGCCGAACGCGCCGACGTCAAGCTGGCGGTGGACTACACCGACCTGCCCTTGCGCTACGAAGTCGATCCACTGGTGTATCCCGACGACGTCTGGCACCTGCACGAAGAATCAGCGGAAATCGTAGGCCAGCGCCTGGCCGACTACATCGCCGATGACCTGGGCTTCCAGGGCAACCCCAACGACAACAACAGCGTGCAGGATATTTTCGACAACGCCCAGAATCAGGGCGGACAGATCTCCGGCACTGATCAGGACGATACCCTGGTGGGCAGCTCGGGCAACGACACGATCGATGGCGACCTGGGCGCCGACACCATGACCGGTGGCGATGGTAACGACATCTACGTGGTCGATAACGCGTTCGACAGCGTGGTGGAAAGCAACACGTCGACCTCGCAGATCGACACGGTGCAGGCGTCTGTCAGCTGGACCCTGGGCGCTAACCTGGAAAACCTGGTGCTCACCGGCGTGTCGGAGATCGACGGCACCGGCAATGAGCGGCGTAACTTCATCACCGGCAACGCCGCCCATAACGTACTCGATGGCGCCGCCGGGGCCGACAGCCTGAGCGGTGGCGATGGTGACGACACCTATTACGTCGATAACACCAGCGATACCGTGATCGAGACCAACAGCAATGCGGTGACGGGAGGCGTCGACAGTGTGCACAGCAGCCTGGCGGCCTATACCCTAGGCGCCAACGTCGAGAATCTGTATCTCGACAGCACTGGCGCCGCCAATGGCACGGGCAACGCGCTGGACAACACGCTGTTCGCCGGCGCCGGCAACAACATTCTGGACGGGCGTGATGGCAACGACACTGTGTCGTTTGAACGTGCCCTGGCCGCCGTTACCGTGAACCTCTCGACGTCGGCGCAACAAAACACGGTGGGTTCCGGGCTCGACACCTTGAAATTCATCGAGAACCTGACGGGAAGCGCCTACGCCGACAGTCTGTCGGGCAACAGCGCGGGGAACATCCTGGATGGTGGTGCTGGCAACGATACGCTGGTGGGTGGTTCGGGCGACGATCGGCTGATTGGCGGTGCTGGCACCGATAACCTCACCGGCGGCACTGGCGCGGATACCTATTCGTTCGGCGCGTTGTCGGACATGGGCGTCGGGGCTTTGCGAGATGTGATCAATGGTTTCAAGAGCGCGGAGTTCGACAAGTTGGATCTCACTGGGTTGGACGCCAATCCGTTGACCGCTGATGTCGATGCCTTCACGTTCATTGGCAGCAATGCTTTCGACGCCACCAATGCTACTGGGCAGTTGCGCTTTGCCGATGGCATTGTCTATGGCAGTGTCGATGCCGACGCCACGCCCGAGTTTGAATTTGAGCTTGTGGGTGTCAAGGAGCTGCATGCCAGTGACTTTACCGCTTGAGTTTGTCGTGAGCAGGCTTCCTCGCCATGGGCAGTGCTGTTCACTTAAGAAAAAACGGTGCTTCTTCCTGGGGGGAAGCGCCGTTTTTTGGGCTCGTTTTTAATGGGTTTGTAGTTTGTGTGTATATCCGTTGCTGCGGTAACGGCGACTTAGGGTTCCGCCCTTACGGCGGCTCACTTTTGAGAAGCGCAAAAGTAAGCAAAACGCTTTTGCCCCACCACTTGGTGCCTCGCCTAGGCTCGGCATGCCCTCTCTCCGGCATTGCTCCGTGGGCCCGCTGCGAAGGGCCATCCATGGCCCAGCGCAGCTATCCCGGCATCCATGCCGGGATGCCCACTGCGCAATGCCTGCGTTCGGCCAGCGTGGTCAACGGGGCGCCCCAGATCAACGTCCGCCGCGAGGCGGCCTTATAGCCGACCTGGTTTGGGTGGGACCGCGTTTCCCCTGTGGGAGCGAGCCTGCTCGCGAAGGCGATGTCACTGTCAATGGAGATGTTGAATGGGCTGGCCTCATCGCGAGCAGGCTCGCTCCCACAGGTTTTTTGTGTCGTGTCCAAATGCTGTGAGCACCCACAAACCCATGTGGGAGCGAGCTTGCTCGCGATAGCGGTGGTTCAGCCACATAGATGCTGAAGATGCCCGCTCTTGCTTTGCTTTAGATCTTGATCTTGATCTTGATCTTGATCTTGATCTGGGCGCCCCATTAACCACGCTGGCCGAACGCAGGCATTGCGCAGTGGGCACCTCGGCATGGATGCCGAGGTAGCCGCGCTGGACCATGGATGGTCCTTCGCGGCGGGCCCACGGAGCAATGCCGGAGTGAGGGCACACCGAGCCTAGGCGAGGTGCCGAGTGGTGGGGCAATGTACGGGACAACCACATGGGTTACAAAAAAGAGCATTCACATAGGTGACACTTTTATTGAAACATAACCGTTCTTCGCGTCCCTGGCATTGACGTGACCTAGGATCACCGGACCGAAGATCACATTCCATACCCCCTCTTTGATCATCTCCATTCCAATGTTCTGATGCCTGAGCAGATTCCCCACGTATATCCGCAGGCCAGCTCTATTAATGATGCCGCTACCATCCGCCAGGTAACACTCTATATGGCTCGCATATCCCATTTCCGGTAGCTTCTCCGGATAAGACCGAGTTGAGGGCATATAGCAGGTCGCCGGGGTTTTCTGGCCGAGCGCCTCGTGTCCTCGCTCATAATTGTAGTGCTGCATAAATCGATCAAAGTGTTTTTGCTGAGCCTCCCAAGCAATTGCCGGCGGTTGGGGAAAGGTACTTTTCAAAGTCCGATGCATGCGCTCATGTCGTCCATTTTGGTCTGGCCGACCGGGCTCAATTCGCTCAGGAATAATCCCAAGCCGCAGCCACCAGATCGACAACTGCGACAGCCCCGCACGCCCTGTACTGGCAAACGGCACGCCGTTATCGGTGCGGATGCGCTCAGGCATCCCATACTCACGAAAAACGCGCTCGAAGGTTTGCTGGGTCTCCTTGAGATTGGTATTGGCCATACTCTCGCAGGCCAGCAGGAAGCGACTGGCATGATCCATGATCGTCAGCGGATAGCACCAAACGCCCGCCCCGGTAAGGAACTGGCCCTTGTAATCTGCACTGAAGAGCTGATTAGGCGTTTCTGCCTTACGCAAAGGCTTGGGATAGACAGCGACACGCTGACGCGACGGTCGAGGCGTGATCAGGTCAGCTGCCTTAAGTATGTTGTAAATGGTCGTTTTCGACGGAGGATCCTGGCCGGGGAAACGCGTCATCAAGTCGTTCTGAATCTTTTTAGGTCCCGGAACCGTTTCGCCAACAGAACGAAGCTCAATGATCGCCTGCCTCACGGCCAGCGGCACCACATAGGTTTGGTTGATCCGTCGGCGGCTACGTTCGTCAAGCCCGCTGGGGCCCTCCCGCTCATAGCGTTCAACCCATTTGTAGCCAGTCTTTCGGCTGATCTGATAGTCCTGGCACAGCCGGCTAAAGCTGTGCTTTTCAGACAGATACTCAGCGATGAACATCACTTTAAGGTCCATAGGTTTCAGCTCTTTCCAGGGCATGGTCAGATCCTCGCGAAATCGACCCTGCCAGTTAAAAACTGTTACCTATGTGCGTGAACTGATTTGTAACCCATGTGGGTGAGTCATACCGGCAAAGCGCTTTTGGTTACTTTTGGCGCTCTTCCAAAAGTGACCCGCTGTAAGAGCGGAACCGCCAGCAGCCGTTACCGCAGAAACGGATATACACACGCCCCCCAGACGTCTTAAAACAGATTCTGCACCTGCTCCAGAACCGCGCGATTCATCTGGCCAGTATGGGTGTGCAAACTCACATAGCTCTGCAGCATATCGAGCTTGGTATTGAGCAAGTCCCGACGCGCCTGGAATAGCCGCTGCTGGGCATCAAGAATATCCACCGTAGAACGCACCCCACCCTGGAAACCCTTTTCCGTGGACGTCAGTGCCCGCTGATTGGACTCCACCGCCCGTTGCATCGCCTTGCTCTTGGTGAACCCAGCCACCACCCCCAGATAATCGGCTTCGATATCCTCGGCCAATTGTTGACGCTGCACGTCATAGTCCGACTGGGCACCGGCCAATTGCGCTTCCGCCTTGGCCACCGAGGCCCGCACCGCACCGCCACGGTACAACGGAATATCCAGCTGAACCCCCACGTAGTAGGTGTCCTGGCGCGGGTCCAGTTCCTGGTACTGGCGGGTTTCCCGGCGGGTCAACTGAGTGGTCAGCGACAGGGTTGGATAATGCCCGGCGCGCTGGCTGTCGGCCTGCGCCTCGGCGACTTTCACCGCCGCCAGCCGGGCCGCCAGTTCCGGGCTGGCCTCACGGGCAATCGCCGTCCAATAGGACAAATCCTGCTCCGGCGGGATCGGACTGCCGGCGGCAAGCTCCTCGCGCATCGGCTGAATGTCATCGATGGGCACACTGGCGCGGCCGGATAACGCCCGCAGCGCTGCCACTCGACGGGCCTGGGCTTCGGCCTCCTGGGCCTCTACCAGATCGAGCCGGGCCTGGGCTTCATCGATATCGGTGATCGCTCCCTGGCCACCCTGATAGAGCTTTTTGCTCTGGGTGACCAACCCACTGATGACGGCTTTCTGCTGGGCGATCAACTTGATCTCGTTCTCGGCCCGGGCGACGTCGAAATAGCCCTTGGCAACCCGGTCGTACAGGGTCTGGCCAGCGACGTCGAACAGCTGGCTGCCCAACTTCCCCCTGGCCTTGCCCTCTTGATACGCCGCCCAGCGGCCCTTGTCGTAGAGCGGTTGTTGCGCCGCCAGGGTGACGTTGTTCGCCTGGTAATCGTTACTGTTGACGTAGCTACTGTCCTCGCCGCCATCGGTACGTCCGCCGTAGCCGTAGCGCGATGTCAGCGACACTTGCGGATAGAGGCCGCCGCGGCCGATGTCCTCTTCATGCCGTGAAGCTTCGAACGCGTGGGCAGCCGATTGCACGGTTGGATCATTGAGGCGCGAGGCATCGTAGGCGGCGGTCAGGCTCAAGCCACCGTCGGCGGCCCACACAGGATTGATCACGGCCCAACTGGTACACAGGCTCAGCAACACGCGAGTGCGGTAGCGGCAACGGTCGGTCATGCTCATTCCTCCTTGAAGGCCGCAAGCAAGCGTTCGCGCAGGGGTTTCATCAAGTAATTCATCAAGGTCCGTTCCCCCGTCACCACCGTGACATCGGCGAGCATGCCCGGGCGCACCCACAGCCCGGCAGCCTGCAGCGAGGCCACCGTGTCGGCGGGAATCTCGACCTTGGCGGAGAAGTACGGCTGGTGCGTCTGTTCGTTGATCAACTGGTCCGCCGACACCGTGGTCACCGTGCCGGTGACTGTCGGTGTATCCACCCGCTGCAGCGCAGTGAAATGCACATTCACCGGCAAGCCAGGACGTAGTTTGTTGGCCATCAGCGGCTCAAAACGCGCAGTAATCGCCATCGGCGCGTCCAGCGGCACCACCTGCATCAGGGTTTGACCGGCCTGCACGACGCCGCCTACCGTATGAATACTGACATCCATCACCTGTCCGGCCACGGGCGCACGGATCGCACCGTTGTCGACTTCGAACTGCAAGGCGCGGATCTGATCGACATAACCGGCCGCCTCGGCGGACACCTCGCTGAGCTGGGTTTCGGCATCGCGGCGGAACTCCTGTTGGGCCTGCAAGGCCTTGAGCCGACTTTCGTTGATCGCCTGGCGGGTCCTGCCGACATCGCCCACGCCGGAAGCAATCTGACCAGCCAATTGAGCCGCGTTGCGCTCGGCTTCGAAGAGTTTGTTGCGCGGCACGTAGCCTTCCCGCGCCAGGTCCCGCAGGCCTTCGAGTTCCTGTTGCTGGAAGCGCATTTGCGCGTCGTAGTTACGCTTGACGCCTTCATAGCCGAGCAACTGCTGCTGCAACGCGGCGGCTTCGTGTTCGATGATCTGCAAGCGACTGCCCAGCTCCGCGCGGCGGGTCATGAACAATTGGGTCTGCAAGGCCATGGCCGCCTTGACCCGTGGCTCCTCGGCGCGCTCCAGCAGTTCAGCGGGCCATTGGATCTCGGCGCTGCCCAGGCGCTCGGCAATCAACCGCGCCTCAACGCTGCGATCATTGAGCAACTTGCCCAGGGTCACGTCCCGCTGTGACTGCGCCTGCACCGTGTTGAGCTGCACCAGCAACTGGCCCTGGCTGACCCGATCGCCATCGCTGACCAGCAGCTTTTCCACCACGCCGCCCACCAATGACTGCACCGCCTTGCGCTCGCCCGCCACCACCACGGTGCCACTGCCCATCACGCCCTGGTCGAGCGGCGCCAAGCAAGCCCAGAGCAGCGCACCGCCCAGCGCCACGACCAGGAAAGCCACACCATAGCGGGCGGCACCGCCGGCGTCGGTACTGGCGCTGGGCAGCGTATTGTCGCTGCGCACACTCAGCCCCTGCTCGCTGTACGCTTGTTTACCCGGGGTCAGATCACGCATCTTCGCCAGCCTCTCTTACTGCGGCCGGCTTGGGCGCTGGCATCAACGCCTTGAGCACCCGATCCCGTGGGCCGAAGGCTTGTTGGGTACCGTCCTTGAGCACCAGAATGTGATCGACCACCGCCAGCACATTGGGTCGATGGGTGATCAGCACCACGGTGCTGCCGGCGGCCTTGAGCACACTGATGGCCTGCACCAGCGCCAGCTCACCGGCCTCGTCAAGGTTGGAATTGGGTTCATCGAGTACGATCAGCTTCGGGTGGCCATACAGTGCGCGGGCAAGGCCCAGGCGTTGCTTCTGCCCACCGGACAAGCCGAGTCCACCCGGCCCCAACGGCGTGTCGTAGCCCTTGGGAAACCTCAGGATCATTTCGTGAATACCGGCATGCCGGCTGGCAGTGATGATTTTGTCAGCGTCCTGCTCGCCGAAGCGGGCAATGTTGTCGGCAACGGTGCCATCGAACAGCTCGATGTCCTGCGGCAGGTAACCCAGGTGCGGGCCGAGGGCGTCGTGGGACCATTGGCTGATTTCGGCACCGTCCAGGCGCACCGACCCACCCATGGCCGGCCAGACCCCGACCAGCGCCCTGGCCAGGGTCGATTTACCACTGGCACTGGCGCCGACAACGGCGAGCACGTCACCTTTGGCCAGGCTGAAATTGATGCCCCGCAGGATTGGCTGCGTGGCACCGGGCGGACCGACATACACCTGCTCCAGGCGCACCGCACCGGTGGGCGGAGGCAAGGGCATGCGCAGGCGATCGCGCGGGTGCTGGGTCAAGAGTTGGCTCAGGCGCTGGTAGCTCTGGCGCCCGGAGTTGAATTGTTTCCACGAGCCGATGGCGATTTCCACCGGGGCCAGGGCACGCCCCAGCAGCAGCGACATCGCAATCATCATACCTGCCGAAAGCTGGCCTTCGAGCACCAGCAACGCCCCTAGGCCCAGGGCCAACGATTGACCGGAAATGCGCACGAAACGGGTGGTCGAGGTGATACGCGCGCTGCGGTCACTGGCATGGGCCTGTGCGGCAATGATGCGTTGTTGCAGCAGGCTCCAGCGCTGACGCAACGGCCCGAGCATGCCCAAGGCCTGGATGACCTCGGCATTGTGCAGCGTGCTGTTGACGTAACTGGCCGATTGCACCCCGAGTCGATTGGCCTCCCCCAGGCGCGTCCGGGTCGCCAGTTCGCCCCACAGGGCCAGGCCGATCAACACCAGGGCGAGTACCAGCGTCAGTACCCCGAACCAGGGATGAAAGATGAACGCCACCAGCAGGAAAATCGGCAGCCACGGCGCATCCAGCAAGGCGATCAGCCCCTGCCCGGTGATCAACTGCCGCAGCGTGGCCAAGTCGTTGAGCACCTGCGCCGGGTTGGCGTTGTGCTCGCGCAGGCTTCGGGCAAAGGCCGCGTCGAAAATCCGCTCGCCCAAGGCATCGTCCAGCCCCGCGCTCATGCGAATCATCACCTGGCCGCGCACCCACTCGATCAGGCCGCTGAACATGAATAGTCCCAGGGCGATCAAGGTGAGCATGAACAGCGTAGTTTCGTTGCGGCTGGTCAGCACCCGATCGTAAACCTGCATCATGTAGAGCGATGGCACCAACACCAGCAGATTGATCACGCCACTGAACAGGGCCAGGGACCAGAACACCCGGCGATAGCTGAGCAAGGCAGCATCAATGTCATGACGCGGATCGAGTAGGAAACGCATAGAGAATCAACCCGCAAAGGAATAGTCGGTCCCGGCGCAATCCATCGCGAGTTATTTGCCCTAAGGCGTCAAAAAAAAGTGCGTCATGTTGCTGACGTGCCGCTATATGAGCCGATCGTCGCCGCTACGGACGCCAAGTACTGACAACGTAACCAGAGGTTAGTTGCCAGCATGGGGCCAGTGTTTTCACCCAATGACGGGCAGGAGATGGCATTTCAAGACACGCGGCTGGGCGGACTGGACAGGTTCTGCAGATAAGCCTTGTCGGCGCAAGGCGCTTTCGCGCCGACAGGCTAAGGGAGACGGGTGTATGGGAACGCGCTGGACGGGGCAACTTGAATCAGGGACGGCCTGGTCTACCCCAGGGAAGCCGCCCTCTCAGCCGGCGACGGATGTCGCGAGGTGATCAACCCGATAAAGGAAATGACCAGGGCCAGGCCAAGGGTGGTGCTGACCTCGCTGCGGTGCTCCGGCGTCACCATCATGACCGTCAGGGCGCCAGAGATGAACACAATGACCAGCCAGGTGAGCCAGGGAAACAGCCACATGCGCAAGGGTAGCTCGACATTCTGACGCACCAGCATCCGACGCATGCGCAACTGAGACACCGCAATCACCAGGTACACCAGCAAAGCGATGGCGCCGGAACTGGCGAGCAAAAACTGGAACAGTCCTGCAGGCATGAAGAAGCTGAACAACGTGACACCCAGCCCCAGCACGGTACTGGCGACCACCGCCGCCCTTGGTACGCCGACCGACGACGTCACTTGCACCGCCTTCGGCGCATCGCCACGCCGACCCAGCGAGTACAACATGCGCGAGGCAATGTAGATCGAGGAGTTCATGCAACTGGCCACGGCAATCAACACCACCACATCCACCATGAATTTGGCGTGGGGAATGTTCATCAGTTCCAGCGCCCGCTGGTAGGAACCCACCGAAGCCAGGAGCGGATCGTTCCACGGCACCACCGAAATGACCACGAAGATCGACAGCAGATAGAACACGCCGATGCGCCAGATCACCGAGCGCGTCGCCTTGGCAATGTTCTGCGCAGGGTTACTGGATTCGGCCGCGGCGATGGTCACCGCCTCCGTACCGATGAAACTGAACATGATGGTGATGAAGGCGCCCACCACTGCCGACAGGCCATTGGGCGCAAACCCGCCATGCTCCTCCATGAGTCGAGTCAAGCCACTGGCCTCACGCTCGGGAATCCAGCCCATCAACACGGCGAACCCCACGGAAATGAAACCGATGATCGCCACGACCTTGGCCATGGCGAACCAGAATTCGAATTCCCCGTACTTGGACACGCTGAACAGGTTCGTCACGGCCAAGGCAATGATCGACACCGAGGCGAACAGCCAGGCATCGATGGCGGGAAACCATTGGTTCAGTACATGGCCGGCGGCGAGCGCTTCGATAGGGATCACCAGCACCCAGAACCACCAGTAGAGCCAACCGATGGTGAAGCCTGCCCAGCGTCCGATGGCCTGGTCGGCATAGGTGGAAAATGAGCCGGTGTCCGGGTTGGCAACCGCCATCTCGCCGAGCATGCGCATGACGAGCACCACCAGCAAGCCCGAGAACAGGTAGGCCAGCATGACGGCCGGGCCCGCGGCTGCGATGGCGTGGCCTGATCCGACAAACAGGCCTGCGCCGATAATCCCGGCAATGGACAGCATGGTGACGTGACGAGGCTTGAAGCCCTGTGCCAAGTGGCCGTTCGAATCCTTGAAGTTCGGGCTGGTCATTTTCTTATTCTCTTGTGAATCGACATTGAGGCGCGCTGAGGGACAGTCGGTGTTCTGCGTTTTCGCTCCCTCCTGAAAGCGGCACATCCTGAATGTTTGATCCACCCTCAAGCACTTGCGCCCTGCGGTGAAAAGTTGCGCCACGTTACCCGTCTTCCCTCTCGAACCAGTTACCTGAGCGCGCCGTTCAAGTGCCTGATTTCGCCAGGAAAGACATGGCGTTTTGCCCCGTCCAGGCGTCTGGCCTGCGCCCGAATGCCCCTCGTCGAACACGTCTGCGGCAAAAGAAATGCTTTAAAGATTTTACTCAGTTAAGTATTTTGAATGGGCCCTGAGGGCTATGCGATGCCCTCTTCTTTCAAACGACAAGGACCTCCCGTGAGTGGACTGCGTGAACGTCAAAAAGCCGAACGACGCCAAGCCATCAGTAAGGCAGCGGTAGAGCTGTTCGAGCGTCAGGGTTTCCAGAACACCACCATCGAACAGATCGCCAGTCAGGCCGGGGTGTCGGCGCCCACCGTCTTCAAATACTTCGGCAACAAGCAGGAGATCATCCTTGAGATCCTGCACGAGGCCGATCAACGTGCGCTCAAGGACACCCGCAGCCGAATCCCGGAAATGGAGGATCCTGTCGACGCGTTGTGCTACCTGGAACGGCTGCTCACCGGTTATGCCCTGGAAGTCATGCACCCCAGTCTCTGGCGTGAGTTGCTGCCACTGATCCTGTTTGGGGGTAATAACGGACTGCCTGACGGCTATCGCGCCATGAACGATGCGCTCAGGGCTGAAATCAGCGGTTTGATCAGAGAGTTGCAGCAGGCCGGCAAGCTGCGCGAAGACCTCGATGTCGAACTGGCCGCGTTCCTGTTGAACGACTACTCGCACCTGCAGCTGTACAGGCTGGTGAACCAGGAACAGCCGGATATCGAAGCCCATTCCACGCAGGTCCGACGGATCACCGAGCTGCTGTTCCATGGCATGCGCGCCTGAGCACAGCCACTGATAAGCGCCCGGCGTCACGACGCCGGGCCACCCTGATCAGCGATTGGTCTTGATGGCGGTCCAAGTGCGGGTGCGGATCCGCTCCACGGCAGCCGGCACGGGCTCTAGCATAAACAGGGTTTTGCGGGCTTCATCGGGTATATACATGGCCGGGTTGCTACGGATCTCGGCGTCCACCAATGCCGTGGCGTCCTTGTTCGGGTTGGGGTAACCGATCTTGTTGCTGATCCGCGCAATCACATCCGGACGCAAGATGTAGTTGATGAAGGCGTAGGCCTCCGCGGTATGAGGGGCGTTGGTGGGTACCATCATCACGTCTGCCCACATCGGCGCACCTTCCTTGGGTAAGGCCATCGCCACCTTGACGCCCTTGCCAGCGGCATCGGCCAGTCGCGTGGCCAGGGCCACACCGCCAGACCAGCCCACCCCGACGCAGATCTCACCGTTGGCCAGGTCCATGCCATAGCGCGACGAATTGAAATAGGTGACGTACGGACGAATAGTGCGCATTGCCGCCTGGGCCTGCGGGTAGTCTTCGCGCTTCTGGCTGTTGGGGTCCAGGCCCTTGTAATGCAAGGCGATGGGTACGATCTCGTTGGCCGCATCGAGGAAGCCGACACCGCAACTGGCCAGCTTGGCCATGTTCTCTTCCTTGAAGATGATGTCCCAGGTATTCATCTGCACGTCGGCCCCGAGCACCTGCCGGACCTTATCGACGTTGTAGCCGATCAGGGTCGTGCCCCAGAGATACGGCGCCGCGTAGCGATTGCCTTCGTCGCCGACGGCTTCCAGGGTTTTCATGAACTCAGGGTCCAGATGCTGCCAGTTGGGCAGTTGGCTGCGGTCCAGGGGCTGGACCGCGCCGGCGGCAATCAGGTGGCTGACATTGGAACTGCTGGGGTAGACCACGTCATACCCCGAGTTGCCTGTGAGCAGTTTGGACTCCAGTGTCTCGACGCTATCGAACACGTCATAGATCGGGCGGATGCCGGTTTCTTCCTGGAAGCTCTTGAGGATTTCCGGCGGCAGGTACTCGATCCAGTTGTAGATCCGCACTGTTCGCTCTTCGGCCAGGCTCACGCCACTGACCAGCATTGAAACGACAGCACTCAACAAGGTGTTACGCAAAAACAGGTTCATGATGAAAAACTCCAGCGCGGCCGCGAAGGCTCGCGGCACTTAATAGCGGTAGGTGAGGTAGAGTTCCAGCGCGCTGAATTTCTGATCGTTACCAAAGATCTGCTTGGCCGCGGCCATGGGCTTGACCCAGTTGTAGGACAGCGAGGTGCTCAACGACTTCGAAGCAGCCCAGTCGAGGAAGATTACGCTCTCATCGGCAAAACGTCGGTCACTGACGGCTGCGCCCATGTAGTTTTTTTCGTCCAGCCAGAACTGATAGTGAATCGCGCCGAGCGTGAGGGTTTCGTTGAGATGGGTCTTGAGGGAGAACTGCTGGACGTTTTCGTTGCTGTTGAACAACAGGTAGTTGCCAACGACGTCACCCACCAGCCAGGTGCCCCAATCGATAAATCCTTTGCTGAGGGGGTCCCAGGATTGCTGTCGGTTATCGGTGAGGTCGTCATCGCCGGAAAAGCTGGCGTAGCGATAGCCGAGAATCGGCGTCAGCGGCAAGGTATCGAAGGCATAGTCCGCCTGGCCATACCAGGCCTTGGCGTCGTAATCGACCCCAGCGCCACTGCCCCGCTGCAAAGCATATTCAGCGTTCAGCGTCAGTGCCGGCACGCCCGGCACCTTGGCGTTGAGCGCCCGGAGGTTATACACCTGCATCCCGTCCCGGCTTAACGGCGTAGTGCCCTTGGGCGCAAGGGAATCAACCTTCATCGCCATGGCGCCCAGCGTCACCTGGTCATCGAGGTTGTAGTCCAGGTTGACACCGGTCATCCGGAAGTCGCCCAAGTCATCGTCGGTACGCAAGGTGAAGGCCTGGGTCTTCAGCGCGCCATGATCCCAGGCCAGGATGGCCGTGTCCTTGAAGGCGGTTCTGGGCGCGAGCCAGTAGGCACCGTCGTCGAACTGATCAAGGTTGCCGTCCATGACGATGAAGCCGGTGCCGATCATGTAGTTCTGGCGGCCGGCCGTGAATTTCCACTCCCCGGCCCGGAACCCACCGTAGAGCTCCTCGACCGCCACGTCACCGTCAGAACTGCGCGTGAAGCCGCCGGCATCGCCATCGCCCACGGTGGTCGCCGCCACGAACGAACCGCCGGCCAACAGGCTGAAGTCCGGTTGCAAGGCGTAGTCCAGGGTGACACCGGGCTTGATGTAGAACTCCTGCCAGTCGATTTTCGTCCCGTCATTGCCGCGACTGCGCAGATCAACCCGGCCGGCGCCGAAATTGACGTTGCGCGTGAAGACGGTCGCCGCACCGGCCGTGAGATTGACCTCCCCCTTGAGGGCACCGTCTTCGAAGGTATAGCCCGCCAACGCAGCTTGGGCGGTCAGGGGTAAGCCGAACGCTAAGAGCGTTCGCGACCAACGTGTCATGCAAACCATATGAAGCTCCTGTGTGATTATTGTTGTTACAGGGCAGTGAATGGCGGCGCAGAGCGTCGCCAACACCTGGCCGGGGCCAGGTGAACGGAACGCAAATTTCTTGTTTTATCGGGCTACGTCAGCGGGCAAGGTCCGCCGCGATGGCACGCAGCATGCGCACGCTGTCCCCGTCGAACGGGCTGACGGCTTCGTTCAGGGACGACTGTTTGACGATCACCACGCCTGAGGGCTTGTCGACGAACAGGTATTGGCCGTGAATGCCGCCGGCCATCAGCGCCTGGGAATGGTCATTGAACAGGTACCACTGGCTGCGGTAGGACGCGCCGGGGGTCCATGCCGAGAAATCGGCGCATGTGGCGTAGATCGCCGGGTCCGAACCGGCGGCGATCCGGGCGATCGTCTCGCTCGATAGCAGCTGCCGCCCATCCAGGCGGCCATCGTTGGCCAGCAGGCGACCGAAACGCGCCATGTCTCGCAAGGTGGCACTGAAACCGGCACCGGCAACGCTGCGCCCCCAAGGGTCGGCCATGAAGTAGCCGTCGCGCTCACAGCCCAGCTGACTCCAGATATCTTGCAGCAACTCGTGACAAGCCTTGCCGCCAGCACGCTCCATGACCCAGGCCAATGCTTCGGTGGTAGCGGTCACATAATGGAAAAAGCCACCGTGGCTGCCACGTTTCCTGAGAGATGGCAGGTATTGGTACAGGGATTCGAACTGGGCGTATTGCGCCGGTGCCGGCTGGAAACCACAGGCGTAGCCGTACTGGGAGCTCTCGGAGTTCGGATCCTCATAGACCTCGCTGTAGTCGATGCCCACGGCCATGTCGAACAGCTGTCGTACGCTGGCGTCTGCAAATGCGCTGCCCGCCAATTCCGGCACGTAATGAACGGCGGGTAACGCTGGATCCAGCACGCCCTCACTGACCAGCTGTTCGCCGAGGGTGCCGATCAGCGACTTGGTCACCGAAAACATCACGTGCCGGTCCTGGGGCCGCTGGCCGTTGAAGTACTGTTCAAACAGCACCGTGTCGCCCTGCAGCACCAGGAAAGCGTCGGTCTGACTGGCGATCAGGTGCTCGATAACGCTGATGCTCAAACCTGACTCACTGTCGAAGTGCAGCTCATCCAGCGGTCGAGGGGCCTGTTTGAACGCGTTGACTGCTCCGGTCCCCGCCTGCACATCAATGGAGGGACGCAGGCGCGCCAGGTTGCGGAACCCCCATTGATTGAACGGTGGTCGCATCCAGTTGTGCCAAGTGACGCGGCGTTGTGGTTCGGCCGGAAAGCCTTGCATAAGCGATGGTGCGATGCGTGGGTCGGATGACGATTCAATCGCCTCGACGTAAAGACTGGCCAACGAAGGCAGGGTGTTCTGACTCATCGGGTTGCCCCTGAAAATGACTCTGCGTGAAAGCAGATGCAGGGAAATAATTACCCGGTATTTATTTTTAGTCAATAAAGTTTTTTACCAGCTCTTCTAGATCTACGCTCGGCTCATAGGGAGTGAGGTCGCACGTTTTCCCAAGCGGAGCCCGGTAGGAATGCTCGCAAGGCCCTAAGCAAATAACTAATCGTTATTTGTTTTATATTTTTTAGATCATTTAGATTAAGTCTTAGGCTAATTGGCTCGCGCTGCGCCGCCATCAAGGCGCGTTGGCACTCACCTCCCTCAGTCATTGCAATTCATTAACGGGCCACCGTCATGCAGCTTCTCACGCTTCCCCCCTCTCCCGGCCTGGCCACCTCGATTCGGGCCACCGCCCAAGTCTTCGCAGACCCAACCTCACAGGCGCTGCTGGCCCATTTGCAGCAAGTGGCGCCCAGTGACGCCAGTGTGTTGATCATCGGCCAGACCGGTACCGGCAAAGAACTGGTGGCTCGCCATGTACACAACCTCAGTGCTCGTCGCGACAAGCCGTTTGTGGCGGTCAACTGCGGGGCGTTTTCCGAGACGCTGGTGGAGGCCGAGCTGTTCGGCCATGAAAAAGGCGCCTTTACCGGTGCGTTGACGGCCAAGGCCGGTTGGTTCGAAGAGGCCGACGGCGGCACCCTGTTCCTCGATGAAATTGGCGACTTGCCGCTGCCGATCCAGGTCAAGCTGCTGCGGGTGCTACAGGAACGCGAAGTGGTCCGCCTGGGCTCGCGCAAGAGCATCAAGATCAATGTGCGGGTACTGGCGGCCACCAACGTGCAGCTGGAAAAAGCCATCAACGCCGGGCACTTTCGCGAAGACCTGTATTACCGCCTGAACGTGGTCAGCCTGGTGCTCAAGCCCCTGCGTGAACGCCCTGGCGACATCTTGCCGTTGATACGCCACTTCATTGCCGAGTACAGCCGTCGGCTGGGTCACGGCGAGGTCACGCTGGACGCCCAGGCGCAGCGCAAATTGCTCGATTATTCCTGGCCGGGGAATATCCGCGAGTTGGAAAACGTCATCCATCACACGCTGTTGATTTGCCGCAACAACGTGATAGGTGTGCAGGACCTGCACCTGTCGAACTTTCGCATCGAGCGGCAGGACAACCCGCAGGAATGCGTCCCACAAAACGCAGAGGCATTGTTGCAAAAGGCCTTCGAGAAACTGCTCGAGCAGGAGCACGGCAACCTCCATGAGCAGGTCGAAGCAGCGCTGTTGCGTGCTGCCTACCGCTACGCCAATTGCAATCAGGTGCACACGGCCAGCTTGCTGGGCCTGAGCCGTAACGTCACCCGTACATTGCTGATCAGGTTTGGTGAGCTGGTGGTCAACAAACGTCGTTCAACGTTGAGCACACAGGATGGTAGGGTGATCAACCTATCTACCTGAGTTCCCCCCGTGGCGAGGGAGCTTGCTCCCGCTGGGGTGCGAAGCGCCCCCAATGAATCTGAATACGATCAACCTGGCACACCACAGTCGCTGGTTTGGCGCTGCTGCGCAGCCCAACGGGAGCAAGCTCCCTCGCCACAACAGCAACTCGGCGGTGTGCTCGTTTATGGGGAGCGCTGCTCTTCAATCCCGGCAGCTTCCTGCCCTCTCGCTTGCGCGCCCAAATAAAAATCCTGGATATCGTCGCGGGCCGCCAGTTGTTCGGCGCTGCCTTCGCTGACCACACGGCCGCTTTCCAACACGTAGCCATGGTGGGCGTACCGCAGCGCGATGTTGATGTTCTGTTCGGCGATCAGAAAACTGACGCCATCGCGTTGATTGAGCTGGCGGATGATTTCAAAGATTTCCTCGACGATCTGCGGCGCCAGCCCCATCGACGGCTCGTCCAGCAAGACCAACTGCGGTTCGGCCATCAGCGCGCGGCCTATCGCGATCATCTGTTGCTCGCCGCCCGAGGTGTAGCCGGCCAGGCTTTTACGCCGCAGTTTCAGGCGCGGAAAATGCCCATACACCCGCTCCAGGCTGGCCAGGAGCTGGCGGCGCGGAACCCGCCGCGCCAGCGCGCCCGCCAAGAGGTTTTCCTCCACGGTCAACTGGGCAAAGCAATGCCGACCTTCCAGCACTTGCACCAGGCCATTGGCCGCCAAGGTGTGAGGGGCACTGTGGGTCACTTCCTGTCCCTGATAGACGATCCGCCCCCGCACCACCTCGCCCCGTTCGGCGCGCACCAGATTGGAGACCGCCTTCAAGGTGGTGCTTTTACCCGCGCCATTGGCGCCCAGCAGCACCACGACCTGCCCTTTGGCGACGTTCAGCGACACGCTGCGCACGGCCAGGATGGTCTGTTCGTAGAGCACTTCAATATCGTCGATCTGCAGGATCGGTGCGTTCGTCGTCATGCGGTTTCGCCTCTTCGGGTAGCGACCGGACGCCAGCGCCCGGGTCGCCGCGATGCCTCAGGATTCCTTGCTGCAATCGCGCGGGGTAATGCCTTTTTCCCGGGCGTACTGATGCGAAGAAGCTTCGATGATCGGCCGCAACAAGGCGCGGTCGGCCTGGACCCAGTCACTGATCAACTTCCACTGAGTACCGTCCCATTGCTGGAAGCGCACCGCGCCACCGCCTTCATGGTCCGAGCAAGACAACTGCAACGGCTGCACCAGCCCCAACGCCCCCAGTTCCTTGAGTCTGGCGTCGTCGAGCTTGAGGTTTTCGAAGCCCCAGCGCACCTGCTCGCCGGTCAGCGGTTGCTTGCCGAATTTCTGCTGGGCAATGCGCACGGCTTCGACGTTGAGGATGCCGTTGACCACACCGAGGTTGTAGTACACGGTGCCGAAACGCTTGGGGTCGGCCAGGTCGCCCTTGCCGGCATCGACCACTTGCTGCTTGATGCCCTGCAACACCGGGAAATCGGTGCCCGACGGGTGCGTGGTGATCGCGATGAAGCCCTTGGCCGCGGCACCGGCCGGCGCGGCGTCATCCTCGGAGTTACTCCAGATATTGCCGATGATGTGGTCAGCCGGGAAGCCGACCTTCTGCGCGGTTTTCAGCGCCACCGGGTTCATCACGCCCCAACCGCGCAAGATCACCCAGTCGGGTTTTTCCCGGCGGATATTCAGCCATTGCGACTGCTGCTCGTTGCCCGGATGCGGAACCTCCAGCAGGGTCAGCACAAAGCCGTACTTGTCCGCCAGGGTCTGCAACACCTCATTGGTTTCCTTGCCGTAGGGTGAGCCGTGATACAGGGTGACGATCTTCAGGCCCTTCAGTTTGTCCAGCCCACCCGCCCGCTGGCCAATGTAGTTGATGATCGCCGACACCTCGGAATAAGGGTTCAGCTGCAACGGGAAGACGTAGGGAAACACGCTGCCGTCGGTGGAATCCGTGCGACCGTGGTTGATGGTGATCAGCGGCAGTTTGTCCGCTGTCGAGCGTTCCAGCGTGGCGTAGGCGATGCCCACCGACAGCGGGTTGGTGGCCGCCGCTGGCGCGCCGTTCAAGCCCTTCTTCAGGCGCTCATAGCACTCGACCCCTTTCTCCACCACGTACTCGGTTTCACATTCACTCCAGGTCAGCTTGACGCCGTTCACGCCACCGTTGGCGTTGACGTATTTGAGGTAGTCGATGAAGCCGCCGAAAAAGCCGGTCCCACCGGCCGCATAAGGGCCGACGCGGTAGCTTTGCAGCGGGAAATACTGTTCGTTGTCCGCCTGGACTGTGAAGGCGGCGGCGGTGAGGCTGAACACTAACGCCAGGCTGCTGGCGAATGATCGTTTGAACATCGGATTTTCCTTGTAATGAAGCCAGTGATAAGCCAACAGAATGGAACTGCAAACCCGCGTGGTGCGGTTCGCTCAGTAGCGCAGCGGCCACAGCCGCGCGCGCTCGCGAAATGTCTGCCAGAGGCGCGCAAGGCCCTCTGGTTCCTTGATCAGAAACACAATGATCAAGGCGCCGAATATCATCTTCTGCAGGTTCTCCACCTGGCCGGCATCGACCAGGCCGCCGGGCAGCAGCGACACCAGGTTAGAGAGCAAGACAGGAAACAGGACGATGAAGGCCGCGCCGAGGAAGTTGCCCAACAGGCTGCCGAGACCACCAATAATGATGATGAACAGGATCTGGAACGACCGATTGAGATCGAATCCATGGGGCTCTACCGTGCCCAGGTACGTGAAGGCCCAGAGCGCGCCCGCGACACCGAGGAAAAACCCACTGATGGCGAACGCCAGCAACTTGGTTTTCGCCAAGGGAATGCCGATGATCGCGGCGGCGGTGTCCATGTCACGCACCGCCATCCAGTTGCGCCCCAATTCGCTGCGCACCAGGTTCTTGCCCAGCCAGAACAGCGTCACGACCACCGTCAGGGTCAACAGATAGCGACCGACGGGCGCGTCCAGGTTCACCCCGAAGGCCTCCAGGCGCGGCGCGCTGATCACGCCCGAGGCGCTGTTATTGGAAAACCAGCTGAAGCGGGTCAACGCCCAGGTCACGAAGAACTGCGCCGCCAAGGTCGAAACCAGCAGATAGAAGCCCTTGATACGCAGGCTCGGCAGACCGAACAGCACCGCCACCAAGGCCGCCGTCAACCCGCCCAGCGCAATGCTGAGCAACAACGGCAAGGCCGCGACACGCACTTCAAGGTTGTAGGTGGCAAAGGCCCCGACCGCCATGAACGCCGCGGAACCGAGGGACAACTGCCCGGCATAGCCAGTCAGCAGGTTGAGCCCCAACCCGGCCAGGGACAGCACCAGGAAGGGAATCAGGATCGCACTGAACCAGTAGTCGTTGCCCAGCCAAGGCACCGCGACGAAGGCAAACAGCAACAGTGCGGCAAGCCCCTGACGGTCCTGGCGCAGGGCGAAGACCCGGCGATCCTGGGCATAGCGTGTGCTGAACTGGCCTGCTTCTCGATACAACATGATGCACCTCCCCTAGACCCGTTCGATGGCCCGTTCGCCAAACAACCCCGCCGGACGCACCAGCAGGAACAGCAGTGCCAGCACGTAGGGAAACCAGTTCTCGATGCCGCTGCCGATGAAGGGCCCGAGGTACACCTCCGCCAGCTTTTCCGAGGCGCCGATGATCAGCCCACCGACAATCGCCCCGCTGATGGAGGTAAAGCCGCCAATGATCAGCACCGGCAAGGCCTTGAGCACCACCAGCGAGAGCGAGAACTGCACACCCAGGCGCGCGCCCCAGAGCAGGCCGGCGACCAGCCCGACAAACCCCGCCACCGCCCACACCACCACCCAGACCCGCTGCAAGCGGATGCCCACGGCCAACGCCGCCAGTGGATCGTCGGCCACCGCCCGCAACGCCAGCCCCAGCCGGGTCTTGTTGAACAGCCAGGACAACAGCAACACCAACCCGGCCGCCGTCAGCGCGGCAAAAATGTCGAACTGCGACAACAACATCCCGCCCAGTTCCAGCGGTTCGTCGCTGATGCCCAGCTCCAGGCCATGCACTTGGGCGCCCCACAGCGCCTGGGCGAAGCCTTCGATGACGTAGGAGAGTCCGAGGGTGGCCATGAACAGGGTGATGGGCGAACGGTTGACCAACGGGCGCAACACCACGCGCTCCACCGCCACCGCAAGCAGCACCATCGCCGCCAGGCTGATGAGGAACGCCAGCCAGAACGGCACGCCGCGCTCCAGCAGGCTGACGAAGGTCAGCGCCGAGAACAGCACCATCGCGCCCTGGGCGAAATTGAACACGCCTGAGGCCTTGTAGATCAGCACGAACCCGATGGCCACCAAGGCGTACATCACCCCCGCCAACAGCCCGCCAATCAATACTTCAAAGAAAAATTCCATGCCTGTTCCTGTTTTGCGGGCGCAACTTGCCTGCCTTCCCTGACGGGAAAGCGTCGAATGATCAATGTCAGTGGCGAGTGCCCAAGTAAGCCGAAATGACCTCGGGGTTCTGCCGTACTTCTTCGGGCGAGCCATCGCCGATCTTGCGACCGTAATCGAGCACCACCACGTGATCGCTGATGCCCATGACCACGCCGATATCGTGCTCGATCAACACCACGGTCGTGCCCAGTTCCCGATTGATGTCGACGATGAAGCGGCTCATCTGCTGCTTCTCCTCGGCATTCATCCCGGCCATGGGCTCGTCCAGCAGCAACAGCCGGGGCTCCGCCGCCAGCGCACGGGCCAGTTCCACCCGTTTCTGCAAGCCATAGGGCAATTTGCCAACCAGCACGTCGCGCCAGGGCTGCAGGTGCAGGAACTCGATGACCCGCTCCGCCGCTTCGCGCTGGACATCATCCTCGGCCCTGGCCCGGCCGATTCGCAGGACCTGTTCAACCCAGGTGCTGCGTCGCTTGAGACTGCGGCCGGTGAGTACGTTGTCGAGCACGCTCATGCCCTTGAACAGCGCGATGTTCTGGAACGTGCGGGCGATGCCGCGCACGGCCACATCGTGGGCACGCATCCTGCGCCGCTCCTGCCGGTCAAACCGTATGCGCCCGTCCTGGGCGTGGTACACGCCGCTGATGACATTCAACAACGAACTCTTGCCGGCACCGTTGGGGCCGATCAAGGCGCAGATCTCACCAGTGGCCACACGAAAGCTGATGTCGGTGACCGCCTTGACGCCTTTGAACGACAGTGAAATATGCTCCAGCTCCAGCAGGTGCGTGGTGGCCGTCTGTGTCATGGGGCGCCTCCTCTCAGGCCAGTTGCGAATGACGCTCGATCCAGTCATCGGTGGTTGTTTTCGCTGTTATCGTGGGCGCATCCCACTGGGGCGAATCGCGCCAATAGCGAACCTTGATCCCCAAGGCGTCGAAAAATGCCTGGGTTTCGGGCGGCAATGGTTCACCGACCAGCAATGGGGCCCGAGTGCGAGAAAACCCCAGGACGTCACGTAACGGCCCACGGACCAGCCAGTGCCCCAGATACCGTTGCAATAGGTTCGAGGGCGTTACCAAGGCCCAATCCACCAGCCGGCGTTGGCCACTGCCCGGTTCAGGCAAACGCTCCAACGCATACCTGTGCAAGCGCGCGTAGGTTTCCCGCGTCCCGGCCACCAGCGTTGGACCCAACTCACGTCGGTCGCGATCACGGGTGGCCAGGTTCTCTGGAAAATTCAGGCGAAAACCGGCTATCAGCCAAGGCGCCAACAAGTAGCGGGCCTGGCCGCCAGAGGCGAAAGCCCGGGCTGCCAGTGCTTCTTCCTGCCGCCCCAGCCCTTCGCGCTGCACCAGGCGCCGACCTTCCTGCAACAGCTCGGCGTGGCTGATACGTTGCTGCTCGATGGCCTGGGGGCCCCGGCGGTAGAAGACAAAAGCCGTATGGAGCGATCGCGCTTGCGGCGCCAGTTCAGAGGGCGACGGTTGGGCAACCAATGCCGAGTAATCCAGCGCTTGATCGAGCGGCACGCCCTCCGCCAGGCCACGTCTGTCGACATATATCAGGACGCGCGGAGCGACCTGAGCATCGCGCAGACGGAGGATCTCCTCCTGTCCTTCGGCCAGTACGAAATCCGGCTGCAACTCATCGAGCAGTGACGGGGTCGACCCGTCCAACGGATCGAGCAGGCTCGCCACGCCCCCCAGCCACTGCGCCGCCAACGCGGCCAGCAGCGCCTGTGGCCGGGGACGGCTGATGATCGTCAGGGTCGCGCCCACCGAAAAACCAAGGGACTGCAAGGCGTTCGCCAGGCTGTGCACCTCGTCGGCCAGTTGCCGCCAGCTTCGCGCCTGCCAAATACCCAGGTGCTTATGGCGCAGGGCGACGTCCGAGCCATGCCAGTGCGCCTGCTGCTGCAGCCACTGGGGCAAACTGGTCGCAATCTCGTGCGGTGTGTCGATGAGCGTGCCCATGATCCCTCCTGCCCTTAAGCGACGGCTGCCGTTCTGGCCGCCACTTTGCGTTGCTCCAGTTCACGCACCAGCGGCAGGACCTTGCGACCGAAATATTCGACTTCTTCCTGGAAGTGCAGGAAGCCGGCAAGCACCAGGTCGACGCCCACGGCCTTGAGCGCGACGATGCGCTCGGCAATCTGCTGCGGTGTACCGATCAAGTTGGTCTTGAAGCCGTCGTTGTACTGCACCAGGTCCTCGAAGCTGGATTTGGCCCAGTTGCCCTCGCCTTCCGGGCTGGACTTGCCGGCCTGTTTCGCCGCATCGCCAAAGGCATTGACCGCTTCGGGATCGGCCTGGTCGATGATCTGGGCCAGTACCGCGCGCGCCTCTTCCTCGGTATCGCGAGCGATGACGAACGCGTTCACCCCGACCCTGACCTTGTGGTTGTTGGCCGCAGCTTTCGCCTGGATGTCGTCGACCTGGGCCTTGATGCCCTCAACCGTATTGCCGTTGGTGAAATACCAGTCGGAAACACGCGCGGCCATGTCCCGTGCGGCACGGGAGCTGCCGCCCTGGAAGATTTCCGGTTGCTGCTGCAGTGGCTTTGGCTTGAGGGTGTAGTCATGGAAGCGGTAGAAGTCCCCGCGAAAGGTGAAGTTGTCGGTGGTCCAGATGCCCTTGAGCGCCGTGATGAACTCTTCGGAACGGCGATAGCGCTCATCGTGCTCCAGCCACGGTTCGCCAATGGCGGTGAACTCGCCCTTGAACCAGCCGGACACCACGTTGACCGCCACACGGCCGCCAGTCAGCTGGTCGATGGTCGCGATCTGCTTGGCCAGCACCGATGGCGTCCACGGCCCCGGCAATACCGCTGCGATGACTTTCAAGCGTGTGGTGGCGGCCAGTAAGGCGTGACTGAAGGCCACGGACTCGTGCTGGTATTCGGCACCGTAACCGGCGGTAAAGCGTACCTGGGACAAGGCATAGTCGAAGCCCGCCGCCTCAGCGATTTGCGCAAGCTTGCGGTTGTAGTCGATTCCCCAGTCGGTGCGCTGTTCGATCTTGCTGACCACCAGCCCTCCGCTGACATTGGGCACCCAGTAAGCAAATTTGATCGTGTCCTGGCTCATTGCATGTCTCCACGGCTCGTTGAAATGAATTAATTGGTCAAGCAGCGCTGCGCCGAGCATCCGGTGCAAGGCTCAGCAGCGCTGACTCGACAGCGCGCTCGATGCGGTCCAGCACCTGCGCGCTGGAAACCTGGTAGTGAGTGAAATCGGCTTCGCAGGCATAGACCCCCACCGGCAGGCTGAGGGCCTGGAAGAACCCGAACAGCGGCCGCAACTGGTGATCGATGATCAACGCATGACGATCCGAACCGCCCGTCGCGGCAAGCAGCACCGGTACGTTTTTCAGGGCTTCGTGATGAACGAAATCAAATAGGTGCTTGAACAGGCCGGTGTACGACGCCCGATAGACCGGGCTCGCCGCAATCAGCAGATCAGCGCTTTCAATGGCCTGCAGGTCCTCTTGCACGGCGGCGGGCAACGCTTCGCGACGCAGCACGCCGGCGAACTGCGGACCGATCCTGGCCAGCTCGATCAAGCGCACCTCGATCGGCAGTTGCTGCCCGAGCTTTTCCACCAGTGCATTGAGCAGGACCAGGGTGCGCGAGGGTTGCTGCACGCTGCCTGACACCGCCACCACTTTGAATTGCTTGTTCATCACTTACCTCATGCCGGTAGACGCCGTCTCAGCGTCTGCACAAGGGCTAGAGCAGCAACCGTGCCACCTTGTTATTTCCTTAATAATCAATCAGTTAAAAACACATGCTGTTTCCGCGCTGTCGCCCGACAGACAAGCTGTTGTTCCGCTGTTGCCTGGCCAACACCTAAGGGCGTCGTTGCCCCTGCCAGCGACTGTTGCCCAGCACACAGCCACGCAACAGATTGTCCGCAGACCGACAGCCCGTTCGTTGATGAGTACTGC
This sequence comes from Pseudomonas sp. G2-4, assembly GCF_030064125.1. NCBI lineage: Bacteria > Pseudomonadati > Pseudomonadota > Gammaproteobacteria > Pseudomonadales > Pseudomonadaceae > Pseudomonas > Pseudomonas sp. G2-4. The sequence goes on along the minus strand of NZ_CP125957.1, from coordinate 2,689,038 downwards.
GCACACCCAGGTTTTGCGGGCCCTCGGCGGCAGGCATGGACCGTGCAATGGCTCCCGGCAACGGCAGGTCTTTGCCCTGCCCGCCCTCTTGTCATCAAAAGGAACACCACCATGACCGCACAGCAACAACACCTGCCGCCGATCCTGTCCACCGGCACCGACTACGAGGCCTTGGCCGAACGGTTTCGGCCGATTTTTGCGCGCATCCAGGCCGGCGCGCTGGCGCGTGAGCAGACCCGCAGCCTGCCCTTCGAACAAGTGAAATGGTTAAAGGAAGCCGGCTTTGGCGCCGTGCGCGTGCCGGTCGAGTTCGGCGGTGCCGGGGCTTCGTTGCCGCAGCTGTTGCAACTGCTGATCGAGCTGGCCGAAGCCGACTCCAACCTGCCCCAGGCCCTGCGCGGACACTTTGCCTTTGTCGAGGACCGCCTCAACGCCCACGCCAGCAGCGCGCAGGACACCTGGTTCAAGCGCTTCGTCGAGGGTGACCTGGTGGGCAATGCCTGGACTGAAATTGGCACGGTAAAAATCGGCGAAGTCGGTACCCGGGTTTCCCGTCAAGGCGATCAATGGGTCGTCAACGGCACCAAGTACTACAGCACCGGCAGTATTTTTGCCGACTGGATCGACCTCTATGCCCAGCGTGACGACAACGGCACCGACGTGATCGCTGCCGTCAATGTTCACCAGCCGGGCGTCAAGCAAAGCGACGATTGGGATGGCTTTGGCCAACGCACCACGGGCAGCGGAACGTCGGTGTTCGAGAATGCAGTGGTCGAGCCGGAAAACCTCATCGACTTCGCCACCCGCTTCAAGTACCAGACGGCGTTCTATCAACTGGTCCTGCTGGCCGTGCTGACCGGCTCCGGCCGCGCGGCCGTGCGCGACATCACCGAGCAGGTGAACAAACGCACGCGGATCTTCAGCACCGGCAACGCCAGTCCAGTGAGCCAGGACGTGCAAGTGCAGCAAGTGGTCGGCAAGGCCTCGGCCCAGGTCTACGCCGCCGAAGCCACTGCCCTGCGAGCTGCAGGCGCCTCGCAACGCGCCTACGAAAGCCGCTTTGGCCGTAACGCCGAGACCGAGCACACCGCCAACATCGCCGCCGAACTGGAATCCGCCCAGGCCCAGGTGGTGATCTCCGACCTGGTGCTACGCGCCACCAGCGACCTGTTCAATGCCCTTGGCGCGTCCGCCACCAGCACCAGCAAGGCCCTCGACCGCCACTGGCGCAATGCCCGCACCGCCGCCTCGCACAACCCGCTGATCTACAAGGAGCGCATCATTGGCGACTGGGAAATCAACGGCACCGAGCCGCCGTATGTCTGGCAGATTGGTGGGGGGGCGAAGCAAGGGTGAATACGGATCCGCGAGGTGCATAAGCTGGGCACCGGGTGATCTGTCAGGTGGGATCCTTAACGGGATCCCGCCCAACCTTCAGGTCGCCTCAGGCGCGCAGCCCGGGGCGCTCGCCCAAAGAATAGCCGTCGTCTCCCTCCCGGGTCGCGGCTTCGATCAACACTCGCTCCAACAGGGCAAAGAAACACTTGATGTGGGCTTGCTTCAATGCCTGAGGCCGGGTCACCAGATAAACCTCCAGGTCTGGAAGCTCGATCTGCGGAAACACCTCGACCAGGTCCTTCGCCAAAATGCGCGGCAACACGCCCACGCCCATGCCGCGTCGCACCGACTCAAGCTGTACGGCGAAAGAGTTCACACTGATCTGCGCCCGCTCCAGGCCCGCAGCTTTTGCCGCACGCATTTGCGGCAACATGTCCAACGGCGGAAGCAGGGCAATGTTGCCCGCGCTGGCCAGCGTCATGCCGGGAAAGCGCTCCAGGTAACTGGCATCGGCGAAGACACCGTAAGCGAGCCTGCCGATGAGCCGATAAATCAGCGACGGCTCGCCCAGATGGGCTGTACGCACGGCAATGTCTGCCGCTCCGCGGACGATCTTGTGAAAGTCGGCCGTTGCCAGCAACTCCACCGAGCATTGCGGGTGCAGGGATGTAAAGCGACTGGCAGCCTCCAGCACACTGGAAGAAAACCCCTCCCCGGCACTGACCACGACATTGCCCGATAGCTCGGTGTGCGGCTCGGACACGCTGGTAACGGCTTGGCGCCTCAAACCCGCCTCCGCAGCCAGGGCAACCTCCTGCAACGATTGGCCGCGTGGGGTCAACCGGCACCCTTCAACGCCCCGCTCCACGAGTGGCTCACCCAGGGCCCGCTCAAGTTGGGTCAAACGACGGGACACCGTGGATGGCGCTATACCCAGCAACTGCCCGGCCTGTAGAAAGCTGCCACGCCGCGACACCGCCAACAGCAGACGAAGATCATCCCAATTTGCTTGCAACGCCATGCGCCGTCCCTTCCCTTGGTTTGCATATATGCAAAGCCATTATGCAGCAGGCGCTGTTTTTCGCGAGGAGCCTGGTCGGTATATCTACACGCCCTCGAAACAACAGGAAGGGTTTGAACCATGTACAGCATCTTCGTCACGGGTGCCACGGGCTTGTTGGGCAACAATCTGGTGCGGGAATTGATCGCTCGGGGCTACGCAGTCAAAGCCCTGGTTCGATCAAGAGCCAAGGGTGAACTGCAGTTCGGCAACCTGCCGCGTGTAGAACTGGTCGTCGGGGACATGGTCAATGTCGAGGCCTTTGCAGCGGCGTTGCACGGCTGCGATACGGTGTTTCATACCGCGGCTTTCTTTCGCGACAACTACAAGGGCGGCAGCCACTGGAAAGCTCTGGAGAAGATCAATGTCATCGGTACGCGGGAGCTGATTGAGCAGGCCTTTCGCGCTGGCATTCGACGGTTCATCCATACCTCATCCATCGCCGTGCTCGACGGGCCGCCCGGTACATCCATCGACGAAACCTGTTTGCGCGCCGAGGCCGACGCCGATGACTACTACCGCAGCAAAATCCTCGCCGACCGCGTCATCCTGTCGTTTCTGGAAGATCATCCTGAAATGCATGCCTGCATGGTCCTGCCTGGGTGGATGTGGGGGCCCGCCGACATTGGCCCAACGTCCTCGGGACAATTGGTCAACGATGTCGTGAACGGCAAGTTGCCTGGGCTGGTCCCCGGCAGTTTTTCCGTGGTCGATGCCCGCGATGTGGCATTGGCACAGATTGCCGCTGCCGATCATGGACGCCGAGGTGAACGCTATCTCGCGGCGGGCCGGCACCTGACCATGGGCGAGCTGGTGCCTGTCCTTGGCCGCATCGCCGGCGTCAAGACACCTGCTCGACAATTGCCTCTACCTCTTCTATACACCTTGGCGGCTGTGCAAGAACTCTATGCGCGTATTACTCGCAAACCCATTCTGCTGAGCATGGCTACCTTGCGCCTGCTGGTACGAGAAGAAGGCCGTAGCCGTTTCAATCACAGCAAAAGTGAACAAGAGCTCGGCGTGCGTTTCCGAACGCTGGAGCGCACCATTACCGACACCGTGACGTGGTATCGCGATCACGATTGGTTTGAAAACCGCAGGGCGTTTGCCTCACAAACAAAACGCACCTAACACAAGGACGTCAAAAGACCGTGCCCAGAGAAATAATCCTGATGCGTCACGGCCAGCCAAAACTGGGCGCGACCGCCAAAGTATCAGCGCTCGATATGAAAAACTGGATCGAACACTACGACCGCTCGGAAATCACTCATCACCCCGCCCCGGATGCCAGCCAACAGCTCGCCGCGACCGCCACGGTCATCGTTTCAAGCTCCGCGCCCCGTGCGTTGGCCTCTGCCCTGGCGCTAGGCCTGGAGCCCACTATCGTCGACGCGCTTTTCTGTGAAGCGCAACTGCCTTATGGCCGCTGGAAATGGCCAAGGCTCTCGCCATTTACCTGGGCGTTTGTCCTGCGGGTCTTATGGTTGTGCGGCTACTCACGCCGAGTTGAATCCGCAGGTGCCGCGAAGCTGCGTGCCAACAGCGCAGCGCAACGGCTGCAGGCACTTGCCGGTAATGGCCCGGTCCTGCTGCTGGGGCATGGCTGGATGAATCGAATGATCGCCAAGCAATTGGAGGCAGACGGCTGGACTCGTCAAAAGAGCAGCGGCAGCCAGTATTGGAGTGCGGCGGTCTATCGGGGTTAATCCTGGCGGTTTGTACACCAACGCACAGCCCCTGGCGGCGTTTGATCTTAAAAATTCTGCCTACTTTCCACAAAGCCAGTAGGAACTCGTACCAGACAGCGAAAAATGCTGGCAGCATGCCGTTCCTTCTTTGCACTCATGGAGTGACTGTGACGAATCTTGGTGCCGCCCCTGAGTTCCTACCCGCCCCCACCTTTACCGGTTACCGCTTCTTTCGCCGATTGGGGATGTTCGCGCTTGCCACCCTGGTGTTTTTTCTAGCTGCAATACCCGCGGTTCTCCTCATACCGGCAGAGTCGTACCTGTCGCTTGCCGCCACGATGGGCTCAGTCGCGCTTATTCTCCTCGCCCTGTTCGTCTGGCAATACCGTGCTGATTCGTGCGCCCAACTGCGCGGTAACGCCATCAGTAAACCCCTTCGGATGGGCGCGCTCGGCATCATCGGGTCCTATGCGCTTTGCGGGATCGCCATCGCCGCGCTCGGGTCGCCTCAAGAGGCCTTCATGGCCGAGTTCCTGGCAGGCCTCACCGGTTGGCAACTCGCGATCAAAGTCGCCTCACTGATCGTGCTTCCACCCATCGCCGAGGAGCTATTTTTCCGCCATTACCTGCTGCGACTGTTCCCCTACGAGAACAGCCCGGTCTGGAAATGGATCGCGATCATCGTGACGTCGGCCATCTTCGCCGGCATTCACATCCAATACGGTAACTGGACAACCGTCGCGCTGATCTTTGCTTGTGGATGCGTGTTAGCCATCGCGAGAATCAACAGTGGTGGCCTGTTGGTCCCGATACTGCTGCATTCGCTGGCTGAGATTGTCGCGCTGAGCAGCGACTGGTCTTTTCGCCTCATGGGGCTTTACAGTTGACTGATGCCATTCACGGCTGACTATTTACAGGCAAGGGCAATGATGAAGATCCGGGCAATGGCTTACGTCCTGTTTGCGTTGACGCTCCCAATGCTGTGCACGCCAGTCCAAGCGGCAACATGGCAAATTTGCCGCATGGAGCTTCGTATCCTGGATGTACTGAAACAACCCTATCCGCAGTTACAGGCACGGATCGAAAAAGTCAGTCCTGCATCACCCACAGTAGAATGCCCAAAGGCAGGCACGACGATCACATTCACTCCGGAAACGCCTGATTACCAATCCACCCTTCCACGCCGGCAATGGCCCAGGAAGGGGCAGTCGGCACAGGTCAATTACCGGTATCTGGATGGTGTCTGCAAGGGCGATGGCAACAGCTATGCGTGTCGTATCAAGCACTACCCGTTAGTCGGTCAATAAATTGGAAAAGAGAGCGATCTTATGAAGCCCGTCAGCATTCGTACGCTGCACAGTACTGATACTGAGGCGCTGCTGGCTTTTGAGCTGGAGAATCGCGAGTGGTTCGAACGCCACATTGACCCTCGCGATTCTGCTTTCTACTCGGTGCAAGGCGTCAGCGACCACATCATGACGTACCTGGCTGATTTCACCGCCGGTACCTGGCACCCGTTTGTCATCGAGGATCCTGACGGAAAAATAATCGGTCGAGCGAACCTCAAAGGCATCGACATGGCCGAGCGGTCGGCAGAAGTTGGCTATCGAATAGCCCAAGACGCTTGCGGACAGGGTCTGGCGACGTTGGCAGTGAAGCATCTGATCCAAGAGGCCCGGGTGCGTTGGAACCTTAAACGATTGGTGGCCAACGTCTACGCGGAAAACATCGGCTCGGCCAAGGTGCTCAAGCGGTGTGGTTTCTTGATCGAGCAATTATCGCTGCACGAAGGGACACAGCGCGATTATCGGTTTGGCCTTTCGATAGGCCAATACGAATAATTCAAGCGCTGCGCCCGGCTTAGCCGATTCTCGAGCAACCGGGTATGATCCAGAGAATCAGGCGCCTATTGGACCCACGTTTATGCTCTCCTCCCAAATCCGCCCCTCTCCAGCACCATTACTCAAGCCAGGCGAGACGGTGGTCCTGTTCGACGGTGTGTGCAAACTGTGCAATGGCTGGGCAACGTTCTTGATTCGGCATGACCACGATCGACGCGTCCGGTTGGCCGCCGTACAGTCGCCCGAGGGACAGGTGCTGCTGGCCTGGGCAGGCTTGCCCCTGGATCAATTCGATACCATGGCGGTGATTCGCGACCGGCATTATTGGGTGCGTTCGGATGCATTTTTTGAAGTCGCCGCCCAGCTGCCCGCCCGTTGGCTGCCGGTGAAACTTTTACGCATTTTCCCCCGAGCGCTTCGGGATTGGGCCTACGATCGCATTGCGCTGAATCGCTATCGACTCTTCGGAAAATACGACACGTGCCTTCTGCCGGACCCAGATCATGAACGACGCTTTTTGAAGGCGCCCATCTGATCGCCCTCCTACCCCAATAGCTCCACCAATGGTCAGCGCTGCTCCTCAGAAAAGTGCACGGACAGGCTCAGGTTTTCCGGATCGTTGATGGCGGCCAGGTATTCATCGACGGTGATTTCGCCTACGCACGCCCGGGCGCCGGGTTCGGGCAAGTACCCTTGGGCGAGTTTTGCAGCCAAGGCAACGGCTGCGCAGCTCGGGATCTCCGGGCCCTTGTCATTCGTCGCCGTGAGCTGCGCCGTCATGAACAGCGGTTTCCCTTCAAGCCCGATGCCCTGGACATCGATGTACATCGCGCTTTTGCCATCGCCGAATCGCTCGAACCAGAGCCCCCAGCGATGGAGTCTTGCGGCCCAAGGGGCATGGTCTCGAACCAGCCCGACCCTGATTGCCTGGGCCAGCAGGTAGTTGGCGACACCGCCAAGCTTCAGGCCTGCGCCAGCCTTGAAGCCCAGGGTATGAGCACCATAGCGGCTGGCGAAGATATCCAGGTCCGGGACATCGACATTGGCCAGTACCCGAGTGCCCATGGACTGCATGTCGCGAAGCGTCAGGTCCTGCCAGCCCAACACCTCATGCACGTGGCCGTCCTTGAGTTGCTTGATCGGTTTGCCCGCGTAGGCAAGAACGCCTTCGACGGTGGAGAGCCCGGGCATCTTGGCCGACGAGGAAATGCCATGCTCGATCGAGTCGATGCGCTGGAAACGATGCCACTGCTGATCGATGATCGCCGCCGATAGCGTCGGCACCGAACTGCAGCCACTGAGGATCGCCACGCCTGCCTGCCTTGCCCGGGCATCGAGTGCACCAATACCGGTGACAAAGGCCCTGGAATCCGACAGGTCGCAGTAGCTGACGCCCGCGTCGATGCAGCTCTCGGCGACGGCATAGGATTGCCTCTGGAACGGTCCGCCGGTGTGGATGACCAGTTGGATGTTCATCGAGCCCAGGACTGACTTGAACTCAGGGCCCATGGCATCGCCGCACCAAGTTTCACACACGTTGCCCGATTGGGTCCTCAACTCATCGACTTTGCCCTGCAACTTGCGGGGATCGCGACCCGAGATCACCAGGTCCACGCCTGGCATCACGGCCAGATGCCGGCAAACGATGCTGCCGAAGTTTCCGTACCCGCCGATCACCAACACTCTTAACGCCATTCAACGCTTCCCTAACAATTCGATCATGCAACCTGCTCGTCCGAGACAGGCCTTGGATACTTCACTGCGTTAACGCTGTTCCCTTGAAGAACATACAAAACCTGTGGCGAGGGAGCTTGCTCCCGCTGGGCTGCGAAGCAGCCCCAAACCAGTCACCGCGTTTCACCAGATACACCGCATTTACCGGTTTTACGACGGCTGCGCCGCCGAGCGGGAGCAAGCTCCCTCGCCACAGGGGCAGCGCCACTTAAACAAGCACAAGCCGGCCATAGCGGCTCAACGAACCGCTGCATCAGCCCCCTGCTGATACTCCCTCGGCGTACAGCCAAACTCCCGCCGAAACACCGTGTGCAGGTACTGCGCCGATTTGAAGCCGCAATTCTGGGCGATGTCGGCAATCGGCGCATCGGTGTTTTCCAGGCCATTGGCGGCGGCGGCCAGTTTGAAGCGCAGGATCTCGTCGTGAACGCTGCAGCCGCGCGCCTTGCGAAAGTGCGACTCCAGGGATGAGCGCGATATCCCCACATACGCCGCCACCTGGGCAGTCTTGATGCCCTGGCAGGCGTATTGGCGGATGAAGAGCAATGCCTGCATGACGTAGGGGTTGCCCAACGGTTGATGCAGGCTGGAAACCTGTACGTTGATTGCATCAGGCGGCACCAGGATCTGCGTGCCCGTGGACGGCATGCCGTGCAGCATCTGGTGGAGCAGGCGCGCAGCGGTCCGGCCCATGGTTTCGGTGCCTTGGATCACTGAACTCAGCGGCACCCGCGTCAGGCTGCGGGTCAGCGGGTCGTTGTCGATGCCGATCAAGGCCACCTGCTCCGGCACGGCGATCCCGGCGGTCAGGCAGGCTTGCAGCAGTTGGCGGGCGCGGGCATCACTCACCGCAATGATGCCAATGGGTTTGGGCAGGCTTTGCAGCCAGGCGATCTGCTGTTCGACGGCGCTGTCCCAAAGTGGCGCGCTGGTGCCCATGCCGCGATAGACCTCGGCGTGCAGGCCATCACGCTGCACCAAACGGCGAAAGGCTTTTTCCCGTTCCTGGGCCCAGCGATTGGCTTGGGCTTCCGGCAGGCTGAAACAGGCAAAGCGCGTCAGCCCGGCTTCGATCAGGTGCTCGTACGCCAGTTTCATCAACGCGTCATTGTCGGTGGCGACATAGGGAATGCCCTTCGGATAGGCGCGCTCGTCCTGATAAGAGCCGCCCACCGCCACGACGGGCAGCTTGATTCCGGCCAGCGCCTCGCCAATCAGCGGGTCGTCGAAGTCGGCAATGATCCCGTCGCCCTGCCAGCGCTCGATGCCTTTCAAGCGACAAAGGAAATCTTCTTCAAGGAACAAGTCCCAGGACGCGCGGGTGCTGCTCAGGTAGTTGCCGATGCCGCTGATGATGCCGCGGTCGTAGATCTTGCTGCCGTTGAACAACAGGGCAATGCGGTGGACGGGCGGGACGGTTTTCATGGGTTCTATCCTGAGCCGATCGACACAGACTAGGCCCAGGACCTGCGAATCTCAATACTCAAAATCGCACTCCACCTTGGTGATTTTCATAATCAGCAGCCCCAGGGCCGGCGTTAGTATCGAGACACCGCCAAGAACAATAAGGAAATCGCCATGCCGTACTTCCCCGGTGTCGACAAGATTCGCTACGAAGGGGCGGCCAGTGCCTCGTCCCTTGCCTTCCGCCACTACGACGCCGACAAGCTGATCCTCGGCAAACCCATGCGCGAACACCTGCGCATGGCGGTCTGTTACTGGCATACCTTCGTCTGGCCAGGGTCCGATGTGTTCGGCGCCGGCACCTTCAAGCGCCCGTGGCAGCGCAGCGGGAACCCCATGGAACTGGCGATCGGCAAGGCCGAAGCGGCCTTCGAGTTCTTTTCCAAGCTGGGCATCGACTACTACTGCTTCCACGACACCGATGTCGCCCCCGAAGGCAACTCGCTAAAGGAATACCGCAACCACTTCGCGCAGATGGTCGATCAGCTTGAACGTCATCAGGAACAGACCGGGGTCAAGCTGCTGTGGGGCACCGCCAACTGCTTCAGCAACCCGCGCTTTGCCGCCGGTGCCGCCAGCAACCCGGACCCGGAAGTCTTCGCCTGCGCCGCCGCCCAGGTGTTCAGCGCCATGAACGCCACCCAACGCCTCAAGGGCTCCAACTACGTACTGTGGGGCGGCCGTGAAGGTTACGAAACCCTGCTCAACACCGATCTGAAGCGTGAACGCGAACAGCTGGCCCGCTTCATGGGCATGGTGGTCGAGCACAAGCACAAGATCGGCTTCAAGGGTGATTTGCTGATCGAGCCCAAGCCGCAGGAGCCGACCAAGCACCAATACGATTACGACAGCGCCACGGTGTTCGGCTTCCTGCAACAGTTCGGCCTGGAAAAAGAAATCAAGGTCAACATCGAGGCCAACCACGCGACCCTGGCCGGGCACAGTTTCCATCACGAGATCGCCACGGCCGTCTCCCTGGGGATCTTCGGCAGCATCGACGCCAACCGTGGCGATCCGCAGAACGGCTGGGACACCGATCAGTTCCCCAACAGCGTCGAAGAGATGACCCTGGCTACCTACGAGATTCTCAAGGCCGGCGGTTTCACCAACGGCGGGTTCAACTTCGACTCCAAGGTCCGGCGCCAGAGCGTGGACGTCGTCGACCTGTTCCACGGCCACGTCGCCGCCATGGACGTCCTCGCCCTGGCCCTGGAACGCGCGGCGGCCATGGTGCAGAACGATCAACTCCAGCAATTCAAGGATCAGCGCTACGCCGGTTGGCAGCAGCCATTCGGCCAGGCGGTGCTGGCGGGTGAGTTCAGCCTCGCCTCACTGGCCGAGCACGCCTTCACCAACGAGTTGAACCCGCAAGCCGTCAGCGGTCGGCAGGAGATGCTCGAGAACGTGGTCAACCGGTTTATCTACCCCTGACAATAGACTGAGCTGTGGCGAGGGGATTTATCCCCGTCGGGCTGCGAAGCAGCCCCCCGAAAAAAACAACCTTGATTTATCTGATTCGCCAAAGTGGTTGTTACATTCTCGCGACAAATCTCTGCCCACAGGGCTCGGCGACTCTCTACAGTTCTATCCGCACCACGCTCATCGTCAGGCAGTGTCTTTCAAACAACAATAAAAGGACGCACCACTATGAAAAGCTTCAAACGCACCTTACTCGCTGGCGCCCTCGCCCTGCTCTCGCTGCCGGTCATGGCCGATGCGGCGCACCCGAAAATCGGTTTTTCCATCGATGACCTGCGTCTGGAGCGCTGGTCACGGGACCGTGACTACTTCGTCGCGGCGGCGGAAAAACTCGACGCCAAGGTCTTCGTCCAATCGGCCGATGCCAACGAGCAGAAGCAGATCTCGCAGATCGAAAACCTGATCTCCCGTGGCGTCGATGTGATCGTCATCGTACCGTTCAACGCCACCGTGCTGACCAATGCCGTCGCCGAAGCCAAGAAAGCCGGGATCAAGGTCGTGTCCTATGACCGACTGATCCTCAATGCCGACATCGACGCCTACATTTCCTTCGATAACGAAAAGGTCGGCGAGATGCAGGCCAGCGGCGTGCTGCAAGCGGCGCCCAAGGGCAATTACTTCCTCCTCGGTGGCGCCCCTACGGACAACAACGCCAAGATCCTGCGCGAAGGCCAGATGAAAGTGCTGCAACCGGCCATCGACAAGGGCGATATCAAGATCGTCGGCCAGCAGTGGGTGAAGGAATGGAACCCCACCGAAGCCCTGAGCATCGTTGAAAACGCCCTGACCCGGAACAACAACAAGATCGATGGCATCGTCGCCTCCAACGACGCCACCGCCGGCGGAGCCATCCAGGCCCTGGCCGCGCAGAAAATGGCCGGCAAGGTACCGATCTCGGGCCAGGACGCCGACCTGGCGGCGGTCAAGCGGGTGATCGATGGCACCCAGACCATGACCGTCTACAAGCCGCTGAAACTGATCGCTTCCGAAGCCGCGAAGCTCTCGGTGCAACTGGCGCGCAACGAGAAACCCACCTTCAGCTCGCAATACGATAATGGCAGCAAGAAAGTCGACACCATCCTGCTCACGCCAACTCCGCTGACCAAGGACAACATCGACCTGCTGGAAAAGGACGGGTTCTATACCAAGGCGCAGATCGCCGGGCAGTGACCTGGGTGCAAATCCTGGGTTAAGCAAAGCCCCTGTGGGAGCGAGCTTGCTCGCGATGGCGGCAGCCCATCCAATATGGGTGCAAGCTGAACCACCGCTATCGCGAGCAAGCTCGCTCCCACAGGGGACTGACTGACATCAGGAAAATGCCTAGCCGCCTGCTTGCGTGTGAGCCCTTCTTCACGAGCCTTCGCCATGTCCGACTACCTGCTGCAAATGAACGGCATCGTCAAAACCTTTGGCGGTGTCAAAGCCCTGAACGGCATCGACATCAAGGTCAAGCCGGGGGAATGCGTCGGCCTGTGCGGTGAGAACGGCGCGGGCAAATCCACCCTGATGAAAGTCCTATCGGCGGTCTATCCCTACGGCACCTGGGACGGTGAAATCCTCTGGGACGGCCAGCCGCTCAAGGCGCAATCCATCAGCGAAACCGAAGCCGCCGGGATCGTCATCATCCATCAGGAACTGACCCTCGTCCCCGACCTGTCGGTGGCGGAAAACATCTTCATGGGTCACGAGCTGACGCTGCCCGGCGGACGCATGAACTACCCGGCGATGATCCACCGTGCCGAAGCGTTGATGCGTGAACTCAAGGTGCCGGACATGAACGTCTCGCTGCCGGTTTCCCAGTACGGCGGTGGTTACCAGCAACTGGTGGAAATCGCCAAGGCCCTGAACAAGCAAGCACGGCTGCTGATCCTCGACGAGCCCTCCTCGGCCCTGACCCGCTCGGAAATCGAGGTGCTGCTGGACATCATCCGCGACCTCAAGGCCAAGGGCGTTGCCTGCGTGTACATCTCCCACAAACTCGATGAAGTGGCCGCCGTGTGCGACACCATTTCGGTGATCCGCGACGGCAAACACATCGCCACCACCGCCATGACCGAGATGGACATCCCCAAGATCATTACCCAGATGGTCGGGCGGGAAATGAGCAACCTCTACCCCACCGAACCCCATGACGTCGGCGAGGTGATTTTCGAGGCGCGCCACGTCACCTGCTACGACGTCGACAACCCCAGGCGCAAACGGGTCGACGATATTTCCTTTGTCCTCAAGCGTGGGGAAATCCTCGGCATCGCCGGGCTGGTCGGCGCCGGGCGTACGGAACTGGTGTCTGCGCTGTTCGGCGCCTACCCCGGCCGCTACGAAGGTGAAGTCTGGCTGGAAGGCAAGCAGGTCGACACGCGCACGCCCCTCAAGTCGATCCGCGCCGGCCTGTGCATGGTCCCCGAAGACCGCAAGCGCCAAGGCATCATCCCGGACCTGGGGGTGGGCCAGAACATCACCCTGGCCGTGCTGGACAACTATTCGAAAATGACCCGCATCGACGCCGAAGCCGAACTGGGCAGCATCGACAAGGAAATCTCGCGCATGCACCTCAAGACCGCGAGCCCGTTCCTGCCGATCACCAGCCTGTCCGGAGGCAACCAGCAAAAAGCCGTTCTGGCGAAGATGCTGTTGACCAAACCCCGCGTGCTGATTCTCGATGAGCCAACCCGTGGCGTGGATGTCGGCGCCAAATATGAGATCTACAAGCTGATGGGCGCGCTGGCGGCCGAAGGCGTGTCGATCATCATGGTGTCCTCGGAGCTGGCCGAGGTGCTGGGGGTTTCCGACCGCGTCCTGGTGATTGGCGACGGCCAGCTGCGAGGCGACTTCATCAACCACGAACTCACCCAGGAACAAGTGCTTGCCGCCGCGCTCAGCCATCCCGAAGGCCATAACAATAATGATCGGAAGTCCGCGTAGATGAATCAGGTCAAACAGCTGTTTTCCCGCTACAAAATGCTCGCCCTGGTGATCGCCGTGGCGGTGATCTGGCTGTTTTTCAGCTGGCAGACCGACGGCGGATTCCTGACCCCGCGCAACCTCTCCAACCTGCTGCGGCAGATGTCCATCACCGGGATTCTTGCCTGCGGCATGGTGCTGGTGATCATCAGCGGCGAAATCGACCTGTCGGTGGGCTCGTTGCTTGGATTGCTCGGTGGCCTAGCGGCGATTCTCGATGTGGTTTATCACATCCCGCTGTTGGCGAACCTGAGCCTGGTGGCCTTGTGCGGTTTGGTGATTGGCCTGGGCAACGGCTACATGACTGCCTACTTGCGCATCCCGTCGTTCATTGTCGGCCTGGGCGGCATGCTCGCCTTTCGCGGCATCCTGCTGGGGGTTACCGGCGGTACCACCATTGCCCCGGTATCGCCCGAACTGGTCTACGTCGGCCAGGGTTATTTGCCGCACACGGTAGGGACCGGGCTTGGCATCCTGCTGTTCGCCCTGACCGTTTTCCTGACCTGGAAACAGCGGCGCAATCGCGCGCTTCATGGCCTGGCGGCCCACTCCTTGGTCCGTGACGTATTGCGCGTGGTGTTGATCGGCGCGGTGCTGGCCGGGTTCGTCTACACCCTCAACAGCTACGACGGCATCCCGGTGCCGGTGCTGCTTCTGCTGATCCTGCTGGGGGTGTTCAGCTACGTCACCAGCCAGACCGTGTTTGGCCGCCGGGTCTATTCGGTCGGCAGCAACATGGAAGCCACGCGCCTGTCCGGCATCAACGTGCAGGCGGTGAAGCTGTGGATCTTCGGCATCATGGGCGTGATGTGCGCCCTCGCCGGCATGGTCAACACCGCGCGCCTGGCCGCTGGTTCACCCTCGGCCGGCAACATGGGCGAACTCGACGCCATCGCCGCCTGCTTCATCGGCGGCACCTCCATGCGCGGCGGTTCCGGCACCGTCTACGGCGCCCTCCTCGGCGCGCTGGTCATCACCAGCCTGGACAACGGCATGTCCATGCTCGACGTGGATAGCTACTGGCAGATGATCGTCAAGGGCAGCATTTTGGTGTTGGCGGTGTGGGTGGATGTGAGTACGCGCACGGGGCGGCGTTGATCTGTCAGATGCTACGTAATCAAAGGGCTCCCGAAGTCCCCCATTGTGGCGAGGGGGTTTATCCCCGCTGGGTCGCGAAGCGGCCCCAAACCAGCCACCGCGTTTTGCCAGGCATACCGCAGGTACCGGTTTTACGACTGCTGCGCAGCCGAACGGGAGCAAGCTCCCTCGCCACATAAGGTGTGAGTGGCCTCTCGAGATGCGCAGTGACGGTGACTGGCCGTCCTAAAATCTCGTAGGAATTTACCTCCCGTGGCGAGGGAGCTTGCTCCCGCTGGGCTGCGAAGCGGCCCCAAATCGGTCACCTCGTTTCGCCAGGTACACCGCAGGCACCGGTTTTGCGGCGGCTGCGCCACCGAGCGGGAGCAAGCTCCCTCGCCACAGGGGCCTGCGGGCGTCCTACAGGACGGTTGTTGCGGCTGGAATCGACGTCTACCGACTTCTATAGTTGGGTTCGTCGCTGGCTTTGATCAGTGGCTGGGTTTCGCAGCCCGACAGATACGGTAGCAACCAAGCATCATAAAAGTAACAATGAGCGCCTTTGGCGGTCGACGTCCTTTTATGGTGGCTGTGTGTGGGAGATCTTCGGATCTGCCGGGTTCCTTCGTATCCTCGGTCTGCGAACCCGCACGCAGCTACCACCCATTCGTTTCGCAGCGGATCGTAGTAGCTTATTCTTGATACGAAGATGGATAACTATAACCATGAAACAACAAGATCAACGCTTCACTCCCCTCACCCAAACCGCCACCACCCACCCCGTCCTGCTGATCGACACCCAAGCCCCACTGCCCGAGCTCCATGCCTGTGCCAGCGAACGCCTGCACGCCACGCTCGATTACCTGACGCTGGTCGCTTGCACCAACCTGCGCGATTCGGCAGAGAACGACATCGCCACCATCACCAACGTCGCCCGGATCCTGGTGCAGGATGTGGCGGATGTGTTTGGCGTGATCGAACGACGCGGACTAGAAGGCTAACCACCTCCTGTGGCGAGGGAGCTTGCTCCCGCTGGGCTGCGAAGCGGCCCCAAACCCAGGCACCGCGCTGCAACAGATAAACCGTACCAGCCGGTTTACGACTGCTGCGCAGCCGAGCGGGAGCAAGCTCCCTCGCCACAGTGTCCACAGTGCCCACCCTGTCTCCTGGTCCAAACAGGGGCCGCATACATCTGCGAAGCAAGGCTTGCCAATCCGGATCGCCTCCAGTTACTGTCAGCACCATGAACCTTCCAAAGATTACCTCGACCACCACAACCACGACCGCCCAAGGCGGGTCGTGCGAGATGTCGTGAGTCACTGACACACGAATCCCAAAGGCCCGCCAGTGATGGTAAGGGCCTTTTCTTTTGCCCTTGCGTCACTGGCCCAAACGCAAGGAAAGCACTATGCATGCTCTGTTGATTATCGATGTGCAGGTTGGATTGTTTCATGGTCCGGATAAACCCTGGGCCGGTGAAGCGCTGCTGGATACCCTGAATGGCCTGATGGTCAAAGCTCGGAGCGCCGGTGCCCCGATCTTTCTGGTTCGTCATGTAGGTCCGCCTGGCTCGCCTATGGAACCTGAAAGTCCATTGACGCAATTGGTAGCGGAGCTGCGGCTGGCGGGCGACGAAGTGATCGTCGAAAAAAACCGGCCCAATGCATTTGCCATGACAGGGTTGGCCGAGCGGCTGAAGGCGTGTGGCGCTGAGGGCGTGGTTATCGCAGGAATGAAAACCCAGTATTGTGTCGACAGCACTTGCCGCGCCGCCCGGGACCTAGGGTTCGATGCCGTGCTGATCGCCGATGGTCATACTTGCGCCGATACTCCCGTCCTGAAGGCGCAGGCTATCATCGCGCATCACAACGCAACGCTGGCCGGCCTTTTCTGCAAGGTCGTTCGAGCCGAGGACTGGAGCTTTTAATCCACATCGGAGATCGGCTCAGACTGGGCCGATCTTATTCAACAAAATGGAGTGATCTACATGGAAGTCTGCAACCCGCTACCCCCCTCAGAGTGCGCCAACATGGAAGACATTCGAGGCGAAATCGATGCCCTTGACCAAGCCGTCATCAAACTATTGGGCAGGCGCTTTCAGTACGTACTCGCGGCCTCCAAGTTCAAGACCTCGGCGACCTCGGTACGTGCCCCCGAGCGCTTCAAGGCCATGCTCGCGACACGACGGGGGTGGGCCGAAGCCGAAGGCCTGAGCCCGGATGCCATCGAGAAGATGTACAGCGACCTGGTAAACCACTTAATTGCCGAAGAGATGAGACACTGGGCGGCCCATCAATCCTAAACCTGACGACCAAACCCGCTTTTATGGCGAGGGAGCTTGCTCCCGCTGGGCTGCGAAGTAGCCCCAAACCAGTCACCGCGTTTCGCCTGACACACCGCAGGTACCGGTTTTACGACGGCTGCGCCGCCGAGCGGGAGCAAGCTCCCTCGCCACATAAGATGTGAGTGGCCTCTCGATATGCGCAGTGACGGTGACTGGCCGTCCTAAAATCTCGTAGGAATTTACCTCCCTCGCCACAGAGTCCATGGTGTGTCGCGTCGATCATCCTGCTGGTTTGAAAGTCATCGCTGACAACCGCTGTGCGCCTTTGCCGACCAAATCAGCCAGGAAACTCCCCGAAACCCATTAAGAGGTCGGCCTGGGCAGAGATAAATCAAAACCTTGGTTGTGCTGCGCTTCGCTCCGTTTTGCCAGCGTCAACAAATCGCAATTTGACACTACAAAGCCATCACCTATCGTTCCTCCCGAGACCGCACCCAGGGACCGGGTGGCCCGGACGCCTTTGCAGGCGCGGTCCTCAATCTCATTCAATCAAGGAGCAACAACATGTCTGGAGCGACCCAAACCATTGATGTGCTCGTCAACGTCGATGCCGATTACCTGCTCGCCCACCCCAACGACGTGGGCGGTGCGATTTCCATGTTGGTGACACGCGATGCCATCGACAGCCATGCCAGCGGCAACACCGGCGAAGGCGGCAACGAGCTGTGGTTCGACGTAAAACCCGGCGACAACATCCGTTGGCGTGCCACCACCCTGTCACGCAACTTCGACCGCATCGCCTTGATCAAGGACGTCGAGAGCGGCGACCCCCATCAGGGCGGTGACTACAAGGGCACCATGTCGAAGCCGCAATCCTTCAACATCCCCGGCGTGGTGCCCTATCTGAACAAGGCGGGTTCAGAGGGTATTTCCAAAACCGATGTGATCTACACCATGTGGCAATCCACTGCTTTGAATCCAGGAAAACTCTGGTACACCATCACCTTCGTTCTGCTGGACCGAGACCTGAACCAGATGGGCCCGAGCTACACTTGGGACCCCTACATCACCATCAATAACCAGTAACTGAAATGCACACAGCCCCGGCCGGTTCCCTTCGTCGTTGACGAGGGCGCCGGCCGGGGCTGTGTGCAGGCCCTGCAGGACACCCACTAGGCCGTTTCTTTCAACTCCGTCAATGCCGCTAACACCAATGGGTGCAGGGCCGCATCCGGATGCTTCGCCTCCCACCCCGCCAATTCCCGGCGCATGCCCGGGGTCCAGAAGCTCTTGATGTGCTGGCGCACACCATTCACCGCCAGCGCGTGGTCCGGTTCGCTGGCGAAGTACTGCGCGATCTGGTTGGCCATCTTGATCAGGCTTTCAGCGCTCATCGACGTACCTCGGCTTTTTCGGCATGGCGACGTTCCTTCAGCAAGCGCCCCTGTTCATCACTGAACGCCTGGTAGCGTTTCTGCCATTCCGAAGGCTGGCTGACCCGCACGATCTCCACCGCCGTCACCTTGTATTCCGGGCAGTTGGTGGCCCAGTCGGAGTTGTCGGTGGTGATCACGTTGGCACCTGATTCAGGGAAGTGGAACGTGGTGTAGACCACGCCCGGCGCCACGCGCTCCGTGACCTTGGCGCGGAGCACCGTCTGCCCGGCGCGACTGCCAATGCCGACCCAATCGTCCTCGACGATGCCGCGGTTCTCGGCGTCGGTCGGGTGGATTTCCAAGCGGTCTTCCTCGTGCCAGGCCACGTTGTCGGTGCGCCGGGTCTGGGCGCCGACGTTGTACTGGCTGAGGATGCGTCCGGTGGTCAGCAGCAGCGGATAGCGGCCGTTGACCTTTTCTTCGGTGGGCACGTAGCCGGTGAGCATGAAGCGCCCTTTACCGCGCACGAACTGATCGATGTGCATGGTCGGCGTGCCGTCCGGCGCGGCATCGTTGCACGGCCATTGCAGGCTGCCGTGACGCTCCAGTTCGGCGTAGCTGACGCGGCTGAACGTGGGTGTCAGGCTGGCGATTTCATCCATGATTTCCGAGGGGTGGTTGTAATGCATCTTGTAGCCCAAGGCGTCGGCCAGGGCGATAGTGGCTTCCCAGTCGGCCTTGCCGGCCAACGGGTCCATGACCTTGCGCACCCGGGAGATGCGGCGCTCGGCGTTGGTGAACGTGCCGTCCTTCTCGAGGAAGGAACTGCCCGGCAGGAACACGTGGGCGAACTTGGCCGTTTCGTTGAGGAAGATGTCCTGGACGATCACGCACTCCAGGGCGCTCAGGGCCGCGGTCACATGCTGGGTGTTCGGGTCGCTCTGGGCGATGTCCTCGCCCTGGCAATACAGCGCCTTGAAGGTGCCATCCAGCGCGGCCTCGAACATGTTGGGGATGCGCAGGCCCGGATCGGGTTGCAGGGTGACATTCCAGGCCTGTTCGAACTGGGCGCGCACCACTTCATTGGAAATGTGCCGATAACCCGGCAGCTCATGGGGGAAGGAGCCCATGTCGCAGGAGCCCTGGACGTTGTTCTGCCCACGCAGCGGGTTCACCCCGACACCTTCGCGGCCGATGTTGCCGGTAACCATGGCCAGGTTGGCGATGCCCATCACCGAGGTACTGCCCTGGCTGTGCTCGGTGACGCCGAGGCCGTAGTAGATGGCCGCGTTGCCGCCGGTGGCGTAGAGCCGTGCAGCCGCGCGGATCTGATCGGCCGGCACGCCGCAAACCGGGCCCAGCACTTCCGGTGAGTTCTCCGCCAGGCTGACAAAATCGCGCCAGCGGGCGAAGTCTGCCGCCTCGCAGCGCTCCTCGACAAAAGGCTGGTCGACCAGTCCTTCGCTGACGATCACGTGGGCCAATGCGTTGAGCATCGCTACGTTGGTGCCTGGCCGCAGTTGCAAGTGCAGCTCGGCGCGGGCATGGGGTGAATCCACCAGGTCGATACGGCGCGGGTCGATGACGATCAGCCGTGCGCCCTGACGCAGGCGCCGCTTGAGCTGGGAGCCGAACACTGGGTGAGCGTCGGTAGGGTTGGCGCCCATCACCAGGATGACGTCAGCCTTCATGACCGAGTCGAAGTTCTGGGTACCGGCGGACTCGCCCAACGTCTGCTTGAGGCCATAACCGGTAGGTGAATGGCACACACGGGCGCAGGTGTCGACGTTGTTGTTGCCGAACGCGGTGCGCACCAGTTTCTGCACCAGGTAGGTTTCTTCGTTGGTGCAGCGGCTGGAGGTGATGCCGCCGATGGAGTCGCGTCCGTACTTCAGCTGGATGCGGCGCAGCTCGCTGGCGGCGTAGGTGACCGCCTCGTCCCAGCTGACTTCTTGCCAAGGGTCGCTGATGTGCTTGCGAATCATCGGCTTGGTGATGCGGTCCGGGTGCGTCGCGTAGCCCCAGGCAAAGCGACCCTTGACGCAAGAGTGGCCGTGGTTGGCCTGGCCGTTCTTGTCCGGGACCATGCGCACCAGTTGTTCGCCTTTCATTTCGGCGCGGAAGGAACACCCCACGCCGCAGTAGGCACAGGTGGTGATGACGCTGCGCTCCGGCTGGCCGATCTCCACGACGCTCTTGTCGATCAGCGTGGCCGTCGGGCACGCCTGCACGCAAGCGCCGCAAGACACGCATTCGGAATCAAGGAAGTTGTCGCCGCCCGCCGCCGCCACCCGGGAGTCGAAACCGCGCCCGGTGATGGTCAGGGCGAAGGTGCCCTGGATTTCTTCGCAAGCGCGTACGCAACGGTTGCAGACGATGCACTTGCTCGGGTCGTACTCGAAATAGGGGTTGGAGACGTCCTTGGCTTCAGACAGGTGATTGGCACCCTCGTAGCCGTAGCGCACCTCGCGCAGGCCCACCTGCCCCGCCACCGTCTGCAACTCGCAGTTGCCGTTGGCCGCGCACGTCAGGCAGTCCAGCGGGTGGTCGGAGATGTACAGTTCCATGACGTTGCGGCGCAAATCGGCAAGCTTGGTGGTCTGGGTGCGCACCACCATGCCCTCGGTCACCGGCGTGGTGCAGGAGGCCGGATAGCCACGCATGCCGTCGATCTCCACCAGGCACATGCGGCAGGAACCGAAGGCTTCCAGGCTGTCGGTGGCGCAGAGTTTGGGAATGGTGGTGCCGAGCAATGCCGCCGCGCGCATCACCGAGGTACCGGAGGCGACGCTGATTTCGCGGCCATCGATGGTCAGGCTGACCTGCACGTCGCTTTCACGCGCCGGGGTGCCAAGGTCGATGTCGCTGCTGGGGTCGAAGATGTTGATCATTGGTCGGCCTCCGTGGTCGCCAGACCGAAGTCGGCGGGGAAATACTTCAGGGCGCTGGCGACAGGGTAAGACGTCATCCCACCGAGAGCGCAGAGCGAGCCGTATTGCAGGGTGTCGCACAGATCCTTGAGCAGCAGGACCTGTTCCTCACGGGCACCGGCATCGGTGCTGGCCATCAAGCGGTCCACCGCTTCGACACCCCGGGTAGAACCGATCCGGCATGGCGTGCACTTGCCGCACGATTCCTCGGCGCAGAACTGCAAGGCGAAACGCGCCATGTGGGCCATGTCCAGGGTGTCGTCGGCAACCACCACGCCACCGTGGCCGAGCATCGCGCCCATGGCCGCGAATGCCTCGTAGTCCAGCGGTGTGTCGAATTGCGAGGGCGGAACCCAGGCCCCCAACGGCCCCCCCACTTGGGCGGCCTTCAACGGTCGACCGCTGGCGGTCCCGCCGCCGTAGCCTTCCACCAGTTCACGCAGGGTCAGGCCAAAGGCACGTTCCACCAGGCCACCCTGGCGCACATTGCCGGCCAGTTGAAACGGCATCGTGCCCAGGGAACGGCCCATGCCAAAGTCACGGTAGAACTGCGCGCCCTTCTCCAGGACCACCGGCACCGAGGCCAGGGTCACCACGTTGTGGACCAGCGTCGGCAGCCCGAACAGGCCCTGGATGGCGGGCAGCGGCGGTTTGGCGCGAACCGTGCCGCGCTTGCCCTCGAGGGACTCGAGCAGTGCGGTTTCTTCGCCGCAAATGTAGGCGCCAGCGCCGACGCGAACATCAATATCGAAGGCCCGGCCGCTACCGCTCACATTCACGCCCAAATACCCGGCCTCACGGGCGATGCGCATGGCCTCGTTCAGGGTGCTGATGGCGTCCGGGTATTCCGAACGCACGTAGATGTAGCCCATGGTGGCGCCGACGGTGGTGCCGGCGATGATCATGCCTTCGATCAGCAGGAAGGGATCGCCCTCCATCAGCATACGGTCGGCGAAGGTGCCGGAGTCGCCCTCGTCGGCGTTACACACGATGTACTTCTGCGCGCCCACCGCGTCGCGAACGGTGCGCCACTTGATGCCCGCCGGGAATGCCGCGCCACCTCGGCCACGCAAGCCGGAATCGAGCACACTGGCCACCACGTCTGCGCCGTCCGTCTGGAGGGCCCGGGCCAGTCCCAGGAAGCCACCCTGGGCACGGTAATCGTCCAGCGACAGCGGCTGGGTGATGCCGGCACGGGCGAACAGCAGGCGCTGCTGACTCTTGAGATAGGGGATTTCTTCCACCGGCCCCAAGGCCAGCGGATGGCTGCTGGGATCGCCTGCCAGCGCATCCAGCAGGCTCGGCACGTCTTGCGCCGTGACGGGGCCAAAACCCAGCCGAACGCCGGCGCTTTCCAGCTCCACCAGCGGTTCGAGCCAATAGAGGCCACGGGAACTGGTGCGGCGCAGGGTCAGCGGCAATTGCCGACGTTCGGCCTCACCGACCAGCGCATCAGCCACCTTATCGGCGCCCACGGCACGGGCCACCGAATCGCGAGGGATGTAGAGCGTCAGCATGCCCCGTCCTCCATACAGCCTTTCACCAACTCGCGCAGCCGCTCGGGGGTGAGCCGTGCGTGCAGCTCACCGTCCAGCTCCAGGGCTGGCGAGCAAACGCAGGCGCCCAGGCAATAGACCGGCCGCAAGCTGATGCTGCCATCGGCACTGGTGCCGTGGTCATCCAGCGCCAGTTGCTCACGCAACTGCGCAGCCAGGCGCTCGGCGCCCATGCTCTGGCAAGACTCGGCCCGGCACAGGCGCAGGGTATGGCGTGCCGGCGGCGTGGTGCGGAAATCGTGGTAGAAGCTGATCACGCCGCGCACTTCAGCCTGGCTGAGGTTGAGGGCATGGGAGATTTCAGGGACGGCGGTGTCGGGGACGTACCCGCAACCTTCCTGAATGGCGTGGAGAATCGGCAACAAGGCACCGGGGGTGTCCTTCTCGCGCTCCAATACGCTGTGAATCAGAGGCAGGTGAAGCGTCTCATCGGGCATAAAATACCTCGGCATCTCGAACGCTACCGCCGCCTAGGCGGCAGCCGTCCGGAGTCTTGGCTGCGGCGTCCGGCCCACGTCACGGTAGCGTGGCACATCCGATCGCCATTCTCGCTCTCCGGCCAGGTGTCTTTAGCGCACCTGGTCCGGGGCATCCTCACAGCTTGCCACTCCCGGGGGTTGGCGATTGCACGTGGACGACAAAACGTGTCCTGAAAGCGACTTGGGGGGAAAAGTCGTCCTGCGCGCGCCGGAACGAAATTCACTACTGATTGTAGGCTACCTACAGGGCGATGACGGGGTGCTTTCGGCCAAGCGCCTTCTGACCACCCGCGCATTCGCCGACGATACCCCTATCGGCTTACAGACCTCTACGTTGCCAGACCCACATACTGAATAGGATGACTTTATTAACGGCTGCACTTCGGGATTGCCGGTGGTCGCCAAGGTTGCCGCCGGAACCGCTGTCGCGCCGGTGCAACCTGCTAGCTCAACTGACTGGGAGTGACTGCTGTGCCGTTAGCAGTCGCTCAATGCAATACCTGGATTATTCTCATCGCGTAAGGCAACTACCGCCAATGACGCAATCCAGATCACCGAAACCCCGTAATTGAGCCGCTGATAGAGGCCGAACAGGTGACCGTCAGCCAATGCCGTCGCCATCAGCACCACGGTGACGATGGCCAGGACTACACAGATCGCCGAGAACATTGCGAACCGGGACGACGAAAGCAACCGTTTGCCGAGGAACATCCACAATGCCCCCGCCAGGGTAAGCGAGATGAACATCACCAACCCCGCAAGATTGTGGTTCTGCTGCGAGACCGACGGCTGAACCGGCGCACAGCCCTGATCGCAGGAATAATAGCCGGTCGCGAAGCTAGCCAAACCATGGACGAGAATCAATGCTGCGCTGATCACGGCCAACCGCGATGCCTTGAACCGTCTCGCCACGCCTATGGCGAAGAGCACGAACATCACACCCAGCGGAAAATTGTTCACCCAGCCAGAGAAACTGTGGGTGGGCGCTCCCAGAGCACCCAGTTGGCTCATGGCTTGATCCAGATGGCTGTAGCCCGGATAGGCTCGCGCAGTCAGCGCAACCCCCAAAAACAGCCAGGGCGGAATAAGTAACCCAAGCCCCAGCAAAGCCCGATCCATGGTTTTCATGTTGCAACGCTCCCTGTTGTTGTGATGTTCGTTTACACGTGACGCGAAATCCGCTTGCTACCCAGCAGAACTCTCCCTTCAAGATCGATTTCGTCTAGGCAATAACCGCGCCAGGGTATCATCACCCACCCAATAATGATGGATCAAACCGGCCGCCGCATGCAGGCCGATCAGCCAGTAACCGCTGGTGCCGAGCAGCTCATGCCAATACTTCAACTGCTTGGCCAGATCAGGATCCACGGCCACGGGAGCCGGCAGGAAGAAGCCGAAATACGGCATCGGCTTACCCCCGGCGGCCAACATCAGCCAAGCCAGCACCGGGGTTGCAATCATCAGGCCGTACAGCGCCAGGTGCATCAGGTGCGCAAGGCCGGTCTGCCAGGCCGGCGGCGCAGGCGTGATCGGTGGGCGCGGCGTGAGGCGTCCTAACAGGCGAACCCATACCAGCGCAAAGATGCTCAGGCCGAACACCCCGTGCAACCCTAGAAACAGACTTCGCGCGCTGCCACCACGGGGCAGCAAGCCTTTGATCTCGATGCACGCGTACACGCCGACAAACAGCGCGAGCATCAGCCAATGCAAAGTCATCGACAGTTTTCCATAACGGTTTACGGCAATATCGCGGGTCATAACGCGCCTCGTGAAAGTCTGGTGGGCTGCCAACCTGCCTGTGAAGTCTTAAGGCAATCTGAAGACGGCAATGCTGCTCAATTGGGAAAGTAGATGACCCCGTGGCGAGGGAGCTTGCTCCCGCTTGAGTGCGAAGCACTCACAAAAATGGGCCTGCTGCGCAGTCCAGCGGGAGCAAGCTCCCTCGCCACAATGAATCGAACAAACCTCAAGTGAACAGCATTGAGCTGAAGACCGACATTCAAGAAGCTTTTTCACCTTCAGACTTCGTTAAGAAATGCCTCGGATACTCCTCCCCATTCTATCGAGGGAGGCGTTCTGCCCATGCCCGTTGTCAATTGGAACATTCCCCTGCCCCTGCACTTCGGCCAGGCTGAAGCGCCGCCGATGACCCTGTCCGGCGCCTTGCCGGACGACGTGCAGCGACCGTCGTTCGAAGCGTTTATCCAGCAGCGTTTTCGCAAGGCCCACGGCGCCGACATCCGGCATTTCATGCCGCGGCTGTTTGGCTTGAGCAACGCCGACCACGGGCTCTGTGCAGTGGCCGGGGTGCGCATGGCTAATGACGAATCCTTGTTTCTGGAGCGCTACCTGGACGAGCCGATCGAGCCTCTCATCGGTGTGGCGGCTGGGCATCCGGTGGATCGCGCCGGCATCGTCGAAGTCGGTAACCTGGCCGCCAGCGACACCGGCAGCGCGCGCTTGAGCATCATCGCCATCACCTACCTACTGGCCATGGGCGGCCTGGAATGGGTGGCTTTCACCGGCAACATCGGCTTGGTCAACAGCTTCCACCGGCTCGGTTTGAAACCCGTGACTTTGTGCGCCGCCGACCCGGCGCGGTTGGGCGACGAACGCCACAGCTGGGGCAGCTATTACGAAAGCAAACCCTGGGTGCACGTGGGCAACATCCGTGCAGGGTTCATTCACTTGCGTAACATCGGCCTGTTCGCCCGCCTGGGCTTGCCGTCGTGCCAGGAGGACAGTTGCCATGTCGCCTGAACTGCAGCAATTCCAGCAAACCCTGCGTCGCCATGCCGAGCGTCACACCCATCGCATCGCGCTGTGGGGCGATCATCTGAAACTCGATTACGCCACGTTGTACGCCGAGGTGGTGTACCGCCAGCAACGTCTGCGCGATGAGCAGGTGTCCGTCATCGCGTTGGCACTGGACAACGGCGTCGACGCGATGCTCTGGGACCTGACGGCATTGTTCGAAGGCCTCGCCTGTGTGACCTTGCCGCCCTTCTTCAGCCCGACCCAACGGGCCCACTGCCTGGAGCAAAGCCAGGCAGAACGGGTGGTCGCCGAGCCGGAACTGGACGCCGAGTTGCGCGCTGCCGGCTATGAAAGAAGCGGCGAATTCTGGCGCCGCACGTTTACCGGACCGAACCGGATGCCCACCGGCACCGCCAAACTGACCTTTACTTCAGGCACCACCGGCACCCCCAAAGGGGTTTGCCTGAGTGCCGAAAGCCTGCTGCGGGTTGCGCGCGAGCTCGATCACGCCAGCAAACCCGCCGACCCGCAGCATCACCTGGCGCTGTTGCCGCTGGCGATCCTGCTGGAAAACCTCGGCTGCTATGCGGCGCTGTATGCCGGCGCCACGCTGAGCGTACCGAGCCAGAAAACCCTCGGCATCCTCGGTGCCAGCGGCGTCGACACGCCACGCCTGCTTGCGTGTTTGGCCACTCGTGCCCCCGAGAGCCTGATTCTGGTGCCGCAGCTTTTACAGATACTGGTCGGCGCCGCCGAACAGAAAGCGTTCGTCCCACACAAATTGCGCTTTGCCGCCGTGGGAGGCGCGCGGGTCTCGGAGAGCCTGCTGCAGCGCGCCCAGACCGTCGGCATGCCGGTCTATGAAGGTTACGGCTTGTCCGAATGCGCCTCGGTGGTGTGCCTCAATCGCCCCGATACACAACGTCCGGGCAGTGTCGGCAAGCCCCTGCCCCACGTCCAGATACGCCTGGCCGAAGACGGCGAAGTGCTGATCAAGGGTTCGACCCTGCTCGGCTACCTCGGTGATGCCCCTTTCGCCGAGGCGTGGTGGCCCAGCGGGGACCTGGGTGAATTCGACGATGAAGGTTTTCTTTACCTCAAAGGTCGCAAAAAACACCAGTTCGTCACCAGCTATGGGCGCAACGTCAACCCGGAATGGGTCGAGGCCGAACTGACCCAGCGTCGGCACATCGCCCAGGCCTTCGTCTACGGCGAAGCGCTGCCGCGCAATCATGCCCTGCTGTGGCCCCACCGCCCGGATTGCACCGACGCGGAACTGACCGCCGCCGTGGCCGAGGCCAACGAGACCTTGCCCGATTATGCCCAGGTGCATTGCTGGACACGCCTGCCCCACCCCTTCACCGCCGCCAACGGCCTGCTGACCGCCAACGGCCGGCCGCGACGCGACGCCATCGTCGCGCTGTACCGCGTGCAACTGACTGAATCCGCCCATTGCGAGGAATCCGCATCATGATGTTTTTCGACACCCTGCAAGAAGCCACCCAAGAAGAACGCCACGAACTGTTCAATTTGCCGATCATCCGGGACGCGCTCACTGGCAAGGTCAGCCTGGAGAGCTACCGGGCGTTTCTCGCCCAGGCTTACTACCACGTGCGCCACACCGTACCGCTGATGATGGCCTGCGGCGCACGCCTCCCGAGCCATCTCGAATGGCTGCGCCAGGCAGTGTGTGAGTACATCGACGAGGAGTACGGCCACGAACAGTGGGTGCTCGACGATATCGTCGCCTGTGGCGGGAATCGCGACGCGGTGAGCAACGGTCAGCCTTCCTTGTCGATCGAACTGATGGTCGGCTTTCTCTATGACCTGATCGCCCGGGGCAATCCGGTGGGACTGTTCGGCATGGTCAATGTGCTGGAAGGTACCAGCATCGCCCTGGCCACCCACGCAGCGGGCAGCATCCGCGAACACCTGGGACTGCCAGAAAGCGCCTTCAGCTATTTGAGCTCCCACGGTTCCCTGGACATCGAGCACATGCAGACCTATCGCGGCCTGATGAACAAACTCGATGACCCGGCGGACCAGGCCGCCGTGATCCATGCTTCAAAAGTGGTGTATCGCCTCTACACCGACATGTTCCGTGGTTTACCACGGGGCGAGGCTCACCATGCAGCTGCGTGACGCCCGCGTGGTATTGACCGGCGCCAGCGGCGGCATCGGTCAGGCCATCGCTGCAGCGCTGTGCGCCGCCGGGGCCCGGGTGTTGGCAGTGGCGCGACACCAGGAATCGCTGCTGCCGTTGCTGGCGCGCTATCCACAGAACCTGTGCTGGGTGGCCGCCGACCTGACGTCAGCCTGCGACCGACGCAAGATACTGGCTGCCGCCACAGCCCTGGACGGCGTCAACCTGCTGATCAACGCCGCCGGCATCAATCACTTCGCCATGCTCGAACAGCTTGATGACAGTGAGATCGACGCGATGCTGGCGGTAAATATCAGTGCGCCGATCTGCCTGACCAAGCTGCTGCTACCACTGCTCAAGCAAGCCGACAGCGCCATGGTGGTCAACGTGGGCTCAACCTATGGCTCCATCGGCTACCCCGGCTATGCCGGCTATTGCGCCAGCAAGTTTGCCCTGCGCGGTTTTTCCGAGGCCCTGCGCCGGGAACTGGCCGATACGCGGGTCGGCGTGCTCTATGTCGCGCCCCGCGCCACCCGCACCTCAATGAACAGCCCGGCTGCCCAGGCCCTGAACGACGCTCTCAAAGCCAGCGTCGATGATCCGCAAGCGGTGGCCAGCGCGGTGATCCACGCCATCGCCGGTGACCGTCGTGATCTCTACCTGGGTTGGCCAGAGCGCTTCTTCGTGCGCCTCAACAGCCTGTTACCCAACCTAGTGGACCGTGGCCTGCGCAAGCAATTGCCGCTGATCCGCCGTCTGAGCCATAAACCTGAAAACGAGCACCTGAAACCATGAAAAGACTTCTCGCCGGCCTGATGATCGTCGCCGTGGGCCAAAGCGCCTGGGCACTGGACACGGCTGACCAGCAACGCCTCGTCGGCATCCAGCAAAGTTGGGCGCACATTCAATATGAACTGCCGGAAAAGCAACGCGAAGCCGCCTTCGAGCAATTGGCAACGCAAGCCACGACGTTCACCCATGAACGCCCGGAGCTGGCCGAAGCCTGGATCTGGTCAGGCATCGTCACCAGCAGTTGGGCCGGAGCCCAAGGCGGGCTCGGCGCCCTGGGCAAAGTCAAGGAGGCCAGGACCGACCTGGAAAAAGCCCTGGCCCTGGACCCCAAAGCCCTGCAAGGTTCGGCCTATACCAGTCTCGCGGCGTTGTACGACCGGGTACCCGGCTGGCCGATCGGTTTTGGTGATGCCGACAAAGCCGAACAACTGCTCAAGCAAGCGTTGCAATCCAACCCCGACGGTATCGACAGCCTGTACTTCTGGGGTGATCACCTTTACCGTCAGAAACGCTACGCTGAAGCCCAAGGCACCCTGCAAAAAGCGCTCAATGCCGCACCGCGCCCCGGCCGTGAACTGGCCGATGCCGGACGCCGCAAGGAAATCCAGGCACTCTTGATTGAAGTGAACAAGAAACTCAACTGACAGGGGTCCGTGTGCGCGTACTACTGATTGAGGATGACGTGGCCCTGGGCGAAGGCATTCATCAAGCCCTGGGCCGCGAAGGCTACACCGTCGACTGGCTCAAGGACGGCAAAAGCGCCTTGCACGCGCTGCTCAGCGAAACTTTTGACCTGGCCGTGCTCGACCTCGGCCTGCCGCGCATGGACGGGCTCGAAGTCCTGCGGCGCCTGCGCGACAGTGGCTCCAACCTGCCGGTGCTGATCCTTACCGCCCGCGATGCGACCGAAGACCGCATCGCCGGGCTGGACGCCGGTGCCGACGACTATCTGGTCAAGCCGTTCGACCTGGCCGAACTCAAAGCCCGCTTGCGCGCCCTGCTGCGGCGCAGTGCCGGGCGCGCACAAATGCTGATCGAACACGCCGGTATCAGCCTCAACCCCGGTACCCAGCAAGTCAGCTATTTCGGCAAGCCAGTGGTGCTGACGCCCAAGGAATACCAATTGCTGCACGAATTGCTCTCGCCCCCCGGTCGCGTCATGACCCGCGACCATCTCATGCAGTTGTTGTACGGCTGGAGCGAAGAAGCCGAAAGCAACACCCTCGAGGTGCATATCCATCACCTGCGCAAGAAGTTCTCCACCGACCTGATCCGCACCATCCGAGGCGTGGGGTATCTGGTGGAGGAGCACCGATGACGTCGATTCGCCGTCGCACACTGACCCTGATCATCGGCCTGATGCTCGCCGGGCTGGCGGTGATCAGCGTGCTCAACCTGCACGACAGCAATCATGAAATCGCCGAGGTCTACGACGCGCAACTGGCACAAAATGCCCGTTTGCTCCAAGGCGTGATGCACATGCCGTTGGCGAGCCAGGCACACGCCGACCTGTACCGGGCGTTCAACACAGCGTTGGGCGAGGCGACGCCCCACAGCGACGGCCATCCCTACGAAAGCAAAATCGCCTTCCAGGTGTGGAACGCCAAGGGCGAGGTGCTGGTGCATACCGCCAGCGCCCCTTCCTTTCGCACACCACCGACCGAACCCGGCTTCAGTGACGTGGTGGATTTGAACAACCGTCACTGGCGCGCCTTTGTCCTCAAAGACAAACAGAACGACCTGAATATCTGGGTCGGTGAACGGGATGACGTACGGGCCGATCTGGTCGACCGTATCGTGCGCCATACACTGTGGCCGAACATCCTGGGCAGCCTGGTCCTGGCGGCGATGGTCTGGTTGGCAATCGGTTGGGGGCTCAAGCCATTGGCTGACATGGCGGCCACGCTGCGCGCGCGCCACAGCGGTTCCCTGGAGCCGCTACAACTGACACCCCTGCCCAGCGAACTGGAACCGATGCAGGCCGCACTCAACCGCATGCTGGCGCAAATCCAAGACGTACTCGAGCGCGAACGGCGCTTCATTGCTGATGCAGCCCACGAGCTGCGGACTCCCTTGGCCGTGCTGCGGGTTCATGCGCAGAACCTGCTGGAGGCCGGGACCGAACATGAACGCCGTGAATCACTGGAACACCTGATCGCTGGCGTTGATCGTGCCAGCCGCCTGGTCAATCAACTGCTGACCATGGCTCGGATCGAACCAAAGACAGGCACGCACATCCCCCCGCTCATTGATCTGGCAGCCACCGTCCGAGAAAGCCTGGTTCAACTGACACCCTGGCTTTTAAGCAAGGGGCTTGAACTGGTGTTCGATGTCAGCGACGACATCGAACCGGCCAGGATTGATCCGGCCGATATCCACATTGCCTTGAACAACCTGGTGACCAATGCGGCCAATTTTTCTCCAGTCCAGGGGCAGATTACGGTGCGCTTGGCAAAAAACGGCAATCACTATGAGTTATCGGTCGAAGACGAAGGCCCGGGTATTGATGAGTCCGAATCCAATCGGCTCCTCGAACGTTTCTACAGCCGCGGCAATGATCAAGGCGCTGGATTGGGCCTGGCCATCGTGAAAGCCATCGCCGATCGGCTGGGAGGGCAAGTCAGGCTGGAAAATCGGAGTCCGACGGGAACACGCGCTACGTTAGTGATCGGGCACGTCTAAATCTCGCTCTGAAATTTGCGGCCCGATCCAGCCATCCGCCTTGAGCAAACGCGGCTAGGCACGTTCTGAGCGAGCACTGACAGGTGCCCGCTCGGGGACTCCACCGAGTCAGGCCGCTCCCGGGACATTGGTGCCCATGCCCAACGGCAGGAACGGTTGGATTTCGTCGATTTCCTCAGCGCTGAGGCGTAGCTGCGAACCGGCGATCAACCCGTCCACTTGTGCGGGACGGCGGGCCCCGACGATGGCGCCGGTCACCACCGGTTTGCGAAGTACCCAGGCAATGGCGACCGCCGCTGCACTGACCCCATGCCTTTCACCAATACGCGCCATGACCTCGACCAATGCCAGGTTGGCACTCAGACGGGGTTCCTGGAAGTCGGCACTTCGGGCCTTGCGCCAATCGTCTTCAGGCAGTTGCGAGATGCGCTCGCGGGTCATGCTGCCGGAAAGCAATCCCGATTGAAGCGTGGAATAGGCCAGAACCCCCATCCCGGCCTGCTCGCAGAATGGCAGGACATCCCTCTCGATATCGCGCATCAACGCAGAGTACGGCGGCTGGAGCGACACGATCTCGGTCACCGCCTGGGCCCGCTGGAGTTGAGCGACGTCGAAATTCGAGACGCCGATCGCACGGATTTTTCCTTGGGCGCGGGCGGTTGCCAGCGCCGAAAGCGCCAACTCAATGCCTTCACTGCTGCCGTCGGCAGGAAACGCCGGCCAGTGGATCTGATACAGATCGATCGTCTCGACTTGAAGCCGGCGCAAACTGGCGTCGACCTCGGCGAGCAACGATTGGGGCGCCAGCGAGTGGGAAATCGCCTGGGTGACCGGGTCCCAGACCAAACTGCCCTTGGTGAACACCAAAGGACGCCGCGAAGCCGGCACCCGACGCAACAACTGCCCCACCAGTTGTTCCGCATGGCCCAAGCCATAAACCGCCGCGGTGTCGATCCAGTTCACCCCCCGTTCGACGGCATATTCCAGTGCATCCAGGCTGTCCTTGTCATCCTGCGCGCCCCAACTGTATTCCCAACCGGTGCCGGCGATTGCCCATGTCCCCAGGCCAATCGGCGAAATCAGCAAATCCGATGATCCAAGACGATTCTCTTGCATAGCGACCTCTCCATGAATGATGACGCCAGTATCCGGGAGCGATCTCCTGCCGATAAGATAGGCAATCCTCCTTGAACTACTGAACGATACTCATGAGTCATCACCCCGATCTTTCTGAACTCGATGCGTTTGCCGCCGTCGCTCGCCATCGCAGCTTTCGCAAGGCCGCGGACGAGCGTGGCGTCTCGGCGTCCGCGCTGAGTCACGCGATGCGAGCGTTGGAGGCACGCCTGGGCGTCAGGCTGCTGAACCGAACCACTCGCAGCGTGACCCCAACCGAAGCTGGCCAGCAGCTATTGGCCACGCTGGCCCCGTCCCTGCACCAAGTGGCCGATGCGTTGGCGCAATTGACCTCGATGCAGGAAGTGCCCGCCGGCAAACTTCGCCTCAACGTGGCGCGCCCAGCGGCGCGCATCGTGTTTGCACACATGCTCGCGTCTTTCGTGGCCAGGTATCCCCGCATCCAGTTGGATCTGGTCACCGATGATGGATTGGCCGATATCGTGGACGGCGGGTTTGATGCGGGAGTCCGCTTTGGTGAAAGCCTGGCCGGCGACATGATCGCCGTCCCTGTTGGCGCCCCTCAGTCGTTCGTGACCGTGGCCGCCGAGACCTATCTGGCCGCCAAGGGCGTCGCGAATGTACCTCGCGACTTGCTCGACCATGCGTGCATTGCCAGGCGTTTCCCCAGCGGCAAACTGTACGCCTGGGAGTATCAGGCAGACGGTCAGCCGATACGTTTATCCGTCACAGGCCCGCTCATCCTGGAAGACGATGCACTGATGATCCAGGCGGCGAAGGACGGCGCCGGCATTGCCTATGTCTACGAGGAACTGGCCCGCGACGCTATCCGCAACGGGCATCTCCGGGAAATACTCACGGATTGGAAAGCCCCGCCAAGCCGTTTCTTTCTTTATTATTCCAGCCGACGCCATGTGCCACCGGCCCTGAAAGCGCTCATTGAATTCATCAGCGCCGATGACTTTCGTAGCCAATGCGCTTAGGCACACCGGCCACTGAACCGAGATCGAAATCACCATGAATGAATGCCAAAAAGTGATTAAGTACAGGATCAACGCCATGGTGACTGGCAGCGAATCCGACCAGATTACCTATCAGTCAGAGTGGCTCGGTTACCTCCCCTTCCCGGTTTACCATTGGGTTGAACACCTGGGTAAGGAGTTCTCCAGCGACTTCCCTGCTGAATGGACCCTTGAGGACTTGGCTAGCCTTGAGCAGTCAGGGTTCCTGGAAATACTTGAAACTTACGAAAACCCGGAAGACTCGTTTGATCGACATATCAGGTATCGAGTTTGGATTGAACACGTGAGCCCGGGTAAGTGAGCGTGAGCCCCCGGACCCACGCAGCGGGATTCAAGACTGCTTTATTCGCTTTGCCTTTGTCCATGATATGAATGACTTCAATGCCCCGAAGCAACAGGTAGTCGGCAATGATCCGGCGATGGCAGCGCCACCAGACCGCCTCAGCACACATGAGCACGCAGCGTTGGGTTTGGCTTAACTCAACGAGTCGCTCCAGCCCCGCTTCAAACGCCTTCGAGAGCGCATAGTCGGCGTAGTTATGAAAGCTGCGGTTCTGCCAGTACGAATTGACCTCATCCGCAACGGTCTTGGATTTTTTGCGCAACCCACCCAGCTCTGGAATCGGCACATGCCGCAGCCCCCATTCGGCCAATTGCGCCGGTAGCGTGTCCAGGTTGTATTGGGGGTTTGTCCGGGATCGCGGCACCGTCCTGACATCGACAATCGTCTCGATTTCAAAACCTTTGACTGTCTCGACGAATGCGTCGAGGGTCCTGGTCGAATGGCCGATCGTGTAAATACAGGCATTTTCCATGGATGAAGGTCCGCGCATTTATTTCAGGTATGTGCGTTTGGGATCACCTGCCTGAAGCATTAGTTCGCTGCCCAGCCTCATGGTGATGGCTTCACGGGCCAAGAAATTCTTGTACAAATACTTGTACAAAAATTAGACCTTTGTACAATATTAAGTGCTAGCCTAATGCCATACAAATGAACGCACGGCCACCTTCGGTGTTCCGCCTCAACGAGCGACCTGCCCATGAACCTATCCGTAAAAATGAAGCTCGGCATGAGCTTCGCTGCCCTGACTTCCCTGGTGCTACTCGTCAGCGTCCTCGCGATGGTGGCGCTGGCCAAATTCAACGATGCCTTTTCACTGTACGTTGGCGGTGTGAATGCCCGCGAAGAACTGGCATCTGGACTGCTCATCGCCGCACAGCGACGTGCCGTCGCGGCGCGCAATATGGTGTTGGTTTCTTCCGAGGCCGATCTGAAGCTGGAACATGCGGCGGTCCTTGAAGCACACCAGGACGTCAAGGCGCGCCTTCAGGATTTGAAAAATGCGCTCGGCGCGGTACCCGAGGCGCAATCACGAACAGAAAAACAGTTGCTGGCTGATATCGACCGCATCGAGGCTCTCTACGGCCCGGTTGCACTGGAAATTGTGGAGCGCGCGGCAACCGGTCAGCGGGAAGAAGCTATTGTGCGAATCAACCGCGATTGCATTCCGTTGCTACGGCAACTCCTGACGGCGGGCCAGGCTTACATGCAGCACAGCAGGGACGCGGCCAATGAGGCCGTGATCAGCGGCCATAATGAGTACGAAAGCCAACGCAACCTGATGATCGCGGTCAGCCTGGGCGCATTGTTGCTTGCCCTCGGACTCGGCATTGCCATCGTGAGAAGCCTGCTGCGTACCTTGGGCGCAGAACCATTTGACCTGTCCGCCGCAGCGCAGCGTGTTGCCTGCGGTGACATGCGCAATCTCCCAGGGGCAAAACTGGCCCCGAAAGGAAGTGTCATGGCCTCCCTGGGCGAAATGCAACTGGGCCTTGGCAAGCTGATCGGCCAAGTGCGCACCTCGGCTGAAACCATTTCCGGGGCGGCGGCTGAACTATCCAGCGCAACTGAACAGGCCAGCCATGGCGTCGTGATTCAAAACCAGGAGGTCGATCAGGTGGCGACCGCCGTCCACGAAATGGCCGCGACGGTCCAGGAGGTGGCTCGAAATTCCGAACAGGTGGCCAGCGCTGCACTTCGCGCCGATCAGCAAGCCCAAGCCGGTGAGGCAAAGGCTCGCCAGGCTATCAGCCAAATCAAACATCTCGCCACGGAAGTCGCAGGGTCAAACGACGCCATGTCTCGCCTGAAACTCGAAACCGAGCAAATCGGCGGTGTGCTGGATGTCATAAAATCGGTAGCAGACCAGACCAATCTGCTGGCACTCAATGCGGCGATCGAAGCGGCTCGCGCGGGTGACGCCGGTCGTGGCTTCGCCGTAGTGGCCGATGAAGTTCGCTTGCTGGCACGCCGTACCCAGGATGCGACGGTAGAGATTCAATCCCTCATTGAAGGGCTGCAACGCATCGTAGATGAGGCCGCGACAAGCATGCAGCTGTGCAGCGACCTGACCGAACGGACGGTTGCTGGGGTTGATGACACCGGGTCCGCAGTCATGGACATTTCCCGCATGATCGCTGCGATCCAGCAAATGATGCAGCAAATCGCAACCGCCACCGAAGAACAGAGCGCGGTAGCCGAAGAAATCAGTCGGAGCATCACACGAGTCAGAGAGGTTGCCGATGAATCGG
Organism: Pseudomonas sp. G2-4; assembly: GCF_030064125.1. Taxonomy (NCBI): domain Bacteria; kingdom Pseudomonadati; phylum Pseudomonadota; class Gammaproteobacteria; order Pseudomonadales; family Pseudomonadaceae; genus Pseudomonas; species Pseudomonas sp. G2-4. The sequence goes on along the minus strand of NZ_CP125957.1, from coordinate 2,652,646 downwards.
CGGCATCGACCGAGCAGACTGCGGCCTCGAGTGTTGAGCTCGCACGTCTCGGGGGAACGCTGCAACAACAAGTCGGGCACTTCCAGGTTTGATGCCATACACGACCCAACCATGGAGGGTCATGCTCCCTTCTGAAACGTATTTCCGATTCGGCGATTCACAACTTGAGCGATAGAAAAACACCGATCGGATCATCAGCCGCGAGCTGAATGGGCAATGGAATTTTAAAAACCTGAACAGTCTCTGGGCGGGACAGTAGCAAGTTATCCGTGCCTTTCTAACTGCACGAAAGTTCCAAGCAGTAAACAACTCAGGTACTGGCTCGGCGCCATGATCACTGAAGTTCTTGGCATCACTTTCAATCCATTGCTATTCAGGCGTTCCCATGAGTAACGCCTTAACTTTTAGCTTGCGCGGCCGATGGCTTCCTATTGGACATTGGAAGCCATCGAAATGAGAAATAATCAACCCGTCACCCAGCGTGAGATTTCACTTGCGCCGCAACAGAAACTCATCTCCACGACAACTATTAGCGGGGTGATCACCTATTGCAATGACGCCTTTGTCGAAATCAGTGGTTTCGATAAAGCCGACCTGATTGGCGCCCCCCAGAACATCGTTCGTCATCCTGACGTGCCCCCCGCTGTTTTTGCCCACATGTGGAGCGCACTTAAACAAGGCCAGCCCTGGATGGGTATCGTCAAGAACCGCTCCAGGAACGGTGATCATTATTGGGTCAACGCCTACGTCACGCCTGTATTCGAAGGTAATCAGGTGGTGGGTTTTGAGTCGGTCAGAGTCAAACCGACGGCCGACCAGATCCGTCGGGCAGAATCCCTCTATAAACGCTTGAGCCTGGGAAAACCGGCCATTCCCCGCCGGCACAGTTGGCAACCGGCGTTACTGGACTGTCTGCCATTCCTGGCGACTGGGCTAACCGGCATCACCGGCGCACTGCTGTTGAGCGTACCGGTGGCCATTGCAACAACCGTCGCCGTCACCGTGTCGATCAGTTTGCTCTGCTCGCGCTGGCGCAATCAAGGCACACTGCGTTTATTGCAGCAGGTCGAAGCCTCCACGTCTGATGCATTGATCGCACAGATGTACAGCGATGAACGCGGCCCCCAGGGCCGTCTGGAAACCGCCTTTGTCAGCCAGAACGCACGTCTGAAGACCTGCCTGACGCGTCTGCAAGACACCGCCGAACAACTCAGCACGTTGGCCGGCCAATCCAACTTGTTGGCAACAGACACCTCAAAAGGTCTTGATTGCCAGCGTTTGGAAACCGAGCAGGTATCCGCCGCCATCAACCAAATGGCTGCGACCACCCAGGAGGTTGCCAGCCACGTGCAACGCACGGCAGATGCCACCCAGCAAGCCAACCTGCTGACAGCCCGTGGCCGCGATGTGGCACGAGATACTCGCGCAGCCATCGAGCGTCTCTCGGCCGTTGTAGGTGAGACAGGTTTGACCGTTGCGCAACTGGCCAAGGACAGTAACGAAATCGGCACCGTTGTCGATGTGATCCGAGGCATCGCTGACCAGACCAATTTGCTAGCACTTAATGCCGCCATTGAAGCCGCCCGCGCCGGCGACATGGGTCGAGGATTCGCGGTAGTCGCCGATGAAGTTCGTCAACTGGCACAGCGCACCTCTGAATCCACCACTCAGATTCATGCGCTGATTACCAAACTCCAGGGCTCATCCAACAACGCCGTGGAAAGTATGGAGAATGGCTATCGCCAGGCTGAAGAAGGCGTGGGCTGGGTGCTTGAGGCCGATAAAGCCTTGGTGGGCATCAGCGAGGCGGTCTCCCATATCACCGATATGACCACCCAGATTGCGGCGGCCACTGAAGAGCAGACCGCCGTCGCCGAGGAAATCAGCCGCAACATCACCACCATCGCCCAACTGGCCGATCAATCATCCGAACAGGCGCACAAGTCCACGGGACTGAGCAAGGATCTGGCCGCGACCGCATCCACCCAATACTCATTGGTCGAGCGATTCAATCGCTAGCGCGGATGCGCTCAATCAAACGCGTCTGCAGCATTGCGAGCTCTTCAGGATCGGCCTTCCCTCTCCCGTGTTCGCCAGGCGCTTCACCCTCCCAGCGAGGGATGATGTGCACATGAAGGTGGTAGACCGTTTGCCCGGCCACAGCGCCATTGAACTGGGCGACCTGTACGCCGTCCGGTTTCAACTCATCCACGATGACGCGCGTGAGCCGCTGCACGGCAGACATCATCGCCCCGAGGGTAGCGGGTTCGACATCCAGGATGTTTCGAGCCTCGCCCGCCTTGGGTATCACGAGGACGTGGCCACGAGATTGAGGAAAAAGATCCAGGAAGGCCATGACATCGGCGTCTTCATAGATCTTGTAGGAAGGCGCTTCACCCCGAAGGATCAGCGCAAAGATATTCTGCGAATCGTACTGGCCGTGGAGGCTCATGATCAGTCCCTTAAAAGTGCTTCTAGACGAGTTGGCGGCCAGCCAGCTGGCATCGACCGATCAAGAGTTTTAGCACAACCCGGTCCTCAGCGCCCGGGCACGTTGCAGTGCCCGGACCTGAAGCAGCGTGCAATCACGCCGGCTTTTTCAACGCGTCATAGGCCTCAAGGGAACGCAGCGAGTAGATGTATGCCGCCCCCGCATTCAGCGAGATCGCGGTGGCCAGGGCTGCGGCCACTTCCTCGCGGCTTGCGCCTGCCTTGATCGCCGAGTCCGTGTGCGCGGCGATGCAACCGTCGCAGCGGGTGGTGACGGCGATGGCAATGGAGATCAACTCGCGCGTCTTGGCGTCGAGCACATTGTTTTCGCTGGCGGCGTCACCAAGAGCCATGTAGGCCTTGACCATCTTGGGGTTGCTCTTGCCCAGTGCGCCAAAGGCTTTCTGGATGGTGGGCAATAATTCGGACCAGTTATGGAACATGGCATTAACTCCTGAGTGGGTTGGGTGTACTGTTTCGACGCACTCAGTTTTTCACCCTGGCGCCGCTCGGGTTTGTTCAATCCACTCAGTTTTTTTTGCGAAACGCTCAAATGAATGCGATCGATAAACTCATCAGCCTGGCCAACGTGCGTGGCAGCCTGGACCTGCGTTGTCAGTTCCAGGGCGACTGGGCTGTGGATCATGAGCAACAAGTGTTGGGCAAGGCGCCCTATCACATCGTCTTGGCGGGGGAATGCCGGGTAGAGTTTGCCGACGGGCAGCGTTTGCCCATGCGTGCAGGTGACATTTTGGTCTTGCCGCGTGGCGCCCGGCACCTGATGCACAGCCCTGGAAAAACGCTAGCGCCGACCACACCAGACGTAATCCCTGGAAACCCGTTGCCGATCCATCGCATTGGCGGCGCCAGTCCGGAACTGGACATGCTTTGCGGTGGCTTTCACTTCAACCGCGCCTCCCTGTTGTTTGCGTCGCTGCCCGAATACCTGGTGATTCCCAGCGGCGCCTTGCCGGCCAATGGGCCGCTACCGGCGTTGGTGGAGGTCATTCGAGGGGAAGCGGACGAGGACAAAATCGGCGCTCGGTTTTTGCTCGACGCGCTTTCCCAGGCGCTGTTCACCCTGATCTTGCGCGCTCACCTGGCAACCCATGGCCAGGACAGCGGCTCGTTGGCCCTGCTGGGCGATAAACGCTTGGGCCGAGCCTGGCAGGCGATGTTGGCGGACCCTGCGCACGAATGGACGATTCAAAGTCTGGCCGAGGCCGCCAGTATGTCGCGCGCCTCCTTCATGCGGGCATTCGTTCGAGTGGCCGGGGTATCGCCGTGGGTGTTGTTGACGCACGTACGCATGGAGCTGGCGTTCGGTCTGCTGAGCCATTCACACCTGGGCCTGAGCGACATCGCAGTGCAGGTGGGCTACCAGTCCCAGGCGGCGTTCAGCAAGAAATTCAAGGAGATCTATGGCCAAGCACCCGGAAAAGTACGGCGTGGCATTTGAGGGGGCTACCCGCCCCCCCCTCAGACCTCCAGCACCACCGTCTCACTGCCCTGGGCCGGCACTGCGCAACAGATCAGCACCTCATCGTCGGCCAAGGGCTCCGCCGGGCTGTTGAGGTAATGCACCTGGCCGCGCTTCAGCCGGGTTTTACAGGTGCCACAGGAACCGCCCCGGCAACTGAACTCCGGACTCAGGCCGCGTGTCTCCGCCAGTTCGAGCAAAGTCCCACTGCCTGGCTCCCAACGCGCCTCCTTGCCGGAGGTGGCGAACAACACCTTCACCGCTTCGCTCGCCGCAGGCGGTTGCGGCGCCGCTGGCACGCTGACTTCGACGTCCCGGACCAGGGTCGACGGGCCGAAGGTTTCGGCGTGAATACGCTCATCAGGGATGCGCAATTTGCGCAAACCGTCATACAGCGCCTGGGTGAAGCTGCCCGGCCCGCACAGGTAGTAGTCGTAGTCGTTGAGCGGAAGGAGTGTCTTGAGCAGCTCCACATCGATCCTGCCCGCCGCATCGTAACCTTCGCCGGCCCCTTTCCCGGTCGGCGGCTGGCTGACCATCCGCAGTATCCGCAACTTGTCCCCGGCGCGGGCCGCCAGCTCGTCGAGCTCATCACGAAACGCCAGATCGGCCACCGTACGTGCGCTTTGTACCAGCCAGACCGGGCGCATACGACTGATGCGTTGCCCTTGGTAAACCACCTCCCGCAACATCGACAACAGCGGCGTAATGCCAACGCCTGCGGCAAGGAGCACCAAGGGACGCCGCTCGGTGGGCTGAACCGTGAAATGCCCTTGAGGTGCCCGCGCTTCAATCTCGTGCGCCACCTGGATCTGATCATGCAGGTGCGATGACACCGAACCGTCGCGCTTGACGCTGATACGCAGGAAATCATCCGACGGCGCACTGGAGACGCTATAGGTTCGAATCGCCGGTGCCTTTTGCCCTTCCAGCAAGATTCGCACAGGCAGATGCTGTCCGGCTTCAAACTTGGGTAAACCAGCCCCGTCAGTGGCTTGCAGATAGAAAGAGCGAATGTTGTGGCTTTCATCCACCACGCGCTCAACCCGCAATGGCCGCCAATGGCTGCGCAGGGCTTCGGCTTGCAAGCGCTCAGCGGCCTGCGCCCAACTCCCGGTCATCGCCGAATTGGGCGACGCCCCCTCGACCTCGTCCTTCCAGCGCAGCGGAAGCGCCGCCTGACGGTAGACAATGCGCTGCGGCGTGAAGCGCAATAGCCGCTCGGCGCCCTGGAACGCGGTGATTTCAGGGTCGTCCAGCCGCACCTGCGCCGAACCGCTCATCTGCAGAAGGTCGCCGGTCTGAAAATCGATGAACACCAGCCCTGCCCGTGGGTTCAGCAGGATATTGCCCAATGTGTTGAAGAACAGGTTTCCAGAGAAATCAGGGATGGTCAGCGTGCCGTTTTCATCCATTCGCACGAACCCAGGCTTGCCGCCGCGGTGAGAGGCATCAACTTGCCGCTCGCCGTCGCGGACCACATAGCTGGCGATGTAAAACGAATCGGCCTGTGTGACCAGGCGCCGTACCAACGGGTCCGATAGGGTCAGTTGAACAGGCTCGGCGGCCTGCTCTTCGACAAAGGTGTACTGGCGCAGGTTGATGTAGCGCGGGCAATTGCCATAGGCCTGACTCACTGAAATCTCGAGCCCTTCGTCAAGTTGACGACGCACAGTGCCATTCATGCGGTTACGTCGGCGGGTGTGCAACTCGATCCCCAACATACCGATGGCATCCCCCTCGCTCATGCCCTCCTGGGCCGGGTCGTTCGGTTGCGGCTTGATATTGATGTGCAAGGTTTGCGGATCGGGCGAGCGCATGAATCCGGGCGGCCCAGCGCGCAAGGTAGCCCACACGTCGCCCTGCCGATCCACCGTACCCAACACCACGAAGGGCAGCTGGGCGTAGAACTCCCGATGCTGGTCCGGCATCCACGTGCGAGCCAACTGCCGCTGGCCGACGCTGGCCATCATGTCGACCGCCCCGACCGAGCGCTGCAGGGTCAGCTCACCGTCATGCCAGGGCGAGGATTGTGGTTTCGAGGCTTCGTTCATCAGCTACTCCTCGCGCCGCGGCCATGCAGCCTGCGTCAGTGCGCTACGATCAGGGAATCTGCGCGACACCTCTGGCAGAGGCGTGCATTTGCAGGTGGGAGCATCTTCTTCCCAAAGCGACTTCGCAGGAATACGCACAAACTGCAATCCACCCTTTCATAAAATGAAATGGCGCTTGGCGGGGCAATGCAGTTCATTTAAGAAAAAATGATGGAGCTGTGGCGAGGGAGCTTGCTCCCGCTGGGCTGCGAAGCAGCCCCTCTCAAAGACCACCCAATCAACCTGACACATCGCGTCGCCAGGTTTTGGGGCCGCTTCGCGGCCCAGCGGGAGCAAGCTCCCTCGCCACGGGTTTGTCGATGGCCTTAAGTGAACGGCATTAGCCTTTGCGGGGGAGTGTCCAGGACCCGGTAGGGGCTGGTTGGCGCGGGAGGTCAGCGCCTCAGGGCAAGCGCCACTTTTTGCTGCAAGTCGCTCTGCGAAAACGGCTTGTGCAAGACCGGGTGCTCGGCGAACTCGCCCGGCACTCCGCTGGCGCCGTACCCGGTGCTGAATAAAAACGCGATGCCACGATCACGGAGAATTTCAGCCACCGGGAAAACACGTTCGCCAGCCAGGTTGACGTCGAGGATGGCCAGGTCGATCTCCACCAAGCGGGCAACTTCACATGCGGTGACGAGCCGTGCCACTGACGCCCGCACCTCGCATCCGAGTTCCTCCAGCATTTCCTCGATCATCATGGCAATCGCGCCTTCGTCCTCGACAACGAGCACCCTGATGCCAGCGAATGGAGTCATGCCACGGACGCTTCAATCAGAAAAGAGAAGCGACAGAACACACCTTGCGGGGCGAAGGTCAGGTCAAACTTCCCGCCCAGATCGCGTTCGATGCAGCGCTTCATCAAACGAGACCCCAGCCCTTCTCGTTTTGGTTGAGACACCGCAGGCCCTCCTTGCTCGCGCCAGTCCAGGGTCAGCAACGTTCCGTTCGATTGGGGTTGCAGCGCCCAGGTCACAGAAAGCGTACCCGTCTCGACTGACATCGCTCCGTACTTGAGCGCATTGATCGCCAGTTCATTGAGCGTCATCGTGAGGTTGAGCGCTACCCGGGTGCTGACATCGACTGACGCACCACCCACCACGATGCGGCCAGGCTCGTGGCCGAATACCGGCATCAGCACTTCGTGGGCAAGCGAGTCCAGGGGTGTACGGCCCCAATGGCGCTTGGTCAAAAGATCATGGGCACGGGACAACGCAAGGAGCCTGGCTTCAAAGCGGTAATAGCCGTCCTTCGCATTCTCGGCATTGCGCGCCGTTTGCGCCGCCAGGGATTGCACCGTGGCCAGGGTGTTCTTGACCCGATGGTTGAGCTCGTCGATCAACGTCTTCTGCCGGTTTTCCGCCTGCTTTCGCTCGGTGATGTCCACCAGCATATTGATCGCCCCTACCAGGTTGCCGTCAGCATCATGCAGGGGCGTGGGATACGGGGTAAACGGTACACGGGTCCCGTCCGGTCGTTCGGCAACCGCCTCGACCCCTCGAATCGGGCGGTTCTCCTTCAAGGCCACCGCCATCGGGCATTCATCGTGGGGAAGCGGGGTTTCGTCCGTATTGAACAGCTTCCAGGTCACGCACCACATTTCACCCAACTGAGGCGTGCGCCCTGACAACTCGACAGCTGCGCGATTGTAAAAGGTGATGCGGCCCTCTGCATCGGTCGTATAAACCGCGGCGGGCAATGCCTCAAGGATGTTACGCATATGCCGTTCGCTTTCACGAATCTGGCTTTCCATTCGTTGGGTGATCGTGACGTCGATAGTGAAACAACGCGTATTGAAGAACTTACCTTCTTCAAAGCGCCCATTGGAGGTGATCGCTACATGCTTGATCGAACCGTCTTTGGCCCGCAGACGCGCCGGATAACTTTCCAGGCAGTCGCCGCTGCCGAGTTTACTGAGAATGTCACCAATAACCGGCGCATCCACATGAAACTCCGTAATGTGCCGACCAATGTACTCTTGCGCCGAATAACCCAGCAGCGCCAGTTCAGCCTTGTTGGCACGCAGGATGATGCCTTCGCCACTGACGATGTGAAGACCGACTGCGCTATTTTCGAAAAAGTCTTCAAGGTCGGCACTCTTGCGGCGAAGCTCCTCGGCCATGGCATGGTGCGCCGAGACGTCTTGAAAGCAATTGAGCGCGCCTTGGATCGTTCCCTGTCGATCTCGAAGCGCGCGGATGTTCATCAGAGCCACGAACCGCGAGCCATCCGGGCGCTGGATGATGACTTCCCGGTTGCGCGTTGCAACGCCCCCGTTGAGCGCCGAGGCCATCGGGCAATCTTCAAACGCCAGCGGTGTACCGTCCGTCAAGAAAAGTCGATGCGAGCCGCAGAAACGATCACCGTTCTCCCCCAGTGCCGGGGTTCTCCCCCACAGCGCGGCGGCCTCGCTGTTGTACCGTACGAGCCAACCTTGGTGATCACACAGATACACCGCACCAGGAATGGCCTCGAGCGCGCTTGTTCCTATGGAAACCAAACTGTCGTACTCGCTCAGCGCAAACGTTTCCCTGGCAAGCTCTTCAACATTCGACATCAATCAATCCTCAATCCGCCTGGCTGAAACGTCCCTGCGGTCTGTCGACCCAAAAATTATCATCCTGAGTCGGCGATACCAGCTCGGATTAACCCCATTGAATGCAGGTCAGGATATTTTTTAAAAACTGCAGTGCTGAACTCTTGATCCTGATTCGCTTTGCGAGTTCATAAAAACCCCGCGCATCGTAATCGTTAGTTCTCCCCTCCAAGCAGGCGGAGCCGTTTGGGGGAGGTTGCGCAGCGCCAGGACTCCCTGCCGCGCTGCTCGCCAGAGGTGGCATGCCTTCAGAGCCCGAACCTTCAGCCCGCTGAAGTCGCCCCCCCACCGGGCACACTCACAGCCCATATAAATGACTGCCCCAACCGTCGATCTCAACGGAGCCTGACTGGGATCGCTAATTCTTTTCCGTCATATTCATGACGTTATTCGCGCATAAATGGTTGTTTCAAACGTGAAACCCACTTTTGTCGTTTAGGTTACGATGAGCGGACGAGAAGATCAGGAGGATCTTGAGCATGACGTGCAGGGTAATAGTGGCAGATGACCACCCTCTGTTTCGCGAAGGGATGCTGAAAACCATAGAGCGACTTCTACCGACGGCATCCGTAGAACAAGCCGGCAACCTTGATGAGGTCTTGGCGCTCGCCCGGTCGGGCGCGGAAGTCGACTCGCTGATTCTTGATTTGCGCTTCCCCGGAATCCAATCGCTGCAAGTCATTGGGCACTTGCGCAACGAGTTCAAACGCACCTCGATCATTGTGGTTTCAATGATTGACGACATCGACATTATCTCCCAGGTCATGTCACTGGGTGCCGACGGTTTTATTGGAAAGAATATCGACCCCGTCGGCATCGCTGAAGCCATCATGGCGATTCGCGAAGGCGAAGTGATCGTCAGATATCACTCGGAAAACTCGATCCTGGATGACTTGCAGTCAGCGTCTCTTGCCCAACTGACGGCGCGCCAGCGCCAGGTGCTTGGCCTGGTGGCTGATGGCAAGACCAATAAGGAAATCGCCAAGGAACTTGGCATTTCACCCTTCACGGTTCGCATCCATGTTTCAAGCCTGCTCAAAGCACTGGGAGTTCCGACCCGCGCGGCCGCCGCCGCACAACTTTCCCATTTCCCCGGCAGTGCTGGCTGGCCCGGAAAAAACAAACCGTAGACGCGTTGGCCTCGCGCCCCTGTTCAAAGCCATAGCACACTTGTGCTATGGCGTGTACCCGCTTTTACACTCTACTCTGTGAGTGCTCTATTAAGGCTGACGCGAGCAGTCCAAATACTTAGATGACAATGAGCCATGCGCCGGGCAGATGACCGCGCGTATCGATGCTTTGTGGCTTGCGGGCCCTATTGGGTTAATTAAACAGTGCGATTGGCTGCGCAACGCTGGGCCAACTTCACCGGTTGTTCGGCTGAAGAATGGAACGGTCCTGAAAACAATAACTCAAGGTAAGTCTCTATGTCCTTCAACTATGGAAAAACACTAAAGAATGGAGTAGCACTGGGCGTGCTGGCTGGGCTCATCAGCGGCTGTACAAACTCGGGCGACTTGATGAATTCCTTGAACTCATTGAATTCCTTGACTGGCTTGAACTCGGACACCAAGAAGTTCGATACCGCTTACCTACAGCAGACGATTTATCCCGGCAAGACAACCAAAAGCCAGATCACCCAGATGTTTGGCGCACCCTCGACCGAAGCGCTCAATTCGACAAGTACCAGTAACGAGTCGAATTGGACTTACGACAAACAAGATGAGGGGCTCAACCGGTATATGAAGTTAGCTAACAAATATGTATCGGACGAGACACGCTTGAAGTTGTATGACACCTCGGCACAACTAGCCAAAGTGCAAAAAGTGGCCAATGACGTAAGCAGTGCAACCAGCACCAAGACGTCCCAGGGCCAAGCCCAGGGGTCAGTATTGACGATCTATTTCGTCGACGACGTGGTGAAATATTACCGGGTCTACTGAGCTCCATGGCCATCCACCGGTTCGGCTTGCCCGCTGGCCTGAACAGGCCTCGTGGTTAGCCGAATCGGCTTGATTCGCTCTCTCCAGATACCTCCGCTCACCGCCCCCCCTTTGCGAGGCTCTGCACAATCCTTCCTGCCGCGACTTCATTTATCGAAGGGAGCGTCAAAGGGTTAGGCAACTACACTCGCATTGCACGAAGCCCAGCATCTACCCGATCATGAGGTTGAAGGTTAGTGGAAAAGAACAGCGAACTCAATCAGGCCACAGTACGCCTGATCGTCAGCGCCTGTGCGCTGTTGTACATCATTATCCTGGCCAGCATCGAGACCGATGACGCCGCTGCCTACACGTCGATCATCATTTACATCGTGGCGTTCATCATTGCGTCGGTGTTCCTGCGCTTGCTCATCCAGCGCAAGCCGGGGCACTTCTTCTGGCGACGCCTTTTCACCATGCTCCATGACTATGCGGGCATTGCTTTTGCCATGGTGCTGGGGGGTGAAAGCGCACTGCCCATTTACGCAGCACTGCTCTGGGTGACGTTAGGCAACGGCGTGCGTTTCGGTTCTCGCTACCTGGCGCTGGCGACCGCCATCGCACTGTCGGTATTGGTGCTGATTTTCTGGCTCAATCCATTCTGGCGGACCCAGCCCTACCTGTTCCTGATGCTGATCGTGACCACCGTCGTGGTGCCGGCCTATGCGCATACGCTGCTCAAACGTACACGGATTGCCTCCGAGGAGGCGATCACCGCCAACCAGGAGAAATCTCGTTTCCTCGCCCAGGCCAGCCATGACCTGCGCCAACCGATCCACTCCATCGGCCTGTTCACCGCCTGCCTGCGTGACGCCAAGCTCGGCCTGGAGGAGTTGCGGCTGGTGGACAACATCGACCGTTCGCTGCACACCGTGTCGCAGCTGTTTCACTCGATCCTCGATATCTACACCCTGGACCACGGCAAACTGGTGCCGCAGGCAGACACGATTCACTTGGGCGCGCTGCTGCAGGACGTCGTCAAACAGAACACCGAGGCGGCACGCTGGGCCGGGGTTGAGCTGCGCTTGCGCGCCAGCCCTTACTGGGTAAACGTCAACCCGGGGCTGTTGACCACCATGGTCCAGAACCTGCTGTCCAACGCACTCAAATATGCCCCAGGCCGACCGGTACTTATCGGCGTGCGTCGCCAGGGCACGGGGCTGGCCGTGGTGATCTACGACAAGGGCCGTGGTATCGCCGCCGAACATTTGCCCGAGGTGTTCAAGGAGTTTTATCGGGTGCGCCATGTACGCGACAAAGATGTCGAAGGGTTGGGGCTTGGGCTGTCCATCGTCAAGCGCATCAGCCAGTTACTCGAGGTCGATGTTCACATCCACTCCAGGGTCGGACGGGGCACCAAGGTGGCGATCAGCGGTCTGGAGCAAGCCACGCCAAGGGTCATGACGCCCAAGCTGGAGACGGTCCATAGCCGCCTGACCGGGTTGCGGGTGTGCCTGGTAGAAGACGACGCCAACGTCTTGATGGCAACCTCGGTGCTGCTGGAAAAATGGGGTTGCGAGGTGCAAACCCACAGCGACGGCCAAGGGTTGACCAGCGATTGCGACATCATCATCGCCGACTTCGACCTGGGCACGAAGGTTTCAGGTTCCGAATGCATCGCGGCCATACGCGAACAACGCGGTTGGGAAGTCCCGGCGCTGGTCATTACCGGGCATGAGATAGCGCGGATCCGGGAATCACTGCAAAGCCTGAATATCTCGGTGTTGGCCAAGCCGGTGCGACCGCCGGAACTGCGCGCGGTATTGCTGGAGCTGGTCAAGGCAGATGGGGCCAGGGTGCGGCTCGATGTTTCGACAATCCCCGCCAGCTGACCTAGCGCTTTCGCGGGCAAGCCGCTCCAACAGGGGAGCGGCTTTCAACCGTCTCAGCCGACCCAGCCGACGGCCGTCTTGGGTATCACCTCGGACTCATCGAGCTTGGAGGCGAACATGCTCACCGCTTCAAGCGCATCGGTCGTCCCGGCCCGGATCTGCAGGATGACCGATCCCGCCTGGTCTGCCAGCGTGACCCCACGTAGCGCGCCTTCATGGGTGACGTTCATGCTCGCGACGGCTTCCCGGGTCTCTGAAAGAATCATGCCGATCATCTCGGCAATCTCGGCTGTCGAACGGCTTGTCCGCCCGGCCAATTGCCGAACTTCGTCGGCGACCACCGCAAAGCCCCGGCCCTGATCCCCTGCACGTGCGGCCTCGATGGCCGCGTTAAGCGCCAGCAGGTTGGTCTGGTCGGCGATGCCGCGAATGGTATTGACAATGGCCGTGATTTCTTCGGAACGAGCCCCCAACTGCCCAACCAACCGCCCGGACGCCCCGATATTGTCGGCGATCTGGCGCATTTCCTTGGCCGTCTGCTGGATAACCTGCGCGCCCTGTTCGGCGACTTTCTCGGTCTCGGAGGAGATGTGGTAGGCACGGGAGGCGCCGCGTGAATCTTCTTCGAACTTCTCGACCCGCTCGGTGATGTCGCTCGCGAACTTCACGATCTTGCTCAGCTTGCCTTCGGCGTCGTAGACCGGGTTGTAGCTGGCCTCCAGCCAAACGACCTTACCGTGCTTGCCGAGACGCTTGAATTGACCGCTGAAGAACTCACCGTTATTAAGGCGCCGCCAAAAATCGCTGTATTCAGAACTGCTGACCAGGTTCGGCTCGCAGAACATCCGGTGGTGCTTGCCCTTGAGCTCGGCCAGTGAATAATTCAGGGTGCCAAGGAAGTTATCGTTTGCAGTCAGGACGTTACCGTTCAAATCGAACTCGATCACCGCCATGGCGCGATCGAGTGCTTTAAGTTTGCCTTGGGTTTCGGCCTCGCTGGCGACGCGGGCAGTGACGTCGAGCGCGTACTTGACGACTTTGGCTACGCGACCTTGCTCGTCCATGACAGGGTTATAGCTAGCCTCCAGCCATACGTTCTGACCTTGCGAGGTGCGTCGCTGAAAAGTACCGGAAACGAATTGGCCGGATCGCAGGCGGCTCCAGAATTCGCGGTATTCGGCACTGCCTGCCAGCGCGGGGCTACAAAAATCCCGATGGGACAGCCCCGACAACTGCTCGTCGCGGTAGCCCATGGTTTTCAAGAAGTTCTCGTTGGCGCGAAGAACCTTGCCATCCGGGCTGAACTCGATGACGGCCATCGACCGTTCCAGAGCGCCGACTAATCCCTTGTATGTTGCCAATTCGGCTGTCTTAGCCGTCAGTTCATCTTTTAGAGTTTTATTAAACATGACGTACCCTCGGGAACCCGGAAATCAATCGGACCTATAGGGCTATCGGCTGTCAGCTCGAGCACTTGACATGGCACGGGGTAATTATGTTTTGACGCCAGGAAACAAGCATCACCGCCCTGCTTTCAAAACCTGAACAACGACCGAGGAGTATCGACCAGCAATGCGCGCATAAGCGGCGCCGAGCACTGCAAGGCTTGCAACTGCGCCATCACCGTATCGAAACCGACGTGTCCTTCATGCTGCGTGTGCGGCCAGTCGCTGCCCCACACCAAGCGACGAGGACCGAAACCCTGCTCCAGCAGAGACAACGCGCAGCGGGCGAATTCCAGGTTCTGCTGATCCGTTCCGGCCAATCGATAGATGCCGGACACCTTCATCCACACCTGCTCACTCAGTCCTAGCTCCATCAACTCGGCAAAGCCAGGCTGATCGGTGCCCAATCGCGCATCGGGACGGCCGAAGTGGTCGACCACAAGCTTGATGCCGAAGGGCATCAGTTGCCGAATCAACCCGGGCAGATCCTGCGCATCGAGGTGCAGTTCGACGTGCCAATCCAAGTCAGCGATGTGGCCGAAAAAATCTCGCCAGGCCGCGTCGCGAAAATCAGGCACGGCTTTGCCCATCAGGTTCAGCCGAACGCCAACCACCCCCAGTCGGGCCATGTCGTCCAACACGGCACGACTGACGTCTGGCTCCAGCACCACGACGCCGCGCAATTGCTCCGGAGCCTGCCGCAATGCCGCCAGCAGGTAGCTGTTATCGGTGCCGAGAAAGCTTGGCTGCACCAATACGCCATGGCTCAGGCCATGGGTTTGCAAGTGATTCAGGTACTGCGAGAGCGTGGCGTCATAACCGGGGGTATAACGCCGTGCGGCGGCCAGGTTCAACTCGCGACTGAACACATGAGCGTGGGAATCGATGCCGGTGATCGGCGTGGAACAAGTATCAGGCATGGGTTTCATCTATCGAGGTGAGGGTCATCAGGCTCGGGCGCTCTCGGTCCCGCTGGCAGAAGCTTGCACCGATGCAGGCGAGGCTTCGAGGCTGCGACCTCGGGTTTCCGGCAGGCACAGCGCCGCGAGCACGGCCACACCGTAGGCGATCCCGGCATCGATGCCAATGGCCGACCCCAGGGACATGGAATCGCTCATGTGCCCGACCAGGAACGGGAACACCGCCGACAGGACGCGACCGAAGTTGTAGCAGAACCCTACACCGGCGCCGCGCACGTCCGCCGGGTAAAGCTCGTTGAACAGCGCTCCCAGGCTCGCCGGAATCCCCGCGGCGAAGAAGCCGAGCGGGAACCCCAGGAACAGCATCTGGGTATTGCTCAACGGCAGGAACACATAGCACTGCACGGTCACGACACAGCACAACGCGAACAGCACGATGTTTTTGCGCCGGCCAATACGGTCGATCATAAAGCCGCTGACCACGCAGCCACACCAGAACGCAAAGATGATGACCGCCAGGTAACCGCCGGAGTTCAGCACTGACAGGTTGCGCTCGGTTTTAAGGAACGTTGGCAGCCAGGTCATCACCGCGTGGTAACCACCGTGTGCGCCCAGGCCCAACAGTCCGCCAAACAACGTCACGCGGATCAACTCAGGGCGAAAGATACCGCCCAGGGACTTGAAGAAACTTTGCGGGATGACTTGTTCTTTTTTCAGGCGCTGATAACTGTCGGGCTCTTCAACGTTGCGCCGGACCCAGATGATCAGGAAGGACGGCAGCAGGCCCACCACGAACATCACCCGCCAGGCCATGTCTTGCGGCACGAGGGAATAGATCAGCGTGAAGACCCCGACCGCCAGCCCCCAACCCACCGCCCAGGCACTTTGCACGGTACCCATGACCTTGCCACGGTATTTGGGATTGATGGTCTCGGCCATCAATACGGCACCGGCGGCCCACTCCCCACCGATCCCGAAACCCTGCAGGGCCTTGACGATCAACAGTTGGTGAAAGCCGGTGACGAATGCAGACAGGAAGGTGAAGAACGAGAACCACAAAATCATCCATTGCAACGTGCGCACCCGACCGTAACGGTCTGACAACGTCCCGCCGACCCAGCCGCCAATGGCCGAGGTGACCAGGGTCACCCCGCTGATCAGCCCCGCATCGCCCTTGCTCAGGGCGAACGCGGCGATCAGCGCCGGTATCGCCAGACCGAACATTTGTACTTCCAGCGCATCGAGCGACCATCCACCGAAACAGGCCCAAAACGTTTTGCGCTCCCGCGCAGTGACTTGGCGATACCAGCTGAACATGATTCTTATCCTTATAAGTGAAACGAAAGGCAGCCGAGAGCGAACCGCGCCGCTACAGGGCCAGTCATGGCAAACAAAACGATAAGGTCAGCGACGACCGACTCGCCGCTGAGCGCCCCCGCTAGTGCGGCGGGATCAACGGATTTCCACGCTGTAGCGGAAATGCTCGGCATGCCCGCGAGAGCGACGCCACTCCAGTGGATTGCCGGCGTAGTCCCGCGCCAGACGTTCGATCACCACCACCGGGCTGTTGACCGGTACATGGAGCAATCGCGCGTGCACCTCATTCACCGACTCAGCGGTAAGGGTTTCTTCGGCATAAGCGACCACCTGGCCGCAAGTTTCTTCGTAGATGGGATAGAGCAATGGCCCTTTTTGGCTCAGGTCGATCTCGAGCAAAGGTTGAAACCGACTGCGCGGCAACCAGATTTCTTCGGCGAGCACCGGCTTCACGTCCAGCAGACGGACCCGAACGATGCGAATCACCGGGGCGTCGAGCGACAGCCCCAACGCCTGGGCCACCGCCGAGGGCGCAGGCACGGGCTCGATGGACAAGATGCGGCTCTCCGGCACCCGGCGCTCACCCGCGGCGGTTTGAAAGCGGAAGAAGCGGAACAGTGAGGATTGAAACTGCGGCCGGCGAATGAAAGTGCCACGGCCTTGCTGACGCTCCAGGACGCCTTCGCTGACCAACGCATCGATGGCCTTGCGCACGGTGCCAGTAGACAGTTGGTATTCCGCCGACAGTGCGGCCTCGGTGGGAATCGCCTCACCCGGACGCCAGCGATTATTGGCGATCTGTTCGGCCAATTGGTCCCGTAAACGTTGGTAAAGCGGCAGGCGAGCATCGCTGGAGAGGGATTTCATCGACTTTATTCACCTTGTTATCTAGTCATATGTATGAATATTGGTGGCGAGTATTTGCCGAGGTTCGATGGTTGTCAAGAATACCGGGGTGTCTCGTTGACGAATGGTGAAGAATCCATTTCAACGCGGTACCCGGATAGACCCTCAGACTGCAGGCGTAGTACATTGAACGAAAGCCGATAAATATCCATCTTGTGATGTCAGGATCTGATTTTTGGACGGCTGCACTGTCATCCCTCTGCCGCGACGGTAATAGCATGATCGAAATCACCGAAGTCTCCATTGCCCAACTGCGTGCGGCCCTCGAGTCCGGCCAGACCACTGCGGTAGAGCTGGTCCAAGCCTACCTCGCCCGGATCGAGGCCTATGATGGCCCCGACACGCCCACCGCCCTCAACGCGGTGGTGGTTCGCAACCCCGAGGCGCTGCAGGAAGCACAGGCGTCCGATGCCCGTCGAGCCAGCGGCCAGACGCTGGGGCCGCTCGACGGCATTCCCTATACCGCCAAGGACAGTTATCTGGTGAAGGGCCTCACCGCCGCTTCCGGAAGTCCGGCGTTCAAGGATCTGGTTGCCTACCGTGATGCGTTCACCATCGAGCGGCTGCGCGCCGCCGGGGCGATCTGCCTGGGCAAGACCAATATGCCGCCCATGGCCAATGGCGGTATGCAGCGCGGGGTCTATGGCCGGGCGGAGAGTCCGTACAACGGCGACTACCTCACCGCCCCGTTTGCCTCCGGTTCCTCGAACGGTGCAGGTACCGCCACCGCGGCCAGTTTCGCGGCGTTCGGCCTGGCGGAAGAAACCTGGTCGAGCGGACGCGGCCCGGCATCGAACAACGGTCTGTGCGCCTACACGCCTTCGCGCGGTGTGATCTCGGTGCGTGGCAACTGGCCGTTGACCCCGACAATGGACGTTGTCGTGCCCTATGCCAGGACCATGGCTGACCTGCTCGAAGTGCTGGACGTGGTAGTGGCGCAAGATCCCGACACGCGGGGAGATCTGTGGCGCCTGCAACCCTGGGTGTCCATTCCCAGTGTCGAGTCGGTGCGTCCCGTCTCGTATCCAAGCCTGGCTGCCAGCCCTGCTGCACTTGCCGGCATTCGGTTCGGTGTCCCCCGCATGTACATCAATGCCGATCCTGACGCCGGTACGGCGGATGCTCCCGGCATCGGCGGTCCGACGGGGCAGCGAATCGTCACCCGCGCCTCGGTGATCGCCCTCTGGGCACAAGCTCGCAAGGCCCTGGAAGCCTGTGGTGCCGAAGTGGTCGAGGTGGATTTCCCGCTGGTGTCCAACTGTGAAGGTGATCGCCCTGGCGCCCCCACAGTATTCACGCGTGGCCTGGTTTCCAAAGAGTTCCTGCACCATGAACTGTGGGACCTGTCGGCCTGGGCGTTCGATGATTTCCTGCGGGCCAACGGCGATCCAGCATTGAATCGCCTGGCCGACGTCGACGGCCCGAAGATCTTCCCCCACGACCCCGGCACCTTGCCCAACCGCGAGGACGATCTCGCCGCCGGCATGGATGAGTACGTGAAGATGGCCGAGCGTGGCATCACGCCTTGGGACCAGATCCCCACCCTGCCTGACGGCCTGCGCGGCCTTGAGCAGACACGTCGAATTGATCTTGAAGACTGGATGGACCGGCTTGGCCTCGATGCGGTGATTTTCCCCACCGTCGCCGACGTCGGGCCGGCGGATGCCGATGTCAATCCAGCGTCTGCCGACATCGCCTGGAGCAATGGGGTATGGGTCGCCAATGGCAACCTCGCCATCCGGCACCTGGGCGTCCCCACTGTGACGGTGCCGATGGGCGTCATGGCAGACATCGGCATGCCCGTCGGACTGACCTTTGCCGGCCGCGCCTATGACGACTCGACGCTGTTGCGCCTGGCTTCGGCGTATGAGTCGATCGGCTCCAAACGGTTGATTCCGCCTCGTACGCCGCCACTGTCAACTGACGGGATATAAATCCCGGGCTCAGTTCTGGAGCTTGCCGATATTGGGCAAGCTCCCCATCGACTCAGCGCGCCCGATGGCCGACCTCCAACCGGGTGAAGGTGACTTGGGCGCCTTCGCTTTTATAGCCGGTATTGTCCAGGGCGTACGCGCCCGCCTTGAAGTACAGTTTCTTGTTCTTCCAGCTGGAACTCAGTTGCTTGCCCCATTGATTCCCCTGGGCACTGACCTTCAAATAGCCGGCCGGGCTCAAGCGCACTTCGTAGGATAATTTCTTTTTCAGCTCCACGCCGTCGGCAAGGACAACAGTCGTGTCTGCACTGTTGGGCTTGAGCCGATAGTTAACCACCACCCTGCCGGTTTTCTTTGGTGGATCGTAAAGGTATTCAACCTTGAGCAACGGGCCCTTGCCTTGATAGATATGGATCTGCCCGATGACAATCCGGCCCTCGGAAGGCATCTGATTGACGATCAGACTGGCTGAAAGCCGATGTTCTGCCTCGGTGTAGGTCCAGTTGCGCAGCCGCCCGTCCCTGAACGTCTCCCGAAGCTCACTGCGCGGGAACTCGGACTTTGAAGTCGTCGAGCCAGTCACCGGCGCCCAAAAAAACAAGCTCTTGCCGGACCGAAAATACTTGTCGGAGTAGCCATCCACCAAGCGTGGAGTTTCAATCACCTTCGCAGGGGTCCCTTCTGGAATCGTCAGATTCCAGGATGTCAGATCAATCATGTAGTGAACTCCTTGGCCTCGCGCCAGAACTGATGGAGCCGTTTACAGATCGACTCAGGCTACTCCTCCAAGCCCCGATGTCCACACCGTTCTATCAGACTACCGCCCGCCTCAACGTATGAGCGTAATTAACAACGTTTAACTCGCACGTCCGCCCCCCGCCATCAAGAATGAAGCCCTGTTCAAACCTGTTTTCCAAAGCGGGAAACTGCGCCCACCGTGCGGTGCGCCAGTGCATATCTCACTGAGACGGAATGTTGCCATGGCCCATGCATCGCACTCGTTCCCGTCACATCACACGCGGAAACTGAAGCATGCCGTTTGCGACAAAACACCTCACCACCCCGGGACAACTATCACCCTCGCTGAATCCCCTTTGGCTACTTGTCGTACTCACCGGCAGCACCGCACCGGCAGTGGCGGCAGAAACCGCCCAAAACACGCCTGGTTTGCTCGAGGGCGCAACGCTTGAAGTACTCAGCCGCAACTTCTACCTCAACAATGACTATCGCTCACCGACACCGGCGGGCAAAAGCTACAAACAGGAATGGGCCCAAGGTTTCATCGCCTCGTTCGAGTCCGGCTTCACGCCCGGCACAATCGGCGTAGGCATCGATGCCCACGGTTTCCTGGGGTTGAAGCTGGACGGCGGCAAGGGGCACTCAGGGACGGGCTTATTGCCGTTGAATGATGATGGGCAAAGCGAAGATGGCTACTCCAGCGCTGGCGGCGCGCTGAAACTCAAGGCCTCACGGACCACCTTGGCGGTCGGCGAAATGACTGTGGAGAGTCCGGTATTCGATACCGCAGACAAGCGCCTGCAACCGGAATACGCCAGCGGCCTGCTGCTCTCCAGCCGAGAGTTCGACGGCGTCGATTTACAGGCGGGCCACTTCAGTGCGTTCAAGAATCAGGACGCCTCGACCGGCAAGGGTGACTTTTCCGGTTACGGGGCCACAACGCGCAACGGCGCCATCGACTTCATTGGCGCCGACCTGTTCACCGGCCAAGCCCTGGGCGGCGCGCT
Source organism: Pseudomonas sp. G2-4 (assembly GCF_030064125.1). Taxonomy (NCBI): domain Bacteria; kingdom Pseudomonadati; phylum Pseudomonadota; class Gammaproteobacteria; order Pseudomonadales; family Pseudomonadaceae; genus Pseudomonas; species Pseudomonas sp. G2-4. The sequence continues at coordinate 2,631,906 of NZ_CP125957.1, read as the reverse complement.
CTATGCCAGCGAACTGAGCGATACCTGGCGCCAGTACTACGCCAACCTGCATACCACCCTTGGCGACCTGTTCCTCGACGGCAACCTGTACCACACCCGCGACCAGGGCAAGGCCTCCGCCGGGGTCATCGACACCACTGCCTATAGCCTGAGTGGCAAATACCGGCTCAATGCCCAGGCGTTCACCCTCGCCTATCAGAAAATCAACGGCGACACGCCCTTCGATTTCGTCGGCGGCGATTCCATCTACCTGGCCAACTCGATCAAATATGCCGACTTCAACGGCCCGGGCGAGCGCTCATGGCAAGCGCGCTACGACCTCGACCTGGGCACCTTGGGCATTCCCGGCCTGAGCTTCATGGCGCGCTATGTGACTGGACGCGGGATCGACGGCAGCCATGCCCCACAAGGCGGTGCCTACAACCCATTCGATACCGACACTGGCACTTACAGCCCACTACAAGGCGATGGCGGACGCCATTGGGAGCGCGACCTGGATCTGCATTACACCGTGCAGTCTGGCCCGGCCAAGGACCTGTCGCTGCAACTGTCCCATGTCACCCACCGCGCCAACAGCGCCCAGGCCGGCGATGACATCGACAGGTTGTACATCGTCATCCAGTACCCGCTCAAGCTGGGGCCGTTGTGACGTTGCCACATTGGCTAAATCAGCGGGGTTTTCAACGCATTGGGCCCTGGCCAGTGCTCGGATCAAAGCATGCCCCAACATCCGGGCTGCCAACGCTTTTAGGTTTGCGGCGCGTGACAGCAGACAAACTTCTACTATTCTCAAAATCAGCAATGATCCGAGCTCCCTAAGGAATTAAATGACGATAACGAGCAAGCAGTCGAGAGCGCTACTGCAGTGGGACCAGAAGGCGGGCTGAAGCTGGACATACCCAGCCCTGGCTGCAGTTTGCATAGCAAGTAATTCTCAGGATGCTCCATGGAGGTGCGTGATGAATGAACGCTATAATTTGCTTGTGAAGTTCACCCCAGACAGTATTTTCAATGTAATTAATGGAAAGATTTTCTTTCATGAAGCAGAAAAACTGGAAAAGGATGCGAGTTTTTTATCTCATTTAGAATATCGCCATGCCATTCCGGAGCTGGCAGAGACGGGCGAAATAAAGAACGAAGAAAATAGTATTGACTTCTCTCAATACAAGGGACTCGTTTATATCAAAAGCGCACCCTCCATGTCATTTGAAGAATTGCAGCGCCTCGCAACGACGCTGAGGGATATGGATATTGTAGAGTATGTTGAGATCGAGCCAGTCGAGCCTGAGCTTGATCCAGTCGTGCCTGCTCCGACGCCGCCAGGCGAATGTATGTCAGCAGCCTCCACGAGTACAACTCCAAATTTCGTTGATCGACAAGATTATCTCCAAGGTGATTTGGGATCAGATGCTATTGGCATTGATGCCATGAATGCCTGGCGATTATTTGAGGCTACAGGGCGAGGCATTAGATGTGCCGATATCGAAAACGGCCATTTTGCTTACGATCATGAAGATCTGGAAGGCGCTAATTTTATTGAGCTTGTTCCCATGCCCGGTGAGAATACCAATGACCACGGGACTGCAGTTGCTGGTGTCGTCTTTGCTAGAAACAATGGATTCGGCATTCTGGGCGTTGCCTATGATGTTGATGTATTTTACGGGATTTCACAGGGTCCTCTTGGCCGTGTTGGCGGTATTGCTGAAGGTTTGAAACACTTAAGAGCCGGAGACGTGTTTATATATGAAATGCAAACGGGTGGTCGTGAGGGCAAATTGGTACCCGCTGATTTCAATAGGGCTGTTTGGGACATAACAAAACAGGCCACTGATGCTGGAATCATCGTTATCGCCGCCGCCGGCAATGGCAGTGAAGATTTAGATCATCCGTTTTATGAGGAATATAGAAGCCGTGGGGACAATGGGAGTATTCTCGTCGGCGCCGGGACACGGACCGGCCGTAATCGCTTCGTTTTTTCTACATATGGCAGCCCGATACATTTACAGGGGTGGGGTGACGGGTATATAGCTACTTGCGGCATTGGTGATCTTTTTAATGAGGGGCCTACGAAGACTTATACCTCACTTTTTGCAGCAACCTCTGCGGCCACTGCCGTTGTAGGAGCAGCCGCCATTGCGGTGCAGTCATGGTTTAAAAGGACGAGCACGGTAATAACGCCAAGACACATGAGGGAGCTATTAATTCGGACGGGGACACCTCAAGGAACAGGTGGGCATATCGGTCCACTTCCTCATATCGTGAACGCCATTGCCTCAATGTCTGCGGTCGAACCGCCGGCACCGGCGAACTAAAGAGGCCAGCGGCGACCGACTCGCCGCTGAACGCCCCTAGCCGGGCCGCGTCAGCGAACTTCCACGCTGTAGCGGAAGTGCTCGGCATGCCCGCGAGAGCATCGCCACTCCAGGGAGGTGCCGGCGGCGTAATCCCTCGCCAGACGCTCGATCACCACAACAGGGCTGTTGACCGGCACCTGTAGCAATCTTATGTGCACCTCATTCACCGATTCGGCGGTAAGGGTTTCGTGTCGCTGCAACTGTTCCACGTCACCAAGCCAGGACCATTCTGACCCTGGCTACAGGCGAAAATACTGTTGCATCGCACGGGAAAGCAGGTTCACCGCTTCATCGGCGTGTGACGCTTGGGAGCGCATGAACACCACCTCGTGCTCTGCAATGACGGGCAGGTCTTCGAGGATCTGCATGTGGTCCGTCACCCGCGCGCGGTCTATCAGGCTGATCGCCAGGCCCGCCTCCACGCAAGCCTTGACGGCTTGCGTGGAAGGGCTTTCCAGGACGATGCGGGTGCGGCGGCCGCTGTGCCTCAGCGACGCCATCATCGCTTGTCGATAAGGACACTGCGCCGCATGCACAGCCAGCGGCAAGGGGTCCATCGAAGCCACCGATGTATTGATCGGCCCAACCCAGACGGGCGTGGTGGACACCAGCACTTGCGCCCCGGCATCGGGCGCGTCCTTGGGCTGGGCAATGATCGCTGCCTGGAGTTTCCCGCACTGGACCAGGTCACGCAGCGCATAGCTTGGCGCGGTCTTGAGCTCCAGCACCACGTTTGGCCACGCGGCCGCGAAGGTCGGGAGGATGTCGCGGATGACATGGTCGGCGTATTCATCCGGCACCCCCAAGGTGATGCGTCCCGCCAGACGGGTTCCGTGCAGATCGGCCAGCACCCGATCATGGGTGCTCAGCAGCTCCATCGTCGACACGAGCAAGCGTTTGCCGAGGGCGGTCAGGGAAACCGACTGATTATCGCGGTTGAGCAAACGTCCGCCGGCCACCGCTTCCAGCCGCTGGATGTGCACGCTCACCGCCGCCGGGCTTTTGTGCAGCTGTTCTGCCGCCGCACTGAATTTTCCGATTCGCGCCACGGCATGAAAAGTACGGATCAGGTCGATATCGAGGATGGCCGTCATGATTCAGTCTTCGTGAATGAGTGATGCAATCAATTTTGATTTATTAGATTACGCGGCTTTCGTAGTCTGGGGTCATGAATCCGACCAAATCGATTTCCTGCCCTTCCCTCGCTCGCCCTCGCTGGTGCCCGGTCATTGCACTGCCCTTGCTTGAGGCCGCATTGCTGCTGACCTGGAGCTCCGGATTCATCGGCGCGCGGTTCTCCCTCGATTACGCGCCCGCGATGCTGGTGGTGTTCTGGCGCTGCGTCGTGGTCACGCTCGTGCTGTTTCCCTTCGTGGCCAAGCAACTGCGGCGCACGTCGTTTTCGGTACTGCTGAAAAATGCCGGCATCGGCCTCCTGGCGATGGCTGGCTACTTGGCGGGGATCACCCAAGGCATCGCCCTGGGAGTGCCCGCCGGCCTTGCCGCGCTTTTCGCTGACCTGCTGCCGATGGGCCTGGCACTGTTGGCGGCAGGTGTACTTGGGCAACGCTTGGCCTGGCAGATCTGGGCAGGATTGGTCATCGGCCTGCTCGGTGTTGCATGGGTGACCCATGGCGCGCTGGCGTGGGGCGACGCGCCTTTGTGGGCCTATGGCCTGCCGTTGCTGGGGATGCTTTCGCTCGCCGTCGCGACACTGTGGCAAAAGTATCTGCCACCCGCGCAATCCCTGGGCCTGCTGCCCAACCTGTGGCTGCAATGCTGCGTGTCAGGCTTCGCGTTCGCCCTGATCGAGGGAAGCCAGGGCAGCCTGGCACCGATACCCAGTAGCGGTTTTGCATTGAGCGTCTTGTGGACGGCGGGATTGTCCACGATCGGCGGATATGGACTCTATTGGCTGTGCCTGCGTCGCACGACAGCCACCCGAGTCGCCAGCGTCTTGTACCTCAGCCCGCCCATTACGATGCTCTGGGCGTGGGCCATGTTCAACGAACCGCTGTCATGGCAAATGGCAGCGGGCATGGCGGTATCCGGCGTCGGAATCTGGATTGTCGTGCGCACGGAAGCCCGGCAGGTTCAGCGGCGAGAGGCAGGTTCACTCGAATCGGCCTAGCACTTCATTGATGTTGGTGTGTCCGAGTGATTCACCAGATCCATCAACCAGGTTCTGAACGCCTCCACTTTTTTCGAGTGGGCCAGTTCAAGCGGCGTCACGAGATAGAAGCCGAGATCAGATTGCAAGCTCAGGTTAAACGGTGCCACCAACCGTCCCGCTTTCAGATCATCATCGACGTAGCTCGAGCGTCCAATGCAGACACCCAAACCGTCGACGGCAGCCTGTACGGCCATCATGGCAAGGTCAAACGTCAGCCGTGAGCCTTCGGCCAATTGTTTCGGTTGTCCTGCGGCACTCAACCAATCGCTCCAGTCGTTACTGGTCATGCCACTGACCTGAAGCAATGTTTGACTGGCCAAATCAGCCGGGTTTTTCAACGCGCTGGGACCTTCCAATAACCTGGGGCTGCACACGGGAAAAATGTCATCGGACATTAACCAATCAGCGCGCAAACCCTTCCAGTCGCCAAAACCGTAACGAATCGCCGCGTCAACTCCCCCCTTACGCAAGTCCACCAATTCGGTGGACGCCGTCACGCGCACGTCAATACCGGGAAATGCCTCCTGGAAAGACGCCAGTCGAGGCAACAACCATTTGGAGGCAAAAGAAACCAGGGTACTGATCGTCAATATGCTGTTATTGCAGGTTTCCAGCAGCTGTTCAGTGGCATACCAAATCTCATGGAAGGCCGAGCGTATTCCGGGCACATATGCCTGGCCTTCACTTGTCAGGGCCAGGCCGTCCTTGAGTCGCAAGAACAGCCGAACGCCCAGCTCATCTTCGAGCCGGCGAATTTGATGGCTGATGGCTGTTTGCGTGACATTCAACTCCTCGGCGGCCTTGGTAAAACTCATGTGTCGAGCAGCCGACTCGAACGCTTTCAAACCATTAAGGGAAGGGATTCTGGCAGCCATATGACTTCGCGGCACTCATGAGATTTTGTCATACGCTAGCACTCAATAAGTCCTTTGCGAAAGTCACCCGCTCTGACGGATTCTAGCGCCGCAACCAAACAACGGTCCGCCATCGGAAATGCATCGAGATCCAAGGAGCCCCATGAAACTGTACTTTGCCCCCATGACCTGTTCATTGTCCCCACACATCGTGCTACGAGAACTGGGCATCGCCTTTGAATTGGTCCGGGTCAACAACCAGACCAAGCGAACCGCTGACGGGCTGAACTTCCTGGACATCAACCCCAAAGGCTACGTCGCCGCCTTGATGCTGGACAACGGCAAGGTGCTGACCGAGGGGCCTGCCATCGTTCAGTACCTGGCCGATCTTGTCCCAGGTAACGCATTGGCGCCGGCCCATGGCACCTGGGAACGGGTTCGTCTCCAGGAGTGGCTGAACTTCATTTCGACGGAGATTCACAGCGGTTGTGCGCCACTGTTCAACGCCGATATACCGGAGTCGACCAAGACAATCTTCAAACAAAAACTGTTCAAGCGCTTTGACTACCTGACCCTGGCCCTTGAGAAGCAAGACTACCTGATGGGCACCTTTGGCCTGGCCGACGGTTACTTGTTCACTGTTCTCAAATGGTTGCCGTTCTTCAATATCGATATCGAAAACTGGCCCGTGCTGACGGCATTCATGGCGCGAATCGAGGCGCGCCCCAGCGTCCGGGCTGCCATTACTGCAGAGGCGGCCACTTCACAGATTGAATAACGATTGGCAAAAAAGGACAGTCGAACGCGCCTTCAGCTATCAACTCGCAATTCATTTTCAAGCCAATCGATCAGCGCACTCACCTCGACCCGACCTTCCCCACCCGGCCGCCTGAAAACAGAGATTGCGTCCGGCAAGGGGACACTTTCTGCGCAAGGTCTCACTAAGGCGCCGCTTTCAATGAGCCTTGCGGCGGTTCGTTCCCACCCCAGCGCAATGCCATGCCCCTCGACTGCCGCCTGAAGCATCAACGGGTAGCTATCGAACACCCTGCCCTGGGAAGCGCCATCCAATGGCTGCCCAAACGCCTGTAGCCAGCCATCCCACTGCATCCAGTGCGGTGGCGTGGCGCGATAGTGCAGCAGGGTGTGGGATTGCAGGGCACTGACTGGCAGCCGCTTGGGGGTACGCAAGTAATGCGGACTGCACACAGGAAACACTTCATCAGCCGCAGTAAACGCCAGGATATGCGCACCGCTGGGCCGCCCCGTGCTTTGGAGCGCCACGTCGAAATGCTCCCTGAACTCAGTCAAGGGCCTGGTGGATGTAGCCACCTGGATCTCGATTTCCGGGTAGCGCTGGTGAAAGGTCGAAAGGCGCGGCCAGTAGAACGCTTCGCACAATTGGCACAGCAACACGACGCGGTTTTTAGCCGGCGATTGGCGAAGGGTGACGGCGCTGTCGCTGATACTTTGCAACGCCGTGCTCACCACACGGCCTAACTCGCGCCCTTCCTGTGTCAGGAAGACAGCGCGGTTACGGCGGCAGAAAAGCTTCAGTCCCAAATCCTCTTCAAGCCCTCGGATCTGCCTACTGACCGCCGCTTGGGTGATGTGCAGTTCCTCGGCGGCTTTGGAGAAACTCTCCAACCGCGCAGCCGCTTCGAAGGGCAGCAGACTGGCCAGCGGCGGCAATGACTTTCCAAGGGTATTCATAATCAGGGGTAATGCATCCAGGGCCGAGAACTCGTTTGTAGCATAGCCGCGACACTCGGCAACATAGGTTGAATGCCTTATGGATGTAAATGAATGCCCACCCCTCACTCGAACACCCTCGCCGGAGTCAGCCTTGCCGTCGTCGCTACGCTGAGCTGGGCGTTGAATTTCATTGCGCCTTACGTCACGGGTGACTACACGATCTACGACTTGATGGTCATACGGTTTTTGATTGCCGGTGCGCTGGGCGTGGGTGTCATGATGTTCTGTCGAGCCCAGCTTCGGCTCTTGCGCGGCGATCAGCAGGTGCTTGGTGCAAGCCTGGGTGTCATCGGATACCTGGGTTACAGCAGCTGTATTGCCGCAGGCGTCATCTTTGCCGGGCCGGTGCTGACGCCGGCGTTTATTGGCATGGTGCCGGTCTTGCAGGCCCTGCTCGGCAATGCCACGAACAAAACCCTTCAATGGCGAAGGCTGGCGATACCGCTGGTTTTTTTAACGGGCGGGCTATTGCTGTCGAACATCAGCAGCATCCATCAGCCCCTGAACGACCATGGTTCGTGGCTGACAGGCGTAATTTTCTCGATCGGTGCCGTACTCTTGTGGCTCGTGTTCAGTTGGTTGAACCAGGGCGCCCTGGACAATCTCCCGGCCGAGACATCAGGTGCCTGGACCGGTCTGATGATGGTCGGTGCTGGGATAGGAGCGTTATGTCTTTTGCCGGCGGTGCACGCACTTGATCTCCTCAAGCTACCAAGCCTGGGCTTCGGAATTTCCCTGGCGGGACATCTGTACGCCTGGGGTTTAGCTATCGCCCTGATGTCGTCGGTCGTCGGGGCCTGGGCGTGGAACGCAGCGTCCCGTCGCCTGCCCATGGTGCTTTCCGGGCAGCTGATATCCCTGGAGTCGCTATTCGCCACGCTACTGGGCTTGTTGTTTCATCACCGACTGCCAACACTTCCAGAGGCAGCAGGTCTTGCGGGTGTGCTTGTGGGTGTGGTGATGGCTGTTCGTATTATTCTGACGTCCACTGTCCCTGATAAAAGCGCTTGTGCCGCCGGCCCATGTCATGACTGAAACGCACAAAGTGAAATCACTTTCACCGACAACCCCATGATTTCTAGTCAAAGCTACCCACCGCAAGGCGACCGACCTCAGGCCGCGCGTACAAATACCCCTGCATCAGATCAATACCCATGCCTAAAAGCGTCGAGCTTTCTTCAGGGGTCTCGATACCTTCGGCGATGACCAGAATCCCCAAGCGTCCGGCGACCAGGATGATGCCTTCGACGATCGCCTGCTTGACCGAGTCTTGATCAATGCCTCGGGTCAGCGCCATATCAATCTTCAGCACCTGCGGCTGGAACATGGCCAGCAGGTTGAGGCCCGAATAGCCAGAACCAAAATCGTCGATGGCGGTGGTGAAACCTTGGCGCTCGTATTCCACGAAAATAGACTTGAGATGATCCGGGTCGTCCACTCTCTCGCCTTCAGTCACTTCGAACATGAGCCTTTCCGGCGGAAAATTGGTCAGGCGCGCCGCTTCCAATGTTGCCCTGATACAGGTTTCGGGCCGGTACACGGCGTTGGGCAGGAAATTGATACTCAGCAAGCAGTCCGGAATATCCAGGATGCCCAGCCTCGCGGCTTCTTCGATGGCCTTCACCCGGCAAGCCTGGTCGAATCGGTAGCGATTGCTGTCGTTCACCAGCCCCAGGATGTACCCCGCCGACTCGCCATTGAGGCCTCTGACCAGCGCCTCATAAGCAAACGCCGCGCGCGTTCGGACGTTGAAAATTGGCTGGAAGGCCATGGTGAAATCGAACCCCAACGCCTCATGGTTGCGGCACTCGGCACAGCCGAGCGATTGGAAGGAAGAGCCTTTCGTCATGATCGATTTCCGTGCCAGTAGTAGTACATCCCCGCAGCTGCAAGGAACTGTAGCAATACCACCTGAGTCGGTGCGGGTCGAGGATTCTGAAGCGCGACCTCTCTTATGCCCATTTTCAAATGCGCGCTAAGCGACGAATCATTATCCCTGCGGTTTTTCTCTAGCCGCGCGCCAATAGACAGTCGGTACTCATCAAACAGGCTCACCGCGTTTAACCTCTAACATTGCTTCAAAAGGAGGTTTCACTATGGCGGAGTCCAATTCCCAGCTGTTGCGCGTGCATACCCTCAAATCCGTTTGCTCCAGTTGCAGCGTGCTTGAACTGTGCCTGCCCATTGGGCTGACGTGCGGTGAAGTCGAGCGTCTCGATACCCTGATCGCCCAGCGGGTGAAGGTCAAAAAGGGGACGGTGCTTTACCGCACCGGCGATCCGTTGCGCTCGTTGTATGCGGTGCGGCTGGGCTTCTTCAAGACCAGCATCTTGTCGGTGGACGGTCGCGAACAGGTCACCGGGTTCCAGATGCAAGGCGAAATGCTCGGCTTGGACGCTATCAGTAACGATCATTACGCCTGTAATGCGATAGCCCTGGAAGACAGCGAAGTCTGCCCGCTGCCGTTCAGCCTATTGGAGAAACTTGCCCACGACTTGCCATCGTTGCAGCACAACCTCAATAAACTCCTTAGCCAGGAGATCGTACGCGACCACGACATGTTGCTATTGCTGGGCAACATGAATGCCGATGAACGCCTGGCGGCATTCATCTTGAACCTGTCACAACGGCTTAACATGCGCGGCTATTCCTCCAAGAATTTTGTGTTGCGCATGGGTCGCAAAGCCATCGGCTCCTACCTGGGCTTGCGCCTGGAAACCATCTGTCGAAGCATCGCCCACCTACGTCAGGAGGACCTGGTGGATATGCGTGGACGCAATGTGACGATTCTCGACCTGCCCGGTCTCAAGCAAAAGGTCACCGGTTGCCATCGTCACACTGAGCAGTGACAACAATCGCGTCCCTGCCCTGCCTCAACTCTGATCTAAGTCAATACCCCACAACGCCTTCACGCCAAGATTAATAGCCAGCATTCGATCCTTTTGCGTCAACGAAGGTGATCGAAACTCTCGTCTCAGAAAACTCAGCCGGTTGGATGCTCTGGTCCGGCCAACTGTCGTTGTAAAGCTTGCAAGCGTGCATTGATCCGTCCGGGTCTGCCCCTGGCAATGGCGCCAGAGGCGGTCCGGACATCACCAAAGAGGAAGATCAAATGTCCAATTCAGTGAAAAAAATGCCGGTCAGTACCGATAACAAAACACAGCAACCCGCCAAGGCGGATCCCTGGCATCCGCTGGAAAAACTCCGTCAGCAGGTGGATCACCTGTTCGATGATTTCAACCGAGGCACAGGGCTTTCTCCCTTCAGTCGCGGGCTGTTCGATGTCGAGCCCTTCTGGCGCCGCGAGTTCGCCACCAGCCTGCCGGCCGTGGACATCAGCGAGAAGGAAAAAAGCTTTGAAATCACCGCAGAACTGCCCGGCATGGACCAGAAGGACATCGAAATCCGCCTGGCCAACGGCAACCTGATCATCAAGGGGGAGAAAAAAGAAACCAAGGAGGAAAAGAAAAAGGGTTATCACCTGTCCGAACGCCATTACGGCTCCTTCGAAAGGGTGTTCAACCTTCCAAAGGGCGTCGATAGCGACAAGATCGAAGCCCAGTTCAGCAAGGGCGTGCTGACGCTGACTCTGCCGAAAGAGCCTGAAGCACTGAAGGCGGAAAAAGTCGTGCCGATCAAGGCTGACTGAAAGCTGGATACCCAGCCCCTCACCGGCCACCGACGAGGGCTTATTTTTGTAGCTGGGTTTATTTCAAGCTGAATGCAATGAACCTGTGGCGAGGGAGCTTGCTCCCGCTGGACTGCGCAGCAGGCCCTTTTTTGTGAGTGCTGCGCACTCAAGCGGGAGCAAGCTCCCTCGCCACGGGATCATCTACTTTCTTAGGTGAGCGACATTGCGCTCGATGGCAATCGTTCAGAATTCCACTTTGTCGCGGTATCCCGGCGAAGCGACGCAGCGTCGATGCCGCGGGCGTGTTGCGGTTATTGCGGCGTCGGCGTCCAGCGCCAGTCCAAGACTTCGGGCAGGTCCTGGCCATGCTCGATGAGGTACAGCTGATGTTTCTCCAGGGTTGCCCAGTAACGATCCCGGGCGCGCGCCACCAGTGGCTGCAACCGTGGCACGCGCTGGATGACATCGAGGGCCAGTTGGTAGCGGTCCAGGTGGTTGATGACCGCCATGTCGAACGGCGTGGTGGTGGCGCCCTCTTCCATGAAACCGCGTACGTGGAAGTTGTCGTGATTATGCCGTTTGTAGACCAGCCGGTGGATCAGCGACGGGTAACCGTGAAAGGCGAAAATCACCGGCTTATCCACGGTAAACAACCCATCGAACTCGGCGTCAGGCAACCCATGGGCATGCTGTTGCGGCGGTTGCAGGGCCATCAGGTCAACAACGTTTACGACCCGCACGCGCAGGTCGGGAACGTACTCACGCAGCAGCGTGACAGCCGCCAGGGTTTCCAGGGTCGGCACGTCACCGGCGCAGGCCATCACCACGTCGGGGTCTTCATCGTCCTTGCAGGCGAAAGCCCAGCGACCGATGCCGATCGAGCAGTGCCGGATGGCCGAATCGATATCCAGCCATTGCCACTCCGGTTGCTTGCCGGCCACGATCACATTGATGTAATCGCGACTCTTGAGGCAGTGACTGGCAATAGACAACAGGCAATTGGCGTCCGGCGGAAGGTAGATGCGCACCACGTCCGCGCTTTTGTTCGCCACCAGATCAATGAACCCAGGGTCCTGATGGGAAAAGCCATTGTGATCCTGACGCCAGACATGGGACGTGAGCAGGTAATTGAGCGAAGCAATCGGTCTGCGCCAGGGTATCTGGGCGGCGGTCTTGAGCCATTTGGCGTGTTGGTTGAACATCGAATCGACGATATGAATGAACGCTTCATAGCAGGAAAACAACCCGTGACGGCCGGTCAGCAGATACCCCTCCAGCCAGCCTTCACAGACCTGCTCACTGAGGATCTCCATCACTCGGCCTTCGCAATCCAGGTCTGTATCACCGCTTTCCTGCGCGGCCATCCAGGCCTTGCCACTGACTTCGTACACGGCATCAAGACGATTGGAGGCCGTTTCGTCGGGGCCAAACAAACGAAAGTTACCGGCCTGGAGGTTGAGCTTCATCACGTCGCGCACAAAACCGCCCAGCACGCGGGTGGCCTCGGCCTGGACACTGCCGGGCTCGGAAAACGCCAGGGCATACTCGGTAAACCGGGGCAGTTCCAACGGTTTCAGAAGCAAACCACCGTTGGCGTTGGGATTGGCCCCCAGACGCCGATGGCCGGTCGGCGCCAACGCAGCGATCTGCGGCCGTAACGTACCGTTGGCGTCGAACAATTCCTGGGGCCGATAACTCTCGAGCCATTGTTGCAGTAGCGTCAAATGCATGGGCTGGTCGAAATGGCTCAGCGGAACCTGGTGGGAGCGCCAGGTGCCTTCGACCTGTTGGCCGTCGACGAACTTCGGACCGGTCCAGCCCTTGGGCGTGCGCAACACCAGCACCGGCCAGAGCTGACGCTCCGGCGCACGCCCCGACGAGCGGGCCGTGCGCTGGATTTCGCGGATCTTGAGCAACATGCCATCCAGGGTCCTGGCCAACTGCTGGTGAACGGTGTGCGGGTCATCGCCTTCGACAAAATAAGGGTCGTAGCCGTAGCCATACAGCAGCGCCGAAAGCTCGTCTTCACTGATGCGCGACAGCAGCGTCGGGTTGGCAATCTTGAAGCCGTTGAGGTGCAGAATGGGCAATACCGCGCCGTCACGCCGGGGGTTGAGAAACTTGTTGGAATGCCAGCTCGCCGCCAACGTACCGGTTTCAGCCTCGCCGTCACCGATGACACAGGCCACGATCAGGTCCGGGTTATCGAACGCCGCCCCATAGGCATGGGCCAGGGAATAACCCAACTCCCCGCCTTCATGGATGGAGCCAGGAATCTGTGCCGAGACATGGCTGGACAATCCGTAAGGCCAGGAGAACTGCCGGAACAGACGCAGCATGCCGTTTTCGTTCTGCTCCACTGCGGGATAACACTGGGTGAAGCTGCCCTCCAGGTAACTCTGGGCAACGATGGCCGGGCCACCATGACCGGGGCCGGTGATCAGGATCATGTCCAGGTCGTGGGTCTTGATCAGGTGATTGAGGTGCACGTAAATCAGGTTCAGGCCCGGCGTCGTGCCCCAATGGCCCAGCAGGCGTGGCTTGATGTCGCTGCGTTGCAGCGGCTTGCGCAGCAAGGGGTTGTCCTTGAGGTAGATCTGCCCCACGGCCAGGTAATTGGACGCTCGCCAGTAGGCGTCCATACCTTCCAGTTGATCGGCGCCAAGAAAATCGCTCATCACGTCCTCCGCAAAAAACAGGTTGGCAGGTAAACCACCGAACCGTTATCGAACGGCTTGCCATGCCTGATTCTGCGACGAAGGAATGAGCCCGACTTGATTTATATCAGGACAAGGGACGCTAAGGTCATACAAGGCTCTTGCTTCATGCCCAGAGCTCGCCCGTGCTGCAAGCGTGCGCCCATCAAGGCCACAAACGGTTTGATCTGATTCAAGCTGCGGACCATCGACGAGCGAATACACGAGCACTGATCCAGATCATAATCGATCGTCGCAGCCGGCGTAGAACACTATCGAATGCGCAGCTTTTTGCCTCACCGCACGCTCACATCCGATGGAGGATTGCATCATGCTCACTGTCAGAGACCATAACGAACGCGCCGCTGCCATGTATGCCAGTATCAGTGGCAAGCACTGGATACAGGCACTGAAAGACGGCCGGCATGTACTGATCAGGCCGCTGAGGGAGGAAGACCGGCAGCGCGAATACGATTTCATCAAGCGCCTGTCACCCGAGTCGCGACACATGCGCTTCTTGGCGCAAATCAATGAGCCCGGCACAGCCATGCTCGATCAATTGATGGATGTCGATTGCAAGACTCGTATGGCCTACGTCGCCCTGGCCCATGACAACGGCCAGTTGATCGAGATCGGTGTCAGTCGCTATTGCGCGATCACCGAACACGAATGCGAGTGCGCCGTGACCGTCGCCGATCCTTGGCAACACCTGGGGCTCGGTACGTTGTTGATGGAACATCTGATCGATGTCGCACGCAAGAACGGGTACACCCAGATGTACTCCGTCGATGCTGCCAGTAATGCTGCGATGCGGGATCTGGCCCATAGCCTGGGGTTTGAGACCCGCACCGACCCCGACGATACCCGGCAGGTCATCCACCGGCTCTATCTTTAATCCCGGACGCTAGCGCGAGGCCCTACAGACTTGGGAGCATAAGCCCGGCCCACCACGCCAGCGTCACCAGGACCTGCCCGGGAATGACATACCCGGCGAAACCGCGCCCACCACTGAGCCAGGCCACCACGCATTTGCTCAGTGAGTTGGTGCTCGCCGCCATCAAGACCGGCACGGCGATGCCATCGGAGGGCAACAACCCGGCCTTGGCCAGAGAAGCGATGGAGGCTGTCGAGGAATGGGCGTCGGCCAGCCCACTGAAGATCGCCGTCACGATCACACCGGCCTGCCCGAACCCGTCGAGCATCGCCGAGGACAGGACGGTGATACCGGTCATCATGAGCGTCATCATTAACGCCAGCTTGAGACTGAAAGCTCCGCCTACCTTGATCTGCTCATCAACCTGCATCTTGGGACGATAAAACACCAGCACTGCGGCGTAGGCCAGGGTCATCAGCATGCCGCACAGCAACGGCCCCCACATCCAGCGCAACAGGGCAGGTTCCACTGCGCCGAGGATCAGCGCAATCTGCGCCAGCGTCGCCACGTTGGATAACACGGCGGCGGCACTCAACACCTTGAGGTTGCCCGGCTGCTTTGCGGCGATATTGCCCATGGCCGCAATGGTCACCGTCGCGGAGGCGAACCCCGAGGCAATCGCGCTAAGGGCGTAACCGTAGCGGGTGCCAAGGGTGCGAACCGCAACATGCCCCAGCGCCCCCACCGCCATCAGCATGACGGTCAGGGTGCAAATGGTGCGCAGGTTGATTGCGTTGTAAGGCCCGAGGAAACGATCCGGCGCCAGCGGTAGCACGACCAGCGCCGCGATCAACAGCACCAGGCCATCACGCAGTTCGGCCGCGGTCAATTGGCTGCGGGCAAAGTGGTGCAGCGGCTGGCGGCTGGCGAGCAGCCCGACCATCACCACGCCAATCGCGATGGCCAGGGCCGGAGCACTGACGCAGAGCGCGCCCAGGACCAATACCGCGAACAACGCCACCTCGCTGGTGATGCCGGGGTCTTTCTCAAGATTTCGCCAATACGCCGTCGTGACCAATGCTCCCAACGCGAGCACGACGAACCCGAGCAATAACGGTCCGCCGGCCCAAACCGTGACATACCCCAGCAATGAAGTGATGGCAAAGGTCCGCAGGCCGGCGAAGTCGCGCCTGTCGTCCTCGCCTTTACGCCGCTCGCGTTCAAGCCCCACCAGCAAGCCGATTCCCAGCGCAGCGGCAGCATTGGCAAAGCCCAGGGTTTCGGTCATGACGACGGCTCTAAGACGGGGGAATCCAGTTGTACCTTAGTTCAGGGTAGAACCCGAGGCTGCTTCGCGCTGGTTCTGGAAAAATTGACCCGGATCAAACGAAGCGCTATTGGCCGGTACCGCAGACACCGATACAGCCCTTTCGGCTGTGTTTGATGCAAATCAAGTTGTCGCCGCACGAAGAAGACATGATGAAACTCAGATACCACGCCGAGCGAACGGTCGCCCGGTGCCAATAGGTCCTTGCCCGGGAGGTTTGTCATGTCTACCCAATCGCGCTTGATGTTGGTCGTTTCGCCGCTGATGGAACACAGTCCAGCCTTCGACCGGGCAGCCGCCCTGGCCAAGGCCGAAGGCGCCGCGCTGCATATTGTCGCGTTCGACTATCTCGAAGGCTTGGCCACGGCTGGCCTGGTCAACGAGCAGGCGCTGGAAGAAATGCGCCTGGGCTACATTGAACGCCATCGGCACTGGCTGGAAGAACAGGCCAGGCCGCTGCGCAACCTCGGCATCGAAGTCACGACAGAAGTGGCCTGGGTCGAGCGGCCGCTGCAGGAGATCCTGATTCACCTCAAGGAACAGCCGATGGCAGCGCTGATCAAGACGGTGGACCCTGAATCCTGGTTCTCGCGCCTGATGTTCACGCCGCTGGACGTACATCTGCTGCGCGAGTGCGACGTGCCGCTGCACTTCGTCAACAAGGTCGCCCATGCACGTCCGCGCAAAATCCTCGCCGCCATCGACCCCTTTCATCAGGACGGGCGCTACGAAGGCCTCAACGACCGAGTCCTGAGCGAAGCCAACAAGCTGGCGCTCAGTTGCGATGCAACGCTGGACGTCATCTATGCCTATGATCTTTCGTCCATCACCGCTTCTGAATATGGTTTCGGTAGTGGCTCGATGTTCTTCTCCTCGACCCTCGCCCGACAACTCTATGAATCCCAAGCCGCAGCCTTCGATGAATTGGCCGAACGCAACGGCATCGCCCCGGAACAGCGACGCATGATCATGGGCGACCCGGCCAAGGTGCTGGCCAGCTACGCCGCGTCCCATGATATCGACGTCATCGTCGTGGGCCGCGTGCGCTACGGCACCCTGGACAAACTGATCGGCAGCACCGTGGAGGGCCTGCTGTACAAGATGCCCTGCAGCTTGTGGGTGATTGCCCCGCAGCAGGCCGACTGAAAAAAATCACCGCCGGTGGCGAATGCAACCAGGGCTCTGCGGGCATAGGGACACGACTTGATGAAGCGACAGGACAGCGCATTAACCCAGCAAGCACCGGCTCCCGCGGATACGCTGGCCTGGCACACGCTGCCGACCGAGCACGTACTCAAGCGGCTTGAGGCCAATGAACACGCCGGGCTGAACGAGGTTGACGTTCAAGCCCGTCTGGCGCGCACCGGTCCCAATCGCCTGCCTGCCTCCGCCCGGCGGCCAGCCTGGCTAAGATTCTTGCTGCAGTTTCACAACATCCTGATTTATGTGCTGCTCGGCTCTGCCGCGATTACGGCAATGCTGCAGCATCTGTGGGACACGGTGGTCATTCTGGCGGTGGTGCTGGCCAATGCAATCATTGGCTACGTCCAGGAAGGCAAGGCAGAAAAAGCGATGGACGCCATCCGGCAGATGCTGGCGCCGCGCGCGGCGGTGATTCGTGGCGGTGAACGCTTGAGTGTCGCGGGCGAGGCGTTGGTACCGGGCGATATTGTTTTGCTGGAGGCCGGCGATAAAGTCCCCGCCGACCTTCGCTTGCTGCACGCCAACAGGCTGCAGATCCAGGAAGCCATCCTGACAGGTGAATCCGCCCCCGTGGAAAAGCACACGGAACCTGTGCGCATCGGAGCAGCCCTGGGTGATCGAGCCTGCATGGCGTTCAGCGGAACCCTCGTGACTTGCGGCCAGGCCACCGGAGTCGTCGTGGCGACCGCCACCGCCGCCGAGATCGGGCGCATCAGTAACCTGCTGTCGGAAGTCGAGACACTGACGACTCCACTGGTCCAGCAGATGAACGTCTTCGCGCGCTGGCTGACGATATTGATTCTGCTCGTCGGCGGCCTGTTGCTCGTTTATGGGCATTTTGTCGGCCATTACGCATTCAACGAGATTTTCATGGTGGTGGTGGGCATGTCGGTAGCCGCCATACCCGAAGGGCTGCCCGCCGTACTGACCATTACCCTGGCGGTCGGGGTTCGCGCGATGGCCCGTCGTAATGCCATCGTGCGTCGCTTGCCCGCCATCGAAACACTGGGCTCGGTATCGGTCATTTGCACCGACAAGACAGGCACCCTCACCCGCAACGAAATGATGGTTGCGTCGGTTGTCACCAGTGACCTCACGTTTACCGTCGATGGTGCGGGTTATCAGCCGTCGGGAAACATGAACCTCGCCGATCAGTTGATCGACACCTCGAATCACCCCACGTTAGCCGAGCTGGGGCGTGCCGCCGCACTCTGCAATGACGCCGTATTGAGGCTGCACGAAGCCACATGGAAGGTCGAGGGTGACCCCATGGAAGGCGCGCTACTGGCGTTTTCCGTCAAGGCCGGAATCAATGGCGAGGAAGAGCGACACACTTGGCCGCGCACTGATGCCATTCCGTTTGACGCCAAACACCGTTTCATGGCGACGCTGCACCACAACCATGAACGACAAGCCTCAATCTATGTAAAAGGTGCGCCGGAACAGATCCTGGCCATGTGCGCACAGCAGCGTGGCAGTGCTGGCGCACCAGAGCCGCTCGATACTGACTATTGGCACAAACAGGCAAACGCCATCGCGAGTAAAGGTCAGCGAGTGCTGGCGTTTGCGGTCCGGTCCATGCCATCCGACCACACCGTGTTGGAGTTTGGCGACGTCCAGGGTTCGCTGACCATGCTTGGCATGGCAGGCATGATGGACCCGCCTCGCCCTGAGACGATCCAGGCCGTCCAGCAATGCCAGGCCGCCGGTATCGCGGTGAAAATGATCACAGGGGATCACTCCGGCACTGCCGCCGCCATCGGAGCCCAAATCGGCCTGCAGAATCCCGAGAAAGTACTGACGGGCATCGAGCTGGATGCAATGAACGACGGCACGCTCAAAGAAGCGCTCAAGGACGTGAATATCTTCGCCCGCACCAGCCCCGAGCATAAGCTGCGACTGGTGATGTTGCTGCAGTCCAGTGGCATGACCGTGGCAATGACCGGCGATGGTGTCAACGATGCGCCAGCGCTCAAACGCGCCGACGCCGGCATCGCCATGGGTGACAAAGGCAGTGAAGCGGCAAAAGAGGCGGCGGACCTGGTGCTGGCCGATGACAACTTCGCCTCCATTGTGGCCGCTGTGCGCGAAGGCCGGACTGTCTACGACAACATCAAGAAGGTGCTGAGTTGGACGTTGCCCACCAACGCGGGCGAAACGATGACCATCGTCGTCGCGTTGCTGTTTGGCTTTACGCTGCCCGTGACACCCATACAGATCTTGTGGATCAACCTGATTACCGCAATAACACTGGGTATCGCCCTGGCGTTCGAACCGACCGAAGAAAACACCATGCGCAGGCCGCCGCGCTCAAGGAATGAGCCTTTGATCAGCGGTGCCTTGATCTGGCATATGGTGCTCGTGTCGATTCTGTTTCTGTGCGGTGTCTACGGCATTTTTACTTATGCGCTGGAGCGGGGATACCCGGTGGAGTTGGCCCGCACCATCGCCGTCAACACACTGGTGGTGATGGAAATATTCCACCTGTTCTTCATTCGCAATCTTTACGGCACGTCCCTGACCTGGAAAGCCGTTCGAGGTACCCCAGTCGTGTGGATGACCGTAGCGGCGGTCACCTGCGCTCAGTTCGCCATCACCTACGCGCCGCCCCTGCAAAAGGTGTTTGCCACTCAAGCGATTCCCTTTATGGATGGGCTGTTGATTATCGCGGTGGGCGTCGCGCTTTTTGCGGTCATCGAAACTGAAAAGCAGATTCGGCTCCGATTGTCCGAACCCAAGGGTGCTACGCTCTTGGTGGGGCAGAGCCCGAAGCTGCACTGAGCATTGCGGATGGCAAGGTGTTCGGCCAGCCGTTTCAAGTTACTGAGAGAGGATCCGGAAAATGCACAAGGTATTGGTCGCTATCGATGGTTCAGAGCATTCGGGACGGGTGGTGCAGTACGTTATCGGACTGATCCAGGATGGAGGTCTGCTGGGCGGCAGTGTGGAGGTGCATCTGGTGAATGTGCAGTCATTCCTGCCCACGCGCATTGCACAAGCCATGGACAGCGATGAACTCACTCGCTACTACGATGGCAAGAGTGCCGAAGAAGCACAAAAGGCAATCGCTCTCCTGAAGCAGCAACGCATCGCCTTCACCTTCCATACGCTACGTGGCGACGTGGCCAGCAAAATCGTGGCGCACTCCAAATCCCTGGGGTGCGACAGCATCATCATGGGTTCACACGGCAGTGGCTTTCTGGAAGGCATCTTCCTCGGATCGGTCGCGGCCAAGGTGATCCAGCTGTCCACTATCCCGATTACCTTGGTCAAATAGCCGATAGTGACGTGCTTCAATTTTTACGAAAAAATGAACGGCCCAGGAACAATCCTGTAGCCGTTCTTATGTGGCCTTGTTGAACGCGCAACCGGCGCTCACCGCACGAACATCAGCCAGCCTGCCAGCGCCAATGCCGCACTGCAGGTCCAGCCTGAAAACAGCCACCGCCAGACCCACATCCGCGGGATAAAACCCACGCCTCTCACAAACGCCACACTCATGGCCGCGAACAATGCCGTGGCCAGCCCATGGTCAGCTTTGCCATCGGGGGCCGCCATCAGAGGGGGATAGAGCGTACAGGCGAGCATGATCACCACGGCGATGATCAAACTCAGCACATGAAGCTGTGAAGAGGCCTCGGCCTTAGCCACATTCGGCGTCATGATGGCTCCTCGTCACTGTCACTCAGGGCGCGACCTGCTTCGTTCTCACCCCACATTGCATTCAGTATCGCCAGTAGCAGCGCAAAGCCCACTCCCAGCATCCAGGCGAAATACCACATGTCTTTGACTCCTTTGCTGGCCTAGTAGGCTGAATGTTCGTTGGCTTTGATCTGTGCGACGGTGACCTTGCCGCGCATGACCCGATAGGCCCACGAGGTATAAATCACGATCAGTGGCATGAAGATCAACGTGGCCCAGAACATGATGGCCAGGCTTAAATGACTGGAGACGCTGTCCCACACGGTAAGGCTCGCTGCAGGCACTGTTGATGACGGCATGATGAATGGAAACATCGACACACCCGCCGTACTGATGACGGCGATCACCGCAAGCGATGAGGCCACAAACGCCGACAGTGTGCGACGCATCATCAACAACATGGCCGCACCTGCTGCACCAACCAATCCCAGAACGGGCAACAGCCATAACAAAGGATAAAGACCGTAGTTGGCCATCCACGCCCCGGGTTCGCGCACCACGGACTTGTTGAGAATGTCGGGTAGACCGGCGGTATCCACCCACGATGTAATGCGATAACCGTCGATCCATTGCAGCCAGATACCGGCCGCTATGAACGAGCACACCAATACGATTGCCGCCCCCACTGCCCCTTTGATGGCCCTGGCCTGGATAACACCCTCAGTGCGATGCGCCAGATAAGCGCCGCCCTGCAAGGTGATCATCGCACTACTCACAACGCCGGTCAGAAGCGCAAAGGGATTCAGTAGTTGCCAGAAACTGCCGGTATAGGTCGATACCAGAAGGTCGTTGAAGTGAAACGGTACACCTTGCAGCAGGTTGCCGAACGCAATCCCGAATACCAGGGGCGGCACGGCCCCACCCACAAAAAGCCCCCAATCCCACGTGCTGCGCCAAGCGGCGTTGTGAATCTTGCTGCGGTAGTCAAACCCCACCGGGCGGAAGAACAGCGCCCAGAGGACCAGAATCATCGCCCAGTAGAATCCGCTGAACGCGGTGGCGTACACCACCGGCCATGCGGCGAACAGTGCGCCGCCTGCGGTAATGAACCAGACCTGATTCCCATCCCAATGCGGTCCTACGGTGTTGATGACCACGCGTCGCTCCATGTCATTGCGACCAACAAACGGCAGCAACGTGCCGACGCCCATGTCGTGACCGTCCATGATGGCGAAACCTATCAGCAGGACGCCGACCAGCGCCCACCAGATGATCTTGAGGGTGAAGTAATCAAGCATGGTGAAGCTCCTTCAACTTGGCGTCGTAGATATAACGGCCTGTGCCCAGGCTGCCGGGCCCTTGGCGGGCGAACTTGACCATCAGGAACATCTCCACCGCCAGCAGCACGGTGTAGAAGACGACGAACCCCGCGAGCGAGCCATACAGGTTGTTGACGCTGAGGGTCGAGACGCTCATATGGGTCGGCAGTACGCCGTAGATGGTCCAGGGCTGACGACCATACTCGGCAACGAACCAGCCCAGCTCACAGGAGATCCACGGAGCAGGCAGCATGAGCAGCGCCCAACGGAGTAACCAGCGGCTTCGTGAGCACGTCGATTTCAGTGTGCTCCAGAAGGCGAGCGCGAAGAGCAGCAGCATGGCAAAACCCAGGCCTACCATGATCCGGAACGCCCAAAACATAGGCGTCACACGCGGTACGGTATCGTTCACCGCCTTTTCTATAATGGCGGGTGTCGCCTGATTGACGTCTTCGACATAGCGTTTGAGCAACAGCCCAAAACCCAGATCAGCTTTGTATTCTTCAAACGCTTGACGTGCGGCCAAATCGCCGCGATTGGCCCTGAGCGCTTCAAGTGCATTGACGGCGGGGATACCGCGCAGGATTCGAGCGCGGTTCTTTTCCTTGATCTCATGAATCCCTGGAATCTGCTTGCTCACCGAGCGTGTTCCAATCAGGCCCATTACCCATGGCACCTCGACCTCCCAGTTGTTTCTGGACTCGGCTTCGTTGATGCTGGCCACCAGCGTAAGGCCGGCTGGCGCGGGCTTGGTTTCCCACATCGCCTCCATTGCGGCCAGTTTGGTTTGCTGTGCTTCGCCCACCGTGTAGCCGGACTCATCCCCGAGCACGATCACACTCAGCACGGATGCCAGACCGAAGGCCGCCGCAACACGAAAGCTCCGCTTGGCGAACTCGACATCACGATTTTTCAGCAGGTACCAACTCGAAATCGACAGCACGAACATTGAGCCGGTGACGTAGCCTGCCGAAACGGTGTGGACAAACTTGGCTTGCGCCACGGGGTTGAAAACCACCGCCCAGAAATCGACCATTTCCATGCGCATGGTGATGTAGCTGAACTCTGAACCCACCGGGTTCTGCATCCACCCATTGGCAATCAGGATCCACAACGCCGACAGGTTCGTGCCAATCGCCATCAACAGTGTCACCAGCAAGTGATGCTGTCTCTTGAGGCGGTCCCAACCAAAAAAGAACAACCCGATCATGGTCGACTCAAGGAAGAACGCCATCAATCCTTCAATGGCCAGCGGGGCACCGAAGATGTCACCGACGTAGTGCGAGTAGTACGCCCAGTTGGTGCCGAACTGAAATTCCAGGGTGATGCCGGTGGTCACTCCCAAGGCGAAGTTGATACCGAACAACTTGCCCCAGAAGCGCGTCATGTCCTTCCAGATGACATTGCCAGTCATCACGTAAACGCTTTCCATAATCACCAGCAGCCACACCATGCCCACGGTGAGCGGTACAAACAGAAAGTGGTACAGCGCGGTGGCCGCGAATTGCAGCCGTGACAAATCCACCAGTTGTTCTGAGATCACTTGCTTGCCCCTTGAGCCGAGGTGGGTCCGCCGAACCTGTCGCTGATGGTGTTCGAGTCGACGCTGACGCGCGAATCCTTGATGAACAGCCACCACAGCACTGTCAACACAACCAGCTTGATCAGTACTGCTGTGAGCAGATGGCGACGTAGTCGTTTATCGGAAATAGTCATGACCCGGCTGTAGCACGGGCCATGCCAAAGGCAAGGACTGATTTTTTATTGATATAAAACAATCAGTTACTGAAAACGATAGGAGTCCATCGTTTACCGTGGAGAGGAAAAGGCCCTGCCAGACTGCCGGCATGGCAGTCACTGGCAGTCATTGGCAGTGAGGCTCGATGGCCCTCAGGCCAGGCCCTGCTCTTTCAGCCGTCTGTACAACGTGCGCTCACTGACACCCAAGTATCTGGCCAGTTCACTGCGGGTCCCTTTGAAGGACGCCACTGTCTGCTCCAAGGTTCGGTTATCGGGTATTGGCGTTGAAGCCTGGGCCGATATCGTCGCGGTGACCGCAGGTAGGTGCACGGCGTGGATGACGCCGTCATCGGCGAACAGGCTGGCTCTTTCCAAAACATTGCGCAGCTCGCGGATGTTGCCCGGCCAGGAAAACCGCTGCAGTTGCTCCAGGGCCTGAGGGTCGATGGTCAGCCGACGTTTTCCTGTACCGGAACGTTGCAGGAACGAGTTCACCAACAAGCTGATGTCTTCAAGCCGGTTGCGCAAGGGAGGCAAGTGTATGGGAAAGACGCTGATTCGATAGTAGAGGTCTTGCCTGAACTCACCCTTCGCGACCATTTGCTCCAAAGGCTTGTGAGTGGCAGCCACCAATCTGAAATCCGCGTGCTGGGTTTCTACGCTGCCGACACGGCGATAGGTCCCAGACTCAATCAGGCGCAGCAATTTCACCTGCATGGCCAGGGGAACGTCGCCGATTTCGTCGAGAAACAACGTACCGCCCTGGGCCGTCTCAACCAGGCCCACCTTGCGCAGGGTGGCGCCGGTGAACGCGCCCTTCTCATGGCCGAACAGTTCGCTCTCGAACAAGGATTCGGTCAACCCGGAGCAATCCACCACCACAAAAGGTCCCGTGGCGCGGTCACTGGTTTCATGCACGGCGCGGGCGAACAGTTCCTTGCCCGTGCCGGACTCGCCCAGCAGCAATACCGGCAACATCGAGGGCGCTACCCGCTGCAGTTCCGACAAGGCCTGGTTGAAGGCCGGTGAGCTGCCCACCAGTCCTTCATTGCTGGGTCGGGCCGACGCGCTGCGTACCAGGGTGAGACGCTCCACATAGGCGGTAATGACGCCCTGCTCATTCAGGATGGGGCGCAGCTCCACGTCAACGTGTTCAGGCCCGCGGGGCGTGTGGTGGATGTGCAAGACCCGATCCGGGCCACGCACCTCCCGGGCCTTTATCATCGGACAATTCTCACCCGCCTGGTCGCACGGGACATCGTAGTGGTGGGAAACCTGATAGCACTTATGGCCAATGAACGGTTTGTCAGCGCTACCGAACTGACGCAGGTAGGCCGTATTGGCCGCCAGGATGTTGTAGTCAGGATCGAGGACAATCATCGGCTGTGGCTCGTGCTCGAGAAACGAAACCAGGGACTGCACCTGGTCAGGGTGCGGAAGCGGGGTTAACAGCGCCGGCAAGGTGTTTGTCATCGTGGCTCCCGTGACTCCATCCAGAATGAGGTGGCACTGCCACTATGCCAACAAACACTGCCAATGGCAGTGATTTTCCATGAGCGCAGCAATGGCAGCGTCTGACCTTAAAAATAAAATTCATATAAATCAACATAATAAAAACAAAATACGACTGGCTGCGGGCCTGGCAGATTTATTGCTGTATCCATCCTTTGAGCGGCTAGGCGCCCCCCAAGGAGACACGTCATGAGCGTAAAACTGCACGTCGAGGGATTTTTCGATCCTGAAACCCACACCGTCAGCTATCTGGTGCTGGACGAAGTGACCCACCACTGCGCATTGGTCGACAGCGTCCTGGATTACGACCCAAAATCCGGCCGTACCCAAACCACTTCTGCGGACAAGCTGATCGCCCGAGTGGCCGAGTTGGACGCAAAGGTCCAGTGGATCCTTGAAACCCACGTCCATGCCGATCACCTCACCGCCGCGCCATACCTGAAAGAAAAACTCGGCGGCAAGATCGGCATCGGAAGCCGGATTGCCAGCGTGCAGGAAGTCTTTGGCACGCTGTTCAATACTGGCGGCGACATGGCCCGCGACGGGAGTCAGTTCGATCATCTGTTCGGCAGTGACGAGCCGTTCACCCTCGGCACGTTGCAATGCCGCGCCCTGCATACGCCGGGCCACACGCCTGCCTGCATGACGTATGTCATCAGCGACGGCAGGGAAACAGCTGCCTTCGTCGGCGATACCCTGTTCATGCCGGACTACGGAACCGCACGCTGTGACTTTCCCGGCGGCGATGCTCGCGCACTGTTCCATTCAATCAACAAGGTCCTGAGCCTGCCGGCCGACACCCTCCTCTACACCTGTCACGATTATCAGCCGGATGGCCGCGAGGTTCAGTTCGCCAGCACCGTGGCCGAGCAACGCGCCGACAACGTTCATGTGCGTAACGGCATCAGTGAAGAGGAATTTGTCGCGATGCGCACCAAGCGCGATGCCTCGATGGACATGCCGACGCTGATCCTGCCATCGGTGCAGGTCAACATGCGCGCCGGGCACTTCCCCGAGCCGGAGGCGAACGGTACGCGCTACCTGAAGATCCCCCTCGATAGGCTCTGACGTCCCCTCATAAGAAAATAGTCATCACGGAGACATCCATGGACATCCGCCACCTTGCGTCCGGCTTATCGGTATCCGAACAGATACTTCCCAATCAATTGAGTGAACTCAAAAACAGTGGCTTTCGCGCCATCATCTGTAACCGTCCGGACGGTGAAGGCAGCGATCAACCCTTGTTCGCCGAAATCAAACGCGTCGCGCAAACCATGGGCATTGAGGCGCACTATCTTCCGGCTGAATCCGGCAAAGTCACCGACGAACAAGGCGTTGCCTTCGGCAAGTTGTTTGAATCATTGCCCAAACCGGTGTTGGCGTATTGCCGTTCCGGCATGCGCTCGACGACGATGTGGGCCCTGTCGCAAGCCGGCCAACAACCTTTGCCGCAGATCGTCGAAATGGCCAAAAAAGCCGGCTTCGACATGAAAGGCGTCATCCGCAGGATTGCCAACAAGGGACGCACGCCGGTTGAAGTGGCCGAGGCCGAACATGCGGTGGTCATTATCGGCGGCGGCGCGGCGGGCATCGCCACCGCGTCGAGTTTGTTGGCACGTGATCCAGGCTTGGACATTGCCATCATCGACCCGGCGGATGTGCACTATTACCAGCCTGGCTGGACACTCGTCGGCAGTGGCGTGTTTGAAGCGTCCCGAACGGCCCACACGATGGGTGCGACCATTCCCCGGGGCGTGCATTGGATAAAAGCGGCCGTAGCGGCGTTCGAACCGGAAAAAAACGCCGTCATTCTCGATGGGTGCAGGGTGGTCCGATACGAACAGCTGGTCGTGTGCCCCGGCCTCAAACTGGACTGGCACGCCATCGAAGGCTTATCGGAAACACTGGGGCGCAATGGCGTCACTTCCAACTACCTGTATCACCTGGCCCCCTATACCTGGCAACAGGTGCAGCAACTGCGCAGTGGCCGGGCGATTTTCACGCAACCGCCCATGCCGATCAAATGTGCCGGGGCGCCGCAAAAAGCCATGTACCTCTCCGCCGACCACTGGAAGCGTCAAGGGGTACTCGAGCATATCGAGATTGATTTCTGCAGCGCCGGCGCGGTGCTGTTCGGCGTTCCTGACTACGTGCCGGCGCTCATGGAATACGTCAATGCCTATGGGATCGACCTGAGTTTCGGCAGTACGCTGACTGGCGTTGACGGGCCGGCGCAAACGGCCACCTTCAGTTGCGTTAAATCCGACGGCACTACCCACCGGGTGACGCACGACTTCGACCTGCTGCATGTGGTGCCACCGCAGATTGCGCCGGACTTCATCCGCGTCAGCCCCCTCGCCGACGCGGCGGGCTGGGTCGACGTCGACCCCGTCAGCCTGCGTCATAAAACCTGGGCGAATATTCACGCATTGGGAGACGCCACCAATACCAGCAACGCTAAAACAGCGGCAGCGGCACGTAAGCAGGCACCCGTCGTTGCCCATAACGTGCTGGCGGCAATGGGCAAGGCCAAAGGCGGCGCCCATTACGATGGCTACGGTTCCTGCCCGCTAACCGTCGAACGAGGCAAGATCGTCCTTGCTGAATTCACCTACGGCGGCAAGGTCGCCCCCAGCTTCCCGTCCTGGCTGATTGACGGCACCCGACCATCGAGACTGGCGTGGCTGCTCAAAGAGCGGATTCTTCCACCGCTGTATTGGAAGGGAATGCTCAAGGGCCGTGAGTGGTTGGCAAAACCAGAGCTGGCGGACCTATGAAGTCCAACCTGAACGCCAGGAGATCGAGATGATTGCAGTCTTGCTGCTGGGCTTGACGGTGGGTGTGATCCTGGCGCTGACCGGCGCAGGCGGAGGCATACTCGCCGTCCCGTTCCTGGTGTTTGGCGTGGGTTTGAGCATGGCCGAAGCCGGGCCTATTGGTTTGCTCGCGGTGGGCTTAGCCGCCACCCTGGGCGCGGTGATGGGCCTTCGTAACGGCATCGTGCGCTATAAGGCGGCACTGCTGACCGCTGGCGCAGGGGTCGTTTGTTCGCCGCTTGGCCTGTGGCTGGCCCAACGTACCCCTAACCGTCCGCTGACGATCATGTTTGCCTTTTTGCTGATGTACGTGGCGTTCCGGGCGCTGCAAAAATCACGGCCTACTCGCGTCGGAGCAAAGCCACCCGGCACGCGCAAACCACCGCCCTGCGTCCTGGATGAGAACCGGGGCAAGCTGAACTGGACCGGTCCTTGTGCATGGGCGCTTACCGCATCGGGTGTGGTCGCAGGGGTTCTTTCCGGCTTGCTCGGCGTAGGCGGCGGTTTCGTCATGGTCCCGGCGCTGCAGCGATACACCAACTTGACCACTCAGTCGGTGCTCGCCACCTCCCTAACGGTGATTGCACTGGTTTCCCTGTCAGGGGTTGTGGCGAGTTCGGCGGCGGGACACCTGCAATGGGCGGTGGCTCTACCATTTTCCATTGGCGCAATCATCGGCATGGGCGGCGGGCGCCTGATCGCGGCCAGGCTGCCGGAGCCCTACTTACAAAAAGGCTTTGCCCTTTTGTCTGCGCTGGTGGCAGTGGCCCTCCTGGTGAAGGCCCTGGGTTGAATATCAACGATGATGCACCGGAGAACACTCATGAATGTTGACTGGCTCAACTTCACCCCTTGGTCATCCCTGGCCGGCGGCATGCTGATAGGCCTGGCGGCCAGCCTGTTCGTCGTCGCCAACGGGCGCATCGCCGGCATCAGTGGGCTGATCGGTAGCCTTCTGCAACGGGATGGCGAAGGCGTCAGCGAAAAGGCCCTGTTTCTTCTGGGCCTGCTGGTCGCACCGCTTTTATGGGGGGTGTTTGCCACCTTGCCGTCGATCGAGTTCCAGAGTGGCTGGCTTGGCCTCATCGTCGCGGGTCTGTTGGTGGGTGTGGGCACCCGCTACGGTTCAGGCTGCACCAGCGGCCATGGCGTGTGCGGCCTGTCGCGCCTGTCACCACGCTCGATGGTCGCCACGGCGTGCTTCATGCTCAGCGGTTTCGCGACGGTATTTGTCCTGCGTCATGTGATGGGGGTTTGAACATGCTCAAACTGACTGCATTCATAGCCGGCCTGTTGTTCGGCTTGGGCTTGCTCCTGGCGGGCATGGCCAACCCGACAAAAGTACTGGCCTTCTTGGACCTGACTGGCGCCTGGGACCCTTCCCTGGCCTTGGTGATGATCGGGGCGATCGGCATTGCCATCGGCCCACTGACCTGGGCACGCCAGCAATCCCGCTCACTGCTTGGAAGCCCCATGCAGCTACCGGCCAAGCGCGAGCTGGACCCGCGCCTGATCGGCGGCAGCCTGGTGTTCGGCATCGGTTGGGGAATCGCGGGTATCTGTCCCGGCCCCGCCGTGGCGATCCTGCTGACCGGACACTGGCAAATCCTTGTGTTCATGCTAGCCATGCTGGCTGGCATGTTGTTGTTCACGGCGCTGGAGACCCGGCGCCCCCATTGATCGGGAGATCACAGCATGAATGCCAATATCGGAACCATCGACCGTAGCCTACGCATCATCATTGGGCTTGTACTCATCGCCTTGAGCCTGACCGGCGTGATCGGCTTGTGGGGCTG
The DNA here is from genome assembly GCF_030064125.1 of Pseudomonas sp. G2-4. Taxonomy (NCBI): domain Bacteria; kingdom Pseudomonadati; phylum Pseudomonadota; class Gammaproteobacteria; order Pseudomonadales; family Pseudomonadaceae; genus Pseudomonas; species Pseudomonas sp. G2-4. The sequence continues at coordinate 2,602,214 of NZ_CP125957.1, read as the reverse complement.
GATCGGCGTGGTGCCGCTGGCCACGGGCATCTTCCGTTTCTGTCCGGTCTATCGGTTACTGGGCATCAGAACCTGTAAGCGTTAATGAGACAGGTACTGCCCTTCCGTCGTCGGGGCACAACGCCCCTGCAAGCACAACTCAAGGCTCACCGTCATGACTCATTCGAGCGCCAGCCAAGTAGACGTCGTCATTGTCGGTGGGGGGCAATCCGCTTTGGCGGTCGCCTACTTCCTGCGTCGCACCCCATTGTCGTTCGTCATCCTCGACGCCGAGCAAGCGCCCGGGGGCGCCTGGCGACATGGTTGGAACTCGTTGCGCCTGTTTTCTCCGGCCACCTGGAGTTCGATTCCTGGCTGGATGATGCCGCCTACGCAAGAGGGCTACCCATCGCGCAACCATGTCATCGACTACCTTCAACAATACGAACAGCGCTACCGATTTCCGGTGGAGCGCCCCGTGCGGGTCACTCGCGTGGAGCGTACGCAGACGGGTTTACGGGTGTGTTCTGACCACAGGCATTGGGATGCCAAGGTGGTGGTCAGCGCCACCGGAACGTGGAGCAACCCTTACATCCCGCACTACCCGGATGCCGAACTGTTCGCCGGGCAACAATTGCACTCGGCCAACTACGTCCAGGCGCAGCCATTCGCGGGCAAGCGCGTGTTGGTGGTGGGAGGCGGCAATTCCGGGGCGCAGATACTGGCTGAGGTTTCCAACGTCGCACAGACCACCTGGGTGACGCCCGTAGAACCCTTGTTCTTGCCCGACGACGTGGATGGACGCGTGTTGTTCGAGCGCGCCACCGAGCGCTGGAAAGCCCAACTGGAAGGACGCATCATCGAGCAGCCCGTGGGTGGGTTGGGTGACATCGTCATGGTCCCGCCCGTGGTCGATGCGCGGGCGCGCAACGCACTCGAATCTGTGCGGCCTTTCGAGCGTTTCACGCGCCACGGCGTGATCTGGGCCGATGGTTCCGAGTCCGCGGCGGACGTGGTGATCTGGTGCACCGGTTTCAGGCCCGCCCTGCAGCATCTGGATACCCTGGGAGTGATCAATACCGAAGGCCGTGTCGAGGTCCAAGGCGCCCGCTCGACGCTAGAACCCCGGCTATGGCTGGTCGGCTATGGCGAGTGGACAGGTTCGGCTTCCGCCACGTTGATCGGCGTCACACGCACGGCCCGCAGCACGGTCAACGAAATCACCGCCGTCCTTGTCGATCAATCGGTTGCCTAGCCCGGCTACACCTCAGGACTGGCGAGTCGACCACCACGCGCAGCACAGCCTGTGATAGTTTCTCTGTTCCCAGTCGAAGGCCTGGCCCTAGGCTTCTGTGTTGCGCCTCCTACCATCCCTTCAGGTGCCCTACTCCCGCTGTCGACTGGATCATCACCAGTAAACGATAAGGTACGACTCATGAGCAAAGCGTCCTATGTCCCTCCCAAGGTCTGGAAAAATGAGGCCCCGTCCGGCGGCCAGTTCGCCAGCATCAACCGCCCGATTGCCGGGCCGACCCACGAAAAGACACTGCCGATCGGCAAGCATCCGTTGCAGCTCTATTCCCTGGCCACGCCCAATGGCGTGAAGGTGACCATTCTGCTTGAGGAGCTGCTGGCGCTCGGGCACACCGGCGCGGAATACGACGCCTGGCTGATTCGCATCAACGAAGGCGACCAGTTTTCCAGCGGCTTCGTCGAGATCAATCCCAATTCAAAAATCCCGGCCCTGCAGGACCGCAGCGTAGAGCCGCCCGTCCGCGTCTTCGAATCCGGTTCGATCCTGCTTTACCTGGCGGAAAAATTCGGCGCCTTCCTGCCGTCCGATCCGGCCGGTCGCACCGAAACCCTGAACTGGCTGTTCTGGCAGATGGGTGCAGCGCCCTACCTGGGTGGCGGCTTCGGGCATTTCTATGCCTACGCGCCGGAAAAATTCGAGTACCCCATCAACCGCTTCACCATGGAAGCCAAGCGGCAACTGGATGTCCTGGATCGCCGCCTGGGCGAAAGCCAATACTTGGCGGGCGACCACTACACCATTGCCGACATCGCAGTCTGGCCCTGGTACGGCCAACTGGTGCGCAACAACGTGTATTCGGCGGCAGAGTTTCTTTCTGCACAGGAATACACCCATGTGCAGCGTTGGGCGGAAGAGATCGCCAAGCGGCCGGCGGTCATCCGTGGGCAACGGGTCAACCGGACGTGGGGCGATGAAGCGAGCCAGGTGCCGGAGCGGCATCAGGCTGAAGATTTGGGCTGAACCTGCCCTGTCGCTAGCGGCAGCATAAAAACCGATTGGCCGATTGCGCCCAAGAGTGTTCAGTCTCGAAGGCGCAATTGCCCGGGTTCCCCTGCCTGAATGGCGATTAATCGTAGAACGGTTCAACCGTCGCACGGCTGCCGACAAAAAAGCTGTCCGCGACCAGTCGCAGCGGCTGCAGGTCCACGTCGCTGGTTTTGTCAGCGATCAGCTGTTGGAAATGGCGATACACCGCCGCGTACTCACCCTCGTGTGAAACGGCCTGACGCACGCCATCAATGCTCAACAGTGCACCGCCGTTGTCCAGGCGCAAGAGGCCTTCGCGACAGCGAATCTCGATGCTCCAGAGTTCATCATGACCGTGGTCGAAGTCGAACTCTGCGTGGATATCGAGGTGGCGCGCGTCCGACATTTTGATGCTGGCGGCGATAGGCGACTGGCAGTTGCTCGGGACCCGCAGTTCTGCGGCCTCGACGAACAGGGGTAGCGCCAACAGATGGGTGACAATCGACAAGGCATTGATGCCGGGATCGAACACGCCCAGGCCGCCGGGTTGCCAGATCCACGCCTGACCGGGGTGCCATTTGCGCACGTCTTCCTTCCAGTCGATCTTCACGCTTTCCAGGGTGCGGGTGGCCAGCCAGTCACGGGCGGCCTCGATGCCAGGCGCGTAACGCGAATGCCAGGCGAACAGACCGCTGACGCCTTGCGCCTGGATCTGATCGACCAACATCATCGCCTCACCCAACGTAGCGCACGGCGGTTTTTCGACCAGCACGTGTTTGCCAGCGGCCAGCGCTTGCTGCACCAAGGCAAATCGACCTTGCGGGGGCGTGCAAAACGCGATGGCATCGACCTGCGGGCCATTCTCGAGCAGTTCGCCCAGAGACCGGAAGTTCTCCACCCCGGGGCAAGGTTGCCCTTGCGTGGCGACAGACACCAGCTGGAACGCCGGATTGGCGAGGATAGCGGGATGATGTTGATCCTGGGCAATCTTGCCGTAGCCCACCAGACCGAGACGAATCGGTTGCATCAATGACTCCAGTTTTTGTCTTTATGATGGGTCAGCAAACTAGACGTAAATCGCGTGGCGGACAATGGGTTGTCGAGCCTTCAAGCATTTCAAGCCTGCTCCTGCTCGCGCCGTTGTTCGCGGGCGGCCGTCATGACATTCGAAATCCGGCCAAAAAACGGTTCCAGGCGCTCACGGGGTGCATCGTGCTCCACCACCAGCGCGGCGACCTCTTCACACGACGCCACTTGATAGTGAGCCACGCTGGACAGTTTTTCATTGGTCACGGCCACCACCACCTGCCCGCTCGCGGCGACCACCGCACGCTTGAACTCCGCGTCATCCAGACCGAACGCCGTGACGCCGTTGTCCGGGTCAATGGCGCAAGCACCCAAAAAGCACACGTCAAAATTGAACTGACGCAGTTGCTGTACCGCCGTCAGCCCAATCGCGCCTCCCGCCACCGGGTTCAAACGGCCGCCCAACAGGATGACCTCGGCACGAGGCAGCTTCATCAACTGCACCGCAATCAACGGCGAATTGGTCGTGAGGGTCAACGGCAGTTGCGGGTCGATGGCGCAGGCGATGGCCAGGTTGGTCGACCCGGCATCGATGAAGACGTGCTGGCCGTCCCGGAGCAATGAAGCTGCCGCTTGTCCAAGACTGTGCTTGCGCGCGGGGTCTTGCTGCACTCGAACGTCCAGTGACCCTTCAGCGCCGGGCAACAGGATGGCGCCGCCGTAGACGCGCTTGCACAAACCCGCCGCGGCCAAGACGCCCAAGTCGCGCCGGATCGAGTGTTCGGAGACATTGAATTCGCTGGCCAGATCAGCGGCGATCACCCGGCCGTATTGGGCCAGACGCTGGCGGATCAATTGCTGGCGTTCGCCGGGAAACGCTTCGTTAGGTGAAGGCATGGGATTCACAACCTGCATGAGCGAGCATAAGTGTTCATAAACGAGCAAAATATGCCGGCTATTCAGCGGCGCGTCAAATTGAAGGTTGGGCGAGGTCGCTGTTCAGGGTTGAGATAAATCCTACCGCGTAAGCGAGATCAAACCGGTCTATTCCGGGATGGGCTGGCAACAAACTGGGACAGCCTATGCAATACCGTTGTACCAGGGTTCGGGTGGGGTGGGGAGGATCAGTTGGCTAGGTACAACAGGAATCTTGGGATTGCTTGATAGCTCAGAAAAAAACTGTCTAGGGTAACCAATCCAATGGATCAGACACGGCCCGACTTTGCTTAGAAACCACAAGGGAATGGCTACTTTAGGGTGATAGCTAAATGATATGCTTTAATTCTTACAATCGGAGTATCGATGGTAAGGAGCGGTCCTTGGACTGAGGATCATCCGAGTAACCAACTACAAATTCAAAAGCAGCCCTAACATGGGCAGGGTAAGGAAGCCAAATGACTCAAAATTCGTCCTCCACTAGCTTTCAGTTGCCTAGTCGTCTAGGCGTCGCAGCCGATCTGTGTTTCTCCGTCTCCGATCACGTTGGATACCTAGCGGATTGCTTGCTCGTTCATGATGAAGTCGTGATTCCGCTTGATGCAGCAGTATTGAATGTACTGGAAGCAGCTTTTGATACGAACCAGCTCCGACTGCTGCTACAGGAAAAAAGGATTCGTTTTTGCCCTTCTTACTCTTTAGGTTATGCAAACGGTCTTAAACCGGAAACGTATGATCGTGACCAGTTTTTCGCCAAAGTCCGCGCTTGGGACTTGCACAAATCTAAAAGTGATCGTGATGGTCTATTCTCGGAAATAGAAAAAACGTTCGTTGATCCTATTTCCTCCAATTATTCTACTTGGCTACCCGCCAGGGATGCTATTGAGGATTCATTCGGTCATTACGCCGCGCGGCCAGGTTATGAATTTCTTTTTCCTGGTGAGCGATACTATGAAACCGGCGCCATAAGTGGAGTCGCCCGAATGAACGACCTGCTATTGGCGGGAGTTCCGTCCATGGAGATGGATATGGAGTTACCTCAACTTTTAGAACTGTGCTTCCCAATCAAGCGATTGGGAAGCGCATCGCCCGGAGCTGATCATTTCGCGGCAAAACATGTAATTAATAAACTTCATAAAATTGAAAATCTTCCAACGTTTGAAACAGGCGAACGTCCTGATTTCCTAAGACCCATTGAGGAAGTCAAAAACATTGTTAATATTGTCCTGAGTGATGAAGCCCACGATCTCAGGGTGTGGCTTGCGAAAAACTTGACTGCCAATCTTGATGTACGAGCAGCATACGACTCAGCTGAAAAGCGCTTACCGTCCAAAAAGTCATGGACGAACTGGATTAGGTTTGGGATGACCACTGGCGCCGGTACGGTAGCCGGTATGTTTTTGGCGGGCCCGCCAGGAGCAATAGTGGGCGCAGCAATAGGGGCAGCAGATTTGGCAAGCGGTGAAAAAGCTGTCGCCATGTTTGATGGTTACCACCCTAAGATATGGTTATCGCATATGCAACGTACCGGATTACTGAAAAAAATCTAACACCATACAGCATTGTTGCTCAAGATTGGTAAACGCAGAGTATCTGACGACGGTATGGTACCCGAGGGACAGAAACTCCGCTCCTAGACTCCACTATGATGGAGGCCTTAATAAAGAAGGTGTTTGCCGACCCCCTCTGCACTGATCAAATGATGGGCGAGTTAGTTACTGGGACGGCAAATACTACTACACGAACCGAGATAGACCAACCAACCATTTTTGACCATATGGATCAGCAGCCGGCCGGCACTCTTTCCGGCTGTCATTCTTATAAACAGGTTTCGCAAAACGTTATTGGTAACGATGAGTGCCTATTTCGACCACTTAAGAGAAAAAAATCGCTCTTAGACGCGACATTATTCACCAGGCTTTTTTTCTACAATTATCTGGCTGTTCGGGATACCCAGCTGACGCTTAGTACTACCGTCTGCAAAAGCAATAACAGTCGTGTTACCAAAGCCTTTGAATTGCACTGTCACACCAACATAAGCCTTATAGCCTTCTGGCGACTTAGCTTCCTTGGCTACCAGTGCGTCAGGTAACAAAGCATTATATGGCGCTTTGACGTAGACAGTTGCGTATTCAATACGAACTTGAGCCATGCGCATGGCACCGTCCATGAGTTGACCCGAAACACCTCCCATCAATAACGGCAAAAACATGATTACACTGATGCATGCAAGATAAGCATTTTTTGCTTTTCCAGCTTCTCCCGATTTCTGTAACGCATCCTTCTCTGGGGTGGCGATCACGGTGTTAAGCAACCGCTCATGGCTACGGTATTGCGCTCCCGCCGCCTTTACCACCGAATAGAATAGGTAAAGCGCTATGGAAAGCAGCGGCAAGTTCCAATAAGCCGCGTTGTCACGCTGCCCGAATCCCCAGATCAACATCACAGCCAACGCCGCGCAGGGAATTGCACTCCAATGGAAGTGCGCCAGTTCGTATGCCATTTTTTTGTTCGAACGAGTTTTCTTCTTCATATATGCATAGGCAAAATTTAACACGGGCCGTATCACTATCGACAGGCAAATGCCCAGCGAAACCAAGCAGCCAACAAACAGTGCGTAAACAACACCAAAACAACTCGCGGCTAGTAGGAACAACAGCCCATCGCCTAAGGTAAGGCCTTGGGGGAAATGACCAACTCGTAAGGCGTAGATGACTACACAGGCACTGCCTAGACCGATACTGAATTTGAGCGCCGCACCAGTCAGCTTTAAAAGGCTTTCAGTGGTGGACTCAAGGGAGGAAATCACTGTTTTCATAAAGACACATCTTTCGGGTGGGTTAGAAGTTTTATCGAGCTCCCGTATGATATCGACTCGATACTCAGAGCGTGAGACAAAAATGCTCAGTGCTCGCACTGAACATCGTACGTCCCGATAATTTTCGCTAAACATTCATTAGAGACTTTCCCTGATTCCTTCCAATGTATTCTGATCCCAAAGTGCGAGCTCAGCATCGCTTCGTGTGAGTTCGTGAGGCTACAACCTCCATCGCAATTGCCTACACCAACTATCGAATCCACCGGCAGCGCATCCATAGCGCCGCCGGCATCTTATCCCCATCACCGTTCGCGGTGACGGGGCAGAGCAGCCTGCGTTGGTACTTAGGTGCCTCCCCTGAAGGAACAGATCGCTCCACCCGATGTTTGATGGCGCTGTACGCCAGGCCCCTAGGCTTTCTGGCAATTTCCAGTTCTCCAGTCGACTCCGGCTACAGCGGCTATCTTTTAGCGCCCCGGCTACTTATGAGGGCTGTGCGAGGGTTCAACTGACTGCATCGAATTGCGAGCTCTTTGCGGGCGACCGCCATTGCAAAGCATCAAAGCCCAATGAGTGACGTTGAAGACGGCAGCCAGAGCCCACATGGAAAACCCGACCTCCCGCCCCAAACCCCACCCCACAGAACGCACCGTTGTTGCGAACACGATCTCGGCTAATCCCGCAACCCTTCCGCTGTCGTGTAGTCTGCGGCGCGATCTCGTTTAAGCATTGAGGAGTACTCAACTCCGCGTAATGCACTGTGTTTGCAGTAATACAAACCCAGGATCCTGGCGAAGAGAAGTCGCTCCGTTTAATTTTCATAAACATACCGGCGCGGACACGTTTAAATACATTCGCAATTACGCCCTAAAGGCTACGAGACCTTGCGTCCTTACTTACGTGTGCGTCAGAATCCGCTGGCTTGTGCGCTTTGGCCCCGGCCTCTATCGTTTACCTGCCACTGCCCATCAGTGGTCGGGTTTAGTAGCCCGGACGGTGTTAGTAAGGTGCATAAGTACCATTCAGTCAGGTCGTTCTATTCCTGCATTTAATGGTGGTTGTGCGCAGGGCGCTCTTGGGCGCGCCGGGTTTACTAATTCCACCGGTCTACTAACCTGCGCACAGCCGCCACCCTTCTTTTAGTAGAGAACGGTTGCGGCCCCAGCTGAGGAATTAGTCATATGTTCAAGGTTACTCCCAACCCCCCGGATATCGATCCGGTACTCTACGGCGACTCTCTCGACCCTAAAAAGCTGAAAGAGGCGGCAGACCGCGCGCTCAGCTTCTACCTAAATCCCGGGGCAACGAAAACGCAGATACTGCCCCGCAAGCCCGGTACGATCTTCACCATCGACGCAGCGGTGGATGACGAAACGTTGCTGGTCGAGGCATGCGAATCCCTGGCATCCGCCAGCGTGATGGTCAGCGATCTGGCCGACTTAACGGACGGCCCACGACGCCAAACCATGCTGGTGCTGCAACGGGTCATCATGTTGGGTGAGTTAGCGGTCAATCGAGTACTGGACAACCACAAGCCTGGGTAGACGCCAGGCGAATAGCGAGGGCGCTTGTGCCCTCGCTATTTAGCACATTCAAAAGTCCTACCGCGACGCGCTTCCTCATTGTTTTCTGCGGTAATGCTACCGACGTAAAACCGCAGATGCTGGCGCGCGGTGCTCTCTGGGCCCAGGCCACGCAGCACTGTTGAGCGCTGCTCTCCATTCGGTTCAGGTGGCGGACGCACCTTCCTGACACGCCCCCCTCCCCGGCCCACAGCAGAAGCGCTAAAGATTTCCAGCCCAGACCCCAGGTGTGCGTGCCGCCCACGGCAAAGCACGCTCCAACTGCCCAGCCAGGCGAAACAGCCGGTCCTCCCGAGCGAACCCCGCTGAGAACTGCAAGCCAATGGGCAAGCCCGTCTGCGGATCCACTGCCAGAGGCACAGACATCGACGGGGAGCCGGTCACATTCGCCAATGCCGTAAACGGTGAATGGGCAAAGACCCGATCCATCCAGCCCCTACCATCCAGAAGCGCCTGACCTTCGTTATAGCCGCCTATCACCGGAGGCAGCGCCGGCAGCGTCGGGCTCAACAAGATGTCGTACTGGCCGAAGAAGCGCCCCATGGCGCGGGTCACGAGGTTTCTCAGGTGCATGGCCTCGAGCAAGTCGATGGCGGTGAGTTGGCTGCCCCACTCATGCAACGCCAGCGTGGCCGGTTCAAGCGTGCTGGCATCGATGGGACGGCCGGTGCCTGCCGCGAGAGCGTTGATCCAGGCGGCGGTATTGGCGGACCAGAAGCGGCCATTCATCTCCACGAAACCTTCCCAGCTCAGGCCCATGTCCAGACTGATCTCTTCCACCCGATGCCCCATGTCCTGGAGTTGCATCGCGACGTCGCGGGTGGCGTTGGCGACCGACTCGGCGCAACGAGTGCCATTCAGTGGATGCAGAAGAAGGCCAATGCGCAGTGGTTCGGGCTCACAAGTCGTTTGTGAGAGATAGGTATGCTGCGGCCTGGCGATTTCAAAGGGATCGCCGACGGCTGGGCCCTCGATTGCATCCAGCAAAGCCGCGCTGTCGCGCACCGTACGACTGACAACCCCATGGACGGCGAGCCCGGCCCATACCTCGTCCACCGCCGGTCCCATTGAAACCCGGCCCCGGCTGGGCTTGAGGCCGAAGAGTCCGGTAGACGCCGAAGGGACGCGGATGGAACCGCCGCCATCCGTGGCATGGGCCGCAGGCACCAGGCCGGCCGCCACGGCGGCGGCCGAGCCACCGCTTGATCCCCCCGCGCTGCGGCTCAGATCCCACGGGTTGCGAGTAGGCCCTGAAAACAACGCTTCGGTGGTGGTACTGGCGGCCAGTTCCGGCGTGGTGGTCCTGCCGAGGGTGATCAGGCCGGCCTGGCGCAAGCGGATCATCAAGTTGGAGTCTTCCTCGGCGATGCAGCCGGCGGCCAAGCGACTGCCCAGCTCATTCAAGCGGCCCTTGGCGGTAAGCCCCAGGTCCTTCACCAGAAAAGGAACACCCTTGAACGGCCCGCTGGCGGCCTGCGATTCATCCCTCCACACCTCGACCAATGCGTTGATCTTAGGATTGAGCTGCTCGATGGCAGACAGCGCCGCAGCGCTGACTTCGGCCTGAGTGACTTGGCCCCTGGCGATCAGCTCAGCGAGCCCGAGTGCGTCGTATGCTGCGTATTCAGCGATTTTCATCAAAATTCTCCCAGCCACTTTCCTGGTAAAAGCGCTATGATTTGTACTTGCCAGTATCGAGCGATACTACTGAGTATAGTTAGATACCAAACAGTATTGCTGTCAAGCGGAGAAAGACATGCGGCCCGAACGAATTCCACAACTGGCCCCCCGAGAACGCATTCTCGATGCAGCCGAGGAGCTGTTTTTCAATGAAGGCATCAGTCGGGTGACGGTGGACGCCATTGCGGCGAAGGCCAAGTCGACCAAGATGACCGTCTACCGGCATTTCGATTCGAAAGACGCCTTGGTGCTGGAGTGGATACGGCTGCTCGTCGATCAATATTCCGAGGTCTTCGAAGCGCTTGCGACACAGCATGCCGGCGATCCCAAGGCGCAGATCCTCGGCTTTGCCGAGTTCATCGCACAGGACCTTTCGGCGGCGTCCTATCGGGGTTGCCCGTTCACCAATTCGCTGGCGGAGATGCCCGAGCCCGGGCATCCCGCTCGCCAACTGATCGAAGCGCATAAGCAGCGCCAGTTCCTGCGTTTGGCGGCGCTCTGCACCGAGGCCGGTTTAGCCGAGCCGAACGAAGTGGCCATGGAGCTCACTTACCTGATGGAGGGCGCCCAGGTTGTTTCGCAGAACAAAAGCATTGAGCGCGTGGGAGAGAATCTGATCAGGATGATCCGGAAAAAAATCGACGGGTAAGCCGGGTAACGCGGTGACCGAACAGTGTCGGGGCCGCCGTTGGCAGTTCAATTTTGAACAGGATGGCTCGCGGCGCCGCGCCTGATGCCTGCCCCAGTGCCAACAAATCCTTGGGTTTTAACCGCCGACTCATGCTTGAACTCCGCCAATCGTCTACGATGTCCCAACGGTCACTCTTTCGGCGGTTCGTCGTTGCAGCACGATAATCCTTAAACTCACATACCCGGCTTCAATGGGCAAAACTCAAGCAGGCAAAAACCCAGCCGATAACCATTGTGTTAATAGATCCCAGGCCTCGCCGGGTTCTGCTGGTTGCATAGGGTAACTATCGATGTTTTTACCACTCAGCCGCCTACTCATGTGTGGCCTTCTAATGTTCCTGGCGGCAAGTGGATCTGCGGCAGAGGCCCCGCTGCGCATCGTTACGGAGGAACTTCCTCCCTACAACATGACGCAGAATGGGAAAGTGACGGGCATGAGCACCGAGGTGGTCCAGGCCGTACTCAAGGAGATCGGCGTGGAAGCCCCTATCCAGCCCATGCCTTGGGCCCGGGCGTACGAACTGGCGCTCAACGAAGGTAATGTGCTGATCTACTCGATCGTCCGCACACCGGCGCGGGAATCGCTGTTCCAGTGGATCGGGTCCCTTGCCTCCACCAAGTGGTACCTGTACTCGTTGGCTGACCGCCCGATAAAACTCAATTCCCTGGCCGATGCCCATGGTCACCAGATCGCCACCGTCAATCAGGACGTGGGCGAGCAGTATCTGGTCTCGAAGGGCTTTCGCATCGGTGAGGAACTGCAGTCGAGCAACAAGTACGAGCACAACTACCGAAAGCTCAAGGTCGATCACGTGGAGCTCTGGATCTCCAATGAGCTCAACGCGCTGTACCTGACTCGCCAGAACGGTGAGGATCCGGACAAAGTGCTGATCAAGTCGCTGCCACTTCCCGAGCTGAGCAGTGACGACGGCTTGCACATGGCGTTCAGCCGCAAGACACCGCCCCAAACGGTTGAGAAATTCCGTGCTGGCCTGGAGGCCATCCGGCGCAATGGCGTATACGACGCCATCATGCGCAAGTGGTTGTGACATGGCCAGCCATTGCAGAGCACTGACCCCTCAGCCGCCAAAGAACAAGGTCTTCAGCTCGCTAGGGCGACGCCTGGTGCTCGCCACCCTGTTGTTCTGCCTGCTCTTTACCCTGGCCATGGTCACTTTGCGGACCTGGATCGCCTGGGAAAATAATCTGACGGAGATGAATTCGGAGCTTGTCCTGATCGATCAGGTGTTCCAGAACACCCTGGCCCACGCCATTTGGGAAATGGACCGTGAATCCTTGGACAAGCAGCTCTCCAGCGTCGCGACGGCTGCGCCAGTGGGCCGCGTGGTACTGAATATTTTGCGACCGGGCCAGGCCCCTGAAATTATCGAATTCAATCGATACACCGCCGACTCATCAGGCGTGAAGCCGGTGCTGCATCGCGAGCTCGTTGCGCACCCCTACATCGGCGCCAACGAAAAGGTCGGCGAACTGACCATCGAAGGCGACAACCGCTTGCTGTGGGAGCGCCTCTGGGACGAGGCGCGCAACATCGTCATTACCCAGATTATCCAATCGTTGCTGCTGGCCGGCCTGGTCATGACCATGTTCAACCGCTTGGTGACCGTGCATGTGGTACAGATCGCCCGGCACCTGAGCGGGCTCGCTCCGCAAACACTCAAGCGTCAGCTCAAGCTGCAGCGCTCGGTGCACCGCCCGGACGAACTGAGCCTGCTCGAGTTTCAAGTCAATCAACTCCAGGACAATCTCCACGCCCATCTGGAGCGCCAGCATTCGGATGAACTGGCGATTGCCGCCAGTCGCGATCAGTTGGCCGAATTGGTCGAGGCGCGGACCGCGGAACTCAAGGCTGCCAACCAGGCCCTCGAAGCCCTGTCGCGCCACGACGCGTTGACGGGCCTGGCCAACCGTCGCTATTTCGATGAATTGAAGGAAGTCGAATTTCGCCGCGCGATCCGCCACAAGACCCCGCTGGCAGTGCTCATGTGCGATGTCGATTTTTTCAAGATCTACAACGACACCTACGGCCACATCCAGGGGGATCAGTGTTTGAAACAGATCGCTGAAACCCTGAGCAGCGTTTTCGGGCGCTCTGGCGAAGTGACCGCTCGCCTAGGGGGCGAGGAGTTCGTCGTGGTGCTGCCAAACGTTGACGCACAGCAGGCTTGCGACGCTGCCCAGCGGCTGCGCACAAGCCTGGCCGAGCGCGAGCTGCCCCACAGCGGCTCAGCGGTATCTTCCTTTGTCACCCTGAGCATCGGTGTCGCCGAGCTGGACCCAGAGACCATGGATCATTTCGATCAACTGCTGCAACGCGCCGACCAGGCGCTGTACCGGGCCAAACACCAAGGGCGCGATCGCGTCGTTTTATAAAGCCATCGTGGCAATGAGGTCTCTATGCGCAATCGCCTGATGCTCTGTTCCTGCTTGATCCTCGCCTTGGTCAGTTTCAAAAGCCACGCCGAGGCGATTGAAGTCGTGACCGAAGACTCCCTGTACGCTCACGCCCGCGAAGGCAAGCTCGTCGGGCCGGGCGTGCGCATCGCCGAAGAAACGTTGAAACGTGCCGAACTCACCGACCATCACATGATGTTGTATCCGTGGGCGCGGGCTTACGAAAAGGCCTTGCACGAGCCCAATGTGCTGATTTTCCCATTGGATCGCACGCCGGCCCGGGAGCTGTTATTCAAATGGGTGGGTGAAATACATCAGGTGACGACCCAGCTTTACAGGGTGCGGGGAGACGAGGTCATTACCATCAACAGCCTTGAAGATGCCAAGCAGTACAGCATCGGCGTGGTGCGAAATGACGCCAAGCAGATCTACCTGAAACAGAAGGGCTTCACCCGGCTGGTCGTATCAACGGATAACCACGATAACTTTCAAAAACTGCTGAATCGTCAGATCCAGTTGCTGGCGATGCCGGAAAATACTGCGCGCCTGATGAGCAAAGATGCCGGTGCGGACTTCACCTCCCTGGAGGCGGTCTATGCCCTCAGTGAGCAGCCCCACCGGGTCAACATCGCCTTCAGCCTGAGCACGCCGGACGAAATCGTCGCCAGGGCCCAGCGCGCTTTCGAGCAGATCAAGGCTTCAGGCGAAGTGGCGCGGATCATGCGCGAAGAGCGGTAGTCCCGCCACCTCTAGGCACCTTGAAGCGATTGACCCACTGCTGCCGGTACTCGGCAGCCCTGAGCAGCGTTGGATGATTAACCTGCGGGACGCTCGTTGATCGTGCTCGCCGCCTGGAACAAGATCTTCGCGACGAAATCGATTTCCTGCTCGGTGATGATCAACGGCGGCAAGAAGCGGACAGTCGCACCGTGGCGGCCGCCCAGCTCGACGATCAACCCGTGCCGCAGGCATGCCTGCTGGAATGCCTTGGCCCGAGCCGTGTCCACCGGCGGATGCCCCTGTACATCGAGGGCGCCCTGCGGGTCGACGATTTCCATGCCGAGCATCAGGCCGCGACCGCGCACGTCGCCAATCCAGGCAAACTCGTTTTGCAGCGCCTGCAGGTGTTTGCGCAGGTGAGCGCCCATCGTTTCGGCATGCTCGACCAGGCCCTCGTCGCGGATAAAGCGCAAGGTCGCGGTGCCCGCCGCCATCGCCAGCTGATTGCCACGGAACGTACCGGCGTGCGCGCCCGGCTGCCAGACGTCGAGGGAATCGTTGTAGACCATGACCGACAGCGGCAGCCCGCCACCGATGGCTTTGGACAGGGTGATGACATCCGGCGTAATCCCCGATTGCTCGAAGCCGAACATCCGGCCGCTGCGGGCAATGCCGCACTGGATCTCGTCAACGATCAGCGGAATGCCGTGGGCCTGGGTCAAGCGGCGAAGTTCCTGCAGCCAGCGGTCCGGCGCGGCAATCACCCCGCCCTCCCCTTGAATCGGTTCCAGGATCATGGCCGCCGGTGCGGTCACGCCGCTTTCCGGGTCATTGAGCAGATGTTCGAGGTAACGCACATTCAACGTCACCGCCTGATCGCCGGCCACGCCGAACGGGCAACGATAGTCGTGAGGGAACGGCAAGCGTTGCACACCTGGCATTAATGCGCCGAGGGCATTTTTTGGCGACAGGTTACCGCTGATGGCCAGCGTGCCCAACGTCATTCCGTGGTAGGCCCCTTCGAAGGCCAGGACGGAATGCCGCCCCGTAGCGGTACGGGTCAGCTTGAGCGCCGCCTCGACCGCATCGGCCCCGCTCGGGCCACAGAACTGGATGCGTGCATTGCGAGCGAACTCGGCAGGCAGGCAAGCGAAAATCTCTTGGACGAATGCGTCCTTCACCGGCGTCATGAGGTCCAGGGTGTGCATCGGCACACCGGCCGCCATGACTTGGGTAATGGCTTCGATGATCACCGGGTGATTGTGGCCCAGCGCCAGGGTTCCGGCACCGGCCAGGCAATCGACAAACACTTGTCCGCGGCTGTCCTGCACATAAATGCCATGGGCCCGTTCCAGCACCAATGGAATGCGTCGCGGGTAGCTGCGGGCGTTGGACTCTTGCTGTTGCTGGCGTTCCAGCAGCGGCGTCGAATCCAGGCAGTAAGGGCTCGACAGCCCGCTGTGCAACAGGCGTAGCTGTTGCGCGCCACCTGCCGTGACGTTCGAAGAAGCACTCATGATTTCCTCCATGGAGGCTGGGTTTTGAAAAGGACAGACAGCCTGAAAAACCTATATCCGCGACACTGAAAACCAAGCGCGGGGAGATTGCCTCCCCGCGCCCATGGGGTTACATGTCGTAGCGCAGAATCATGCCGAATGTGCGCGGTGCGCCGACGTCGATGATGTCGTCGCTGCGGTTGTTGGTGACATATTCCTTGTCGAACGCGTTCTTCACGTAGGCGGACACAGCAACGTTCTTGGTGACTTTGTACTCGGTGTTGAAGTTCACCAGTACGTAGTTGTCGCTGCGGCGCTCACCGGTGACCTTGCCGTTGGTATCAAACTGATATTCCGACGGCGCGGTACTCTGATAGGTAACGTCCGTGCCAACTATCAGGTGATCGTCGAAGCGATAGACACCACCCACCGACACCTTGTATTTAGGCGAGAAAAGGAACGACTCGCCGCTCATGTCCTGACCATTGCCAGTGACGAAGTCTTTGTATTTGCCATCGGTGATGGAACCACCGATGTTCAGCGTCAACTGCTCGGTAACGTCTTTTTCGACGAAGACTTCCAAGCCTTTGATGTCGCTGCGACCGGCGTTGTAAATGTGGGCGAAGTCGGCACCGTTCTCCAGAATGCTGACCTGCTGGTCTTTCCAGTCGGTGTAGTACAGATTGGCGCGGGTACGCAGGGTCTTGTCGAAGAACGAACCACGATAGGACAGCTCGTAGTTGGTGGTGTATTCCGGATCGTAGGCCTCGTGGCCGCCACCGGCCCGAACGTTGACGCCACCGCCGCGATAGCCCTTCTGCACCATGAAGCCGACGTATTGATCCGTGGCCAACTCGTAATCGATGCCGAGTTTTGGCAGTACCGCATCAAACGACTTGCTGACTTCACCTGGGCTGGAGAAATCGTCCTGCTCGATGTCGGTGTCATTCGTCTCGTGGTCATAACGCAGGCCGGTGATCAACGTCCAGCGCGGCGCGAACGTCCAGTTGACTTCACCAAACACTGCCTTGTTTTCAATCTTGGTATCACCTTTGGCGGTACCAAACAGGGCGTTATTGAACAACAATCGGTCGTGGAAGTTGTTGGTGCTATGACCGTAGTAGGCACCGACGAAACTCTTCACCGTGTCCGAGGCGTAATTCAACCGCAGCTCCTGACTGAACAGGTCGCCATCCTGCTTGCGAAGAATGACCTGGTTGGCGGCAGCACTCTGGTCAAAGTCCAGACGGGCGCTGTAGTCCGTGTGGGTATTGGCGGTGAGGCTTGTCAGCGTCCAAGCGTCGTTCAAGCGGTAATCAATCTTGGCGCTGAGGGTATCCTGCTTGAGATTGTCAAAGGCCTTGGTGTTGGACGAGATATCGTAATAGCTGGGCTTGCCGTTGACGCGCATGGTCGAACGGTCGCCCTGACGGTGTTCGCTATGGGCGTAGGTCAGCAGAACGTCTGTGTCGTCATTAGGCAGGATCAGCAATTTGCCGCGGGTGTTACTGGTGCGACGCGGATTGGCGTCTTCGTTGAGCGCGGTGTTGCGGATATAACCGTCACCTTCGCCATAATCCACGGCGATACGACCGGCGATCTTGTCGTCTACGATTGCCCCGCCACCCGCCACGGCCGCCCCATGTTCACCGTAGTTACCCACATTGGTCTGCGCGGAGAAGCTCGGTTCGAAGGTTGGGTTCTTGGTCTGGATGACCACCGCGCCAGCCAGGGAGTTACGGCCCTGGGTGGTGGATTGCGGGCCAAGGAAAACCTCGACCTGCTCGGCATCCCACAGCGGGACGGGGCTGAGGGTCAGCGCGCGGTTCGGCTGCACGGCACCGTCGACATACACCGACACCGCACCGTTGAGGGTCGCCGGGCCCTGGTCGTCGAAACCGGACACCGGCACACCACGGATACCCCAGTTTTCGTTGCCGGCCTGGCTGTACACACCCGGCGTACGAGCAAACACATCCACCAGGTCCTTGTCGGCATGCTCGCGCAGGTTCTTGTCGGTGACGACCACGACGCTGGACTGGGTCTTCTCAAGGGAGCGGTCGATTTTCTCGCCCGTCACGGTGATCGGAGCAATCTCCATCTTACCGGTCTCATCAGCCGCCCATGCGCAGTTGCCCAGACCTATGGCCGACCCCACAGCTAACGCAATCGTATTCTTTTTGAAATTCACGCCCCGTTCCCCTGCCGACAAATATTTTTGGTTTTTTGGTGCTGGCTAAAGGCCGTTTGGTGCCAGCGGAGCGGAGTCTAATCCAAAAAAAAATTTAAATAAATAGTATTGATAATCTCTCTCATTCACACCTAATATGCCGGCTTGTATTTATCTGAATACATTTACAGACGAGTCCTACACAGCCGATCACTGCGCGGCTTCCAGGGGCTTGTGATGGGTCGTAAAAATAAGAAGAGGATGCACAAGGATGACCTCAATCGAACACCTGAACGGGCGTTTCGAGCCTTTTTCAGATGCTCCCATGGATGGAAGCGCGGTGGCGTTGCCCCTTTTGGTGCAGGCGACACCAGGACAATCGATTCACGATCTGGGCGCCTCGATTCGCGACAACGTGCCCCATGCCCTGGCCACGGTTGGCGGCGTCCTGTTTCGCGGGTTCACCGTTGCCACGCCGATCGATTTCAAGCGCTTCGCCGCCAGTTTCGGTGCACCGCTGGCCAGTTATGAGTTCGGCTCCACGCCGCGCAGCAAAGTCTTTGCCGGGGTCTATAGCTCCACGGAGTACCCGGCCCATCAGTTCATTCCGCTGCACAACGAGCAGGCCTACACCCGTCCCTGGCCTTCGCGCATCTGGTTCCACTGCATGAAGGCCAGTGAAACCGGCGGCGAGACACCGATTGCCGACAGCCGCCTGATCTATCAACGCATGCCCGCCGAGATTCGTGAGCTGTTCGCCAGCCGCGAGCTGCTCTACGTGCGCAACTACAGCGGCGCCCTGGACCTGCCTTGGGAAAAAGTCTTCAACACCCAGGACCGTGCCCAGGTTGAACGCTATTGCCAGGACAACGACATCGAGTGGGAATGGAAAGCCGATGGCGAGTTGCGCACCCGCCAGCGTTGCGCGGCGGTGCAGCAGCATCCCGATACCGGTGAGTGGATCTGGTTCAACCAGGCGCACCTGTTCCATGTGTCGGCCATCGAACCAAGTGTGCGTGCCAGCCTGCTGGCGGCGGTGGGTGAAGAGAACCTGCCGCGCCACGTGTATTTCGGCGATGGTTCGGCCATTCCCGATGCCATGCTCGACAGCGTGCGCGAGGTCTATCGCCAGACCGCCATCAGCTTCCCTTGGCACCCCGGCGACATCCTGATGCTCGACAACCGACTGGTGGCACACGGTCGCAATCCTTTCACCGGTGACCGCAAAGTCATCGTGGCCATGGCGTGAATTGCACATGTTTTCATTCAATCATTGGATCGACGTGCTGGAAGCCAACGCCCAGCACTTCCCGCAGCGTGCTGCCTTGCACTTTCTGCCCGACGGCGTAGAGATCGGCGAAACCCTGACCTTTTCCCAACTGCACGAGCAATCCCAGTCCCTGGCGGCCGCGCTGCAATCGCGCTACGCGCCGGGTGAACGGGTGTTGTTGATGCTGCCCAGCAGCCTCGACTACGCCCGGGCGTTCTGCGCCTGCCTGTATGCGGGCCTGATTGCGGTGCCGCTGTTCCCGCCGCCCTCGCGTAAACCGCGCCACCTCGACCGCGTGCGCAATGTGGTGGTGGATGCCGAGCCGGCGCTGATCCTCGCCCCGGCAGAGCATTGCGCAGGTTTGCTGGAACTGGTGGAAGGCCGGGTCGACGTGCTGACCGTCCAGCACCTGGGCACACCTGCGGCCAGCCAGTGGCAACGCCCGGCCATCGACGGTTCGACCGTGGCATTTTTACAATACACCTCCGGTTCCACCGGCTCGCCCAAAGGCGTCGAGGTGCGTCAACGCAACCTGATCGCCAACGTCGAACTGATGCGTCAGGCCTACGGTTTCGATGAGCACGGCGCCATGGTCAACTGGCTGCCGCTGTACCATGACATGGGCTTGATCGGTGGCATGCTGGCCCCGCTCTACAGCGGCATGCCCTGCTACTTGATGGCGTCGCAGACCTTCGTCAACGCGCCATCCACCTGGTTGCAGGCGCTGAGTCGCTACCGCGCCACCGCCAGCTTTGCCCCCAACTTCGCCTACGCCCTGTGTAACCGGGTGGTCAGCGACAACCTGATCGCGCAGCTTGACCTGAGCGCCTGGAAACACGCGATCAACGGCGCCGAACCGATCCACCCCGGCACCCTCGAAGCCTTCGCCCAGCGTTTTGCCGCTTGCGGCCTGAACCCGTTGGCCGTCAGCCCCGGTTATGGCCAGGCCGAAGCGACGCTGTGCGTCAGCGCCACGCCGGCCGACACACTGCCGGTGGTGCTGCGCCTGGACAAAGCCGTGCTCGAGACCGGCCGTGTCGCCTTGGCCGCCGCCGATGCCGCCGCAGTGGAGTTCGTCGCCTGCGGTTTCCCGCAAGCCATGCACAGCATCGCCATCGTCGATCCGCAAACCTTCGAACGCTGCGCCGCCGATCGCATCGGCGAGGTCTGGCTCAAGGGGCCGAGCAACGCCGAATCCTATTGGAAGAACCCCGAAGCCACCCGCGAAGCCTTTGAAGCGCGCATTGTCGGCTCACCCGAGCACTACCTGCGCTCCGGCGACCTGGGCTTCATGTACGAAGGCCAAGTGGTGATCTGCGGGCGGCTCAAGGACCTGTTGATTCTCAATGGGCGCAACCTCTACCCCCACGACATCGAATTCGCCATTACCGATTCCGAGCCAGGCATACGCACCGGGCGCATCGCCGCGTTCTCGGAAATGGACCCGGCACTGGGCCGCGAGAAACTGGTGATCGTCGCCGAGCCGCAGCGCAAATTCGTCGACCCGGCGCGTCATCCCGCGCTGTTCGCCTCGATGCAAAACGCCGTGCGGGAGGCCGCCGACTGCAGCATCGATCAGATTGTGCTGGTGGAAGCCGGCACCATCCCGATGACCACCAGCGGCAAGATCGCCCGCCAAGGCGCACGCAAACAGTTGGCCGCCGGCACGCTGAGCATCATCGCCCAAAGCGCTGGGCCGCTCGCCTCCCACGGCGAGACCCTTGACCTGTCTCAACTCAAGCACCAGGTCGCCGAAACGCCGCAACAGGCGCAAGCCGCTTGCCGTCAATGGCTCGAGCAAACGCTGCGCGAGGTCAACCCGTATTGTTCCGCCAACTTCGAACTCAGCCTGATTGGCCTGGGCCTGGACTCCATCGGCGTGGCCGACTTCGCCGCTCGCCTGCACCGGGACCTGGGCTGGAACCTCGACACCCAGCGCCTGTTCGCAGAGCAAACCCTCGGCCAATGGGCGCTGGCCTTGCAAGACTTCCTGGGTGAGGCGTCACCCCGCGACGGCACCACGATCGAGCGAGTCGCCCCCCACCAGGGACGTCAGTCATTCGCCCAGCGTCGCCTGTGGTTCCTGCGCCAACTGAACCCGCACGATACCCAGCACAATCTGGTGCTGAACCTGCGCCTGCAAGGTCCGTTGGACATCGAGGCGCTGGCCTTGCGCCTGAACAATCTGGTCGAGCGCCATAGCGTGCTGCGCACGGTGTACCGCGACGGGGTCGATGGTCCGCAACAGCGGGTGTTGCCAGCCTCGGCGGTACCGCTGGTCCACCACGACCTGCATGGCCAGAGTGAAGCCCAACAACAGCAGGCATTGCGCGACAGCCTGGCCAGCGAACACGCCACGCCCGTCGATCTGCAAGCCGGCCCGCTGCTGCGAGCGCAGTTGCTCAGCCGAAATGACCAACAGCATGACCTGCTGTTAACCCTGCACCACATCGCCTTCGACGGCCGCTCGGCGCAAGTGCTGCTGGCGGAACTGGCCGGCGCGGCGGACGCCGGACTGCCGGTGCAATACCTCGACTTCGCCCAATGGGAAGCGCTGCATTGGAGCGAACAGCGGATCGCCACGGAGCAGGACTTCTGGCGTGAACACCTGACCGGCATGCCGCAGACGCTGGAATTGGGTGGCAGCGGCCAGGCCCCGGGCGAACACCGCCTGGACTTCAGCGTGCCCCAGGCCAGCTGTGAACGGCTGGCAACCCTGGCCCGCGAGCAAGGCATGACCTTGTTCATGCTGTTGCTGGCCAGCTACCAACTGGTGCTCAAGCAACTCGGCGGCCAGCAACAATTCCTGCTGGGCACCGACGTCAGCGGCCGACCGCTGGCGGAGCACAATGACGTCATCGGCTTCTTCGTCAACCAGTTGACCCTGCGCTGTGACCTGCACGGCACACCGACACTGGCCGGTTTCCTTGAGCGCGTTCGTGATGAAGCGCGCCTGGCCTATGCCCATCAGGGTTTGCCGTTCGACCTGGTGGTCTGGGCCCTCTCGCCGCAGCGCCGCCCCGGTCACTCGCCGCTGTTCCAGGTGAAACTCAATTATCAACCGTCGCGGGTAACACCCACCGACATCGCCGGCGCACACCTGTCCTCGCTGGACGTGGCACAGCCGCCGGGGGATTTCCACCTGGTGCTCGACCTGGTGCACGGCACCGAGGGCATCGACGCGACCGTCAAGTACCGCGGCGAATACTTCGATCAAGACCGCGCCTTGCGCCTGCAACACTTGTGGACGTGCCTGCTGGAGCAGACACGCAACCTGCTGGACGAGCCGTTGCCGGCAATAGCCGAGCGCATCGATAGCTGGGACCAGGCCTTCCGGCGTGAGCGGCAACAGTCCCGCGCGCTGGCCGGGCGTAGCCAGATGATGCAAGCCAAACGTCGCTCATTGTCCCTTTAACCGAGTCGGATGCCGTTATGTCTATCGTGCCCCCATCGCCACGCGCCCTTGGCGCCGTGCGTCGCAAAGCCATGAACGTCTCGGAGCAGCAACTGGTTACCGAGCGCTTGCTCAGCCCGGAGCATGCCCTGCCCCTGGTCATCGAGCCGGCGGTCAGTGACGTCGATCTGGTCGCCTGGGCCACCCGGGAACGCGAATCGCTGGAAAAGAAACTGCTGGAGTACGGCGCCCTGCTGTTTCGCGGATTCAACGTCGCGTCCGTCGAGCAGTTCGACCAGGTAATTGCCGCCCTCTCCCCCGGGGCGCTGGAGTACATGTTCCGTGCCTCGCCGCGGACCCGGGTCGGCGGCAACATCTACACCTCGACCGACTACCCGGCCGACCAGATGATTTTCCCCCACAACGAGCACTCCTATTCGCCGCGCTTCCCGCTGCGGCTGTTCTTCTACTGCCAACTGGCGTCCGAGACCGGTGGTGAAACCCCGATTGGCTCGACCCGCGCCGTGAAGGCCGGGATCAGCCCACAAATCGAAGCGCGGTTCCGGGAAAAAGGCGTGCTGTACGTGCGCAACTATGGCGACGGTTTCGGCCTGCCGTGGCAGACCGTGTTCCAGTCCGAAGACCGCGGCGAAGTGGAAGCCTACTGCGCCAGCGTCGGCATCGAAGTGGAATGGAAAGAGAACAATCGCCTGCGCACCCGCCAGCGCGGGCCGGCCGTGGTGCGTCACCCGCGCACCGGCGAAGAGGTCTGGTTCAACCACGCGACGTTCTTCCACATCAGCACCCTGCCCCCCGCGATCCGTGATTCGCTGCAAAGCAACTTCAACGACCTCGACCTGCCCACCAACACCTTTTATGGCGACGGTGAGCCGATCGAGCCGCACGTACTGGAATCCCTGCGTGCGGCTTACCTCGACTCGCTGGTGCGCTTCAGTTGGCAACAGGGGGATGTGTTGTTCATCGACAACATGCTCGCGGTACACGGTCGCGAACCCTTTACCGGCAAGCGCGCAATCATGACCGGCATGGCAGAAGCCCTGCTGTCGAGCGACGTTGCCGTCTGACATTCAACGGGAGCGCCCATCGCTCGCAGGAGGCTTGCCTGACTCAGGTTCAGCAAGCCCCGGCATCTGCGCGGCGCCCCAGGTTCAAGCCCTTTTTTCAGTCGAGTTGAACATGAGCGGACTTCAAGGTTTTCGTATTTCGCCGCAACAGGCATCGGTGTATTCCCACATCAACGGCGCGGCAGAACACCCGTTCAGTTGTCATTTGCAATGGTCGGTGTCCCAGCCGCTGGATGTCGAAACGCTGAACAACCGGCTCCAGGCACTGGTGGCCGGCAGTGAAATCCTGCGCACACGCCTGATGCCCGTGCCGGGCCTGCGCCACCCGGTGCAGGTGATTGACGACGCCGGCTCGCGGGCGGTGGACCTGCTGGACCTGCAACAACAAAGTCCGGCCGAGCAGGATGCCGCGCTGAAGGGCCTGACCGCCCAGCCCCGGGACTGGACCACCGCCTTGTTCGTGACCCTGGTACGTTTGTCCGAGGGGCAAGCGGTATTGGACCTGGCGGCCGCCAGCAGCCACTTCGACCTCGCCAGCCTGAAATGGCTGGCCGGTGCATTGCTCCAGGACACCCCTGCGGACCTGTCCGAAAGCTTGCAGTACGCCGACTATGCCGAATGGCGCTGGAGCCTGGTCGAAGACGAGCCAGACCATCCGGGCGTGGCCTTCTGGAAACCCTCGAGCGAGACCGAACAGCCCACCTTGCAACTGTCCCTTGAATCGGCCAGCGCAGGCGGGTTTGCGCCGGCGCGGCAGGACCTGGCACTGCCGGTCGACCTCGCCGGCCATCCAGCCCTGACCTCTGATCTGATGTTGGCGGCGTGGGCTGCGGTACTGGGACGACTGGCTGGCCAGCAACACGTTCCGCTCACCCTGATCCACGAAAGCCGAGGCGCGGAACTGGAAAACGCCCTGGGCCTGTTCGAACAGTGCCTGCCCGTGAGCATCGAACTGGATGCCCAGGCGACCCTGCGGGAACAAAGCTCACAGGTCGGCGCCACCGTCGAACGAACCGTCGGCTGGCAGGACTATTACACCGGCAACCTCACCGGCGGATACGCCTTTGCCTGGCGCTCGGGCGATGCCCAGGAACGCTATGCCGGGGCACTGATGAACCCGGTGAAGGCCTGCCTGAACGTACGTCAGTTACCCGCCAGCCTGCACGCGCACCTGATTTACGATCGCCACGTACTCAGCGCCGAAGCCGCAAGCTGCCTCGCCGAGCAATGGCTGCAATTGCTGCAGGGCGCCTTGGCCGAACCGCAACGGGCCTGGGCCCATCTGCCCCTGAGTGGGCCGTTGCAATCGCAGATTATCGGCACCGGGCCGAGCGTACCGTCAATCGAACCGCTGACGCTGGTGGAGTTGATTGCCCGTCAGGTTCGTCAACAGCCGGACGCCATCGCCCTCAGCGACAAGGACGGCGACCTCAGCTACAGCCGCCTCGACGCCTGCGCCACGCACCTGGCCCAGCGACTGGTCGCGGCCGGCATCGGCCCAGGGGTGCCCGTCGGCATTCTGTTCGCCCGCAGCAACGCGGCCATTGTCGCCATGCTCGCGGTGTTGAAAGCCGGTGGCGCCTACGTGCCCATCGACCCGACCTACCCAGCCGATCGCCGCGCCTACATGCTCGCCGACAGCGCCATCGCCCACATCGTCGTCAGCGCTGAACTGGCCGACAGCGTGCCGGCCAGCCTGCAACGCTTCGTGCTGCAAGACCTGACCGCACAGGACGCCAGCGAGCTGCCGGCCCTGCCCCTGCCGGCTGCGACCGACCTGGCGTACCTGATCTACACCTCCGGCTCCACCGGTGCGCCGAAAGCCGTGGAAATCAGCCACGGCGCCCTGAGTTTTTCGACCCAGGTGCGCATGGCCGCCTATGAGACCCCGGTGCGCGCCTACCTGCTGCTGTCATCCTTTGCCTTCGACAGCTCGGTCGCCGGGATTTTCTGGACGCTGGCCCAAGGTGGCCGCCTGGTATTGCCCGCCACCGGCGAAGAACTGGAGATGGCGCGCCTGGTCCAGCTGATTGCCCAGCATCAGGTCAGCCATGGCCTGTCGCTGCCATCGCTGTATCAGGCCCTGCTCGATCAACTGCAGCGCAGCGGCGCCACCGACCACCTCGAGTGCTGGATTGTCGCCGGTGAAGCCTGCCCGCCGTCGCTGATCGCCCAACACAGCAAGACCCTGCCACAGGCTCGGCTGGTGAATGAATACGGCCCCACCGAAGCCACGGTCTGGGCCACCTATGAAGTGCTGGAGCCAAACCGCAGCGTCAGCATCGGACGCCCCATCGCCGGCATGGACCTGCGCATCCTGAACGAACTCGACACCACCAGTGGCATCGGTGAACCCGGGGAAATCGTCCTCGCCGGGCCGACCCTGGCCCGCGGCTATCGCAACAAACCCGAAGAAACCGCCAAGGCCTTCGTCACCCTGGCCGATGGCACCCGCGCCTACCGCACGGGCGACCTGGCGTGCTGGCTGGCGGACGGGCGCCTGGCGTTCCTCGGTCGCAAGGACCATCAGGTCAAGGTGCGCGGCTACCGCATCGAGCTCGGCGAAATCGAACGTCAATTGTGCAGCCACAGCGACGTGCGCGAAGCCGCGGTGATCGTCCAGGAGCACGCCGCTGGCAAGCGCCTGCTGGCCTATATCCTGGCCGCCCACGGTTACGCACCGGACTCCGAGGCGATCAAGCGCTTCCTCGGTGAGCGCCTGCCGTCGTACATGGTGCCGGCCCGGGTGCTGACCCTGGCGACCTTTCCGCGCACGCCCAACGGCAAGCTCGATACCCGCCAGTTGCCCGACCCGGATCAGTTCGACGAAAGCGCCCACGTGGCGCCGCGCAATGCCATGGAAACGACCCTGCAAGCCATCGTCGCCAAGGTCTTGAAACTCGCGAGCGTGAGCGTCACCGACAACTTCTTCGCCATCGGCGGCGACTCGATCCTGAGCCTGCAAGTGGTGGCCCAGGCCCATGAGCAAGGCATCGCGCTGTCGGCCAAGCAAGTCTTCGAACGCCAGACCATCGCGGCCATGGCCGAGGTCGCGCAAGCGCTGGATACGAGCGCCGTCGAGCCAGCCACCGACAGTGCCGAGTTCAGTGCCTCGGGCCTGTCCGATGACGAAATGCAAGCGCTGATGGCCGAACTGAACGAGGCCGACCTGTGACCGGTTCCTCACGCCGCCGTGCCCTCACCGTCGCCCCTTTTTCCGCAGGACGCTTTCAATGACCACCGAAAAAACCACCGGCAATCCGATCGAAGACGTTTACCCGCTGTCGCCGTTGCAGCAAGGGATGTTGTTCCACTCCCTGCTCCACGAAGACTCCGGTGTCTACCTGATGCAGGATCGCTACCGCATCGGCGGGGCCATTGATGAAGTGGCGTTCCTGGAGTCGTGGCGCCAGGTGGTGGCGCTGCACCCTTCCCTGCGCGCCAGTTTCCAATGGAAAAGCCAGAAGCAACCGGTGCAGGTGATCCATCGCGAGGTCAAGGTACCGCTGGACACCCTCGACCTGCGCGGGCTCGCCCCCCATGAGCAGGAAGCGCGGATCCGCACGCTGTTGGAAGACGAACAGAAGGTCGGCTTCAACCTGTCGAAGCCGCCGCTGATTCGCTTCCGGCTGGTGCGCTTGGCCGATGAGTCCTACGAATTCATCCGCAGCTTCCACCACATCCTGATGGACGCCTGGTGCATTTCCCTGGTGACCGTGGACTTCCTCAAAGTCTACGAGGCGCTGTGCAACGACCGCACGCCGGAACTGAAAAGCCCTCGGCCGTTTCGCGATTACATCCAGTGGCTGCAACGCCAGGATGCGAGCAAGGCCGAGCAATTCTGGCGCGGCCAACTGCAAGGTCTCAACGCTCCCACACCGCTAACCGTGGACAACGGCGTGACCCGCGACCGCTACACCGATGCGGTGCTGGTGGACGACCAACTGATTCACCTGAACGAGCAGGAAACCCAAGCGCTGGCGGCGTTCTGCCGCAGTCGCCGGATCACCCCGAACACGTTTTTCCAGGGTGTCTGGTCGTTGCTGCTGTCGCGCTACAGCGGGCAACAGGACGTGGTGTTCGGCGTCACCGTGGCCGGTCGTCCGGCAGACCTGACCGGTGTAGCGGAAATGATCGGGCTGTTCATCAACACGCTGCCACTGCGAGTTTCGGTGGACCCGAACGCCTCGCTCGGCAGTTGGCTGGGCGCCCTGCAAGGGCTCAACGTCGACATGCGCGACTTTGAACACACGCCCTTGACCGATATTCAAGGCTGGAGCGATTTCCCTCGGGGCGAAACCCTGTTCGACAGCATCCTGGTGTTCGAGAACGCGCCCATCGATGAACAGATCCTCGAAGGTGGTTTCCAGTTCAGCCTTGAAGGCATGGACCACAGCGTGCACACCCACTACGGCCTGACCGTGGTCATTCTGCCTGGCGAACAGCTGGGCATTCGCGTGTCCTACGACCGTGAACGTTTTGAAGCCGCCACCGTGCAGCGCCTGCTAGGCCATATCGCCAGCCTGGTGCGCAGCATGCTCGCCGCACCCGACGCGCGGCTGGGCAGCTTCGAGGTGCTGGCCGCCGAGGAGCGCCAGCAGTTATTGGGCGAGTGGGCGGTCAACCCTCACGATTTCCCCCTGGATCAAAGCTACGCCGAATTGTTCGCCGCCCAGGTCGCCCAACGCGGTGAGCAGGTCGCCGCGATCTGCGCCGGTGAATCCCTGACCTATGCCGAGCTGGACCAGCGCTCCACGCGCCTGGCCCACGCTTTGCGTGAGGCCGGTGCCGGTGAAGACCAGCTGGTAGCACTGGTGGCCCCCCGTGGCCTGGCGCTGTTGACCATGATGCTTGCGGTGTTCAAGGCGGGCGCAGCGATGCTGCCCCTTGAAGTCAATCATCCGCCCGAACGTCTTCGGGAAATCCTCAAGCTGTCCGGCGCGCCGTTGCTGGTCGCTAGCGAAGCTTGCAGCGGTCTGCTCGATCAATTGCTCAGTGGCCCCGACAGGGCGCCCGAGGCGCTGTTCGCCGAAGCCTGCTGGACGTCCGGCGACGATTCACCATTGCCTGTGCTCGGTGGCCCGGGCAGCCTGGCCTACGTGCTGTTCACCTCGGGTTCGACCGGCACGCCGAAGGGCGTGATGATCGAACAACGGGGCATGCTCAATAATATCTTCGGCAAGGTGCCGGCCCTGGGGCTCAACGCCGCCGACCGGATCCCCCAGACCGCTTCGGTGGCGTTCGACATTTCCGTGTGGCAGTTCCTGGCCGCGCCGGTGCTCGGTGCCACCGTGCATATTCTTGCGGACGAAGTCGCCCACGACCCGCAGCGCCTGCTGCAAGTGCTGGCCAGTGAGCGCCTGAGCGTGCTGGAAATTGTCCCGAGCCTGATGCGCACATTGCTCGCGCTGTGCCCGTGCGACCTGCAATTGCCTGAGCTGCGCTGGGTACTGCCCACCGGTGAAGCCCTGCCGCCGACCGTGGCCCGGGACTGGTTTGCGCGCTTCCCCGACATCGCCTTGATGAACGCCTACGGGCCGGCCGAGTGTGCCGACGACGTGGCCTTCCAGCCGATCTTCGAAGCACCGGCCGCCGACGTCAGCCACATGCCCATCGGCCAGCCGACCGCCAACAACCGCCTGTATGTCCTGGACGACTCCCTGCGCCCGGTGCCCGTTGGCGTGGCCGGGGAAATCTGTGTCGGTGGCGTCGGCGTCGGCCGTGGCTACCTGCACGACCCACAGCGCACCGCTGACGCATTCATCGACCATCCCCAGCTTGAAGGCCGCGTGTACCGCACCGGTGACTTGGGACGCTGGCGCGCAGACGGGGTGATCGAATATCTCGGCCGCCGCGACCAGCAGGTGAAACTGCGTGGACACCGCATCGAGCTGACCGAAATCGAACACCGTCTGGCCCAGCACTCCAACGTACGCGAAGCCGCGGTCCTGCTGCGGGAAAACACCGTCGGCGAAGCCTGGCTGGTGGCCTACTGGTCGGCCCATGACGAAGCCCTCGGCAGCGACGGCCTGAGCGAACACCTGCGGTCCCAATTGCCGCCGTACATGGTGCCGGCCGCCTTCGTCTGCCTGGACAGCCTGCCCCTGAACAACAACGGCAAGGTCGACCGCAAGGCCCTGGCCGCCCGGGAACTGGATTGGCAGGCCGACGCGGAGGAAAGCATCGCGCCGCGCAACGCATTGGAAACTACCGTGGCGTCCATCTGGTCCGAGGTCCTGGGCCGCGATACGGTCGGCGTGGAAGACAACTTCTTCACCCTCGGCGGGCACTCGTTGCTGGCCACCCAGATCGTTGCTCGCCTGCGCACCCAGTTCAAACTCGACCTGCCGTTGCGGGTACTGTTCGAGCACCCGACCGTGGCCTTGCTGGCTACAGCCATCGCCGCGCGCCAGGCCCAGGCCGCCGCACCGCAAACCGCTACAATCAGTGCGCTCAAAGCCCAGCCACGCCCAGCGCTGCTGCCGCTGTCGTTCTCGCAACAACGGCTGTGGTTCATCGAGCAACTGACGCCGGGCACCACGTTGTTCAACATCCCGTTCGCCCTGGATCTGAAAGGCGAACTCAATGTCCAGGCGCTGCACGCCAGTCTGAACGACCTGTTGGCGCGCCATGAAATCCTGCGCACCGGCATCCACAGCACCGACGGCGTCCCATGCCAGCGCATCGCCGAGTCCCTGGACATCGCGCTGCCCTTCGAGGACTTGTCGGGCCTGACCGCCACCGCTCGCGAAGGTGCGCAGTTCAACGCCCTGCAAGACACCTTCGAGCAGCCGTTCGACCTGACCTGCCCACCGTTACTGCGGGCGCGTTTGCTGCGCCTGGGGCCGGGCGAGCATGTGTTGGGCATCGCCCTGCACCACCTGGTCTCGGACGCCTGGTCGGCGACCATTGCCCTGCGCGAACTGGCCTTGGGCTATGAAGCCCGCTGCAACGGCGCACCCGCCGAACTGCCAGCCCTGCCGGTGCAATACGCCGACTTCGCGCTCTGGCAACGCGAACATCTACAAGGCGCCGAACTCAAGCGCCAACTCGATTACTGGACCACCACCCTCGACCGTCGCGACAGCGAAGCCAGCCCATTGCTGGCCCTGCCCACCGATCATCCACGACCCTCGGTGCAAAGCTACCGGGCCGGGATCGTGCAGCGTGAACTCAGCGCCGACCTCAGTGGCCGGGTGCAAGCCTTTGCCAGCCGCCTCGGTACCACACCGTTCAGCGTCCTGTTCGCCGGCTTCGCCGTGTTGATGCACCGCTTGAGCGGCGATGCCACGGTGCTCGTCGGCACGCCCGTGACCCACCGTGAACAACCGGGCACCGAAGGCCTGTTGGGCATTTTGTTGAACAACCTGGCGATCCGGGCGGACTTCGCACCGCAAGCGGACTTCACCGCCCTGGTCAAACAGGTCGCCGAACGTCTGCGCACTGGCCTGCTGCACCAGGACCTGCCGTTCGAGCAACTGGTGGACAGCCTGCAACTGCCCCGCAGCCTCAGCCATGCCCCGCTGTACCAGGTGATGGTCGCCCAGCAACTGGCCATGGAATCGCGGTTGCGCTTCCCCGGGCTGGCATTCGAAGCACTGGACACGCCGCTGCGCCACTCCGAATGCGACCTGGACCTGCACGTGCTGTGCCCGGCGAATGCACCGATCCAGCTGGAGCTGATGTTCGCCCTGGACCTGTTCGTTGTCGACAGCGCCCGGCAGACCCTGGCCCGCCTGGAGCACCTGCTCGAGCAAATGCTCGCCGAACCGCAACGTCCGGTGGCCGCCTTGCCCCTGCTGATGGACGCGGAATGGCAGCGCACCGTGGTCGAGTGGAACCGTACCGAGATGGAGGTGCCGCGACACCTGACGTTCGCCCAACTGTTCGAACAACAGGCCGAGCGCACCCCGGAGCGTGACGCACTGAGTTTCGAAGGGCGCAGCCTGAGCTACGGCGAGCTGAACCGGCGGGCCAACCAGGTGGCGCATTACCTGCGCGGCCGTGGTGTGGTCGCCAACAGTCCGGTGGCGCTGTGTGTCGAACGTTCGCTGGAGCTGCTGATTGGCTTGTTGGGCATTCTCAAGTCCGGTGGCGCCTATGTACCGCTGGACCCGACCTACCCAGTGGATCGCCTGGCCTACATGCTCGAAGACGCCCAGCCGACGTTGTTCCTCGGCCAACAGGGCCTGTTGGAACAACTGGGTGCCGACCTGCCACGCCTGCGCCTGGACAGCGACGCGGCCCTGTTCGCCGATCAACCGGACAGCAACCCTGCCCCGCTCGCCGGTCCGCAAGACCTGGCCTACATCATGTACACCTCTGGCTCGACCGGTAAGCCCAAGGGCACCCTGGTGACCAACGGTTCGGTGGTCAACCTGGCCTGGGCGCGTATCCATGGCTTGTACCGCCGCTACACCGACCAGCCGCTGCGCACCAGTTTCAACTACTCCTTCGCCTTCGACAGTTCGGTGGCTGAGCTGATTCTGCTGCTCGACGGCCACAGCCTGTACCTGACCCCGGAAGACGTGCGCTACGACCCCGAGGCCCTGGCGCAATTTTTCCGTGACACCCGCCTGGACGCCTTCGAGTGCACCCCGGCACAGCTCAAGACCCTGCTGGAAAGCGACGGCGTGCGCCGTGGCGAGGTGTACCTGCCGCGCTTCGTACTGTTCGGTGGCGACGCGGTGGATGCACAGCTGTGGCAGCGCCTGCCGTCAATTGCCGGCAGCCGTTTCTTCAACACCTACGGCCCGACCGAATGCACGGTGGATGCCACCGGTTGCGCGGTGGATGACTATCCCCAGCGACCAATCATCGGGCGTCCGATTGCCAACGTGCGTACCTACGTGCTCGACGCCTTCCTCAACCCGATGCCGGTGGGCGTCCCGGGGGAACTGCACATCGGCGGTGCCGGCGTGACCCTGGGTTACCTCAACCGTGCCGAGCAGACCGCGAAGGTGTTCATCGAAGACCCGTTCTCGCCGCTCCCTGGGGCGCGGATGTACAAGTCCGGCGACCTGGTGCGCTGGTTGCCCGATGGCCAGCTCGAATACCTGGGGCGCATGGATCACCAAGTGAAGATCCGTGGCTTCCGCGTCGAACTGGGGGAAATCGAAACCTTGATCGGCGCCCAACCGGGCGTGCGCCAGGCCGTGGTGCTGGCCCGCGAAGACGTGCCTGGCGACAAGCGCCTGGTGGCCTACGTCACCTGCGACCAGCAGGCCGATATCAACGCCTGGCGCAAAACCATTGGCGCCGCCCTGCCCGACTACATGGTGCCTTCGGCCTTTGTGCTGCTCGATGAGCTGCCGCTGACCGACAACGGCAAACTCAACCGCAAGGCCTTGCCGGCCCCGGACATTCAAGCCGCGCCGGATGCCCTGGATCCGCCACGCAGCGCCGCCGAACAACAACTCGCCACCCTGTGGTCCGAGTTGCTGAAAGTGCCGTCGACGCAGATCGGTCGTGACAGTCACTTCTTCTACCTCGGCGGCCACTCGCTGCTGGCGGCGACGTTGTTTGCCCGTCTGCGCCAACAGTTCACCACGGTGCCGCCGCTGCGGGCGGTGTTCGAGCACCCGACCCTCGAAGCCTTGGCCGCGCTGCTCGGCGCTCCCCTGCAAGGGCCAGCGGCGACGTTCAGCCCTGCGCCGCGCCCCGCGCGGCTGCCGTTGTCGTTCGAACAGCAACGCTTGTGGTTCCTTGAACAACTGAGCACAGGCGGTGGCGAGTACAACGTGGTCAGCGCCGTGCAACTGGACGGTGAACTCAATACCCTGGCCCTGCAAGCAGCCCTGGACAGCGTGGTCCAACGCCACGAAATCCTGCGCAGCCGCATCGTGCGCGATCACGACGGCGAGCTGATGCTGGTGGTCGAACCGCAGGTCGAGATCAGCTTGCGAGCCATCACACTGGAGGCGGCCTCCGACGCCAGCTGGCAACAGTTGAGCGACGACGCCATCCACGAAGAAACCGGACGGCGTTTCGACCTCGCCGTCGATGTACCCGTGCGTGCCACGCTGATACAACGCAGCGGCCGCGCCCAGGCGTTGCTGTTGCTCACCGTGCACCACTGCGCCACCGATGATGCCTCCAGCCAGAATCTGCTGGACGAACTGGGGCGCTTCTACACCGCCCAATGCCAGGGCACTGCGCCAGCGCTGCCGAACCTGGCCCTGCAATACCCCGATTACGCCCTCTGGCAGCGTGAGCCCGGCCAACAGACAGCGTTCAGCAGTCAATTGGAATACTGGCGCGACCAACTGGAGGACGGCGACTACCTGCTGGACCTGCCCACCGAACAAGGCCGTCCAGACCAACTCGCCCCGGCTGCCGGCGCCGTTCAACTGCAATTGCCGCCGGAGCTGGTGACACGCCTGCGCCAGTTCGCCCAGCAACGTGGCGCCACCCTGTACATGCTGATGCTCGGTGCGGCGCAGTTGCTCTTGGGCCGCTACGCCAACCAGCGCGACGTGCGCATCGGCAGCCCGGTGGCCCAACGTCCATTCGCCGAGCTGCAACCGCTGATCGGCTGCTTCGTCAACACCGTGGTCATGCGTGCCGATCTTGATCCGACACTGGACTTCGAAGGTTTGCTGAGTCAGGTGCGCAATCGCGTGCTGGATGCCCAGCAGCATCAGGACGTGCCGTTCGACCAGGTGGTGGAGCATCTCAAGCCTTCCCGCAGTCTTGGCCAGACACCGTTGTTCCAGGTGCTGTTCGCCATGCAGAACGCCGACTCATCGAACCAGCACTGGCCGCAGTTGCACGTCAGCGAGCGGGCCGTGACCGCCCAGGCCACCAAGTACGACCTGAACTGGGAAGTGCACGACGGCGAAGTGCTGTCGGTGCTGCTGGAGTACCGCGCTGCGTTGTTCAGTGAAACCACGGCCCGGCGTTGGCTGGCGCAATGGCAACAACTGCTGGAAACCATGCTCGAGGCGCCACAGACCCGCCTCAAAGAGTGGACGCCGTTGGCGGCGGCTGAGCGTCAGCGTCAACTGGTCGAGTGGAACGCCACCGACCGTCACTACAGCGGGCCGAGCAACCTGCACACTGCCCTGAGCCAACAGGCCGCCCTGAGTCCCTACGCCCCGGCGTTGGTGTTCGAAGGCCAGCGCCTGACCTACGCCGAGCTGGACCAACAGGCCCAAGCCGTGGCCCGGGCCTTGCGCGCAGCCGGTATCGGTGCCGAGCACATCGTGCCGGTGTGCATGGAACGCTCGGTGGAAATGGTCGTGGCCTTGCTCGGCATCGTGCATGCCGGCGCCGCGTGGCTGCCGCTGGATCCGGAGTTGCCCGCCGCGCGCCTGGCCTTCCTGATCGATGACGCCGACGCCCAAGTCACCTTGACCCAGGCGCAGTGGTTGTCGAATCTGCCGGCCGGGCATCAGGCCTGGACCCTCGACGCCCTGCCCTCTGCCCCTGCGTTCGAACCGATCAGCGTCGGCGCCAGTGACTTGGCCTACGTGCTCTACACCTCCGGTTCCACCGGCCAACCGAAAGGCGTGATGAACGAACACGGCGCCTTGATGAACCGCCTGTACTGGATGCAGGACGCGTTTCCGATTGGCCCGAACGACCGCGTCTTGCAGAAAACCCCGTACAGCTTCGACGTGTCGGTGTGGGAGTTCTTCTGGCCGCTGATCACCGGCGCCACCCTGGTGGTGGCCCGTCCGGACGGTCATCGCGACCCGGCCTACCTCAGCCAGTTGATCCAGCAGGAACGGGTCACCACCCTGCACTTCGTCCCGTCGATGCTGCGTGCCTTTGTCGAAGAGCCGAGCCTGGCCGACTGCAAGAGTCTGCGCCAAGTGTTCGCCAGCGGCGAAGCGCTGCCGGTGGACCTGGTACGGCGTTTCATGGGCCAACACCCGGCGGCCCTGGTCAATCTGTACGGCCCGACTGAAGCGGCCATCGACGTCTCGGTCTGGCGTTGCTCGGCGGACGACCTGATCGTGCCGATTGGCAAACCGATCGCCAACCTGCGCCTGTACATCCTCGATGAAAACCAGCAGCCGCTGCCCATTGGCAGCATCGGCGAGCTGTACATCGGCGGTGTCGGTGTCGCCCGAGGCTACCTCAAGCGTGCGGACCTGACTGAAGAACGCTTTATCGCCAGCCCGTTCATCGACGGTGATCGCCTGTACCGCACCGGCGACCGTTGCCGCTTCCTCGCCGATGGCAACATCGAGTACCTGGGTCGCCTCGACCATCAGGTGAAGCTGCGCGGCCAGCGGATCGAACTGGGGGAAATCGACGCTGAGCTGCTGGCGCAAGCCGGCGTTCGCGACGCCGCGACCTTGCTGCTCGACCAACGCCTGGTGAGTTTCTGGTGCGGTGACGCCGATGAAGCCAGCATTCGTGACGCGCTACGCGTCTGCTTGCCCTCGCACATGCTGCCAAGCGTCTTTGTGCAACTCGACAACCTGCCACTCAACAGCAACGGCAAGCTGGACCGCAAGGCCTTGGCCGCCACGCCGCTGCCGGAAAGCCAGCGCGACCAGGCGCACACGGCGCCACGCAATGCCACCGAAGCGGTGCTCTGCGAATTGTTCGGCGAAGTGCTGGAATGCTCGAACGTCGGCATCGAAGACCACTTCTTCCAACTCGGCGGCCACTCCTTGCTGGCCACCCGCCTGGTCAGCCGGGTCCGCGAACGCCTGGGCGTTTCCTTGCCGCTGACGCTGGTGTTTGCCCAACCGACGGTGGCGGCCCTGGCCGCTCATCTGCAAGCGGCGATGCCGGGCGAGATGATCACCGCGCAAGCGCGTCCGGCGCAGTTGCCGCTGGGTCTGGCTCAACGCCGGTTCTGGATGCTCAGCCGCCTGGTGCCGGAGTCCCGCGAATACCACATGCCGTTCGCCCTGACCTTGCGTGGCGAGGTTCAGGTCCGCGCCTTGCGTGAGGCATTCGAACAGCTCAGCCAACGCCACCTGGTACTGCGCAGCCGTATTGTCGAGGTCCAGGGCGAACCGCAGTTGCTGATCGACGACCACGGGCCTGGGCTCGTGGTCACTTCAGTCGCCGATCAGGACTGGGCATCGGCCTGCACTCACGCTCAGGACGCGCTGATGGCGCCGTTCGACCTGGCGGCCGTCGCGCCTTGGCGTGCGCACCTGTTGCAACGCCAGGGCAGCGACGAACACCGGTTGCTGGTGTGCCTGCACCACAGCGCCACCGACGGTTGGGCCATGCAGTTGCTCATCGACGAGTTGACCCAGGCCTACGCCGCTGGCCTGAACGGGCAGTCGCCCGCCTGGACGCCACTGGAGATCGACTACGTCGATTTCGCCCTGTGGCAACAGCACCCGGACACCCAGGCACGGCGCAATACCAGCCTGGACTATTGGAAAAACCATCTGGGCCAGGACGATTATCAGCTCGACCTGCCCCTCGACCATCCACGCGGCGCCGAAGCGGATCGCCGTGCCCGGCAACTGAGCGTCAGCCTCGGCGTGCAACGGGCCGAAGCGATTCGTCAGTTCGCCCGTCAGCGCGGTACGACCAGCTACGTGGTGCTGGCCACGGCCCTGAGCGCGTTGTTGGCGCGGTACAGCGGCCAGCGGGAAATTCGCCTCGGCACCCCGGCGGACCAGCGTGACCAGCCGCAAACCCAGACGCTGCTGGCCTGCCTGGTCAACACCCTGGTGATCCGCAGCGAAGTCGACCAGCGGGCCCCGGCCGAACAGTTGCTCGCCAGCCTCGAGGCCGACCTGCGCGCGGCCCAGGCCCACGCCGACCTGCCGTTCGCCACCTTGGTCAGCGCCGTCGCCCAGCATCGCGACCTGAACCGTACGCCGCTGTTCCAGGTGCTGTTCTCCCTCAACTATGGCCGCGTGGACAGCCGCCAATGGCCAGGGCTGAACGTCGAAGAACAGACGCTGCCGGTGATCGACGCCAAGTTTGAACAGACCTGGGAAGTCCAGGACGACGGCAGCGACATGACGCTGGCACTGGAATACCAATCGGCGTTGTTCGACGAATCGACGATGCAGCGCTGGAGCACACAATGGTGTGCGCTGCTCGACGCATTGGTGGCGACACCAGGACGCACGCTGGTCGAACTGTTCCCGCAACAACAGGATCAGCAGCAACTGGACCGCTGGAACGCCACCGACCGTCACTACAGCGGGCCGAGCAACCTGCACACCGCCCTGAGCCAACAGGCCGCCCTGAGTCCCAACGCCCCGGCGTTGGTGTTCGAAGGCCAGCGCCTGACCTACGCCGAGCTGGACCAACAGGCCCAAGCCGTGGCCCGGGCCTTGCGCGCAGCCGGTATCGGGGCCGAGCACATCGTCCCGGTGTGTATGGAACGCTCGGTGGAAATGGTCGTGGCCTTGCTCGGCATCGTGCATGCCGGCGCCGCGTGGCTGCCGCTGGATCCGGAGTTGCCTGCCGCGCGCCTGGCCTTCCTGATCGATGACGCCGACGCCCGGGTCACCCTGACCCAGGCGCAGTGGCTGGCGCGTCTGCCGGCCGGGCATCAGGCCTGGACCCTCGACGCCCTGCCCTCGGCCCCTGCGTTCGAACCGATCAGCGTCGGCGCCAGTGACTTGGCCTACGTGCTCTACACCTCCGGTTCCACCGGCCAACCGAAAGGCGTGATGAACGAACACGGCGCCTTGATGAACCGTCTGTACTGGATGCAGGACGCGTTTCCGATTGGCCCGAACGACCGCGTCTTGCAGAAAACCCCGTACAGTTTCGACGTGTCGGTGTGGGAGTTCTTCTGGCCGCTGATCACCGGCGCCACCCTGGTGGTGGCCCGTCCGGACGGTCATCGCGACCCGGCCTACCTCAGCCAGTTGATCCAGCAGGAACGGGTCACCACCCTGCACTTCGTCCCGTCGATGCTGCGTGCCTTTGTCGAAGAACCGAGCCTGGCCGACTGCAAGAGCCTGCGCCAGGTGTTCGCCAGCGGCGAAGCGCTGCCGGTGGACCTGGTACGGCGTTTCATGGGCCAACACCCGGCGGCCCTGGTCAACCTGTATGGCCCGACCGAAGCGGCCATCGACGTCTCGGTCTGGCGGTGCTCGGCGGACGACCTGATCGTGCCGATTGGCAAACCCATCGCCAACCTGCGCCTGTACATCCTCGATGAAAGCCTGCAACCGCTGCCCATTGGCAGCATCGGCGAGCTGTACATCGGCGGTGTCGGTGTCGCCCGTGGCTACCTCAAGCGTGCGGACTTGACTGAAGAACGCTTCCTCGCCAGCCCGTTCATCGACGGTGATCGCCTGTACCGCACCGGCGACCGTTGCCGCTTCCTCGCCGATGGCAACATCGAGTACCTGGGTCGCCTCGACCATCAGGTTAAGCTGCGCGGCCAACGGATCGAACTGGGGGAAATCGACTCAGCCCTGCTGAATCTGCCGGCAATCACCGGTGCTTGCACGCTGGTTATCGACAACCGCTTGGTGGCGTTCTACAGCAGTAGTACCGCGCAATCGGGTCTCGACACTTTGCTGGCCGCCCAATTGCCGGCGCACATGGTGCCGGCAGTGTGGGTCGAAGTTCCGGCCCTGCCCCTGAGCACCAACGGCAAGATCGACCGCAAGGCCTTGGCGGCGCTGCCGTTGCCGCACACCCAGAAAGACTACGCGGCACCGCGCAATGACCTGGAGCGCCTGCTCTGCCAGTTGTTCGGCGAACTGCTTGGCGACG
This sequence comes from Pseudomonas sp. G2-4, assembly GCF_030064125.1. Taxonomy (NCBI): domain Bacteria; kingdom Pseudomonadati; phylum Pseudomonadota; class Gammaproteobacteria; order Pseudomonadales; family Pseudomonadaceae; genus Pseudomonas; species Pseudomonas sp. G2-4. The sequence continues at coordinate 2,563,002 of NZ_CP125957.1, read as the reverse complement.
CCTTGACCGGGGGGCGCGAAGTCGGCACCTCGGACAGTTTCTTCGCCTTGGGCGGTGATTCGATCCTCGGCCTGAAACTGATCTCCCGCCTGCGTGAACAGGGCTACTCGCTCACCCCGAGGGACCTGTTCCGTTCGCCGACCCCGGCCGCCCTGGCCCAGGTGACCACTGCACTTCTGACCCAGGCCGAACAGGGTGACGTGACCGGTGCGATGCCGCTGATGCCGTTGCATCAGTGGTTCTTCGATCAGCAACAACCGCAGCGCGCGCACTGGAACCAATCGGTGTTGGCCGACAGCGAGCGTCGGCTCGATCCGGTCATCGTCCAAGCCACGCTGGATCGACTGGTCGCCCACCACGATGCCTTGCGCCTGCGTTTTGCCGAGGTCGATGGGCAATGGCAGGCGCAGATCGCTCCCGTGTCGCCTGCCCGGCTGACCTGCTGCGAGCACCCGGAGCAACTGCTGCGCGTCGCCCAAAGCCTGGACCTGCAACACGGCCCGCTGTTTGCCGCGGCCCTGCTGGAAGGCACACCGCAACGCCTGTACCTGGTGGCCCATCACCTGGTAGTCGATGCGGTGTCCTGGACGCCATTGCTGGAGGACTTCCAACAGCTGTATCAAGGGCTGGAACGTGGTGAGAACCCGGCGTTGCCGGCGAAAACCACCTCTTACCGTCAATGGGCCGAGCACCTGCACGCCCATGCTGCCAAGGTCGGTGCCGAACACCGCTACTGGAGCGCCCAGACGACCGCGAACCTTCCCCCCAAGGCCACGGTTGCCGAACGCCAGACGCTGTCGGCCCGTTGGGACGCCACCCGCACCCATCAATGGCTGACCGAATCCCATGGGGCTTACCGCACGCAACCGGAAGAACTGCTGATCGCCGCCCTCGCCGCGACCTTGGCGGAAGTCGAAACCCGCCATGACATCGTGGTGGATCTGGAGCGCCACGGTCGTGACGCGCCGTTCGACGGGCTGGACGTCGGCCGCACCGTCGGCTGGTTCACCACCTTGTTCCCGCTGCGGGTGAACGCAAGCGGTGCTGCGGGCGAGCAGGTGCGCAACGCCAAGCAAGCCTTGCGCGCCGTGCCGGGCCAGGGTCTTGGCTACGGGCTGCTGCGTCAGCGCGGCGAATTGCCGGCCAGCCACGGCGATGTGCTGTTCAACTACCTGGGGCATGAGCAAACGCCGGAAGGCTGGTTGCGCGCCAGCAACCTGACCCCGCCAGCGGACGTAGCGCCGGCAAACCGGGTGACCCACGCCCGGGAAGTGGTGGCCTGGCTGGAGGACGGCGTGTTGCGTGTCGAGTGGCACAGCGTCACCCCGGGCACCGACAGTCGTCTGCCTGCCCGCCTGCTGGAACATCTGCAAGCGCTGGTTGAACACTGCCTCGACCCCCAGGCCGGTTCGCTGATGCCATCGGACTTCCCGCTGGCCAAGGCGCTGAATCAGAAGTCCCTGGACAAACTGCTGGGCAAGCTCAAGACCAAACCGAATTCACAAAGCTAGTGAGCGACGCGGCGCCGCTGGGTCATCACCGACCACTGCGGCGCCTTGACTGACGCTTCCTCTGGTTTTCAAGCCTTTGAAATGGATCAAGCAAGCATGAACAACATCGAAGACATCTACTCCCTTTCGCCGACCCAGCATGGGCTGTTGTTCCACAGTGTCTACGAACCGGATTCGCGGGTTTATTACCAGCAACTGAGCCTGGAAATGAACGGCCCGCTGCACTTGACCGCGTTTCGCGGCGCCTGGCAGGCGCTGATGCAGCGCCACGCCGTGCTGCGCAGCGCCTTTCTCTGGGAGGAGCTGGACGATGCCTATCAGGTGGTGCAGCAAGACGTGGCGCTGCCCCTGACCGAACTGGACTGGCAGGACCGCGCCGAGTCGCAGGCCGCCCTGGAGCAATTGGCGCTGGAGCAGCGGGCCCAGCCCCTGGAGCTGAATGAATCGCCCTTGATGCGCGTGTGCCTGGTGCGCCTGGCACCCGAGCGCTGGCACCTGATCTGGACTTTCCATCACATTCTCATGGACGGCTGGAGCGTGGGCATCGCGGTCCAGGAGTGGTTGGCGCTCTACTACGAGCAGGCTCACGGGCGCCCCGCCAATCTGCCGCCCACCCGCGCCTACCGCGACTACATCGCCTGGCTGGCGGACCAGGACATGGCCGCCACCGAAGGATTCTGGCGCGATCAGTTGCAGGACGTGAGCGAGCCGACCCCGCTGCCTGATTTCGCCGTACGCCAGGCCGCGCCTTCGGGTGCCCCCTTCGCCGAGCGCGAAAGCCTTCTGGATGCCACCGAAACCGATCAGCTGTCGCACTTCGCCCGCCAGCATGACCTGACCATCAACACGCTGATCCAGGGCGCATGGGCCTTGCTGCTGGGTCAGCACGCCGGGCGCGACGACGTGGTCTACGGCGTCACCGTCGCCGGCCGCCCCGAGAACCTGGCGGCGGTGGACAGCACCGTCGGGCTGTTCATCAATACCCTGCCGCTGCGCGTGCAATGGTCCGAGGGGCCGACGCTGGTGGACTGGCTGCAGCAGTTGCAGCAAGCCAACAGCGACTTGCGCCACCACGCCTACCTGCCCCTGGGCAAGCTCAAGTCGATGACACGCATTGCCGCTGAACAGGCACTGTTCGACTCGATCCTGGTGTTCGAGAACTTCCCGGTGACCGATGCCCTCAACCAGGACACCGGCGGCCTGAGCTTCAGCGCCCCGGCCAATGACCAGCAGGTCGACGGACTCACCCTCACCCAAGGTCGCAACCACTTCCCGCTGTCACTGATCGTGGTGCCGGACAAACAATTGCACTACCTGATCAGCTACGACCGCAGCCGCTTCAGCGATGCCGAGGTGGCGCTGTTGTCAGCGCAATTGCGCAGCATTCTGTTGGCCATGACCGCGCAGCCGCAGTGCCGGGTCAGCGAACTCGAGTGGCTGAGCCCGGAAGAACGCCAGCAACTGCGGGTACAAGGGCGTGGCGTGCAATTGCCAGTGCCTGACGCGTGCCTGCACCAGCGTTTCGAACAGCAGGTTGCCGCCCATCCCGAACAACTGGCAGTCCGCGATCGCCAGGTCGCACTGACTTATCGTGAGCTGGACCAGCAGGCCAACCGCCTCAGCCAGTACTTGCGCGCCCAGGGCATCGGCCACGACAGTGTGGTGGCGCTTGCCCTGGAACGCAGTGCCGATTTCGTGATTGCCCTGCTGGCCACCCTCAAGGCCGGCGCAGCCTATCTGCCGCTGGACATCAAGCAACCCGCAGGACGTCTGGCCGACGTCCTGGTGGACAGTCGCGCCGCGCTGCTGATCGGCGCCGCCCCCTCGCCCCTGCTCAAGGGCCTGGCCGAGCAAACGCCGGCCCTGTGGCTGACGGAGCAGGCACACGCCATCGCAAGCCAGCCAGACACGCCACCCGCGGTGGACCACAGCCCGACTGACGCCGCTTATGTGATCTACACCTCGGGCTCCACCGGCACGCCCAAGGGTGTGGTGGTCGAACACCAGTCCATCGTTGACTACCTGACCGCGGTGCAAGCGGTACTCAATCCGCCGTTGGCAGCCCGCTATGGCTTGCTGTCCAGCATTGCCGCCGACCTGGGCCACACCCAGTTGTTCGGCGCCCTGTGCAGCGGCGCCAGCGTGTTGCTGGTGGATGAAGACAGCGGTTTCAGCCCGCTGGCACTGGCCGAACTGTTCGAGCAATACCCAGTGGATGTGCTGAAGATCACCCCAAGCCATCTCGCCGGCCTGTTGCAGGCGCTGCCCGATGCGCGCCTGTTGCCGCGTGCCCTGCTGGTGTTCGGCGGCGACGCCCTCAGCCCTGCACTGCTGGAGCAGGTGAACCGCCTGGCGCCGGGGCTCAAGGTGTTCAACCACTACGGGCCGAGCGAAGCGACGGTGGGGGCGATTGCCACCGAATTGCCCGCGGGCCTGCGCAGCATTGCCCTCGGCCGGCCGCTGCCTAACCGTCAGCTGCGGGTAGTGGACGCCAACGGTCGCCTGGTGCCGACCGGGGTGTCCGGTGAGCTACTGATCAACGGTGCCCTGGCGCGGGGTTACCTGCACCGGCCAGACCTTACCGCCGAACGCTTCCATCTCGATGAGCAGCAGCAACGCTGGTATCGCACCGGCGACCGCGTGCGCTGGCAGGTGGACGGCCAACTGGCATTTCTGGGACGGGTCGACAGCCAGGTCAAAATCCGTGGCAACCGCCTGGAACTGGGCGAAGTCGAGGCGCAGATCAAGCGCCTGTCGCCGCTGATTGAACAGGCCCTGGTACGTGCCGTGGAGCTGGAGGGCAGCCTGCGACTGGTGGCTTATCTCGTCGCCAGCCAGTCGCTGTCCGCGGCCAAACTGCGTAACGACCTCGGAGCGCGCGTGCCGGACTACATGGTGCCGACGCATTTCATCACCCTCGACGAATTGCCCCTCACTCGCAACGGCAAAATCGACGTCCAGCGCTTGCCGCTTCCGCACAAACCCACCGACGACAGCGCCACCCACGTTGCCCCGCGCAATGAAGTCGAAACGCTGCTGGCGGACATTTGGCAGGACGTCCTGAAGCTTGAACGTGTCGGTGTACACGACAATTTCTTCGCCCTTGGGGGCGACTCGATCATCAACTTGCAGATCATCGCCCGCGCCAACCAGCAAGGGCTGAAACTCACGCCCCGCCAGTTGTTCGAGAACCGCACCATCGCCGATATCGCCCGGGTGCTGGGCGCCGACGCCAGCCATGGGGTGGCCGAAAGCATTGCCGATGGCTACGACCTGCCATTGGGCGCTGGTCAACTGGCACGCCTGCAACAAGGACCGTTGGACGCCACCTGGCGTTGCGTGGCGCTGACCCAGGCGATCGATGGCGAGCTGCTGGGCCAGGCCATCAGCGCCTTGCAGCACCACCATCAAGCGTTGCGCCTTGCGCTCAAAGTGCTGCCGGAGGGTGAATGGCAGCAACGGGTCATGGTCGCGGCCAAGGCCCCGGTCATCACCACCGAGCAACTGGAAACCTGCGACCCGGCACGGCTGCAGGCCCTGGCCCAGGCCGGTGTCGACGCCCTTGAATTGCACGCCGGCCAAACCCTGCACGCCAGCTTGCTGGACGTAGACGGCCATCCCTCGCTGTTGCTGGCAGCCCATCCGTTGTGCCTGGACGAGGCCTCCTGGGCGCTGCTGCTCACCGACCTCAACCTGGCGCTGGGGCAACTGCGCTATCAACGACCGGTGCGCCTGTCCTACGCCGGTGGCGACTTCACCCAATGGACCCGTCATCAACAAGCCCATGCGCAAGGCGATGCGCTGGACGACGCCTGGGAACACTGGCTGCAATACGCCGGCCTGGAACCGCTGCAATTGCCTGGCAGCCAGCAAGCGTCCAGCGTGGTCGAGCAGACACTGCCAGCCAGCACGTCGAGCGAGCTCAAGCGTTTGGGCGAGGTGCTGCAACTGGACTGGAACAGCCTGTTGGCCAGTGCCGTGGTCGAACAGTGCCGAGAACTGTGCGGCGAAGGCCTGGTCGCACTGAGCGTGCAGGCTGCTCGTCCGCCCGCCGAACGCTTGCCCGTCGATGCGCCGATTGCCGTGGCCGACCTCGATCCGGCACGCGTCGTGGGGCCATTGGAATTGGCGGTGCCGTACTTCCTCCAGGCCGAAGGCGACAGCCTGCTGCAACGCTTGCAGGCACTGGCGGCGCAAATGCGCGCCTACCCACAACACGGTGCCGACTATGGCGCCCTGCGTTACCTGTCGGACAACACCTATCTGCAGGAACCCCTGCGCGACCTGCCGCCGGCATCGGTCGCCATTCGCTGGCTGGGCAACCTCGACAGCCATCGCGAAGAGCGCGGCCTCCTGGCCCAGGTCGAAGCCGCGACCCCATCGACGGCGACCACCTGCCCACTGACGCTGGACATCTGGTGGCAGGACGATTGCCTGCATGTGCGCAGCCAAGGCGCCCTCGCCGCCAGTTGGTCGCCACGGCTTGCACAACGCTTGGGCGAACTCGCCGGGCTGCTCGCCACGCCTAACCTGCGTCCCGCCAGCCAGGCCTTCCCGCTGTGCCACAAGCAGGCGCCGACCCTGGCGGCCGAGCCCTTGGACTGGTTGAACATCGAAGACCTCTACCCGCTGTCGTCCATGCAACAGGGCATGCTGCTGCACACCCTGCTGCAACCCCACAGCGGCATCTATCTGATGCAACAACGCTACAGCTGGGACGGTGTACTGCAACGCCCGGCGATGGAAGCTGCCTGGCAGTTGTTCCTCCAGCGGCATCCGATGATGCGCACCGCGTTCTGGTGGCAGGACGACCATGAGCCGCTGCAATGCGTGTACCGCCAGACCCATCGGGCGTTCGACTGGCAGGACCTGCGTCATCTCGATGAGGAGCAGCAGCGCCTGGCGATGGACCAGGCCCTCGAAGCGCAGCGCTTGGAAGGTTTCGACATGGCCTGCGCGCCGCTGACCCACTTGCGGGTGTTCCAGCTCGATGAGCGCCGCTTCGCCGTGGTGCGCAGCTTCCACCATATCCTGACCGATGCCTGGTGCTTCGGCCTGCTGATGGAAGACCTGCTGGCGATCTACCAAGCCATCGTGCGCCAGGAACCCGTGGCCCGCCCGCGCTTGCGGTCGTTCCGCGGCTACATGAGTTGGCTGGAGCGCCATGACATGGCCGCCGCCCACGCCTTCTGGCAGGCGCAAATGGCCGGTTTCAGCGAACCGACACCGCTGCATGTCGACAGTCCCGTAACCCGCCCGGAGCAAGCCCCGGAACAGGTCGGCGACTTCGACCAGACCCTGAGCATCGCCCAGACCCAGCGTCTGCAGCAGCTCTGCCAGCAATACCAACTGACGCCCAACACCTGGATCCAGGGCGCCTGGGCGCTGTTGCTGTCGCGCTACAGTGGCAACCGCGATGTGCTGTTCGGCGTGACCGTTGCCGGCCGCCCGACCGACTTGGCCGGTGTCGAAGAAATGGTCGGGCTGTTCATCAACAGCTTGCCATTGCGGATCGATGTCGACCCGCAAGCGCGAGTGGCCGACTGGTTGCAGGCGCTGCTGTCCCACAACGCGCAACTGCGCGAACACGAAAGCGCCTCGTTGGTGGACATCCAGCGTTGCAGCCAGGTGCCACGCGGCCAGCAGCTGTTCGACAGCCTGGTGGTGTTCGAAAACGCACCGCTGGATATCAGCAGCGTGCAACTGGATGCCTTCAGCATCGACATCTATGAAGACCGGGTGCACACCAACTTCCCGATGACGGTGGTGCTGTACCCCGGCGACCGCCTGGGCATTCGCCTGTCCTACGACAGCCAGCGGTTCAGCACCGCTACCGTGCAGCGCATGCTCGGCCATCTGGTGCAACTGCTGGGCGGCATGCTGGATGCACCGCAGGCACCGCTGGGCAGCCTGCCCATGCTGCCCGAAGCGGAGCGCCAGCAGTTGCAGATCGAATGCAACCGCAGTGACGTCGACTTCCCGCTGGAGCGCGGCTATGCGTCGCTGTTCGCCGATCAGGTGCGCAGCCGCCCGCAACACCTCGCCGCCGTCTGCTCGGGACAATCGCTGACCTACGCCGAACTGGACCGCCGCGCCAACGCCATCGCCCACGCGCTGCAAGCGGCCGGTGCCGGCCCGGAAACCCTGGTGGCGCTGTTTGCCGAACGTGGCCTGGCCTTGCTGACGATGATGATCGCCACCCTCAAGGTCGGCGCCGCTTTCCAGTCCCTGGACATCCAGCAACCCGTCACGCGCCTGGCCGAACTGCTGGACCTCGGCGAAGCCCCGCTACTGTTGGTTTGCGAGAATGCGACGTCGACACTGGACAACGTCCTGCCACAGATGCGCAAGCAACCCACCTGCCTGATTGCCCAGGCACTCTGGCAAGGCGCCGCACAAGCCCCGGTCACTTACGGGCACAACCCGGACCAACTGGCCTACGTGATCTTCACGTCGGGCTCCACCGGCACCCCCAAAGGGGTCATGGTCGAACAGCGCGGGATGCTCAACAACATGTTCGGCAAGGTCCCGAGCCTGGGCCTGGGAGAGCACGACCGTATTGCCCAGACGGCTTCGGCGGCGTTCGACATCAGTGTGTGGCAGTTCCTCGCCGCACCGCTGTTCGGCGCCACCGTACACATTCTTCCCGATGCCCAGGCCCACGACCCTGTGGCCCTGCTCGATGCCGTCCAGGACCACGGACTGACGCTACTGGAAACGGTGCCGGCGCTGATTCGCGGCATGCTCCAGGAAAGCCAGGCCCACCACACATTGGCGAGCCTGCGCTGGCTGCTGCCCACCGGCGAGGCATTGCCCCCGGCCCTGGCGCGGGACTGGTTCGCGCGCTTCCCGGCGATCCCGCTGATGAACGCCTATGGTCCGGCGGAATGCTCGGACGACGTCGCCTTCCACCCTATCACCGAGGCCCCGGCCGACGACTGCCTGCACATGCCCATCGGCAAGCCGACCGCCAACAACCAGGTGTTCGTCCTCGACTCAGCGCTGCGCATGGTCCCCATCGGCGTCCCCGGTGAGTTGTGCATGGGCGGGGTCGGTGTGGGTCGCGGTTACCTGCACGATCCACAACGCACCCGCGAAGCCTTTGTCCCGCACCCGTTCCAGGCGGATGCGCGCCTGTACCGCAGCGGTGACATCGGCCGGATGCGCGAAGATGGCGTAATCGAATACCTCGGCCGGCGCGACCAGCAAGTGAAGATCCGTGGTCACCGCATCGAGCTGGGCGAGATCGAAAACCGCCTGATGCAACACCCGGCGGTGGACAGCGCGGCAGTCCTGGCGCTGCCCGACGCCCGTGGCGCCTTGCAACTGGTCGCCTGGTACGTGCTCGACAGCGCCGCCGACCTCGGCGGCGAGCCTGCGCCACAGATTTTGACGGCTTACCTGGGCAAACAACTGGCAAGCTACATGGTGCCGGCGCGTTGGCTGGCCCTTGCGCAATTGCCGTTGAACGCCAATGGCAAGGTCGACCGCCGTGCCCTCGCCGCCTTGGGCGTGCCCCAGGACGAGACGACGCAGACGCAGTGCGTGGCGCCGCGCACATCGACCGAGAAAGTCCTGGCCGAACTCTGGCAAGAAATTCTCGGCCTGGACAACGTAGGCGTGCAGGACGACTTTTTTGCCATCGGCGGTCACTCGCTATTGGCCACCCAAGTGCTGTCGCGGATTCGCCGCCGGTTGAACGTGAACCTGCCACTGCGCACTCTGTTCGAACGCGGCACCCTGGAACAATTGGCCGCCGCGGTGGACCAGCAACTCGGCACACAGGCCGAGCCCGACGGCGACAACGAAATGGCCCTGGCGCCGCGCAACCAGCCGTTGCCGCTGTCCTACAGCCAGCAACGCTTGTGGTTCCTGGACCGCTTCGAAGGCCCGAGCGCCGCCTACAACATGACCACCACCGTCAGGCTGCGGGGCGCTCTCGACATCGCCGCGCTGCAAGCGGCGTTGCAGTCTGTGCTTGAGCGCCATGAGTCCTTGCGCACCGCGTTCCAGCTCCATGGCGATCAGCCCTGCCAGGTCATCAGCCCGGCACCGCTGGTTGACTTGACGCCCACCGAGCTGAGTCACCTCGATGCCGAGCAGCAGGCGCAAACCCTGCAACGCCTGATCGACGAACAGGCCGGGCGCCCGTTCGACTTGCAACAGGCACCGATGCTGCGCGCCGGCCTGCTGCGCCTGGGCACCGACGATCATGTGCTGCAACTGGTGCTGCATCACATCGCCACCGACGCCTGGTCCATGGGCATCCTGGTGCAGGAGCTGATCACCGGCTACCAGGCCTACAGCAACGGCTCGACCCCGGTCCTGCCATTGTTGCCGATCCAGTACGCCGACTACGCCTACTGGCAACGCAGCGAAGCGCAACAGCGTCAGCTGGCACGCGCGATCGACTACTGGCGCCGCCAGCTCGACGGCGCGCCGACGCTGATTCCGCTGCCGCTCGACTGCCCGCGCCCGGCGCGACCTGACTACCAGGGCGCAGCCCTTGAACAACGGTTCACAGCGGCCCAGACCCAGGTGCTCAAGGCGTATGCCCAAGCGCATCGGGCGACGCTGTTCATGGTCCTGCTCAATGCCTTCAACAGCCTGTTGCAGCGGGCCACCGGGGCCAACGACTTTATCGTCGGCACCGACCTGGCCAACCGCGAGCACCCGGCCCTGGAACACCTCATCGGTTTCTTCGTCAACGTGCTGCCAATCCGCGCACGACTGACTGAGGGCGAACCCTTTGATGCCCGCCTGCAGCGCTTGCGCGAGGATTGCCTGTCGGCCTTCCAGCACCAGCAAGTGCCGTTCGACAAGCTGGTCGAAGAACTGCAGCCACCGCGTACACCAGGGGTCAACCCGTTGGTGCAGGTGTTGTTCGTCATGCAGAACACGCCCAGCGGCAACGCCAGCCTGCCGGACCTTGAGGTGGAACACCTGGTGCCCCGCCAGGAGAGCAGCAAGTTCGACCTCGCCGTGTTTGTCGAAGAGGACGAAGCGCAAGGCCTGAACGTGCGTTGGGTGTATCGCACCAGCGTGTTGCAGGAACCGACCCTCCAGCGCCTCGAGCAAGGCTTCGAAAGCCTGCTTGAGCAGATCGTCTCGGCGCCGGGACAGGCGCTGGACAATTGGTCATGGCGCCTTGAGGCAGGCAACGGCAGCACAGCATCCGCCCAGCCTGAGGCGGCGCTCGATGACGCCACGGCGCGCACTGCGCGCAAGCAGTCCAAACTGAGCAAGCTCAAGCAGACCCGTGCCACGGCCGTGAGCCAGGTGGCCCACGAACAAGTGCGTACCCACAGCCTCAGCGCCGGGCAAGCCTTGCCGCTGGTGATCGAACCGCTGCTCGGCGACCTGGACCCGGTGCACTGGGCCCTGCAAGCCCGGGCGTGGATCAACGCCCAATTGCGGACTCATGGCGGTTTGCTGTTCCGCGGCTTCAACCTGCCGGACGCCGCTGCTTTCGAGCAATTCGCCCAGGCCATCGAACCCGACCTCTACGGGACTTACGGCGACCTGCCGAAAAACACTTCCGGCAAGAACATCTACCACTCCACGCCGTACCCGGAACAGCACATGATTCTCTTCCACAACGAGAGCTCCCATCTGCCGCAGTGGCCACGTAAGCAGTGGTTCTATTGCGAGATTCCGGCGCCCCGTGGCGGCTGCACGCCCATCGTTGATTGCCGGCAGGTACTGACGCGGTTGCCTGCGGACATCGTCGACCGCCTCAAGGCCCAGGGCCTGCTGTACGTGCGGCACTTCACCGACAAGCTGGATGTGCGCTGGCAGGATTTCTTCAAGACCGAACAGCGCGAGGAAGTCGAACGCCAGTGCCTGGCTTCGGGCATGCGCTGGGAATGGCTGGGTGCCGATAACCTGCGTATCGCCCAGCACTGCCCGGCCATCGTCGAACATCCCGAGACCGGGGAACTGTCGTTCTTCAATCAGGTGCAACTGCACCACACTGCCTGCCTGGAGCCTGAAGTGCGCAGCAATCTGATCAGCCTGTTCGGCCCCGGACACCTGCCGCGCAACGTCTACTACGGCGATGGCAGCGTGATCGAAGACGCGGTGATGCAAGTGATCGGCGAAGCGTATGAAGACTGCGCGGTACGTTTTACCTGGCAAAAAGGTGACATGGTGATGCTGGACAATATGTTGGTGGCCCATGCCCGGGACCCTTTTGAAGGCGAGCGCAAGATCTGTGTCGCCATGGGCCGGATGATGCGTCGCGAAGAACTGACCGGGCATCTGCCCGAAGCCCAGCCGCTGCCGGCTTCGGAGGTGCAGGCATGAGCGCCTACGAACAGCGTGAAGAAGCCTTCGCCCTCTCGCCACAACAGCGCAGCCAGTGGCTGGCGGGGTTGCCGCCGGCACGCCTGGAACTGGAGATAACCGGCGCGTTGGCGCTGGAGCGCCTGCACCAGCGGCTCGCCGCGCTGGGCGCCTGCCACGAGGCCCTGCGCCTGAGCGTACGGCCTGAGCCGGGGCTGCTGATGCCGTTGCAGGTGGTTGAGTCCGCCGCTACCGCAGCAGACGCCATCAGTGTCGAGGTGCAATCGGTTGCTGACAATCGGCACCGGGTGACGCTGCAACTGCCGGCGCTGAGCGCGGATCGCGGGACCTTGCTGCGCCTGGCGCGGGCGCTGGCGGCAGCGGATACGCCGACGGTCGATGACGAGGCCATGACCTACACCCAATACAGCGCCTGGCTCTATGAATTGCAGACCGATGAAGACGCCGTCCACGGCCGGCGCTTCTGGGCCAGCCAAGCCCTGGAGGAACCAGCCGGCAGCGAGTTGCTCTACCGCCAGGTGCGCACCGACCGCCCCGACGCCCCGCTGACCACCCGCGTGATCGCCAGCCCGCAATTGACCGCGGCCCTGGACAGCTTTTGCCAGCGCCACGGTGCATCGCCCGAACAGGTACTGATGAGCGCCTGGGGCGTGCTGTTGCAGCGCCTGAGTACCGCCGACAGCCCGCCACTGACCTTGAACTGGGTACACGATTGTCGCGACGACTACGAAGAACTCGAAGACTGCTGGGGCTTGTTCGCCAAGCCCCTGCCCTTGCGCTGGCAACCGGCAGCGGACAGTCATTTTACCCAGGCGCTGGCGAACCTGCAGACACTCTGCGAACAGGCCACCGAATGGCAGGAGTACTGCGGTGTCAGCGCTGCACAGCCAGCTGAAACCCTGCATTACGGCTTCCAGTGGGGCGCGGACCTGGCTGATCGGCTCGACACCTTGGGCAACCGTGCGTCGACACTCAAGGTGCTCGATGTCCAAGCCATCCCGGCGGGCATGGAATTGCTGATGGTGGCCGAGACGATCAGCCATGAAACGTCAGGGCATGGCTATCGCCTGAACCTCTGGCACCTACCGAGCCGCTACAGCGAACAAGCCGCCCAAACGCTGCTTGAACAGTTCCAGTCGCTGCTGCTCGATGCCCTCGCCAACCCAGGCAAGACTCTGGCCGAGCTGTCGTTGCAGGCACCAAGCTTCACGGCAACGCTGGCGGCGCTACACGGTCCGCTCGACGCCACGGCGCTGCCATTTGCCAGCGTGCCGGCGCGCTTTGACACGTGTGCCGCGCAATTCCCCGGCCACTTGGCCCTGCGCGACCCCAACGGGCACCTGAGCTACGCCCAATTGCAGGCCCGCAGCAACCAACTGGCGCATTACCTGCGTGCCCAGGGTGTCGGTCGCGAAGACCGCGTGGCGCTGTACCTGGATCGCTCGGCGCAAATGGTCCTGGCCATGCTCGCTGTGCTCAAGAGCGGCGCGGCGTTCGTTCCCCTGGACGTGCACCAGCCCGCGCAACGTTCCCTGGCGATCCTGCAACAGGCGCGGCCGACTTTCGTCCTCAGCGGCGCGGCCGGCAGCGCACCGGCATTGCCCTCCATCGGCAGCCTCGACCTGGGCGATGAGGCGGCTTGGCAACAAGCACTCTCGACCGCGCCGAACATCGAGATCCAACCGCAGGACGCGGCCTACGTGCTGTTCACTTCCGGCAGCACCGGCACGCCCAAAGGCGTCATCGTCGAGCATGGGCAGCTTGCCAGTTACGTCGCCAGCGTGTCCCGGCGCCTGCAACTGGCCCCTGGTGAGCGCAGCGCGGTGGTCACCTCCCTGGCGGCCGACCTGGGCTACACGTTGCTGTTCCCGGCGCTGCTCAGCGGCGGCGAGCTGCACTTGCTGGACAAGGAAACCGCCATGGACGCCCAAGCCTGGGCAACCTGGCAGGCTGAATACCCGATTGATCACTTGAAGATCGTGCCGTCACTGCTCGACGCCTGGTTGATTCACGCTCAAAGCGCTGCCGTGCTCCCTCGTAAACAGTTGATCCTCGGTGGCGAAAGCTGCTCGCGGCGCCTGCTGCAGAGCATTCGCAGCCTCGCGCCGACGCTGGTTGTCTTCAACCATTACGGCCCAACCGAAACCACGGTCGGGGTGGTGATGCACAAAGCCGATCCGACCCGGGATTATCGCCGTTTGCCCCTCAGCGACCGTCTCGACGGCATGCGCCTGTACCTGCTCGACGACCAGCAAGCACCGGTCGCCCCCGGACAAAGCGCTGAACTCTACATCGCCGGTCCGCAATTGGCCCGGGGTTATCTGGACGCGCCACAAAACGCCGGTCGTTTCATCGAGTCGATGCAACGGCCTGGCGAACGTCTCTATCGCACCGGCGACCTGGCCCGCTACCTCCATGACGGCAGCCTGGAAATCACCGGGCGCGCGGACCGCCAGGTGAAAATCCGTGGCTTCCGCGTGGAACTCGACGAGATCCAGGCACAATTGACCGGTCTTCCCGGTGTGGCCCAGGCTGCGGTGGAATGCATCCCCCGGGGCGAGCTCGGCCAGCAACTGTTCGCCTTCATGACCCTGGCGCCCGGGCATTCGACCACGGTTGCCCGGCTACAAGGCCAGGCTCAGGACTGCTTGCCGGACTACATGCTGCCGACCCTGCGAATCGTCGAAGCCTTGCCGCTGATGGGCAACGGCAAGCTCGACCGCAAGACCTTGCAGCAATGGGCCGACAAAGTACTCGACACCGTCGGCAGCGCCTTGCCACGCACGCCACTGGAGGCCCTGCTGGCTGAGGTCTGGGCGCAAGTGCTGGGCCTGGAGCGGGTGGGCATCGACGATGATTTCTTCGAATTGGGCGGCCACTCCCTGGCGGCGGTGACGCTTGCCAGTCGCTTGCAGACCGCGTTGTCGGCGCCGGTGACCGTCAATGCCGTGTTCAACGCCCCCAGTGTCTCGGCGTTCGCGGCGCTGGTACAGGCCGAGCTCAAGCTCTCGCCGCTGGTCCGGCTGTCAGCGCCAAACGCCAGCGCGGTCGAAGCCGCCAACCTGTTCTGCTTCCACCCCTCCACGGGCCACGTGCAGGACTACCGCACGCTGCTGGTGCCGCTGCCGGCCTGGCATGTGTGGGGATTACAGGCCGCGTACCTGAGCGACGACAGCACAACGCTGGGCGGTGATATCGAGAGCCTTGCGGCGGTCTACGTCGAACATCTGCGTCAACAGCAACCTCACGGCCCTTATCACCTGCTGGGTTTCTCCCTGGGTGGCCTGCTCGCGATTGCCGCTGCCGCGCGCCTGGAAAACCAAGGTGAAAAGGTGGCTTTCCTCGGCATCATCGACTCGCAATATCAGCATCACGCGCCGCAAGACAGTGTCGAGGCACTGCTGGAGTCGGCCTCCCAAGCGCTGACGCCGGACAGCCAGGCCGTGTTGCGCCAGTTGCCGCAGGCGACCATGGCGGCATTGCTGGAGCAACTGGGTGCCCTGCCCCCGGCAGCACGCCTGGCGGAACTGGCGCAGTGGGCGCGCCTGCAAGGCCTGCAACTCGATGGCGACAGTTGGGAACATTTGCAAACGCGGCTGCGCTACCAGCAGCATACGCAGCATCTGCTGGCCACCTTCAAGCCTGCGCAGCTAAGCTGTCCGGTGCATGTCTGGTGGGCCGACGACACTCTGGAGCAGGCTGAATTCGCTGACCCGCACTGGGAACGCCTGAGCAGTGGGCCGTTGACCCGCGAGGTCATCCCGGCGCAGCACCTCACCCTCCTCGAACAACCCGCCTTGCACCAACAATTGGCGGCGTGTCTCGAGACCCTGGCTACAAGCGGAGCGGTTTGAAATGGATCTGTTGTTACTCATGGCTAAACGCTCATGGCGCGCACTGCTGGTGGCGACCCTGACGGGTCTGACCTGTGGCCTCGCGGCGGCCGGCCTGATCGCCAACATCAACCACAGCCTGGAGGTGTTCGATAAGTTGCGCCCGGTGGACGGGTTGTTTTTCGCGGGGCTGGTGGTGTTGGTGGCGGTATCACGGGTGATCTCCGACATCAGCCTGCTACGCCTGGGCCAAGCGGCGGTCAACGACATGCGCCTGCACCTGAGCGCCAAGCTGATCGATACGCCCTACGCGCAGTTGCAGCGATTGGGCAAGCATCGCTTGCTGGCCATGCTGACCGACGATACGCAAACCATCAGCCAGGCGGTGGAGTTGGTGCCGATCCTGTTGGTCAACGTCGGGATCATCGCCGCGTGCCTGGGTTACCTGGGCTGGCTCAGCCTGCCGCTGCTCGGCCTGACGCTGCTGCTAATCATCCTGGGCAGCCTCAGTTTCCACTGGCCGCAACGCCGGGCACTGACCTCGATCTCCCGGGCCCGGGAGCTCAAGGATCAGTTGTTCGATCAGTACCGCCTGCTCACCGATGGCAGCAAGGAACTGCAACTCAACCATCCGCGTCGGCAACATTTCTTCACCCGTCTGCTGATTCCGGTGAGCCAGCAATACCGTCGGGACTTTGTGCGTGGCATGAGCATCTACGCCGTGGTGCTGAACTGGGGCAATGCGGTGTTCTACATGCTGATCGGCGTGGTGCTGTTCGCCGCGCCGCATTTCATTGAGCTGGGTGTGAGCCTGGTCACCGGTTATATCCTGGCGATCCTCTACATGATCACGCCGCTGTCGGAGCTGATGCACGCCTTGCCGACCCTGGGCCGGGCCAGCGTTGCTCTGAACAAGATCCGCGCCCTGGAAGGCGAGATGGAAGCGGCCGACGAAACCGTCGACACGATCTCGCCGACCCAGGTTCGTAGCCTGGTGTGCCGGCATGTCACGCACACCTACTACCGCGAACGCGAGGACGGCCACTTCACCCTGGGGCCCATCGACCTGACCCTCAATGCCGGCGAGGTGGTGTTCATTACCGGCGGCAACGGCAGCGGCAAGACCACCCTGGCCTTGTTGCTGACCGGGCTTTACCGACCGGAAAGCGGCGACATCATGCTCGACGAGCAAGTGTCCTCGAGCAACGACAACCACCACTATCGACAGCACTTCTCGGCAATCTTCACCGACTTCTGCCTGTTCGAGAACCTGTTCGATGGCGACGATCCGCACCTGGTGAAACAGGCCCAGGACTACCTGGTCCACCTGCAACTGGACCATAAGGTGCAAATCGAGGAAGGCAAGCTGACGACCCTGGCGCTGTCCACCGGCCAACGCAAGCGCCTGGCGCTGCTCAGTGCCTACCTGGATGACCGCCCCTGCTACCTGTTCGATGAGTGGGCGGCCGACCAGGACCCGGTGTTCAAGCACTTTTTCTACACCCGGATCCTGCCGGACCTGCGCGAGCGCGGCAAATTGCTGATCGTCATTTCCCATGACGATGCCTACTTCGGCCTGGCCGACCGGCTGATCCGCATTGAGCATGGCAAGGTCAGCGAAGCTGTACCCGCAGCCGACACGCCGCCCCTGGCGCAAATGCTGTCTTGAAGCAACCATTGGACCTGTGGCGAGGGAGCTTGCTCCCGCTGGGCTGCGCAGCAGCCCCAAGGCCAGTCAGCATGGTGCTCCAGGAAAACAAGTTGCCGGGGTCACGACTGCTGCGCAGCCGAGCGGGAGCAAGCTCCCTCGCCACGATGGCTCATGCAGGCCCTGACCGCAGGATGCCCTGACCGACGCTTTTTGAGAGCAGGCATTCCCTGCGCTCAGTTTTCCTCATAGATGTAATGCAGATAACTCACCTGCTCTGCCACCGGCAGGCGGTGCAGCTTGGGGCAGGACTCGCAGAGCACCAATGGCTGGCCTTCGACGATCTCATGCAGTTGGTAATGCAGGCAGCAATGCCGGCGCAAGGGCAAACAAGGGCAAATCTGCGGCGCAGGTGATTCCACCATGCGTTGCAGCCCCCGCAGCTTCAGGCGTCCGTTGCTTACCGTGACTTGTTCCAACCATTGGTGCGCCTCGGCGAACCCGTCCCTGGACAGGTCGGGGTCCATTCTGGCGAAGGCGCCGTCCCAGATAGCGACGAAGTTACCCCACAAGACTTTCGGAGCCAGGCCGCCGGCTGCGGCCAGGGTGGTGAACAGCGGTGCCAGATGCTCGTGGATCAACCGCGACCAGTAGTCTGCACGGGCCTCCGGGTCCAAGGCCGTTAGCCGAGTGGCGAACCCCAGTGCCGAAGGTTGACCGTCGTCGTGCAGTAACACCGTTTCCTCGCCCCAGAAATCGATCGCGCAATGGCGGGTCAGCACGCAGGCCAGGGTGGCCGGCAGGACGATGCTCATGTAGTTCATCGACCACTGCGAAACCACGGCTGCGCGGTTCACGCCCGGATAACGCAGGGCGAACCGGGTCAACCAGGGTTGCAGCACGGCAGGGTCGAGAAGTTGGCTCAATGCGATGGAAGGCCGATCGCCCGGTTCCTGCTGGATGACTCGTTTTATCGGCGGCCAGGCCTGATTGAGCCATTCTGGAAATTCGATAACGGGTCTCCCGTGGCTTTCCCTAATTAATGCAAACGATTAGCATTGGCTGATCCTATCCTCCCTCCCCTGCAAACTCAACGTCGTTAGCGACCGGGCTCAGCAAGAACACATGCACACACTTCGCAATTTCTGGCGTCTCGCGCGGCCTTTCTGGGCCTCCGAGGAAAAGTACCCGGCCCTGTTGCTGCTGGTGGCCACCGTGCTGATGACCCTGTGTCTGGTCGGCGTCAACATCCTGACCAACTTCTGGAACCTGCATTTCTATAACGCCTTGCAGGCCCTGGACTACCACGGCTTTCTCATCGGCAGCCTGCAGTTCATTCTGCTGCAGATTGGCACGGCGGCCTTTACCGTGGGCGCGTTTCATTTCCAGCAGAAGCTGACCATACGCTGGCGTCGCTGGGCTACCCGGAACATGCTCGACCAATGGCTGGGCAGCCAGCGCTACCAGAAGTTGAAGCTGAGCGAGACCGAGGTCGACAACCCCGATCAGCGGATCGCCGAGGACATCGACCTGTTTATCGTCAAGTCGCTCAAGTTGAGCCTGGGGCTGTTGACGTCGGTGGTGTCGCTGTTTTCCTTCCTGCATATCCTCTGGCAAGCCTCCAATCTGGTCAGCGTGCCGTTCAACGACCAGTCGATCGTCATCCCGGGGCTGCTGGTGTGGATCGCCCTGATCTATGCGCTCCTGGGCACCGGCCTCGCCTTCTGGCTGGGGCGCGCGCTGCCAAGCCTCAATTTCATGCAACAGCGACGTGAAGCGGACTTTCGGTTTTCACTCATCCGTCTGCGAGAAAACGCCGACTCGGTAGCCCAATACCGCGGCGAAGTCGTGGAGAACGAACGCTTCAACCAACGCCTGGAGGCAGCGCTGCAAAACTTCTGGGCGCTGGTCAAGAAACAGAAACTGATCATGGGCTACTCGACCTTCTACTTGCGCAGCGCGACGGTCATTCCCATGTTCATCATGGCGCCGCAGTTCTTCGCCGGCGCGTTCCCCCTCGGTCGCCTGACGCAGATCAGCGCGGCCTTCGGCGAAGTGCACGCGGCCATCGCCTACCTGGTGAGCGTGTTTCCGGAGCTGTCGGAATGGAAGTCGGTGATCGACCGACTGGTCGGTTTCCAGGAGCGCCTGGATAACGTCGAGGTCAAGTCCCGGGTCAGGCTCGAACAGCAAGCCAGCGGTCTCGATATCAAGGACCTGGATATCTGGCTGCCAAACGGCCGACAATTGTTCAAAGGCTTCAACCTTTCACTCAAGCCCGGTGACAGCCTGATGATCAGTGCGCCGTCGGGCTATGGCAAATCGACGCTGATTCGTACGATTACCGGGCTTTGGCATCATGCCTCTGGCTCAAGCGCTTATGACCGTGACCGCGCACTGACCCTTTCGCAAAAACCTTACCTGCCGTTGGGCAGCCTGCGTGAGGCGCTCTGGTACCCCAACCCGCCCCGTCACGAAGAAGATGCCGCGTTGCGCCAGGCCATGGAGCACGTCGGCCTGCAACACCTGGGCGATCAGTTGGATCAGGAGCGAGACTGGACGCAGACCCTCAGCGTCGGCGAACAGCAACGCTGTGCATTCGTCCGCGCCCTGCTGGCCCGCCCCACGGTGCTATTTCTCGACGAGAGCAGCTCCGCCCTGGACGCGGCCAACGAAGCGCGCTGCTATCAATTGCTCAAACAGACGCTACCGCAGACGATCCTGATCAGCGTCGGACACAGCACCTCGCTGGAACACTTTCACTGGCAAGTCCTTGAGCTGCAGGACGAGGCTCAGTGGGTGCATCGAAAGGTCAAGCAAGCGGTATGAAGCTGGGTTGAAGCGTCGGCCGGCCTCGGCAGCCCTCCCTTACACCCGGCTGGCGCCGGTCCCTGGCGCCGAGCGCCTCCCTCCTCCTCAACATCCAGCTCACGCGTACTGGCAGGTACGGTTTGTGGTCTATAGTTCCTAGCAGATCCAGAGTCCTTTCGCTCGGCAAGCAGGAGCATGCCCCCCGAGCCGTAACCGTATCGCATACCCAAGAGCCTTCAATAGTGACCATGCAGGGAGCACACTATGCCGATCCAGCGGCCCTATTTACTGAGGTTGGCCTCTGGCATTACCCATTCCGCAGAGTCCGGTTCAAGCCCCAGGACCAGCCTGTTTCGGCGCAGCTTCGACCAAGCCAAAGAAGCCTACATTCTGTTCCCGCTGCTGGCCGTGCTCCTGTTGTTGGCGGTCTGGACGGCCACCCTGTACCTGATCAAGGTCGAACAGCTGCGCGCGCAGCAGAGCGCCGCGACGGCAAGCCTGGAAATGGGCGCCACGTACGAAGCGCAGATGTTGCGCGCCATTCACGAAATCGATCAAACCCTCAAGCTCGTCAAATACACCTTTGAGGCTGAGGGTGAGCCCAATCCGCTGCGCAAACTCCAAGAGCGGGCTTTGTTGCCACCGGCCTTGGTGTTTGACGTCAGCGTGGTCAATCCGGACGGAGGGCTCGTGGCGAGCACACGGACCCAAGACAGGGAAAATATCGCTGACCCCGATGAGCAGCAGGCGCTGCGGCAAAACGACTCGCTGTCGATCAGCCGCCCGTGGAAAAGCCCTGCCACCGGAGAATGGCGATTACGCTTTAGCCGCCGACTCAACGCGGCAGATGGCGCGTTTTCCGGAATTGCCAGGGTCGAAGTCGACGCAGCCTATTTCGTCAGCAGTTATGACGCCTCGAAACTGGGTGACCAGGGTGCCCTCGGGCTACTCGGCACCGATGGCATTTTCCGGGTACACCGTACCGGGGAAGCAGTATCGGCGGGCGATACGGTGGATTACACCGCAGTGGTGCCGGACACCGAAAATACTGAAGCCGTTCTCTCGGTCAACGGATGGGACGGTGTGCAGCGCTATACCAGCGCCCGCCAACTCTACGATTTTCCGCTGGCGGTGATCGTCGGGTTGTCCAAGGAAGAGCAACTGGCCGCGGTGACCCGCCAGGCCCACACCTATCTCTGGCGCGCTGCGGGGGGCAGCCTATTGCTGGTGTTGTTAGTGAGTCTGCTCGCCCGAATGAGCTGGCAATTGGCGCAAAGCCGTTTGCGCGCGGCCGAAGTCCAGACCCAACTGGCCGCTGCAGCCCGTCAGGCGGGCATGGCCGAAATCGCCACCAACGTCCTGCATAACGTGGGCAATGTGCTTAACAGCGTGAATATTTCCGCAGACCTGGTCACCCGCAAGCTGCGCACCAGCAAGGCCCTCGGGCTTGGCAAGGCGGTGCAGCTGATGAACCAGCATGCCGACGATCTCGGTGACTTCATCTCCCACGATGAGAAAGGCAAGCTTTTGCCTGGCTACTTGAATCAACTGGTGGAAGCCCTTGCGCTAGAGCAACAGAGCATGACCGACGAACTCGGGCAACTGACCAAAAGCGTTGATCACATCAAGGAAATCGTCTCTGCCCAGCAATCCTATGCGGGCGCATCCAGCATCGCCGAGACCGTGCAAATAAAGGCACTGATCGAGGATGCTTTGCGCATGAACGCCGGGATACTCGCCGCGCGCCAGATAACAGTGGTGCGTGACTTTGCAGACACGCCCTTGCTGCAGCTGGACAAGCACCGCGTGCTGCTGATCCTGGTGAACCTGATAAAAAATGCCAGCAGCGCGATGGATGACCGGCCAGAGCCAAGCCCGCAGATCACCCTTCACAGTGAGGTCCAGCAAGGCACCACCTTGGCTATCCAGGTCATCGACAATGGCGAAGGCATTGCGCCAGAGAACCTGACGCGGATTTTTGCCCACGGATTCACCACACGCAAAGATGGCCATGGTTTCGGGTTGCACAGCTGTGTGCTGGCAGCCATGGAGATGGGAGGCTCGCTGGAGGCCCATAGCGAGGGGCCAGGAAAAGGGGCGACCTTTACGCTCAAACTGGCGATCAACGCTTCTGATCAGGCCAAGTTTTCGTAATGCCAGCTCCTCGCATCCAGCAACGCCGAACAGCTTCCGCTGGTGGAGTCGTCTCTGAACGACAGGTGCTTTATTTTCCGATGAGGTCGCGGTGATCCTATGGTGGCAAGACTTAATACCCTGGCCCTGGCAGTAGCGACGTTGTATGTCTGCCCCGTCAGTGCCGAGGATTCAGAAAAGTCGATATTTTCGCTGAGCAGTTTTGGCACAGTAGGGATCGTTCACTCGAGCGACAATAAAGCCGATTACACCTCCAGTATCTTCAAGCCCAACGGTACAGGGCATACCCGCAATTGGAGCGCCGATGTCGATAGCCTGGTGGGTGCTCAGCTGACCGCCAATTTCTCACCGCAGCTTTCGGCCGTGGTGCAGGTCATTTCCGAGCAGCAATATGACAACAGCTACGAGCCCTCCATCGAATGGGCCAACATCAAGTATCAGTTCACACCGGATTTCAGCATGCGTGTCGGCCGTACGGTGCAGCCGGCGTTCCTGTTCTCCGATAGTCGAAAAGTGGGCTACACCCTGCCGTGGGTCAGGCCACCAGGCGAGGTATATAGCCTGATACCGGTCACGAACACCGACGGCATAGACCTCAGTTATAGGCTGCACTTTGGTGATCTCATCAATACGGTGCAGGGCAACTATGGTCGCAGCAATCCCCACATGCCCAATGACATGGGCGAGATCCTGGCCAAGGGCTCGTGGGGCGTTTCCAATCTGACCGAATATGGGGCCTTGACCACCCGCATCACCTACCTGGAGACCCACCTGACCGTGGAGTCTTTCAACCCTCTCTTCGATGGTTTCAGGGAATTCGGCGAGGAAGGCAACCGCATCGCGGACCGGTACGATACCAAGGACAAGCGCATGAAGTTCGTGGGCGTGGGGGCGATCTATGACCCAGGCAAATGGTTCGTCATGGGCGAATGGGGGCACTTCAACAGCGATGCAGTAATAGGTACGGTCAGCGCCTGGTACCTCAGCGGTGGATACAGGATTGATGAATTCACGCCCTATGTGACTTACGCGCGATCAAGAACGGACACCGAAACCTCTACCCCGGGTTTGAGCACATCGGCTTTACCGCCAGACTTGGCGGGTGCGGCAACAGGGCTAAACGCCGCGCTCAACTCGCTCATGGCCGCGAACAGTCGCCAGCAAACCCTGTCGGTCGGCATGCGCTGGGACTTCACATCAAATATGGACGCCAAAATCCAGTATGACCACACCCGCCTAGGCCCCCGGACAACCGGACCTTTAGTGAATCATCAGCCAGGCTACGAGCCCGGCGGCAACTTCAATTTGCTCAGCCTTTCTGTCGATTTTGTCTTCTGATGGAGCCGATCATGCGGTTCTTCAAACGCATTGGGTATGCGGTGCTAGGGACAGTCCTGTACGCAGGCAGCAGCCCCGTCATGGCCGATGTAGTGGTCGTGGTCGCCACTTCCAGTCCATTGAAAACGCTCGCGCGCAATCAGGTGGCGGATATTTTCCAGGGCAAAACCAGTCGTTTTCCCAGCGGCACACAAGCCATTCCAATTGACCAGACTGAAGATTCGCCGACCCGCGATGAGTTCTACTCAACGTTCACGGGCAAGTCCGCATCCCAGCTCAAGGCGCACTGGTCAAAAATCATCTTTACCGGCAGGGGCCAGCCTCCCCAGGCTGTTTCCAGCAGCGCCGAAGTCAAGAAACGGATCGCAGAGAATCCCGACACCATTGGCTATATCGACGCACGTGATGTGGACAGCAGCGTCAGGGCGCTGCCCATCGATCCGCAATGATGCTCATCAGCCCGTTGGGCCCTCAGGTATCGACACTCGGACTGGCCGCCTGGGCTTGTAGCAACACCTTGAACTGATCGGCCGGTACCGGCTTGTTGAAGTAAAACCCCTGGAACTCATCGCAGGCATTGTCGCGCAGGAAGTCGGCCTGTTCCTTGGTTTCCACGCCTTGGGCAACCACGGTCAGGCTCAGGGTCCTGCCCATCGCGATAATGGCCTCGGTCAAGGCTTTGTCTTCCGACACACTGCTGACATCACAGATAAATGAGCGATCGATCTTGATGGCGTCGAGTGGAAACTGCTTGAGAGCAGAGAGCGAAGAATAACCGATACCGAAATCATCAATGGCAATCCGGATTTTCAGGCGCTTGAGTCCGGTCAACACACTCAAAGCTCTTTTGACATCCTGCATGAGCAGGCTTTCGGCGATTTCGAGCTCCAGCAGACTCGCCTCCATACCGGTTTCAGCCAGTATCTCGGCCAGGTCGGCGAGTAAACGCTCATCGGCAAACTGCCGGGCCGTGAGGTTCACGGCGATCCCCAAATGTGGCAGTCCTTGCTGTTGCCAGGCAACGTTTTGCTGGCAGGCGGTCTTGAGCACCCATTTGCCAATCGGCACGATCAGACCGGTCTCCTCCGCCACCGGGATAAACTGCATCGGCGCGACGATACCCAGGTCGGGATGATTCCAGCGCAAGAGCGCTTCCATCCCAGTGATCTGGCCGCTGCGTATATCTCGCTTGGCCTGGTAGTGCAGCTGGAACTCATGGCGCTCCAGCGCGTGGCGCAAGCTCAGCTCAAGCGTCATCCGTTCCAATGAGTCCGCGTTGAGTTTCTCGGAGTAGAACTGAAAGTTGTTCTTGCCTTGCTGCTTGGCCTGGTACATCGCGATATCGGCGTTTTTCTTGAGTGTCTGCTCGTCCAGGCCATCCTGTGGAAAGACACTGATGCCGACACTGACGGTCACACGAAACTCCTGGCCCTGGAGGTTGAACGGCCGGGCAATGGCGCCCAGGATCTTCTGGGCGGTGGTCGCCACGTATTTGTCCTCGGACAGCTCCGGCAGCAATATCACGAATTCGTCGCCGCCCAATCGGGCCACCGTATCGCTGGCGCGCAGACAAGCCTTGAGTCGCAACGAGACTTCCTGCAGCAGTTGGTCGCCGGCATCGTGTCCAAGCGTGTCGTTGATTTGCTTGAAACGGTCGAGGTCGAGGAAAAGCACCGCCAGTTGCCGACGATAACGGCTTGCCTCGCTGATGCTCTGGCTCAACATCTTGCTGAACAGACTGCGGTTGGGCAGCGACGTAAGGCCGTCGTGATAGGCCAGATACTCGACGCTTTCGGCATAAGCGATTTTGGCTTCGGCGGCGCGCAAGCGGCTTTGCACCAGTTGCCAACTCATCCGGCTCAGCAGACTGACGAACAACACCAGCAACAGGCTAGCGCCCGCCGCCCGCCACAGGTAGGCGCGTGCCTGTCGCGTCACGGCGGCCAGTTGTTCTTCCTCGGACAGTCCGACAATCACCGCCAGCGGATAATCATAGAGTTGACGAGCACTGGTATAGCGGCGCACGCCATCCCATCCAGTGATCGAGCGGACGGCCTCGGTGTTTTCAGTGTCCGGCACCACCGCCGCGTAATCGACCTGGTCACCGGCCAGTATGGTTTCCCCGGTGCGCCGTGCCCGGAAAACACCGTCGACGCCCAACAAGCCGAGCAGGCCGTGATTGCCGAGTTTTGAGGCGTCGTAACTGCTGACGAAATAGGCCGCATCGACCTCGACCATCGCGATCCCGGCGAACCCGCCAGTCCCCGTATTCAGACGCCGGCTGAACCGCAGCTTCCACTCCCCCGTTGCCGGGCTTTTCCAGGGGCGGCTGATCGACAGTGCATTGTCACGCCACAGCGTTTGCGGCTCACCCTGGGCGATCCTGCTGCCGGCTTCACTCGCCTGCGTACTCGCAACGACCAGGCCGTCAGCATCGACCACGCTGACGTCAAACAGATAGGATGATGGCAATAGCGCGCGAGCCTTGAGTTTGGGCAGCGGATCCTGCTCCCCCTCGGACTCGTAGGTGTATTTGACGAGTTTGAGGGTCTGATCGATTTCACGCACGGCCCGCAGGATCTGCGCTTCGTAGGTGGCGCCGATTTCCAGGCTCGCCTCGGCGATGCCCCGCTGCGCGCGAACCTGTTCGACCTTGATCAGGTAAAGGGTACCCGCCCACAGGGCCAGCAACAGGAGAACGGCCAGCAGCGGGAACAGAATGTAGGCTTCTTTGGCTTGGTCGAAGCCGCGCCGAAACATTTTTTTCGGGGGACCGGAAATGGCAGGCTCGGAACTGGCGATACCGGGGGCCGACCTCAATATGTTCGACCGTTGGATCGCCATGGTGTGCTCCCTGCATTGTTCATGACTGACGGCTTGCGGGTATCCGACGCAGTGACGGCACGAGGAGTCTGTCGTTCCCGATCGCCCCCCACGCAAGGATTCCGGCTCTGGTAAAAACTATAGACTACAAACTGCGCCTGTCGTGGCGAGGGGATTTATCCCCTCGCCACGAGGTTCTGTGTCGATTAGCTGATCGGCGTTAGCCTGCGCGGCCCTCACTCACTCAATCACTTTGGCATACACCGGCCTGTCTACATTCCCGCCGGACAGAATCACAGCCACCCGCCTTCCCGCCATCGTTTCACGCTCCTGCATGAGCGCGGCCAACGCGGCCGCACCGGCCCCTTCGGCGAGGTTATGGGTGTCGGTGTAGTAGACGCGCATGGCCTCGGCAATTTCCTGGTCGCTGACCGACACGATCCGTGTCGCCGCCGCCGCGTAGATGGCGAAGGCCTCGGGGATCGGCTTACGCACGGCAAGGCCGTCAGCAAAGGTGTTGGCCGAAGCGGTTTCGCAGAGTTCTCCCGTTTCAAACGATAACTTTGCCGCCAAAGCCTCAGTGGAAACCACCCCCACCACCCGGGTTTTCAGGCCCAAGGCATCACGGGCGGCAATCACCCCACAAATCCCCGATCCACAGCCAATCGGCACGTAGACGGTATCCAGGTCCGGCGCAGCCTTGAACAGTTCAAGCGCATAAGTGGCCACGCCTTTGACCAGCTCGATGTGAAACGGCGGCACCAGGTAGAGGCCATGCACTTGCGCCAGGCGGGCAGCCTCTTCGCGGGCCTCGTCGAAATCGCGGCCGCACTCAACCACCTCGCCACCAAAGGCGCGCATGGCATTGTTCTTTTCTACCGAATTGCCTTCTGGCACCACGATCAACGCCTTCAAACCCAGCGCGTTCGCCGACAGCGCCAGGCTCTGCCCATGGTTGCCACGGGTGGCGGTGACCACGCCTTTCACGTCTGGGTGAGCGTGTTTGAGCCAGTGCATGAAGGTGATGCCGCCACGCACCTTGAAAGCACCGGTAGGGGTGTGGTTTTCGTGCTTGACCCACACCGTGCAACCCAGCCGCTCAGCCAGCAAGGGCCAAGCGTATTGGGCGGTTGCCGGCATGACTTGGTAGACAGCGTGGGCAGCGTGTTCAATCGCGTCGAGCGTCAGTCTGTGCATGGGTGACCTCCAGGTTTTGCCCAGTCTAGAGACGGACGCCATACGACGGCTTTCAGAAAACTGACCTGACTTTTGTGCCCACTCTTCTCTACTATGGGCTGCATGAGCCATCGAAATCGCCTGCCGCCCTCGCCCCCACCGGAACCGGTCCGTCGAATCGAGGCCGGCCCATGGGCGATCGAATTGTTACCCGGCTGCGCTTATGCGGCGCGATATGTCGCGACCCAAGCGGCGATCGGCTTTGCCTTCGACAGCCAACGCGGCGTGCATGCCATTGGCAGCGACCGGGTGCAGCCCTTCGAGGCCATGCCCAATGGCCTGGCCTTCGTCCCGGCTGAGTGTGACGTATTCTCCGAATCACCCAGCGGCGGTGAATACCTGCGGGTCATGCGTACGGACGGTCTTGCGTTGGTAGGGAATCGGGCATTCAACAACCGTATCGATCAGCAAGCCATTACCCTTGCACAGCGCATTCGCGGCGCGTTGTTGCAGGCATCGATAGAGGACGATTGGGAAGCCTGGGCACTCGGACTGGCTGAACGGACGCTGGATCACCAGGCGTTGTCGAACCCGCCCCCAGGCTCTATCACTGGCAACCGGCTGCGCCTGCTCGATGAGTTCATTGACGCGGGTCTCGACGGCCCGCTGAGCGTGCCGGCGATGGCGGGATTGCTCGGTTTGTCCGAAGGCTATTTCATGCGCGCCTTCAAGCACGCGACGGGCAAAAGCCCCCACAGCTACCTGATCGACCGACGCCTGGCCAAGGCCCGAGCCTTGATGCGTGATTCAACAGCCAGACTGGTGGAGATCGCCCACATTTGCGGCTTCAATTCCCAGGCGCACATGGCAACGGTCTTCAAGCAACGCCTTGGGGTCAGTCCGGCGCAGTTGCGTAGTCAATGGTCGACGGCTTACCGGGCAATCCTCCCTACTTGAATTTCAATCTACCTGTTTATTTTTTGATCGTCTGTTGAAACGCTCCAACCGCCTGGTCGCGGCGCGGTTATCCACAGACATACTCACGGTTTTTCTGGATAACTAGGGGATCCGACGCTCACTTGCGCTCTGTCCACCAGCCGTTGCACCCATCCGGCATCCTGCTCGTTGACCGTGGCATAGCAAGAACTGCTTGCATCATAAGCCTGGGCTTGTAGGATCCCGGCGGTGCGATCAACAGAGATTCATCGGGTCGACCAAAAACGGTCGATAGGGCTCCCATTCGTCTACCCTCACAAAGCGCCATGCCATCCACCCCGCCTGGCGCTTAAACATTCTTGCGTTAATGTACCGGAGATCTTCCATGCTCAAGCGTTCCCTGACACTGGCCGTCGGCTTGACCCTGTCTTTTTGCACCCTGCTGACGCAGGCCGCCGACACGCTGAAAGTCAGCGCGATTCCCGATGAAGCCCCGACCGAACTGCTGCGCAAGTTCAAGCCGCTTGGCGCGTATCTGGAGCAGCAAACCGGTATGAAAGTCGAGTTCGTGCCCGTGAGCGACTATCCGGCCGTGGTCGAGGCGCTGGCCACCGACCGGATCGACATGGCCTGGCTGGGCGGCTTCACGTTCGTACAGGCACGCCTGAAAACCGGCAATGCCATTCCGTTGGTACAACGTGAACAGGATGCTCAGTTCACCAGCAAATTCATAACCGCCGATCCTGCCGTGAAATCCCTCGCCGACCTCAAGGGCAAGACCTTTGCTTTCGGCTCGGTGTCTTCGACGTCAGGCAGCTTGATGCCGCGCTATTTCATGCTCCAGGACGGCATCAAGCCGGAAACCTATTTCAGCCGCGTCGGCTATTCGGGCGCCCATGATGCCACCGTTGCCTGGGTCCAGGCCGGCAAGGTCGATGCCGGGGTTCTCAACGCCAGTGTCTGGGAAAAACTGGTCGCCGCCGGCAAGGTCGACACCACCAAGGTCAAGGTGTTTGCCACCACCCCGGCTTACTTCGACTACAACTGGACGGTGCGTGGAACCCTCGACCCAGCACTGGCCGCGAAGATAAAGGCCGCGTTCCTGGCCCTCGATCCGGCGAACCCGAAGGACAAGGAAATCCTCGACCTGCAAGCCGCCAGCCGCTTCATCGAAACCAAGCCTGAAAACTACAAGGGCATCGAGGAAGCCGCACGCGCCGCCGAACTGCTCAAATGACATTGCACCTGACCCAGGTCAGCCTGTCCCACGCCAACGGTGTCCAGGCACTGCGTGGCGTGGAGCTGCACATTACCGCCAACGAACAGGTCGCCATCATCGGCCCGTCCGGCGCGGGCAAGTCGAGCCTGCTCAACGTGCTGGGCGTCGCCCTGCGTCCGGGTGACGGCGAAGTGCAGGTGCTCGGCGAGCGAGCCTGGCAATTGTCCGCCCGCCAGCGCCAGCGTCTGCGCGCCCGCATCGGCCTGATCCATCAATCGCCTCCCCTGCCG
The DNA here is from genome assembly GCF_030064125.1 of Pseudomonas sp. G2-4. Taxonomy (NCBI): domain Bacteria; kingdom Pseudomonadati; phylum Pseudomonadota; class Gammaproteobacteria; order Pseudomonadales; family Pseudomonadaceae; genus Pseudomonas; species Pseudomonas sp. G2-4. The sequence continues at coordinate 2,532,958 of NZ_CP125957.1, read as the reverse complement.
CCGCGCCAGCGCGTGGTCACTGCGGTTCTGGCCGGCAAGCTGGGTCAGTGGAGCATGGGCAAGGGTCTGCTGAATCTGTTGCACCCGCTGGACATTCCGGGCGCGCGCGCGGCATTGTCCCGGCTGGACCTGGGTGACAAGCTGTTCGCGCAATGCCAGCAACTCTCCGGCGGACAGCTGCAACGCGTTGGCATCGCCCGCGTGTTGTATCAAGCGCCCGAGGTGCTGCTGGCCGATGAACCGGTATCGGCCATGGATCCGGTATTGGCCGAGCACACGCTGTCGGTGCTCTGTCGCCATGCCCGGGAGCACAACGTCACCCTGGTCGCCAGCCTGCATGCGGTGGAGCTGGCCCTGGCACATTTTTCGCGGATCATTGGCCTGCGCGATGGACAGATCCTGTTCGATTTGCCGGCCGATGCGGTCGACCGCGAGCTGCTCGACAGGCTCTACGCCAATGAGCAGCTGCAATCTTCGCCAGCACCAGTGCCTACCTTGAGTGTGCAGATTCCACGATGCTGAAACACGATACCCGCGACCCTGCGACCGGCCCTCGCCTGCTGCTCAGCCTGCTGGCGCTTGTCCTGCTGTGGCCGGGCATTCACTTCAGCGAGTTGGACCTCAGCGTCCTGCTGGCCAGTGATAGCCAGAGCGAGATGGGCCGGTTTGTATCCGCCTTCTGGCCTCCGGCCCATGGCGAGGAATTCATCGAGCTGTTGTTGCAAGCCACCTTGCAGACCCTGGCCATCGCCACGGCGGGGATGGCCCTGGCGTTGATGTTGGCCGTTCCTGCCAGCTTGCTGGCCAGCCGTGCCCTGTCGCTGTCGGCGGCCTCCCGTGCCGGCCGTCCTGGCCATTGGGGGCACCTGCTGCGTTGGCCCGTACGCGCCCTGTTGATCTTCCTGCGCAGCGTGCCGGAGATCGTCTGGGCCTTGCTTTTCGTGCGCGCCGTCGGCCTCGGCCCGACGGCTGGGGTACTGGCCATTGCCATTACCTACAGCGGCATGTTGGGCAAGGTCTACGCGGAAATCTACGAGTCGGTCGACCAGCGTCCAGCCCACGCGCTGTTGCAGGCCGGCAGCGGCCGACTCGCCGCCTTCTGCTACGGGATCCTGCCCAATGTCGCGGCGGAGTTGTTGTCCTACACGGTGTACCGCTGGGAATGCGCCATCCGCGCCTCGGTGGTGATGGGCTTCGTCGGCGCCGGTGGCCTGGGCCAGCAGATGGATCTGTCGTTGCGCATGTTCGCCGGCGGCGAAGTGGCCAGTTTGTTACTGACCTTCCTCGTCCTGGTGCTGCTCGCCGATCAACTCAGCCGTCTGCTGCGCTGGAGGCTGGCATGAATCGGCTGATCAACGCGATCATCGTCCTGTGCATCGGCGCAGCGGTCGTCGCCTCGTTCATCTACCTGGGCATTGACCTCGGCGAACTCGGTGACAGTGGCAACCTGACTCGGATGGGGGCTTATGCCCAGCGCTTCCTCAGCCCGGACCTGAGCCCAGGTCACCTGCGAGCAATCGGCCACGGTGCCCTGGAAACCCTGGCCATGTCGGCCATCGGCACGCTGCTCGCCGCGGTATTGGGCCTGCTATTGGCCTTGCCCGCCGCCGGGCGCTATGGCTGGCCTTTCCAGAGCGCCGCGCGCCTTGTGCTCAATGCCTTGCGCGCGGTTCCGGAACTGGTCTGGGCCGCGCTGATGGTCCTGGCCGCCGGGCTCGGTCCCAATGCCGGCACCCTGGCGTTGGCCCTGCACACCACGGGGGTGCTCGGCCGGTTGTTCGCCGAAGCGCTGGAAAACACCCCGCCGCAACCCGCCGAAGCCATCCGGTTGCAGGGCGGCAATGCGGTGTTGGCGTTCTGCTACGGCACCCTGCCGAATCTGCTGCCCCAGCTACTGGCCTATGTCCTGTACCGCTGGGAAAACAACATCCGCATGGCCAGCGTGCTCGGCTTCGTCGGCGCCGGGGGCTTGGGGCAAATGCTCTACGTCAGCCTCAGCCTGTTCCAGGAAGCGCAAGGCAGTACAGTGATTCTGGCGATGCTGGTGCTGGTTCTGGCCGTCGACACGCTGAGCAGCTGGAGCCGGCAACGCTGGGTCAAGGCCTGACTGCTGGCGCACCTTCACGATGGGAAATTGCTCAAGGGCGCCACGTCGTGCTTTGTAGATAGGGGAATTGCTTGAGCATCACGGCGCGAGTGGCTTGCGCCCCCTGCTGGGTTTCGGTGCAGTTAACCGTCGCGGAATAGCTGCGCATGGTCAGCATGAAACTTTCGATACCCAGGGCTTGGCATTGCTCGCTCGCCCCGATTGGCTGGCAGAACATCGGCTGCATGGCCACGTCATAGCCTTGGGATCGCGTAAATGCCTGGAACTGCGGCATGATGAGGCGAGCAGGTGTACTGCTCAGTCCTGCGCCTTGCCAGATCTGGGTGATAACTCCCCTGGGTGGGTAATCACTCAACCCTTGAGCCTGCCTGGCATCGAACAGTGCAAAACAGAAAGAACTGTTTGGCGCATGATTGCCGGTCGGCGTTGACGGTGGCGTGGCCAGGGGTTGGCTCGGCAGCTTCGCGACGCTTGCCGGAAGCTGAGGCGCGACCGAAGGTGTCGCGTCCGATGAGCCGCCTACTTCCACCAGTACATCCAGGGGCGCGCGGTAACGCCACACCCGTAGCGGAGCGGTGAACCCTGGTTGAATACGGCTGGCTACGGCCGTCAGCTCGGCCGGGCTATTGACCGCAGTCCCCGCGACTTCCAGAACGATATCTCCCGCCAACATCCCTGCTTTTTCAGCACCACCTCCCGGCACCGGACCCAAGACCAGCACGCCGCTTACAGTGGGCAAGCCGAACTGCTTAGCCACCGTCGGTGTCACGGCGGTGATGTGCAAGCCCAAGCGTCCCTGCGAAGCCGCCACGGGTGCAGGCGTTGCCACTGGAGTCACAGCACTGGGGGAAACCAATGCCGTGCTTGGCGCCGGCGAACTGCCGGCGGAGCAGTCACGCTGGGTGGCGACCTGCTGGATAACCAGTGTGGTGGGATCGTTGGCCATGCTGGGATATTGGTCATACCCGCGCTTGGTCGCCAGAAAGGTTTCGCAGTCCATTGCGAAGTAAGTGGCAGGGTCTCTTGCTTTTCGCAGGTACTCCGCAGTTTCGGCTCGCTCCGCTGCGCTGTACATGGGATTGACGCAAGACGCCAACAGAGGGACGAGGGCAAGCGATATTGCAATGCGTTTTGTCGACATGGTCATCCTGATACGGGTGGCGCTTTAAGGGAAATCGGACCCAACGATTGTTTGGCCACCGATCTGCCAACGCCCAGCTTATGCGCTTGGACGGTGGAATCTGCCCAGCAGCAGCGAGCGATTAGACCTCGCTTACGCCGCGCCTAGGAAGCATAGCGCCTGGCCGACCATAAGATGCTCTATATAGAAGACAAAGGCGATATGCCATTATGCTGAAAAATCGACTTGAGCACTCCATCAGGGAACAGCAATGTTTGCGAACACCTTTAAAATAACGACACGGTTTGCCATTGCAATGTCTCTCACCGGCCTGGCTGGCTGTGCGTCTGATGGTGGCCTGGGCGAGGCGGCAGTCGTAGGCGCCATGCTCCTGCCCATGCCCGCGGGCGTAGACAGCAGCGTAATGACCGCCGCCATTGGCGTGGCAGCCACGGCCTACGTCGCCTCATCGTTGGCCGATACGGGCTCTCCCACCGTCTCTCCCGCGCCCGTAGCCATGGCAGCGCCACAAGCCCAGCCACCCGTCAATTTGCAAAAGCTGGTGACCCGGGAGACGCCTGACCGCTATCGCTCCAAGTCATGCGGTTACATTGAGACGGCCCTCAGCGAGGTGCCTATGTACCAGGCGAGCGCTGAGCCGCTCATGAAACAGGTCGCAAGTGCACGAAAAGAAGCTGCCAGCCAGGTATGGCTTGAGAAGGGCTGCCAGGCGTCCAACTTGCCTCGCGGCAAAGTCGGCATGAGCATTGATACCGTTGATCCACAACGGGCGATGGCCTTGTCGCTTCCCCCGGCTGGCGTGGTGGTCCTGGCGATTGTTCCTGGTGGCGGTGCCCAGCAAGCCGGAATGCTGTCTGAGGACGTCGTCGTGGCGGTCGATAATCAACCTATCGCCGATTCAATCGATTTCAGGCTCGCGGTTGCAAAAGCGGAAATCGGCGCCAAGGTGAATTTAAAGGTGTGGCGTGCCAGCGCGTTTAGAATCGTTCCTGTGGTCGTCAGCGCGGGAGGGACTCCGATCCCCGTGGTATCACAGTCTGCCGTTCCCGCTGGAGGGTTGTATTGCCACGCACTTCTGGCCACTCAACACACATACGGCGCCACCACCAGCCCGGTCAAACTGATCCCGGGCGTGGCGGATGCAGGGATGCAAGCCTCGCTGATGAGCTACATCGCCAAAGTGAAGCAAGAGCAGCCCAATGTCTGGGGCAATTTCAACTTCAAGCCTGGGCTTTGTTCACCGGGCGCGGTCGTTTGTATGGCCGAGGCCAAAGGACCGTCAGGGAAAACTCAGAACGCCTTCGAGTTCTGCCACCCGACGCAAGCCAAGGCGGATGCGGAATTGAGCCAGATGCACCAAGGGGATCCACAAGCAGTCACCGTCGATTGGCCTTGAGCGACAACAGCCCTCTTTCCTCATGCCGGCCGACTATGCACCCTCGCGATGCAGTCGGCAGGCCCGGAAAGGGTCGACGATAACCTCGGTATTACCCGCCAGCCTACGTCCTGACCATCAACGCCTCCTGGGCATCCGCCGCCCCGTGCAACAACTCAATCACCCAGTCGATAAAGACCCTCACCCGTGGCGACAGCTGTCGATGCGGCGGATACACCGCTGAAATCGGCCACAACGGCACACCATATTCGCCCAGCACTTGCACCAGCCGTCCCTCGTCCAACTGTCGCTGGACGTGGTAACGCGGTACTTGAATCAAGCCAAATCCCGCCTCACAAGCCGTCACGTAGGCGTCAGCGTTGTTGACGGTCACCTCGCCCGGCAATTGCAACTCGCGCACCTGCCCCGCCACTTCGAACTCGAATGGGAAAAATCGTCCATTGCCCGAGGCAAAGTTGATTGCGCGATGGGCCGGCAAATCTTCCAACCGCTGGGGCGTACCTGAGCGGGCCAGGTAGTCTGGGCTGGCGCAGGTCAGTTGCCGTAGCCGCACAATGGGCCGTGCCACCAAGGCCTGATCGACGATGTTGCCGGCCCGTATCGCACAATCCACGCCCTCACGTTGCAGATGGACTTGCCGGTCGTGAAAGCCGAGGTCCAATTGCAGGCCAGGGTAGCGTCGATAGAAATCCGCCAGGTGCGGCAGGATCCAGGTGCAACCAAAGGTGATGGGCATGTCCACCCGCAAGGTGCCGCGGGGCTGACTGCGTTGGACCGACAGCGAGCCTTCGAGGTCATCGAGATCGTCCAGCAATTGGCCACAGCGCTGATAGTAGGCTTCGCCATCGAGCGTCGCGCGCACCTGCCGTGTGGTGCGCTGCAATAGCTGTACGCCCAGGTGGGTTTCCAATTGCTGAATCAGCAGACTGACGGTCGCCCGGGGCAGGCCAAGGTCATCGGCCGCCTTGCCAAAACCGCCCAGTTCGACGATGCGCCTGAACACCTGCATTGCCTGTAATCGGTCCATGGCCCGGCTCACTGTTTAGATATTACGAATAGTTAAACCAAAAATCTCGGGTTTATCCAGAAAATAGCTTATTGGAGACTGAACAGGTCATTTACTTCCTAGAGCAATCAGCATGATCACCCGCCAACTCGGCCATCGCGGCCCACATGTTTCGATCATCGGCCTGGGCTGCATGGGCATGTCGGACTTCTACACCACGGGCGTCAATGAGCAAGAGGCTATTGCCACGCTCCACCGCGCCGTGGAATTGGGCGTAACCCTGTTCGATACCGCCGACATGTATGGGCCGCACACCAACGAAGAACTGCTCGGACGCGCCCTGCACGGCAAGCGTGAACGCATTTACCTGGCCACCAAGTTCGGCCTCGTGCGCAGCAGTGATCCCCATGCCCGCGGCGTCAATGGGCGCCCTGACTACGTCCGGCAATCTGTCGAAGGCAGTCTCAAGCGACTCAACACCGACTACCTCGACCTCTACTACCAGCACCGCATCGACCCTCAGGTGCCGGTCGAAGAGACCATCGGGGCCATGGCCGAATTGGTCAAGGCCGGCAAGGTCCGCCACATTGGCCTCTCGGAAGCCAGCGCCGAGACCATCCAACGGGCCCATGCGGTTCATCCACTGGCGGCGGTTCAAAGCGAATACTCGCTATGGTCCCGTGAGCCTGAACACAATGGCGTGCTCGATACCTGTCGGCGCCTGGGCATTGCCTTTGTCGCCTACAGCCCCCTGGGCCGCGGCTTTCTGACGGGCGAACTGAAGAGCCCCGACGACTTCGACGCCGATGACTATCGCCGCTTCAGCCCGCGCTTCCAGGCCGACAATTTCAATCGCAACCTGGCGTTGGTGGAGCGGGTCAAGGCGTTGGCGGTGAACAAGCACATCAGCGCTGCACAACTGGCCCTGGCGTGGGTCTTGGCTCAAGGCGATCACGTCATCCCCATCCCGGGAACCAAGCAGCGAAAATATCTGGAGAGCAATGTGGCGGCCGCCGGGGTGACGTTGAGCGCCGATGAGTCGGCTCATCTGGACGACATTTTTGCAACCGAAGGGGCGGTGGCCGGCGATCGATACGCGGCTCAGACGATGACTTTACTGAACGGCTGATCGAGTCGCTGGGTTTCTCCTGAAAGGTGTACGAAAGTCTCTAATCAATTGGACGCGGTCAACACAGACGAAATGGCACTGTGGGCCGGGGATGGAAATCGATAATTTGAAGCTGGTTATACGCAGAGGATCCTGCACAGGCATTGCTGCTCAGCCTGAACGCCGCCAGGCGCCTCTGCGTAGCCACCGCTGCCAAGTTCACTCCTGCATACCCAGCCGTGGCCGATACAGAGTAAGGCCTCTGCACGTATACCTTGTATGCGTCACGTCGCACTCAACGAGTCCAGCCATGAACCTACTGAATCTCTTCAAGAAGGCCCGAGCCCACACTCAAGGCGCCGCAAGCGTGGTTTGCACTGCAAGTGGGCTGGACCAGGCGCTGGCCAACGTGCGCGTAGACCCGGTGCTGGTGACCGGATTTGTTTCCCCTCACCTGGACATCGACCAGATCGCCGCCAAGGTCAAAAAGCGCTTCGCCCACAGCGCCATCAGCCTGTGCACGACGTCAGGCGAGCTGTGCAACGGCGCTAACGCGCTGTACTGCCAGACCGGCGAGACGTGGGACCGGGTGGTGCTGCAACTGTTTGATGCCAGCGTGATTGTCTCGGCCGAGGTAGTGATGGTGCCGCTGGAGTGCGAAGACATTCGCGGTGGGGGTAAACGCCTGGCCATGCGTGAGCGCATCGCCAAACTGGTGAGCAACATCAAGCGGGCGCAAGTGAACACACCCATAGACCATCGCGACACCTTGGCCTACGTGGTGTTCGACGGTCTTTCGGCATCCGAGTCGTTCTTCATGGAGGCGCTTTATGAGTCCGGGCGCTTCCCTTGCCTGTTCGTCGGCGGCTCTGCCGGGGGCAAACTTGATTTCAAGAAAACCCTGATCAGTGACGGTCAGCGCAGTTATCAGAACCATGCGCAGATCGTTTTCCTCAAGACCGCAGCGGATGTGCGCTTCGGGGTCTTCAAAAGCCAGAACTTCCAACCGGCCGGGCTGACGTTCAGCGTGTTGACCGCTTCCGTGGAAGACCGCACCATCGACCAGGTCATCGACAGCCGCGGCAACATCAAGAGCATGGTGCAGGCGCTGTGCGACGCATTCGAATGCACTGCCCAGGCGCTGGAAAAGAAACTGGCGGATTATTCATTCGCCATCCGCGTGGGCGAAGAGCTGTTCGTGCGCTCCATTGCCCGCATCGACTATCAACAGCAAATCATCCAGCTGTTCTGCGACGTCGCGCCCGGCGAAGAGCTGGTGATGGTCAAGCGCACGCCCCTTCGCGAAGCGACCCGCATCGACTACGAGAAATTCCTCAAGGGCAAAGGCGGTCGGCCGGTGGCAGCAATCCTCAACGACTGCATCCTGCGTCGGCTCAACAACAGCAACGAGCTGGGCAGCATGGCCGATATTTTCGGTGATGTGCCTTTGGCCGGCTTCTCGACGTTTGGTGAAATCCTCGGCCTGAACCTGAACCAGACGCTCACAGCGATTTTCTTCTTTCGGGTCACCAAGGGCGTCAGTTTCAGCGACGAGTACGTCGATAACTTCATCGCCCACTACGGCGAGTTCAAGGCCTTTTTCCTGCGCCGCCAGATCAAGAAGCTGGCAGGTCTGAACCATGTCGTGGTCAAGCAGATCATGGCGTTCAAGATGAAAGACTTCAGCAGCGCCTTGGACAGCCGCGGCCTCGACAGCACGATCCTGCCCGTGTTCAACGGTCTGACGGACCTGGGCCAGGTCTTGGCCCACGCCAGCCAGCAGCAGGAGGAAATGGCCACGCAAATCAAGCATTACTCGGGTGAACTGCACCTGTCGATGGATGACCTGACGGGCACTATAGATCGACAAAACACCGTCGCCGAGCAGGCCGGTACGACCGTGGAGCAGCTTGCCACGCAAGCGGGCGAAGCGGTGGTCGGCGCACGCGCGCTGGCCAGTTCGAGTTTGCGTATTCAGTCAATCGTGCAAGTGATTCAGCAAATCGCCGGACAGACCAACCTGCTGGCCCTGAACGCCGCCATCGAAGCTGCCCGGGCGGGTGAAATGGGCAGAGGTTTCGCGGTGGTGGCGGACGAAGTGCGTAAGCTCGCGGAAATCACCCGCAAGAATGCCGCTGAAATCGGCGTGGACATCGACCTGTTGTCAAAAGAAATCCAAGGCGTCGCCCAACAGATCGAGGATCAGTCTGTAGCCGTGAGCGCCCTGCGCGAAATGCTCGATGTCCTGGAGGACTCAAGCCGCACCACCGAAGGCACGGCGCAGCGCACGAAGACCATCGCTGATACCTTGACCGGACTGGCCCATGCCAATGCTTGAGCCGCTATCCGCGGTTCTTTGATTGGCATGCGCGTCCGGGCCAAGGTGATCTCAATGTCGACTCAGGCTGTCTGTTCCTGCTCGAGCCGCTTGAGCAGCGCTTTGGCGGCGGCCTCGGATGAAGCCGGATTCTGGCCCGTGATCAGATGTCCATCCTCGACCACATAGCTGGCCCAGTCCGCGCCCTTGGAATATTCGCCACCTTTTGCCTTGAGCATGTCCTCCACCAGAAACGGCACCACCTGCGTCAGCCCGACGGCCTCCTCTTCGGAGTTGGTGAAGCCGGTGACTTTTTTGCCCTTCACCACCGGCTGGCCATCCGGGGCTTGAACGTTCTTGAATACGCCAGGGGCGTGGCAAACGGCGGCCACGGGTTTGTTAGCGGCATAAAAAGCTTCGATGAGGGTTTTCGAATCAATGTCTTCGGCCAAGTCCCAGAGCGGTCCATGACCTCCGGGATAAAACACGGCGTCGAAGTCATAGGGATCAATCTCTCCCAGCAGCACCGTATTGGCCAACGCCGCTTGGGCCGTGGTGTCGGTGCGAAAGCGACGAGTCGCCTCGGTTTGGGCGTCCTCTTCATCGCTTTTCGGGTCCAGCGGTGGCTGTCCGCCCTTGGGGGAGGCGAGCGTGACTGTCGCCTGGGCCTCGACAAACACGTAGTAGGGAGCAGCGAACTCTTCCAGCCAAAAACCGGTTTTCTTGCCGGTATCACCCAACTGATCGTGGGATGTAAGGACCATTAAAATGTTCATGTGAGCCTATCCTCCAAGTGTAAAAAGGCAGCGCGGGGTCGTCCTGCATTACCTTCAGAGGCTGCGCTGGCGTAGACGTTCCCCCCCATTGGGTCAAGCCAGCAGCTCAGTGATCCACCGGGCCTGCCGGGCGACTTCCTGGATTTTTTCCTCGGGCACGGCCTGGCGCGCCCGGGCAAAGTGAGCCAGGGTCCGCTGTTTCACGCGCAGAATTCGCTGCCACTTGCTCAGGAATGCCGGACTGCGGGCCTGCATCTGCAGTGGGCCGAAGTACAGTTCCTCGGGGCTATACAGCACCGGCCCGGCGCGCTCGGCGACGATGATTTCGTAGTCGAAGCGATTTTCCCGCAGCAGTTCCTCGAAAAGGATGCGGTAACCATTTTCCATCAGCCATTGGCGCAGGGGCTGCTCACCACCGTTGGGCTGCAGGATCAACCGTTCCTGGCCGCTCAGGCGCGCCTTGCCGTTGTCGAGGATGTCGCGGATCGTCTCGCCGCCCATGCCGCAGATGCTGATGGCCGTAACGCCGTCTCCCGGTTCGATCGCCGCCAGGCCATTGGCCAGGCGCACGGTGATGCGCTGTTCCAGGCCGTTCTCGGCCACGGTACGTTCGGCCGAGCGAAACGGCGTCAACGCCACCTCACCGGCCACCGCCGCCACGATGGCTCCACGGCGCATCAACGCCACCGGCAGGTAGGCGTGATCCGAGCCGATATCGGCCAGGCGTGCGCCGGCTGGTACCTGTGCCGCCACACGCTCCAGGCGCATGGACAATGTCTGTTCGTTCAACTACAGCCCCTTTTTTCACCACGAACGTCCAGCACCTGTGGCCGGATCGGGAAACGATTCTGTCGAGCAACGCCGGGCATTTCAAATGCCTGCGAAGAAAGCGGAACCTGGAACGCCCCGCCGGCCTCCCATGTTTAAGGAGGGGTTCCGATAAACCCTATGCACTGGCAGGTCTTTGCTACCCTATGACATGATGCATGTAAGCCATTCCCTGATAGCCAACCTCTTAAAGAGTGCCTCTGTGTCAGTGATTCCCCTAGTAGTGTGTGACGATTCCAACATGGCTCGCAAACAAGTACTACGAGCCCTGCCGGCGGACTGGCCGGTCTCGGTCACCGAGGCCATGAATGGTCGCCAGGCCATGGACGCCATACGCCAGGGTTTGGGACAGGTGGTACTGCTCGACCTGACCATGCCAGAGATGGACGGTTACCAGGTGTTGAGCGCGTTGCGCGACGAAGGATTGAAGGCGCAAGTCATCGTGATCTCGGGTGACGTCCAAGAGGAAGCGGTGCGCCGCGTGCTTGAACTGGGCGCGCTGGCCTTCCTGAAAAAACCTTTCGACGAAGACGAGCTGCGCCAGACCCTCAGTCGGCTGGGGCTCCTGACGAAACCCGGCCAGACGCCACCGCAGAATCGTTCCGAAACAAACACCGTCATCAGTTTTCACGATGTATTCCGCGAAACGGTCAACGTCGCCATCGGCCAGGCAGCCGCCCTGATCGCCAAGGTACTCGGGGTTTTCGTGCAGTTGCCCGTACCGAACGTGAACATTCTCGAAGTGGGTGAGTTGCACATGGCGCTGGCCGATGCCGGCAGCTCCCAGCAACTGACGGCCATCTGCCAGGGTTTTATCGGCAGTGGCATCGCCGGCGAAGCCCTGCTGATCTTTCACGACTCGGAAGTCGCCGACATCGCGCAATTGATGCAACGTCAGACGAGCGAGTACTCGGACCTGGAAATGCTGCTGGACCTCTCCAGCGTCCTGATCGGCGCTTGCCTGAGCAGCATTGCCGAACAGATCGACGTGGTGTTCTCCCAAGGCCACCCGCAGATTCTTGGCCAACACGCGGCCATCGATGAGCTGATCCTGCTCAACCAGAAACGCTGGAAAAAGACCCTGGCCGTCGAGATCAGCTATAGCCTGGAAGGGCATGACATTCGCTTCGATCTGTTGCTGCTGTTCACGGAAGACTCGATCGAGCGATTGACCCACAAACTTGCCTACCTGATGAATTGAGCCATGAATGATCCTGTTGATCTCACCGAGTTCCACTGGTTGCTGACGATTGTCCAGAGCATCGATGTGGGGGTGGTCGTGCTCGATCGCGACTACCGTGTGCAGGTCTGGAACACCTTCATGGAGAACCGCTCCGGGGTACAACCCAAGGACGCCCACAACCAGCATTTTTTCACGCTGTTCCCCGAGGTCGACCGCCAATGGTTCAGCCGCAAGGTGGAAAGCGTCGCCACCCTGGGCACGCCAGCGTTCACTATCTGGGAGCTGCGTCCGTATCTGGTGCGGTTCAAGAACTACCAGCCGATCACCGGCCAGGAAGAGTTCATGTACCAGAACACCACGTTGCTGCCTCTGCGCTCCCCCGACAACAAAATCAACCATGTCTGCCTGGTGATCTATGACGTCACCGACGTCGCCACCAATCGGCATCAGCTTCAGGCCGCCAATGCGCAACTGCAACAACTCTCCAGCACCGACCGGCTGACCGGCCTGTACAACCGTGGCCATTGGGAAGAAAACCTGAAAGCTGCCCATGCCCGCAACCAACGCTACGGCAATGCCTTGAGCCTGGTGATGTTCGATATCGACCACTTCAAACGGGTCAACGACACCTATGGTCATCAGGCGGGCGACAAGGTTATCGAGCAAATTGCCAAGCTGGTGCGCGAGCATGTACGCGAATCCGATGTGGCTGGGCGTTACGGCGGCGAAGAATTCGGCGTGGTGCTGTCGGACACCGACAAGGCCGGCGCACTCGTTTTCGCCGAGCGTCTGCGCAAGGCAGTCGAAGAAATGGAAGTACTGCACAACAACCAGAGCATCCGCTTCACCATCAGCCTCGGAGTGGCCGACCTGAGCCAGCCCTCTACCTCCCACGCCGACCTGATCGCCTGGGCCGACAGCGCGCTGTATACCTCGAAGAAGACCGGACGCAATCGGGTGACGGTGTATGAGTAGATGATCAAGCGCCGAGCACGGGACCACCGCCGGCCACGTGCTCCGTTGATGCACGGAACGTCCTCCACATTACGCTATCGCAAGAGAGGCTCGAACACGCCTTGCACTTCATTCATCAGCGGGCGCTGGGGAGCTTGCGCCATACTTGCTCATCAGCTTTAGCGTGACCCCGTTCGTCCAGCCGAAGCCGTCCTGCAATTCATACTCGCCGCCGCCTCCGCCATCTCCCCGTCCAGACAGATCGTACTTCTCTACCAGTTTGTTTTCCTTGCGATAGAGATTCTGGACCTGCTGCAAAAAGCGGCTGCCAATCTGTTGCGCCAACGCGGTTTGCCCGTATCGTTCCAAGCCCTCCACTGCGACCCATTGCAACGGTGCCCAGCCATTGGGCTCATCCCACTGCTGGCCATTGCTGACCTGGGTAGTGGCAATGCCGCCGGGACGCAACAGACCGTCACGCACCGCCTCGGCCGTGCGGTTTGCACGCTCGACAGAGGCGAGCCCTGTGTACAGCGGGAACAGCGTCGCGCCGGTGAGTGGCTGGCGTTGCTGGTTGCGCTGCCAATCGTAGTCCACATAGAAACCGCCGTCGGCATTCCACAGGTGCTTCTCGATGGCACGCTGGCGCAGCTCGGCGCGCTGGTTATACGCCTGGATGCAGGGCGAGTCCTGAATGGTTTCACAGGCTTTGGCGATGGTGCGCTCCAAGTGGTAGATAAGACTGTTCAGGTCAACCGGCACAATTGACGTGGTGCGTATGGTCGTCAGGTTCTGGCCATCGTCCAACCAACGAGAACTGAAGTCCCAACCGCTTTCGGCGCCAGCACGCAGGTCACGCCAGACTTCCTGCCTGGGCCTTTGCGGCGCCTGAGCGGCGGTCTTGACGTCTTGCAACCAGGACTCCTGGCGAGGCGTCGCGCTGGCATCCCAATAGCGATTCAGAACGCTGCCATCTGCGAGTTTGACGACGTGCTGGGCAGCCGCACCGGACTTGAGTGCCTGGGCACCTTCCATCCAATAGGCATATTCCTTCTGCAATTGCGGCAGGTATCGCCCGTAGGCCTGGTCACCTTCGATGCGAGCCTGCAACTCCACCATGTAGGCAAAGAACGGCGGCTGCGAGCGACTCAGGTAGTAGGTGCGATTGCCATTGGGAATGTGGCCGTAGGTGTCGATCATGTAGGCAAAGTTATCGGTCATCTGGCGCACCTTGGCCTTCTCACCGCTTTGCTCAAGCCCCAGCATGGTGAAATACGAATCCCAGTAATACATCTCGCGAAAGCGCCCGCCTGGCACCACATAGGGCTGCGGCAGGGGCAACAAGCTGCTGTATTGCGGAACTTGGCTGTAGCTCCGGCTTAGCACGGGCCACAGCTTGTCGATGTGTTCTTCAATCGGGGCACCGGGTGCCGGCGCCGGACTTTCAGCCTCGCCCGACTCGATGAAGTTATCTTGCACAAAGGCTTTGATATCGAAGCCTTCGCTGTCACGCCGGGCCAGGTAGTCGGCACGGATTTTCGAAGGATCACGCTTGGGCAGCGCGTCCACGAAGTGCTTCTGGTCAGTAAAAACCTGCTGGCGTTGCACCGCTTCGAACAGCTCGGGATAGGCTTGGTCGGGCGGCAGATTGGTTCGCCCCCGGGCATCTTCATAGCTCCATGTCGCGGGCGGTTGACTTGAGCAAGCCGCGCAGAGCAGCGCGGTGAAGGACAGACTGGCGAAATACAAAGGTCGCATCAATGGCTCCATGTTGTCGTTCCTGACAAACGAGTGACATGAGCGGATGGGGCTGGGTTCATTAAATGCTTGTGGGGCGACATGGCAGTGGCGTGAAAGAAACGGCTGCCAGGACAGTGAGCAGGATAACAGTCACTTTACGGGTACTAGGCCCCAGGACCAACCAAGGCGCTCTCAATCCGGGCGCCAGGCATCATCAATTGCAGGCCCTCTATCAACTTGTCACCCGCTTCAGTCAACGCCTCGAGCGGCATAGCCGGCAAGCTTTCCAGAATGAACCACATGTGGCTTGCATCGGCACTCAACCGGGTTCTAACACCTTGGCGCCAATTCCAGCGCCGGCACGTCACGCCTTTTTCATCCCGCCAGACCACTTCGCCGGCGTCGGGATATTCATAAGCTGGAACGCCTTCTTTCATGGTGTCAAAAGGTTCGGAACCATCCGCAATAACGAGCCGTGGCACGCCTGTATAGGCTGCAATGTTTTCCCCTCCCACCGGGATCGCGTACTCAATGCTGATGGCGTTGTACAGATCGACGACAGGGTCCAGGCTCGGCAAGTTGCCATCGCGCAAAACCCGCTTGCGCAAGGCTTCGGCTGAGCAAGGGGTCCGTTGCGGCTTCGCCCCGAACTGTCGAAACGTATCTGCCCAAGCAGCCAGATGAGCATCCCCCCAGCCGGGTCCGCCCGCCATGACCGACTGGCACGCACGTTCCAGGGCTTCTTGAGCGACGCTTGGATTGATGAGCGGCGCAGCTTCCACCACGATGCTCAGGGCCCTGAACCCCGGGGCCAGCTCAGCAACAGATGGGTCGATTAACGGCAGTACGGACAACATCAACGATCTCCAGAAATTCAAATCTCATTTCATGCTAGTCATCGCCGACCAAAAAAGTCAATATATCGACCATGATGAGCTGCTACGGCCAATGGCCTGATTGACGGAACTGCCGACAAACGCCGAGAATTCCTTCATCCATTCTTCCCTCATGACCCATACCAATGACCACGAATACCGGTATATCAACAGCCCCTGGTGCTGATGCACAGGCTGTGAGCCTGGCCGTTGCGCGCACCCTCAAACAGGCACGCAAGGCACAAAAAATCACTCTGGATGAGCTTTCCCGTCGCTCAGGGGTGAGTAAAGGAATGGTCGTCGAAATAGAGAAATGCACGGCCAATCCGAGCATCGGCATCCTCTGCAAAATCGCTGCGGCGTTGCGCCTTTCAGTTGCAGACATCGTCAATGTGACGGAAGCCCCCTCCGCCCATATCATCGACAGTCATGACATTCCTACGCTCTGGACCGGAGATCAGGGAGGGACAGCACGGCTTCTGGCCGGAACGAGCGGCCCCAACATGATTGAACTGTGGCGCTGGGAGATGTTTCCAGGTGAATCCTTTGCTTCACCCGGACATCCCCAAGGCACGTTGGAACTGTTCCATGTCGAGAAAGGCACGCTGAAATGCGTCGTAGGAGAAACCGAACTGGTCATTCCCGCCGGTAGCTCTGCGGTGGCAAAGACAGATGTGCCACACACCTACGCCAACACCGGAAGGTCCAAGCTGGTTTTCACTATGTCGGTCACCGAAATTCATCAGTAGATGTTTTGACTCAGTACTTGTTTTCCCTCCACGTGGTGCTCATCCAAATTTCCTCGTAGGCAATCCCCCCTAGGCATCTTCCCCCAGCGCTGGGCGATGCCAAGTGCATTGTAAGAAGGAAGAGAAATCGGATCGGCTCTACAAACCCACATTGGTCAGTCCAATCGATATTATTTTAAATTGGTCTTGCCAATATTTTTTCCGGCGTGTAGCTTTCAGGCGAAGATCATCCAAGCGGGTCACTGCCCGACTACAACAAAAAAGAGAGCCCGGTCCCGGCAGCCGTGCGCTCACAACCCTCCTCCCGCCTGCAGGCACCCATTGCCTGGACGCCCGCCAAGGAGCATCAACATGCTGACTGTCATTTGTAACGAACCCGGCTCGTTAACCGCCATCCAGACTGAAAAGCCCCTCAGGAAACCGGGGGAGATCCTCATCCGGGTCAAGCGTGTCGGGGTCTGTGGCACCGACCTGCATATTTTCACTGGCAATCAGCCCTACCTCGAATACCCGCGGGTCATGGGGCACGAGTTTTCCGGGGTTGTGGAAGGCACTGACAGCGCCAGCAACCTCGCCGTGGGTGACGTCGTCTACGTGATGCCTTATCTGTCCTGCGGGACCTGCATCGCCTGTCGCCAGGGCAAGACCAACTGCTGCACCCGTATCCAGGTGCTAGGGGTTCACTGCGACGGCGCTTTTACTGAGTACCTGAGTGTTCCATGCGAATTCGTACACAAGGCCGTGGGGGTTTCCCTGGACCAGGCAGCGATGATCGAGTTCCTGTCGATCGGGGCTCACGCCGTACGTCGTTCAAATGTCCAGGCGGATAAGCACGCCTTGGTGGTTGGCACCGGCCCGATCGGTATGGCGGCGGCGATCTTCGCCAGCCTGCGTGGGGCAAAAGTTACCGTGCTGGATACCCGTGAGGATCGCCTGTCGTTCTGTAAACAACACCTGGATATCCATGCGGCGGTGCAAATCGGTGAAGGTGACAAGCAGGCCCTGGCTGAACTCACCGGGGATGATTTTTTTGACGTGGTGTTCGATGCCACCGGCAATGCCCGGGCCATGGAGCGCGGGTTCGAGTTCATCGCCCACGGCGGCACCTATGTGATGATCTCGGTGGTTCGGGACTCCATCACCTTTTCCGACCCGGAATTTCATAAGCGTGAAGCCACCCTGATGGGCAGTCGCAACGCGACCAAGGAAGACTTCCATTACGTCGAGCAGTGTCTGCGCGACGGACTGATTCCGGATGCAGCCCTCAATACCCATCGCCTGACCCTCGGCGATATCGCTCACTCGTTCACCACCTTGCTCGACCCCAAACAGGGGGTGGTCAAGGCCATCATCGAGTGCTAGGACTGGGAGGACGTACCATGAACTTGCCTTCTTCTTTGCTGGTCTTGACGCCCGGGGACGATGTCGCGGTGGCGCGCGGCGATATCGCTGAAGGTCAACGCCTTAGCGCCGACGGCATCGCGCTGATCGCCCGACAGGCGATTCCATCCGGCCATAAGATCGCCCTGCGCAGCGTGTTGGCGGGCCAAAGGGTGCTCAAGTATGGCCAGACCATCGGCCAGGCGACCGAGGACATCACGCCTGGCGATTATGTCCACGTGCACAACCTGGCCATGCCCACCACCAATGCCGAACACAGTGTGCGGAACGTCTACGTCCCCACCTTGCCCAGCAGTGACTGCGCTACATTCGAAGGTTTCGTCCGCGCGGATGGACGCGTTGGGACACGTAATTACATCGGCATTGTTTCCAGCGTCAATTGCTCGGCCACCGTGTGCAAACACATTGCCAATGCGTTTTCTGCCGAGCGCCTGAAAGACTTTCCCAATGTCGATGGCGTCGTTGCAATCACCCATGGCAGCGGTTGTGGCATGGGGGCAAAAGGTGAAGGCATCGATATTCTCAAGCGTACCTTGCGCGGGTATGCCGATCACGCCAATTTCGCCGGAGTCCTGTTGATCGGCCTGGGTTGCGAGGTCAACCAACTCACCCCGCTGATGAATGAACTGGGCGATCGCTCGGCGGTGCTCAAGGCCAGCCTGATCATCCAGGACGCGGGTGGTACTCGCGAAACCGTGCAACGTGGTATCGCCCATATCGAAGCGATGCTGCCCATCATCAACCAATGCCAGCGCACGAGCGTGGCCGCCAGCCATTTGTGCGTCGGCCTGCAGTGCGGCGGTTCGGACGGTTATTCGGGCATTACGGCGAATCCGGCACTCGGCGCGGCCGTGGACCTGTTGGTGCAGCATGGCGGCACTGCCATTCTTTCGGAAACGCCGGAAATCTATGGCGCTGAACACTTGCTGACGGCTCGTGCTGCGTCCGCCGAGATCTCGGCAAAATTGATGGAGCGGATCCATTGGTGGGAAGCGTACGTACGCCATAACGACGGTGACATGAACAACAATCCTTCGCCTGGCAACAAGGCCGGGGGCATCACCACCATCCTGGAAAAATCCCTGGGTGCCGTGGCGAAAGCCGGCGCTACCGGGTTGATGGGGGTTTACCAGTACGCTGAAACGGTCGAGGCTCAAGGCCTTGTGTTCATGGACACGCCCGGTTATGACCCGGTGTCCGCGACCGGCCAGGTGGCGGGCGGCGCTAATCTCATCTGTTTTACCACGGGTCGCGGCTCGACCTACGGCTGCAAGCCCACGCCGTCCTTGAAGATCGCCACCAACACTCGCCTGTTCCAACGCATGGAGCTGGATATGGATTTCAACGCTGGAGGCATTGTCGATGGGCTGGAGTCGGTGGCTGAGGCCGGTGAGCGGTTGTTCCGGTTGATGCTGGAGACGGCTTCCGGGCGCCGTACCTGCAGCGAGGAAAACGGCTTGGGCGATAACGAGTTCCTGCCCTGGCAGATCGGCGCGGTGATGTGAATCCGGCGCCTATGGTAGCCTTCGCCGACTATCCGATGGACGCCGCCCCATGGTCTCACCACTAAACACCTCTGAGCGAAAGCCGTACCAGAAAATCGCCGACCAACTGCGCAACTACATCGCCCAGGGTGATTTCAAAGCCGGTTTCAGGCTTCCCCCCGAACGGGATTTGACCCAACTGCTGGGGGTTTCCCGACCTTCGTTGCGCGAGGCGCTGATCGCCCTGGAGATAGAGGGCGAAATTGAAATCAAGATGGGCTCAGGCGTGTACGTGCGCGCCAGGCCCAAGGACGGGAAAAACACCAGCGTAGCCTTGGGTGAGAGCCCATCGGAACTGATGCAGGCGCGCGCCTTGATCGAAGGTGAATCCGTGGTCCTGGCCTGCTTGCATGGCAAGAAAAGCGACTATCGCTATTTGCAGGAATGCATCGACGCCATGCGCGCCAGCATCGCCAACGGCCAGCCGCCGCTGGAGGACGACCGAAAATTTCATCAGCGCCTGGCCAAGATGAGCGGCAACTCCGCCCTGGTGCGGATCATCACCGCACTCTTTGATGAACGACACAACCCCATCTCGGCGCACCTGAGCAAACATTCAGAGAATGCCCTGACCTGGGAAGCCGCCGTCGTCGAGCATGAAGCGATCCTGCGTGCCGTGGCCCATAAAGATGTGCTCGGCGCCCAAACCTCGATGCGCCAGCATTTGAGTCGTTCGGAGAACCGTTGGCTGCGAGCCCTGGAGCCAGATGAGTAGTGAGCCGGCCCCGCGGCTGATGGTCGCCTGGTGGCGAGGGAGCTTGCTCCCGCTGGGTTGCGAAGCGACCCCAAACAAGTTGAATGCGGTCTGTCTGATGCACCGCGGGGTCAGGTTTTAGGGCTGCTGCGCAGCCCAGCGGGAGCAAGCTCCCTCGCCACAAAAAACGGCACAGCGCGGCTTTGGTGTTCTCGGGCTAGCCCAGTTGCCGACGCACGGCCAGTTCCACACCACGGATTTCCGCCAGGCCCTTGAGGCGGCCGATCAGCGAGTAGCCGGGATTGCTTTTGCGGTGCTGATCGTCGAGCAGCTGGTGCCCATGGTCCGGACGCAGCGGCAAGCGTGGGCCGCCTTCGCGTTCTCGCCTGCGCTCTTCCGCCACCAAGGCACTGATGACCCCCACCATGTCGACGTCGCCATCCAAGTGATGGGCTTCGTGGAAGCTGCGCGGATCCGCTTCGCGGCGGGTTGAGCGCAGGTGGGTGAAGTAGATGAAGGGCGCGAAGTGCTTGGCCATCGCCACCAGGTCGTTGTCTTCGCGCACGCCGTAGGAGCCAGTGCAGAACGTCAGGCCATTGGCCGGGCTTGGGGCGGCGTCCAGCAACCATTGGGCGTCTTCAGCGGTGGACAGGATGCGTGGCAAGCCTAGCAGCGCACGGGGCGGATCGTCCGGGTGAATCGCCATGCGCACACCCACCTCCTCTGCCACCGGGATCACCGCGCGCAAGAAATACCCCAGGTGTTCACGCAACCTGGCTTCGTCGATGTCGGCGTAGGTGCGCAGCAAGGCCCGGAAGTTTTCCAGGCTGTAATGCTCCTCGGCACCGGGCAAGCCCGCAATCAAGGTGTTGACCAGGGTTTCGCGCTTAGCTGGCGTGAGTTGCTCGAAGTAGGCCTTGGCCTGCTGGATATCCTCGGCGCTGTATTCGGCCTGCGCACCCGGGCGCTGGAGAATGAACAGGTCGAAGGCGGCAAACGCGGTTTGATCGAAGCGCAACGCCCAGCCACCATCCGCCAGTTCATAGGTCAAGTCGGTACGGGTCCAGTCCAGGACCGGCATGAAGTTGTAGCAAACGATATCGACGCCGCAGCTCGCCAGGTTGCGCACGCTTTGCTGGTAGTTGGCGATGTACTCATCGCGTCGTCCGCAGCCGCGCTTGATGTCCTCGTGCACCGGGATGCTTTCCACCACTGACCAGCTCAAGCCAGCCGCTTCGATCATCTGTTTGCGCGCCGCGATGGTCTCCACCGGCCATACTTCGCCGTTGGGAATTTCGTGCAGCGCCGTGACGATACCCGTCGCACCGGTTTGACGGACGTCCGCCAGGGAGATCGGGTCTTTGGGGCCAAACCAACGCCATGTCTGTTCCATGTTCTTCTCCTTGTTATCGGTTGGGTGCGGCAAAGGTGTGCAAAAGGCTGCCAATGCCATCGCGAACCAGGGCTGCATAGGCACTTTGCACCGCATCGCGAAAGGCGACGCGAGCCGACAACCCGGCCGGGAAGACTTCGTCCAGATCAAGAAAAGCGTCCACCAACGACGGGCCTTCGAATCGTCCCGCAAGATCGATAAAGGTCGCGTTCAAAGGATCGTCAATCACCGCCGCCGAACCGCCGGGCAACGGCTGCGTGCAGTAGCGAATCCAGGCCGCGATGCCCAATGCGGTACAGCCGATGCCACGTCCCTGGTCAAGCAATTGCTGTGCACCCAGCAACCAGCGTTGCGGCAGTTTCTGCGAGCCGTCCATGGCGATCTGGCGCAGGCGATGTTGCAGGCTGTCATTGGCAAACCGCGCCTTTAGATCGTGGGCATAGACCGAAAGATCGATACCCGCTGGCATGTCCAAAGTAGGCGCTGCCTCCTCGGCCATGTAACGCCCGATCAGGCGCAGCAGGTTCGCGTCGCTGACGGCATCGAACACCGTGTCGTGGCCGACCAGCAGTCCCACATAGGCCAGCAACGAATGGCTGCCATTGAGCATGCGCAGTTTCATTGTTTCGAACGGGCGCACGTCCTCCACCATCTGCACGCCCTCCACTTCCCAATCCGGGCGACCGAGGGGAAAGTGATCCTCGATCACCCACTGGCTGAAGCTTTCACAGACCACTGCCGCCGGGTCATGACAGTCCAGTTGCTCCAGTCGCCGGAAGGATTCGTCATCCATGGCCGGCACAATGCGGTCGACCATGCAGCTGGGAAACGCCACGTGTTGGTCGATCCACTGGGCCAACGCGTTATCCTGCGTCGCCGCCAAAGCGCTGACCGCCTGGCGCGTGCGCTGGCCGTTGTCGGGCATGTTGTCGCAGCACAACACCGTGAAAGCGGGGATGCCGGCAACGCGGCGCCGACGCAGGGCTTCAAGGACGATGCCGGGAGCTGAGCGTGGCGTTTGCGGATGAGCGATGTCATGGGCAATCACCGGGTCTTCGCTGCGCAGTTGCCCGGAGGAAGGGCTCAAGCAATAGCCTTTTTCGGTGATGGTGAGCGTGACGATCCGCGTGTGCGGCGCGGCCATGCGCTGCAACAGCTGCTCCAAGTCAGGGCCACCCTCGCCCACATACAAAGCCTGGCGCAGCACCCCGATCTCACGCAGCGTCACCTGTTCACGGTCGCGGTACTCGGCAACATGATAGCGGCCGTCCTGCTCGCGCAATTGATCGACCAACGTGCGATTCGACCGCAGGTTGGCGCTGCACAGCCCCCAGTCACTTTCGCCATGGCGATTGAGATGGCGTTGCAGGTAGACCGCCTGATGGGCGCGATGAAACGCGCCCAAGCCCAGATGCACGATACCGACCTGCGTTGCAGCACCGACGCAGGGCACTCGTTTCACAACAGGCATCAATACACTCCTTCTGTTCAGGGATGGCTCAGGGCCGAAGCCGGTTGCGAGCCTTGTGCAGCCGAGTCAGCGGTATTGGCTACCGCCAGGGGTTTTACATAGCGCGCCACACACACCGCGCCGATTACGGTCAACAGCCCCGCCAGCAGGAACGCACTGGTGAACGAACCGGTGAACTGCACCAGGAAGCCCGTCAAGGTTGGGCCGATAATGCCCGAGGTGTTCGCCAGAAAGTGCATGAAACCACTGACGCCGCCCACCCGCGCCGCCGGCACGGTGTCCTGGATGATCGCCCAATAGATGGCGCCGGTGAGGTAGAGGAAGAACACCGCCAAAGCCACGAGAATGACCGCCGGATACAGCGTCTTGACCATCCCGGCACAGGCGATACAGACCGCGCAGGCCAGCAGGCATGTCACCAGCACTACTTTGCGGGAGAACATCATCCGCCCGGTTTTCTTGAACACGAAGTCGGAAATGAAACCGCCCAAGGCCAGGCCGAGGAAACCCAGGACCCAGGGAATGACTGTGGCGATGCTCATGTCCTTGACGTTCAGGCCGTGGGCCATGGTCAAGTAGCTGGGGAACCAGGTCAGGAAGAAAAACAGCGTGTAGTTATAGGAAAAGAATGCCAGGGAGGTGAACAACACCGTCGGCTGCTTGAGGTAGAAGCGCAGCGGGAACACCGGTTGTGCCGCCAGGTCGCTTTGCCCCTCGGCCCGAAGAATCTCCTCGGCGCCCTCGCCCTCAGGCTTTTCCTTGACGAACTTGTACCACACCGCCGCCCAGATCAGGCCGACCAGCATGATGATAATGAACGAGACCTTCCAGCCGTAGGTGACGGCGATAAAGCCCACCACCGGGCCGGAAATCGCCCCGCCCAGCGGCGTGCCGGACATCGACGTACCAATCGCCCGGGCCCTGTGCTTGGGGGCGTACCAGTTGTTGACCATCTTGCTGGTGGTCACGCTCAGCGGTCCTTCGCCCATGCCGAACAGGATCCGGATGAGCACCAGCGAAGCAAAGCCCACCGTCAGTACGGTGAGGCCGCTGAACAACGACCACAACACCATCGCCAGCAACAACGTGGTCTTGGCGCCGTAACGGTCGGCGGCCCAGCCACCGATGAAGTTGAAAGCAGCATAGCCAACGAAAAAACTACTGAAGATCATGCCCATCTCACCCGTACTCAGACCGTAGTCCTTCTGGATGAAAGGGGCCGCCACAGACAGTGCCGAGCGGTCGAGGTAGTTGATGACCCCGGCCAGGAACAGCATGATGATGATTAAGCTACGTCCTTGACCAAACATGGTGGAGCCTCCCGCTTGTTGTGTTTATTCGGTGAGGATGCCCATAACAGGCACGATGGAACCGGTGGTAAAAACGGCTCAGTGATGGGCGTTCGTCAGCTCCACCAGAACCTTGCGGGTTTGCTCGGGGTGTTTCTCGATCAGCTCGATGGCGCCGGGCATCTCGTCGAAAGTGACGCGATGACTGATCAGGTCCTGGACCTGCAACTGGCCGCTGGCGATCAGTTCGATCACCTTGGGAAACTTGCGGTTGTTGAGCCGCGAACCCACCAGGGTCAGTTCCTTCTTGATCATTTCCAACTGCACCAGATCACTGGGCGTAGCAGTGAACCCCAACAGCCCGATGCGACCGGCCGGCGAGGCCAGGCGCACCATCTGCGGCATCAGCGCCGGGATGCAGGCGGCATCGACAATCAACGGCACGCCCTCGCCCTGGGTGAGCTCACGCATCGTCGCTTCGACATCGACTTGCTGGCCGTTGAGGGTCCGACTCGCGCCCAGGGCCCGCGCCGTCTCCAGGCGACTGTCGATGACGTCGGTCACGGTGATGTCGGTCAGCCCCAAGGCCCTGGCCATCTGCACCAGGGTCAGGCCGATCACCCCGGCGCCGTAGATCAGCACGCTGTCGCCCGGATGGGGCTGCATGCGATCAAGCACATTCAGGGCAATGGAATAAGGCTCGACCAGGGCGCCGTGGCTGAGGGACATCGCATCGGGCAAACGATGGGCGTTTTCTGCCGGCACGCAGACCTGCTCGCTGAAACCGCCATCGCGGTGCACACCGATCACTTGCAGCCGGGTGCAGACATTGGGCCGGCCGATGCGGCAGGGATAGCAGGTGCCGCAGCTGATCACCGGATCGATGCACACCCGGTCGCCCACTTGAAGGTGTTCTACGCCCTCGCCGACTTGCCGGACCACGCCGGAAAATTCATGGCCAGTGACACGGGGAAAACGCACGAATGCGTTCTGCCCATGGATGATGTGCATGTCCGAGCCACAGATGCCGGCATACGCCACATCGACCTGGACTTCACCATGGGCCACCTGGGGTGAGTCGACCTGGGCCAACCCGAACTCGAAGGGTGCTCTTACCTGAAACGCTTTCATCGGGTCACTCCTGACGGGACATCCGCCCCGTTTTCTATGTGTTGGAAACGCTTCACCAGTGCCAGAGCGTCCCGTCTTCCAGGCGGTTGACCGGCAGGCTGGCGCGCTTGTAGGGGTATTGGCGGGCGAGGTCTTCATCGATGTCGACGCCGTGCCCCGGTGCTTCGCCCGGCGTGAAATGGCCGTCCTCGAAGCGATAGGCATGGGGGAAGACTTCATCGATGCGCGCTTCGTGAGGCATGTGCTCCTGGATACCGAAGTTGGGCACCCAGGTATCGAAATGCAGGGCCGCGCCCATGCACACCGGCGAGAGGTCGGTGGCCCCGTGAAAACCGGTGCGCACCTGGAACAGCGCGGCAAAATCGGCAATGCGCCGCACATGGGTAATGCCGCCGGCATGCACCAGCGTCGTGCGGATGTAGTCGATCAACTGTTCCTGGATCAACTCGCGGCAGTCATGGATGGAGTTGAACACCTCGCCAACGGCCAAAGGCGTGGTGGTGTGCTGGCGGATCAGGCGAAAGGCCTGCTGGTTTTCGGCCGGGGTACAGTCTTCGAGCCAGAACAGGTTGTACGGCTCCACGGCCTTGCCCAGGCGTCCCGCTTCGATGGGCGTGAGGCGATGGTGCACGTCATGGAGGATATGCAGGTCGTCGCCAAAACGTTCGCGCACGGCGGCGAACAGCTTGGGTACGTAGTTGAGGTATTTGGCGGTGTCCCAGACGTGTTCGGCCGGCAGGTCGCTGTCGGCCGGCTCGTAGCGCTCGCCGCTGCGCTTGGCGACGCCGTAGGTGGTGGCGATGCCGGGCACGCCGCATTGCACGCGCACGGCTTTATAGCCCAGCTCGACGTGGCGGGCGACTTCGTCCAGGCAACCTTCGATGTCCCTGCCGGTGGCATGCCCATAGACCATTACCCGCTTGCGACTCTTGCCGCCCAGCAACTGATACAACGGCATGTTCGCCGCCTTGGCCTTGATGTCCCAGAGCGCCACATCGACGGCGGCGATGGCGGTCATGGTCACCGGGCCACGCCGCCAATACGCGCCGCGATACAGGTACTGCCAGATGTCCTCGATTCGGTGGGCGTCGCGGCCGATCAGCGCGGGCAGGACGTGTTCCTCCAGATAGGCCACCACCGCCAGTTCGCGGCCATTCAAGGTCGCGTCGCCGATGCCGTAGATGCCCTCGTCAGTGACGATCTTCAAGGTAACCAGGTTGCGACCCGGGCAGGTAACGATGACGCGCGCTTCTATAATTTTCATAAGCTCAGACCTGTGCAACGGAAGGATATGCAGGCGTGCCCATGCTCGGCATGGCCGCTTGGGGAATCAGTGCGCCTCGGTACTGGACAACCTGGGCAGCCAGGCGGTGGCCCCAGCGCGCGGCCTGCTCCGGGTCCCCGCCTTGCAGACGACAGGCCAAGTAAGCAGCGCTGAACGAATCGCCGGCGGCAGTGGTGTCGATGACACGGGCAACGTTTTGCGCGGGTACTTCGAAACGGCCCGCCGGACATTGGATCAAGCAGGACGCGGCGCCACGCTTGAGGGCCACTTCGCTGACCCCGGCCTGCGCATAAGCGCTGAACAAGGCGTCGGTGTCGCGATAGCCGAACAGGATGGCGTCATCGTCCCAAGTGACCAGGGCCAGGTCGGTCAGGCGCAGCAGGTCGCGATAGGCCTGGCGGGCGGTTTCGGGATCGGGCCAGAGGTGGGGACGGTAGTTGTTGTCGAAGACGATGCAGGTGCCCGCTTGGCGAGCCCGCTGCAAGGCCTGCATCAGGCGTTCTCGCCCTTCGAGCGTGAGGATCGCCAGGCTGATGCCGCTCAGGTACACATAGTCGAACCCTGCCAGCGCCTCCAGCATGGGGTCGGCCTCGGGTCCGTCGAACATGCGCCGCGCCGCTGCTTCCCCGCGCCAGTAGAGAAAACGCCGCTCGCCGTGTGGGTCGGTCTGGATGAAATACAGTCCCGGCAGCGCCTCTTCGATCACCCGGACATGGGCGTCAGCAATGTCCTCGTTACGCCAGGATTGACGCATGGCCAGGCTGAATGCATCGCCACCCACGGCGGTCATGTAGTCCACGGTCACCGCGGCGGGCACACTCAATCGGGCCAGATAGACCGCCGTGTTGAGCGTGTCGCCACCAAAAGTCTGGGTGATCGCAGCGCCCGGTTCACCGTGCATCTCGATCATGCACTCTCCCACCAATGCCACCTTCAAGGGGCGGGTGTGTGAGCCATGGATTCGTGTTTCATCCATCATTACGCGCCTTTTTTGTGTTTTTAAAACGGCGTTTCATTTTTCTTTCAAGGCCCGAGTCTAGCCAGATTTCCCGCCTCGTCAAGTAAAAATGAAACAGCGTTTTGTTCTGCTTGCGTATATCCTTGGGTTTTACTTTTCACGTTGGAGCCTTCATGGACAACAGCGTCATCCCAAGCAATGATCAGGTGTCGGCCGTTGGCCGGACCATGGCCGTACTCGAGGCCTTGGCCGAGCATCCGGAAGAAAGCGGCGTCTCGGAAATCGCCAACAAACTGGACATGTCCAAGGCCACGGTTTATCGCTTTTTGCAGTCGCTCAAGGCGCTGGGGTATGTGGTGCAGGATGCCGAGGATCGCTATCGCCTCAGCGTCCGGCTATTCGAACTGGGGGCCCAGGCCCTGCCCCACCTGGACATCGTCCGGGAAGCGGAACCAGGCATGCGCCGGATCAACGAGCTGACGGGCGAGACGGTTCACCTGGGGATTCTTGACGAAGGCAGCATCGTCTACGTGCACAAGATCGACTCCAAGTACAACCTGCGCATGTACTCGCGCATTGGCCGGCGAGCGCCGCTGTACTGCACCGGCATCGGCAAGGTGCTGATGGCCTGGCTTGAAGAAGATGAGTTGCTGGCGCACCTCAAGGAAGAAAGCTTCGAGCGCCGCACGGCCAATACCCTGACCAGCGTCGAAGCCTATCTGGAAGAACTGGAAACGGTTCGCCGGCAAGGCTATGCCGAAGACCATGAAGAGTTCGAAGACAACATGCGCTGCCTGGCGGCGCCGATTCGCGACCGCTTCGGTCACGTGATCGGCGGCATGAGCGTTTCATTCCCGTGTTTTCGGTTCAGGGAGGAATTGAAGCAGGATTACGTCAAGCAACTGATGGAGGCCACGCAACAGATTTCAGCTCAGTTGGGTTGGCACTCGCGTTGAGTCTTACCAGCCACTGCACGGTGACGATAACCCGCCACATTGATCCAGAAAGGCACCACTGGAAACTCATTGACCATCTGCGGCCCCGCAATCCTGTGAGTGCTGACACCCATGCGCCTGAGCAGGCGCTCGTTTCCCGGCGCACTGAACGCAATCAACCGACGTGCGCCAAGGGTCTGCGCAACGCCGATGACCTTGCTCATTAACCATGTGGTGTCGTGCCAGGCCCGCATGACCTGGGCCCGTCGCGACAGTGGACGCCGGCTGGCAAACCGGGACAGCTCCCAGACGGTGCTTGAGGACGGCAACGGCGTGTCACCCATCAACTGGGGAAACACCTCCCCCAACAGAAAGGGGCGATCGGTAGGAATCAAGCGTGCGCACCCGACGATTTCCTGCCTGCTGTCGCGGGCCAGGACATACACCGTATCCGGCCGATCGAAAGCATCCACCTCGAAGCCCTCGGCGCAGGGCAATGCCCAGCCGAGGCCCTTGACGAACACATCATACCGATAGCGCGCCAGTGCCTTGAAGAGGGCCGGGGACATCTCACTGCGGGTGCTGGCAATCACTTCGAGCATGGTCGAACCTCCCCGACACCGGAGGTTGATATGAACCCTGTGATGGCCGCGACGACCTCCGCACCCTGTTCAATATAGGGCACATGCCCAGAGTCCTCGATGACCTGGCCACGGGCGTCGGGCAGTTGTTGGAGCAGGTTCTCCAGGGCGGCAGGCAGGAACACCTGGTCATGCTGCCCCCAGATCACCAGCGTTCTCGAAGAGATCAGTGGAAGCCGCGCGAGAAGTACGTCCAGGCCTTCGCGGCGAAAATCCTCGATGGCCCGCTGCACCGCAGCAAACCGCGACCTGCCGCTGGCCGCCATGGCCTGCGCCAGGCGTCCTCGCACTTGGGGTGGCCGCTTGAACACCAGGCTCCAGAAGCGCCTCATCTCCTCGACCGTACGATAGCCGAAGACACTGCCCTGCCCTTGCAGGCCAGCTTGCAATGCCGGTCCCAGCGCCGTCGGGCCGAGACCGGCAGGCGCCAGCAAGACCAGGTGACTGACGCGCCGGGGGTATTTCGCGGCATACAACCCGGCCACGCAACCGCCCAAAGAGCTGCCAACCAGCACGAAGGGACCCTCGCGTACCGTTTCCAACAAGTCCTCCAGCGCTGCCAGCAAGGCCTGCGGTCCGAAGCCCGCAGGCGGCTCGTACAAGGATTGGCCATGTCCCGGCAAATCGACAAAGACGCAAGGGTGATGGCGTGCCAAGCCCAGGATCGCGGGCCCCCACTGGTCCTTGCTGGCCCCCAAGCCATGAAGGATGACCAATGTCGGCCCCTTCTGACGCGCAGTGCCTTGCAGATAGGCCAGGCGCCCTCGAGCACTGGTGTGCCAGCGCAGTTTCAAACCGAACTTCCAGCGTTGGACCTGGCGCAAGGTACCGAGCAACAGTCGATCAACGCTGTTCATCCGCCACCCCTTGCCCTTTGCTGCCGCCGGCCTTGAGAAAGAATCTTGCGGGTAGGCGCAGTTGGCACAGCGCCACACCCGCCAGCGTCAGCGCTGCGCCGATCACCAGGCGCTGGCTGATGCCTTCGGCGAGCATGATCTGGCTGACAGCGATCGCGAACAATGGCACCAGAAGCAGATACGGGCTCAGTTGCTGCATCGAATTGCGCCCGAGCAACCAGAACCACAGGCCGAATCCCAAGAGACCGCCACTGAGAGCTGTGTAGAGGACCGCCCACCACGCCTGGGCGCTGGCCGTGTGGACGCTTGCCCATTGCCCGCCTTCCTGGACGAAGGACCACAACAACAGTTGCGGCGCGGCGATGACCGCGGTCCAGGCACTCAAGGCCAGTGGATCCAGCGGCCCGAGGCGCTTGGTCAACACCGATCCGACAGCGAATGCCAAGGCCGCCAGAGCCACCAGCAGCATGCCGACAAAAGTCCCGCTCGCTGACGGCTTGACCAGCAGCACCAGCACACCGGCAAACGCCAGCAAAATGCCCACCAGCACCCGCACTTTCAGGACTTCACCCAATAACGCGAACGCCAAAACGAGGGTAAAGGGTGCCGCCAGCTGATAGATGATTGCCGAGGTAGAAGCGTCTACCCGGGCGATACCGCAATACAGCAAGCCAAAATGTAAAGTGCCGGTAATCGTGGCGACCAAGACCATCGGCCCGAACTGCTCGCGCTTGACCCGCTTGAGCAATGGCATGAGGAACAGCGCCATGATCGCATAGCGCATGGCGACCATGAGGATAGGTGGCAGCTCGGCGCCGCCAATCTTCACCGCTGTGACCTGGGCGCCCCAGAGAAGCGTGACCAGCAACGCGAGCAATGAATCTTTCAATGGCATGACAATTATCCCTTCTGAAAGTGAATGGGTCGCAGGATTCTCTCCGGTTTGCCTGTGGCAACCCCTATGGGATTCAGTCGACGGTAGTGCTCACAGAGTCGATCCAGCGTCTCGCACAGGGCCTGTTCCGCTTCTGGATCGTGGGCCAGCTGTGTCTGAAAGCACGGCGGGAATCCCGAGCCGACCAGAATCATCTTGTTGAGCAGTACGTTGAGCGCGACCTGGGAGAAAACAGCCGTGTGCCCATAGCGCCGACCGACGACCGCAATTGCCGCGAGCTTGTCGCGCAGCGGCCGTTGGCGTGGACGCAGGAAGCCATAGCCGACCCGCTCCAGAAATGCCTGGAAGCGACTGTTGATGCCGTAGGCGTGCATGACGGGGAGATAGAGCACCGCATCGGCGCGGTCCAGCCGCGCCACCAACTGCCCGACGTCGTCCTGCACGGCGCAGTCCTGATCCGAACAGGCGTTATCGGCGTCGCAATAATCGATCCGGTAATCCTTGAGCCAGATGGCATCGATCTCGATCTCCTCGCCCAAGTGGCGGCGCACCAGCGCCACCACCCGTGCACTGACACCACAAGGTCGGCTGGAGCCGACAATGATGGTCAGGTTCATGATTCAGGACGCCTCTCGCAGCCCTTCTTCGCCAGCCAGATAGGCTCGCAGCGCTTCTTCCATCAACTGTCCGGTCAGCCACAACGTGACGCGTGCCACTTCCTTGATCTGGCGACGATCGTCTTCGGTCTTCACCGCACGCTGGATGGCCAGGCGTACTTCTTCGGCGTGCTTCTCATCGATGGTCGAATGGGCGACAAAGAACGTCATCTGCTCGTCCTTCAGGCCCAGGTCAGTGCGGAACCTGTCCAGGATCGGCTGGATGTGCTCGTAGACATCCTCGGCCCAATAGCTGTAGCCCAGCCGTGCGATCGGTCCCTTGCGGATAGCCACATCGTTGAGGAAAGCGATCAGCGCCTGGGTCGGTGCCAGGGGCGCTGGCATCTCCTGTGGCAGCAGCCCGACCGACTCGAGGTCGCGCAGTACCATGCGCTCGTGACCCAGCTCTTCCAAGGCGTGCTTATAGACGAAGCGCAGCAGTGTCGTCTCTTCCGGATCGGCACTGAAGGCGCAGGCGGCCTGATTGACCGAGTTGTAGCGGGTGTAGTGGTACACCTGCAGCATGAGCTGTTGGTAAAGAGCGGGTGGCGTGGGGTTGTCCAGACTGAATTTCCAGTAGGCACCCTGTTTGATCTGGGCCCAGCCCGCGTCGACGATAGCGTCGAGTTCGTTGAAGAATGCTTGCATTTCAATTGGCTCCTTTAACATTGTGGTAAACACTTTCGAGTTCCAGGTACACGAGGCTGTAGCGCCGCTCGACCTGTTCCCCGGTCCAGGTCACGTCATCCACCAGCACGCGCCCGCCCAGACCGACATAAAGGGCGGCCAGCTGGCCGCGGCACAGGGCCGAGATGAATCGCAGGTGGGTGTTGGCTTTCAGCCAGATGGCCGCCTGCAGGAGAAACATGCGCAGGTGCCGCCCGCCGCGATAGCGCTCGTCCAGCACCAGGCGGTTGGCATCGAAGGCATCCGTCGACTGTTGGAAATAGGCATGCACATCGACAGCCCGCTCGACGAAACTCAGGCCATGGCCCAGCGGAGTGACGCGCAACGTCCCGACCACTTCGTCGTTGTCCAGGTAGATCAGGTGATAGGACATGGCGTCGCGCAACTGCTCCCTTCGATCGAAGTCATCCTCCTTCGCCGGGTTAGTCCCCAGGTAGCGACTGCGCAATTGCCTGACGGACTCGAACAGATCGCTGGCGCTGTCGATCACGCGAACAGACAAGCTCATCGGTGACCTCACTGGCCTTTGCGTTGATCGACGATGCGGGCTTCTTTCCAGCTGAACCAACTACCCAGGTTCACATGTTCGGCAAGATCGCCCACCACCATGACCGTGGCCTCGACCCCCAGCCGCTCCCGCAGGCGCTCCTTGATCAGCAGCACCAGGCGTGCGCGATCACCATCGAAGAAGCGCGACATTTCCAGTTTGGCGATGACCGTATCGCGATCATTGGCGCGGCTGAGGACGATTTGATAGCCCAGGCACTGTTCGACGCCTTCGAGCAGCGCCTGCTCGATCTGCGCGGCCGAGAACGCGCGGTCATTCAGCTGCACGGCATCCTTCACTCGACCGACAACCTTGACGGTCTGGCGCATCGACTGGGGATAGCCCGGACGCGACTGGATAGAGACCAGGTCACCGGTACGGTAGCGGATCAACGGCTTGCTGCCGGGGATCAGCATGGTCACGCACAACTCGCCATCACCGGTGCCGCCCAGGTTTTCGCCGGTCTTGGGATCAAGCACTTCGATGAGGTAGTTGAGGCGATGAGGTACCAGTTGGTCGTTGGCGTTGCAAGCCGCGATGATCATCGCTTCCTGGGAGCCATACAGGCTGTTGTAGGCTTGCGCCCCCCACAGGCTATAAAGGTTGTTCTTCAACGCCGGCGTGCACAACTCGCCACTCATCATGAAGGCGCGCAGGGCGAAGTCCTCGCGTGGGTTGAAGCCTTGGCGCTCGGCTTCCTTGGCCATAGCCAGCAAGAGCCCCGGCGCAGAGGCGAGTACCCCGATGCGCAGGTCCTTGAGCAGTTGCAGCGCCTTGGGCCAGCCGATCACCGGTGAGTGCGGCCAGATCTTGGCATTGCACAGGTCGAGCTGGGTGCAGACATCGCCCAGGGTGTCGCCAAAGGAATGGACCTCGGTGGGCCCCATGATACCGACGACCGTCTTCTCACCTGGAAAGTGCTTTTCGACCACGGCCTGGTAGGCCATGGCCAACTGGCGATTGCTCGCGTAGCTTTCCTTGCGGTCCCGCGGGCATGGCGTAGCAGGCCCGGTAGTGCCCGTCGTCTCGTAATAAAAGATGCTGTCTTCCAGCGGGCCGGACAAAATGTCGAAGCCTGCCTCGCGCAAGTCGTCCTTGGTCGTGAATGGCAAGGTGACGAGATCATCCAAGGTCAGCGTACGCTCGTCGACCTGGGCAAGGTGCTTGGCATAGAACGGCGAAGAACGCTTCACGTGGCCGATCACTTCCCGCAACTGTTCCTGGTGCCATGCCGCCAACGCGGTGTCGCTGAGGACATCGGTCCAATAGGCATGATGAATCGGATCGTACCGCTTCTTGAATGTGTCTAGATGCTCTTTCATTTCAGCCGCTCAGGTTTGATGGGTTACTGGAACTCAACGGCCGCTACGTTAGTGACAGAAGTTACAAATACCCAGCTGCGTTATCCCGCAGTTGTGCGCGCACGAATTTCTTGTTAAAAGCACGCGCACTTACATATGCGCAGGAATAGTTGTTGTGCCTGTCGACACTAAGAAATGAATGAAATATTAATATCCGTCCAGCAGTTGACAGCCCCAGGGCACACTGGTAATTTCGCCGCACTGCTGCTCGTTCCCGCAGTGCCTAGCCAAGACTGGGATGTCTAAAATGTACTATCACCTTTCTGCTATCAGCTCTTCCCACAGCTACCCCGACAGCTGTTCCCGGGCCACTCTGGCCATCTTCAAAAGCAATATCTGGCGTCGCTAATAATTTAGCGAAGACCAGCGTCTGTCTGCTGCCTGCCAGCAACGTCCTGCTCTCTCCCCAATGAAATTCGAAGGTGCTCGCGCCTTGTGCCCTGCGCATCGATGGCTGCAATCCGTTGCAAGCCTGGTATTGCGCGCGACATGAACAGCGTCCGCCCCGAACATTCAGGATATCCGTCAACACCTATTTAAAGTGCCTGCGCACTTTATATTCCCGTGGCGCTCTCTTAATGGAGTGCCTGAATCGTTGCACCTTGAAAATGGTATAACCGTGAATAAACATTTAATTGACGTCAATGTTCTTCGCCGCGAAGAACGTCGATCTACAGATGCACTTGGCATATATGCAAATGCACTGGAGCAACTGGGTCGCGAGTCTGTCTTCATTCTTGAATCACTGTCCGGTCCAAGCCGCGATCGCCGGGCGACGATCATCGGGCTCGAGCCCCTTTTCGAAGTGTGTATCGATGAGGGCCAGGCACAACTGCGCGGCTGTCCTGCGCTGTGTGAACACTTGTCCGCCAGCCTGCAACAAGGGGGGGTGCAGGTCGATCCCGAGCACAAGATCCATCTACCGGACAGCGAGTCAGCGTGGAACCTGCTCCGGGCCATCCAGGCTACGTTCCAGCCTGCACCCAATGCCCCTTCCAGCCTGGCGTTCTTCGGCTATTTCTCCTACGACTGCGTTCGCCTGATCGAGCGCCTTCCCGATCTCGCCGAACAGACCTACAGCTACCCGCTCATCGCCCTGTCGGTCTATCAGACACTGGTTTATTTCCACAGCAACGGCATTGTCGAAACCCTGATCAACAACCACCCTCTGTGGGCGCCCCGTACAGTGGAGGATTACCCCTTCCTGAGCGCAACCCCGGCGTGCGAGGCAGTGGATCTGCCACCGTATCCAGAGACATTCGAGGAAATCCGCACGGTCACCCCGGAGCAATTTTGCGAACGTGTCGAAGTCGCGATGGAGCACATCCGCGCCGGCGACGTCTACCAGATCCAACTCGGCCATGAGATCCGCATTCGCTCGCAGGTTGCGCCGTTCGATGTGTACCAGAACCTGCGCCTGCGCAACCCCTCTCCTTACATGTACCTGGCCCATGTGGGCGGTATCGACCTGATCGGTGCCAGTCCGGAGCTGTTCGTCAGGATCAAGGACGATTTGATTGAGATGCGTCCGATCGCCGGTACTGTCGGCAAGAAGCCTGGCGTCGATCCGACCCAACTGGTGCTGGAGCTGACCCGCTCGGAGAAGGAACGCGCCGAGCACCTGATGCTCATCGATCTGTGTCGCAATGATATCGGTCGCGTCTGCCAGGCCGGCTCACTGGAAGTCGACGAGTTCATGCTGGTGGAGGAGTACTCGCACCTCTATCACATGGTGTCGAACGTTCGCGGTCTGCTGCGCCCAGGCCTGGACGCCTACGACGTGATCAAAGCCTCGTTCCCCGCCGGGACCATGTCCGGCGCGCCCAAGGTCAGGGCGATGGAGTTGATCGAGGGAATGGAGAGCAACCGCCGCGGCATCTACGCCGGAGCCCTTGGCCTCGTAGGTTTTGATGGCAGCGTCAATACCGCCCTGTGCATTCGCTCGACCGTCTTCGACGAGGGTACCTACCACTTGCGGGCATCCGCCGGGGTGGTTGCCGACTCGGTTCCCGAGATGGAGTGGAAAGAGACGTTGTACAAAATGGGTTCTGTCTACCGGGCAGTAACCGGCAAGGAGATCGCACTGTGAAAGTATTCCTGATCGATGCCTACGACAGCTTCGTCTTTATCATCAGCCAGTACCTGGAACAACTGGGGCTGGAAACCCGCGTCGAGCGTCACGACGTGCCAGACCTCCTGCAACGCATCGAGGATTTTTCACCGGACTTCTGCGTGCTGGGCCCTGGGCCTGGGCATCCGGCCGACGTTGGCTATATCGAAGTCATCAAGCACTTTCAGGGGCGTTTGCCGCTGCTGGGCGTTTGCCTGGGTCATCAGGCCATCGGCCTGGCCTTCGGCGCCCAGGTTTGCCGCGCCCCGCACGTGATGCACGGCAAGGTGAGCAAAATCGAGAATGATGGCAAGGGCGTCTACGACCATACGCAAGCACGTGCCATACAAGCCACCCGCTACCACTCGTTGATGGTCAGCGACCAGCAGTTACCCGACTGCCTGGAAGTCACCTCGCGATCCACCGATGACGGCTATGTGATGGGTGTACGGCATCGCCACCTGCCAGTGGAGGGGGTGCAGTTTCACCCTGAGAGCATCCTGACCGAAAACGGCTTGGACCTGTTCCGCAGTTTCATCAAGTGTTACGTGCACCAGTGATCCACCAGGAGGGGCGCACGCCCCTTCTTTTCCGTGCTCCGGCTGTTTCATTCCCGCTATAACAAGAGCGACTCGTTTATGGACAAACTCAACTCCCCCGTCTGCGGCCGGACCCAGGCCGGGCGTACCGCACCGCTGACCGCCTTCATGAGTCTGGCCAAAGATGCCAACCGTTGCGATTGGGAGCGCCTGGTCAACAAAGTGCTGCGCCAACTCGGCTTCGGCAGCTACCTCATCAGCCTGGGACCGGCAGCACCAAGGGACACCGACCCTCTCGCTGGCCTCATCACCACCTTTCCCAAACGTTGGCTGGAACACTATCGCGGTGACGGGCTGATCGAGATCGACCCGATACTCAGACACTGTCGACGCGAACTGCTGCCTTTTTTCTGGGACAGCGAGCGCAGGCGTGCCCGTGGACGCTCCCGGCACTTCTGGCAGCAACGCGAGCAACACGGCCTGCGCAGCGGCCTGAGCATCCCGCTGCGCTACGAGATGCTCAGGGGAACACTAAGTGTGGCTTTCGATGACACCCAGATCACCGAGCGAGAAGGGTTTTCCAACCCCGCCGTCTATCAATTATTCATGCTCATCCCCTACCTGCTCGCCGGGATGCGCCATCAGTTGCAGAGTCCAGTAGCCCAGCCCCGCCAGAACCTCACGCCCAAAGAGTTGGACTGCCTGTATTGGGCCAGCGCCGGCAAGACCACCTGGGAGATCAGCCACATCCTGACCTGTTCCGAACGCACCATCGACTTCCACCTGCTCAATGCCCGACGCAAACTCGGTTCGGTGAGTCGCCAGCAGGCCGTCAGTGCTGCGGTGGCCTGCGGGCTCGTCACGCCGACGGTTGAACCAGCGGTCTACAGACGCCAGAAATGATAACCCTCGGCCTCGTAGGACTCCCGATCCAGGACAGCCTTGACATCAATCACACAGGCCCCGGGCAATAACTTGGTGCGCATTTGCTGCAATGAGGTGCGCCGATAGGCCTCATGCGGCACAGCCACGATCATCGCATCGCCTGCGGGCAGCTGTTCCCAACTGCTCAATGCGCAGTCGTACTCACGCATGACCGTCGCTGCGTCGGCCAGCGGGTCATGCACATGGACGTTGACGCCATAGGCTCGCAACTCGACGATGATGTCGTGAACCTTCGAATTGCGTACATC
This sequence comes from Pseudomonas sp. G2-4, assembly GCF_030064125.1. NCBI lineage: Bacteria > Pseudomonadati > Pseudomonadota > Gammaproteobacteria > Pseudomonadales > Pseudomonadaceae > Pseudomonas > Pseudomonas sp. G2-4. The sequence continues at coordinate 2,495,191 of NZ_CP125957.1, read as the reverse complement.
CGCGCAGTTTTCCTTGAATGTGATCCCCAGCACATTGATCGTCGAGCCCTTCACCACACGGTTGGCGGCGATCAGCAGCTTGATGGTTTTCTCGACGATCCACTTGCCCATGCCATCGTTGATCCGTCGCCCGGCAAGGATCACCTGGGGATGGTAGCCATGGGACTCGGCCTTGTAGGTGAGGTAATAGGGATCGACGCCAATGCAGTGACCGCCTACCAGCCCTGGCTTGAAATCAAGGAAATTCCACTTGGTGTTCGCCGCTTCCAGCACCTGGCAAGTGTCGATCTTCAGTTCCGAGAAGATCAGCGATAACTCATTCATCAGGGCGATGTTCAGGTCGCGCTGGGTATTCTCGATGACCTTGGCCGCCTCGGCCACTTTGATCGAAGGCGCACGATGCACCCCCGGCCGGACAATCAGCTCGTACAACGCGGCCACGGTCTGCAAGCTCTGCGGACTGTCGCCGGACACGACTTTGACAATATCGCAAAGCGTGTGGGTACGATCGCCGGGATTGATTCGCTCAGGCGAGTAGCCGACAGTGAAGCCCTCTTTCCACACCAGCCCCGAAGCCTCCTGCAAGGCGGGAATGCACCGTTCCTCGGTCGCGCCCGGGTAAACGGTCGACTCGTAGATGACCAATGCCCCGGGTTTCATGTTCCGCCCCACCGCTTCACTGGCTCGTATCAAGGGTGACAAATCAGGTTGATTCGCCGCATCCACAGGTGTGGGGACCGCGACGATGATAATGTCAGCGCAGCGCAGCGCCGCCGGATCGCTCGTATAGGTGAGCAAGTGCGCCTGCTGCATCTGCTCCTCGCCAAGCTCCCCGGATGGATCTATGGCATCGCGTAATTGATCGATACTGTGCTGGCAGATATCGAAGCCTATGGTCGGCAAGCGCTTGCCGAACTCAACCGCCAGAGGAAGCCCGACATAGCCCAGCCCCACCACCGCGACAGTCCCAAAAATCTGTTCCATCCTTCGCTCCTTGAAACCCGGCTGTGCCTTCAATTTCGCAATCCACGGGTAAATGACAACAACGATTCATAGGTTTGCATGGCCTTTCCGCTGTCCAGAATGCCGGTCGCCAGCTCCAGCCCCTGGGCGATACTCTCGACCCTGTCGCCCAGGTAGAGCGCCGCGGCACTGTTGAGCAGGACAATGTCGCGTGGAGCACCCTTCCGGCCCGCGAGCACTTCCAGGCATAACGCCCGGGCCTGGTCGATGCTGCTGACCTGCAGGGTTGCCAGATCACACACCTTCATTCCGAAATCGCTGGGGTGGAGGTGGTACTGGCGTATGTCGCCATCCCAGAGCTCAGCGACCAGCGTGCTACCGGATAGGGAAATCTCGTCCAAGCCATCCTCGCCGTGGACCACCAGCGCCCGCTCGCTGCCCAGTGCCCTGAGTACCTGCGCCATGATCGGCACCAGCTCGGCGCTGAACACACCCAGCAACTGCCTGCTCGCCGCGGCGGGGTTGGTCAGCGGGCCGATGACATTGAAAATCGTGCGGATGGCCAGTTCACTGCGGACCCGCGTCAAGCCCGGCAGAGCCGGTCGATGGGCTGGCGAGAACATGAATCCAATTCCCACTCGTTCCAGGCACGTAGCGATCTGTGCGGGCGTCAATTGCAAATCCAGGCCCAGCGCTTCCAGTACATCGGCGCTGCCACAGGTCGAGCTGACACTGCGGTTGCCATGCTTGGCCACCCGCACACCCGCCGCAGCCACCACAAAGCTGGCGGTGGTCGACACGTTGAACGTGGCCCGCGCGTCCCCTCCTGTTCCGCACAGGTCCACCAGCGGCCCCGCCACCGAATGCCGGACCGGAATCAGAAATTCACGTACCACGCGGGCGACACACTCGATCGCCTGGGCCTCCAAGCCCTTCACTTGCAAAGCCACCAGCAGCGCAGCGATCAACGAGTCCGGCAGCTGTCCCTGCATCAATGCGCGAAAGGCGCTTTGCAACTGATGCGCCTCGACCGGCTCCCCCTGGCTGTACCGTGCAACCACTCCACGCACATTCTGCGGCATTGTTTTCCCTCACCTGTTAGCTGGGCTGATCCCGCCTGTTGGCAGGCCACGGCGGCTGCCGTCATTACTGATTGCTGCTGCGTTGCGCGCGTCGCACTTGCCCGAAGGCGATCCGGGCATTTCGACAGAACGCGTCAATAGCCTGGGGCGACTTGCAACCTGGCGACGACTCCACCCCCGAGGACACATCCACGGCTGCGGGCTCGAGTGCTTCGATCAACGCTGCGACACTGTTGACCGTCAAACCGCCCGCGATCATCGCCTCCGGGTAGCGCGTGGCCGGCCAAGGATGCGCAATCCCGTGGCCGGCCCCTGCATCGACCAGTGGCAGCGCCGAGGCCCTTCGATCGCGGCGGTAATCCGACGGCATCACACGACGGATCAAAGGCCGTCCCAGTTGCTCCCAACAACGCCCCTGCTCCTGGCCATGCAACTGCACCAGATCCAGGTCCAGGGCCTGGGTGGTTTTGTAGACCTGGCTATACGGCTGATTCATGAACACGCCCACTACCCTGGCCTGGTCACCGATCAGGTCACGCAAGACCGTTGCCTGTTTGAGCGACAGTTCGCGCTTTGAACCAGGCACCAGTACCAGGCCGATCAAATCGACACGGGCTTGCAGGCAAGCCTGGATATCTTCCGGTGTCCGTACCCCGCACACCTTGATCGTTCCCTGCTGCCAGCCATTCATCGCCGGCCCCCGGCCTTGAAACCAGCGAGATAGTGGTGGGCCTGCGTAGCGGCTTCGACTGGGTCGGCCAGCCGGCGTGCCAAAGCGCTGCCAATGATCACGCCCTCCGCCAGCTGCCACATGACTCGGGCCTGCTCGGGGGTGCCGATGCCGAAACCAACCGCCAAAGGCAAGTCAGTAAATCGCCGTACCCGCTCCACGAACGGACCGATGTCGGCCAATTGGTCGCGCTCACCAGTCGTGCCCAGCACCGACACCAGATAGATGAACCCCTTGGCGTGTCTGGCAATCGTGCGCAGGCGCTCATCGCTAAGGTTCGGTGTCATCAGAAAGATCTGATACAAACCTTGCGCCTCCAGGGCGGCACGCAACTCACCACTGGCCTCGACCGGCATGTCCGGGACAATCACTGCACTGATGCCCGCCTCGGCCGCCTGCGCGGCGAACCGCTCGTAACCATGGTTAAGCAGAAGATTCGTATAGGTCATCACCACCAGCGCGGGCGCCTGGTCGTCCTGGGGAAGTCCGGCGATCTGCTTCAATGCCAACGTCATGGTCATGCCATTGGCAATCGCTGCGTGGCTGGTCTGTTGGATCACCGGACCATCGGCGACCGGATCGGAGAAAGGCACACCCAGCTCGATGACATCCGCACCAGCATTACGTGCGGCCTGTACCAGCTCCGGCAGACTGTCCAGTGCCGGATAGCCGACCGTCAGGTAAGGCATCAGGGCCTTTTCGCCTCTTTGCGCGAGATCGGCGAAACAGCTGTCGATACGGTTCATTGGGGGACTTCCTCCGCACTCGTGAGCTGGGCAATGGTTTGCATGTCCTTGTCGCCACGCCCGCTGAGGTTGATGATGATTCGCGCGCCCTGGGGCAGTTGCCGCGCGACTTTGATGGCGCCGGCCAATGCATGAGCGCTTTCCAGGGCCGGGATGATGCCTTCACAGCGCGATAACAGCTGGAGTGCTTGCAGCGCCTCGTCATCGCTGGCCCAGAGATAATTGGCGCGGCCGCTGTCACGCAACTGGGCATGCTCAGGCCCGACCATCGGGTAATCCAGTCCGGGCGCGATGCTGTGGGTTTCACCTATCTGCCCATTGGCGTCCTGCAGGACGTAGGAGCGACACCCTTGCAAGACCCCGGAGCGGCTCTGTCCGCCCTGGCCGAAACGGATCGAATGATTGCCACTGCTTTCGCCCTGGCCGGCGGCCTCGACACCGAACAACTGCACGTCAGGTTCCTCAATGAAGGCCGAAAACAACCCGATGGCGTTCGATCCCCCTCCGACACATGCCACCAGCGCATCCGGGAGTGCTCCGTCCTCAAGCGCGGCGAACTGCTGCCTGGCCTCGTCGCCGATGACGCTCTGGAAATAGCGGACGATGGCCGGGTAAGGGTGCGGGCCCAACGCCGATCCCAGCAGGTAATAGGTCGTGTCGGCATTGGCCACCCAGTCGCGCAGGGCGTCGTTGATCGCGTCCTTGAGGGTCTGGGTGCCGCCAGTGGCCGCCACTACCCGCGCGCCCATCAACCGTATGCGTTGTACGTTCAGCGCCTGGCGTTGCATGTCACGCAAGCCCATGTAGATCACGCATTCGATCCCCAGCAAGGCACAGGCCGCAGCAGTCGCCACGCCATGTTGGCCTGCGCCTGTTTCTGCGATCACGCGGCGTTTACCCATCATCTGCGCCAGCAGCGCCTGACCCAGGGCATTGTTGATCTTGTGGGCGCCGGTATGGGCCAGGTCTTCGCGTTTGAGGTAGGTTTTCACCCCAATTTCCCGGGAGAAGTTCTCCACCAACGTCAAGGGAGTAGCCCGCCCCACATAGTGTTTGAGCAAGCTGCGATAACGTTGCTGGAACGCTGCACTGGCGATGATTTGCTGATAACGCTCGGTCAGTTCGCTGACCGGAGGCGAGAGTGTTTCAGCGATGAAACACCCACCATGGTCATCGAACCAAGGACCTTGCCCTGCCAGGGCTTCCAGCGCTGGCGAACGCCCACCTCCCAGGCGTTGCGCGACAAGTTGCAGGGCTGCCCTGACTGGGGTGCTGTCGAGTGGCGGCAATACGCACCCTAGCAACAGCAGGTCAGAGGTGCTGTCGCAGGTAGCGGTATGGACCGTGTCTCGAATGGAAAACAGCGACAAGACTTTCTTTGAGTCACGCAGCACCAACAGGCCAGCCGGCAGCGGCTCGCGTCCTTGGCCGCCAACGGGCTCGTACGACTCGTCCTCACCAGAGAGGTCCAGCAGCACCGGTCCCTCGATCCCTGCGGCATCAAATGCCCCCAACGAAGTCATGGTGGAGACCGCCACCCAATTGACCGTATCGACCACCCCATTTATGCGCGGCAACCGCGCCTGGGCCCGGCCAAATGCACGGTGGATGAAGTTGGCGACCGAAGGCAGGTGCTTGCGCGGATTAATGCCCGCACGTTGGTAGTAGTTCGCATACGGCGCAATCGATGGGTGGGTCAGCAAGGCATCCTTGTCCACGCCAGCCCATGCTGCGCGGTTGGCCGACCAGTCAAGCCCTGCCCCATCGACGCTTCCCACGCCAGGCAGGCGCATTGCCAGGACCCTGGCGCCTGGAAACTGCACGCGCGCCGCTGCCGATACATCGATCTCGAATATCTCGTTCATTGCTCTTCCTCGAAGTGCAGGTAACTGCCTAAGCCGCAATCCCGGAGGGTGCCACCGGTCAGCAGGTCGTCCGCCGCTATCAGGATGTTGTAGTGATTGGGAAAGTGGCATTCGTCAAAGCCAATGACCTGACCAATGCAGGTGTCGCCCAGCAACACCCGATCACCGCGCTCGATGACCCCGGCCTGCTGGATTTCGACGAAGCCGATGAAGCCGACCCGCTCAATCCGGTCGCCCGGCTCGGCCCCTGCCTGGTCGGTCGTCACCACTTCGTGCAACTCGCCGCGCCGCACACAACGGGAGCGGTGCTCGATCAACGTCATGCCACGTGCTTGCTGAGTGTGATAGAGCAGCTTCACCAGCCTAGCCTCGAGCCTGGCCTTGGACGGCTGACGGGGCTGTTCAGCGAGCATCGCGGGCCTCCATGGCATAGGTAGCGCGCACCAGCCGCACCGCATCGACACCAATCGAACCGTCTTCGACCATGCCTTGGATGCTCCTGGCGAGATGGGCGATGACGCCCTCGTATTCGTGATAGAGGGACGTCTTGAAACCCACGCTGTCCTTGAGCAGGTCGACGATGACTTGGCGTCCGTCGGCGTAGTCGATCACCAGGTCTTTCTGTTCGCCGTGGGCATAGTCCCAACTCAGTTCAACGCTCGCCTCAAGCCCGACCGCGTTGGTCAGCGTGACCAACGCCTCCATGTCGATCCCCAACGCATTTCGACGAACCTGCGCCCCAGTGACCTCGAATCGGCCAAGCACAAAGCTCAGCGTGTCGTAGACATTCGGACCATTGTCGGCAATGCAGCCGCCACCACAGGAGGCACTGTCCAAATACCAGGTGTCATGGCCGGCATGATCCTCGATGCGCTCGTGGTAACGCGCCCGAACATGCACCGCATCATTGAACAGTCCTTGCTTCACGGCATTGAGCAGGTGGGTGTTGTAGCGTCGGTGAAAGGCCGTGAGCAGCGTCAGGTTCAAGCGGCGGGCCATGTCGCGCAACTGCTCGGCCTGGTCCAGTTCGAGGGTCAATGGCTTCTCGCAGCACACATGCTTGCCCGCCTCCAAGGCAGCCACGCAAGCGGTGAAATGAAGATGGTTGGGCAGGTTGATAATCACCGCGTCGAGGTCCGGGTCGGCGAGCAAGGTGGTGTAATCGGTATGGCAACGCACATCCGTCGCCGCGAATGGCGCCAGCCGTTCGGGCGCCTTGTCGCACACCGCCATCAGCTGGCACAGGGTGCTGTCTTGCAGCGCCTTGAGGTAGTAGTGGGAGATCACTCCCATGCCGATGATGCCAAGCCTTATGGTCATGCCACTGTCCTCGTGATTCGGGAAATACCGAGTTGTCCCGCGATGCTGTCGAGCTGCTCCAACAGTGCGGCATCGACGGGAATGCCCTGTGCCAGGCGTTCTGTACGCACCCTCAGGTCAGGCGCGCCGGGATAGCTCAGCGGGTCGAACGCCGGATGCACAGGCGCCTGCGTGATGTATTGGAGCAATCGGTCCATCGACGAGCGGAAACCTTCGCCAGCACCAAAGGCTTCGGGGGACAGGGCCAGGAAGAAGTGGCCGATGCTATTGCGCCCCGGGTTGCCAAGGTCCGCACCGGTCTGGGCACCACTGAGCACCCCACACAGGATCTCGACCATCATCCCAAGGCCCAAGCCCTTGTGTCCGCCCTGCTCCGCGTAAGCCCCGCCGAGCATCGGCAACATCGCGCTGCCGTCCAGGTACGCTCCAGGATCGCTAACCTCGCGGCCTTCGGCATCGTGAAGCCAGCCGGTGGGAATGGTTTGCTGGCGTCGAATGGCCTGTTTGATCTTGCCGCTGGCGCAGACCGTCGTGCTCATGTCCAACAGGAATGGCGCTGGCATAGCAGCCACCGGAGCCGCCAGGCTGATCGGGTTCGTCCCCATCAAGGGCGCCATACTGCCCAGCGGATGAGCGACGGGCTCACGACCCAGGTTGGTCATGGCCATGCCGATCATGCCGTGTTCCAGGGCCATGCTGGCGTAGAAACCTGCCGCGCCGAAGTGCGAACTGTTGCGCACCACCGCACAGCCAATCCCAAAGTCCCGGGCCTTGTCGATGGCCCGTTCCATGGCCTGCTGTCCCGCCAACAGTCCCAGCCCGCCGTCGGCATCAAGGGTGGCGCAGGCCCCTTGGTCGCTGATCCACTGGCCGCTGGCGGCCAGGTTGATTTCACCGCTCCGGGCACCGGCGATATAGACATTGACCAGGTTGGCGATGCCATGGGTATCGTGGCCGTTCAGATCGGCATGCAATAACACGGGCGCCGCCTTCTGGGCCTGGGATGCGGTGAACCCGGCTGCCTTAAGGGCAGCCACAGTGAACCCATGCAGCTCGTTGGCTGCAATGCAGAAGAAATCCATAGCGTTTTATCCTTGCTTGAGAGTGTTTGCGATCGGCTCGGCAAAGCGGCGTAGCAGCCGCTTTACATCAACTGCAAAGGTGTCCAGGTCATTGATCGAAACGTATTCACGGCAGGTGTGCGCACCGTTGTCGGCCAGTGAGCCCGGCCCCCAGACGACGCTGTAGGCGCCGTCGCCCTGAGCCCACATCGCATCGCAGGTGAAGGCCTGTTCGGCATCCGGGTTCGGCACGATGCCGGCCTCGCCCAACAGGCGCTGCAAGGCCACATGGTGGTTGTTCAGGACCGGCAAGCCGTGCTTGAGCCAACGAGCGCTGCAGGTGGTGCGCAGGCGTTCGACAGTCATGAGGAATGGCGGGCTTTGGGCGAAACGTGAGCCGCACTGCTGCAACGCCTGGTCGAACGCTTGCTCGACCAACACTTCGGCATCGCGCGCCTGAGCGGCGCTGCGATAGGCAAAATTGAAGAGACAGTGCCCGTTACCGTAAACCCGGTTGTGGTGCATGCCGGTATGCAGACCGGCCAGGGTCATCTTCACCTGCAGCGCGTGCAACGGCTCTGCCAACTGGGTAGCCATGGCCTGAGCGATGAAACCCAGAACCAGCGAAGCATTGTCGCCCTGTTGCGGAAAGTCGTCGGTCGAATCCCTGCCGTCCATCCGTACTTCGTACGTCATCGAGGTGGTAGAGGCATCGAAGTAACCGGGGCCTGTCGGCTCCACGAAGATGTTCAGGCAGCCCAGGTAGCCTTGCTCGCACAGGTAGCGGGTCCCATAGACGCCCATGGCGCCCCCTTCTTCACCGGCGACCACTTGGATCAGCACGCGGATATCGTCCAGCACCTGCGGCTCTTGCATCTGCAAGGCCTCCAGCGCTGCCAGCACCGCCAGGCCTGGCCCCTTATTGTCCACCGCACCGCGGCCCTGTACGCAGCCGTCGACTACCTGCACAGGCAGATGAGGTGACACAGTGTCCATGTGGAAATTGAACATGACCGTACGTTCCCGTGGTCCGTTACCGATCTCCAGGACGCTATGGGGCTGCCAAGCCAGGAACTGCGGCGCCTCGTTCATCCGGCGCTGCACCGACACCGGCACTCGCGCCTCATCGGGCAAGGCACCAGGACCGTTGAACACCTCGCGCATGCCCACTGTCTGCGCCCACTGGGCGAAGAGCGTATTGGCCTGCGCGATGCACGAGGGCTGGCCGGTCTCCATCGGGGTCACCGTGTCGATGCACAGCAGTTGCTCAAGCCGGTCTACGTATTTATCCGTGAACAGCATGTTTCGCCTCCTGGCAGGATCGCAGCAGGTCCCGTGCATGCCCGGCATAGGCCTGATAGGTCTGCCGTTGTCGATGCGGATCCGTGGCCGACTGTCTGAGGTGCGGGATCAGGCACAGGTGCGGCTCGATCGAAAACCAGCCGTTGTAACCCTTGTCCAGCAGCAGATTGATGCAGTCTTTGGCCCGCACCTGGCCTTCCCCGGGGAAGGTGTAGTGCACTTCGTCCACTTCCCGGCAGCCATCCTTAAGATGCACATGCGCCACGTGCGGGAGAACTTGGCGCAGGAACGACAAGGCGTCATAGCCATAACTCAGGCCATTGCCGATATCGAACAACAGCTTCAAGTGATCCGAGCCAACGGCATCGAGCAACTGCAGGGTCTGCTCGGCGCCCTGGCCGGCCCATCCGGCACAGTTCTCGTGTATCAGCACGACGTCGGCGTCTTCGGCCACTTCCACCAGACGCTTGAATCGCTCAATGACCGCATGCCGCCAGCGGGCCTCTTCCCAGCCACAATTGGGGTAGGACATGACTCGGATCATCCGCGTCCCCAGGCGCCCGGCCATCTGTAACAGGCATTGCAATTCGGCCCGGTCAGTCTGCCAGTCGGTATCGATCCTGCTGCCCCAATTGCCGATCTGTGAGGCCAGGACCACCACGTCCATGGGCTGTGCGAGCAGCGAATCGCACATCGATACGCGTGATCGTTCCGACAGGTTGGCCAGCGGCACGCTGTCGACACTGCGCAGCTCGAGATGTCGCCAGCCCAGTTCAGCGTGGCACGCCACCTGCTCGGCCAAGGACGCGCAGCCTTCATCGGCGATTCCCGTGAGCTTAAATGACCTCGGCATGGCTGAACTCCTTCAACGCCTCGATGACGCGCGAGACCTGCCCGTCGCTCATGCCGGAGCACAGGGGCAATGCCAGGCATTGCTTGCCCAGCAGACGCGCATTGGGGTAGTGCGCCGGCCCTGCGGACCATTGGACAAACGCCGGCTGCTCAGGCAAGGGCACAGGAAAATGCACGCGGGTCTGGATACCGCGCGCGGTGAGATGCCTGGCCAGCCGCTCACGCTCTGCACTGCGCACGACATAGGCGTGAGGGGAGAAATCCGGGGTACCGCGATGCTGGCCGAGCAACACGCCGTCGCTGGCTTCGATGGCTTCGTCGTAGGCCTTTGCAATGGCCTGCTTGCGGGCCAGGTGCAAGTCGTTTTCCCGCAACCGGGCCTGCAGCCAGGCGGCATTGGTCTCATCCATGCGGCTGTTGTATCCCAAGCGCTGGTGGTAGAAACGCCGACGGCCGTCCTGCCCATGATTGCGCAGCATCCGGACGGCTCCCGCCACCTGGTCGTCGTCAGTAATCACCGCGCCACCATCGCCGATACCGCCCAAGGGTTTGGCCGCAAAGAATGAGTACACGCCAATGTCACCGAGTGTGCCGGCATGACGGCCGCGCAGGCGCGCCCCGAATGCGGTGGCACTGTCCTCGAGAATCAGGACATCCTCGGGCAATGCCTCACGCAACGCATCAATGTCAGCCAGGCCGCTGAACAGGTGGGCGACCAATACCGCCCGCGTCCGGGGGGTCAAGGCGCGGACGACGGCCTCGGCCTCGAGCACGCCGCTGTGGGGGGCAACGTCCACGAATATCGGTGTAGCACCCGCCTGCACAATGGATGAGGCGGCCGATACGTAGCAAAAAGCAGGTGTTATGACCTCATCTCCCGGCCCAATACCGGATGCAATCAGCGACAGGGTCAGGCCGGAGGTCGCAGAACTTACACAGACAGCGTGGCGCGCACCGACCTTGGCCGCCAGGGCTTGCTCGAAATCCTGAACCTGCTGCTTGAGAATGAAATCGCCTTGTTGGACCCGGGCAGCGAGAATCTCGAGTATCTGTGTCTGCGCATTGGGATAACGGCGTTGGAAATCCTGGTACTTGATCATGACTGGGCTCCGGCAGCGGCATAGAACTCGGTGATCGCCTGGCACACGCTGGCAATATCTGACGCAGTCAGATCGGCATAGAGAGGAAGGCCCAACGCCCGGGTCGCGGCCCGCTCGGCGACCGGAAAGCGACCCTCGGCATGGGTTGGCCCGGCGCACACCGGCTGCAGGTGCAGCGGCAGCGGGTAGTAGGCCTCGACGCCAATCCCGCGCGCAGCGAGATGCTCGGCCAGGCCGTCACGGTTCTGCGCCTCGATCAGGTAGACATAGTCGACGCATCGCTGGCGCGCTGTCCGAGGCAACGTGACCGGCACCTGCAGGTATTCACCCAAGGGCCCCAGGTGCAAATCGTAGGCATCGCGAAGCGCGGCACGTCGTTCGATCTCCTGGTCCAGCTCGGGCAAGCGCGCCCTCAGCCATAGGGCCTGCAGGTCGTCCATTCGGCTGTTGTAGCCCAGGCACTGCGCCAGGCCGCTGGCATCACGGCCATTGTCGAGGATCTGTCGCACCCGCCTGGCCAGGTCCGCATCGCGGGTCAGGACCATTCCGGCATCGCCGAGCGCACCCAAGGTCTTGGTGGGGAAGAACGACAGTACGCCAAGGTCCCCGATCAGCCCGGCATGCCTGTCGTTCCAGCGCATTCCGATTCCTTCGGCGCTGTCCTCGACAACCTTCAGCCCATGTCGGCAGGCGATGTCCATCAACGCGTCCATTTCGGCCATTTGCCTGAACAGATGGACTGGCATGATGGCTCGGGTACGCCGGGTGATGCAGGCTTCGATCAGGGAGCAGTCAATTGCGTAGCTGCCAGGTTCGATATCGACGAACACCGGCGTCGCCCCCACTTGCAGGATGCAGGAGACCGAAGCGAAGAAGCTGTAGCAAGGCACGATGACTTCATCACCCGGGCCGATGCCCAACGCCATCAGACAGATGATCAGCGAATCGGTAGCGTTGCCGGTAGCGATAGCATGGGGCGCGCCGGTATAAGTGGCGATAGCCTGCTCAAAAGCCCGCACCTGTTGGTCATTGACCCAGCCGGACTGTCGATGAAACTCCGCCAGCCCCTCCTCCAGCAGCGGCAAGGCGCGGGTGAATCCTTCGGTGATCTGGAAAAACGGAACACTCATCGAACGGCCTCCTTGGCCATATGCATATTGATCGACGCCAATGCGCTGGCAGATGCAACGCCGCGGGCCTGCTCCAGCAGTTCGACAACCTGCTGGTTGAACGCCACCGTGCCGCTGCGAGGCATATCGCCGCCGTAACCCTGCAGGTGGTTCCGGAAATAGCGGTAGTACTCGCCCACACAGGTGGTCAGGGGCTCGTCAGCGAAGATCTGGTGAGCGCTACTGCCACTGTGCTCGGTGTCGCATCTGAGCTGTGCGTAGCTGTCGTCGGCACCTACGGGGAAAAAGCCTTCGCAGCATTCGCCACTTTCCAGTTGCAGGCGCACACTGCGTTGGCGGATCGGACTGGCAAGATCCGATTCGAGCAGCACCTCGATGCCCTGCTCATCGTGCCAGCCGATGCTGCCCGCCTTCATGGCCTGGCGCAGCTTGCCTTCGACGCGCAGATCTTCGGTGTGCGCGTGAAACCCGGACGCCGGAGCACCGGCGAACAGCAACGCCAGGCTGACTTGATGCGGCATTTCAATGTCGAACAGGTGTTCGCCATGGCGGGTGAAAGAGCGCGAAAAGCGAGGCTTGTCATGGATGATGTGCACACTGCGAAGCGGCTGTTCACTGGCTTCCAGCCACCGGGTGAGCCGTGGAATCAACTGACTGTGGCCCCACACCGAAACCACCAGAATCTGCGCATCATATTGTTGCTCCATGGAACGCAGTGCCTGGGCCTCGGCCAGGTTCATCACCATGGGTTTCTCAATGATGATGTATCTGAAACCGGCCATAAGCGCCTCGTGCACATGACGCAAGTGCAGGGCAGGTGGCGTACAGATGTGCACGACACCTACCCTGCCCTGCAGTGCCGACGCCTCGGGTAGACAGCGCTGCATCACCAGGCCATCGACCAACCCACCGCCCAGCTCAGGGTCCACGACCGTGATGGTGGTCTCGACATCGGGCAGGCAGCCCTGCCGATGCAATGAGCGCAGGCTGGCCAGATGCAGGTTTCTCCCGCAGTGACCGAAGCCGAGGATGATTGAGCGCAGCATCGTCATACAGCCTCATCCGCGCCCAGCAGCCGACGGCTCTCCAGGCAAGGGTCAGCAGCTGTTAGCAGACGTTCCCCCACCAGCGCGGCGGCAAAGCCGATGCGTTCTACCAACTGCATGTCCTGATGACCGGCAACACCGCTTTCCGCCACGGCGATAACCGAAGCAGGCAGACACTCGAACAATTGGGCGGAGCGGTCGAAGTCGACCTTGAAGGTATCGAGGTCGCGATTGTTGATACCTACTATCGACGCGTCGACCGATAGCGCCTGGTCGATGTCCGCCTCGTTAAAAGTCTCCACCAATACATCCAGCCCCAGCTGGTTCGCCAAGGCATGCAACCTCGCAAGGCTGCCGGGCGGCAGGCAGCGGACGATCATCAACACCGCGTCGGCGCCCAGTGCCCGCGCCTCGTAGACTTGGTACTCATCGACGATGAAGTCCTTGTACATCACCGGCAAGGTGATTTGAGGATGGTTGGCCAGCATGCCAACGACATGGGGCGCATTACCAAAGAACCGACTGTCGGCGATAACCGACAGGGCACTGGCGCCCCCGGCCTGGTACGCCATCGCCAACTGGAGTGGATCATAGTCAGCACGCAGCACGCCCTTGGACGGCGAACGGTACTTGGCTTCGGCAATGAGCGAGATTCCCTCGCCTGCCAAGGCACCGGCAAAGTGACGGGGCGCTCGTGCGTCACGAATCCGCTTGAGCAGGGCATCGATACCATGCGCCTGCTTGCGTTGAGCCGTTTCCTGGACTTTGTATCTGACAATCTCTTCGAGCATGGAACGACCACCATCAATGAGTTTGGGATAACGCCGGTAACAAGGCTGCAGAGAAGCAGTGAGCGGTTCCTCTGCCAGCCGGCGAGGAGCAAACCTAATGGCCGTGAAGGTTTAAAACCACCTACCCAATGGGGTAGGCAGGCGCCAGGATGCCATCGGCGATGGACCGCACCGACATGCGATGGCACTGGCCCTGCAGGCTTTCCAAGGGGATTTCACTGGGGTATAACAAACGTCGGGAAACGGCATCCGGAAATGGAGATTCGATGCGTACTTGGCTCGAAAACCTGCTGGCATGGACAAGCTCGGTCAAAGATGAGCAGGACTTGGTGAACGGCGTTCAACGTGTTGCCTGGGAGTTGGATTTCGAATGGTTTTCGTTCGGTATCTGCACAGCCCTGCCTTTTTCCAACCCCATCATGCAGATGCGCTGCAATTTCTCGAGCACCTGGCAACGCCGCTACAGCGACGCCGATTTCCTGCTTGTCGACCCTTCAGTACAGCGCGCGCGCGCCTGCACCACACCCTTTTTGTGGCAGGGAGAACTCCTGCGCAAGATGCCGCAGTTCTGGGAAGAAGCTCGCGCCGCAGGCCTGAGATACGGCTGGGCCTGCTCGCGTACCAATGCCTCGCGCCACCAGAGCATGCTGACGCTCGCCCGCAGCAGCTCTACGCTGGATGTGGCCGAACTCAATGCCAAGGAACTCAAGATGCGCTGGCTCGCCGAGACTATCGCGCCAGTGATGGAAAGGCTGCTGATCACCCCGTCACACCAGGCCCAGCATTACCGGCTGACCGCACGGGAAATCGAGGTGCTACGTTGGACGGCCGATGGCAAGACGCAGGAAGAGATCGCGCAGATCCTGGCCATCTCCTTCGACACCGTCAAATTCCATGTGAAGAACGCCGTGGGCAAGCTCGGCGCCACTAACAAAACCGCAGCGGTGGTCAGGGCAGCCGTTCTGGGCATCATCAGTTGACCCCACACCTACCTCACAGGGAGCGTCACCGTGTTTCCAATGGATATCTGGTTCACCTACACCACAGCTTGCGTGCTGCTGGTCCTCTCTCCAGGCCCTGACAATTTGCTGGCGATAGGACGCGGGCTCAGCCAGGGTCGCCTGGCTGCCCTCGTGTCGGGCCTGTCGTCTGGCCTGGGTATCCTGTTTCACGTCACCACCGCGTCGCTGGGGCTCACGCTGTTGATCCAGACCTCGACCGTCGCCTTCTGGGTGGTCAAGTTGGTGGGGGCCGCCTACCTGCTCTGGCTCGGGATCAAGGTGCTGCGTTCCAGGAGCCTGGTGAGCTTCGCACCCGCCGCGCGGCAGCCCCTGCGAAACATATTGCTCACAGGTTTCCTTTCCGCGGCGCTCAATCCCAAGCCAGGGTTGTTCGTGCTGGCGTTCATCCCTCAATTCATCAATCCTGCACTCGGCTCGGTCACTGTGCAGATGCTGGTCTACGGGTTCTGGTTCGCTCTGCTGACGGCCGTGGGATTTTCGTTGATGGGCATCTTCGCCACCCGCCTGTCGCAATACATTTATCAACGCCCTCGTCTCGCCAGCGGACTCAACCTCGGCGCGGGGTTGACCTTCATCGTGTCAGGACTTTCCATCGCCGCTCTGAGCCAGAAATGATCGCCCAGGCTTCTTCGGCGTGACAGACGTTCGTCTAGCGATCGAGCAGCGAAGTCGCCAGCAATGCCTCCAGCCCCATCGGCTTGGCAAAATGATAACCCTGGGCCTGCCCGGCCCCCATCTCCCGCAGCAGGAGCAGCGTTTCCTCGTCCTCGACACCTTCGGCCACCACGCTGAGGTCGAGTGATTCGGCCATACGCACAATCGCCCGGACGATCGCGCGGCTGCGGGAACTGGTGGTCAGTTCGAAGATAAACGACTTGTCGATCTTCAAGCCGCTGAAACGGTATTGATGCACATAACTCAGGGATGAAAATCCCGCGCCGAAGTCATCAAGCACCACCGACATGCCGTTATCGGCCAATTGCTGCATGGTCGCCCGGGCAATGGCCGGCTCCGCCACCAGCGCACCTTCGGTCAGCTCCAGGCAGATCCGCGACGGCGCAACCCGGTACCGGGCCAACAAGGCAAGCACGTCGTCGGCGAAGTCCGGGCGCGTCATGCTGTAGCTGGAACAATTGACGTGCACGGGCGGCCAATTGCCGTGCTGGGGTTGTGCGAGGATGACCGCGATGCTGGTGAGCATGTACAAGTCCAGCCGACCAATCAGGCGCAAGCCCTCGACATCCGGCAAGAACTGGCCCGGCGCGATGATCCGCCCGCCCGGCTGGTGCCAGCGGATCAGCGCTTCAAGGGCTAACAGTTCGCCGGTTTCGACGCTGACGATCGGCTGGAAGTAAGGCAGCAGTTCATCGGTACGCTTGAGCGCATTGCGCAAGGCCCCTTCACGCTCGACCTGGTCCGAGACTTCGCGGCGCACTTCCTGGTTGAACACCGCATAGCTGTCGCGCCCGGCACTTTTGACCCGGTACATCGCCGCATCCGCATCGCGCAGCAAGTCGGCCGGCTCGTGATGGAACTGACTGTCGGCGCTGACAATGCCGATACTGCAGGACGAAAATACCTCATGGCCGTTGATGAAAAACGGCAGGTCGAACACCGCCAGGATCCGCTCGGCGATCTCGACCACCACCTCCAGCGGCGCCTCGGGAGCCAGCACCGAAAACTCATCGCCCCCCAGGCGGGCCAGCATGTCGGAGTCGCGCAAGCAACTGCGCAGACGGTGGGCCGCCTGCATCAACAGCAGGTCGCCAAAATGGTGGCCGAAGCTGTCATTGACCATTTTGAAGCGGTCGAGGTCGATGAACATCACCGTCAGTTGCCCGCCTTCCCTCTCGAACCGCGACCAGGCCAGGTTGAGGCGCTGTTGCAGGTAGGTACGATTCGGCAGCCCGGTCAGCGCATCGTGGGCGTTTTCGTGTTGCAACTTGGCGTTGGCATGATCGAGTTCACGGGTGCGGTCCTGCACCCGGGCTTCGAGCTTGAGGTTGGCGGCATGGATCGCTTCAGCCGCGGTGCGGCGCGACAACGCGGTATCGATGTGCCGCGACACGAACGTCAGCAGTTCCTGATCGCGCAGGGTATAGCGCACCTGCGAGGTATAGCTTTGCACCGCCAACACACCCCGTACCACATCGCCATCGAACAACGGAATGCCCAGCCAGGAATGGAATCGGACGGACTCGTAGGACATTTCGAGTTCACCCTGCGCTGCCAAGCGATCTGCATCAAGGGGATCGATCAGGCAAGGTCGACGCTGACGGATAACGTACTCCGTCAAGCCCCGGCGCCCACGGCGCGCCATCGGACGGGTCGTTTGCCGCTCATCGATGTAATACGGAAAAGTCACTTCATTGATCGTGTCGTCGAACAGCGCGATGTAGAAGTTCTGTGCCGACAGCAGGTCACCGACGATGCCATGCAAGGTTTGAAACAACTCAGCCATGTCCCCGGGCTGGCTCGACAGCTCAGCAATCTGGAACAGCGCGCTCTGCAGATGCTCGGCGCGCTCCCGGTCGGCCACTTCCTGCCGCAATGCGTCGTTGACCGCCGAAAGCTCAAGGGTGCGGCGCCTCACCGTCTCTTCCATGCCCTCTCGGTTCAGAATCCGGTCCAGCGCCATGGCCACGTGGCGGACCACCACCAGAAACAGCGCGCGGTCTTCAGCGCTGTAGGTTCGCGCAACGTCGTAGACCTGCATGGCAAGCATGCCAAACACCTCATCCGAGGCATTTTTCAACGGTGCGCCCATCCAGAATTCCGGACGATCACCCACGCAATAGAATCGACCCTCGGCCTGGGCCGCGCAAATACCGGCGGCGTCGATCAGCAATGGCTGGCCACTGGTCAACACCTGGCCGGTCAACGACAGGTGCGAAGGGTCAAGGTATTCGTAGTGTTGGGACTCCACCGCATCCACGTCGATGATGTCGACGTAATACGGATAGTCAATCTTGCCGCTGCGCGGGTCATACAACGCCAGGTAGAAATTCTCGGCGTCGATCAGACTGGCGAGCAGCTGGTGGACCCCCACCAGGAACACCGACCGATCACGGGTCGAGCTGGCCAGGTAGGTAATCTCATACAGCACACGCTGAGTAATCTGGGCCCGGGCAAGGGTATTGGTTTGTACCTGGATGCCCAAGCGCTGGGCAAACTCGGCGAGCGCTGGTTCCGCGGCATCGTTGACGGGTGCCAGTAGCCAACCCAGCACACTTTCGCCTTTACCGGTGGGCCAGCGGTGCAACTGCCAGGTCCGGCAGAAGGTTTCAAACTCGCCATTGGCCACGCTTGGCGGCCACTGCACGCGAGGGTCGCCTTGCCCGACCAAATGCATTTGTTCGCCGGCGCGATAAACCGCCCACTGGGTGGTGTGGGCCCAGTTGCGCGCCGACTCCAGCAATTGCTCAATCGTGTCTTCGTCGCCAACGTACGCCATGCCGAAAGCATCCGAGTTTTCTTTATGGAGAGGTGCGGCCATGTAATCGTTCGATGGTCGCGGGGGATCGCTCAATGGACGAAAACTCATCAGCGCTCCCTGAGCCAGAAATGGCGATATTGACTGACTGATTGTCTGCAATATGCCAGTGAGCCTTCGGTTTAAAGCTTCTAGAGGGTTTTTTCAATTGTTTTATTCGCTTGGGCGCCATCTAAACCCACTCGTGTTCGATCGTTGTAGGGCGTTGCCTTGGATTCGAGCGAGCAGCGAGCTGCCATCACCCATTCCCAACCATCTGCCACAACGACGCCCCCACCCCGGTAATGCTCTCGCCGGCAATCAAACCCGCCGCTGCGGTGATGGCGAAGCGTTCTGTGAGGCTTGGCCAACCCCGGCTCACGACCCAAGTGATCACGGCGCCCAGCGCCATCATCAGCGACACCGAGGCTGGCAAGACGAAGGCCAGCCCCAGGGCCGCGGTACTTGGCAGGTAGCGGGCGCGACGCTCGGGTAACAGGCTGTCGAGCATCCCCAGCAGCAAGCCGGCCACGCCGCCGATGAAGATCGCCCAGCGAATGCTCGCTGACAACGAATCCAGCCCCTGGGTCAGGGTTTGCGCCACGGCTTTCCAAGTGGCGACCGCCGGGGCCGGCCACTCTTCGGTGAGCAGCATGGCTTGCGGATCCGGGATCAGGGCCAGGTAGGCGAACACGCCGACGATGCTGCCGACGAAAATCCCCAGCGTCTGGGCGATCAACTGTTTGCGCGGCGTGGCGCCTATCGCCCGGCCCACTTTGAAGTCGTTCATCAAGTCCGTGCACTGCCCGGCCGAACCGCCGGCGGTGTTGGCGCTCATCAGGTTGATCGGCACCTGCCCCGGCGCGACGATGCCGAAGCTCAACTGGGACAACTGTCCGATGGCGCCGATGGGCGGAATGCCCCGTGGCGCCGACCACTCGGGCGGCCACGGCAGCCAGGCAGATCGCCAAGGGAATGGTCAATAAGGCCATCCACAGGTTGATGCCGAACAACAGCGCTTGCAGGCTCACCACCAACACGATCGCCAAGGCGAAACCGGCCGCCGGCCCAGCCTTGGGCACCGCCCATATCCGCCCACCGTCCGCCTTGGTGGACTGGCGCAAGGCCCACAAGCGAATCGCCAGGGAGGCCAGGGTCGAACAGACCATCAGGCTTACGCCCGGCCACAGCAGCCATTCCACCAACGCAGCGAACTGCGGGCCGCTGCTGTCGGGCGGCAGCTGCACCAGGCCTTGCTCCAGCAACCACGGCGCCAGCCCGCCCCAGGCCAACAAGGCGCCGAGCAGCAGGGTCAGGCCAACGCGAATGCCGATGATCCCGCCGAAGCCCACTAACAGCAGCGAAGGGTCAGCGGTAAACGTCAGGCGCTCCAACTGAGGGGTCGGCGACCAGCGTGGGAAAGCCCACATGAAGGTATCGACCCACTTGACCAGCGCGGACAACAACGCGGCGCTGAGCAGCACCTTCAAGCGCGTCGCGGCTTCGTGACCGTGGTTGTAGATGTGCAGCAGGGTTTCCAAGGTCGCCATCCCCTCGGGAAACTTCAGCGCCTTGTCATTGAGCAGCGAGGGCCGCAGGTACCAGGCGATCCAGATCCCGAGGAAGCTCACCGAAAAGACCCAGGCGATCATCGGGATGGCGTCGAGCTGTTGACCGGTTAGCAAGGTGTAAGCCGGGATAGGCGCGACCAGCCCACCGGAAATGATCGACGCGGCGGCGGAAGCCACGGTCTGGTTGATGTTGCTTTCGTGCAGGGTCCAGGGCAATTGATCGGCTGAGCGTCTGGCCAAGCCTTGCCAGAGGCCATAGCCGATCAGCAAGGCAATGATCGACATGTTGAACGACCAGCCGATCTTCAACCCAGCGTAGACATTGGACGGTGTCAGCAGGATACCCAGCACGATCCCCGTCGTGACCGCACGCAGACTGAGCTCGCGCTCGACAGGAAGGCTCAGGGGAATCGATGGCGAGGTTTCAAGCATGCGAATTCCTTATCGGCAATGAGACAGCGCGATCACTCAACGCGACGACTTAACAAGTGAACGCAGTATTGGCCCAAGGTTCACATGACAGAGGGAAGCTGTGCCGTGCCCATGTCCATTCGCAGACATAAAAAAGCCCCGTAACCGAATGGGGTACGGGGCAAGGAATTGGTTGGTTGCGGCCAACCAAAGGAGCACGGTAAGAAGCGTCTGCGGGAGCCTGAAAGAGAGCGGCGTCACCGGTTGCCCTTGTCAGTGCAATACCTTGAGCCGCCTGTTCGATGGGTGAGATTCTGCGGTCATGGCCAACAAAGAAGAACTTGCGTTTATTGATGGTCACTATTACTTCTAGCAATAGTTGCGCGCCGTGCAGATGAATGCACACTCAATCACAACTGGAAAAGATAGCTGAGGCTGCTTCATTGAGAACTTTTGACCTGATCCGCGACGCGGTCTTGCCCGATTTCCGTGAGCGAGTGGCCGATTACTTGATCCAATACGAAACCATCCTGTTGTCCGAAAACGCCCCCGACGCGGAGCTTATGCGGGACACCGCCAATCAATTGCGCGGTTATCTGCGCGGGCTGAACACTACCCGGGTGTTGGGGATGGCGGATTGGGAGGAATTGGATAGGCGAGTGGTGAATACGTGGCTGTAGGGCACGATCAAACAAAAGCGTCGACGCAGACCTGCGGGATCCCCCTCTGAACGAAGCAAGCCATGTGGCAGTCGGAACAACAGACCCTTCGACTCCGACAAAGAAACCTGGCCCATGCCCTTACGATCCGCTGCCCTTGCTATGTTGTTCACGTTGGCTGCCAACACCGCGGCCGCTGCCCCCGAGCCGCTGCGGCTGGAAAGCCTGACACGCTGCGGCGATCTGCTGGATGGCCGGCGCCAGGATTGGTGCCTGACGGTGCGCGGGCTGGGTGATGGAACGCCACAATTGAAACTGGGGGGAAAGGCGATCCCGGCCGACGCGATCCAGCGCGAAGGGGCAAAGTTGCGGCTGCGCCTGGACAGCGCCTCTTACCAGAGCGGCCCTCTCTGGCTCGAAGACGGCCCGCGCGCCAGCAATGCAACCTGGCTGACCCTGCGCAACAGCCACGTACTGGCCGCGGGGCCGGAGGAAGTGGCGAAGAACATGGACGGCCTGACCACTTACGTCGATCTGGTCAGCGTGCTGATCGAGGAAGATCGCGATGGCCCCCAGGAAGCTGAACGTCTTGCCGATAAGTACGGTGCGAAGGTGGTCGGCAGCATCGCTCCCCTGAACCTGTACCAACTTCGCCTGCCGGCCAGGGACTTGGTGCAGCGCGATGCGCTGGTGCTGCGTCTGGGCAGCGAGACTGGCGTGGATGCCGTGGTGATCGAGGAGTCTGCGGCAGAAGAAAGCGAGCAAGCCCCCGCTCGCCCTGAAGAGCCGAAGAAACCGGCCCTGGAGTCCGACGAATGGGCCGCGAACCGTTTTCTTGACGCGGTGAACTATTACCAGCGGCGCATCCCTGGGCAGCAGGCACCCAGCCGACCGCAACCCGTGCGCATCGGCTTGATCGAGCGCGACGTGGATTTCGACACCGCAGATTTTGCCGACTACCTCGGTGCCTGCTCGATGCCGCGCACCTGCGTCTATGCCCGCGATTCGGATAAGCCCGACAACCATGGCACCACCGTCGCCGGCATCCTCGCCGCGCGCTGGAACGACGGCGGCAATACCGGTTTTCTCCGTGGCCTGGACAAGGCAAGCGGCGGCTTCGAGGTCATCGTCGACCGTAACTCCGATGCCGGGATCACCGCCAACATCGCCGCTTCGGTCAACCTCGTGGAGGACGGCGTACGCGTGCTCAACTGGAGCTGGGGCATCCACCGCGTAGGCGCGAAAGACATAAAGGGCGATGAAGTCGACTCCCTGCTGCGCTCGGGCATCGCCATGGGCGGGTACGAGGAACTGCTGGAGGAGTTCTTCCTCTGGTTGCGCAAGGAGCATCCCGACGTGGTGGTGGTGAACTCCGCCGGCAATGGGTCTTCATTCTCAGGCACCGATGAGTACCGCCTGCCCTCCTCCTTCATCACCGAGCAATTGCTGGTGGTCGGCGGGCACCAGCGCAGCGAGCGTGCCGGGGTCGCCGTCGACGATCCGGCCTTTGCGGTCAAACGCAGTTCCTCGAACATCGACATGCGCGTCGACATCACCGCTGCCGCTTGCGCCCACGCTTCGACGATCGGTGCTGGCCAGGAAGGTGCCGTGCATTGCGGTACATCCTACGCCACGCCCATGGTCGCGGGCCTGCTGGCGGCGATGCTGTCCATCAATCCGCAACTTCAGCCCGAGCAGCTACGCATGCTGCTGCGCCGCAGCGCCATGACCATCGGGGACAATCACGACTTCGAACAGATGGACGGGGAAGACCTCACCGCGCCGATCCTGCCATCGGAGCGCAGCTACCAGCTCAACGACAAGGACGTGGGCCGTTCGGCGCGGCTAGACATGCAAAAAGCGCTGGATCTGGCGGAGCAGAGCCGCAAGCGCGTGCGTTGAATCCGGCCCGCCAGTTAAGCTGATATCATCCTGAAAACTGCAGCCGGATAGAACAGCATGAATCGCCGCAAAAAAATCAACCAGCTCTTAAAAGCCAACGCCAAAAAGGCCAGTGCCAAATTGGCGCCCAAAAACAAATCCAAGTACATCAGTAAGGCTGACCGACTGAAACTGGCGACTGAGTCCAGTGACGACTCGATGGTTTCTGCCGAGAGCTGATTGGCGTAATCTTCGGCGCTACTTATTTGCCGACACACCGCCCAGGATTTCGCCCCACACGAGTGGGGGTTCGCCTAACGGCGGGTTTCGGTGCAGTTGTTCAATCAAGGAAGATCACAACTTTGAAAGCAGCTTTTTGCGTCCTGTTCCTGTTCTCTCTATCTGCCAGTGCATTGGCTGACGTTAACCCGGTCGGCTTCCGGTCCTCCACCCTGCCAGACATCCACCATGACCGCGCCCTTGAGATGGTCGTCTGGTACCCCAGTGCAACGACCGCCAAGGCGCAATTGATTGCCGATGATGTTGTGTTTGTGGGGGCTTCTGCCGTTCGTGATGCGCCACCCTCTGCCGGCCAACATCCTTTAGTGGTGCTCTCCCACGGCTTCAGGGGCAACTGGGGCAACCAGACTTGGCTTGCCAGTGAGCTGGCCCGTATGGGCTACATTGTTGCGGCGGTCAACCACCCTGGCACCACGACCCATGACCGTAGCCCTCAAGCAGCGGCGCAGTTATGGCTGCGCCCTGTCGATTTGAGTCGAGCCATCGACGCGATCGTGACGCAACCCGAGCGATTCGGCATGGTCGCGGATCGCCGAATTGCTGTAGTAGGCCATTCGCTCGGCGGCTGGACGGCCCTGGAAGCCGTCGGCGCTCGTTTCGACCCCGACCGCTTTGCCCTTGACTGCAAAAGCCATCCACTCTTGTCCAGCTGCACCGTCTACCAGCAAATGAACCCGGAAAGCCCCCCCGAATCGAAGGCCAAGTTGACGGCCGATTGGCGCGATAAACGCATCACCGCTGTGGTTACGTTGGACCTGGGGCTTTCACGCGGGCTGACCGATGAAAGCCTTTCGGCGCTACCAGTGCCGGCGCTAGTGATCGCTGCCGGCGTACCGTCGCAGGAACTGCCCGCTCAGTTGGAGTCCGCCAACCTGGCTCAGCGCCTGCCTCAAGCGTCAAGCCAATACGTCGAAATCAACGACGCAAGCCACTTCAGTTTCTTGTCGGTATGCAAACCGGGCGCGCAGGCATTGCTCGAAGAAGAAGTACCTGGCGATGGCATCATTTGCCAGGATGGCGACAGCGGTCGTTCACGCGGGGTGATCCAGCAGCAAATCACATCGCGGATTACCGAGTTTCTGGCGCAGTCGTTCAGTCAGCAAAAATAGTTTTTGCAAGCCGGCAACCCTCCCAGTTGCCGGCGTCCTTTCCCTCACTGTTCAAGCCCCGGCAATGGCTTGCTGGACAAAGTCTTCGTAGGTGCGCAGCGGGTGCCCAATGATGGCTTCCAGCCGATCCACTGTTCCTTCAGCGGCTTGCATGCCGAACGCCTGGATACCCGCCATCATCAGGCGCATGTCGTAGGCCAACCAGGCGGGGGCGTATGCGGCCAGTTGTCCTTCGAAGGCCGCTACATCGTCACCCCCGTAGGCGATCTCACGCCCCAGTGCGGCGCCCCAGATCTTTGCAACGGAAGCCCCGGTAAGAGCTTGCGGCCCGACCAACTCCAGCGTTACACGATCCAGCGCAGAAGCTGCCTTGTCGCGTCGCAGCAACTCTGCAACGGCCACCTCGGCGATGTCGCGCGCATCTATCATCGAGGTCCCCGCCGAGCCGATCGGCATTGGGTAAACCGAGTAGTCCTGGATCGTCTGCTGGACCATGCGTTCGTTTTGCATGAAGTAGGCCGGGCGCAGGATGGTTGCCGGCATATCAAGACTCTCGATCATGCGCTCGACCGTATGCTTGCCAGTGAAGTGCGGAACATGGGTGAACTTGTCGGCATGGATCACCGACAAATAGACGATGCGCTCGATGCCAGCCTCACGAGCGAGGTTCAGCGTGATGAGGGCTTGCGTGACCTCATCGGGCACCACGGCGTTGAGCAGGAACAGCGTACGCACCGACGCCAGTGCGGCGCGCATTGAAGGTACATCGGTGAGGTCTGCGACAACCTCTGTGACGCCCGCCGGGAAGGCCCGCTTACCCGGTTGACGCACGAGGGCCTTGACCTCGACGCCTGCGTCGGCAAGGCCTTGGGTGATGAGTGAACCAATGGTGCCCGTGGCACCGATCACGAGAATGCTCATTTTTGAATCTCCTGCATTGGATGTATGGGTCAGCAAGAAAGTCGGCAATCGGCTTTCGATGAAGAGAAAGTATTCCGTTGCACATACAAAACAAAGACCACAAAATCCAGACACCTCGTTTCAAAAATGGAACATCATGAACCTGAACGCCCTGATCGACTTCATCCTCGTCGCAACGAATGAGGGGCTGGGGAAGGCAAGCCGTGCGAGTGGCATTTCCAAAGCCACCTTGTCGCGGCGAATTTCCGATCTTGAAGAACAACTGGGCGTGAGGCTGATCGAACGCAGCGCGCGCGGCCTGAAACTCACTGAAGCCGGCGAGAGGCTGATGGCTCGAACTGAAGGTCCGCTGAGTGAAGTCACCGAAGCCATGACGGCGGCCCGCGAGGGTGTTTCGACACCGCGCGGACGCTTGCGAGTCGCTGCCCCGGTCCTGTTCTCCCAGCTAGCGATGGGCCGAATCGGGGCCGAATTCTGTGCCGCCTATCCGGAGGTCGAAATTGAAGTCGTGGCGGAAGACCGCATGGTGGACCTCGTAGAGGAACAATTTGACGTCGCTATCCGGATCAACCCGAGCCCGGACAGCAATCTGGTTGGCCGATGTTTCGCCAAGGACAGGCTGGTCGTCGTGGCTGCACCCGAAGTATCCAAGCCCATGCCCGGCGCGATCAGAGCCGTTCCCGGTGTCGTGACGTCGACGTTCCAGCCCACCCAGTGGAGTCTCGATGGAGGGCAGTTGGTCCTGGAGCCGATCCCCAAGCTGCGGTTCTCTTCGCTACTAATGGTCCGCGATGCGGCTGTCGCCGGTGGTGGTATTGCCCTTATTCCGCAATCCATTGCTTGGAACCAGCTCGCCCGTGGCGAGTTGGTCCAATGGGGCACGGTATCGGGTGTAGAACCCCAGCTCTGGGTCCTGCACACCTCCAGGCGCCTGGCTGCTCCGAAGGTTCGCGCATTCGTCGATTTCATTTGCGCTCAATACCCGGACATGTCCCTGGTGCTAAGGGGATAGAAGATCGCTCACGGTTCTCGGGCATCGATTCGCCGGAGAACATTCGCCACCTGCTAGGGCAAAATTTCGCGCTTGGCGAAGATGCCAGCCATTTCCGCCATATGCTCGGTTCCCCAAGTGCACAGCGGGACAATCGCTTCAGCCAAGCTAAGACCGAGCGGCGTCAGGGTGTAGTCGACGCGTGGCGGCACCTCCTTGTAGTCGGTCCGCGCCAGCACGTGATCGGCCTCCAGGTCCTTCAATGCCTGGATCAGCACCTTGTCACTGACGCCCTGGACCAAGCGCTTGAGTTCACCGTAGCGCTTCGGACCGTCACGCAGAAAAAACAGGACCAGCGGTTTCCACTTGCCCGAAATGATACGGAGCGTGGCGTCGAGTCCGCAGGAAAAACCGCCGGTACCGCAGGTTTGAATAGGTGTGGTCATTTGATACTTACCTAAAGGTGCATACTTGTCCTCAGGTTATCAGGTCTGCATAGTGGTCCTCAAGCAAGCGATTCCCTGTTTGCACTCAGCACTAGAGGAAATGCACATCATGACCAGACTGAATGGAAAGACCGCAGTGATTACCGGCGGCGCTACTGGAATCGGCCTCGCCGCAGCAAAGCGCTTCATTGAGGAAGGCGCCTTCGTCTTCATCTTCGGACGCCGGCAGGAAACGCTCGACGCCGCTGTGGCCGACCTCGGGCCCAATGCCCGCGCGGTGAGGGGCTCAGTATCCGATCTCGCCGACCTCGACCGACTCTACGCGGCGGTGAAGGCCGAGCGCGGAACCCTCGACATCGTCTTCGCCAACGCCGGGGCGGGAAGCCCGCTCGCGCTCGGCGAGATCTCCGCCGAGCACATTGACGCAACCTTCGACACCAATGTGAAGGGTACGATTTTCACGGTTCAGAAGGCACTGCCGCTGATGGGCCAGGGTGGTTCGATCATTCTGACCGGATCGAGCGCCGGCACCACGGGGGCCCCGGCATTCAGCGTCTACAGCGCGAGCAAGGCGGCCGTGCGCAACCTCGCGCGGACCTGGGCGCAGGACCTGAAAGGTAGCGGCATCCGGGTCAACGTGCTGTCGCCCGGGCCGACGGCAACCGAACTCGCAAAGGCTGCGCTAGGCGAGGAAGGCATGAAGGTCTTCGCCTCGATGAACCCGCTCCAGCGCATGGCTGACCCGGCGGAGATCGGCGCGGTGGCGGCGTTTCTCGCGTCGCAGGACAGCAGCTTCATGACCGCCAGCGAGGTCGCCGCCGACGG
The DNA here is from genome assembly GCF_030064125.1 of Pseudomonas sp. G2-4. Lineage (NCBI taxonomy): Bacteria > Pseudomonadati > Pseudomonadota > Gammaproteobacteria > Pseudomonadales > Pseudomonadaceae > Pseudomonas > Pseudomonas sp. G2-4. Next base: position 2,467,595 of record NZ_CP125957.1, on the reverse strand, counting down.
CGGCCTGGCGCAAATCTGACGCACTACGCCCGCCCGGTCGCTCCGTTCGATACTCGGAGCCCCCAAGGCGTGGTCAACCAAAGGAACCTATATGAGCTACGCAATTATTGGCTTCGGCAACATCGGCCAGGCGCTTGCCAAGGCGTTTGCCCGAAGCGGTATTGAAGTATCCGTTGCAACCACTCGTGACCCGGAAAGCTTTGCATCCGCTGCGGCCGCGATCGGACCTACGATTATTCCCAAAAAGCTGGCGGAAGCCGTCAAGGCGGACATCGTCTTTTTGGCCGTCCGTTTCGAGTCGCACGCGGATGTCGCGAAGGCGCTGCCCACCTGGCAGGGGAAGACCATCGTCGATGTCACCAATGCCTACGGCGTATCCCCCGAGGAACTGGGAGGCCAGCCGTCCTCCAGGGTCGTCGCACAGGCTTTCACTGGCGCTAGACTGGTTAAGGGCTTCAACCATTTGGTCGCTACCGTTCTTGACCAGGGCCCGGCCGTACAGGGTGGCAGGAGAGTTGTGTTCCTGGCGAGCGACGATGACGGCGCGGCAGCGGAGATTGGTGTACTTGCTGAAAAACTCGGTTTCGCGCCGATCACACTTGGCGGGCTTTCGGACGGTGGACTGCTTGTGCAGGCGCGCGGAAAGAGCTGGGGTCAGTTGATCTTCAAGGATTTGGTCAAGTTCGACTGAATGGTAATCGCAACTTTTGTGAAAGTCTCGACACTGAGCAGCGGCTAGGGTTGATGGCGCCTCCAGGCCGCCGGATGACATCAGCCCCGCTATTCAATGCAGCGTAACGAGAACATAGCGACATTGTTCCAAGTAACCTTGCCGCCGGCTTCGGTTTGCAAATGCGCACATCTCAAGGCATGGCGGCCAACCTGAACTCTGATCGGACCGCCTGGACGATGCCACGGGTGACATCGGCCACCAACAACCTCCCCTTGTCAGCGCTGGACCCCATCGCAGATGACAACACACCACTGGCTGGCACCCATTCGGTACGTGTCGGGAACATATCGTAAACCGGAAACTCAGCCGGCCCATGATCAGGAATCTTGTCCAAGTGCACCATCCCCGGGTGGTAATGCAGCATCATCGACGTTTCGATAACTGCCGCGTGTTCCAGTGCGATGCCCGGAAAGCCGTTCGGGAAAGTCTTGTCGAGGGTTTGTGACGTCACGAACTCCCAGTGCTCGAGGCGCATGACTTCCAGTCCGGCATCCGGGCCGATATCGCGCATCGCCAGCTCGATGCCTTCGGTCACGAACCACTGGTTCTCGTAGTGGCCGATCACCAGGACCAGGCGCTTCACGCCATGGCGATGAAACTCACGTACGGCATCCCGGACCATGGCAATCAAGGTCGCCCCATCCACGCTGGTTGTTCCGCAGAAGTGCTGCCCTCCTCCACACTTGGGCTGGGATTTGTAGCCGTAGGACAAGGCCGGAGCTACGACGCCGTCGATTTCCCTGGCCACCTCTTCACTGATTGCGCTGGCCAGCAAGGCGTCGGTGCCCAGAGGCAAGTGAGGCCCGTGCTGCTCAGTTGCTCCGATGGGCAGCAAGACCACTGCCCCTGAATGCACTCGGTGCTCATAGTCGACCCAACTGATGTTATCCATCCGGACATTGTTCATGGCTGTACTCCTGGTGTCTTTCCGAGCAGCGAAGCCCGGGCGTGTGACCTGCGGTCAGCGCCCGGACGATGCCTGTGATGCCGCGGGAGTTTATGCCCGGGGCGGATACCAGGACTCAGGCTCGGGATAGTCCCAATCGCCAGGAAAGGCATAGGTCTCAAATACCGTGGTGGTATCGGCCTCGGTGCCGAAGAACGCGAAATGATTCACGCCCATCCAGGAACCGGACTGCACGCACTTGAAGCCCCGGCGCTGCAGTTCAGCGATACGGTCTTCAAACGGGATGTTGTTGCAGTCATACGCAACGTGCTGGATGCCTTCGCCATGCTTGTCCAGAAAGTCGGCGAAAATCGTCGGGCCGGACACCGGCTCCATCAACTCCCAGATCATGTTTCCGGATTGGGCGAAACAGACTTTCAGCACAAACTCGGCCGGTTCACCGTGGTAAGTCTGGTCCTGGGTGTTTTCCGGGCTGAAGGTGTACACCCGCCACGGGCCGATCCCCAGCTTGAGCAAGCCATCCATGGTGCGCTTGTGGTCGCGGGTCACAATCGCAATCTCCACGACATTACCCAGGAACGCATCGATCTCGGCGCCGGCATTCAACGCAGCCAGCACATTGGTTTGTTCAAGATGAGACATTTGCAATAACCTCTTTAATGATTGAATCGTTTCACAGCACTAACGTTTACTTAGCCATCACCGACGAGTGAGCAACTTCTATTCGTCGCGAACGGTGCAATACGTAATACATACCGCCGCCCACGCCAAACCCTGCCAGCCAAGAAAAATCAATACCTCCCAATGCCATGGCAAGAGGGCCTTGAAGCGACTTAATGGTGCCCACTTGAAATAACCACGCCGCGAGCACGCCGGCTGAAAGTGCAAATACGCCTTTCCAGTTCACGTCAGTGCAGGCACTTTCCAGGTGATGACAATAAAGCGACTTCAGATCGACCTGTCCCCGGCGAATCAGGAAAAAATCGACCAGCGTGATGCCCGCCCAAGGACTGATCCACACCACGAAAAACACCATCAGGTTTTCGAAGGCATGCACAAACTCGCCCGATTGCAGGAACAGATAAAGGATGAACAGCGCCACCACGCCTGAGATCGTCGATACCGCCCAGCGTGGCACTCGTAGATCCAGGGACAACGTTGCCAATGCGGCCGAGTAAATGACCACGATGTTGGTGGCCACCGGGCCATGTAACAGTACAAGGAGTACCGGCAACGCCATCGTGCCGAAGACGGCAATGATCAGTTGCGCTGGATCCGAGCCGGCACCCGCAGACGCAATCGCCGCGCCAAGAAAGGCCAGCCATACGGTAGGCAGGAACATGCCGAGAAACGTCGACCGGAACACCTGGCCATCGGACAATTTGGTCTGGGTGAAACGGGTGTAGTCCGAGGCGTATACCAGCCAAGAAATCCCCCAGCCGATCCCGATCGCCGTCATGAGGCTACTCATGGCAGACAGCTTGCCAATGCCCACGACCGTGGAAGTCTGCCACTGGATATCCACATGGGTGAAGGCCAATCCGGTCATCACCACCATGATCAGGAGAATCACCGGCATGGTGTAGCGTTCAAAACACTTGATGGCATTGAAGCCCCAGGCCGCGATACCGACCTGAAGAACCATGACGACCAAGGCAATCGCGTACTTGAGCTCCATGCCACCATTGATGCCGACTCTTTCCAGGGCGGCCACCGCCAAATCAAGCACTACCCAGGTGTTGGTGGCGACCCATCCCATCGGCATCAGTACCTGCATGAGGGTGGGCAGGTAGGCACCGCGTCGACCGAACGCCAGCCGGGAAAGCACCATTTGCGGCACCCCCGTGCGGTGACCCATGATGCAGATGCCGCCGAACAAGGCCGCGCCCAACAGATTGCCGACGACGATCACCAGCAGGGTCTCAATCAGGCTCAACCCCAGCTGGATACCGATGGCACCCAACACCCAGTTGATCGGAGCCACATTCGCCCCCGCCCAGATCCAGAACTGGTCTAACGGTGTAGAAGTACGCTGGCAATCGGGCACGGGCTCGAGGCCCAGCGCATCATAATTGGCCTCATTCATTAAGCTATTTTCTGATTCGCGACGCGTTGACATTATTGTTTTCCTCGCTGACCGGCGACCACGTGAATCGCCCCGAGCCATTAAAGCGAGGTCTGCATGTTTAGGTAATTGATAATAACTAAACCGACCTTTAGAAAAATGCCCGCATTAAGTTCTTCTCAATTGCACAAACAAACCGAACATGAAACATCCACGCCCGCACCGAAAACCAAAGAGATGTCCAGATCGCCCAACAAAGAAAAATCGCTTATTGAGTTTTACTTAACGGCACTCAAATAAATGTCAATAGCCGAACACCTGAGGGGCATGGCCAACTTGTTCCAGTCGCTGAAGTAATTCCACTTCAGAATGAACAGGAAACATGAAATGACCACCCTTCTTCACATCGATGCCAGCGCACGATCCGACCGCTCACTGAGCCGTAAATTGTCCCAGGCATTTGTCGAAGCCTGGCTTGAACGCGACAGCAAGGCCCAGATCATCGCCCGTGACGTTGGACACAATCCGCCTCCCTTCGTGACAGAAGCCTGGATTGCCGCAGTCTTTACGCCAGAAGAGCACCTGACGCCGGAAAAGCGCGAGGAGATTCGCCTCTCGGATGAACTGATCGATGAGATAGATCGCGCCGACATCATCGTGATCGGCACCCCGATGTACAACTACGGCATGCCGGCCGCCCTCAAGTCCTGGTTTGACAAAGTGATTCGCATCGGAAAAACCTTCACCTTTGACTTGGCGCGCGGCGACTACCCCCTGGAGCCCATCATGAGCGGCAAGAAGCTGGTTATCCTGTCTTCCCGGGGTGAGTTTGGATTCGGTCCCGGTGGCGTTCGTGAAACCATGAACCACCTGGACACTCACATACAAACCTGTGCGCACTATCTGGGCGTGGACGAAACCCATGTCATCTCCATCGACTATCAGGAGTTTGGCGACGCTCGCCATGAAGCCTCCATCGCCAATGCTTTCGATGCCGTTCCGGTTCTGGTCAGGCAAATGATTGAAGAACGCCAAAGCCAGCTGTCTCCGGCTTGACTGTCTCCTCAGGACGTGAGCGCCAGTTGATGTCCTGCCAGGTCATTCAAGGCATTGCCCCTGAAGGACCTGGCCTCGCCCAGAAGCCATTCCCTGAACAATGACAGGCTGCGCCGTGGACTACCGCTGTGGCCTTCGATCAGGTGGTAGGTAAAACCTGGCAAGGTGGGGCCCTCTACCCGACGAATGCGCCCGGAGCGAAGCTCATCGTCAATCAACACATCGCTGCACAGCAAGGGCCCCAATCCCCGCTCCAGCGCATGCAGCGCGAGGGTTTCCTCGCTGTACCAGGAGATGCGCAGCTCCCCGGTCGTGCCGTGCTTCATCCCGGCCAGCCAGACTGACCATGAGGGCGCCTCGAGCGCCTGGTTCTTCCATTTGAACGCCAGTAGCGGGCGATTATGAAAGTCGCTGATCGTTGCGTTGCGGTCGACCGGGCAAATGCTCTTATCGGCGACCGCGATGAACCGGTCCTCGAACAGCACGGGGCCCTGCACATCGGCATCGACCGGCCCATATCGAATCGCCAGATCGACAGCGTCTGAACGCAGATCCACCACTTTCTCCGAGGCGTGGATGGACACCACGATGTTCGGATAAATCTCGTTGAACTTCGCCAGGCGCGGCATGAGCCATCGCTCCGCGAATGCCCGCGTGGTGGAAACCTGGACAGCATCACCCTCCCTTGCCCCGCCTAACAGGGCGAACGCTTGGGCAATCTGGTCAAAACCGTCTCGCAACAGCGGATAGATCGCTTTGCCGGCAGGCGTGAGGGTCACCGTCCGGCCCCTTTCCAGGAGCTTTTGCCCCAGCCCGTCTTCCAGTTGCCGAACTTGATGACTGACCGCGGCGACCGTTACAGAGAGCTCGTTCGCAGCGGAGGAAAAACTCTGGTGACGTGCTACAGCCTCAAACGCTCGCACGGAATTCAGAGGCGGTATTTTGCGCATGGTTTTCTCCGGACACCCGACTGAGGTGCTTATGACGACTTCAGTGTCCTGCTGACAGACAACATCCGCCAGCAGGTTTGGCGATCCGTCAGAGGATGCAGTAGTGCACAGCCTGGGGGCGCATGCCATTGACTGCCGTGATGTCCTGGGGGCAAGCGGACAGCACCACAATAACGTCCATTTCCGCTTTGAGGCAGACATATTGCCCAGGCTGACTGACAGGCTCGGCAAACGCAATCCGCCCGTCCTGATGAACGGGAACGTTCATGAAGAGGTTCAAGGGGCTCGGTGTTTCGGGCGCAATCAGGCCGATGGCATCCAGGGCTTGAAAGAGGTTTTCATTGCAACTGTCATGATGGCCGACAACGCCCAGTTGAACATAACGAGTCGGATCACAAGCGGCGACCAGCGTGTCGTGGATACCCGGTGTGGTGTCCTCGATAAGCGTCAGGATCTGGCGGCGTTTGTTGGTCAGGAAACTGTCACCTTGACCGGGGTTGAGCTTCAACCAGTAGGGACGACTGTGCTCCATGGACATGGCTTCCCGGAGGTCTTCCGGGTTGAAGGCCCAGGTGTCTACCACCTGTTTGCCAGGGGTGTTGATCACCTTGAGGATTTGCCCCTGATTCAACCGAATCGCGACACCCCGCCGAGCAGGCAAAAGGACCCGTTCACCGGGGCAAGTCGAGGCCATTGTATTCATGTCGCTGTTCTCCTTTGCGAGCTGATGGACGGCGGACCGTGTACCTGCAATCAAGGAAAACACAGAAGAAAACCTCAAACCAATAATATAAAGTGGCCTCGGTATAAGTTAAATCTATAGGGTGGCCCATGCGAATCCGGCAGCTCGAGTGCTTCAGAACCTTGATGATCCACGGCACCATGACCCGCGCGGCAGAGCTTTTGAATATTTCTCAGCCGGCCATCAGCAGTACCATCGCCAACCTGGAACATGAAACCGGCCTCAAGTTGTTCGTGCGCAAAGGCGGACGCTTGCAACCCACCCCTGAAGCCCGCTTGTTTTTCGTCGAGGCTGAACGGGCGCTGGAGGCCGTGGAGAAAACCCAGCGCATCGCCAAGGAAATCCGCACGGGAAAACGCGGCCATCTGGCGATCGCCGCCTACGCCAGCATCTCGATCCATTTGCTGCCCCGCTTGATGGCCGAATTCGCCAAAGAGCGCCCGGGCCTGGTGCTCAAGATCATCACCCGAAACTCCCAGTCCGTTCGCGAGTTAATCACTACGCAGCAATTCGACATGGCCATTGCCGAACTGCCGCTCGACTACCCGACATCGTGCATGGAGGTGATTGCCTATGAATGCCAGTGCATGATGCCGATCGGCCACCCGCTCACAAAACTGGACGTGATTACCCCGGCGGACCTGGATGGCGTGCCATTCGTTTCACTGTTCAAGGGCGACCCGATCTACCAGCAGTTGGCCATGGCCTTTTCGGCGTACGGGTCATCTTGGAACGTGGTAGCCGAAACAGAATTCTTCGCCACGGCATGTGAACTGGTCGGCGCCGGAATGGGTGTCGGGATCGTCGATCCGGTGGTCAGTCGGCCCTTCACCGGCAACCTGATCCTCAAGCCCTTCAAACCTGCCATCAAGTACGACATCGCGCTGCTGCTCCCCTCACAGGAGGAGCCGTCACAACTGGCGCGTGAGTTTGCGCACTACCTCAAGCAGCACCTTTGAAGGGCCTGGTGATCGTGAGAGCCGCGGCCATAAGCGCAAGCTTATAGGACCGCGATATGGGAATCCGCTCGGGGTTCAGTCCCACCACACAACACACCGCTGACCGGATCGCGCAGTATGATTTGACCGCGCCCATAGTCAGTCAGGTCGCTGGCGATCTGCACCTGATGACCGCGCCGGGCCAAGGCATTGGCCAGGTCGCGGGAGGCGCCTTGCTCGATACCGACCTTCATCCCGCCCAGCCATTGCCAACGCGGCGCGTCCAGGGCCGCTTGGGGGTTGAGGCCGAAATCCACCAGGTTCATGACCATCTGCACATGCCCTTGGGGCTGCATGTAGCCGCCCATCACGCCGAAAGGTCCGAGAGCCTGGCCGTTCTGGGTGAGGAAGCCGGGGATGATGGTGTGAAAGGTCTTCTTGCCTGGGGCCAGGCAGTTGGCGTGCTTCGCGTCGAGACTGAACTCCTGTCCACGATTCTGCAGGGCAATACCGCTGTCGGGCAGCACCACGCCGGAGCCGAAACCGTGGTAGTTGCTCTGGATGAAGGAAACCATGTTGCCCTCTGCGTCGGCGGTGGCCAGGTACACCGTGCCGCTGGCGTGGGGATCACCGGGCTTGGGAGGCTGGGCCTGTTCGCCGATCTGCCCGCGGCGTCGGGCGCTGTACTCGTCACTCAACAAATCAGCCACCGCCACGCGCATGTGCAACGGGTCGGTGATGTAGTGCAGGCCATCGCTGTAGGCCAGCTTCATGGCTTCCAGTTGGCGATGCCAGGTCTGCTGGCTGTCACGGTGATCGAAGCTGAAGCCTTCGAGTATCTTCAGCGCCATCAAGGCCACCAGGCCCTGCCCGCTCGGCGGGATCTCCCAGACATCGACCCCTCGGTAGTTGACGTGGATCGGCTCGACCCACTGGGCTCGATAATCCTTGAGGTCGGTGGATCGCAGGTAGCCGCCCGTGGCGCGGGAATGGGCATCCAGGCGCTCGGCCAACGCGCCGCGATACAGGCTTTCGCAGCGCGTGGCGGCCAGTTCTTCGAGGGTGCGGGCTTGGGCGGGGTTGCGGAAGATCTCGCCGGCCCGGGGTGCGCGGCCCTCGATCAGGAAGGTCTCGAACCAGACCTCCAGGACCGGATCGCGATGGGGGGTGAGCTCACCCACGGCGATCTGCCATTGATGGGCAACCACCGGTGACAACGCAAAACCGTCCCGCGCCAGGCTGATTGCCGGTTGCAGCAACTGGGCGAAAGGCAGCTTGCCGAAGCGTTGCGACAACTCGGCCCAGGCTGATGGGCAACCCGGGACCGTCACCGGGGTCCAGCCATAGGTCGGCATCTGATCATGGCCGGCCGCCTTGACCGCTTCGACACTCAAGGCTGCCGGGGCATGGCCATTGCCGTTGAGGCCATGCAACTGGCCCTTGCACCAGACCAAGGCGAAGGCGTCACCGCCAATGCCGCACCCCGTAGGCTCGACCACTGTCAGCGCCGCCGCCGTGGCGATGGCGGCATCGATGGCATTGCCGCCCTTTTGCATCATCTCGATGCCCGCCTGGGCTGCCAGGGGTTGGGACGCGGCGACCATGCCCCGACGGGCAAAAACGCTCTGGCGTTGCGACGGATAGGGGTACTCGTGAGCAGAAAATTTCAGCATGGCAAAGGCTCTTCAACACAAGGGTTCATTGATCGGGGTTGACTAGGTGGCGTTCCAAGTAATCAGACTGAGAAGGGTCATAACACCCGACTGAGAAAAGCCCGCGTACGAGGGTGAACGGGGTGGCTGAAGATTTGCTCCGGCGGCCCTTGCTCAATGAGCTCGCCCTGATCCAGGACTACCACACGGTCAGCCACTTCCCGGGCAAACCCCATTTCATGGGTTACCACCACCATGGTCATGCCCTCCTCCGCTAGCGCCTTCATCACTTGCAGCACTTCGCCAACGGTTTCCGGGTCGAGGGCACTGGTGGGTTCGTCGAACAGCATGGCCTGGGGTTTCATGGCCAGGGCACGGGCAATCGCCACCCGCTGTTGTTGCCCACCGGAGAGCATGGATGGGTAGTGGCTGGCCTTGTCTGCCAGGCCAACCCGTTCCAGCAAGCCACGGGCCTGATCCAGCGCCTCGGCGCGCGGGATCCCCAGCACCTGGATCGGCGCCTCGATGATGTTCTCCAACGCCGTCATGTGCGGGAACAGGTTGAAGCGCTGGAACACCATGCCGATATCCCGGCGCTGGCGGGCGATGTTGCGTTCCGAATCGCGCACCAGGCTGCCATCGGCCCGTTCGCGATAGCCCATGGCCCGGCCATTGACGCGGATGCGCCCGCCCTGGATGTCTTCCAGCAGATTGATGCAACGGATAAAGGTGGTCTTGCCGGAACCGGAGGCCCCAATCAGGACCACCACTTCGCCGCGCCGCACTTGCAGGGAAATGCCCTTGAGGATCTGCAGCTCGCCAAAGGATTTGTGAACCTCCAGTGCCTCGATGATCAGTTCTTCACTTTTGTGCGCCATGGTTAACGTTCCCTCAGCATTTTCAGGGTGCTACGGCCGAACATCCGCGTGGCCGCCGGTGGCGGTGATGATGGCCGATCCGACTGGCCGAAGCGGGCTTCCAGCCAGCGCTGGAAGAATCCCCAAAGTGTGGTCAGCAGCAGGAAATAGATCGCCACCACCAGGTACAGCTCGAACACCCGGAACGTCGCCGAAGTGACCATCTGGGTACTGAGCAGCAGTTCCTGTACGCCGATCACGCTGACCAGCGTGGTGTTCTTGAGCATCACGTTGAACTCGTTGCCCAATGGCGGAACGATGACCCGGAACGCCTGGGGCAGGACGATGCGCCGCATCAGCTTGGCGAACGTCATGCCCAGGGAGCGCCCGGCCTCGTATTGGCCCTTGTCCACCGCGCCGATGCCGGCCCGGATAATCTCGGCCATGTAAGCGCCTTCGTTGAGGCCCAGGGCAATGATCGCTGCCTGGATGTTGCCGGGAATCACCAGGCCAAACAGGTCGATATCTTCGAAGCGGAAAATCCCGCCGGCGGCCAGTGCGGTGTAGAGAAAAACAATCTGCACCAGCAACGGCGTGCCACGCATCAGCCACACATAAAAGCGCACCGGCAAATGCAGCAGTGGATTGCTCGACAACCGCAGCAGCGCTGCGGCCAGCCCGAGCGCACAGCCCAGCAACATGGCCAGCACGCTGATCACGCAGGTCAGCCAGAGCCCGGTGAGGTAGACCCCACTGGGCTGAAGCAGGTACTGCCAAAACACATCCCAATTGAAATTCATCGACGCCTTACCTCAATCGAGAGTGTCACTGGCGACATGCCATTTACCAAGGAGTTGGCTGTAGCTCCCATCGCTGCGCATGTCGCTGATCACCTGCTGCACCGCCGCCGTCAGTTGCGGATCGTCCTTGCGGATCCCGAGGCCGGTGAGAATCCGGCTGAAGGCTGGCACCCCTTCCTCGAACAGATCAGGTGCCATGGCGGCGTAATAACCGGCGGTTTCCACGGTGGTGCCGTAGGCGTCGACCTGGCTGATGCGCAAGGCCTGGAACGCATCGGTGTCGGTGTTGTAGACCACCAGCTTCATCCCGGGCTTGCCGGACTTGACCAGGGTTTCGTTCTCGGCATCGAGCAGGGTCTTGATGGTGGAACCGTTGAGCACCGCGACCTTGTGTCCGGAGAGGGCCGGGAGCGTCTTGAGGCCCTTCGGATTGCCCTTGGGCACGACCACCGCCTGGCTGGAGTACATGTAGTTGACGATATCGATCACCTCGCGGCGCTCGGGCTTGTCAAACAGCTGGTCGACGATCATGTCGCACTGCTTGGCCAGCAAGGCCGGGAGCAGTCCGGAGAAGGGAATGACGCGCCATTCGACCTTTTTGTTGCCCAGGCGCTTGGCGATTTCCAGTCCCAGGTCGACGGTCAAGCCCCTGGGCTTTTGCGCTTCATCGAAGGACACCAGGGGCGGCGAATCCATGCCTGAGCAATAGACGAGTTTGTCGACCTTGAGCAAGCGCTCCGGCACAACGGGCGCGGCAACCGCCCATTGAGCACAGAATCCCAAGGATAGAGCAGCAACCAACAGGTGGGGCTTATGCATGACCAGACACTCCAGTTCAGTTAGTAACGGGCAGTACTCAAAGTCAAAACACGGGCAGGTTCATGGCCTGCTCTCGTTATTTTTTCAGTTGCAGAAACTTGATCAACTCAGGAACGGTGCCTTCAATGTGCGCGCGGACCACCGCCTCAACCTTATCGGCGTCGCCAGCGCGAATGGCGTCGAGGATCACCGCGTGTTCCTGACGCGCACTTAAAGGTTTGTCCACGTGCTGCAACCAAAGGCGCATGGGCGCCTCGATCAGCGAGTAAAGGGCACTGATCTGCTTCAGCAACCGGGGACGGCCGCTGAGGCTGCACAGGTATTCATGAAAGGCGCGATGCCGGCTGACCCACTCCGCGCTTTCCTCGCGGTAGTCGTCCATCTCGTCCAGCAAACGCTCGAGAGCGGCCAATTGGCGCTCGCCAATGCGCGCCACCGCGACGCGCACTGCCAGGCCTTCGAGGGCGCTGCGCATCTCGAAGACTTCATGCAGCTCATCGATATCCAGGCCGCTGACGATGGCACCGCGATTGGGCCGAAGTGTCACCAGGCCCTGGGCATCCAGTCGGCGAAAGGCCTCGCGGACCGGCATCCGGCTCATACCGATCTCGCTGGCGATGTCCTCGGCGATCAACCGGTCCCCCTTGCGTAACCGACCGCTGCAGATGGCGTCCAGCAGGTAGCTGTAGGCCTCCTCCTCGGCAGTCATCGGCGGACGTTCAGCGAAAGTCGGAACAAATTGCATGGCAGCACCTTTTGAATTTTTGTATCCAATTATCCATAAATTCAAAATAGCAGAATGCGTGCCAACATCATCCGTCAAGGCGCAAGTGATTGATTTAAAGGAATAGGTACTGCAGACAGGCTTTTTAGACCCCAATGGAACCGGGGGGTTAATCCCACAAATGTGCTACCAAAGGGCTCAAGCGGCGCCCATTAACGTGCAGAGCGGTAGCCAGGTAACACCCCCGGGAAACGACGGAGGCGTATCAGAACCCCTCCGATCATCCCGCCCGCGGGGTATCGGAAGGCGACTCACCAAACAGCGCTCGGTAATGAGTCGCGAAGTGGCTCAGGTGGAAAAAACCCATTGCCACGGCGATCTCACCGACGTTCAACACCGTCGCCCGGGTAGTGATCAAACGTCGCCGCACGGCATTGAGCCTCAAATTGCGCAGGTATTCGACCGGACGCATCCCGGTGACCGCCTGGAAACTGTTCTGCAGGGTCCTGCGGCTCACCCGCAATTGCTCGCACAAATCAAGGATGCTCAGCGGTGTATCACCGCTGGCCACCACCAGTTCCTGGCAACGCTTGACCAAGTAGGCGCTGACAGTAACGTTGCCACGACGGCCACGCACCTCATCCGAGGCGTTACTGAACAGGTCGAGGAAGGCGTTGAGCAGTACGTCTTCGAGCATCTTTTCCGAGGCTGGATTGATGGCATCCGCTTGCTGCAGAAGGTGACGGAACAGCGGATGGATCCTTTGCTGGACTCTCAACAGTACCGCTTCGTCCACGCTGATCTGAGACTCGCTTTTCAAGCGCTTGAGCTGTTCGTTCGACAATTCGCAAGCCGCCAGTTTGGCGAAACGTACCGTGTCGACGTTAACCGCGAAGAAGTGCGTACCTTCCGGGGCATGCAAGACAAAGTCCTCGCCATCGCGCAGCAGCACCACGCTCTGGGCGCCCACCTGATGCCCTTGGACCACCGGCGCGCTGCCCAACGACATGGCAATGCACAAGCGCCCTTTTGGTGCACAACCTCGCTGCACCACGCGCTTATCCAACACTTCCTGAAAGATCTGAAAGCGCTCGGCGCACACCTGCCGCAGCTCGCTGGAAAGGCATCCACGACCAAGTTGGTCATAGACTTGTTGCCAGCCCAGGATGGACCCGGCGTGTTGCTGGGGATCGTTGAAGGTACGGACTTCGGCAAGCATGATCGTCGTTCCTCGGTGGCCCGGTTTTTATTGTCGGCCTGTCATAAGCTGCGCGGTCCTCCCTGACAACGGTATTGCTTCACAAGGCGTCAGTGCCTGCCTGGAAAACCAAAGCCAGTTCCATGCCAAGCATGTGCAACCGGTACTCGGCGGCCTGGATGGCCATGGGCGGCAGCAACGCCCCGGACAACACGACCTGGCCCGCTTCAACGCACTGACCGTCAGCCAGTAATCGCCGAATCAACCAACACAAATTGACCAACGGCGCATCTTCCCGCGCCTGAGTATCACCGATGCCGCAGAACACCCCATCACATTCCAGACGATAGGCCACACGAGTCAGTTGACCGGGATCGAATTTTATCCGCGAGCCAACGCAATAGAGGCCTGCGGCCGCGTTGTCAGCAAGAAAAGCCCCAACGCCAAAGCTCCAACCTTGCCACCGGCAGTCGGCTATCTCGAACGCCGGCGCGACGTCGGACACGGCTGCCAGGATCTCCTCATCACTGTAGTCGCCGGGCTCCAGCGTGCGTCCCAGGACAAACGCCAGTTCAATCTCCAGCTTGGGCTGGATCAGCCGTGCGAGCGCCACCGAGCTGCCTGGCTCGACGACCATGGCATGGGTCAGGCCTCCCAGGACCGGCTCATGGAGCCCCATGCGCTTCTGCGCCGCACTGCCGGCGAAGGCGACCTTCCAACCGGTCAGTTGCTCACCGCGCACCTGGCGCTGACGCAACGCTTCGCGTTGGAGGGCATAGCCCGTCCGCAGATCGAGTTGCTGGGCCGCCAACGGCGGCAAGGCTTGCACAGACCGCTCGGCATGGTGGAGCCGGGCCACGAGTTCGTCTTCCTGCCTCATGAAAGTTGCTCCGCCAGCTTGCGCAACACGCCGTCAAGCCGCTCCGGCGTGGTGATGGCTGCAACGAATCGGTCTGGCCGAACGACGACGATGCAATCACGCACCTTGGAAAACCACTCGCCCAGCCGGTTATCCACGTCCTCGACACAGATCGCGCCGCTGGCCGATAACGGTTGGTTGCGGCCTTTGCCGCTGCGAGAGCGATTGACCTGGATGAAGCGTGTGTCCCAACGCGCCCAATAGGCAGCAGTCTGCTCACTGAGCTGCTCGCTCGGATTGACCCGATACCCCAGCACCGCATAGGAGTGACCCAACACTTCGTCCAGGCGCCGCCGCTGGCCTTGGGCATCTTCGATAGACGGCTGGATGAACAACTGCCCGACCAGATCATCCTCGTGCAGCTCGGCACGCTCGTGATAAACCAGGCCCTTGGTAATGGTCGCCTTGGGTTTGAACTTGAACTCAAGCAAGTGGGAGCGAAGGTTGTCGACGCTGTTGACGGCCTGGAACAACCAGTCCCGTACCCCCGCCATCAGCGGATTGGTCAAGCCCAGTACCGCGCCCATGTTGTCGGCCAAGGCGATGAGGTCGGTCGCATGCCCGCGACGTTCCTGGTCGTAGCTGGAAAGAATCGATGGCGACGCCCGTCCCTGGAGGATCGCGGCGATTTTCCAGGCGACGTTGGCGACATCTCGCAAGCCCGAGTTGAGCCCCTGTCCGGCCCAGGGCGGGGAAATATGCGCCGCGTCTCCCACCAACGCCACACGCCCCTCGACGAAACGCGCCGCCACCCGAGAGTTATGGGTGTAGGCGCGGATCCGGATGATTTCCAACTGATCCACCGCATTGCCGATCTGTCCGCGAATCAAACCCCGGATAGTGGCTTCTTCGCACATCAGGGTTTCGTCTTCACCCTCCAGAAGCATGAACTCCCAGCGACGTTGCTGGTACGGCAGGTAAATGCACACGAAGGGTCGCTGCGGGTCGGCATGCAAGGCGGTATAAGGGGCATCCAGGGTGTCGTTGGCCGTATCGATCACCACCCATTTGCGCGGATGAGTCAGCCCCAGCAGCTCGATGCCGAGTTTCTTGCGCACGCTGGAACGCCCGCCGTCCGCGCCGATCACGTACTGCGCCTGTAACTGATACAGCTCACCCTGGGCATCACGCACCTGCAATGTCACGCCTTGCCCATCCTGCTCCAAATCAAGCATTTCATGGCCCTGGCGCAACTCGACACTCGCATGCTTGCCCAACTGCTCACGCAACGTCCCTTCAAGCAACTGCTGCATGAAGATGTTGCGCATCGGCCAGCCATAGTGGGCAGTGCTCGGCTTGACCTCGGCGAAGCAGACACCTCGCGCATTGTAATAACGCAGGGGCACGTCGCAGATCATGTCACGCACGGCCAGTTCAGCGATGCCGATGCCCTGCAACACACGCAGCGCCTCGTCATCCATGCCCACCGCGCGCGGATACGGCAGTATGCCGTCCGCCAATTCAAGGACGACGCAGTCGATGCCGTACAGCCCCATGTAATGGGCCGCGGTGATCCCGTTCGGGCCGCCGCCCACGATGACAACCTGGGTTTTCTCCTGCTTCATCGCTATTCACCGCTTATTTGTTGTAGTTGTAGGCGTTGCTCGTGCAAGTAGTCCACGACGACACGGTTGAACATCGCGCCCTGGTCATCATGGACGTAATGACTGGCGTCGGCGATTTCCGTTGTTTGCACCCGCGCGTTGGCCGCCTTTATCGCCTCGAGGGTCGCCAACGGCAGGAAATCGGAACGTGCGCCACGAATGAACAGCGTCGGACAATCCAAGGCCCGCACCGCAGGCCACAAGTCCGTGGGGGTAATACTCAAGCGCGCCTGGGCAATACCTTGCTGGTCATGGCGCCATTCAATTCCCGCAGGCGTTTGTTTCATGGAATGCGTCAGCCTGGACGCCAGCCCCTCCAGCGACAGGCCAGGTCGCGCTTGTCGCCAGAACTGAGCGGCACTCTCCCAATCAGGAAACACCAGCGGCGTCTGGCTCATTTCGCGTCGAATACGCTCGGCGCCATCACCGCTGACCGAAGAGCCAGGGCCGATGTCCTCGACCACCAGCGCTTGCAGTCGCCCGGGGTTGAGCCGTGCATACTCCAGCGCATTGGTGCCGCCGAGGGAATGCCCCACCAGGACGAACGATTGCAGCCCCAAATGAGCGACCAAATCCTCAAGGTCGCTGACATAGGCCTCGGTCCGGTAGCGGGTGGACTCTGCCCAGTCACTGCCCCCCCGGCCGCGTTGGTCAAGGGCGTAGCAGCAGTATTGCTGACCCAGCGCGTTGGCCAGGGAGTCCCAGGTCTGGGCATAGGAGCGCAGCCCGTGCAGGAGCACCACTGCAATGCCCGAGGTGTTGCCCCAGGACAAATAGTGCAGGCGCATCTGCGAGCGATTGGTGAAAAAATGGCTGTTTGCAGGCATTCGTTTGCTTCCCACGATCAACGCACCTCAATGCAAGCCGTCGTTACCCTTGACGTCGGCGGCCTGGAGGCCACCCAGACGCGCATGCAAACGCCCGCGCGTGGCGAAGGCCCAGATGATGATCAACTCGTCCGCGGACGGCCCATCACCAAACGACAGCGAAATACTGTCGTAATGCGAACGGACGTACAGCGCATCCTTGTGGGCCAGTGGCACATCTATGGTCACCCCAGGTCCGCCGCGCTTGCCCGTGGACGGGACCCAGGACTTGCCACCGCCCAACGCGAGGCGGATAGGATCCGCCGCCGGATTGGTCAGCAGTGCATTGCCATGCTCGTACTCACCCTGACTGCCTACCAGGCACGCCTTGCCGTAACTGACTATCTCACGCTGGCCCGCCAGTTCCTGGATGCGACGACCAAACTCCTGGCCCAGCAAAGGTGACGGTTCTACCAGCTCGGCCAGGCTTTCGCTGTAGCGTCCGGCGTAGGGATTGGCGATCACCGCGGCAATGGCGTATTTGAACAAGGGTTCACCATCGGCCAACTGGCCACTTTCATTGGCCAGGGTTTCCTCAACGAAGCTATACCATTTGCGGATGTGGTAACTGGCGAAATTGGCGGTTTTCATCGGACAGGTCTCTTCAAAGGGATCGAGTCAAAGGGGATCGAGATCAAAATTTCGGCTGGGCGCGCCGGCGGCCTTGAAACGTGCCTTGCCTTGCGCGTCGTCGTGTTCGGTCTCGAGAAAAAATTCCATGCGATTGCCGTCGGGGTCGTTGAAGTACACGCCGTTGCCGATTTCGTGGTCGGTGATCTTTACCACTTCGATTCCCTTGGCGAGCAACATGCCGTAGAGCTGGCGCAGGGTGGTCATGTCGCCAGCGATCTCCAGCCCGTAGTGCTGCAGGCCCAGTCCGCCCTGATGGGCTCCCGGCTCTGCGCGGATCAGGGCGATGTCGTGATGCTTGGCACCAAACGCCATCATGATCCAGCTCTCACCCCGGGCGCTCTCGTGCATGCCCAGCACATCGGCGTACCAACGTGCCGACGTTTCCGGGTCACTCACGAACAGCGACAGGTGAGTACGAACGACGTCGACTTTCATCGCGCGATACCTCAGTTCTTCTTGATGATGGATTGGTGCCCGGACTTGATCTGCGCCACGGCCGGCGTCCAGAGCACATCAGCGATTTCACTGAACTCGCGCCACTGCTTCTGCCAGCCGTCACCGCCGTTCTCGGACGTGAACAGGTGCCCGTACTTGGTGCCGGCGACTATCTGGCGCGGGTCAGCCGGATTGACGGCAATGGCCCAGACACACGAGTTGGGTTGCTGTGACAGCGGCAGCACCTCCCAACTGAGGGCCGCATCCCGGGAGATCAGCACCTTGCTGGTGGTGCCGGGTGTACCGTCGGAGATACTCAGGTAGAGAGTGTTTTCGCTGCCCAGCGGTGCGCTCATGGCGCGCACGTAGTAGAGGCCGAAGGTTTCGCGGGCCTCGATGCCGGTCCACGTCTGTCCCTCATCAACGCTGCGGTAGACAGCGTTGACACACACCACCACGATGACCTTCTGGCCGTGGTTGGGCAGGACCAGGATGTTGTGGATGTCCGAGTTGTAGTCCCACAGCAGCCGATCGTCGACACGGGTCCAGCTATCGCCGCCGTCACGACTGTGAAACAACCCGCCCTCTTCCAGGCCGAACCAGAGCTGGTCGCGATCTGTCGGGTCGTAAGCGAAGGCCAGCAAGCGCGGGCGACTGACGCCATCGCAGAACTCCGGAATCTCCACCGGCGCGCGATCCCAGCTCTGGCCGCCGTCGAGGGTGCGCCACAACACGGCACGGGAAGGTGCACCCGTGCCGACGAAAATACGCTTTGCATCCTGTGGATCGACGGCAACCTTCCAGACAGTCTGCCCATTGAACGGCGAGTCCACCTGCTGCCAGTGGCCGCCGGTGTCATGACTCACGCACAGGCCAATGTCGGTACCGGCATAGATCACTTCGGGAGCACCCGGATGGACACTCAGGGAGCGAGTGATCGCATCGAATTCAAGGTCCTGTCCCAGGCCAAGACGATGCCAGGTACGCCCATCGTCGGCACTGCGGATCACCGCCTGTCCCACAGTTGCAACTAAAAGGGTTCCGTTACTCATCACTGCTGCTCCTCAAATGAAGATGCCACGCGTCAAGCCGCCATCGATGCCAATGGATTCACCCGTCACGGCGCCCGCCTTGGGGGATGCCAGGAAACCGATCAGCCAGCCCATTTCGATGGGGGCCAACGTGCGTCGAATCGGCGTTGCGTCGATGTACCCCTGTTCGACCTGACCGGGTGTCTTGCCCTGCTTGATGCCTTCGCGCTCGTAGAGCTCCTGGATGTGCGGGGTGTCCACCACACCGGGGTGGATCAGGTTGACGGTGATGCCGGAAGGACCCAGTTGGTCGGAAAGCGTCTTGGTCATGTGGGCGATGGCCAGGTTGCGCATGCCCGAGAGGACTTTGCTGCTGCGCCCGGTCAGGCCACCGATGTTGATGATGCGACCGAAGCCGCCCGCCTTCATGTGCGGGGTCACGGCCTTGGCGCAACGGAAGTAACCGATCACCTTGGTGTTGAGGTCCGACAGCAACTCTTCGTCGCCGGCATGTTCGATGTCATTGCGCACCACGCCCGAGGGCGCCGCGGCACCGTTGACCAGGATGTCGATGCGCCCGAAGTGCTTGTGCGCGGCGTCGACCATGTCCGACACGGCCGACATCTGATTGGTGTCGCAGAACAAAGGCAGCACTTCGTTGCCGGTCTGGGCGGTGATCTCCTCGGCGGCCTGCTGGAGAAACTCCATGCGCCGTGCGCAAATCACCACCTTGCAGCCCTCTTGGGACAGAAAACGCGCGACTTCCTTGCCGATGCCCATACCACCGCCCGTGACGATCGCCACGCGGCCTTGCAATTCCAGATCCATAGCAGTTCCTCTTGTGATTATTCGGCTCAGGCCAGATCGACGAAGACACTTTTGGTTTCGGTGTAGGCATCGATCACGTTTTTACTCATTTCCCGTCCCCACCCGGATTGCTTGTAGCCACCAAAGGGCGAGGCCGGGTCGACGACGTTCCAGCAGTTGATCCACACCGACCCAGCTTTCAATTGCGCCGCCACCCGATGGGCGGAGCGCAAGTCACGGGTCCAGAGACCGGCCGCCAGGCCGTAGGGCGAGTCGTTGGCGCGCAGCACCAATTCATCGATCTCGGTCCAACTCATGACGGTTAGCACCGGGCCGAAGATTTCCTCGCGGGCGACACAGGCACGCTCAGCGCGGTCCAGAAACACGCTGGGTTGGATAAAGTGGCCGCGTTCCAGGTGGGCCGGTCGAGCGCCGCCGCAGATCAGCTCGGCGCCCTCCTCCTGGCCGCGTTGCAGATAGGCACTGACCGAACCCAATTGCCGGGCCGACACCAGCGGCCCCATGCTGCTGGCCGGATCCAGTCCGGGGCCCAGCACATGGGCGGCCGCGTGGCGCTGGAGTTCTTCGAGTACCTGATCAAGCACGCTGGCGTGCACGTACAGACGCGATCCGGCGGTGCAGACCTGGCCCTGGTTGTAGAAAATGCCATCGGCGGCGCCTTTGGCAGCCCGGACGATATCGGCGTCCGGCAGAATGATATTGGGCGACTTGCCTCCCAGCTCCAGCGACACTTTCTTCATGTTGCCGGTGGCCGCCTGGGCAATCAGCCGCCCCACCTGGGTCGAGCCGGTGAAGGCAATCTTGTCCACGTCGGGATGCTGGGCCAGGGGTGCGCCGGTATGAATACCAAGCCCGGTGACCAGGTTGACCACCCCGGGCGGAAAGCCGGCGGCCTCGATCAATTGCACCAGGCGAATCGCAACCAGTGGGGTCTGTTCAGCGGGTTTGAGCACCGCGACACACCCGGTCGCCAACACCGGACCGAGCTTCCACACGCACATGGTCAACGGGAAGTTCCACGGCACGATCAACGCGCAGACGCCCACCGGCTCACGCAAGGTGTAGTTGAGCATCGGTGCGCCACTGGAAGGCGAGACGGGGAGCGTGCTGCCCTCGATCTTGGTCGGCCAGCCGGCGAAGTAGCGGATGATATTGGCCGCGCTCGCCGCTTCACCACGGGCCGTGGCAATCGGCTTGCCGTTTTCCAGGGTAATCAGTTGGGCCAGCTCTTCGCGATACTGATCGAGCAGTTCGGCCAGACGAAACAGCAACAGGCCGCGTTGGGCCGGCGACTGCTGCGCCCAGACACCGGTAAAGGCCGCACGGGCGGCCGCGACGGCCGTATCCACATCGCGTTCGCCGCCCTCGGCAACTTCAGCCAGCACACATTCATTGGCCGGGTTTTCCACGGCAAACCGGCGGCCGCTGGCGGCGTCCTGCCAGGTGCCTCCGATAAACAGGCGCCCGGGTTGTGCCAGGAATTTTTCGACGGCAGGTAGCAATTGGATCTGACTCATATCCCCTCCTTCACAGCGCCATTTCAATCAGGCACGGACCGCCGTCGGCCTTGGCGTTGGCCAGGGCTCGCTGCAATTCGGCATTGGTGTGTACGGTGCTGGCCGGCAAGCCGTAGCCTTTGGCCAGGGCCTTCCAGTCAATACGGGGGCGGTCCAGCACAGTCAGGCTCAGGGCCTCGGGGCCCAACTCGGTCATGCCAAAGCGACGCAGTTCGTTCTGCAGGATCGCGTAGCGATGGTTGGCCGCGATCAGGATCACCACCGGCAATTGCTCGCGGGCGATGCTCCACAAGGTCTGGATGGTGTACTGGGCACTGCCGTCGGATTGCAGGCAGAACACCCGGTTTCCACGCTCTGCCAGGGCGGCGCCAAATCCCACCGGAATGCCTTGGCCGATGGCCCCACCGGTGTTGGTCAGCACTCGATGCCGCGCGGCATGGGCCGAGGCGGTGAAGAAGGGATAGCCACAGGTGCCACCCTCTACAGAAACAATGCAGTCGTCCGGCAGAGACGCTGCCAACACTTGGCCTATCGACTGAGGCGTCAGTTCGGCTTCAGCGGTCGGCAGCTCGACGCCCATCGGCGTGGGCACATACGCCGGCGCTTCAAGTTCATTGGCCAGGGCCGTGAGCGCCCCCGCCACATCGTCCCCCACTTCTGCCAGGCAGAGCAGGCGGTCACGTTCTGCCAGGCGAGAGGGGATGCCTTCGTAGCCGAAGTAACTGATCGGGTCCGGAACGCCGGCGCACACCACCGCGTCGTATTGATCAAGGATCTCAATGGCCACTTCGGGGAAGTAAGGCAAGCGATCCAGGTCAGGCAAACCACCACCGCGATAGCTCAAGCGCGGAAAGGTTTCGGCGAACATACGCACGCCCGGCAATTGCGCCAGACGCCCCGCCGCTTCGAGACCCGCGACCGACAAGCCCTGGTCGCCGACGATAAAAACCAGACGCTGGCCATTGCGCAGCGCCTGGGCCACGGCTTCGATCCGGTCACCGGCAAAACGACGAACCGGGGCCTGTAACGTAGTGAAGGCGCTCTCACTTTCCACAGGGTTGGCTTGCAGGTCCATCGGCAGAATCAAGCTGGCGATCTGGCCCTTGGCTTGCCAGGCGGCACGCACCGCTTCCTGGAAGTCTTCCCCTATCCCTGAGGCTGTGCGCGAGGTGCGCACCCACCCTGAAACACTCCCGGCCAGCGCTTGGATATCGCTGGCCAGCGGCGGATCGTAATTGACGTGCCATGACGCGTGATCACCGATGACGTTGACGATCGGCGTATTGGCGCGACGGGCGTTGTGCAGATTGGCGATGCCATTGGCAAAACCGGGCCCAAGGTGGGTCAGGGTCATGGCCGGCTTGCCGGCGATCCGGCCATAACCGTCCGCGGCCCCGGTGCATACCCCCTCGAACATGGACAGCACCGGTTTGAGGGCTGGGGCACTGGCCATGGCTGCCACCAAGGGAATTTCGGTCGTTCCGGGATTGGCGAAGCAGTACTCGATACCGCTTGCCACCGCCGCCTTCACTATCAGTTGCGCACCATTCATTTCCTGCCCTCTTGTTCGAGCGTTTGCAATGGCTGAGATTTATCACACATGCAAACCCACAAAACAAGCTGTTTTTTTACGTAAAACTCTTATTTTGAGATTTTAATACGTTTTTATCGGCTCGAGATCGATAAAGATGTTTGTATTTCTCAAACCCTGAAGTAACGTGTCAGCGCCTTTCTCATCGAGTGAGCAGGCTTTCCATCACTGGCGCGTCTACCTATAGTGCTCACCCAACGGCCACCTGCGCGCCTCTGCCCCCTTAGGAGCCAAATGAGCAGTCTGAGTAAAATGCTGAGTGTCCTGGACCTCTTCGGCCCAGAACGGCTGAAGATCGACCCCGACACCATTGCCGAACGCATGGGCCTGTCACGGGCGACCGTGTACCGCTATGTGAAGGACCTGTGCGACGCCGGCCTGCTGGTCCGGGTGGATGCCGGTAGCTACAGCCTGGGGCCGCGCATCATCGAGCTCGACTGGATGATGCGTCAGTACGACCCGATCCTCGTGGCAGGCCGCGAGCTGATGCACGAGCTGTCCGAAGAGACCGGCCTGGCGGTGTTCGCCAGCGTTTTCTATGACGGCCACATCATCAATACCTACATCACCGAACCCACGGGCACTTACCACTTTTCATTCGGTCGCGGCCACCCGCTGCCGTTTTTTCGCGGTGCGCAGTCCAAGGTGCTGATTGCCTTCCAGAAGGGTCGACGCCTGCAGCGTCTGTTCGAAGAACATATGGCCAACGACCCCGAGAATACTTACGACTGGGCAAGCTTTTCCAAAGCGACGAAAAAGATTCGCAAGGACGGTTATTGCCTGACCCACGACGAACTCAATCAAGGCCTGACCGGTATCGCGGCGCCGATCATCAATCCAGAACTCGACGAGGTGGTGGGGAGCCTTTCGGCGGTGGGCAGCAGCCACAGTTTCAAACTGCTGCGCCAGGAGACCGTGATTGAAATGGTGATGGAAACCACCCGGCGAATCGCCGAGCGGATGCACTGAAAACCTGTGGCGAGGGAGCTTGCTCCCGCTGGGTCGCGTAGCGGCCCCCCTTTTTTGGGCCTGCGCAGTCCAGCGGAAGCAAGCTCCCTCACCACCGGGTTTATCGAACACCCCCTGCCTCAGAACGGCACGGCCACGGTGACTTGGCTGTACAGGTTGGTGCCATTGCCCGCCACTTGATTGCCCCCCGTCGTTGCATCCCGATCCGGCTTGTAGAGGCCGATCAGCGGGGTGACGATCAAATGCTCGTTGACGGCCCACTCGGCATACAGATCCAGCTCACGGGCATCCAGGTTCAGGGCGTTGCTTTTACGTACGGTGTTGTAATCGAAGTACAACGCACCGAGGGTCAGGTTCTCCAGCGGCTTGGCTGTCAGACCGACATGATGAATACCCGTGTTGGTGTTGAAGGGCCCGGCGTAGTTACCGGCGACCTCACCCTGCAACCAGGTGCCGTAGCCCATGCTCGTACCGGTAAACAGCGAGTCCCACTTCTGCGAATAGCGGGTATAGCGGTACGTCAGCTTGGGTGCCCAGGCGAGATCGGCAAAGGTGTAGCCGGCCTCGGCGTACCAGGCGTTCTGCGGGCCGGCGTCCTTGTCCTGCCAGGCGTATTCGAACGCCAGGCTCGCATTCTCGATGCCGGCGTCGCCTTCACCGCGAATACTGTAGACGTCCATGCCCTTGCGTTGCCGCTGGAAATCGCTCGCCCAGCGATCATTCACATCAAGACCATGGATCCAGGTCAACCCCAATGTCCCGGCCTGGGTGGTGTAGTCCAGCGTACCGGCGGCCAGTTCGGTTTCAGCCTGGGCACGGTTGTCGGACTTGAGCCACAACACACTGCCATGCAGCCCGTCCTGCCCGCCCAGACGCAGCACGGCGGTTTGATCGAAGGCGTGCCGGGCGGCCAGGTAATAGGCGCCACCACGATTCAAGCGGCCGTCGGCCGGGCCTTTGCCCAGGTTCGGCCCGTCGTCGTTGATCAGGAACCCCCTGCCCAGCTTGACCACCTGGCGGCCGCCGGAGATATCGACACCGTCCTGCCCCAGCACGGGGAACAGATCGGCGGAACGCCACCCCAGGTAGGCGTCTTCGATCTTCGTCGTGCGCTCGCTACCCAGCGTATTGCCGGCAGCGTCGCCATCGCCCCAGGTGGCGGAACTGACCAGGCTGAACGCGCCGTAGGCGGTGCCATGGCCGGCCAGGCCCTGGTCACCGCTGACGCCATACTTGATGAAGCCTTCGCGCCAGGTTGAACCGCCTGGCCTGCCATCGTAGTTCTTGCGGCTGTTGAAATGGCCGAACACGGCCAGCATGTCGGCGTTGAGGTGAGTGTCGTCATCGGCATACAACTCATAGGCCTGGACCTGACTCGCGGCGCAAAGCGCCAACGTACAGGCAAGACCACTGCCGAAAAATTCCATACGCGATAGGTTTCGCATAGCTGGGGCTCCTTGTGGTGCGCCTTTGAAGGCTGTCTTTATATTCAGGAGCCGACGCAGCACGCTGCGCCGGCCTACAGGCTAGCGGCAGTCGGCGAGCGCGCTGTCCAACGCACCGACCATCATGGCGGCCTCGTCAGAGGTGAGGGTCAGCGGTGGCGACATCACGATTTTGTTGCCTATCGGACGCATCAATACGCCGGCGCGACGCGCGTGCTCGGCAATGCGCGAGGCCAGGCCGTTGGCGGGGTCAAGTGGCTCGCGCGTGACCTTGTTCGCGACCAGGTCCACGGCGATCATCAAGCCCTTGCCGCGCACTTCGCCCACCACGGCATAACGTTCGGTCAGCGGCTGCAGTTGCTCCAGCAATTGGGCACCGACTTTCCCGGCATTGCCCGGCAAATCCTCCGCTTCGACGATGTCCAGCACCGCCAAGGCCGCCGCACACGCCGTCGGGTGTCCGCTGTAGGTATAACCGTGCATGATCACGCTGCTGAAGCCCGGGCCGTTCTCGATGGCGTCGGCGATGCGCTGGTTGAAGAGCGTGGCGCCCATGGGGATGTAGCCGGCGGTAATGCCCTTCGCCAGGCACAGCACGTCAGGCGCGACGCCCCAGCCCCGACTGCCGAGCATGCAGCCGGTGCGGCCGAACCCCGTGACCACTTCATCGGCGATCAACAAGATACCGTGGCGGTCACAGACTTCGCGCAGCCGCTTCCAGTAATACGCTGGCGGCACGATCACGCCACCGGCTCCCTGCACCGGCTCGGCGATCAACGCGGCAATGGTTTGCGGACCGAGCAGCGCGATCTGGTCTTCCAACTGGCGAACACAGTGAGCGGTCAGTTCTTCCGGATCGCGGCAGTCCCAGGGATTGCGGTACAGCCAAGGCGTATCGAGCAAATGACAGCCCGCCAGCAGTGGCCCGTGGTTGTAGTGATAGACGCCATTGCCGCCCACGGATGTACCGCCCACGTGCACGCCATGGTAGCCATTGCGCAACGACAAAAAGCGCGTGCGCCCCGGCTCACCGCTGGCAATCCAGTATTGGCGGGCCATTTTCAGGGCCGTTTCGACCGCGTCGGAACCGCCGGAACTGAACAACACCCGCGCCATGTTTTCCTGGGCGAACATCGACGTCAGTCGCTCGGCCAGGTCGAACACCCGCGGATGGGCGATGCCGTCGAAAGTCTGGTAATACGCCAGCTCGTCCAACTGCGCGGCGATGGCCGCCTTCACTGAAGCCCGGTTGTGGCCAACGTTCACGTTCCACAAACCACCGACACCGTCGAGCATGCGATGGCCATCGATATCGGTGATGTAGTTACCGTCACCCCGGGCAATGATCAAGGTATTGGAGCGGTTGGCCGGCGCCGAAGAACTCATCGGATGCCAGAACTTCTTCTGCGCTGTCTTGTATTTCTCATACATGATTCAAGTCCTCACTCAGTTTCACGCTTGCGTACGTACAGCAGTTGCTGGCCCGTGAACTCCAGCAACCCTTCAAGGCCGAACTCGACACCGAACCCGGACATCTTGCTGCCGCCAAATGGCGTATTCGGTTGGATCTGGGCGTGGCAGTTGACCCACGCCACGCCGCTTTCAAGGCGACAGGCCAACGCCTGGGCCTGCTCGACATCCGCGCCCCAGACCGATCCACCCAAGCCCATATCGCTGGCATTGGCGCGGCGCAGGACATCCTCGACATCCTGGTAGGCAATCAAGGGCAGCACCGGACCGAACTGTTCCTCATCGACCAGGCGGTGCCCGTCTGTCACATCGGCGACCAGGGTTGGCGGATAGAAAAAGCCCGGGCGGTCCAGGCGCGCGCCACCGCACAACACCCGGGCCCCACGGGCACGGGCATCAGCCACCAGGGCCTCCACCAGCTTGAGCTGTTCGAGGTTCTGCACCGGCCCGAAATCGACGCCTGGCTCCAGGCCGTCCCCCACCGTCTGACGCGCGGCAATGCGCGTCAGGGCCTCGGCAAACTCTTCGTATTGGGATTGGTGTATGTACAAACGCTTGAGGGCGGCGCAGGTCTGCCCCATGTTCAGGAATGCCGCCTGGAAAATCTCTTCGGCCACCGCCTCGACCGGCGTGCCAGGCAGTACGATGGCGGCGTCATTGCCGCCCAGCTCCAGCGTCAAGCGCTTGAGATTGCCGGCAGCGCCACGCATCACGCTTTGGCCAGTGGCCGTCGAGCCGGTGAATACAATCTTGTCGATACCGGCATGCGCGGTGATCGCACTGCCGAAACCTTGCTCGCCGGTCACGACGTTGATCACGCCCCGAGGCACATGGCAGGCGATGATTTCCACCAGGCGCAGCGTGCTCAAGGGGGTCAGGCTCGACGGCTTGCTGATCACACAATTGCCGGCACGCAACGCCGGCATGATGTGCCAGACGGCGATCATGAACGGCCAATTCCAGGGGGTGATCGACGCGACCACACCCAACGGCTTGCGATGCAGCTCAATGCGCTGGGTCGGGGTGTCTTCCACCAACTCCACGGGAATCTGCTGCTCGGCGGCATAACGTGTCCAGGCGGCCGCCCCCATGACTTCGAAGAACGCGAGCGCCAGTGGTTTGCCCTGCTCCAGCACAATGAGCCGGGCCAATGCGTCGGCGTCCTGCTCGATGTCGGCAGCGATGCTCAGCAGGCGCTCGCGCCGGTCCTCGTGAGTGCTGTGACGCCACTCGCTGAAGGCCGCCCGAGCCACGTCGACAGCAAGGTCCAGCTGAGCCAGGGAACCCGCCGGGCATTGGGCGAATGCGGTGCCCGTCGCCGGATTGAGCACATCAAAGTGGCCCTTTTCACCCCTGACCCGAACCCCATTGATGAGCATTTGATAATCGTGCATAAAAACCTCCCTTTCGCGCGCTGACGGGCCGTCCCGAACAGCGCGGACCGGTATTTCGTGAAAGTTGAACAGTGCGGCGTGATGCCCTAGAGCTTGTGGCTACCCAGCGCCATGAACCGCTCGGGCGATACTTTGCGCAGACGGGCTGCCAGAAACACGCCTCCGATCAACGCAGCGGGGATGACGGCGCAGAGGGCGTAAGACAAGAGCTTGCTGGCACCGGTGAGCACATCGAAATGAAGCACTGCAAGCACCAGGACCGCCAACAACGCCAGGCAGGAAAAGCCCGGCAAGATCCGACCGCGCCAGATGCCCAGCTTCAGTTCCGGATGGCGCTGGAAATAGACAAACACCGCAGCCGAGGTCAGCGCCATGAGCAGAATCACGCACAGCGTGGCGAGGTTGGAGAACCAGGCGAACAGTTGAAGGATCGGATCGGCATCCAACGCGGCGAAAATCAGCACCACCACGGCAGCGATCAGGCTTTGCAGAGCCGAGCCCATGTGCGGACTCTGGTGGACGCGGTGGGTGGTCCCCAACCGGTGAGGCAACAGGCCGTCACGCCCGATGGCATAGAAGTAACGGGCGGCGGCATTGTGGAACGCCAGCAGCCCGGCATAGATGCTGACCATGAACAGCACGCGGATGATCTGGGTCAGGTGCGGGCCGACAAAATGATCGGACATGCCATAAATGAAGGTGGTGGGATCCTGCAATGCCTGCAGGGTCGGAACGATCTTGTCGACCCCCACGCCCACCACCATCGACCAGACCGACAAGGCGTAGAAACCACCGATCAACAACACCGAACTGTAGGTGGCAATCGGAATGGTGCGGTGTGGGTTCTTGGCTTCTTCACCGTAAATGGTGGTGGCCTCGAAGCCGATAAAAGCGGCGAAACAGAACAGCAGGCCAATTGACGGCGTGCCACTGAAGACATGGCTGCGGTCAAACGAATCGAGATTGATGCCACTGTCACCACCCGCCTTGAGAATGGCGAAATCCAGGGTCAGGATGGCCAGGTACTCGGCAATGACCACCACCGACAGCACGCGAGCAGAAAGGTCGATCTTGCGGTAGCCAAGAATCGCAACGCTCGCCATTGCCAGGAGCGAATAGCACCACCAGGGCAACTCCAGGCCGAATACACTGGCCATCGTGCCACTGACGACACCGCCGAACATGCCATACAGACCGACCTGAAGAATGTTGTAGGCAAACATCGCCAACACCCCCGCCCCCCCGCCGGCCAGGCCACCGAGGCCACGGGCGGTGAACGCGTAGAAACCGCCCGCGTTGGTCAGGTGGCGGGACATGGTGGTGTACCCCACCGAGAAAGCCAGCAACACCAACAGCGCCAAGACCAACAAGGCGGGCGTGCCGGCGCCATTACCCAGCATGATGCCAATGGGGAAGCCCCCGGCGATGACGCTCAAGGGGCTCGCCGCCGATACCACAAAGAAAATGATGAAGCCGACACCCAAGGCGCCTCGCCTCAACTCCGTCGAGCTGTTGATCGGGATAGATACACTCATTTTTTCTTAACCTTATTGTATGAGGCAGTTGTTGCGGGATCGGGGCACGGCCAGGTTCACCGTTCTCCAGCAGCTTATTGTTCTGGTTGCACGCTGGTTTCGATGCTATGCCCTCGCCAAAACCCTTCGCTATCCCAAATTGGCAGCATCACAAGCGCCGCCCCAAAGTAGGTCAGCACGATGCTCGCAACCCGACAGGTGTTGCCGATTCGGGATAACCGCCCCGCTCTTCCTCCTGCAAGATAGCCTTGCCCACCCCTCAAACCGGGTGCCGGCCACAAACAATAAAAACCAGTGGGTCGCCCCTTTCCAATGCCCGAAACAGGCTTTGGCCCGCGCAAATTGAAGCCCAAGCGCAGGAATATCAGCATGCTTTTCGCTCGCCTCACTATCCAATGGCGGATCACCCTCTTGAGTGGACTGTCCCTGCTGGCCGTCGTCGGCGCATTGACCGGTGCCTCCCTGTATCAGAATCAACAGAGCGCAAAGCTGTTGAAATTGCAGAGCAGTCAGCTGCTTGGGCAATCGGCCCTGGAGCGTCTACAAGCCCAAGCCCTCGCCCACGGCCAGCGGGTGGAACGTTTTTTCAACGAAACGGCGCTCTATGGAGAAGGATTTGCTGAAGCGGTGCTTCAGTTGCGTGCCCAGACCCTGAACGGGCGATTGACTCCCGAGCAACTGCGCCACGACCTGATCGGTGTGACCCGCCAGGCGCTGCTCAAACGCGAGAAAGCCCTCGGCCTGTACGTCGTGCTGCTTCCCGACGCGCTGGCGGGTGAAGACGCAGGTTTCTCCGGCCAACGTAGCTTGGCCAGTAACGAAACAGGCCGCTTTGCCCTCTACTGGTCGCAAAGTCAGCCTGGGAACCTGGTTCAAGAGGTGCTCAGCGAAGCCCAGATCGCCGCCAACGATGCACCGGCGGGCAGCGAACCGGCGAACGCTTGGTACGTCTGCCCACAAACCCAGGGGCGCACCTGCGTGACAGAACCTTATGCGGTCGAAGTCGAGGGCCAGAAAACCCTCATGAGCAGCATTTCGGTGCCGCTGATAGACAAGGGCAAGACCATCGGCGTCGTGGGCATGGACATCAGTCTCGACACACTCCAGAAACTCGCCGCCAGCCTGGCTGAGGATTTGTACCCCGGCCACAGCGAAATCAGTATTCTTTCTGCGTCCGGGCAAGTGGCCGGTCACAGCGGCGCGGTATCGGCCGCCTCCGTGGACGTGCGGCAAGCGGTGCAAACCCTCGCCGCAAACGCCCCTTGGCAACTACAGATACGGGTGCCTGAAGCCCTTGTACAGGCGCCTGCCCTGGCGATGCAGGCCCAGTTGGACGACAAGCAGCGCCAGGCGAACTGGTTCAATCTCAGCCTGGGATTGCTCGCCAGCAGCCTGGGCCTGCTACTCATCTGGCTCACCGCCTACGGTGTGACCCGACCGCTGCTCACAGTGGCGCATATGCTCGATGCCATTGTCGAAGGCGACGGTGACCTCACCCAGCGCCTGCCCAACGAGCGCAGCGATGAACTGGGCCACCTGGCGAATGGGTTCAATCGCTTTCTCGACAAATTGCAGCCCATCATCCGGGATATCCAGCAAGCGTCCCTGGACACCCGGGACACCGCCGACACGTCCGCGCGGGTTGCCCGGGACGTCAGCGCGGGCATGCACAAGCAGTATCGGGAAGTCGAGCTGGCCGCCACCGCACTGCATGAAATGAGCACCAGCGCCCAGGAAGTTGCCCGCCACTCCCACCAAGCGGCTGATGCCGCCACCGTCGCCGAAAACGCCAGCCGATCAGGACGAGCGTTGTTCGCCGATGCCGTCAACAGCATCGATACCCTCGACCGACGCCTGGAAACAACGCTTGGACAAGTCAAGACGCTGGCTGACAACAGCCAACAGATCAACCAGGTACTGGACGTCATCTGTGCCATTGCCCAACAGACCAACCTGCTGGCCTTGAACGCCGCCATCGAAGCGGCCAGGGCGGGTGAACAGGGCCGTGGCTTCGCGGTGGTGGCTGACGAAGTTCGACACCTGGCCAGCAACACCCAAAACTCGGTCGAGCAAATACGCACGGTGATCGAAGCGCTACAACAGTTAAGCCAGGATGTGGTGCACAGCACCCAACTGAGCCGCGAACTGGCCAGGGGCAGCGTCGTTCAAGTCGAACAAACCCATGCAGCGCTGCAGCACATCACCGACGCCGTGGAAGTGATCGAGCAAATGAACCAGCAGATCGCCAGCGCTGCCCTGGAGCAAAGTGCCGTCGTGGAAGACATCAGCCATCGCGTCAGTGACATTCGAAGCATCAGCGAAACATTGACCAGCCAGATGCAGGACGCCTCGCAGACCAGCCACTCGCTGTATGACATGGCGAATCATCAGCAGCGGTTGGTGGGGCATTTTCGAACGTGAGGGCGGAACGTGGCTCTGCATGCCTATATTCAGGCGATCTCACCCTCAGGCACGGGCGGGGAATCGGACGGTGAAGCGCGACTGGGTGTAAAGGTCTCTGGCATGGCCAGCAGCAGTCCAAATGCCAATGTCGCAATCGCCGCCAGCGTCAGGAACGCAGCGCTGTAGCCGGCCCCCTGCACCACGAAACCGGCCAGGCTGTTGCTCAACGCGGCACCGAGCCCGAACACGGTCGACAGCACACCGAGGCTGACATTGAAGTGCCCGGTGCCCTGGGTCAGGTCCTTGACCACCAAGGGGAACAGCGCGCCAAACAGCCCGGCGCCGATGCCGTCCAGCAATTGCACGGCCACCAGCCAGTAAGGATCGTCCGAGAGCACGTACAGCACGCCGCGAATCGGCAGGATCAGGAAACCCGCCAGAAGCAGCGGCTTGCGTCCCCAGGCATCGGCCTTGACGCCAACCAGCCAGGCCATGGGCACCATGACCAACTGCGCCGCGACAATACAGGCCGAGGTCAGCGGCGTGGCCAAGTGTGCATTGGCCAAGGCGAGTTTCTGGCTGACCAGGGGCAGCATCGCCGCGTTCGCCAGGTGGAATAACCCGCAGCAAATGGCGAACAGCAGCAGTGTGCGGTTATCCAGCAGCACGCGCAGCGTCGAGGGCATCGGCCCCTGGGCCGGTTGCCCGGCCTCGAGCCCTCTTGCCACATCATGGTCGATGGCCTTGGCCGACACGCAACTGACTGCCACGACGCTGGCCAAGGCCATCGCCGCCATCAGGTAGAACACCGCGATAGGCCCGAACAACCAGGCGAACCCACCGGCCAGTAACGCGGCACAAGCGTTACCCGCATGGTTGAAAGTCTCGTTGCGCCCGGTGCGCCGCGTGAAGGCCCTGGGGCCGGTAATACCCAGGGAAATCGCCGCAATGGCCGGGGCGAATACCGAAGCCGCCACGGCGCTGACCGCCTGGGTCAATGCCACCAGGCCGAACGAAGAGGTGAATGGCAGCACC
Source organism: Pseudomonas sp. G2-4 (assembly GCF_030064125.1). Lineage (NCBI taxonomy): Bacteria > Pseudomonadati > Pseudomonadota > Gammaproteobacteria > Pseudomonadales > Pseudomonadaceae > Pseudomonas > Pseudomonas sp. G2-4. The sequence goes on along the minus strand of NZ_CP125957.1, from coordinate 2,434,479 downwards.
AGGCAAGCCAGCGTTACCAGCAACGCCGCAGCGGCCACCACGGCGCGCTTGCTGCGCACCCCGTCGATCAATGCGCCGGCGGGTGCCTGGGCAACGAGCCCGGCGATGGCCGCCACCGTCATTACCACGCCAATGCTGGCCGGTTCCCAACGGTGCACCGCCAACAAATAGATCGCCAGGTAAGGACCCAGCCCGTCGCGCACATCGGCGAGAAAAAAATTCACACCATCCAGGGAAAGGTCGTTACGACGGTTTTGATCCACATCGGCCTCGGCGAGAGCATAGCCCCAAAATAACTGACATCCATGATGCCAGAGCGCGCATCAGGCGTTGAGGATACTCCCCTACAACGAGACAGCTTGCCTCGCTGCCGGGTTCCTTCCTGCTGGCCGTCTATGGGGAAATCGATGCGTAGCCATCCCGCCCAATGCCGAGGACGGCAGGATCAATCCGCCTGTACCGTCACCTGACGCTGCTCGCCCAGCCCCGCGATCCCCAGGCGCATGGTCTGTCCCGGACGCAGGAAAACCGGCTGGGGCTTGATGCCCAAGCCAACCCCGGGCGGTGTCCCGGTCGAGATCACATCCCCCGGTTGCAGGCTCATGCAACGGCTCAGGTAGGCAATCAGCTGCGGCACACTGAAGATCAAGGTTCGAGTATTGCCGTTCTGATAGCGGTGCCCATCGACCTCCAGCCAGAGATCGAGGTCATGGGGATCACCGACTTCATCCTGGGTGACCAACCACGGTCCAAGGGGACCGAAGGTATCGAAACCCTTGCCCTTGTCCCACGTGCCGCCGCGTTCCAACTGCCACTCACGCTCCGACACATCGTTGATAACGCAATAGCCCGCGACATGTTCCAGGGCATTCGCTTCATCGATGTAGCGCCCGCCTTTACCGATGACCACGCCCAGCTCCACTTCCCAGTCGGTCTTGAGCGAGCCCCGTGGAATCTGGATGTTGTCGTTCGGCCCGCAGATGGCGCTGGTCCACTTGTTGAAGATGATCGGCTCTTTCGGCACGTCCATGTTCGACTCGGCCGCATGGTCGGCATAGTTCAGGCCGATGCAGATGAATTTGCCGACTTGCCCGACACAGGCGCCGATCCGTGGCTGGCCGGCGACGATCGGCAGGCTGCGTGGATCGAGGGCGGCGAGCGCGGCCAGGCTGTCCGGACTCAGGGCTTGTCCGGCGATGTCCGGCACATGCCCCGACAGGTCGCGGATCTGATTGTCGGCATCCAGCAGCCCGGGTTTCTCCGAACCTTTTTCGCCGTAACGCAACAGTTTCATGGAATTCTCCTGCTCAAACTCAACGTGAACACCGGGCTCAGAGCGTCATGCCGCCATCAATGACATGCACACCACCGGTGGTGTAGGTCGACGCATCGCTGCCCAGATACACGGCCAACTGCGCGATTTCTTCGGTGCTGCCGATACGGCCCATGGGCTGGCGTTCGAGGAATTGCCGGTAGACCTGCCCTTCATCGACGCCCTGTTGCGCGGCCTGGGCGGCAATGCGCTGGCGCAGCGACGGAGAATCCACCGTACCCGGGCAGATCGCATTGCAGCGAATACCCTGGCCAACGAAGTCGATGGCGACGGCCTTCGTCAGGCCCACCACTGCCGCCTTGCTGGCTGCATAGGCAAAACGGTTCGGTACGCCCTTGATGCTCGACGCCACCGACGCCATGTTGATGATCGAGCCGCCACCACGCGCCAACATGCCCGGCAGGAACACGCGGATCATCCGGTACATGGCCGTGACATTGAGGTCCATCGAACGCGCCCAGGCCGCTTCGTCGCACTCGAGGATGTTGCCGCTGTGCACGTAACCGGCACAGTTGAACAACACGTCCAATCCGCCGATTCGTGCGCAGGCGGCGTGGATCGCATCGGTCGAGGTGACGTCCAGGGTCAGGGCGGTGATCCCGTCGATGCCCGCCAGCGCCTGGATATCGATGTCACTGGCGAACACCTCGGCACCGGCCCGGGCGAAAGCCACGGCGCTGGCAAGGCCGATACCCTGCCCCGCCGCCGTGACCAACACTCGTTTGTGCTGCATGTTCATGCGGCTTCCAGTTTCGCGGCCATGGGCGCGTCTTTCGGCGTCCTGCCGAGCATCGACGCGGGAATGGCCAGGATCAGCCCACCGCTGACCAGCAGACACAAGGCCAGTACATAGGTGCCGTTGTTGATGTTGCCCGTGAGGGTTTCCGCCACGGCGGTGATCATCGAGCCGGTGAACCCTGACAAGTTACCGATGGCATTGATCATGCCAATACCGGCTGCGGCAGCGACGCCGGACAGCACCGTCCCGGGCAGGGTCCAGAAAATCGGCATCAGGCTGAGAATCCCTGAAGCGGAGACGCTCAGGAAAAGCACGGACAACACCAGGTTGTCGGCGAAGTACGCACTGAGGATCAGGCCAACACCCCCGATGAAAGCCGGAACAGCCGCGTGCAGGCGTCGCTCACCGGTACGGTTGGAGTGTCGGGCGTTGAGCAGCATCGCCACAATGGCCACCGAGTAAGGAATGGCGGTGAGCAAACCGATGTGCAGGCTGTTGGTGATGCCCGTGCTCTTGATGATCGAAGGCATCCAGAAGGCCAAGCCGTAGAAGCCGGTGTTGAAGGTCAGCAGGATCAGCACCAGCAACCATACCCGTGGGTTGAAGAACACTTCGCTCAAGCGTGTGGCCTTGCCCTGGTTGTCCGTTTGCAGGTTAGCCTTGAGCAAGGCTTTTTCCGCAGCAGACAACCATTTGGCTTTGTCGATGTTGTCGGCCAGGCAGGCAATCACCACGAACGCCATGATGATCGAAGGAATGCCTTCGATGAGCAACATCCATTGCCAGCCGGATAAGCCATGCACCCCTTGCATGCTATTCATCAGCCAACCGGAAAGTATGCCGCCGAGGGTCAAGCTGACCGGCAGGGCCAGTAGGAAACCAGACATCACGCGGCTTTGCCGATGGGTTGGAAACCAGTAGTTGAGGTACAGGATCACCCCTGGGAAAAAGCCGGCTTCACAGATACCCAGTAAAAAACGCAGCACGTAGAACATGCTGCTCGACTCGATGTGGAAGAAGCCCGCCAGCGGCACAGTGTAGGCCACGGCCATGGAGATCACTGCCCAGGACAGCATGATCCGGGCAATCCAGAACCGCGCGCCAAAGCGATGCAGCAACAGGTTGCTGGGGACTTCGAAGAGGAAGTAGCCCCAGAAAAACATACTGGCGCCCAAGGCATACACGGTGTTGCTGAATTGCAGCTCGTTGAGCATGTCGAGCTTGGCAAAACCGATGTTCACCCGATCAAGGTACGCAGCCATGTAGCACAAGAGCAGGACGGGAAGGATGCGCCAGATGACCTTGCGGTAGGTTCGGTCTTCGAAATCCGGTTCGCAAGCGGCCTGGGCGGGCAACGGCTCGGAGATGGTTTGCATGAGGTAACCCCTGATTGTTTTTATTGGGTCACGTCGAATGAGTGACTCATCCGGCGATTGAACGAGGACTCTACTGTCGGGAATCGATTCTTCCCAATGGCATTTTTGGATTAGTCGATAACGTATTGTTATCGAGGCTTAGGTTGGCAAGGGCTACTGCGTAGCCCAGCGGGAGCAAGCTCCCTCGCCACAGGATTCAGCGCAGGCTGATCCGCCGCCATCGCGAGCAAGCTCGCTCCCACAGTTGTTTTGTGTTGACTGAAATACCGCCACACTCCGGCCCCCTGTGGGAGCGAGCTTGCTCGCGATGGCGGCGGCACATTCAACCGCTCAGGCGGGCGTTATCCTTGAGAATCTCGGCGAACTCCAGCGCCGCACCTACCAGCGGTTCGTCCTTGCGCGTAAGGATGCCGTAGTCCTGCGGTACCAAGTGCAACGGGGTGTCGAGGGTTCTCAACTGGCCACTCTCGAGCAGCGGATGAACCATGGCATCAGGCAACATCCCGATCATGGGGCCACGCTGCAGGACCTGGAGGAAAGTCTGCATGGAGATGGTGTCGATGGTGTTACGCGGCATCCCTACCCCGGCCTCGGCAAAGGCCAGTTCCATGCGAGCACGAATGGGCGTACCGACCGGATAGAGAATCCACGGCAAATCCACCAATTGCTGCAAGGAGACCGGCCCGGCGTTTGCCAGCGGATGACGGCTGTTGACCACGATGCAGAACGGCTCCGGCGCCAGAGGCTGGAAGTCATAACGCTGCTGCTGGCTTTGATCGGTAAAACGGGCCACCGCCAGGTCGAGCTTCTTCTCTTCGAGCATTTCCATCAGGTGATTACTGGTCTGCTCCACGACTTCAATCGACAGCAACGGCCAACGTTGTTTGATTTGCAGGATCGCCTCGGGCAAGGCCACCGCCGTCGCGGCAAAAATGCCACCGACCTTGAGGTAGCCGTGACCGCCCTCGCGCAGGCTGCTGATTTGCTCGACGAACGAACGTGCGTCATTCAAGGCGATCTGCGCATAACGCAGCACATGCTCGCCCAATGCCGTGGGCGGCATGCTCCGCGGCAGCCGTTCGAACAACGCAAAGCCGAGCAGGCTTTCGATTTCCTTGAGCATCTTGCTGACGGCCGGCTGGCTGAGGTTCATCTGCTGCGACGCCACATGCATATTGCGGGTGCGCCCCAAGGTATCGATCAGCAGCAGATGCCGGAATTTGAGCCAAGCGCAGAAGTTGGAAAAGGACAGATCAGACATGTACATTCCTCGGGCCGGCAATAACCTGGCGTTATCGAATACTGAATATATCTCATTGGAGTTTATCGACAGCCCACCCTAGCGTGAAAGCACTACAAAAAATCAGGAAGCCTCTCCATGTCGCCATTGCTTACTCCCGAGAACACCCTGCCGGTCGATGGGGTGGCCGGAACCCTGATTGGCCGCGCCTGGGTACCTGGCCGGATCGCAGGACCTTCGCCCATCGTGCTGCGCAGCGACGGGGTGTTCGATCTGTCGGATCGTTTCGCGACGTTGAGTGACTTGCTGGAAACAGAATCGCCACTGGCCGCCGTGAGACAGACCCCCGGCACCTTCATCGCCAGTGTCGAAGCCCTGTTGGCCAACACGGGCCCTGACCTCGACCCGTCCAAACCGTCGCTGTTGCCACCCCTGGATTTACAAGTGATCAAGGCCGCTGGCGTGACCTTCGCCGCCAGCATGATCGAGCGGGTGATCGAGGAGCAGGCAGGCGGTGACGCGGCCAAAGCTGAAGCCGTACGCGCCACCGTGCACAGCGTGATCGGCGATAACTTGCGCTCGATCGTACCGGGCTCCGAGCAAGCCATGCGCTTGAAAGCCTTGCTTATCGAACAGGGCATGTGGTCGCAGTACCTGGAAGTCGGCATCGGTCCGGACGCGGAAATATTCACCAAGGCGCCCGTGCTGGCCGCCGTCGGCAGTGGCAGCCACATCGGTATTCATCCCGGTTCCCAATGGAATAACCCGGAACCCGAAGTGGTGCTGGCCGTGAACAGCCGTGGCCAGGTCCACGGCGCCACGTTGGGCAACGACGTCAATCTGCGGGATTTCGAAGGCCGCAGTGCGCTGTTGCTGAGTAAAGCCAAGGACAACAATGCGTCCTGCGCCATCGGGCCGTTCATTCGCCTGTTCGACGAGCACTTCAGCCTGGATGATGTGCGGGCCTGCGTGGTCGATCTGGAGGTACAAGGCGAGGACGGTTATCGCCTGCACGGCTCCAGCTCCATGAGCCAGATCAGTCGTGACCCGCTGGACCTGGCAGGTCAGACCCTCAATGCCAATCACCAGTACCCGGATGGTTTCCTGTTGTTCCTGGGGACGCTGTTCGCCCCCACTGAAGATCGTGATCACGTCGGCGGCGGTTTCACCCACAAACTCGGAGACCGGGTCAGTATCAGCAGTCCGTTGCTCGGGAGCCTGCATAATCAGGTCACCCACAGCGCTGACGCCGCGCCCTGGACCTTCGGCCTCAGCGCCCTGCTGCGCAACCTCGCCTCCCGGGGATTGCTCGCCCGCTGACGTACAAACAGTCTGCCGATTCAACTAATTACAAGAGAGAAATGAATCATGAGTGACACGCCAAGACGCCGCCTGCGCAGCGAGCAATGGTTCAATGATCCGGCCCACGCGGACATGACAGCCTTGTATGTCGAGCGCTACATGAACTACGGGATGACCCGCGAAGAGTTGCAATCGGGACGCCCGATCATCGGCATCGCCCAGACCGGCAGCGACCTGACACCCTGCAACCGTCATCATCTGGAACTGGCGCAACGGGTCAAGGCCGGTATTCGTGACGCTGGCGGCATACCCATGGAATTCCCGGTGCATCCGATCGCCGAACAATCGCGCCGGCCCACCGCTGCGCTGGACCGCAACCTGGCCTACCTGGGGCTGGTGGAGATTCTCCACGGTTATCCATTGGACGGTGTGGTGCTCACCACCGGTTGCGACAAGACCACCCCCGCCTGCCTGATGGCCGCGGCGACCACCGACCTGCCGGCCATTGTCCTGTCCGGCGGGCCGATGCTCGACGGCCACCACAAGGGTGAACTGATTGGCTCGGGCACGGTGCTCTGGCATGCGCGCAATCTGATGGCGGCCGGCGAGATCGATTACGAAGGCTTCATGGAAATGACCACCGCCGCATCGCCGTCAGTGGGGCACTGCAACACCATGGGTACCGCCCTGTCGATGAACGCCCTGGCCGAGGCCCTGGGCATGTCGCTGCCCGGTTGCGCGAGCATTCCGGCGCCCTATCGCGAGCGCGGGCAGATGGCCTATGCCACCGGCAAGCGCATTTGCGAACTGGTGCTGCAAGACATACGCCCCTCGCAGATCATGACCCGCGAAGCCTTCGAGAACGCCATCGCCGTCGCCTCGGCACTCGGCGCCTCCAGCAACTGCCCGCCGCACCTGATCGCCATTGCGCGGCACATGGGCGTCGAGCTGAGCCTGGATGATTGGCAACGGATTGGCGAGGACGTGCCGCTGCTGGTCAATTGCATGCCGGCGGGCAAATACCTGGGTGAAGGTTTCCATCGGGCCGGCGGCGTGCCCGCGGTCATGCATGAACTGCAAAAAGCCGGACGCCTGCATGAAGACTGCGCCACGGTCAGCGGCAGGAGCATCGGCGAAATCGTCAGCAGCAGCCTGACCAGCAACACCGATGTGATCTACCCCTTCGACACCCCGCTCAAGCACCGCGCCGGGTTTATCGTTCTGAGTGGCAATTTCTTCGACAGTGCGATCATGAAGATGTCGGTGGTGGGCGAAGCGTTCCGCAAAACCTACCTGTCCGAACCCGGCGCCGAGAATAGCTTTGAAGCCCGGGCTATCGTGTTCGAAGGCCCGGAGGATTATCACGCTCGCATTGACGACCCGGCGCTGGACATCGACGAGCGCTGCATCCTGGTCATCCGCGGTGTCGGCACCGTGGGCTACCCCGGCAGTGCCGAAGTGGTGAACATGGCGCCGCCCGCCGCCCTGATCAAACAAGGCATCGACTCCCTGCCCTGCCTTGGCGACGGCCGCCAGAGCGGCACCTCGGCGAGCCCATCGATCCTCAATATGTCCCCTGAGGCAGCCATCGGCGGCGGCTTGGCGTTACTAAAAACCAACGACCGCCTGAAGGTGGACCTCAACACCCGAACCGTGAACCTGCTGATCGACGAGGCCGAGATGGCCCAGCGCCGACTGGAGTGGACACCCAATATTCCGCCGTCGCAAACGCCTTGGCAGGAGCTGTATCGACAACTGGTGGGACAGCTGTCCACGGGGGGTTGCCTGGAGCCTGCCACGTTGCATTTGCGCGTGATCGCTCGTAGCGGTGAGCCGCGGCATTCTCACTGACAAGCCTGCAATGCAGCAGGAATCAAAAGGCCTCTCTGCCACAGCCCGGACGCACACTGCCGGGCTGTTCACTTTACAGCGAGGGAAAGCAGCCAGCCCCTATAGCCCAACCGTCATCAATGCTACAGTCGCGACTTTCAGGATAAGGCGACGTTATGCGGATCGTAGTAACGGCTTTGGCAATGGCACTGCTGACAGGATGCGCGACGATCAACGAAAGCTCCAGCTACGGGCACATGTGCGGCCTTCATCCTTACTGCGGCGTTACTGTCGATATGGCGATCATCAAAGACTCTACCACCGGAAACGCTGGCGCCATGAGCGCCCTGGCACCGTTTGCAATCATTGACCTGCCGTTCAGTTTCGTCGCCGATACGCTGATCCTGCCCTATACGATTTTTCATATGAAGGAAGACGACGAGTAGGGAGATCTCGAAACGTTTTCAGGCATCGGCCACTGATAACCAATATCCCGCCCCGCATCTTCATCGCGCTCCAGCCTCAGTCGGCGTCCTGTAGCGCGCCCCGGATCAGCGAAGCGAAAGCTTCAATCACCTCGTCCTCGCCATAACGCCCCCGTACCAACGCGCCCGCAAGCGCTTCTCCCGCACCGACCAAGCCCGTGCAGCATCGCTCAAGTTCGCTCGCTGACCCGGGAGCGTGAGGCTCGAGCACAGCCACGAACATTTGCACGCAGTTATCCAGAAGCTCCTGGAAAACCGCCGCCTTCTCCTCGCTGCCTGCCAGGGCGGCGCCCACTGCATGGAACTCGTCGGTGTTGTCTGCCGCACATTGGATGTAGGCACTGGCCAGGACCTGGGCCGTCTCCTCCACACTCCGCACAGCCGTGGTCATCGCATCGCGAAAAGCGTTGACCCGCTCGGTATCAATCCACTTATAGAGCTCGATCAACAGTTCTGACCGGGTGCCGAAATGATCGTAGACAACCGGTTTGGATACCCCGGCACGAACCGCCAGATGACCCAACGTCAGCCGATCGGCATTCTCCTCGCGCACGATCAGTAAGGCGGTATCCAGCAATTGTTGTCGCCGTTCGGCTTTCGAAAGCCGGCGCGCAGCTGAACTTGGGACAGCGCCGTCGATGTCTTTTTGCACTTTGTCGGTTCCGAATAACAAAACCTACCAATGGTAGGTTGAAGGTCATGAAGTCGTGCTAGGGTACCTACCAATAGTAGGTTAAACCCAAGAAAGAAGGAGAACACACCATGTCACTTAATCCTATCCTTTTAATGGGCGGATCTGGCGCCATCGGCCACCACACTGCCCGGGCGTTGCGTGCTGCCCATCCCGACGTGCCGCTGCTGATCGGCGGACGCGACCTTGGCAAGGCTCAGCAAGCCGCAGAGCAAATCGGCGGTGCGCAGGGCGTGGTGATTGATTCCACGGCGGATGATCTGGGCCTTGGAAATCGTTCGGTCAGCGGTGTGGCGGTCTTCTACATGGACCATGCCCTTGCCGGACTTCGTTACGCCCAAAAGCACGGCGTGCCGCACCTGAGCATCTCTTCCGGGGTCTTCGAGATTGCGCCGGAAATCGCGATCTACATGCATTCTCCTGATGCCTCGCCCATCGTCCTCGGTTATGAATGGATGGTTGGCGCGACGACCGTGTCGACGCTGGACATTGCCAAGGCATTCGGCCGGATCGACGATATCAGCATCAACGCGTTGGTCGATGAACAGGACACCGGAGGTCCCACCGTCGCCACCGACTTCGAACACTTGAACAGAATGCTGCCCGCCGCATTGACACGGCGCGATGGCGTGTACGTCTGGCGCGAAGGTGAGGATTCCAAAGTCAGCTTCCGTGCGCTGGATGGTACTGAAATCGATGCGTCCGGCTTCTCGTCCATTGACGTCGTCGGCCTGGCGGCTGCAACGGGTGCGCCAAATGTCCAGTTCAACATGGCCATCGGAGTGAGTTCGACCCGACGCCAGGGTAAGCCGATGTCGACCGAGATCATTATCGAACTCAAGGGCGAGGACCTTAAGGGCGAACCGCTGCGCACACGCCATGCCGTCGTCCACCCGAAAGGCGCGGCACCGCTGACCGGCCTCAGCGTCGCCATGAACCTTGAACGACTGCTCGGGCTGGACGGCCGACCCGCCACACCGCCAGGCCTGTACTTTCCTTATCAACTGCTGGACGCCACCACGTATCTGGAGCGCTTGAAGCAAGAGGGGGGTGAGTTGCGCGAGCTGCGGGTGCAATGATGCTATTCGGTGAGCGCTGAATCTCGTGCAATGGCGTCGATTGTTCGACGCCATTGAATTCACATGGCAACTTCACGGGATTTATCTCCTCGGCCCAAACAAGAAGAATGCACTCCGTGGGCTCATCGCCCTTAGCCAGCCACCGGAGTCATTCCATGCCATTTGCAAACTACAAATTCCCCGAAGGAATCCTGGACCACGCTCGCAAAGAAGAAATCATCCACCGCACCACGCAGATGTTCGTGGAGTACTTCGGCGAGCAGGTTCGTCCATTCACCATGGTCCTGGTCGAAGAGGTGGCGGACGGTGGCTGGGGGCGTGCCGACGAGACGCTGACGCTTGCGAAGATGGGGTTTCCTGGGAAAGGCCAATAACGCCTTCGACTAACCCGAGGCGCTTCGACCCCGCACGCGGTGCCGGGGTCGTTGCCGAAGTCACGTCTCAGCTTCCAGGGATTACTCATGACAACTGAAAACAGAGCATCGACGGATTCCATTTTGGCCACTGTCAGCACGCGGGCTGCCAGCTTCGAACCTTATTTGTACACCTTGCTGCGAATTGCCTTCGCTGCCGTCCTTTTTACCCACGGATTGCCGAAGTTTCTGCGCACCGCCCATGGTTCGATGGCAGACCCCATGGCCGCGTCCATCAACCTGATCCAAAACGTGATGGGACTGCCTTTCGCCCCGCAGCTCGCTTTCCTGGTCATGCTTTTGGAGACGGCCGGCGCACTCATGCTGGCAATCGGGCTTGGCACGAGGCTGGTCGCCCTGCTGATCGTCGTTCAAATGGCTGCAATCAGCTATGCACTCGGCCCCACATGGCCCTGGATAGATCGGGGCATTGAGTTTCCGGTGTTGATGGGCTTTCTCGCGCTCTACATCGTCGCGCGCGGAGGCGGAATCCACTCATTGGATTCTCGCTGGCGCGTGCGCCTGGCGTAACAAACCACCGCTCATGAAGAGCCAGATGAAAACGCCTCAAGCATGTTGCTCCGTGATACCTGCTAGCAGAAACACCGATTGGTCTGGAGGGCAAATTTGCTCTTATCTTGCATTTACGCATCTCAAGAAATATGAGGCTGTGACGCTAAGTTCAGCCTGAAAACCGTATTCGATGTGTAGCGAGATAAAAACAATTAACCCTTACCAGACGCGAGCGCCCTCATGATTAAAATCCTAGCCGCTGTACGCCGAAAACCCGGAATGACCCATGCTGAGTTTTTGGAATATATCGAGCACGAGCATGGAAGAATCGCCAAGGCTAAACCCCTGGGGGTCAAGCGATACGTGCAAAATCATGTGATCGACTCTGCTTTCGGCGTTGACGCCGACATCGCTTACACACAAACCTTTCACAGAGACTCGATCACCGAGTTATTTTTTGCCGACATGCCAGGTTTAATTCAGACCTTCAGCGATCCCTATACGCAACAAACCACCGGACCTGACGCAGAAAACTTCGCTGATCTTTCTCAACAAGCCGCTCAATTGATGGATGAAGTGGAGACATCCACCGACGGTACCGCCCCTCTTCAATGGAAGGCGATGATCTTCATCAAAAAGAATCCGGCGGTGACGCTGGATTCTTTTTTCACTGCCTGGGATCTGGCCCACGACGCCATAGCCGGTGAGTATCCAGACTTCCAACAGGCGCTACGCAGGCATGTCCGCTCCAGGTATCTTCCCGAGGGTGACAGAGTGACCGCTTATTTCGGGCCGAACGTAGCAGTCTATGAAGGCGTTTCCAGCATGTGGTTTGAAAATGAAGCAGATCTTTCGATCTTTCGTCAGTACCAGAGAGCACTGTTCCAACGGCTTTCTGCTGAAGGCGTCGCAGCGTCGTCAGAATCTTTCTTCGTGTACGTTAAAGAAGTCGTCATCCTAGATCTCTAGAGCGGCCGGAATGCCTTTGTGGCGAGGGAGCTTGCTCCCGCTGGGCTGCGCAGCAGCCCCCTCAAGGACCACTCAATCAACCTGACACACCGCGTCGCCAGGTTTTGGGGCCGCTGCGCGACCCAGCGGGAGCAAGCTCCCTCGCCACAGAGGTTGTGCACGGCGCGGGTTAGCGGGCATCTCGAATCAGTGTCAGTCACGAACAAGTTTCCAGGCTGGCCGAGATGCCTTTTGTGGCGAGGGAGCTTGCTCCCGCTGGGCTGCGCAGCAGCCCCCTCAAGGACCACTCAATCAACCTGACACACCGAGCCGCCAGGTTTTGGGGCCGCTGCGCGACCCAGCGGGAGCAAGCTCCCTCGCCACAGAGGTTGTGCACGGTGCGGGTTAGCGGGTATCTCGAATCAGTGTCAGTCACGAACAAGTTTCCAGGCTGACCGAGATGCCTTTTGTGGCGAGGGAGCTTGCTCCCGCTGGGCTGCGCAGCAGCCCCTCAAGGACCGCTCAATCAACCTGACACACCGCGTCGCCAGGTTTTGGGGCCGCTACGCGACCCAGCGGGAGCAAGCTCCCTCGCCACAATCGCTCAGATGGGCTCGGCCAACGTGGCCATGGAGTCGCCCATGATCTGGGCGTGCTCCTGCTTGTCACCGCCGCTTTTTTCGATCTCGCACAGCCGTGCAGAATTCTCCACCACCAGTTGGCAACGCTCCCAACGCCGTGCTTCGAACCGGCTCAAGGCAACCTGTAGATCGCCATCAGCGAACAGTTCTTCGGCGAGCACGATGGCGCTCTCGATGCCAATTCCAGCCCCGGAAGCCAGATGAGGCGTGGTGGCATGCACCGTGTCCCCAATCATCACGATACGGCCCTTGTGCCACGGCAACGGCACCAACAGATTGGCCAGTGGGCGGTAGTCGATATTGGCGCCGGGCTCGTACAGTTGCGGCACAAGCGTTTGCAGGATCGGGGCTGGGAACTCACCCAGCAGACGCGCCATTTCGCTTGCCCAGTTTGCTGGATCAATCCACTCGGAAGACTCGCGGTTTTCCATGAGGAACATATACATATGCGTGGCAGAAATCGGATTGACGCCGACCTTGGTGCGTCCGAGCCAATGACTGGGACGGACGATTTCCGGCGGCCGCTTGAGCACCGCACGCCAGACGCTCTGGTGAATGGGTTTTGGTGAAGGGGCTTCTGGAAAGAACTCTTTTCGTACCCGCGAATGCACGCCATCGGCGGCGATGACCAGGTCATAACGCCCGGAGGTCCCGTCGGTGAACGTCACCTCGACGCTATCCCCAAGCTCGACGATGCTGTCGAAGGTAATACCAAGGCGTACGCGAGTTCCCACTTCCCGCGTCTTCTCGGCAAAAATTCGAGCCAGCACGGGACGCAGAATGCCGCCGCCACAAGGAATGGGTTTGTGGCTGACCGGAGGTCGAAGCGCCAACTGCACGATCAGGTTGCCTGGCGGTGAAAACACATCGAAATCGGTGGACAGATACCCTTCCTCGGCGACCGTCTCAAGGATACCGACGGTATCAAGCGCTCTTAACGTGGGGCCGCTAAGCGTGATCCCAGCCCCCAGGGGACACCACAAAGGGTCTATCTCGACCAGATCCACCTCGACACCCTGACGGGCAAGCTGGATAGCCGCGGTCATACCGGAAAAACCGCCTCCGATCACCAGGACCTTATTGACTGCTGCAATCATCACGCTCTCCTAATTATTCTTATTTCAATCGGGCTGACATTGCATTGCGCACCGACGAGTTCAGCAGCGCTATCGACCGAGGGCTGAAAACTCATGAAATTCCGGCTCATATGCCGGATCAAGGAACAGACTATCGAATTGGGTATCCGCGCTGAAATCGCATTCCACAATCCGAGGTATCGCTGGAGGTGATGGGTGCCGCAAGTGCCCGTCCGATGGCTCGGAGTCCTGCCCTTGCGGCAGAACCAGGCCCTGTAAGCCTGCGCGAGACAATAAGCCTGCGCGAAACAACTTGCCGCGCAGATAAATATAGGAGGCCGATGAAATGCGGCTCATGTAAACCGCCTTCCATCGCCCCCTGGCCACTTCATTTCATACGCTTTCCAGGCCATCCCAGCAGAGGTATTTCACCTCAAGGAACTCGTCGATCCCCAGGTGGGATCCTTCTCGCCCCAGACCGCTCTGCTTCACCCCACCGAAGGGGGCGACTTCATTCGATATCAAACCACAGTTTATCCCGACCATACCCGATTCAATCCGCGCAGCAGTACGCCAGATGCGCGCCGCATCCCGGCTGTACAGATAGGCGGCCAGGCCATACTCGCTGTCGTTGGCCATCGCGATCGCCTCGTCCTCCGTCTCGAAACGCAACAGTGGCATGACCGGGCCGAAAATCTCCTCCCGGGCAATCCGCATCCCAGGCGTCACATCCGCCAGCACCGTGGGCTGGAAGAAACACCCGCCGATGGCATGACGGGAACCACCGGACAACAGTCGAGCGCCCTGCGCCAGGGCATCCTCGACAAACGCCTGAGATTTCTGCACCGCGGCTTCATCGATCATGGGCCCCACCTGCACGCCCGGTTCCAGGCCGTTGCCCACTTTAAGCCGTGCCACCCGCTCGACAATGCGCTCGGCCAGCGCGTCATAAACCCCAGCCTGCACCAACACCCGGTTCGCACCGATGCAGGATTGGCCGCTGTTGCGAAACTTGGCCAACAGCACACCGTCGGCGGCGGCATCAAGGTCAGCATCATCGAAGACAATGAAGGGGGCGTTGCCGCCCAACTCCATCGAGCATTTCTTGACGGTCTGCGCCGCTTGCGCCAACAACAGCCGGCCCACTTCCGTAGACCCGGTGAACGTGAGCTTGCGCACCAACGGGTTGGCCGTGAGTTCGCCCGCGATGTCTCGGGTGTCATTCCCGGTGATCACGCTGAAGACACCGGCCGGTATCCCGGCGCGCTGAGCGAGTTCGGCGAGCGCTAGCGCGGTCATCGGTGTCTGGCTTGCCGGCTTCACCACCATGGTGCAACCCGCCGCGAGCGCCGGCGCCGCCTTGCGGGTGATCATCGCCGCCGGGAAGTTCCACGGGGTAATGGCCGCACAAACGCCGATGGGCTCGCGCAATGCGACGATGCGCTGGGTGTCTTTCACACCAGGAATCACGTCACCGCGCACCCGCGTGGCCTCTTCCGAAAACCATCGCACGAAGGAGGCGGCGTAATCGACTTCACCACGGGCCTCGTCCAGTGGCTTGCCCTCCTCCAGAGTGATCAGCGTGGCAATATCTTCGCGATGTTCAATCATCAGCTCATACCAACGACGCAATACCTCGCCACGGCGTTTAGCCGTCAGGCGGCGCCATGGGCCAAAGGCCTCATGCGCGGCATCGATGGCACAGCGCACTTCGGTTTCGCGGCAGCGTGGCAGCTCGATAAGTACCGTTTGATCGACTGGATTACGCAGCGTGTACCGACCGTGCGGCGTCTCATCCAGCCACTCGCCACCGATGTAGGCACCGGTACGCCACAGCGTGGGGTCTTTCAGTAAATGCTTCACATTGAAATCCTCATGCTCAGCAAGGGTGACGCCCAATCATGAAGGCGCTATCGGGATCCGAAGTCACCGGCAGACCCGCCGCAACCAGCCCTTGACGCAGGGACTTCATGAGCCGATCCGGCACGCGCATCGCCGGCGCACGAAGCGGGCCACCGTTGAATCCGGCAAGCCAGTCCTGGTATTTCCACATCGTACGATTGAGCACCCCGGTGCCGCCCGCATACGTCTGGGCGGCGGCGCCGTTGGCGCTGCGTGCCGGATTGACCTTCCAGTACAGTTCCATCGCCTCCTCGAACCGCCCCGTGCGGGCCAGTTCGAACGCCTTGGGGTAGTAGTCGCTCATCCAGGCGGTGTTGCTGGTGCCGGAGAACTGCAGCTTCATCAGGCTCATCAGAGGGATCGCATCGCCTTCGATCGGGCAACTGATCACGACCTGGTCACGGAAGTGGTAATACATCTCGCAGATGCCGGCCGGCAGCGGGAATCCTTGCTCCGACTTGATGGCCGCGATGTTCGGACAATCCGTCAACAGGCGACGAACCAACTCCAGGGACATGCCTGCCGGATGAACGCGTTCAAAGCCCCAGAGCGGAATCGGGAACAGCATCACGGCAAGGTCCGTCGCATCACAGAATGACTTGGTGTAGTCGTAGATTTCCTGCTCGCTGGTCGGCCAGAACTGCGGCGGATAGGAGAGCAGGACGATGTCTGCACCGGCTTTCTCGGCGAGCTTTACCGCCTCGATGTTCTCGGCAAGGGTGCCAAAAGCGGCATGGAAGAACAGGATCAGGTTTTTCCCCGACTCTCGGGCCCAAGCGGTGAACTGAGCGTTTTCCTGGACGGAGATCGCCAGCTCGCTGCACAGCAATGTGCTGCTGTAGCCGAGGCCAACCGTATGCTCTATGTCGTGGCGTATGCCGCGCTCATTAAGGCGCTTGAGGTCGGCGCTGAAGCTGGGGATGGTGACTGCCGAGCAGCCAACCAGGTTTTCACGGGCCCAGGCACGGGCATCGGCTTTCTTGTAAGTGGCCATGATGATTTTCCTTCGAACAGTGGAGGGGTTATTTCGAGACAGGGACAATGCTGGCGGGCAGCTCGATGCCGAGGCCTTGTTGCTTGGCGCGCTCGTACAGCGCTTGTGCAATGACGACATCCTGCAGCGCCGAGCCCACCGACTTGTAGAGGACGATGTCGCTTGCGTTTCGACGCGGTGTGACACGGCCCGCGACCAGGTCCGCCAGCGCGACCAATTTGTCCGCGACATAAACACCGGCACTGATCGCAGCAATGGCGTCACCGGTATCGTGAAGCACCTCTTGCGGCATATCAGCGACGATGCAAACAGCGCGTTCCATCGTCACCGGGTCAACTTCCCGTTGCTCCGGCAAAGTGGAACCCAATGACACGACCGTAACGCCCGCGGGCAGCCACTCCCCCAGCAACACGGGCGATTCGTCACGGCTGCGTGCGGCACAAATCACTACATCGCAATCCTGCACCGCCTCCTGTGCGCTGCTGACCGCCTGGATATCCAGCGCTGGCCTGAAGCTTTCGGCAAAACGCTCACGGCTCGCAGGCGTTGGACTGAACACCCGAACCTGGGCCACATCCCGCACAGCCTTGAGGCAGTCAAGCGCACCACGCGCTTCAAACCCCGCCCCGATCACGCCAACCCGCAGGGCCCGCCGGGGCGCCAGCAGATCCACCGCCAGTGTGGCGGTTGCAGCCGTGCGCAACCCGGTCACCCGGTTGCCGTCGATCAACGCACTGAGGGCCATGGTTTGCTGATTGAACAACGCGATCAGATAGCTGGCGCAACGGGCGCGCATGGAGGCGGCGATCAATTTGCAACCCATATGGCCGCCCGCGGGGGGCACCGCCGTCAAGCTGCGCAGCCAGATCCCGTCGCCCCGGGCCATGGACCGAGGCGGCACCATGGCATCGGATGTGGGGCAGGCATACGCCTCGGCGAGCGCGGCAACGGCTGCGCTCCAGTCACAGAGCGAGGCCACATCGGCGTCGCTGAGAAACAGCGTCGGGGCAATTACTGGGGGCACTGGGGAATCATGCATGTCGCTCACCTCGCAATCGGGTATCAGCCATTGATTGACTGACACCCTACGAGGCACGCACCACGCCGAATACTGCTCGGAGTCGAAAGCAGCTATCGCTCAAATCGATGGCATGGCCAGGTTGCAGATCAACCGTCGTACTTCACGGGAGGCACGGGTCACAGGGCGGCGGGGAGATTCGGCAAGCACGACAAAACGCTCAAGAACGGGGTCGACAATGCGCGAGGACATCAACCGTTGATCCAACGAGCCCGGTAGCACCGAGGCAATCGCATAGCCGCCGCCCGCCGCAACGACTTCATACTGGAGTTGGACGGAATCGGCTTCCACGGCGACGCACAACTCCATGGCCTGCTCGACCGCCAGGTGATCGAGCCTGGCCCTGAGCAAATGGGGCCGCCCGGGTACCACCAATGGCAATCCGGATAACTGCTTCAGCGCGATGTCTCGATGAGCGAAGATGGGGTCGGTGGAGGGCCCTACCAAGTGCAGCGGCAGCCTGGCCAGCAGATACGCCTCGCCGATGCTGGCTTCATTCTCGCGCAGCACCAACGCCATATCGAGACGACCGTCATGCAACTGCTCTTCAAGTTGAGCACTTGCGCCCTCGATCAGGTGCAACCGCACGCCTGGCATCTGTGCTTGCACGGCCGCAAAAAGCGTTCCCGCAAACCGCCGTACCGCAGAAGGCAGCATGCCGACGACCACCTCGCCCAGCGGTTTTCCACGCCGGTTACGAATGTCATCGACAAGGCCTTCAGCGTCCGCGATCAGACTCGATACGCAAGGCAGCAACTGCTCCCCGAATTCGGTCAGGACCACCCCACGTCCGGTGCGATGAAACAGCCGCTCGCCACACTGTGATTCGAGCTGGGCAATACCTCGACTCACCATGGACTGAGGCATATCCAGCAGGACGGCCGCCTTACTGAGACTTCCAGCCGCCGCGACGCGAACAAACAATGTCCATCGCGGGTCGACCATCGTCAACACCGTGGCCGCAGGCTGTATTGCGGGCTCAAGCACAGAGGCAACCCGAAGAGGCTTATCGTCGTGCATGTCATCCGCCCCCTAACACTTCGTGCAGGCTCACTCCTCGAAAATCGCCACGGCGCGGACGAAACCGGCCGAGGCGTGCCTGATCTTGTAGGGAAAACAGGACACCTGGAAACCGTTGGCAGGCAGGCACTCGAGGTTGGCCAGTTTCTCCATCTGACCGTAACCGATGTCGCGCCCGGCCTTGTGTCCTTCCCAGATGATCGAGGCGTCCCCCGTGGCGGCGAAGCGCTCGCGGGTGTATTTGAAGGGCGCATCCCAGCTCCAGGCATCAGTGCCAACCACGCGCACGCCGCGCTCCAACAGATACAACGTCGCCTCGCGGCCCATGCCCACCCCGGCATCCAGATACCCCGGCTGGCCGAACAATGCGCCGGCGCGGGTGTTGACCAGGACAATGTCCAGTGGCTGTAGCGCGTGACCGATGCGTGTCAGCTCGGCTTGCACTTGGGCGGCGCTGACCACATGGCCATCCGGCAGATGACGGAAGTCCAGTTTCACGCCGGGTTGCAGGCACCAGTCCAACGGCAGTTCGTCGATGCCGAAAGCCGGCTTGCCGCCGTCGGTGGTCGAGGCGTAATGCCAGGGCGCATCCATATGCGTGCCGCTGTGGGTGGTAATCTGCAGGCGTTCGGCAGCCCAGGACTCATCACCGGGCATTTGCTCCTTGGACAGGCCGGGAAACATCGCGGCCATCTCCGGCCAGCCTTGTTGGTGGTCCATGTAGTCGATTTTCGGCAGCAACGGCGGTGGATCGGTGTAGGGGTTGTTGTCCAGGGTAACGGACAGGTCCACCAGACGGCGTTTAGTCGATTGCATGTTCGGTCACTCCGGTCGTCGCTCGCCCGCGCGTACGGCGCGCCGGGGTAGCAGAATTCAAACTGTTGCGGATCAAGGCGCCGGCAGAGCCGTCATGACGAAAGCCAAGGGCGCGGGCCTGGGGGGTTTTCATCGCCGGAAAATTGCCGAACAACGCTTCCAATCCGGCATCCGGCGCGAAGCTGATCAACGCGCGGCGCTCCTGGCCGTAGGCAGCAGTCAGGGCATCGATGACCTGGGCAATGGACAGGTGCAGCAGCGGCAATTGCCAGATGCGCGAATCACCGATCTCGTCTGCCTGCAGTTCGGCGGCCCGTAACAGGTTATCCACGCAACACCTCACGGACATCCACCAGGCCTGTGCCTGCGGCGATACCGGGCAGCGATACGGCTGGCCTTCGGCGAAGGCGTGCAACAGATCGCTCATGAACGCCGAGCGCAGTCCATTGGGTTCACGTGGACGCGCGACAATGCCAGGCAGGCGCACGGCGCGGCCATCCACCTCGCCTCGTCGGGCCAGGTCGTTGAGGGCCATTTCCACCATCACCTTGTGCGCGCCGTAACTCAGTTGCGGGCGTGTTGCGGCACGCTCGTCGATGCGCGTCGGCAGGTCGCCGCCGTATACCGCCACGCTACTGGCATACACCAGCACCGGTGCGCCGGGCTGTTCGCGCAATTGGTCAAGCAACTCCAGGCTCGCCAACAGGTTGACCTGGTAGCCGAGAGCGTAGTGCTCCTCGGCTGCCCCGCCCGGGATGCTTACCAGGTGGAAAACCACGTCGATGCCATCGGCCAGCGCACGACGCAACAACGCCGCGTCGGTAACGCTGCCGCAATGCCGGCGCAGGCGTTTGTCCTCGGCAAATCCCACCAGTTCTTTATCCAGCAGTATCAAGGCGCTGATCGGCCGGCCGCGTAACTCATTGGTTTCAAGCAATCGTTTCACCAGTGCCCGCCCGATAAAACCATTGGCCCCGGTAATCATCACGCGCATGGCAGGTCTCCTCGCACGACGCGCTGGTCTATCGCCCCGAATACTGACTGCCCATGCTGATCGAAGACTTCCATGCGCACGCGATCACCGAAGCGCATGAACGGCGTTTGTGGTGCACCTTGCTCAATCATCTCGACGGCACGACGTTCGGCAATGCAGGCAGCGCCAACGCTGGGATCGGCATTGGAAACGGTGCCGGAACCAATCAGGCTGCCCGCCCTGAGGCGCCGGGTCAGCGCTGCGTGGGCGATCAACTGATGAAAACCAAAGTGCATGGCGCCGCCATGGGCATGACCAAACCACTGATCATTCCAATCCACCCTCAGCGGCAGATGCACACGCCCGTCGCGCCAGGCATCGCCCAGCTCGTCAGGAGTAATCGCCACTGGAGCAAAACTTGAGGAGGATTTGGCTTGGATAAAACCAAAGCCGGTCTTCATTTCACGGGGTGCTAGCGCTCGCAGGCTGACATCGTTGACTTGCAGGATGAGTCGAATATGGCTGGCGGCTTCTTCTGCCGAGCAGCCCATGGGCACATCATCGACCAGCACCGCGTACTCGCCTTCGAAGTCGATGCCATGGGCTTCACTGGGTAGCGCGATATCGTCGTGGGGCCCCAGGAAATCGTCGCCGCAGCCCTGATACATCAGCGGTGTGTGTTCAACGCCTTCGATGGGATCAAGCGCAAAAGCCTTCTGCATCCGCTCCCCGTGACTGAGGAACGTCGACGCATCCAACCACTGCCAGGCACGCGGCAACGGTGCAGCGACCTGCTGTGGATCGAAGGCAAAGGCACTTGCCTGCGTGCCCTCGTTCAAGGCGTCATAGCGGGCGCGCAATGCGCTCTCGACGCTTGACCAATGATCGATGGCCTCCTGCAGCGTCGCGGCAATATCGCTGGCATCCACCGCCCACGCCAGGTCGCGCGATACCACCAATAAGCGACCGTCGCGACTGTGATCCTTGAGGGTGCTCAGCTTCATGCTTGTTCTCCTTGCAGTTCAGGGGCGAAGCGGCCATCGAGCAGCACGAACAGCATGCGTGCCATCTGCTCGGTGCGATTGCTCCAGGCGTGATTGGTGCCTCGTTGCACGACGATGTCCCCACGTTTGAGATGCACCTCCTCGCCATCCAACACCAGCCAGACCTCGCCCTCCGTGACCACGCCGTAATCGAGGGTTTCGGTACGGTGCATCAGCTTGTGCTTGGAATCAGCCTGCCCCGTGCCGGCATGGGCCTGGCCGATTTCAGCGAAGGCCGCTGCGGCATCTTCGGCACTGACCTGGTTCTGCACGCTGTCGGGCGGAATATCCACCACGCGGATCACACTGCCCTGCGGTGCCGGACTCAACTGAAGCGGCTTGCTGGTGGGATCATTGCCGTTATCCAGCACGGCCGGGCTGGCGCCACTGTTCCAGATCTCATGGAAGACCGTGCCGGGTACCGCCTTGAGCGGGAAACTATTGGGCGTCGGTCCGCTGAGCGCGACCACCGCCTGGCCCTGGGCATCGTGCCCGGTGACCACTCGTTTGAAACCTGGAAGTTGTTGCATGTTCGACTCCTCAATCAGTTTGCCAACGGGCTTAAAGATCCAGAACCAGTCGCGCGCTCTTGGCACGTGAGCAGCAAGGCGTGAACTGGTCGTTGCGGGCCCTCTCGGCATCGGTCAGGAACATGTCGCGATGCTCCGGCTCGCCTTCCAGTACGCGCGTCAGGCAGGTACCGCAGATACCCTGTTCGCAGGACAAGGGAATATCGATACCGGCCTCCAAAAGCACCTGTGCCACGCTGCGATCGGCAGGCACTTGCAGGCACTGTCCGGTGCTGGCCAGCTGCACCTCAAAACCTCCCGCCTCGGGGGCCGGGACAGCGGCGGCGGCAAAGTACTCCCGGTGCAATTGCGCCTCGGTCCAGCCCTGCTCGCGCGCCGTGCCGAGCACGTGCTCCATGAAGCCGCTGGGACCACAGACATACAGGTGACGGTCGCGGGTCGGCGCGGATAAAACCCGAGCGGCGTTGAGACGCTGGGACCCTTCACCATCGTCGACATGGACATGCACACGGTGGGCAAATGGCGAATGGCGGATGTACTCAATAAAGGCCATGCGTTCAGCTGAACGGCCGCAATAGTGCAGCTCGAAAGCAGCGCCGCTCTGGGCCAGGCGCTCGGCCATGCAAAGGATCGGCGTGATGCCAATACCACCAGCGAACAGCAGGCTGTACCCTGCCCCATGCTCCAGCGGGAACAGATTGCGTGGCTCACTGATACTCAGCCGGCTGCCTTCGTGCACTTGCTCGTGCATGGCCTGCGAACCGCCGCGAGACGCCGGGTCGAGCAACACGCCCAACAGGTAGCGGTGGTGCTCTTCGGGGTGATTGCACAGCGAATACTGGCGAACCAAGCCGTTGGGCAAATGCACGTCGATGTGCGAGCCGGCACTGAAAGCCGGCAGCGGGCGATGATCGACCGCGGCCAATTCAAAGCTGTAGATGCCTTCGGCTTCGAGGCGCTTGCGGGTCACGACGACAGCGATCATCACCGGGCACCCGCTTGTTGTTCAGCGGCGATCAAACGGTCGAGTACACGACGGGCTCGAACGGCTCCGGCGTCGCCGATCAACAAGACCGGCTTCAAATCCCAGAAAGACGTATCGCCTATCATCCGCTGCTGAGCCTCGAGCATCGGCAGGTCTTCATCGTGAAAAGGCTGATTGATAGCGGCTGCCTGCTGCTCTGCCAATCCCTCGGCAAACTCGCCCATCGCCTTGGGAAAACACATGGAGAACCAGTAGTGAGTCGTGGTCTCCGTCTCCGGGGTGAACAAGTGCGGAATCGGCGTCGAAACGCCCTCTTCCCTTGGACGGCCTGTCGCCACCGCGCCGGAAAAGAGCATCATGTTCGCAGGGGCATCCCAACGCACATCGATCCACCGATCCACCGGGGTGTTCAGCGGGATGTTCCAGGCGTTGTAGAGAAAATCCGGCAAGATTTCGGCAATCGTCTGCCGGTTCGACCAGACGGTGTTGCCCTCCTCCAGCACGCTGGTCAGCGCACCTTTGACGCCATCGCCACCCAACGTGCTGGGATGCAGAAACTCGATATGGCTCAGGTCCATGATGTTGTCGGTTTCCAACACGTAGTTGGCCTTGGCGTGCAAATAGCGTTTGCCGACATACCAATGGTCATCGTCCATGCAACTGAAATCAGGGATCAGCGTTGCGTCGGCCAGACGCGTATCGCCCATCCAGATCCACAACAAGCTATGGCGTTCGACCAGGGGATAGGCCTTGACCTTGGCGGCCCGGGGAATCGCACCATCGCCGTGAGGGTTATGCACGCAGGTGCCGCTGCCATCAAACGCCAGGCCATGGTACGGACACTGCACCGCATCGCCCTTGAGCACGCCCATGCCCAGGGGTGCGAAACGGTGTGGGCAGCGATCGGCAATGGCTTGAGCGCTGCCTTGGGTATCACGGAAAAACACCACAGGCTCATTGAGCAGGGTTCGTTGGAACAGCGTCCCGGTCTTGACCTCGACGCCCCAGGCGGCTGCATACCAGACGTTGCGTAGAAAACTCATCGCAATTCCTCTCTTTAGAACGACAGTTGGGTCACTGCCGGGCTTCAACCGTTGCCCGCTCAGCCTCAATCAGTCGACGCAGGACACGTCGGCAGCGCACGGCACCGGCATCGACCGGCAGCAACACAGGGTTAAGGCCAAGCAATTCAACCTCGCCAATCTGACGCTGCTGAGCCTCGACCATGGGTTTGTCTTCATCGGAAAAAATGCCGATCAACATCTTCTGGACGAAGGCATTCAACTGTTCATTGTGCTGCTCGAAACTGCGCGTGTTGGCGAAGAAGTAATGGGTATTCGTCGCGTCCTGTGGGGTCATCAGGTGCAAGTTCCAGGTAACGGGCCCCTCCTCCCTCGGGCGTCCTGGGGCGGTGGCGCCACTGCCCAGTAACATCAGGCCTGGCGCATGCCAGATAACCTCGGCCCAGACGTCTGCTCGAGTCGGGTCTTCAAGATGCGCGCCGAAAGCTGGCGGGGGCACGTCGTCAGGGGCCCACCAACTGATGCGCACGCGATCATTGGGCAACTCCTCAACGCTGGCGCGCACCCGTGACAACGCTCCGCCACCCAGCGTACCGGGGTGCAGGAAATCAACATGGCTCAGGTCCATGATGTTGTCCGACAGCAGCTCGTAGTGGGCGCGGGTAGGCAAATACCCATTGCCCTTGGCATGGGTTGGCGCCTGCTCGAAAAAGGAAAAGTCAGGGATCAGCGCATCGCTGGCCAGTGCCGGATCGCCAAGCCAGACCCAGATCGCGGCATGGCGCTCGACAACAGGAAACGAGCGCACACAGGCGGCCTTGGGGATATTGCCTTCGCCATGGGGATTGTGAGTGCATTGGCCATGACCATCGAAACGCAATCCGTGGTACGGGCATTGAACGCTGTCGCCGACAATCTTGCCCATGCGCAGTGGGGCAAACCGGTGTGGGCAGCGATCATCGATTGCCTGGACCACGCCCAGGCTGTCGCGAAAGAACAGGATCGGCCGCTCGACAATGGTTCTCCCAAGCAGCGCCCCCGGCACCAGCTCGTCTGCCCAGCCAGCGATGTACCAGGTGTTGAGCAAGTAATTCATGATGATCTCCTCGTTGTTCTTATTTTGATAAAACGTCGTATGGGCAGATCAGCGATCAGGGTCCACGGCGACAGTGGCGGAAAAAGCAGCTCCGCGGCCACGCAACCGAATGCAAGCCAAGGCCACCAAGAGTTGAACGCCCGCAACGATCCCCAGCGCGGCCGGCAAAGCGCTGCTCATCCCACCGGTGATAGCCAGCACCACCAGCGGGCTGACGAACTCACCGGCAAAGAACATCGACGTGAAGCCGCCGGCAGCTCGGCCGCGCTGATGGAAGTCGACCAGGGACATGATCCAGGTGAGCAGGGTCGGCATCATCAGGCCGATACCCAGGCCATTGATCAGTACGGCAATGACCACCAGCCCATGACTGCCGGCCACCGCCATCAGCCCGCCACCGATAGCCGCCGTGGCGAAAGCCAGGAACATTTTCCGGTGCGCCGGCACCCCGCTGAGCAAGCGAAAACCCAAGGCGCCGGCAAGCACGCCGAGCTGGCTGGCGCCCATGGTCAAACCGATCTGCTGCGCGCCGTCGACATGCAGCAGGTTGAGCAGGAAACCGACTTGTACCGGCACGATGAACAGGCTCAAGCCCGTCAGGAAGGCCAGGCCATACAGCGGTGCGAGGACGCGCCAGGGGAACGCCCGTCTTACCGCCGTTGCCGTTGCCGTTGCTACAACACGCGCACGCGGCTCCCACAGCAACCAGACCATCAGCGGCAGAAGCACCAGTCCCAGCCCATACAGGGAAAACGGTGTACGCCAGCCGTGCTCGCCGAGCACGCCACCGACGGCAATGAAAATCGCCGCCGCCAGCGAGGTGGCGACCATCTGCAGGGCGAACATGCGTTCACGTCGCGCACCGCTGTAGTAGTCGCCCATCATCGTGGTGCAGCAGGTCATGATCGCCGCCTCGGCCAAACCGATGCCGGCGCGGCTGATCACAATGGCCTGCAGCGACTCCAGCCAGAGCGGCAGCACGCCACAGAGGGTGTAGAGGAACATGGCGCCGATCAGCAACGGCTTGCGCCCGAGCCGGTCGGCGATGATCCCCGCGACGGGGGCCAGCAGGGCAATCATCAGCGCCGGTAGCGTCAAGGCGACGGGCACCAGCACGGCCACACCCGGTGTGTCGGCAAAATGCTCCTGCATACGCGGCAGCACAGGTGCCAGCAACACCGCCCCCAGTACCGGCAGGCAACTGCCGAGCAACAGCAATAACGACTGCGGCAAACCCGCCTGGCGTTCAACGTTCATCGTGCACCTCCGAGGGTTGGGCCGCGCAAAACGCCATACCGAAGGCGCTCAGGCCGGCAATAAGGTCAAGCCAGAGAGGCTGCTGAAACAGGTACAGACGAGGCATGGCAAAGTCCTTTCTTGTTATGGCGCGACTGGATTAGCCGCTGTTTGAACGTGACCGGAAGTCTTCTTGCTCGGCGAGCGCGATACCTTGGCCTCCTCCGCCGTGGCGGCCATCAGCGGTACATTCACCGGACGACTGGCCTCATCCCGGAACTCAGGCTCGACCTGCCCCTTGCTGACACGCTTGCTTGGCAACAGGAAGTGAGCCAGGGCCGGCAGCAGAACCAGCGCACCGACCATGTTCCAGACGAACATGAAGGCCAGCAGTACGCCCATGTCGGCCTGGAACTTGATCGGCGAAAGCATCCAGGTGGCAACACCGATAGCCAGGGTCACACCGGTCAGCATCACCACCTTGCCGGTGGACAGCAGTGCCCGGTAATACGACTCCGACAGGCTTGTGCCCTGGCGCATATGACCGAGCAGGATGCTCATCACGTACAGCGCGTAGTCGACACCGATGCCCACGCCAAGGGCGATGACCGGCAGGGTCGCGACCTTGACGCCGATGTTCAGCCAGACCATCAGCGCTTCACAGAGGATCGAGGTGAGCATCAGTGGAATCACCGCACAGATCGTGGCGCGCCAGGAGCGGAAGGTAATCAGGCACAGCAGGATCACCGCGCCGTAGACCCAGAACAACATTTCGCGATTGGCCTGACTGACCACGATATTGGTCGCGGCCTCGATCCCGGCGTTGCCAGCGGCAAGGAGGAACTGCACCTCGTCGGTATTGTTCGCCGCAGCGAACTGTTCGACATGCTCCACCAGCCGGGTCAGGGTCTGCGCCTTGTGGTCGGAGAGGTAGACATACAGTGTCAGCAGGCTGCAGTCCTCGTTGTACAGCCCGCGCGGCGCCCCGGCGGTGACCATGTTGAGCATCGCCTGGTTGTTCTGCAGCTCGTACCACTTCGGGCTGCCTTCACTGAGGCCGACCAGCATCCGACGGTTAAGCAACGCCAGGGAGTTGGTCGAATCCACGCCTGGCAAGGTGCGCAATTGCCAGTCGAGGGCATCGACCTTGCTCAGGATGTCGTAGCGCGAACAGGCACTGGCCGGCGTCTTGATCATGACCGCGAACAGATCGCTGCTGGCGCCGTAATGTTGGGTCAGAAACGCATCATCCTGGTTGTAGCGCGAGTCAGCCCGCAACTCCGGGGCACCGGCGTCGAGATCGCCGACTTTCAATTGCAGGCTGACCACGAAGCCGACAGTCGCCAGTGCCAGGCTCAGGGCAATGCACAGCGCAGCCCAGCGACGCTGGGTGAACAGGTCGAGGAAGCGCCAGAACCCGTGGCGATTCTGGCCGGCTTGTTCGGCGTGCTCGCTTTTCAAACTCAGCCGCGCAGCACGGCGGCTGACACCCACATAGGAAAGCAGTACCGGCAACAGGATCAGATTGGTGAAGATCAGCACGGCCACACCGATACTGGCGATCATCGCCAGGTCCTGGATCACCTGGATCTTGATGATCATCAGCACCGCAAAGCCCACCGCGTCGCAGAGCAGCGCGGTGAGACCGGCGAGGAACAGACGACGAAAGGTGAAGCGCGCGGCGACCACACGGTGCATGCCACGACCGATGTCCTGCATGATGCCGTTCATCTTCTGTGCGCCATGGCTCATGCCAATGGCAAACACCAGGAACGGCACCAGCACCGAATAGGGATCCAGTTGATAGCCCAGCAACGGCAGCAGGCCGAGCTGCCAGACCACCGCCACCAGCGAGCAGAACACCACCAGCAAGGTGCTGCGGATGCAGCGGGTATACCAGTAGAGCACCACGGCGGTGATCAGGATGGCCACGGCAAAGAACATCAGGATCTGCCGCAGACCGGCAATCAGGTCACCGACTTTCTTGGCGAAACCAGTGATACGAATGTCGATGCTATCGCTCTGGTACTGGCTGCGCAGCGACTCCAGTTGTTGCGACAGCTTGGTGTAGTCCAGCGGCTGGCCGTCGGGGGTGCGCTGCAGCAGCGGTACATGGATGATGCTCGAAGCGTGGTCGAAAGCCACCAACTGGCCGATCTCGTTGGACAACTGCACATTGCGCCGCAATGCCGCGAGGCTGGCGTCGCCACCATCGTAGTTGTCCGGAATCACCGGTCCACCGTCCAGGCCCGCTTCGGTCACCGCCACCCAGCGCGTGGCCGGTGTCCATAGCGACTTCATGTACGCACGGTCGACGCCGGGCAGCAGATAGATTTTGTCGCTCAACGCCTGCAGGGTCTTGAGGTAGGCGCTGTCGTAGATGTCACCCCGCTTGTTGACCACGGCGATGCGCACCGCGTTACCCAGCCCGCTCAGTTCCTGTTGGTGCTCAAGGTAATTGGCAATGTACGGATGCTGGGTGGGGATCATTTTTTCGAAGCTGGCGTTCAGCTCGACACGGCTGGACTGCCAACCGAGCACCAGCGTGGTCGCCAGGCACAACAGCAGCACCCACAGGCGATGGTTGAACAGGGCTCGTTCGAGTACCGAGCCGGAACGCGGATCAAAATCATCGAAGGCATTCAAAGGCGACGGGGTGAAATTGCTAGGGGACGTCATAACCTCACTCCGAAGCGGCAGTGGATGGCTGCGCAATACGCTGCAGCCCAGTGAAACCGGCGACGATCAGGCTGCCATCGGCGGCCTCGACCAGACTTGAAACGGGCCTGCCCAAGGGCTTGCCCAGTGGTAGCAGCGCCGCCCCGGTCTGCTCGCCGTTGCGAAACAGCACGCCGCTCTGGTTGACCAGGAGCACCCGGCCGTCGGCCAGGCGGGTGGCGTCGTTGAATGAAATCGGCATGGGCACTGACAGGCGTTGGAAGCTGTCGCCACCATCCTTGGAGATAAAGGCGTTGCCCCTCAGACCGCCCACCAACAGGGCGCCATCGGCGCGGCTCTGCAGGGTGAAGAAGCTGCCTTCGTAAGGGCTTTGCAGCTGACTGAACGAAACCGCGTCGTCATCCGAACGCGCCAAATAGCCCTGCTCGCCAGCCAGGAACCAGCGCGAACCCTCGTGACTGATGGCGTACAGGTGCATCCCGTTCGGGTTGGCGATGTGCCCCATCCGCGACTGCCAGGTGGCGCCGCCATCGGCGGTCCACAGCGCCAGCCCGTAGGCACCCACGATCAGCCCATGTTGTGCATCGATGAATTCGAGCGCCAGGAAGGGCTTGTCCGCACCATCGGCGACGAGACGCTCGGCATTTTGTACGCGGGCCAATGCGTCATCCAGATTGGCAGCCGTGGCCTGGTCGGCCTTGGCTGTTTCCAGTTCGAGCTGCGCCGCGCGTGCGCCGTCGAGTTGCAACGTCCAGTGCTCGCCACCATCACGCGTGACCAATACCACGCCAGCGTGACCAACGGCCCAACCCTGTTGCGCGTCGACGAACTGCACCGCCGTCAGGCTGACCGATACCGGCACCGATGCCTGACGCCAGCTTTGCCCGTTGTCGTCGGAAAGCAGCACCAAGCCACGCTCGCCCACGGCCACCACACGTGTGCCGGCCCGCGCCAGATCGAGCAACACGCTCTTCTGCGCAGCCGGTACCACCATGGCCGGGGTGTTCAGCGGCGCGCCCACGGTGTTGGGCCCTGCCAGGCATTCGCTCGTGGCGAAGGGCAAATACAAGGCCAAGAGCAAGGCGCCCGCCTGACTGATTCTGTTCATAACCCACCTCGGAAAAACACTCGCACCCCAAGGGCAGGCCAACAGGCCTGCCCTTCACGCTCAGCTCAGACTCAACGCACGCCGCGCCCGGCCATCGCCGCTGGCGAGAACTCGGAGGCCTTGTAGCGATCGACCGCGTGATACTGCTCCGGCAATCCGGCGTAGAGGTTCTGGATAAACCACGCGCCGGAGGTCAGGTCATAGAAACCGGCCGACAGTTGCACCAGGCCTGGCAGGTCGGGCAATACGGAAGGCAGCGACCAGAGGGTCTTGGCCAGTTGGCCGCTGGCGTCCCAACGGTCGCCGAGCAGGGCTTGCCACGTGTCTTCGTCGAGGTAGTAGCGGCCTTTGGGCAACTGGTGACGCTTGCCGGCGGCCAACGTCGACTCGACTACCCAAACGCGGTGCAACTCCCAACGCACGTAGTCAGGATTCAGATGGTGCTTGGCGAACAGGTCTTCCGGCCGGGCGGCCGCCTGCACCTTGTTCGTGTTGTAGGGAACATACATTTCCTGCTTGCCCACCAGTTTCCAGTCGAACCGGTCCGTACGTCCCTGCCACACGAACAGTTCGTCGAAGGACATGACCCCGGCAGTGGACGGCGTAGGGGTATCGCAGCAAGCGTTGGGCAGCGTGCGCACTCGGCGCTGGCCGCTCAAATAGACATGGGCCTGGGATTTGTCACCATTGATGTTCTCCCGCCCCAGGATTTGCTCGCCGGCACGAATCGCCGGGCCGGAATTGACAAAGTGCACCTGCCAGTAGTCGCCCGAGTAGTTCTCTGGGCCGCCCTCCTCGAAGTAGTAGGGCATCTCCTGGGTCAACAGGCCGTCGCTGGTCATCACCTGGTTGCCGTCGGCCGTCATCAGATAGTGGCGAAAATGCGCCGCCACCGAGGTGCCACGCCAGTTCAGCAGGTGGTTCCAGATGGCTTCGGTGCCGTTCTGTGGAATCGGAAACGGGATCCCGCCATAGGCACCATCAGGGATCAGGCCGGCGCTGCTGGTGACCAGTTTGGCGCGGGTCGCATTCTTGAGCGTGTTGTCATAGACCCACTGCGGCGCGGCCGCCGTGCGCCGGGTCGGATACACATCGATGCGATAGGTGTCCGGGAAGCGCTTGAACAGCTCCTTGGTGCCGTCGCTGAGCTTGTCGGCGTACTTGGCCAGGTTCTGGGCGGTGATGCTGTACAACGGTTTGTCCGCGGCAAACGGATCGCTACGCTTGCCCCCCGGTTTGTAAGCCGGATCGACCTTGGTGTAGCCGCCATCCCAGGCCGGAATGCTGCCGTCGGCATTACCGGCTTTCTCTGCACCGAAGGGTGTCAGGGTCTTGCCCAGCTCAGCCGCTTGTTCAACGCTGGCGGCCAAGGTCATCGGCGCGGCGGCGGCCAGCAGGGTTAAGCACAAGGCCTTTAGAGTGAACTGAATGGTCATGCGCGAATCCTCTTAGAACGTGGTCTTGACGGAGAAAGCCAGGTAGTCCCGGTCCTTCAACGACTGCTTGTAGTTAAAGTGGTTGGCAGCGTCGAGGGTGGTGTCCTCGGGTCCGTAGAAGTGGGTATAGGTCAGCCCAAAGGTCACCTGGTCCAGATAGGTAGCGGTGATACCAATGTTCATGTCGCCGCCTTTATCCGGGCCGAACCCGCTGACCGCGGCCGACTTACCCATGGGGAAGTAGCTGATGCCCATCGGAATACCGATATCCACACCCGGGAAGAACTGCCGATAGGTAGGCGTGTACACCAATTTGAGGCCCAGGCCGTCATCCGTTGAGTTGGGGTCCAGGGCTGCGCGGTTCTTGGTCACGGACAGCACTCGGTTCCAGGCCACCTCCCCGATCAGGCTGGCTTCATTGGCGATGAAGGAAGGCCCCAGCGATGCCAGTACGTTGAGGTTGACATGGGCCGTACGGCCAACGGCGTACAGAGCGTCATCGTTGTTGTCCGCCTCGACGCCCGGCAGGACCGTCTGGCCACTGGATACCAACGGCATGTTCCAGCGCGTCGATGCCTCACCGGCAAAGCTGTATTCGTCGACAGTGGTGGCGAAGCTGGCGCCCAGGACACGAATATCTTCCGGGTAAACCCAGGAGTACTCACCGATTTTCCCGGTACTGAAGTCAGGCCCGGTGGCATTCGGTTTCATATACAGCGTTGGGGTTTTCTCGTGATACTGGAGCGCGTACAGGCCGTAATCCACGGTCCCGGTCGTGTATTTGAGCTGCAGTCCGCCTTGGCCGGAGCTTCTGGCTTTCTTGTCTTTGCCATGGAAGAACGCTGCCGGGCTATTGGCATTACCACCAAGGAAAGGCGGGAATGGCCCGCCAACGATCAGCCGCTCATTGCCTTCGCCGAGGGTATCGCTGGTAGAAAAGTAGCTTCCGGAGCCGGGCAGGCGAGTCTCTTCCCACTCAAACTGGTAGAACGCGCCCAGCGACATGTCATCGGTCAGTTGGTAAGTGGTCGATAGCTGATTGACCGGCCGGGTGATTTCCTTGAACTGGGTATTGGGCACTGATTGCGCCTTGACCACGTCCACCGGCGCCATGGCACCGGCAATGCCATTGGCACCGAAGAACAGACTCTCACCCCAGATCAGGCCGTGGCGCCCCACACGAACCGACATGGCACGCTCGGCCAGTTCACCGTTCCAGTAGACAAAGGCGTCCAGTATTTCACCATCGCCACCATGCAGATGACGCGTGTCGCTGGTGAATTCGTCGAAGCCGACCGAGCGTTGGTTGGCACTGGCGGCGTCGTTATTGTCGTTGCTGTCCTGGTACACGGTGTCATACCAGGCCGCACCGCTCAGGCGAGCGCCGAAGTCGTGAAAGCCGATGTCCAGTTCGGAAAGAATATCCAGGCGATTGGAGATCAGCCCTTTTCCAAAGTTGTTATCGCCGTCATTCTGGTTCAGCGCCGTCTGCCCCTGGCTGAGCTTGCTGCTGGGGTCCTTCAGGCGCCAGGCCGCGCTGTACTTCAGCGTGTTGTCCCAGCGCAAGCTGAGATCGGGATTGCCGGAATCGATCTGAAACGCCTGGGCAGCCGAAGCGCCAAGCCCCAGGCTGGCCGCGAGGGTCAGGGTGAAGGGGACGCGCCGCGAGGCAGCGAACTTGCGAGTAGCCATCGAAGTAACCCTCTTTATTGTTGTTGTATGTCAGCTCTTCTGGTAAACAGCGCCCGCTGGCGAGCCAGGCCAAGCCTGCGCGGGCATGAAACATCCATGGGAGAGCGAAATCAGTCCTGCCGGAGCCTCAGATGGCCACTGCCGTGAACTCGATCATCCGCCTGACCAAGCCGACCCGGTCAAAGCTGCTGTCGTGGGCAGTTTCCTTTTCACCCACCAGCTCCGAGCTTTCGCTGATGAATTTGCAGCGCTCATAACGGCGCGCCATAAAGCGTTCGAGCTGCTGTTCGACGCTGCCACCGGCGACCAGCTCCTCGCCCAGCACAACCGCATCTTCAATGGCCATGCCAGCGCCCTGACCCAGGTGCGGCGTCGTGGCGTGCACCGCATCGCCGATCAGCACGATACGGCCGCGGTACCAAGGCTCGCTGACGAACACCACTTCCAGCGGTTTGTAGACGACCAGGTCGCTGTTGCTGATCTGCTCGCGCAGTTCACCGATCAGGCCGGTGAAACCGCTCAGGCGCTGGCGCATCTCGGACGCCAGGGTGGAGGCGTCCATCCTCGGGTTACCGGGCTCATGGGAGGTCATGAACATATACATCTGGTCGTGCCCCAGCGGCACCAGCCCGGCATTGCCGGCGGGTCCCTGGAAGGTCGCCAGATGATCAACGCCAGCGGTACGTGGAAAGTTGTAGCGCCACACCGATTGACCAGTGAAGCGCGGCTGGTACTGCTCGCCGAACAGCAAACCGCGCAGATGGGAGTACAGGCCATCAGCCCCCACCACCAGGTCATAACGGCCGTGGCTGCTATCGGTGAACAGCACATCGACACCCTCGCCCGCCTGTTCCAGCGTTTGTACGCTCAGGCCCAGGCGAATCGAGGCGCCCAGGGCAATCGTGGTTTCACTGAGGACTTGATGCAGGGCCAGACGCGAGATGCCGACGTTGGCTGGGTACTCGGGGCCGGCCAGGCGCTGGCCGGGAAGGCGTGCCAACTGCTCGCCGGCAGTGTTGGAGAGGGTCACATCCTCGAACGCGAAGGCGGCGCCCAGATAGCCGTCCAACACACCCAGCTTGGCCATCTCACGCACGACGTTGCCCTGCTGGAGGATGCCGACGCCGTAGACGGTCCACTGCGTCTTGAGTTCGACAAGATCGACTTCGATGCCTTTGCGACGCAATGCGATTGCGGCACATA